>JAMIFM010000029.1:0-488466 GCA_035906255.1 Bacteroidia bacterium
TTACCTCAACAGGGTAACTGTACCATAGAAGCTGTATGGTTTACCTGAGAAGCTGGTAACATTTACCACATAGGTATATACATCCTGTTGTGCAAAGTCACCTTTGAACTGTCCGTCCCATCCTTCGTTGATGTCGGTTGAGTAGTACACTTTCTCGCCCCAACGGTTGAAGATGTATATCTCAAAGCCTAAGAACCCTTCTGCGGTCACATAGAAACGGTTGTTGCGCTCAGGACCGTATTTGTTGGGGGTAAAGGCGTTGGGTACAAACACAGTGATATCAGGGTTGATAGTCAAAGTGTCAATGTGTACCGATTCACAACCCATATCACTGGTAATGGTTTGGGTGATGATGTATTTACCGGTATCGGTGGGGTATTCAAAGAACGGGTTTTTCAAACTGCTCTTGGTATTGGCAGGGTCACCCAATTCCCAGTCGTATTTGCTGATAGCCCCTTGTCCGATGGTACTCATATCAGTGAAGGTGATGTCGGTAGCTGCTACCGTTGTCACTTTCCTCGACATTTTGAAGTCGGCTTTAGGGGTAGCGTGCACTACGATGTTTACGGGTAATGCTTGCTTTTCGCATCCGGTTTGGGTGTTTACTATCTTTAAGGTAGCTGTATAGGTTCCGAATTTCTTGTATTCGTGCTCTTCTTTGGCGTTGGTGCCGGTGTTGCTGGCACTGCCTGCATCACCGAAGTTCCAGTCATAGCTAACAGGGGTTTGGTCGGTGATGGCGTTGAAGTTTACGTTATGAGGCTCACATCCGGTTAGGGGTGCTGCTTGTATGTCGGCTTTGGGGAAGGCAAAGATTTCTACGTCATACTGGCGTATTTCGGGTTTACATACTCCGTTGCCGGTGGTTTGTACGTTGAAGGTGAATTTTTTGCCTGAGTTGTCCGAAGGTCCGGGTACGTATTTGGGGGCACTGGCGGTGCTGGTGGCGTTGCCGTCGAATAGTCCGTCGCCCTGAGTGGTCCATTGTAGTCCGTTGGCTATTGTGTAGGTGGCACTCAAATCAAAGGTGGCTCCTTCGCACGCTGCCAAAGGCACTACTACGGTAAGTGTGGGTTTTTCCTGAATGGTTATTTGTCCGGTGGCTTCCCAACTGCATCCGGTACCAAAATCAGTGTATTGGTATTTAAGGTTGTAGTTGCCTGCCCCTGCTGCGGTGGCATTAAACAATCCGCCTGCGCTCACGCCGCCGTCTCCGCTCCAGATACCGCCTAAGGGAGTACCGAAGCTGCTCAGTTGCAATACTCCGGTGTCTACACACACAGTGCCGGGGTTACCCATGCGTACATCGGGACGGGGTTTTACGGTGATTTCTACAGAGTCGGTCACGGGACAGTTGTTACCGGGGATGTCGTAGGTATAGTATATTTTGCTCCTGCTCCAGTTAGAGTCGGGTATATCGGGGTTAAAGAAGTGGCCGTTTTCTAAGCCTACTCCGCCTGCGGGTTGACTCCAGGTTCCGCCTGCGGGGTTTGAGCCGTATTGGGCAGCTTCCAAATCGATGGTGGTAGCTGTTTGACACAAGGGGGCTACAAAGCCTGCCTCTACTACAGGGATTTCACGAACAGTGATATGGGCGGTATCGTAGTTGATACAACCGGTTTGGCTGCTGGTTACTTTCAACTCCATCTGGTAGGTACGGTTCTGAGGTACTTGGTTCACGTTGAAGGTGTATCCTAACAGACCTTGTTGTACTAATGCGGTTTGGGCGGCAGGGTCAAGGGCTTTCCAGTTCTTGGTGCCTAATACTTGTGAGGTGGGAGTGCTCATGTGAGGGTTCATGCTCACAATTCCGTCATACCCGCAATAGCTGCCGTCAACGGCTTGGGCTAAGGGTAAGGGGTTTACAGTAATATCGGTGTTCTTGCTGCTGGTGCATCCTTTTGCATCGGTTACGGTGTAGCGCAGGGTGTGTTTCATCGGGGTGTTGTTCACTCCGGCTCCGGCTACTTCGGGGTAGAAGAAGTTGCTGCTTACCGATGCGGGGGTGCTGATACCTTCAAAGTAACCTGTGGTCAACGTAGGCCATGTTAAGGCTTCGGCTATCAGGTTCACAGGGGTGCTGTTCACACAACGGGGGGCTAAGCTTCCGAAGGTGATATCGGGCAAGGCATCCATAGTGATGGTTACTGAGTCGGTATTGGTACAGCTTAAACCTGCGTAGGTGCGTACTGCTTTTACATAGATGTCGCGGTTTCCGGTTACTATGTAGCTGTAGCTGGTTCCAACGGCCACGGGGGTGGTAAGGTTGGGGGCTACAAACCATTGGTAGCTGTCGCCTCCGGTGGCGTTCAGTACCGCGGTGTCTTTATCGCATACGCTGGTGTTGGGACCTGCATCTACGGGTACGGTGTTTACAAACAGTACTGCGGTATCGAAGTTGTGGCAGCCGATGCTGTCGGTGATGCGTAAACGGTATTGGTTGCTGTCGCTTACGTAAATGTAGCGGCTGGTATCGCCGTTGCTCCATTGGTAGCGAAGATTGGTAGTGTCGTTCCCGCCGTCAAAGGTGTGTATCTGGTCGAAGCAGATACGGGCATCGGGCATATTGTTTACTTTGGGAAGGGGTTTCCAAAGTACTTTGATGGTGTCGCTGTTGTCGCAACCCGCTGCATCGTACACGGCTGCCCAGAAACTGCTGTCAACCCCGGGGTTGATGGTTACTTCGCTCAGGGTGTCGCCGGTGCTCCATTTGTAACGGAAAGCGGGTACACCGTCTTTGGTCACGGCTTTTAACGTCATCGGGTTACCGGCACAGATGAAGGTGTCTTTGGGAAGTTTCAACTGTACGAAGGGGTCGATTACAATGGTATCTACGTATGCGTTTACACAAGGGGTACTGGTGCGCAGGGTCAGGAACAAACGGTTCCTGCCGGGTTGCATACGGATGGTGTCTTTCTTTTTGGTGCTGGAAGCGATGGTGGCATCGGTACTGTCTTTTACACTCCAGGCATGGGTTAGCCCGGGGTAGTTATTCTTAGCGGGGGTGTAGTCGATGGCTACTTTTCCGCAGGTAAGTTTACTGTATTGGATGGTGCCTTTGGGGCTCTCACGCACGGTGATACTGAATGAACGGATGGCCTGGCCGGGACGGGGGCAAGCATCGTCTTTGGCGGTGATGGTGAAGGTATAGGGGATGTTACTCACATCGCTCTCTGCGGGAGTCCAGCATACGGAACCGCCTGCACGTTTGGTGGCACCGTTGTTGTTGCTGAAAGTGGCTCGCGGAATACCCCGGTTCCATGAGATGCGGACGGTGTCGTCAGTGTCAGGGTCGTCGGTGGTAACGGTCACACACACTTGTTGGCCGGAACAGGCCGTTTGGCTTTGGCCGCTTATCTTAGGTACTTTGTTATCGGGACAGGGGGTTACGATAATCTGCATATCCCTGCGGGTTACCCCTACTACGGTCGGGGTGCCGTTGATGGTTCGCCACTCGGTTACTTCGATAACCATTACGGTTACTTCGTTTTGTTTGGTAGGACGAAAGCTCAAATCACCGGTAATACTGTCCAAACGGAAACCTGCCGGGAAACTCAAGTTTGCATTAGGGAAACCAAGAAAAGTAATAGGTTTTTGTGCACTCCAAGAACCGCTGTAAGCGATAGTAGTTCCTTCGGCACTTAGAGGGGTAATCAATTTATACGATAGTGAGTCGCCCACATCGATGGTATCGGATGCACCGTTGTTGAACACAAAATCCTGACCTACGCAGATAATACCGGCAGGTGAAGATGTGAACTTGGGTGAACTGTTACAAGGGGTTACGCACTTGTTGATTTTGGCGCTGGTATAAAAGTTTGCTCCTGATGCTCCGGTAGTAATGGCACTGTTACGGCAGCATTGCTCCCAACCAAGAATAACCTCGCAGCAGTTTAGCGAGCTAAGGTTTATCACCCCTTCCCACACGTGCTCCTCGATACCGTATGTATAGCTACCGCTGCAACGGCTTTGGGTGGGGCAGTTAGAACCAATTCCGGTAACGTCAGTTACTTTAATTTTGGTCAAGTTAAAAGATGTTGAACCTGAACCTGAGGCACATTTTGCAGTTAATGGAGAACTGCTCAACTGAATACCGTTACAATCACGATAAACGGTTACTGTAACCTTGTATAGGCCGTTGCCCAAACATTCGTAGGTAATATCGCTACCCATTACGTGGGAAGCAGATGCCTCCTTAACAACCAACGATGCTATCAGTAAAAAAGTAAATAGTAAAAGTTTTTTCATTCCTAATCAATTTTTTAGAATAGAGAACAATGTTAATTAATTTGTTGCCCCAATTTCCTTTTTTGTACCTCTATTATACGAAACCCCGAAAATAGAATTTAAAACCCAAAAAAACAACTAATTAACATTAATTCCACACCTGAGTCCCCTCGGTGCAGTTTTTGCAGATATCTATGTTCTGGCGGCCGCCAAGAATCTGATTTCTAAACTGATGGTACTTTTCACCCCGCCATATCTCGCTGAAAGAGTTGTACTTAAGATCTCCTAAACGGTGTGTAGCATCTTTATCAAAACAACAAGGCACTATTAAACCATCCCACGTTATCACACAACTGTGCCATAGTTTCCAGCAATGGTTTATTAATTTATTCTTAATTGAAAACCTCGAACCCTCTTTTTTGTAACGGCTGTATTCTTCGTTTTGGGGTATTAAATCATGGCCGTTTTCGTAATCATAAATCTGGGCTGTTTTTATACCCAATTCATCCACTCCGTACTCTTTGGCAAGGCGTTTCACCTCGGGTATCTCATGTTCGTTGTGACTAAACACTATAAACTGCCAAATAATATGCGGTGTGGGACTGTTAAGTTCTTTTTTTGCTTTGGCAAGGTTGCGGGTTCCCTCTAACACTTTATCCAGTTTTCCGCCAATGCGGTATTTCTTATACGTTTCTTCCGTCACCCCGTCAATCGAAATAATAATACGGTCGAGACCGCTTTCCACTGTTTTGCGGGCGTTTGCTTCAGTCAAATAATGGGCGTTGGTGCTGGTAGCCGTATAAATATTTTTATCGTGGGCATACTTCACCATATTCAAAAAATCAGGGTTCAAATACGGCTCCCCCTGAAAGTAAAGGATAAGGTAGGTAAGGTCTTTGCCCAAGTCGTCTAAAATGCCTTTGTACAAATCGCCTTGCAACATACCCGTAGGGCGGCTGAATGACCGTAAGCCGCTGGGGCATTGCGGACAACGCAAATTACAAGAGGTGGTGGGTTCTACCGATATGCTGATGGGATTGCCCCAATGCACGGGGCGTTTGGTAATTTTGGCAACAAAATACGAGGCCACAATTTTAGCAGCGTTCCAAAGCCTTCGCAATGTGAGCTTTGATACAAAATTTAATCCGTCTCTAACGCTGCGGTTCATCTTACTTAATCGTATAATTCAAAATTAATCTGCTTGCGACCAAACCCCATTTCTTTCAAACTGTTTTTGGCTTCGCGTACCATGTTGCTCCATCCGCAAATGTAAAAAGTTGCAGGCTGCACATCAGCAAATAATTGTTTGTATATGGGATGCACATACCCTTTTTCTCCTCTCCAGTCTGCACTTTCCTCCCTTGATAATACAGGGTGGAAATAAAAATCGGGGTGTTGCTCTGCCAGTTGCTCAAACTCGCTACGGTACAAAATATCCTGTTGGGTACGGTTGCCAAATATAAGGTGCAGGTTTTTGTGCGGCAGGTTGTTATCGTAAATATACTTTAGCATACTGCGCAATGGGGCTACGCCTGTGCCTGTGGCAATAAAACAAACATCGGTATCTATTGTTTCGTTCAGCACAAAACGACCTTGAGCAGGCGATACCTGCAAAATGCTACCTTCTTTAATGTCTTTAAACAAATAGGGGGTTCCGGCACCGTCTTCTTTTAACACTACGCACAACTCTATCATATTGCTGCCATCAGGGGCTGAGGCAATGGAGTAGCTGCGGGTGGAAAATTCATGACGAATGGGTAAATTAAGCATCACAAATTGCCCGGGGGCATAGGTAAAGGATTCTTCTCCCTCAAACAGCAAAAAATACCTTTTTACAATGGGGGATTCGTTTACGATACGAACTACGCGGGCTGAAAGAAAGTCATCGGCCATAGCGGGCACAAAGATAGGCAGCCAAGTGTATAAAAACTGTGTATTGCACAAGCACTGTTAATATTGTTCGTAAAACACATGGGGTAAAGGGCTAAATTTGTAAAAAATTTCTGTTCTTATGAAAACACGCATACTACTCCCCGCGCTTGCTTTGCTGCTTGTTCTATCTTCATGCTCAAACATGCGTTTTGGCCATGTGCCCAAAGTAAAAGCCAAAAAACAAGAAACAGTTGCCCAAAAACCCGCCAAAAAGCACAAAGTGGCTCAATTGCCTGCGCTTGAGGGCAAAGAAGAAGGATTACAAGCAGTTGAACCTGATTACAGTATTCAACAACCTGTGGTGGCTTCGCCAATGACGGTTTCGCCTGAGAAAACCGCTACTGTGACTACTGAACAAGCTCCTTTGAAGAGTGACAATACTGCAACCACTCTTTTGCCCAAAATCCAAAAGAAAATAAAGAAAATTGAGAGCCTTACCGCCACCAAAAAGGTTGAAAAAGGCAGTTGGTTGTGGTTTGTAATTGTGGGCCTTGTGCTGGTATTACTTGGTGTGATTATACCTTGGGTACTGGGCTGGTTGTTTTATGTTATAGGTGTCATCTGCATTATCTATGGTTTGCTGATGTTCCTTGGCATATTTTAACGTTTAACGGTAGTAATAAAACAACGTTACCAATAAAAACTGCTCATCAAAGTAGTCGGCGGTTTCTAATAACCCCGCTTCATTGTATTTATACATGGTGAGCAGTTTGCTATTGGGCGTATCTTTATTCTTTTGAATAAGGAGACCCTTTTCATTGTAAAAATACTTTCCCGTTTCAACAATTTTATCGGTTGTATCCTGCTCATTCCAATACTCGCCTATATCTGCATCGCGTTGCCCCTTTGCGTTATACATGGTTGTTATTAAATACTTGTATTCGCCTCCTGTATAATCTACCCCTGCTTGTGCAGTAATCTTTCCGTTCTTATCCCTTTCATACTCTGCCGTATATAGTACCAACTCGGTTGAGTTTCGGTTAACTATCTTTTGCAGCATCCCGCCTTTAAAATACACTTCATCTAAAAACGATAACGATTCTGACACCAGCAACCGTTCTTCATCAGCTTTATATACAACGGTTTTCGCCAAAATGTAATTACTGGTATTCGTAATGGCAGTTATCCT
This sequence comes from Bacteroidia bacterium, assembly GCA_035906255.1. Classification (GTDB taxonomy): domain Bacteria; phylum Bacteroidota; class Bacteroidia; order UBA8524; family UBA8524; genus SB11. Next base: position 7,289 of record JAMIFM010000029.1, read on the forward strand.
ACCCTTCTTATCATATTTAATAAGTAATTTCATCAACACATTACCCTCGTTTATTTGGGTTTCGGTGTATTCTATCACGCGGTTTTTATCGTCGTATTTGTAATTACGCCTTTGTCCGGCCAAAAACTCGTGGTGTTCTACCAATCTACCCTTTTCATCAAAAGTTTTCACATCTTCAAGGCATTGTGCTGAGTCGCCGGGGCTCATGGTTGCAAGGTCACAGGCCATCACCACCACAGTTTTTTGTTTAGAGTTTTTAAGCATCTCCCCCTCTCCGTTACGGTTGGGGTCAAAAATCTTAAAGTAATCGCGGGGTTGGGCTTGGGCGGCAAAAGCGGCCAAAAACAGCAGGGTGATACAAATGTGTTTCATAAAGTATTGCACCAAATATAAAAAACCTGTATGCCCTAACAAGCAAAAAAGTAAAAGGGCTACTTTTGTTGTATGATTATTAGCCTGATTGCCGCTGCGGGATTGAACAATGAGATTGGCCGAGATAACGACCTGCCTTGGAATATGCCCAACGACATGAAGTTTTTTAAAGAAACTACTACGGGGCATTGGGTGCTGATGGGGCGTAATACGTTTGAATCGTTTGGAAAAAGACCGTTAAAAAACAGGACTAATGTTGTAGTAACCCGCCAGAACGGTTATGTGGCCGAAGGCTGCACGGTGGTATCCTCCATTGAAGCGGGTATTGAATTGGCAAAACAAGCGGATGAAACCGAATTGTTTGTGATTGGCGGCGGCGAAATATACAAGCAGGCATTGCACTTGGCAAACAGGGTGTACCTTACCCGGATTAACCACTCGTTTGATGCTACGGTACATTTTCCGGTGATGGATGAGGCGGAATGGAAAGTGGTGTTTGAAGATAAAAGGCAAGCCGATGAACGCCATGCTTATGATTATACTTTTTATACGTATGACAGGATAACCGTTTAATGCGGTTGTATTTAATTTTATACCCTATGAAGATTTTTACACGTTTCGTTGCTGTTTTTGTTCTACTATGTGTAGTTCTTGCTGCAAAAGCACAAGACTGGCAAACGATAACTACGGACGCTGCGGGCGATGGAGCATCAAACACAACGCTGGATGCCACATTGTTTGAGCACGCTTATGACAGTATTGTTGATACCGTGTATTTTAGGCTGACTGTGAATGAAATGCCCGAAAACCAACAACAAAACTTTGGCATACACGTGATGATACGTATGGCAGGAAAGCCTGAGTTTACGTTTTGGGGCAATGAAAACAACCTGAAATGGACTAAACTGATAACGGTGAGGGTGAGCGGCACTCCGCCGTCAAATTATGCGGGCACTATAGGGGTTTCGGACATTATAGGCATAAACAACAGTAATTACGAAAACCTTAGCAGTAATAAAATAAATATTATGGTAGATACTACTGCTAAAACCATTACCCTGACTATGAAACGGATAGAGTTGATTACTGATGTTGAGATGTGGGCAGGCTCATCCATGAATATGAGGGTTGCGGCGGCAGTGGGTTCAAGCTCTGCTTGGAACGACGATATTTTTGATACTACTAAAACTATTACGTTGCGCAAAGTATTGGTTTCTGTACCCGAGCTAAACGCACATTCAGTAAATGTGTATCCCAATCCTGCTACAACTGACTTAATGGTTGAACTACCTGAAGGAATTGAGACAAGCGCACAAATAAGCATTATTAACCCGATAGGGCAACAAATAGCTGTTCCTGCTGTAAAAGAAGGCGTTTTAACCCGTTTAAACGTATCTGAATTGCCGGAAGGTGTTTATACCGTTGCAATAGCAGGAGTGAGTACCAAACGGGTGGTAATAACCCGATAAGGGTACTTTTCCGTTTCAAAAATTAGTCTGAATATAAAATTAAGACCTTTTTGAGTAACGTTCCGAATGATTTAAAATCATTCGGAACGAACCACCGCCACAACCCAACTGTCATTCTGACCGCAGGGAAGAATCTTATTACAATTGTGAACACAAAGCGGGGTAAGATGCTTCATTGTCGTTCAACATGACAATGAAGCATTCCGCCTTTTTTTACGGCTCAACCGTAATTACAACACCTTCGCTGTGGCTGGTGTATTCAGGTGCATACATACTTTGCACAGTTGCTATCCCGTTTTGGAAAGTACCCGCTTGGGACACTCTTAAACTATACTCAAACATCCATTGGCCTTTGGGCAAGCGGTCGAAAAAGAAATTCATACTCGCATCGCGAATACTTTGATAATACCCTACTCCGTTTTGCCATTGGTAGCCTGAAATTGCTGTAACGGGCTCAAGGGCGGCGGCACGCATATCTTTTAAATATACATACTCCATATCGTTGTTTGCTTTTAAGAAAATACGCACGGTAAGTTTATCGCCTGCTTTTAATACAGTGCCTGCTGTAAGTGGTATCTGTATTGCGCCGCTATCGGTGGTTTTTTCAATGAATAATTGTTTTATCAGCGATAACGGGGTTTGTGCACGGGTAATTTTATCCAGTTTCTCAAAATATTGCCAATACAGCCCGCCCCAAGCCATTGGCAGGCTTTCGCCTGCTTGCGGCGCAATGGTTACTTTGCCCATTCCGGCAGTGATTTGCTCGCCTGCAAACGATTTTTTAAAGTAGCCGGTGCCTGCTTCTACCTTTATTTCAGGGTCGTTTTCAGTATCAAGAGCACTTGTACCTATTTGTATTGCAGGTGATTTGCTTTCTTCCAACCACTCGCTGCCGCCAATCAACAACGCGTAACACGCATCAGCCGTAGAGCGTGTTGTACCCCAATCGTTCAACTGTTTTTGTTTCAGCAGCCATTTTTGGGTTTGCAGCAATGCAAAGGTGTCGTTGCCAATATTGTTAAACGCCTCAATAATCAACGCTTGGGTTTCAATAGGCGCATCCGTCCAGCCATAACCGCCTGTCATTTCTTTCCAATACATCCCGTTATCTTTATTCACTATAGCATTCTGACGTAAAGCATATAAAATTTTAGCGGGTAAAATTTCATCGCCCAAACGATGCATGGTAAGGGCTATCATTGCCTGCTCCATGCGGCTGCGGCCTTTCCAGTATTTAGCAGCCTGTTTGCTCCAATAATCAAAAGTTTCTTCATATTCACCCCTGCTTTGGTCTTCTTCGCCGTCAAAAAAGCTCATGGTATATAAATACTGCACTTGGGTAAATGTCAGGTGGTTTTTCTCAAGGTCGGCTTTGTTACGCACCAAAACATCGTAATCGTTTTTTGCTTCCTTGTGCAAATAGGTTAGCGAAGGCTGTATCTCAAGTTCATACAAATCATCCCAAGTACCTGTAATGGTTTTTAGCCTGCCCATTCCCGCAACAATGTATTGGGTAATGTTGCGGTTAGGACTCATTCCCCCAAACCAAGGATATGCGCCGTTTTCTTTGCGCATGGTTAAAAGTTTTTCCCTTGCCTGCCTTTGCGAATTTGTTATGATGTTTTCATCAAACAAAAGACCTAACCGTTGCTTGCGGGCAGTTTCGTCTTTGCCTTCGCACAACCAAGGGCTTTCGGCCAGCAAGAGGTTTTTTAACTCTTCGTTTTTCTCAAGGTTAGATACAAAAGAGCCTTCCTCGCCTTTGGCTGAGGCAGTCTTCCACGATTCAAACACCTCTTTTATCAACGGGTTGCTGTTGGCTATATGTGCTGCAAGGACGTTGGCATAATAACGGTTAAACAACTGCTCAGCGCACTCGTGCGGAAATTCCATCATATAAGGTAGTGCCTGTATAGCATACCAAGCAGGGTTGCTTGTAAATTCAAAAGTGAGCTTATGGTTTTTAAGCGTTGCTGTGGGCTTGCTTTGTGTAAGTTTTTTCAACTCATAGGTTTGGGGTGCACTACCGCTAAATGCTATGGGCAATGCCTCGGTAACCAAAATTTCGTCGCTTAGCACGGGCAGGGTATTTGCTTCGGCATCGTTAAAATTACCGTCGTATGCTTTTATAATTACTTTTAAGGCTCCGTAACCTGCGGGCACGGTAAATTTCCATTTAACCGCCTCGCTGCTGCCTGCTGCCATTTGGGGTATTTGCAAGGCATTGGTATTATTAAACTCTTTTATGTTTTTGCCCGTTGCAGCGTCGTATATCTCAAGCACCGCACTTGGGTTAAGCACTTTGTCTGAAAGGTTTACTACTTTGGCCGTAATGTATATTTCATCTCCCTGACGCAGAAAACGGGGCATATTGGTTTGCACCATCAGCGGTTTTTGGGTAAGTGATGAAAGGGTAATTATTCCGCTTTGGCCGTCGATGGTGTGAGCAAGTGCTCTGAAATTCCATCCTGTAAGGGCTTCGGGTGCAACAAATTTTACAATAACCGCTCCGCTGCTATCTGTTTGAAGGTGGGGATAAAAGAATGCTGTTTCGTTTAAGCTTCGGCGCACTTTCACAAATTGTGCAGGGGCTATCGAGTTTGCATTTGTTTGCGTTATGGTCATGTCTTCGGCATTTGCATCACTTGCAAGGGCCGGTGCTTTTTGGTCAAATGCCATAAGTCCTTCTACTTTGGCCGACGCGTCGCCAAATCCATACGTTGCTTTGTTTCCGCTAATACTATACACGCCTCCGCTACCGCCTGAACCTCCGCCCCCTGAACCATAACCTGACCCGCCTATACCTCCGAGACCTCCGCCTGAGCCAAATCCTTCACCATCCATCCATCCATACTCATTGTATGAGCCTAAGGGGTCAGTAAGCCATCTGAAAAAGCGTAAACTCCCCGGTTTAATGGTTGAGGAACTGATATCAAAAACAGGAATGTCTTTAAGCCCGATTGAGTTTTGCAGTATGATACTGCGCGAAGAGGGCCTAACATAACTTTGCATCGTGTAGTAGTAATTGCCAAAAAAGTTGTACCAAGCGTTCTCTGTAAACGCATCTAATGATGCGTCATACATTGATGCTACCACCTCAGCCGATACCTTTTGCGCATTAGGGCCTGTAATTTTTAATACCCATTCTTCTTTGCTGCCGGGTATCATTTTATCGCGGTAACTGCTTATTTGTATATCCAGTTGCTTTTTATCATAAGGTACCGGAATGTATTTTCTTGCTGAATAAAAACGGTTATCGTTTATAGCTGCTGCTGAAATATTGAAACCGCCCCTATCGGCTTCGGTAACAGGTATTTTTAGTTTCAGCAAGCTATTGTTCATTTTCTCCCATTGCAACTCGGTGCTTTTGCCGCTGCGCTCAATAAAATACGCTACATGAGTGTTGGGCATACGGCAGCTAATCAGCACGTCAATGGTTTGGCCGGGGGTTGCAGATACTTTGCGGAACTCAATTTCAAGGTCGCGGTGCAAAAAGGCTTTCTTACCTTTAGGGTCAGCTACCGAAAGGATTTTTTCTTCGCGGTACACTGTACCTTTTTTATCAGCATACTCAAACACCACTTGGTACCTGCCTTGTTTAAGTTTTGGGGCATTCCATTGTATGGTTTCTGAGCCGTTTAGGTTATTAATTTGTGTTGAAAAAACCTCATTACCCTTTTGGGGTTGAATAGACTCGTATGGATATTTTTGGTTTGAGAAGTACCGTTTTAGTGTTTTGGCATCAATCAGTTGGGTATCGGGTTTTTCCCAAAACAGTTTTGTATAAAACCCCGGTTCATCTATAAGTGCTGCTATTGAGAGTTTACCTTGCAAAGGTATATTTATACCGTTGGCATTTTTTGCTGCAAGGTTAATTGAAGCCGGTTCATCGGTATAGGCAACTTCAGGGGCACTTAGAGTGGCGTAAACTGTACGCGGGCCAATTATCACTTCTTGAACAGCCGATTGGGTTTCGCCCGTTATATCAGTTACTGTTGCAGTAATAGCATACGAATAGTTCTCGGCGGTATCCGCTCCGGGTATAGCAACAAACTTTATAGTAAAGTTGCCTTTATCGTCTAAAGTTAATTTGCCTGATGCAAGGGCTTCTTCTTGTGCACTCTCTTGCCACCAGTAATCGTAGTAAAAGTAATCTTGCTGGCGCAATACCGAATATTCGAGGGCGGCTCCGCTAATGGCATTTCCTGCGTATGCTTCTGCCTTTCCTGTAATGGTTACGGTATCGTAAAAATTAAACGGGGTTTTAATGGTATCGGTTTGCACCTTAAACTTCGGGCGTTTGTATTCTTCTACCAAAAAGCCAAAACTGCCGTATTGGTCGTTTAATGAATAGTAGCCTGTCAGCCTGCCGTAGGGTATAACAAAACTTCCTGTAAAAGTGCCGTATTGGTTGGTTATATGTTGTTGCGTGCCAATTTCTTCGCCGTTGGCATCTTGTAATATTACTTTCGATTCGGCATTCTTAAGCACTTCTGTGCGGCCTTCTTTTATGTACTCGTTTACCCTGTACCCTTTGTAATAAACTGTTTGGCCGGGACGGTAAATAGCTCTGTCCGTCACAAAGCGGGTTTGCGGTGTAATAATAGCGTTGGCTGACCCATCGTAATAGGAGCCTGCATAAAACGAATGGCTGCTGCTAAGCAACTTTTCTCCGTTTTTGTAAGCGTCAACCGTTAGCGCATAATATGTTTCATCAAGGGTTATTTCTATACTGCCTGTATTATCTGTAATGCCTTCACCCACTATTTTATCCTTGAGTACAGAACTATAATTATCAAAAATAGATGTGTTTACTACAAGTTTCACCCCTTTAACGGGCTTGCCTGTTTGTACGTCGGTAACAAAAAAGCGGTGGGTGTTGGTACCTGTGGCAGTAGTATATATCGAGTAATCGGTTGACCAAAAGGCTACATAGCCTGCAACGTTTGTATCGGTTGTAAAATTCTCGTCGGCTGAATATAAAAGCACATAATGTCCTGCCTTTAATCCTTTGTGGTACCACTCGGTACGGTGGCGCATAAAATTAGTATCCACAGGTAACTCAATAACCTGTGGGTCAATAAACGGTTGTGCTGAAAGTTCCCGCAACGTATAAATTTTTGCGCTGTCGTCGGTTTTAAAATTTTTTGAAGTGATGTTTCTAAGTTGCTCCTGACTGATAGGCAAATAGCGCACATAAACTTTTTTTGTGTTTTTATAGCTGATGCTGTACCTGAACGGTTGTGACGATTTTACACTAAACTCTGCGTTAATGCTTAGGTTGGAGTTAAGTATTTGGCTTCGCAGGCTTTGGCAATTACCTGTTGCGTCTTCTTTTGGGTACTTTTCAATCGCCGCATCTAAGTATCGTATGGCTTCGGCATTTCGGCACAATTGGTTTTGCCAGCCCAAGCTGTAGTAATTATCAGTACAGCTTAATAGCTTAGCTAACTTATAAACCGCCTCGTTTACAATAGGATAATCGCTGTATAATGATAGTTGATTTTTATACCATGTTATCTGTAACTCTTTTTCATATACAGTAGCATAGGCTGTTGCAGCAAATTCAACCCGCTCTATATCGGTTAGCAAAAGGGCTTCTTTCTTTCCCATTGCAGTAAACCGTTGCAACAGAAGTTTAAGGGTGTTAAGGGCTTTTAAGCGGTAGGCGTATTCGTTATCAGTAAGAAACGAAGTATTCGTAAAAACACCCGCATCAGCAAACAGTGTTTCGGCCGATAACTCAACCGTATCTTTAGTAATGTATCTGGTGTAATGGCTGGTATAAAAACTATACAACCGCCACATCAATACATCATACAATGCAGGGAAATACTCTACACTCTTTTTTGAAGCATATACAAGTGCCGTATAATTGCCGATAGGGCTATTGGTTAGAACATCTGTGCTTTGTACCGATGCTACGAAATAACTTTCAGCCCTTTCTAAAATAAGGTCATCAGGCCAAAAAACAGGGTCGTTGGTATCAGGCTCTTCTTCGCCTTCGTAATAATAGCTTTTTTGGTTCAGCACCTCCAGCCATGCGCTGCCTGCCAAACTTTGCAGCACGCTTTTGTGCGGCTGCGGCAATACTGCTATTTCAGCATCAATTTTTTTAAGTTGCTGCCACAAGTTGGTTTCGGCAAGTGCTTTTTCCAGCACCAGCCTGCGCATCAGTACTTTTACTACTTGCGAGTAGTTTTTATCCTTTCGAGCCAATGCTTCAATTATGGCCATTTGCTCATCGGCATCTTTGGTAAGCTCGTCTTCTAAAAGGCTATCGGCTTTGTTCCAAAGCAGCTTGTAGCTGGTGTCTTTATCTAAAGTTGAGAAAGGAAAATCTCCAAAATCAAGCCAGTTGCCCCAAGACAAGGTGTCTTGAGCAGAAACATTTTTAAGACCCAATAAGGCAAATAAGACAATAAGCAGTTTTAGTTTCATAATTAATGGCGCAAATTAAAAAACGGAAGTTTAAACCAATTTATCAAAGTTAGAACAAAGGGCATTTTTCCTTATTCAATTGTTGCATACTGTGGTAACAAAAAAGGTAAATGCCTAATCGTAATTTTTTTAAAATTTATTCTTCTACACCAAATGACGCATTTTCATCTCTTCAAGCAATTTTTCGGGAATAGGCCTGCACGAGCAATGCTCCCTATGCTCAAGGTGCCATTGTATGCGCTGTTCCAATGTGGGTTTTTTAGGCATAGGATGCGCATCGTGCCATTGGGCATTTATTTTCGACTCCTTTTTCGTCATACACCAAAGTTAAGGAGTTATTAGGTGCGCCGTTCGGTTTGCAATTAAAAAATCGGGTACCTTTGCAAAAACGTTTTTAACATCCATGAACCCTCTTTTCACTTCAGCACAATGTATTGATTTTATAAAACGCAGTTTGCAAGAAGATATTGGCAGCGGCGACCACTCGTCGTTGGCATCTATTCCGCAGGGAACAATGGGCAAAGCGCGTTTGCTGATAAAAGATGATGGAATTATTGCGGGGTTGGATTTGGCTGTGGTTATTTTTAATGAGGTGGATAGTGCCCTGAAAGTGGATGTGTTATTGACTGACGGAGACCGTGTGAAAAAAGGCGATGTGGGGCTGATTGTGGAAGGCAGTGTACATAGTATTTTGAAATCTGAGCGATTAGTGTTAAATTGTATGCAACGTTTCAGCGGTATTGCCGCCACTACTAATAGCATGGTGAAACTGCTTGAAGGGTTGCCTACAAAAATTTTAGATACACGCAAAACCACGCCCGGCTTGCGTTTTCTTGAAAAGTGGGCGGTTACGGTTGGTGGCGGTTACAACCATCGGATAGGATTATACGATATGATTATGCTAAAAGATAATCATGTGGATTATGCGGGGGGGATTTTAGCAGCGGTTGAACGTACAAAAAAGTATTTAGCTGATAATCAGCTTGATTTGAAAATTGAAGTGGAAACCCGCAACCTTGACGAAGTAAAGCAAGTCATAGAAGCTGGTGGTGTGCACCGGGTGATGTTTGATAATTTTACCCCGCAAGTGATGAAAGAAGCTGTAGCATTGGTAGCGGGGAGGATGGAAACGGAGGCATCGGGCGGTATAAATATGGATACGCTGCGGGTGTATGCTGAAACGGGGGTTGACTATATTTCCGTAGGGGCGTTAACCCACTCGGTAAAAAGTTTAGACATCAGTCTGAAAGAATTTGTGTAACATTTGCACGGTTTTTGCGGCTGTTACACAAGCCATTGATTTAAAAAGAATTTACCATGAAAAAATATATACTTACCCTTGTAACTATTGCCTTTGTAACTGCACTGCAAGCGCAGTTTACTTTAAGCCCGTCAACTAAACACGTTTACGGCCCATCATCAGAATTTGAATTGATAGGCAAATCATACGTTAAAAACACAGGTGCTACCAACAAAACTTTTGTGTGGCGTATGACAGTTGGTACTACTCCTAACGGATGGACGGCTGCTTTGTGCGACAAAAACCTTTGCTGGGATGTAACTGTAACCCGTGCTACGTTTGAATTAGCCCCCGGCGATTCAGGTAATTTGGATGTGCACCTTTATCCTGCAAGCAAAGGCGGTACAGGTGATGTAGATATGTATGTTTTTGAAGAAGGTGATAGCGTAAACGGTAAAACAGCAGCGTTCAGTTTTGACGCATGGACACTTAGCAACGGCAAAGTAGCCAACAAAAACAACAGCATGGAAATTTACCCTAACCCTGCTACCACCAAACTTAACATCTCTTTAGAAACAACTAAACCGGTTAGCATTGAGGTGTACAACGTGTTGGGCCAAGTAAAAATGACTCACGTACACAACGGCGGCACCAGCACTTTAGATTTATCAGAATTGCCTGCCGGTATCTATTTTGTTCGCTACACCAACAGCAACAACCAAATAGTATCAAAACAATTTAAGAAAATACAATAAGCGGCACATTGCCCTATATAAAAGCCTTGCTGAACAATCAGCAAGGCTTTTTTTATTGTTTTTAATTGACTTTCAATAGCTAAAACTCTTACATTTACAAAAATAATACCCGCAAGTATAACGAATGAAAATTGCCGTATTCAAGGAAACGCGACCCGCCGAAACCCGCGTTGCCCTTACACCACAGGTAGCCCAACAATATATAAAACAAGGACACGAAATACTGGTAGAAACCGGTGCAGGATTATCCTCTTTTTTTAGTGACGAGGCTTATACGCAAGCAGGCGCACAGGTTACCGATAAAGCTCAGCTGGCAAATGCCGATATCTTCTTAAAAGTAAACCAGCCTACCGATGATGAAATAGCTTTGATACCCCAAGGCAAGGTGTTGGTTAGCTTTTTATATGCCGCCCACAACCGCGAGTTGGCTGAAAAAATAGCCGCAAAAGGCATCAGCTGCTTTGCAATGGATGCTATACCGCGTATTTCGCGCGCCCAAAACATGGATGCTCTTAGCTCACAAAGTAACTTAGCAGGCTACAAAGCCGTGCTGATGGGTGCAAACGCTATGGGTAAAATATTCCCGATGCTAATGACAGCCGCCGGAACGGTTACCCCTTCTAAAGTGTTGATTTTTGGAGTGGGCGTGGCAGGTTTGCAAGCCATTGCAACTGCTAAGCGTTTGGGTGCGGTAGTTGAGGCAACAGACGTTCGTCCAGAAACCAAAGAGCAAGTAGAATCGTTGGGGGGTAAATTTGTTACGGTTGATGGCGGCGATGCGGTGAAAACCGAAGGCGGTTATGCCAAAGAAGTGAGTGAGGACTACTTGCGCCGTCAAAAAGAAACATTGCTTAAACACATTTCACAAGCCGATTTGGTAATTACTACGGCATTGGTAATGGGCAAAAAAGCCCCTATACTGATTACCGAAGAGATGGTGAAAGCTATGAAGTTTGGTAGTGTGATAGTGGACATGGCAGTGGAACAAGGCGGTAACTGCGAAATGAGTGAACTTGACCAAACGGTGGTGAAAAACGGGGTAAAAATTATAGGGCAAAGTAATATTCCTGCTTTGCTACCTCAAAACGCCAGCGATTTATACGCCAAAAACATTTATAACCTGCTTACCCATTTAGCCACAAAAGATGGCCTGAAATGGGAAATGGAGGAGGAAATTACTGCGGGCACTTTGGTGGTGCATAATAATAACGTGTTAAAATAAACGAAACTCCGTCATTGCGAGCCGATTCATAGAGGCGAAGCAATCCCGATGTTTAGGAAACAGATTGTTTCAGAAGACCTCGCAATGACGAAATTCATAAATCTAAAATCAGAAATAATGAATAGTATACTCGATTTCATAACCGAAAACCAGCAAATGATATACATGGTTATCCTGATGATTTTTGTCGGGATAGAACTGATAGGTAAAGTGCCTACCATATTGCATACACCGTTAATGTCGGGCGCAAACGCCATACACGGGGTAGTAATTATCGGGGCCATTATTGTGATGGGCGAGGCCGACACAATGGGAGCCAAAGTATTGGGATTTTTGGCAGTGCTTTTAGGTACACTAAACGTAGTAGGCGGTTTTGTAGTAACCGACCGTATGCTACAAATGTTTAAGAAGAAAAAATAACCTTAAAGAAACTCTAACTACTAATTTCTAAAATCTAAAACACTTTGGATTTGGAAAAAAGGACTTTAGGATTTTAAAAACAATATGGAAAACAACTTATTAGTTTTAAGCTATTTAATAGGTTCAGTAACCTTTATCATAGGGTTGAAAATGCTGGGCAAACCCGATAGTGCCCGCAAGGGAAACCTTGTGGCCGCCTTTGGTATGGCCGTAGCTATATTCGGTACCATATTTTTATACAAAACCACTGACGGTAAGCACCTGCACAACCTTGAATGGATTTTCGGCGGGCTTATTTTAGGCTCAGTAATAGGCACACTGGCTGCAAAACGTGTACAAATGACGGCCATGCCTCAAATGGTGTCGCTGTTCAACGGTATGGGCGGTGCTTGTGCCATGCTTATCTCAATTATAGAGTTCGGGCATTTGGGCGAAATACTAAATGCGGCTAACATCCCCACCCAAGAAATTATGGGTGGCGCCATGAATGAGTTTGTACAAACCATTCAGGCGGCATTAATGGCCTCTGTCCGTGTGAAACTGCTTATCATCTTCGCAGGATTGATAATCGGAGCCATTTCGTTTGCCGGTAGTATGATTGCATGGGGTAAATTGGACGATAAAATAAAAGATTTTACCCTGCCTGCCCAGCAAGTAGTTAATATAGGTTTGTTACTGGTAATACTGGTATTAGCCGGATTGTTTATCGCAGGCACAGTTAGCGGCGCATGGGTATTTTACCTTGTATTAGCGCTTTCGTTACTATACGGCGTATTGTTTGTATTCCCCATCGGCGGGGCAGATATGCCTGTGGTAATCTCGTTGTTAAACTCATTTACAGGCGTTGCAGCCGCTTGCGGCGGTTTCTTGTACGATAACCAAGTAATGTTGTTGGGAGGTATTCTGGTAGGTTCAGCAGGTACCATCTTAACTGTGGTAATGTGCAAAGCCATGAACCGCTCGCTTACCAACGTATTGATAGGTAATTTTGGCGGTAATAAATCGGGCGGCGGTGAAGGTAAAACCGTTCAAGGAACGATAAAAGAAGTAAACGCGGCCGACGCAGCCATGCTGATGAAATACAGCAAAAAAGTAATTATTGTACCGGGTTATGGCCTTGCAGTTGCCCAAGCCCAGCACACCTGCCACGAGTTGGAAGAGTTGCTTGAAAAAGAAGGCGTGGAAGTGAAATACGCCATACACCCCGTTGCAGGGCGTATGCCCGGCCACATGAACGTGTTGCTGGCCGAAAGTAATGTACCTTACGACAAGCTGCTGGAAATGGAAGAAATTAACCCTGAGTTTGCCAGTACCGATGTGGTGTTGGTAATCGGTGCTAACGACGTGGTAAACCCTGCCGCACGCACGGATAAAGACAGCCCGATATACGGTATGCCGATTTTGGACGTTGACAATGCCCAACACATTATTGTGATGAAGCGCGGTATGAATGCCGGCTATGCAGGTATTGAAAATGAACTGTTTTTTGACCCTAAAACCAGTATGTTGTTTGGCGACGCCAAGAAAACCCTGCTGGCTTTAGTAAGCGAGATGAAGAATAGTTAATAGTAGGAGGCCATTATTGTATCATTGTGGGTGAATAAAATAGGTTTGGGCTGTGCGTTTTTGCAACCTGGCCAACCCTCCTGCCCTTCGACAAGCTCAGGACTGTGGCCGCGCGCATTGTATTTGAGGCTGTCTTGCTGACGAAGGAAGCATCTTATAGTAATCGTGTTACTACATCGTATCCCACTTATCACCCTCTTCATACTTTAGCCTCTCTCAAAGCACCATCAAATCTCAATAACATTAACCAATGATTACAATAGAGGAACAAAACTCGCACGACTTAGACTGGTTCATGTTTGATAGGAATGGAAACATTGGTCATTTTACTACCGGAGGATGTTTATTACCAGAGTCTATTAGCAGTAAACATACTTTGGACTCTCTCTGTTCTTTATCTTCTTTCTTTGATAGTTTGGCAAATCTCTCAGAGCAATATGAGGTTAACCCATTGCTTACCGCAGAAAAAACAAATGATTTAATTCGATTCGAGGAAAAGTATGGAAGCTATATTTCCATTACAAAAAAGGGGGTGTTCTCATATGATACAAATGAGCCTATGAATCTTTCAAACACAAATTATCATCTAATTACTTCTCCCGTAAAGAGAATTAAGATTAATGATTTTCCTGAAGCAGTTAAAAGTCAATTATGTTTTTGTGATATTGAATTTGAACAATCATACACTATTGATATAAAAGCATTGGAAATGAGATGACTCAACCCCTAAATCAACTGCATTTATACCCGTTTCCAATTACTTCTAACCAAGTTCTTTGACTTCCCGAAACTGCCATATTTTAACAAATCTCCACAATCCCTTGTGTGGTGCGTAACAAAAATAACAAGATAACAGTGTAACAGAATAACACCGTAACAGAGATGTGAAACTGTCCCGCTTTGTCCCACTCAAAAAAAGAGAAACCCTGCTAACCTACCAACAACTCAGGGTGTATAACGAGTTGCTACCTGCCGCTCAGAGACAACAAGCAAGCAAGAGAGATAAATCGGTACATAAATCTCAAAATCAACAAGTCAGTAAATCAAAAATCAAATCCCCCCAAAATGCTTATTTTTGCGGCATGGTAACAGCGCAAATGGCTGAGGAAACCCTTGCCGCTTACAAGCAAGAGGTGATTAATGATTACAAAGTGGCTTTTCAAAGCCGTCAGGCCAGTTTAATTGGTCGTAAAGAGGTGCTAACGGGCAAAGCCAAATTCGGCATCTTTGGCGACGGTAAAGAAGTAGCCCAACTGGCTATGGCCAAAGCCTTTAAAAAGGGTGATTTCCGTAGCGGTTACTACCGCGACCAAACGTTTATGTTTGCGTTGGGTATGAGCAATGTGCGTGAGTTTTTTGCGCAACTGTATGCCCACACCAGTGTTGAGGCGGAACCCTGCTCAGCAGGACGTAGCATGAACGGGCACTTTGGTACCCGTTTGCTAAACCCTGACGGTAGCTGGAAAAGCCAAACCGACCGCTATAATTCTTCTGCCGATATATCGCCTACAGGCGGCCAAATGCCTCGTTTGCTAGGCTTGGCAATGGCCTCAAAAGTTTATCGCGAGAATAAAGACCTTCAATCACACACTGATTTCTCTATCAACGGAAATGAAGTTGCCTTTGGAACTATTGGTAACGCAAGCACCAGCGAAGGTATGTTTTGGGAAGCCATTAACGCTGCTTGTGTGATGCAAGTACCGATGGCAATGTCTATCTGGGACGACCAATACGGTATTTCAGTGCCTGCCAAATACCAAACTGCTAAAGAAAACCTTAGCAGCATTTTAAGCGGTTTCCAAACCGATGAATACGGTAAGGGTTTACAACTGTTTACTGCCAAAGGATGGGATTATGCCGAATTGTGTCTTACCTACCAAAAAGCAGTGGCGGTGTGTCGCGAAGAACATACCCCTGTGGTAATACACGTTACAGAGGTTACCCAGCCCCAAGGACACTCTACTTCAGGCTCGCACGAACGCTACAAAAGCAAAGAGCGTTTGGAGTGGGAACAGGAGTTTGATTGTATAAAAAAGATGCGCGAATGGATGGAAGCCAATGCTATTGCGACGGCAGAGGAGTTGGACGCGCATGAGAATGACTGGAAAAAAGAAGTTAATGCTGAGAAAAAAGCCGCATGGGAAGCCTATTTGGGCGATATAAAAGCCGATGTAGCCGAAGCTGGCGTATTGCTTGACGACCTTGCTGCACAAAGCAGCAATAGTGCCGCCATTGCTGAAGTAGCCGCCAACCTGCGCGCAATTAGTGAGCCTATGCGCAAGGATGTGGGTGTGGCGTTAAATGCCGCCTTGCGTCTTACCCTGCATGAAAACGGGTCTGCGCGCCAAGCAATAGTGGAGCATAAAAAGCAGTTCCACGCAGATAATTACGAGCGTTACAGCACCTATTTACACAGTGAATCGGAGTGGAACGCATTGAAAGTGCAGGAAGTAAAACCTGTATATGGTGATGATGCTAAAATGATGGATGGCCGCGAGGTATTGCAGGCGTTTTTTGACAGTGCCATTACCCGCGACCCCCGTGTGTTTGCCTTTGGTGAAGACTTAGGCAAAATTGGAGATGTGAACCAAGGGTTTGCAGGTTTGCAGGAAAAACACGGCGAAAATCGTGTGTTTGATACGGGTATCCGTGAGTGTACCATCATTGGGCAGGGAATTGGGGCAGCAATGCGCGGTCTTCGTCCCATCGCTGAAATACAATACCTTGATTACCTGCTATACGCTATACAAATTATGAGCGACGACCTTGCTACCGTGCAATGGCGCACCAAAGGCGGGCAAAAAGCCCCGCTTATTGTGCGCACCCGCGGCCACAGGTTAGAGGGTATATGGCACAGCGGTTCGCCAATGGGTATGATTATTAACTCGCTGCGCGGTATGTATGTATGTGTTCCCCGTAATATGACACAAGCTGTGGGTATGTATAATACCTTATTGCAAAGCGACGAGCCGGGATTGATTGTGGAATGTTTGAACGGTTACCGTTTAAAAGAGCAAATGCCCGATAACATTGCTGATATTACCGTTCCGTTGGGCGTGCCCGAAATATTGATTGAAGGCGAAGATGTAACGTTGGTTACTTACGGTTCAAGCACACGCATTGCTGAGGATGCTATTAAACAATTGAATGAGGTGGGCATTAGTGTTGAGTTGATAGATGTGCAAACCTTATTGCCGTTTGATATTCACCACAAAATCATTGAATCGGTAAAGAAAACCAACCGTGTTGTTTTCTTAGACGAAGACGTACCTGGCGGTGCTTCGGCGTATATGTTCCAGCAAGTAATGGAAGGCCAGCAAGCCTTTAAATGGCTGGATAGCGAACCCCGCACTATTAGTGCACAACCGCACCGCCCTGCCTACGGAACCGATGGCGATTACTTTAGCAAACCCGGTGCTGAAACTGTGTTTGAGGTAATTTATGAGATGATGCACGAGGTTGACCCCGGCAGTTATCCTAAATTTGCTTGATATCTCTCGGAAAGCTCGGGGTATGCTCGGAGCACTCGATATTATTCTGAGATTACTGAAGACTGAGTCTGCCGAAGACCGGCATAAAAAGTAAGGCACAAAATCACTAAAACTATTAGTGATTTTGCGCTTTACTTTTCTACATTCCAATTTCTCGTTGTTGTATAAAACCATTTTCAGGCGACCTTGTAGCGGCAAAAAAGATGTTTTGGGCTGCCCTATTTTGTGATAACTGCAATTTTAGTTTTTCCTAATTTTGCATCCCATGAATGCCCTCATCCATACGCCTGATAATGAGCTAAAAGAGGCTGTTGAGTGCATTTGGTATCAAAAGGAGGAGCAATGGGAATACGCATCCGTAAGTATTCCGTTTTTACAACAGGAAATCATCATCAACTTCGGTGAGGAGTTTTCAATTCAAACAGGTAATACAGCCTTTTCTTATACAAAGGCAGGCGGGGTATCAGGCATATACCAACAACAATTAACTACCAAAGTTTCGGGTCGGTACAATGCGTTGGGTGTTATTTTTAAACCGCAAGGCTTACACCGATTATTTGGTGTTGATATATCGGTTTTGGGCATTCCCCGTCCGTTGTCTCATATTTTCGGTACGCAGATAATGCCTGTGATTGCTGAAATAGAACACGCTAAAAACGGAGCTGATAAAATAAAACACCTTGAGCGGTTTTTGCTTGCAGCTGCACAGCCTGTAAAAACGGATGTTGATGTTTTAGCGTTTGCAGAAGCAACTACACAAGAACCCTTGCAAAAGGGGCGTATTAAACACTATTTAGGACATAAGCGGTTTTCGCACAAGAAGTTTATCAATACGTTTAGTGAAGTGTACGGATTAAGCCCGCTAAAATATTTGCGGCTGAAACAAGTAAACGAAGCCATTGCACAGATGGCTCATCAACCAAACACTCTGTTGATTGATGTGGCACTGGATAACGGCTTTTACGATCAAGCCCATTTTATCAGAACGTTTAAGGCATATACTAAAATTACTCCATTGGCATACAAGAGGGCAGTGTTGGCAGGACAAGTACACCTTTCGTTTCCAAATACCATTACGTTGTAGCGGTTAATGGTTTTACAATGCAGGCCTGTTATAGATTAGGGTATGTTCATTTAAACACACCTTGCAAACACCCGCAACAAATAAATGTAGATAAATAACAATTGACTATATTGCAGAGTGCCCCTAATTTTGGCATTTTAATTAACAACAATAGTAGAGCAAGGTATGAAGTTTATAGTTTCCAAAACAGTTTTGCTGGAGCACCTTTCGGTGGTAAGTGGTGTGGTGGTATCAAAAGCGGTTATTCCTATTTTAGAAAACTTCTTGTTTGATATTAAGGAGGGTAACCTTACCATTAGTGCTACTGACCTTGAAACCAGCATGACTACTACCTTGAAGGTAGAAGCGCAGGAAGAAGGCCAAATTGCTGTGCCCTCTAAACTTTGCCTTGACATTTTACGTTCGTTGCCCGACCAGCCGCTTACGTTTACTATTGATGAAAAAACGCATGCCATCGAAATCAGTTCGGGTAATGGCCGCTTTAAACTTGCGGGACAACCCGGTGAAGATTTTCCGAAAATACCTGAGGTAGAAAGCGATAAATCATTCAGCATTAAAAGCGAAGTATTGTTGAAAGCAATTGCAAAAACGGTGTTTGCTACCGGAAATGATGAGTTGCGCCTTAACCTTACCGGTATTTTTGTTGAGTTAAAAAATAACGACATCTCTTTTGTAGCTACCGATGCTAACCGTTTAGTACGCTACAAACGTGTGGATGTGGCTCCCGGTGTTGAGCAATCGTTTATTTTACCTAAAAAAGCCTCTAACTTGTTAAAATCATCTTTGAAAGATGATGATACTGCGGTACGTGTTGATTTTAACAATGCCAACGCGTTTTTCTCGTTTGGTGATGTGAGCTTGGTGTGCCGTTTAATTGATGAACGTTACCCTGATTATAATGCGGTAATCCCTAAAGAAAATCCCAACAAATTGGTGATTGACAGGGGCGAGTTTTTAAGCTCTGTACGTCGTATCTCTATTGTATCAAACAAAACTACCCACCAGATACGTTTGAAACTGGCAGGTAGCAATATGATAATATCAGCCGAGGATTTTGACCAAAGCAATGAAGGCCATGAACGTTTGAACTGCGAGTATGAAGGTCAAGACATGGAAATAGGCTTTAACAGCAAATATTTGATGGATATGCTAACCAGCATGGATACTGATAAGGTGCGCTTTGAAATGAGCACCCCCAACCGTGCAGGTGTGTTGTTGCCTTTTGAAAACGAACCCAGCGAGGATATGCTGATGCTTGTAATGCCAATGATGCTGAATAATTATTAATAAACCACTTTATAAACGCAAGCCCCGATATAGTACTATATCGGGGCTTATTTGTTTAATAAGGATTAAAGAGGGGCTTATTGCCAACGTGAGGCCATATCCACTGAATAATCAACAAAGGCTTTTAATCCCTTATCGTATTCGGTACTGCCCAATGAGTCACCGTTTTCATCCAATACATTTTGTGTAAACTGCGATTCAAACGTTTTTCCGCTACTGAATGAATGTGTAGATAATACGTTAATCAGTTTATTGTAAACAGTGGTTAATTGCATGGTAGGCATACGCCCGCCGCGACCGTTTGATACCCCCGCAAAGGCAAAAACTTTTCCGTCGAAAAGGTTTTTGTGCTGGCGGCTGCCCAATTGGTGCAAAGTGTTTATTAACTCGGCACTGGGAAACCAATTATACTCAGGCGATACCACAAACACCAGCTTGGCGTTTGCCCATCCGTTTATCAGTTGTTCTTGAAACGGTGTAAGATTATCCATCTCCACACTGCCTTGGTTCATAAACGGGATATCGTATTGGTTAAAATCAACAATACTATGGTTATGCTCTGTACCTATTTGTTTTGCTATTGCCTTCGCCACACGCATCGTCAGGCTGTTCTCTTGCGGCGATCCGGCTTGTATTTGTATGTTCACAACAGTAATAATAGTTGCACCTGCAAAATTGTTTTGTTTATGATAAAAGCACTTTCCATGCTTCTACCGTTTTGCCTTGTGCCAGCAGGTTTTTGGCCATCAGGTGTTTTTGGGTTTCCAAATTATCAGGGTCGTTGGTCAGTCGTTCCAACAGTTCTTTCAACTCCGTATTTTCATATTTGTAACCGCTCACTTCATCGGGGGTAGGCAGTATTTCTAAATTACCCAATTGCCCCAAGTTATTTCCGGTAAGCACATTGCTAAGGCGTATTTTGGCAGGTATAGCATCCACACCCACTCCCTTTTTGGTATTAGGCTTCTCTACCTCAAATAAAGCATCGCCAAAGGCTTTGCAATACCAATCTTTGCCCAACCTTGCCACTAAATGTATTTTGCGTTGGTCAATCATCCCGTCTTCGCCCAAAATATCCTCGTTAATGTGCATTTTCAAAATTTCGCACACCACAAGGTTACCAGCTCCACCTTCTTGCCCTGTTTCAATTACCTCACGCACCTTGCATTCAATTTGTACAGGGCTTTCCTTTACGCGGGGTGCTTTTATCAAATCAGAAGCCACAGGAGTAAAGCCTGCTTTCACAAATTCATCAACCCCTCTTTCATACTCTGTGCTGGCAAGACTGGCTTGGTACACCATTTCATACGTTACCACGTTAATACACACTTCTTTGGTGGCTATTACGTTCTCAAGGGTGTGTTTTATGGTATTATCGCGTACGCGCCTTGCAGGTGAAAATATAAGTGTAGTAGGGTTGCTGCCGAAGGCATTAAAAAAACTATACGGACTTAGGTTTACATTCCCTTCCGCATCTACAGTGCTGGCAAAGCATATAGGGCGCGGTGCAATGGATGCAAGCATATAGGCGTGCAACTTTGCAGTGGGTAGTTGGCCGGGTATTACTTCTATCATAAAGAGTAGGGCAAATGTACGTTTTTTGGAAGTTTGGGGGTAATGAGACTTTCTCAAAAGTCAGGGGTTTGAAAACCCCTGCTATTAAGATTCCCTTTTCGTGAAAGACTTAAGTCATTCATGAAAAGGTAATTACAAGAGCTATAGGTTTTAACCTGTCGTTGCAAAAAACACTGCACAACTTACTTTTGTAACAGCCCCTTTATGCCTTGCTTTTGTATATTAAGCGGCTGGTTTGGCTTTCATCAAACACTTCGCGGGCTACTTGTAGTATTTGGGCAGGGGTAACGGCATATATCTTTTGTATCACCTCTTCCAAAGTATCCACCTTGTTATAATCCAACAGGCTTTTACCTAATGAAAGCATCAGGCTTACTTTGCTTTCTTCTGCCAGCAACATTTGGCCTTCCATCTGCCGTTTGTATTTGTTAAGCACCGTTTCGCTCAGTGCTTCTTTTTGCAAGCGTTTCAACTCTGCCTCAACCAGCTTCATGGTTTTATCCAGATACTTAGGGTCGGTACCAAAGTATATGCTAAAATACCCTGTGTCTTCGTAAGTAGAAAAACTGCTGTCAATCTGGTAAGCATAACCGTAGCGTTCGCGTACCGCCAAATTCAGGCGCGAGTTTAATCCCGGACCGCCCAGCAGATTACTTAACAGTGCCAAAGCAGGTTTTAGCGGATGGGTATTGTTGTATGATAAATTGCCCAGCACACAGTAACATTGGGCGTGTTCAGTTTCTTTAGTTGTATTAAAGGGCACGTAGTGCTTAAATACTTCGCGCTTGTTAGGTGTTGTGCCATTTTGTACTGTGGGCATATATTTTTCGCACAGGCCTATTACTTTTTCAATAGTCGAGTTACCTACGTAGGCATACACAATGTTTTGCGGCAGGTAATTAGTTGCAATAAACCCTGTGCATTGCTCACGGGTGAGGGATTTTACCGTGTCCTGTGTGCCCAAAATGTTGTACCCCAACGGATGGTTCTTAAACATCAGTTCCTGAAACTCATCGTTCACGCATTCTTCGGGGTTATCGGCATACATATCAATCTCTTCCAGTATCACATTCTTTTCTTTCTCCATTTCTTTTTCAGGAAAGTTGGAGTGAAAAGCGGCATCGGTAAGCAAATCGGCCGCCCGGGGTAAATACCCGTCGATAAACGAGGCATAAAGGGTAGTTTTATCTTTGGTGGTATAGGCGTTCATTTCACCGCCAACCTCCTCTAATCTGCTGATAATTTGCAGAGCACGGCGTTTTTGGGTGCCTTTAAACAACATGTGCTCAATAAAATGAGCCATGCCCATAATGTTGGCGGTTTCATCACGCGTGCCCGCATTAATGTGGATGCCGAAGTGAGCAATGTTTGAGGGGTGATGCTGGTATATAAGCCGCAGGCCGTTTGGAAACTGATGTATTTTGTGCACGGAATTATCTTTGATTTTGAGGGCTCGTCCTGCTGAACTTATTTCAGCATCTCATTAGCCAATAGGGTTTATTATTTGGTATGACTGACGCACAGCAAAACTACGCAAACCACACTACAAAACACCGTTTTAACGTTTGGGTTAAATAACCATGAAAAGAATACCTACGCTTTTGCTTGTTTTACTTTGTTGCGGTCGTGTGTTGGCGCAGCAAGCTACTTTTACTGCGGGCTGGTGGAAAGAGGAATACAATCCTGATTCAGCCGCATATAAAGATTTAAAGGCCATGCAATGGCGTATAAACGGAAAAGAGATGCGGTATGGTGATACCGTACGGATTGTCACTGATGAGGTTTTTGATACGGTACTTTTTAAACGCAACAATAAATCAGATTGGGATACGATTGTTTGTAACATAACCACACCCCACCATTACCGTTTTACCTATAATGCCTGTTGCGGCGGGTTTGATGTGGACGATATAACCTTACGCAAAAAACCGAGAGCCAAGACATTTTTTAAGTTATACGGTAAAGGAAGTAATGATTATTTGGGTTTTTTGGGCGAAACAGGGATTTGGGTAAATAAAAACCCCGAAAACCTGCCGGTTACCTCTTTGTGCCGCAGTGCCATGTCACCTAATATTTATTGGGTTCAACTAAAAGAAATAGAGGTTTGTAAAGACTCTATAGGATGCACCAACCTTGAAAGCGATTTGGAATGTTACCTTGTTGATAGTAAGGAGACTTACGAGTTTTATTACCGCGAAAAGAAAGCCATCGTCCGTTTTCTTTATATGCCCCTTGATGATGAAAAACCGTTGAGTGTAATTTTTAACGTCAATAAGAATAGTATTTTATTAAAATGACCTGCACACTCCTTCGGTAGGCTTCCTTCGGCAAGCTTCCTTCGGCAAGCTCAAGACAAGACTAATTGTTTCCGTAGCGTTCTTCCATCAGCTTTTTCAGGCCAAGCATTTCATCGCGCAAGCGGGCAGCCTCCATAAAGTCAAGTTCTTTGGCAGCTTTGTGCATGGCCGTTTCGGTTTCTTTAATGGTCTTTTCAAGCTGCGGTTTTGTCATATATTGTACCACAGGGTCGGCGGCTATGTTCACTTCCTCTTCTTCTACATAAGCCTTTTGCATGGTGCCTGTTTTTGCGTCGGCTACACTGGTTTGCTTAAATATTTCTTCGCGGCTTTTGCGCACCGTGCGCGGGGTAATGCCGTGTTCTTGGTTGTAGGCAATTTGTTTAAAGCGGCGGCGGTCGGTTTCTTCAATGGTTTTGGTAAGGCTTTCCGTCATCACGTCCGCATACATAATTACCTTACCGCGTTCATTACGGGCTGCACGACCAATAGTCTGGGTTAAGCTGCGTTGGCTGCGTAAAAAACCTTCTTTATCGGCATCTAAAATAGCCACCAAAGAAACCTCAGGCAAGTCAAGTCCTTCACGCAGCAAGTTCACACCCACCAACACGTCAAACTCTCCTAAACGCAAGCCACGCAATATCTCCACTCGGTCAAGGGTTTTCACCTCGCTGTGTATATAACGGCACTTAATCCCAAGTCGGGTCATGTACTTAGTCAATTCTTCAGCCATCCGTTTGGTAAGTGTTGTCACCAAAATACGGTCGCCCATTTTAATGCGTTCGTTCACCTCGTCCAGCAAGTCATCCACTTGGTTGCCACAAGGGCGTACTTCAATCACGGGGTCAAGCAATCCTGTAGGACGTATAATCTGTTCAACAACAACCCCCTCACTTTCCTGTATCTCAAAATCGGCGGGTGTTGCGCTCACATAAACGGTTTGCGGCACCATCGTGTAAAACTCTTCAAACTTTAGCGGGCGGTTGTCCAATGCCGCAGGCAAACGGAAACCATAATCTACCAAGTTTACTTTGCGGGAGCGGTCGCCGCCATACATGGCGCGTACTTGCGGCATGGTTACGTGGCTTTCATCTATCACCAATAAAAAATCATCGGGGAAGTAATCAATCAAACAAAACGGACGGTCTCCGGGCTTACGGCCGTCCATGTAGCGACTGTAATTCTCAATACCGCTGCAATAGCCAAGTTCGCGCATCATTTCAAGGTCAAACGTTACCCTGTCTTCCAATCGTTTAGCTTCCAATACGCGGCCAATGCTTTTAAAATATTCCACCTGTGCCACCATGTCGTCTTGTATTATCCTCATGGCTGCATTTAGGCGTTCTTTTGGGGTAACAAACAGGTTGGCGGGATAAATAGCAATATTGGGTAGTTTTTCGAGCGTTTGGCCCGTTGTGGGGTCAAATACTGAAATATCTTCAACCTCGTTGCCAAAGAAACTTACCCTAAAGGCCACATCGGTATAAGCTCCGTAAATATCTACGTTATCACCTTTTACACGGAAAGTACCGCGTTTAAACTCTGCTGTGGTGCGCGAGTATAAGGCATCTACTAATGAATATAACAGGGTGTTACGTGATATTTTCTGACCTTTCTCAATCCGTACCACACTTTGCATAATATCATACGGATTTCCCGCGCCGTAAATACACGATACAGAGGCCACTACGATTACATCTTTACGACCTGATAAAAGGGATGCGGTGGTTTTTATCCGCATTTTTTCTATCTCTTCGTTAATGTTCAGGTCTTTTTCTATATATGTGTTGGTAGTGGGGATAAACGCTTCGGGCTGGTAATAATCGTAGTACGACACAAAGTACTCCACAGCATTTTCAGGAAAAAACTGTTTAAACTCGCCGTATAATTGCGCTACCAGTGTTTTGTTGTGGCTGATAATAAGAGTGGGTTTTTGTACTTGCTGTATAACGTTGGCCACCGTAAAGGTTTTACCGCTGCCCGTTACCCCTAAAAGGGTTTGGGCACGGTCGCCGCGATTAATACCTTCAACCAGTTGTTTTATGGCAGTAGGTTGGTCGCCGGTAGGTATATATTCTGAGGTAAGTTGGAAATTCACAGGGAGATAAAATTTAAAGAATTACAAATTTACTAAATTGGTGCTGTATTTACCTTTGTGTGGAGTAAATGGATAAATAGTTGTCCTTCGGCAAGTTCAGGATTGTGGAGCAGCCCGTAAGACCTATTAGTTCTGCAAGAAAAGAGCTTTGTAAAAGTCGGGCGATGTTGGATGGATAGTGCGGAGGCTTCCCTACTTAGGTAAGGAGGGATTGAGGGAGGTTTGGCAACATTTAACCATGAACAGAAACAGAGTACATAACCGTGAATGCTTACTTGAAAAAAGAAGAGAGCTAAGAAAACGCTCAACTCCGGCTGAGATACGGTTATGGAAAGTTTTAAAGAACTATAATTTTGAAGATAGAAAGTTTAGACGTCAGCATAGTATTGAAAACTATATTGTTGATTTTTATTGCCCAAAGGAAAAGATGGTGATTGAATTAGACGGGGAGATACACAACAATTATATTAATAGACAAATGGATTATGAACGGGATTTGAGGTTAAGTGAGCTTGGATATATTGTTTTAAGATTTGAGAATGAAAGAGTGTTTAGTGATATAGGAAATGTGTTGAAAGAGATTGAGGGAAGTTTCAGGCAGCATTAGGCAGGCAACTTTTGACCTCCCCTTAATCCCCTCCTAAAAACAGGAGGGGAAACAGCCCGCAAGGCTCATTTGCCCAATAAGGCATGCTTTGTAAAAAGTTGAACGACGTTATATGGCCTGTGCGGAGGCTTCCCTCCTTAAGCAAGGAGGGATAGAGGGAGGTTTGAAACTTCCTTCGGCAAGCTCAGGAAAATGATACGGAACAGATAAATGAGATTAATAATGAAAACTGCATATATAATAACCGGAGCAATATTGTTGGCAGGTTGCGCCACATCTAAGCTTTCTAATAAGAGTAAGGAAGAAAAGGTAAAGATGGCCATTGACCAACGTAGTGAGGTGATTAATTATGCCCAATTGGATAAACAGCAAATTCCTACGGTTTCTAACCGTATTGCCAAAGACCGTGACAGGGGCATTATTACGACGGGTTTGGTTACACAGGCGGTTTCGCTGGGAGCAAATGCGGTGAAACAGCTCATTGCCAACGAGAACAAAAAATACATGGCCGAATACCAAAGCGGCTTAACAGGGTTGTTTTTTTACGACCAGCTTTCTATTAAAAGCGCGTTTGACCCAATAGGGATGCAGTTTGGAGGGTTTACCTTTGTGCGCACGTTTACCAACGGCGAAGGGAAAACCGATACGGCAATTGTTGCCCGCTTTTCGATAGTAACGGATAGCATGGGTGTGTACGATATTTTTAACAACTCGTTTTTTAAACTACGCCTTGATAGCATAGAGGTGCGCTATGCTAAGGCGAAGGTATCGGGCAGTCGCTGGTATATGCCTTGGACTTTATACCAAAAGAAAGAGGACGAGAAACTGCATCTTGATTTTGAGATTACGTTTACCACCAATTACGTGAACAAGCAAGGTAATTTGTTTAGTAATATGGAGTTGGGTAAGTTTTATTTGAATTTACGAAATGCACCCATTAATAAATCGAACGAGGGTTATAAGGCATACTATGATAACTTGAAAGGTGAAGAGCTTGACGGATTTAGCTTTGTGGTGCCGCGCAGTTTCGGCTATTATTTCCACGAAGGAGATTTTAGAGAGTGTTACAGCAGAGGCTTGTATAACATTGTTATAAAGGTGAAAGAAAGCAGTAAGGATAAGTTTGTAGATAAACTGATAATGACTAACAGCAACCAAATTGTTGACCAAATTGGTACTACTATAAAACAAGAAGCTGAAAAGATAATGCAGCCTGATGAAAACTAAACGGTTTGTAAGCCGTTGTATTGGCTTAAAATGTCGTTGATTTTTTCTTCGTTCAGCGGTTTCACAATATAGCCGGCAATAATGCTTATTTCGCGGGCTTTTTCAAAGTCTGCTTGGTCAATTGAAGAGGTGGTTAAAAATACCAGTACTTTCTTTTTAAGGGCTTCCTGTACACGGCTAAATTCTTTAATAAATTGCCAACCGTCAAAAACAGGCATATTAATGTCCAGCAATATCACATCGGGCAAATCATCAGGGTCGTGAACAATTTGTTGTAAATGGTTCATGGCCTCGTGGCCGTTTGTAAACGACGTGGCTTTGTCTGCGGCCTTTTTTAGTTCAAGGTACTTTTGTGCCGTAAACTGAAAAATCTCGTCATCATCAATAATCCAAATATTTTTTATCATCTCAGTTAGCTTGCGAAAATGAAATAACTATTTTGCTCTCTCCTTCGCTTTCATTTTCTTCAATGTGTGAAGTAGCCCCCGCTGCTCCTAAGAACAGTTGAGCAAAATAATACAACCAGCCGTTTGTTGTTGCAGCCGTTGTGCCGCTTTGTGTATCCCTATCGTCGGTTTTGGCTTCGCCGTTCAAATTTATAAAAGTAGGGTAAGTAATAGTGCATTGCATCCCTTCCCATGCTTTTTTTGTTTGTACTGCTATACTTCCTTCACCACTAATAATCATACACAGCAGGGTAAACGCATTATAAAAATAGCGGGGTTGTGCCCACACATCATTGCCGGCATCAAATTCTGTAATAATAGAATCGCCTTGAGATAGTTGGGTTTTTATATCGTCAAAAACCTTATCAAATTGTACCAAGGTTTGCTCACTGATTCGTTTTAAAGATACTTTTCTATCGTGCGAAAGTTGCTCAAAACCATCTTGCAATCTATCCAGTGAATTAGAGATTTTGTTTACATACAAGCGTTTGTCGGCATCGTTTTCCGATTTATCATACAATTGCAGCAACATATTGATGTTGGTAACCGGTGAACGTAAATCATGCGAGTATTTTGAGGCGATTTTTTTTAATTCCTCATTTTGATACATCAGCAACTCAAACGCCTCTATAACAAATCCTGTTAGCTGTGGGTTTTGTTGTATTAGTTGGTGCAGTGTATAATTTATAGTCGTATGTACTTTTTCGCTTACTACCATTGTGCACAAACAGCAGCGTAATATTCTTACGCAAAGTACAACAATTTATAAAACAAAGTACATATTTCTTAAAGACTACCACTTACCAATAACTTCAAACGCTCCCCAATAGTATGGGTGTGAGAAATTGGAGCTTTGTGCCAACGCCATTTGAGATGTTTTAAGTGCCTCTGAAATACCCATGCCGTTTTTAAGGTTTTCATAAAACCCAACCATCAACACACTGGTTGCTTCATCGTGTACTTTCCATTGCGGAGCTAATACCGAGCCTACCCCCTTCATCACAAATTCATTGGCAGGGGTATTAATCCATCCTTTAGAGTTTTCATTGGCGGCCATATCACAGGCAGACAGTACCATCAAGCGGATGCCCCGTAGTGTTTTAAATTCCCTGATTTCGTTCATGGTAAATTTACCGTCGTCGCCCACAAGGGTGTTGGGAGCTAATACTAAGTAGCTGTTCTCAAACTTTATGGGGTCTAAGCGGCCGTGTGTTGCAAAATGCACTACCGTATAATTGTTCATTAGCAATTTGGCCTTGTCTTCAGAAGCACTGTCGCGTAGAAATGTTTTTGAAGGGAACAGGGATGAAATTTCATTCACCTCTTTCTCGGCATTGCTAAGTGTGTTATCCGCATTTCCAAAGCAAAGTATGCCTTTAACAGTAACCTCGCCGTTGGGTTGTGCCTGATAAATAAACTTGGTGTTATTGATATAGGTAATATCATACTTTGTTATCAGGTACTGCATTTTTCCATCTTCGAGCTTACCCAAGGCTTGTATAGGGAGCGAGTATAAAATGCCTGTGGGAACAAGGGCAATGCGCTGCTGGCCTTCTATTAAATCAGTAATGGGGGTAATAAATAGCTGATATAATTTATCGCTGTTTGCCGATACCAGTTTTGCATCTGTTTTTGAGGTGCTTATTTGCGAATAAAATTCTTTTACAGCCTTTTCCAGCTCTTCTTGTTTTATCGGCACCCTGCGCGCATTCAGTGTACTGTTGGTGGACACAAAAGTTATCAATTGGTTTTCGGTAACAAGGTATTCTATTACCACATCTCCGTCGGGCAAGCTGTTACGGGCATCGTCAAGGTCGCGGGGGTTAATGGTGCTGGCAAAGTTTGCGTGGTCGTTTCCGGTGCTCTTCATCGCAGAATCAATGAAGGTATTGTAATTGGTTTGACTCACGTCTATCAACCCTTCAAGGTTTTTAATCTTTTCAGCACTTTGTTTTTCTTTGGGTTTGCTGCGTTCTTTTATAAGTTCGGCCAAGTAACCGTCAATTTTCAGCTCCAGTTCTTTTGCAGTGGTTTCGGTTTCAGCATCCAGCAAATCATTGGTGCGGGTGGGGCCGTTATCGCCCCTTGTTTGTTCCATCAAACCGGCAATGTTCGATTTCTCCTGATAATAAAACGCAAGACTTACTTCATTTCGCGACACTAATAAATCTACCAAACTCAGGTATATTTTGTATTTGTCTTTTGCCTTGCTAAAACTCACCATTTTGTTACTTCGGCCTGCAATGTTGCGCTTTATGCCTTCAACCACCTCTACTGATTTTTTAAGGTCGGCAACGGCATTTGTAGTATCGCCTTTTTTAATGTAAAGGGTTGATGAAAGGTATAGCGGTTCCCACAAGTAATAATTGTTGCCTGTTTGGGTTGCAATCTCAATGGCTTTATTTAAAAATGTTCTTGCCGAGTCGGTTTTACCCGTTTCCACATACAGTTTACCAATAAGAGTATTAGCTTCTGAAATGCGATCTTTTTCACCAATTTCCTGATAGTCTTTGTACGAGTTAAACAAGTGTGATTTCGCCTCGGGGTATTTTTTCATGTTCAGGAATAAATGCCCTAACAACAAGTTTCCGCTGGTTATTTGCCTACGGTTTTTTTGTTTAATGGCTACAGCAAGGCCTTCCTTAGTCCAGCGTTCAGCTTCTGCCCAAAAACCATCTTCCAAATAGGTTTCGCCTAAGTTTAGCAAGGCTGAAACTAAGAAATCACCTTCGTATTTAATGCGGTTCAAATCTTCGAGTACCGAACCGAATATGCGAATGGCACTTGAATATTCGCCTTGTGCAAAATAGATGGTGCCAATGTTGTTTTTGGCTACCACTTGGTTTATTACATCATCAATACTGCGGTAAATGCTGTCGGCAGTGCGATAATGCTCAATGGCTGTATTGTATTGGGTAAGGGCGTTGTAGGTGTTGCCCAAAATAAGATAGGCACTGGCTTGTATGTAATCGTTTCGTAGGGTTTTGTTAATATCCAGTGATTGATATGCAAGTCTTTTGGCACTATCGGCTTCACCCACAAGGTTGTAATAGTGGGCAAGTTCTACAAACCCGTCGGAAGCAAGGTAAAAGTTTTTACGTTCAAGGGCATCGTTTATCACTGCCCAATACATTTCGCGGGTTTTTGCAAATTCACCTTTCTCAATAAAATAGCGACCTATGCGCAGTTTAACCCCGCCTATGCCTGAGTAGCTTTCGGCTTTGGTGTAAGCATCCAGTGCCAAATCGTAATAGGCTTTGGCATTATCCAGTTTGCCTTGTTGTGAACATACATAACCCAAATTTTCCCATACCCACGCAAGGTTGATGAAGCTGTTGCTTATTTTGGCATAATTGAGACCGTTGTTGAGCAGTTTTTCAGCTTCTACCCCGTTCCCTTCACTGTCGTAGGCAATCAAGCCCAGCAATACTTGGGTGTTCATCATGCCTCCGTTATCTTCAATTTTGGTATAGGTTACGCTGGCCTTGCCCATGTAGTTTTTGGCCTGCACAAACGATTTCATGTTGTAGTAAGCCATCCCTATGTTATAGTTACCGTTGGCTACCCCCAAGTCGTTTTGTATGCTTGCGTATATCTGCTGTGCGCGTTTGTAGTAATAAATGGCTAAATCATAGTTTTTCATTTTAAGGTACAAATCGCCGAAAAGCACCTTCAAAGCAGCCAGTTTATCAGTGGTATCGTTGTTGGCAATGTAATTCTCCTCAGCTTTAAAATAATAGCTTACCGAGCTGTCTAAGTTTCCGTTTTCCTTCCACAAATCCCCTATTTTTTCATACGAATAGGCAATACCCACAATATCATTCGCTTCTGCGTTTAAACTCACTGCTTCGCGGTGCGCCATAATTGCTGTATCGTAAGTGCCCAAATTCCAATAGGCTTGCCCGATGTTTGATTTTGAGAAACCGGCTCCCGATTTGTCATCCATGCCCTGTTTAATTTCATAGGCTTTTTGATAATGGGCAATTGCTTCGCGGTATTTACCCATTTTAAAATAAGAGTCGGCAATATCATCGTTAAGCGTAGCGTATTTCTTTTGGTTGCCCGCTTCTAAAAATAATTGCATGGATTGACTGTACTTATCAACCGCTTGCTGATACAGTCCTTTTTGTTTGCTCACATAGGCCATATTACGGTATATGGTGGCTCTATCCGTTTTTGAACCGCCTATACGGTCGAGTATCTTTTCGGCTTCATCATACGCTTTTAAAGCACCGTCGTAATCGCCCTTTTGAGATACGTTGTAGCCTTTATCCCAAAGTATGTAAGCCAATAGTTCATTCTCTTCATACGTGCCGCCTTTGCCTATTTTTTTGCTGAGTTTTTGTTGGGCAATATCAAAATACTGTTCGGCTTGTTTGTAGCGTGCCCAATCGCCATATATATCGGCCATCTTATAGATGGAACGAATGTGTTCAATGGTGTCTTTTAGCAGCAGGTATAGCTTTGAGGCTGAATCGTAGCTGGCTATTGCCTGCTCGTACATATTCTGTTCGCCAAGCACGGTGCCTTTTTTATACAAGCCGTGCACCATTATTTTTTTGTTATTAAAAAAGCTGCCGGCTTCAAAAACCAAATCAAGGGTTTTTAATGCGGTTGTAAATTCTTGTTTATCGGCAAAAGTGGTAGCTTTCTCAGCCCATTTTTCATAAAAATCGTCGGTAAGGTCACTTTTGTTAAATTCAAAAATCTGTACCCTTCGCATGGGGTCGTTTTCGACTAATAAGCTATCAAGAATTACATAGGGTGTTGAGGGCGAATTGTTGAGCAACCAAGTAGCGTAGGTTTCGTTGGCTTTGTAATCTTTGCCCATGTATTTGCGCGGGAAATAGGCCACAAACTCCAAATAGTCTTCAATGTCAGAAGTATCAGGGTCTAAAAACAAATCGTGGATAGATTTACCTTGATTTTGGCCTTTTTCGGCAGGGTTTACAAAAATATCTCCTTCACGGGTAAATTCTTCGGTATCAAACACTTGGTCGGCCATTAAAAGCAGCAACAGCTCTTTAAATTCTTTACTGTCGTAATGGATAACATAGCGGGGGTTGAGCATCCGCTCGCGGTTATTATCTCTAAAAGAAACATCTTTAGATAACAATTCATAAATGATAGTTTCTTCTTTAAATTTACTAAAGACTCGGGTTTCAATAATATCTCCCTCTTGCACCCAATTGTATGTATCGGTTGAGTCGTAAATATCCACCTCAACCTCCGCACTCCAAGGGCTAATGTCAACAACTTCGCCTTTGCCCAATTGAAACAACCGTTCGGGCACACTGTCAGGTAAGGGGGCACTGATAGGAAAAGCCACTGCACCCATTATCAAACCATCGTTCAATCCCGCATTTATACGTAACCTGAATTTTGTCCCCTTACGCCAGATAACTTCTTCTACCCTAAACAAAAAAGTTTTACGGTAATCTTTGTCAGAATATTCAAAATACACCTTGTCATTAGCCTCCATCATGGTGTAGCACAAGTCAATAAAATCAAAAAACGATTTGGCAAATTTTGCCGAGCCGTTTTTATCCATCCATTTTATGCCCTTGTTATATACTTCGATGGATTGTTTGTAATTGCCGTCTTTAAACTCGCAAAACGCTTTGGTAATGTATGAAACCAACACTTTGCTGTTTCGTGGGGTTTGAAAACCCAATTCTACCTCAAGGTGCAAGTCGGCATATTTGCAAGCGGTATCGTAAATCTCGTCGCTAAAAGCTTGTTCGGATAATTGGTAATATTTATCGGCCAGCGGGTATTTAAGGCTGTCTTGCGCATTGGCTATAACGAAACAGGCAGAAAAAAACAGGACAAAAATGAGTTTTCTCATAGCGGTGTAGGTTATCAAAAATAATAATCCTTTTGATGTAATTTATCATTAAGAATGCCCTATTAATTAAATAACAGGTTAATAAGTAAATGAGCTGACGAATATCTTGATATGTGACGGCTGACCCCAGCCTAATAATTGGTTTGCTAATAGTACTTTAACTTTTCCTTCCCCTGTAGGAGAGGGAAATACTCTATCTGATATTTTCCAAAACTTTTTCTTCCTTTATTATCAATGGTTTGCAGGTTTTGTGTTTTTACTATGTGTCGGTTTTTGGCCGTTTTTTTCGACATTTGCTGCACCTATGTTGTACCTAACATTCCAACACAGGGATTAAACACACATATAAATGGCATCCGTAAAGATACTTTTAAAGACCAACAAAACATTAGCCAACGGCGCACACCCTATCGCTATCCGGATTATAAAAGACCGTAAAGCAAAATTTATGTTTACGGGTAAGTCGGCCACTAAGCAGCAATGGGACAAAGAAAAAGGGTTGCCAAATAAGAAACACCCTTTGCAAAAGGAACTCATTATTTTTCTTAAAAAGAAAGAAATGGATGCCGAACGGGAGATTATGGAATACGAAGGCGACGATATTTATTTTTCCGCCCAAACGGTAAAAAACAACCTACGCAAGTCCAAAGCCTCTAAGAATTTCTTTGACTATGCAATGGAAATGATAAATGACTTAAACGCCATCGGCCACATGGGGGGACGTAACCGTATCAAATCCTGCCGCAACGCCCTGTTAAGGTTTACCAGCGGTGTTGCACACCTCGACTTTAAAGAAATTACCCCTTCGTTTCTTTTACGTTACGAGAACTATTTACGCATACAGGGAGTAAAAGACAGCACCATACGTTTTTATATGGTAGGTATCGCCTCAGTATTTAAACACGCCCAAACCAATACTAAGCTGATTAAAGACAATATGAACCCCTTTAAAGTGTACGATTTGAAAAAACTGAACTGCGAACCCCACCACCGTGCGTTAGAAAAAGAAAAGATAGAGCGGATATTCCAATACGTTGCCGAAGAAGGCTCGTTAGATTTTCATGCCCTGAACTATTTTAAGTTCTCTTATTACGGGTGGGGTATCAATATGGTCGATGTAGCGAAGCTAAAATGGAAAGACATTCATAACAACCGCATCTATTACGTTAGGACTAAAACCAAAAAAGCATTTAACCTGCCCATCCTGCCCCCGATGCAGCAAATACTGGATTATTATCAGTCCGTCAACCAACCGCACCCGCAAGACTATATCTTCCCCATCCTGAACGATACGATTTACAATACCCCTGACAAAAAGGTGAACCGCATCCAATCAAAAACCAAAGACACCAACAAACGCCTGCGCAAAATCGCAAAGGCGGTCGGAATAAACGATTGGATTACTACCTATATGACAAGGCACAGCTTTGCCACCAACCTGCGGGACTTACAAGTACCCACCGCTAAAATCCAACAATTCCTCGGCCATAAGTCCGAAGTAACCACCCAAACCTACCTCGATGCCATCAAGAGCAGCGAACTGGACGAAGCAGTGATGCTATTGGTAAACCCGTCCTTAGCTGCCGAAACAGACGGATTAAAGGAGGAATAAAGGACAGTATCCGCAACGAACCGCCATTTGCAACATGGCATTGCAACCTGCAACAACGTGTTGTGCAGGTTTTTCTATTTTTAAACGTATTATTTTACTAATTAACAACTTACCAAGCCCCTAATTTCAATGGGGCATTGCTGAAATTCAATGGAGCATTGCTCCCGAAAAATACAAACTATTGGTTGTAAACAATTTGCCGCCTTTTCAGCGCGCAATGCTCCATTGCACTAACATATTCCTAAGCCACCTTCATAGGATAACAACCGAAAATAATAGAAAGTCAGGACAAAATTTTCAACACTTGCATCCTTTAAGACACAAAATCTGTTAATGGTGTATCTTATGAAATAATCCACAAATAACAACCGTTAGTTGTTATTATTTGACACACAAAGAAAGGACAAGAGGATGAAGTTAGTGAACAATCTTTATTACGAGGCGTTGTACGCACATTTCAAGTATTATTTTTTTCAAAAGCCCGAAGACGCACTAATGTATGACGGGGAGTGTTTTATCTGTGAAGGCTACCGCTTTACGGAACATTTTTTTGATTGGTTCGATTTGACAAAAGCCAAAAACGAAGAGGATGCGATTATCCTTCTTAAAAGGGACTACGAGGAGATGAAAACCAAATCACGCAAGCTGCCTAAACTGGAAGGGGTGGCATTACCTACGGCCATTTATTACGAATTTTGGGGGATAAAGTTGGCCTTAAAGGAACTGATTGTGCCGCACCCTGACGGCAATGCCAGTTCGGTAAGATACCGTTACCACTTTTACAGGCTTTGGCCGCTATTGAAATTTCTGTTTACCCCAAATGCGGTTAAAAGGGCTATTTTGTTTAACGACCGTTTAAAAACACGCACCACCCAAACAGTATATGATGTATTTGAAAAGGTGGTTAACTACGTAGAGGAAGAAACCACCGAGGAGGAAACCCAAACAATAGTTAACGGAATTACAACGGAGTATTTGGAGGTAAACAAGGAGTTTACCATGCGCATGAAATGTATTGTGATGGTACATTTATTTGCCGCCACGGGTGTAGAATACTCCCAACTGAACCTGACACAATATGCAAGGTTTTTGCACCGGATGTTCTCAAAACCCATCCCAAAAGACGAACACGGACGGGAAATAATTGCCAACTCACCCCTTTATAAGACCCTTAAAACGTTGTATAAAGCATCACCCAACCGCCTAAAAACAGATTTTGTTGAGGTTTTTTCAGCACTACAACCTTTTGATGTTGGGGTAAGCTACACCCCTTACAAAGAGTTGCTTAACCAGCTGAATAACAAAGCAATGGGAGTGCGAAAAAGAAACTGATATTTTTTAATGGGGGTAGGTTACAGGGGTAGTCCTCCAAAAAAAAGTTTAAAAATTGGGTCAACCCAATCGCCTACCCCTTCGATTTTTTCTATAAATATTTGCTGCTGTACAATCTGATGTTATGGCAGCGAACCCCTTTAACGATTTAGAGCAAAAATTGGACAATCTGACCCTTATGGTGTCGGAACTCTCAAGACAATTACACCACCTGCGTCCCCACGACAATGAAAAGCCATTGGACATAGCGGGAGCCGCCGAATTTTTAGGCGTTACCAAATCCATTATTTACAAATTCACACACAAGCGTACCATCCCGCATT
The DNA here is from genome assembly GCA_035906255.1 of Bacteroidia bacterium. Taxonomy (GTDB): domain Bacteria; phylum Bacteroidota; class Bacteroidia; order UBA8524; family UBA8524; genus SB11. The sequence goes on from JAMIFM010000029.1 coordinate 44,001, forward strand.
TCAAAAGAGGCAAGCGTATCTATTTCACTAAAGAAGAATTGACAAAATGGTTGCATAGCAACCGCAAGCTGACCGTAGAAGAAATAGAAGCCCAAGCCTGACCCATAAGCCAGCACACAACACAGTGATAGAATTAAAAATGAAACAATGCCGTTGCGTAAAATGTAACGCAAGCACCACCGTTTATCAAGGAGGGCTTGAGCCTTCCCACAGGATTTCAGAGCGTATCAGCCTTTGCAAAAGATGCAGGGTAATGCAAAAGACAAGAAAGGATACCCGTTGTGTCCCTGTCCACACAAAGACCTCTCACAAGCAAGTGAACCATAAGCAAGCGCAGGGGGCTGATTAGCCCCCTTTGCCGCTTGGTGCTAGTAGTTAAGTAAATTAAGACAGGGGAACTGCAAATGTACCTTCAAAAAGCCAAAGCAGAAACCGAAAAAATACGGCACATACAGCGGTTGTTATTGTTTCCGACCGTTCCCCATAACCAAGGGGATACCGAACTGTTAACCCGTCAAATCGCTACCCACCAGCGAATACACAAACGTTTCATCACCCTTGCCCAAAAACACCAACAAAACCCCAACAATACGTTGTTTTTATGAGAACCGACCGCATCACACCCCAAAATACACACCCTGCCTCAATAGACGAATTTGATTACCGCAGGATAGACATTGCAGAAGTCCGCAAGCACCTCAACCAGTTTGTAAAGGACGTAAACCAAAAGGCAGCAACCCCAAAAGAGCGTATCAGAGGCGGTTTATTCCTAACACTGTTAAAAGTATGCGATGCCTACGTGCGCCAAAATAACCGTGTAGGGTGTTTGACGATAAACCCAATTCCCTGCCGCATGAACAATGTGCGGTTAGCGCACCTTGTCAAAGTGGATAAACGCACCATTTTAAACCACCTTTCCAAGCTGGAGCAAATGGGCATTGTACAAAAGACCTTTCGGGGGACAAAAGCCGATTACGAATTAACCGTGCCTGCGTGGATATTACTATACGACCCCCAAAGCCCTAATAACCCGTTATCACAAACCGAAACCCAACCCGCCCCTGACTGTGCTGAAAATAGCGACAAAACGAAAAATGTGCGCCAAAGCAGTCTTGTAAACTCTTTAGAAAAGAGTAATATACACTCAATACCCTGTGAATTGGGGGATAACGGGGTAGAAAACAAGAGCGGCCAGCCTCCGTTGTCGGCTGATACTGCAAAGCCTCTTGGACTTTTCTCTTGCACACCTCTCAAAGCAGGTAGTGTGGTGGAAAACCAACCCTTATCCACAGACGAATTTCCTGAACAAAGGCTGGGCGGCGGCGCGGCGGCCAAAAAATACCCCGCATGGCAGTTAGCAATGGTATTGGAGTTCTACCAATATGCTATCAGCACCCTATACCCCTACCACCAGTTCGACACGGAAACAGAGCGTAAAATCAAAAACAAGCTGTTTAACCACGTGTACGGCAGTTTTAAGCAACCACTAACCCGCAATGAATGGGAAAAATACCAACAAACCTTAATACAACGGGTGGATTTAATAGCGGCATGGAAGGAGCGGCCATTGGAAGGTGAAAAGAATAAAAAGTACCAAGAGGGTAAGTTTTTAGTGAACCCGATTACCTTTTTTGACAACAAATGCCCTTACGGTTTCATCCAAACCGAACAATGGCTGCTATTGCAGTACAAGCGCAAGGCACTGATTAAAGCAGAATTGGAGTTAGACAAAGCCCGCAAAGAGTTGTTGACCGATACCGACCGCTTAAAAGTGTACCGCAAATGGGAAACCCGCTTTAAAAACAAGAAGCTGCCGGAGGCTGAAGTAATGTTTTACCACGCAATGGCAAACATTCAAAAACAATGGGCAATGCAAAAGCAATGTGTTGTTGCCCGCTAATCGATACTACAACCTCCATACCCAAACACAATGGCATACAACCCACATTTCATAAGAAAACAGCAGGACTATAAACCCACTGCCAAGTATAAACTGGTGGTGTATTTTAAAAACAAGGCGCATTTACCGCCCGCAATGCAGCACAATACTTTCTTTTCCTGCCACCATCGGGACAAAAGGGGAGAAGACGGGTTAAAAGCATTAAAAAAACTGGTAACAGGACGATTTAGGGAAACCTACCTAACCGCCCTTATTTACAACAACCAAACAGGGGCATTGCTGCATAAATGGGTGTTTGACGGAATAAAGGACGAAAAAAGACTATGAACCAACAACGTGTTGTTGATGGCTGGCAGAGGACGGAAACAATACCCCCCGACCGAATAATGTATAGAATCAGCTATTCGGAGGCAAAGGCATTGGCGTGGTTACTGCACCGATTAATAGTGCAGGGGTATGCAGCGTTACCACCCATCCATCAACGAACGTATCGGGCGGCAGTGTTATTGACAGAACCTTTGTTTGTAAAGCTGCAAACCATTTGCAAAAAGCCGTATGCAAAACGCAAAACCATTGCTATCAACCAAAAGATAGCCGAAGGGTTGATGTTGGCGTATGAAAAGGGGTTTTTCAACAACGTGTTGTTAAACGTTGCCGAGCCTGTGAAGGCATATTATTCAGGGGTGATGTACTTGCTATATGCAGAATTAATGAAGTACTACCCTATATAAAAAACAAAGGCGGATAACTCACGTCTTCCGCCTTATGGGAGTTCATAATTATATGTGAAGTCTATGTACTTACTTATGAAACGAATATACTAAAACATATATGTGAAATGGGGAACAAAATAAAATTGATAAGAAAAAACCTTACACAGCTAAAAGATGAATACGAGACCTCCTATAAAACTATGAGAAAGATGTTGTTGACCGTCCCCAACCTTGAGGTAAAAAACCGAAAGGTGCGGGATTATTCACCCAAAGAGGTAGAAATGATATATAGCCATCTTGGTGTGCCGGGGGCGGAGTTTGATGAAGAGTAAGTGTTTTCTTTTAAATTATAAATATTTGCTAATTAACGGTTTAAAAAGAAATTACAATCAAAACAACGGGGTTACTTTCTAAGGGCACACCCGCAATTAATGGATATTCAACGGCTATTGTTGTAAGTTTTATCGGATAACAATATTGGTTAATTAATTTCAACTATTTATCATTGCAGAAATTATTACCTATGAAAAAAATTACCCTTCTATTAGTTCTTTCTTCATTGCTATGTTTTACCGCGTGTAAAAAAGACGAAGAAACCAGCACTCCCCAAAAAACAAAATCGGAGTTATTAAGTGCTAAACCTTGGAAAATGACAGCGTTGACTGTTAACCCTGCAATCAATGCGGGCGGCACCATGATTACTGATATTTATGCCCAAATGCAAGCCTGTAGCAAAGACGATGTTTACAGTTTTAAAAGTGATAAAACGTACACACAGGAGGAAGGGGCTACCAAATGCAATCCTAACGACCCACAGGTAAGCGAAGCAGGCACATGGACGTTTAGTTCTGATGAAAAGCAAATTGTTCAAACTTCATCAGGTAACACCGAAAGTTCTACTTTGGTTGAATTAACCCAAACCAAACTGGTTATCTCAAACACAGAAACAGACGGTGGTATTACCTATACTTATACAGCGACTTTCAGCAACCAATAATTCACACTACAATATAATTTAAAGGGGCTGCCTCAATTTTGGGGCAGCCCCTTTTTTTGTCCCGTTTTCCATTGTATAACTGTAGAAAATGTTGGAAAACTTGGGAGTTATTGGCATTGTATTGCCTTAAATTGGAGAAGTGTGGAAGTGAAATTTCCACCCCCTGCACCTTTGCTATCACTTTAACAAGCATAGATGACAGGATTATACAAATTAGCCGCAGCCGTAGCGGTAACAGGCATATCTGCCCTTACCGCCCTGCGCCTGTCAAGGATAAAAAAAGACCTTACCACACGGGTGGGACTGCCCCAAAAAATCGAAATTATCAGGGGTCAGGTGCGTTTTCATATCCCCGTTACCATTTACAACTACACAGGGTTTCGTTTAGCCCCCAAACGGGTACGGATAGAAGCCTTTTACTTAAACGCTGAAAAAAGCCCCGTACAGTTGGGCATCAGCCCGCAGCAGCCCATAGACCTTGACCTCATAAAAAACAAGGAAATATCCGCTGTTTTTCAGGTGGATATAAACCCTACCGTCCTAATGGGGTTGCAACTTGACACCCCTGTAACGGTGAGGGTAAAATTTGATTACCTCTTTTTCCCTGTTGACATTGATACCGTTATCAGGTTGTCCACTTTTTTCCCTTCCTCACTGGTAAATACCCTTTCCAGTACACTGAGCAGCGTCCTAAAAAAACTCGGTTTGGGCAACCCAACCCCCTTATCGCCCGCTAAAGGCTATTTACCCACCCCTACCAAAATATCAGACCTGCTGTGAAGATAAAAGGCCCATACATAGACCCTCTTTATGAGTCCGAAGTCCCCGTGTATTTTTTAAACGGGTTGGGACTGGTAGCTACAGGTAAACGCAGGGTAAAGGATATTACCCCGTTTTTGCGGTATTTCCCGATACCCGACGGCCAAGACACCCCTTACAACAAAGGCGAGTTTGTGCGCACGGGAAAAGTGCTGCAACTGATAGAAGAACGGGTACACCGCTACTACAAAGACACAGAACGGTTTGCCAAAGAATACATTACACAGGGCTTGCACCCCAAAGCACAGGGGTACGCGAAAGAAGTATGCCGCAGGCTCTACCGCTGGCTGATAGACTATGTGCAGTACAAACCCGACCGCACAGGACGCGAAGAACTTCGCCGCCCTGCAAGGGTGGTGCAGGAGGCAAGGACGGGCGTGGATTGCGACTGCTTTGCCTACTTTATCTCCAACGTCCTTAAAAACCTTTCTATCCCCCACAAGCTGCGCATCATTGCAGCAGGGGATGCCACTGCCTATCACCACATCTACGTGGTTGTTCCCCACAGTGCGGGGAGCTTACAGCCCTATCGCGACAAATTCCGCTATACGGTGGTTGACCCCGTGCTTGACACCTTTGATGCCGAACCCCAAGACATCACGGCCTACCACGATTACCCCATGAATGTTACCCAAAATTCCGCCTTAAACGGCACAAATACCCCCATGCTCGACCAATTATACAACCAACTCAGCAACACGCGGCAACTGATGGTACAAAACCCCGCCTCATACCGCAGTGCGGGGATAAACCCCGATGCCGCCGTACCCCTGTTGGATGAAGCCCTAAAAGCATGGTACACCCCCCAACGGGACGCTGTACTTGCAAGGCTTTCCAAACTGGATTATCAAATATACACAGGTATCAACGGGTATCCCCTGAACGGCTTTTTCCAAAACGTAGCCAATGCTGCCAAAAAAGTGGTGAGTGAGGTAAAAACGGTAGTACAGACCGCAGTTACCGACCCTAAAAAACTTATCACTGACACGGTGGACAAGGCAAAAGACATCATTGACAAAGCCATTGACTACGGACGTACAGGGGCACTGTTTATTCCCCGTAAAGCCTTTATGGGGCTGGTGGAACTGAACGTAAGGGGGCTGGCCTCCAAGCTTCAGAAAGGATTGTCCGACCCTGCCATCTCCGACCGCATCAAGCGGTTGTGGGAGGGTGATTTGGGCGGGGATTTTTCCAACCTTACAGGCTCTATTAACCGAGGGGCTAATAAACCTTTCCTGTTCGGATTACAGGGTTTAGCGGGCGACCCTGCCACCGTTACCACTCTTACCGCATCGGCAGGGGGCGTATTGGCCGCCATTCAGCCCATATTGGACGCTATCGAAAAGTTTATCTCTTCGGGGGCAGGCAAAACACTGGTAGAAGCAGGCAAAAGCGTAGTAAGCCTTGTTTCCAACAAGGACAACAATACAGCCACCGCCCCAGTGTATATACCAAACCTGCCCACCAATACCGCCGTAGCGGATACTTCTTATTACCCCGCCCCAACGGGTGCAAACCCTAATTGGAGCGCACCGCAAAACACTGCGGCAAGCTCAGCGGGTGACAGCAGCAACACCCTGATGTGGGTAGGCGGCACGTTAGCCGCAGGGCTATTGCTCTTTGCGGTAGCCTCTGCCAAAAACAAGAAAAAGGGCTTAAACGGCCTTGAAGGTACAAAGAAAACGCATACGGGTAAGCACCACCGCAAGCCCAAAGGCAAAAGTGCCTCCCTCACCTTTTAATCACAGTAACACCAACGCATCACATTTTTATGAGCGATAAAAAACCAAAATTCTCCCTAAAAAAATACACTGCCTTGCCCGCTCTCAAAAGGACAGGGTTACAGGCGGCTGGCGGCTTGGGCGGCCTCGGCATTGCCTATGCCATTGACAAAAGTGCCAATGCCCAAAAAGGCTGGGTTATCCCGGCCGTTTTATTCGGTTTGGGATTGACAGGCTTGCACTATTTCAACGTGAACCCTCCCAAGGAAAGCGAAACCCTTTTGCAACTTGCGCAGGGCACTTCGGCGGGGGCTGCCATGTACGGCGGTTTAAGAACCATCCAATACGGCCTGCCCAAAATCACTGCAAACGGCATGAACGGCCTGCGCGGGTTTATTCCTAAACCCCTTGCTGAAAAAATCGCCCTACACCTGCCCACCTTTAACGGTATAGGCGACGTTGCCCGCCCTTCGGGGTATTACGACGACCCGATGGCCTCTATGATGGGCGCACAAAACAATACCTACTACCAAGAGCCTTCTTCGGGGGCACTCCCCGCCGTTCCCATCAACGGAAACGTGGAAGCCGAAAACGTAGTAGCAGAAGTGCTTTAACCAGTCAACGGTCGATAGTCCACTGTCCACGGTTTTTGCTGTTGCCCGTGGACTGTTGACTAATCCCTAACCCCCAACAACTAACAACAAGTAACCAATCACTAACCACTAACAAATGAGTGTAATACGACGCAACCCCAATTTTACCGCAGGGATTTCCCAATTTTTATTAGACCAGATTTCAAAAGGCAAGGCGGGCGAAGACATCCAACGCCAATACGGACAGGGCAATATCGAGTTTATTGATATGAGCTTTAAAGTACGCTACAAGCTGGGCGCAATGGCCGCTTCTTCAAACGCTACGGTAAACATTATCGACACTACCATTGCCAAAACGGAAGGACGTACCGATTTGCATCAAGGCATTTTGCCCGGCAAGATGGCTTTTGCTATCGGAGCGATACGTTTGGCCTATGGCGAAACCGCAGGATTACCCGAAACAGCGCTGTACCGTAGTCGCAAGTACGGGTTTAACATCACCCCCGCAGCGGCAGAACAGGCGCAGTTTGTTCCTGCCTTGCTTCAAAACAGCCGATTTGAATTTTGGCAAGGGTCGCGCAGGCTGATAAACGAGCAGGTAGAGACCTTTTTTGCCGACACGGACAGCATCGAAGAAGGCGGCCACCTGTTAGACTGTTTGACCCTCGATAACCCTAAATTATTGATGCCCGACGAAGTTTTATCGGGGATAATCGTTCCCCCTATAACGGGAGCGTCACTGAGTGCGGATGCCTGTATCGAGCTGAAAGTTATCGGTACAGCCGCCCAATTACGCAAAACATCTGCTGTTTAACCTACCATAACCCAACGGGGGACGGTGTAAGCCGCCCCCCTTTTTTTAACACTCATGAGACGATTAAAGACATTAAATATCAGTTTGGCTGCTGCTACTGCGGCAGGTACTTACTCCTATACGTTTACAGCGGACAAGGATATGCAACTGGTAACTGCCATTGCCGTTGCGGAAAACAAACGCAATGCCTCGGACATCTACCGCATCGGTTTAAAACCGACCAACGGCGGTGATGTAGTGATTGACGTTTGCAACCGTGCCTTTTGGGTAGTGGATGCCGCTACGCCCATTAATGAGCGAATGCTCTTTTTAGGTGAAGGCGGCATTATCGCGCAAGGCTACCAATATACCGTATCGGTGACCCTTGTAGAAAACCTTGTCGGCGCACTGAATTTGGATATGGTATTTGACCAACGCAGCTAAAGGCTATGGTAAATTGGGAAGACTACAGATACACGGGCGATAACGACAGTTTTCCGCACGAAGGATATTCAGGGTACAGTGTCGAAAATACGGGAACGGTCAACGTAACCTTAAACGACAACACCCTGCTCACTCCCGGACAGGAACGGGTATTCCCTTATTTCCCCGACCACTATTACAAAGGGTCGGTACGCCTTTTATGGGCAACCGCAGCAGGCACTAAAAACATTACCGTCAGAGCCTTTCGGATAACAGACCACTGTCAGTAGTCGGTGGTCAGTTGACAAAAACACTAACCCCAACCCCTAACAACTAACAACCAAAAGATGCAAACCCCGTTCGGAAATACCCCCAATACGACCAATTACAACACCTACGGAGCTGCCATCGGTTCGGGGGAAGGTTTTGTATTGGACAGGGTTGCGGGGGCTAAAATGGCGGTATCGGTGCGTAAGCTCTCACAAGGGTATTCGGGTAACTATGCCCGTATCAGAAGAGCATCGGACAATTTAGAATCTGATATTACTACCCCTTACGGGGGCTTTATCTCACCACAAGCAGCGGTATCGGACGGCAGCGGACTGCAAGGTTGGCTTTCAGGTGCAGACGGCGCAGGGGTAAGATGGTACGACCAAAGCGGGGCAGCGGCACATTTAACTCAAAATACCGCAGCGAACCAGTTTTTGTTACGCTTTGGTTTTACGGGCAACCGTACCGCCTTTGCAGGCAAGCCCTTATCGGATTACCAATGGGTGTATCCTGCCTCTACGGGCAACTACCTCTTTGGGGCGAACAAACAGTTCTGTTTTCATTTTGTAGTAAAAACCAACGTAGTGGGCGGGTCGGATTTCGGTATGTTTTACCACATCGCCTCGGTCAATGACCTTGTACGCGGAATGATACTAAGGGTGGTAGGTTCGGGTAGCGGTTACAAAGCAGGATTTGTGGGCGGGGATTTAAACGCTACGGTTAATATGTCAACGGTAAGTGTTTTTGACAATACCCGACCGCACCATATTCTTTTCTGCTACGATGGTACAGTAAACACCTCATGGACGGACAGGCTGACAGTGTATGTGGACGGTATCGCCAGCCCGATGGCGGCATCGTTCCAAACAGGGCCGTTCCCTGCACCGTTGACGCAACCCGTTACCATACCGAGGGTATGGGCACCCTATACCGCAATTACCAACAGCGGTTTATCCGAAGCTATCCTTTGGGATAGGTTACTCACCCAAACAGAAATTTCATTTCTCACCCAAAACACCCGCAAAGCCTATGGACTATAAATATTACACCGCCGTATGCTTTGACACGTTGAACGAAGCTGCCCAATTTTCACAAAGCTGCCTTTCCCCGCATACAGGGGAAGATGCCGCCACACAGTATATGTACCCCGTCGGCTTTACCGATACAGAAAAATACGCCGTAGTGGTGTACGATTTAAACACCCTTTCGCAAGCAGACATTTTAAAAGTAACCATACAAAAAATAAGCACAGACTTTATACCCCTTCATTAGCCATGTTTGACAAACAACTCACTTTAAAACAAGCCATCGGCATTGTTGTATCAGCCGTTACCCTCTGTGGGGGAGCATGGGTGGACATGAAAATATCAGTGGCAAGGCAAGACAATGCCATATCAGAAACCGAACGCCGATTGGAAGAAACGCGGCGCACTGAAGAGGAACATTACCACGAGTTGAAAGTTTCCAACCAAGCCATCTATGACAAGCTGGTAGAAATACAGGTTTCACTACAAAACAAGCAAGACCGCCCATGAATTTTAACCACATCATACAAGGGAGCGCACTGCGCGTAGCGGTCAACGGCAGGGCATTAACCATCTGCAAGCGGTACGAAGAGATAACAGAAGGGGGCAACACCCCTGAAAACTACGTCCGCGAAGTATTGCAGGGCATGGGCTTATCCCGCTGTACGGTCGAGGTATTCCGCTCCAACGGCAACTCCTTTAAAAAAGACAGTCAGTTTGAATATTCCTTAAACGGTCATTCACACGCACAACGCACACCTTCGGGCATTCCGTTAAGCGGTGCGTTTGAGGGCATGGTTTATACAGGCCACGAAGCACTTTTGGCCAAACAGTACGAAAAATGGTACAACGAAGAAGCCGACAAAAACCGCAAGCTGCGCACTGAGCTGGACGAGGCGACCCGCGAACTGAACAAAACCAAAAACGATTTGCAGCTTTTGGAAATGCGCAAGGAACTGGAGGCAGAGCAAAAAGCCCTTGTGCTGGAAAAAGAAAACAAAAAGGGATTGAGCGGGATTGCCGACACGATTGAAAAGTACCCCTTCTTGCAAGGGCTATTGGACAAAATCATGGACAATTTCAGTTCACAAGGAAAAACGGGCGGACTGGAAGGCATCGACGACCCTGAAATACAACAGGCCGTTACAGAGGCCACCCAACAGCTTATTAAGCTGGCAACGACCGACCGCGAGCATTTTGCCTACGTAACCCTTGCCGCCGACAAGCTGGCCGCCGACAAAGAAATGGCTAAGTATATCTACAACTGGATGAATACACCTACTGAGGGCAGTCAGCAGACGACGGCCAATACACCGCCGCTTTAATGGTCGATAGTCAGCAGACGACAGTCCTCAGCAAAACCGTTGACCGTCGTCCGTGGACAGTTGACCAAACACTAACCACTAATCCCCAATCACAAAAAAAATGGCACAACTCATCATTAACACCACAGAAACCGACCTTTTGGCGCAGAAAAACCGCGCTGCCGCCCTGCAACGCCTTGCAGACAGCCCCTTTTCCAACTCCTTTTTGTCACTATTGGCCGAATGGTCAAAAATCAAAGGGGCGGAAGAAAAGATTGTACAAAATAAAGGAGCGATAAAAGCCAAACTGATACTGTAAGGTGGATTCTAAAGGGTATAAAGACATCGGCATCGGTGCAGGAGTATTCCTGCTCGCCTTCGGGGTGTACCGCTTTTTCCGTAAAAAGGATTTGGCAGAAACCCCCGGCACGGACGAGTATCAGGAAGCTGCCTTAAAGCAGATTACCGTGGACACTAAAAAACTGGCTCGCGATAGTTTTTTCTATAAAAGCACCGCCGACCAGTTGGAAAATGAACTCTCGCGCCGTGTTGCCATCTTTGACATCTTCACCTACGATACCAAAAAGGTATTTTCAGCAGTGGACGGCCTAAACACCGAGGAACTCAAGCAACTGTTAAAATCCTTCGGGGTGCGCAGCTTAAAGAGTTTCAACCTTGTAAAGCTGAAAGACGGGGGGACGCTTTTGGAGTGGTTCGACAACATCCTTTCCAAAACCGACCTTGACCGTATGCGGCAGGTATTTGCAGCCACAGGGCTGTGGGCGAAAGCCGACAGCACCAAAGCCAAAGAAAATTACCTCAACTACCTAACTGCGTGGATGGGTAACAACCTTAGCAAAGTGAAATACCCCAATGCCCGTTTAACAGTGGGCAGACCCGTGTACTCCACCTATACAGGCAAGGAAAACATGAGCTACTTAGACAACGGGTGGTGGGATATTAACAGTTGGCGGGCTAAAAAAGGCCAAACGGGGGACTTTTACGTGCGCCCTTCGGATGCCGCCCGACCCATTGGGACAATATCGGATATAATGCGCCTTACCGAAGCTGATAAATTGGGGCAAGTGCCTTTAATCAAGGTAAAAATTACCCACCCCCAACTGTTCACCAACGCCCCAAACCCTTTGTTAAACCGTGAAGTGTGGCTTATCCCTTCGCGGCTCACCGACACCCCGTATAAGCCGCCCTTGGAAGGGATAGGCTTTTCACAACACCCTCAAAAACTTACAGAACTACTTTAAATGAAACGACTTAAAAACTTTTTTGCCATTGTCTATAAAAACCGCAGGACTTCGTTTGCGGGGCTGGTGTGCTTAATTGCCGCACGGCTGTTTTATACCGCCCAAATCTCCACCGAAGAATTTTTATCGGTAATGGGCTTTTGCTCTGCTTTGGGGTTCTTTCTTGCCAAAGACGGGCAAACCCAAACAGAATACGACAAAGAACATAAAACAGGGGCATACACACGATGGGGGGGCAAGTGAGGATAAAATACATTCTTATCTGCCTTTTACTGGCCGCTGTAATCGTATTTGTGTATTCCCTTAAATGCGATAGGTCGGATAAGCCACCGACCGCAGCTTACCGACCGCCGACCGATACATGGGTTACTATCCCGCGCAGTGTCCATACTACCGACACGGTTACAAAAACCCTGTACGTTCCGATTGTGCAAACACCGCCCCACGATACGGTATTTATCGGAATAGATACCGCCCAAATCCTCCGTGAATATTTTACCAATAGCCTTTACAAAGAGGTGTACTCGGACAGTGCTATGGAGATAGAAATTACCGACAGCATTGCCCACAACCGCCTTGTGTCCCAAAGTGTGCGCTACAAAACCAAAATCCCCCCTGTACCCCCTGCCGTTCAACTTTGGGCGGGGGTAATTGCCGATACCCGCAAAACAACAGGGGTGGCCTTGTACCTGAAAGACAAAAAACAACGGTTGTACGGGGTGGGGTTCTCTACCGATAAATCCGTTTGTTTCAGTGTGGCCGTGCCCCTTTTTAAAACAGGAGGCACACGCTGATGGACGCTGTTTTTGAATTGTGGAACGAGTACATACTCAAAGAGTGGGAAGGGGGTATTGCCGACCGACCATTGCGCGATGACCCCGGTGGTTTAACAAACAAGGGGGTAACAATTGCCGTTTGGAAGGAATGGGCTCCCAAGTTATTTGGAATAACAGGCAACGAAACCACCCTGCGCCAACTCACCGAAGCCCAAGCCAAACGGGTGGCTTATGAAATCTACTGGAAGTTTTACGGCATTGACAAAGTAACCAATCCTGCCATTAAGCTGCTGCTTGCTGACTCAGTATGGGGCGGTGGCGGTTACAGCAGTTTGGGGTACAAAACAGGCAGTTACGCCCAACGTGCCGCACAAATCAACAAAGACAATCAAGCCAACTCCAACCTGTTTAATGTGCTTGTAAACCGCAGGCTGGCCTATTTGCGCAGCTTAAAGAACTATGAAGTAAACAAGAACGGTTGGGAAAACCGCGTGTGGAAGGGCGACCCTCAACGCCTTTCATTAACACAGGTGGTAGCCAAATACAAACTTAACAACGCCGTAGTAGGTATTAGCTTGGTCAGTGCTATTGCATTGGCATTGGTAGCAAGGGCGGTGTACAAAAAGATTAAAAAGCCAAAGAAATGAACCTGCCAAAATTTAAGAACCAGCACGAAGTAAACCAGTATATCCAAACCTTTATCGCCCAAAAAGACGGTAAAGGGGAAGGATATACCACAGAAGACAAGGAACTGATAGCCCGTTATTCGGGTAGCGGCGGTCTTGCCTCCAAAGGGGCGAAAGCAGACGCAGGGCTACTGTATGAATTTTATACCCCTGATTGGCTTTGCGGATTAATGTGGAAACTTGCCCTGCATCACGGATATGACGGGGGAACGGTATTAGAACCTTCGTGTGCTACGGGTAATCTTTTTAAAGATGCCCCCGATGAAAGTAAATGTGTGGGGTTCGAGACCAATCCCACCACTGCACGTATCGCCCAAATCCTTTATCCCAAAGCAACCATACATACTGGCTATTTTGAAACGGCCTTTTTAGACCCCCCGCGTTTTGTCTCTAAACTCAAAGGCAAAACAACGTGGTTGAAAGAATACCCTTTTTCTTTGGTTATCGGCAACCCACCGTATGGCCTTTACAAGAACCGTTACAGCAGCTACTTTGATAAAAGACTGTTTAAACAGGTAGAGATATTTTTCATTTACCAAGCCCTACAACTGCTCACTTCGGGCGGGCTATTGGTGTACTTGTTAAGCCAAAACTTTTTACGTACCGGCGATAAGTACAACAATGCAAAAGAGGCCATCGGAAAATATGCCGACCTGATAGATGCTTACCGACTGCCCAAAGTATTTACACATTCGGATGTGCCTACCGATATACTGGTTTTGAAAAGGAAATAGCAGCTAATCGTCAAATATTGAAGTATAAGGCTTTATAAGGGTGAGGTTTTCTATTTCATCAACTTTTACATATTCCCTTTCCAGTGTAATGTGATTAAAAAACCGAAATGTCTGATTTGAATGGCTGAACTCTGAAAAGTAAGTCCCTTCGCAGTAAATGCCCTCCTTAGTAAAGAAGCTAATTTCATCAAGATAACTAAGTTCTTTCACTGAAACCTCTTTCATACCCCACAAAGATATAGCCTAAAGAAATAGGTAAAACATTTTAAGTTTTTAACAATGACCGACAACCAAATACAACAACTAAGAACCGAAGTGCGCAAGGAGCTGCAAAACCTTGCCCCTTCCATATATCCATATTTTTCAAAGCTGGCAAAGGATGGCGACGGTTTAAACCAAGCAGAAGCAACGGTAATAGGATACATGGCAAAAAATGCCGTATCGGTGATGAGTGCCATTGCCCAATTGGAGGGGGAATATGAAGCGGGATAAACACCACGTATCACAGCATCCCAAGTTTGTAAGGGGCAGGCTCAAAGCATTTGCACACTTCATTGAGACGCTTCCAGATACCGAGGACAAGCACAGCCCCCGCGAACTTTTAAAAATGGGGTTTGTACACCCCGATATTGAATACAACGTATCGGCCAAAACCGCACAGTTCGGGGTCAGCCAATCCGAAGCCCCCTTGACCTTTACAGAACTTACCAATTATTCGACGTGGTTTTATATACACCCCGAAAAAGTAGCAGGCCATGAAACGATAGTTACCTCGCGTGATTTTCCGATAAAAGTAAACGGCGACCGACAAACCATTACCAATACAATTACACAAAACCTGCATATTTCATCCAATACCCCAAAGCTCCAACCCCAACATCCCGATTCTGATAAAATGAAACGACTAAGGTTAGCCACTGCCAAAGCAAAAGCACTTGCCCTGAAACTTAAACTGGATACCAACGCAATAAACGGGGTAGAAAGCGGTTCCCACATCGGCCAAAAATCGGCTCAAAATCGGCAAAATATCGGTGGTTTTCCGCCCTTAGACCCTGCCGTATATGAACTGCTAAAAACCCTGCCTTATGAAAAGGTATCGGGGTTATCGGGATTAGGTAAGCTAACCCCCGCCAAAGGCCAAAAACAACCCATGCTTTCCTTCAAAGAAGTGGATGAATTGTACAACGCAGGCATTACTACCGAAGAAAAGCAGGCGTGGGTGTATTATCAAAAATCCAAAGGCAATAAAATGTTGGGGTGGGATAAGTACGATACCGGAAAACCCTCACCGCAAAAGATTACGGAATTGATGGAAAAAGGGGCGTTGTTTTACTTAGGCGGGGAATTATTGCCCTATCCTGTGTACTCCTACGGTAATATCTACGACCGACTGATAGACCTTGAAAAAGACAAAGCAGACATTGTAGATACCTTTGGCCAAAAGGCATTTGAAGCCCATAAAAAGGCATTGGATACTGCCAAGCCCAAAGAAATAAGCGTACGTGCCCCCGATATTAAAGACCGTCCTAAAATCTCGGTGGTTTCAAAGTTTGCCTCAAATGAATTATCGTTTAAGATATACGGGTTAAACGAAGCATTGGTAGATGTTTCCTTACCCTCTGATGCTGCCAGTGAAGGAATATCCCTGCAACGGGCATTCTCGGCATGGATGAAGAAATTGGACGATACCCAATTTCAAAACGTAACTGCCTACGAAATCCAACGGTACTACTTAGAAGCCCGCAATTACCCTCGTGGGATGGAAGAAGCCGAAAAGGAACTTATCGAGCAATACGCACCATTAGAGGGAGAACAACTCTTTTCGCGTTTCCTCTTTGAAGCCTTAACCGACGAAGACAAAGTAAAATTAGACTTTACGTGGAACCGCCAATACAACGGTCAAAGTTCGGTACAATACCAGCGCATCCCCGTAGGTTTTGAATGCTCCGCCATATTTAAAACCGCCCCCCTTTCCATTACCCCCATACAACGCGAAGGTATTGCCTTTATGACTGCCGTAGGCAGTGGCTTAATTGCTTACGATGTAGGGGTAGGTAAAACCATGACCGCCATTATCAATATTGCCAATGCCCTATACAGCGGTAAATGCAAACGTCCCCTAATTGTAGTTCCTAACCCCACCTATAACAAATGGTTAAAAGAACTTTTCGGGTACACCGATAAAGTTACAGGCCAAGAAATTTCAGGGGTGCTGACAGGAACGGGTTACCAGCTAAACGAATGGTACAATTTGGGAACGGACGTGCAAGGCAAAATTAACCTTAAAAACCCCGTTGCCGAAAAATCCGTTACCGTCCTTACCTACGAAGGGTTTATGCGTTTGGGGTTCTCTCAAAAACTAATGGAAGGGCTTTTTGAAGACCTTTCCCATATTATCCACCAAACTGACCCCGATAAAGGGGAAACAAAACGGGACATTGCCAAACTCAATCAAAAGCTGGAGGAACTAATCGGCGGCTCTAACAAGGAAACGGTAGTCAATGTGGATGATTTGGGGTTTGACTTTATCTGTGTGGACGAAGCCCACAACTACAAAAACGTTTTCAGTTATGTACCCCCCGATGAAGAAGGCAACAAACGCTTCAAATTCGACGGCGGCCAAAGCGCAAGGGCGCAAAAGATGTTCTTTATCACCAATTACATACAGCGCACCTATGGAGCGAATGTAATGATGCTGACGGCTACCCCTTTTACCAACAACCCGATGGAAATCTATTCCATGCTCTCAATGGTGGGGTATGAAAACATGAAAAAGTACGGTGTTCGCAACCTGTACGATTTTATGGAAACCTTTATCAATCAGTCCTACGAGTATGTAATGACCTATCAGGGGGATATTGCCAAAAAGCACGTGGTAAAATCGTTTAACAACCGTTTGGTGTTGCAACGCTTGATATACAACCACATTAACTACAAAACAGGCGAAGAGGCAGGGGTCAAACGACCTTGTAAAATCAACCTGCCCCGCACCACTAAAACGGACGAGAAAACAGGACTGCCCATAAAGCTACCCCCCAACGAGCAGGTAGTGACTTACCTGCAAATGACCGAAGAGCAGCAAACCAACCAAGCCTTTATTAACGACCATCCCAACAAAGTATCAAGGCTGGAAAAGCTAAAGGCCATTATGCGCTGTTTGGGCTGGAGCTTGGACAATGCGCTGTCCCCCTTCATCTTTACCAAAGAAACCCCTGCGGATTATAAAGAGTTTGTAGAGAAAAGCCCCAAAATCATGTACACCGTTGCGTGTATCCGTTCGGTAAAGCAATGGCACGAAAAGCGGAACGAACCCGTTTCAGGACAGGTTATCTATATGAACCGAGGCAAAGAGTACTTTAAGTACATTGTCGAATACCTTGAAAAAGAACTTGGCTTTAAGCCCTCTGTAAAATACAGGGGGGCAACGGTGAGCGAAGTGGAGGTAATCACTTCGGAAATTTCCCAATCCCGCCGTGAAATCATCAAAGATGCCTTTTTGGACGGGGTAGTAAAAGTAATTATCGGCACGGCTACTATCCGCGAAGGGATTGATTTGCAGCGCAAGGGGACGGTGCTGTACAACTGCTACCCCGATTGGAACCCCACCGATGCTAAACAGTTGGAAGGACGTATATGGCGGCAAGGAAATGAATACGGTTATGTAAGGGTGGTAATGCCCTTAGTTCAGGACTCTATGGACGTCTTTGTATTCCAAAAGCTGGAAGAGAAAACCCAACGGATTAACGATATATGGTACAGAAGCGACCGAGGCAATGTATTGGATTTGGATAGTTTGGATACCGAAGAGGTAAAATTTGCCCTTTATACCAATATTGCGGAACTGGCCAAAATTGCCTTAGAGAAAGAACAGCGAGAACTGGACAACCAGCTCAAAATACTAAAATCCCAAATTGATACGGTCAATAACGTTGCAGTTTACAAAGCAGGGCTATTAAAATACCGCGAGGAATGTAACAAATACCCGAATAACTGGCGGATTAGTTTAATGAACTTTTTAGCCAACTCTGCCGAAAACCAAGCTCCCCTGTGGAGCAAAACGGTAAAGGAAATGGAAGAAATTAGGGAACGTGCTTTTGAGCTTGCCAAAGAAATAGACGCTTACATGGTGCAGCCCCAACAAACCGACCGCGAACTATTGAACCTGTACCGTAAAGTATCCCCGACTGTTTTTGCCACCCGTTATATCCTAACTATACCGCATTCTACTTTTGAAAGCCTTAAAATCTATATGGGTGCTATTGCAAAAGCGGAGAAAACCGTATTTGAGGCAAAAGGGTATTCAATGGATACAGATTTTGAGGTGGTGAAAGAACAACTGGTGCAAGAGCAGAACCGCATTGAAGAACTTTACGCCCAACTGAAAAGCCCCGAAAATTATTCCCGCATCACCGAGGATATTATCCGCAAAAAGCAAAAACTAAAAGTAAGCGGTCGTTTACCGCAAACAGCGGCAATGGACTTTGCAGGATTAAACCACCTGTTAGCCTATCAGTTTAATCCTACCGACAATGGAAGTTGCATTATCCCGTTGCCCGGTGCTGCACCCAAACCCAAACCCCAAAACACCGAAGCTGATGACAGGGAACGTCGCAAACGCCTTGCGCTTGCAAAAGCAAAAGCCCTTGAACTTAAAATCAAATTATTAAACGTAGCTTAATATGATAGCCATTACCCCCAAAAACCTAACTACCGCCCCTATTAATTGGGCGTTATTACCCAAAGACCTGCAATCAGAAAAAGAGAACCTTGAACTCTACGAAGAATTTTACGACGAAGACACGTCTATCAAACAGAACGTGGATAAACTGATAGATGTAATCAAGAAAACCCACAAAGAGGCAGGAAACAAGCCCGCCCCAAAAAAAGCAAGGGGAGTGAAAAAGCTACCTAAAGTTAAAGCCCCTGCTAAAACCAAACTGCCACGAAAAAAAAAGAGGACGGTAAAAAGGACTGCCGCCCCAAAGAAGAAAAAGGCAGCGGCCAAAAAGACGAAACGCAAAGCCATTGTAAAAACTAAAATCAAAGTGGTTAAAGAAAAAGCCCTTGTGAACGTTAAGAAATACAGCCTTGAATTACAACTGATAAAGTCTTTTATCGCCATGAAAGGCAAAGACCGCAAAGTAACCGCCATCCGTAACTTTTTAAAAAGGATAGAATCGGCTAAAAGCAATACCAACGTATCTTCTCAAAAATCCCTGCTTACCGTTATTGCCCAACGCATGAAAACAGCATTGGCAGGATTATCGGATAATGTGGAATTTGTGCGCAATATCAACATTGCTGAAGATTTGTTAAAGAAATGCAAGGAGGCTGTGAAAAATGCCAAGCCAAGATTACAAGTGCAATACTTATCGGGTTTGAAGCCAAAAAAGTAGGTAGGGCGGACAGTCCGCGGACACGTCCGACGGGTAGTCCGTCCGTAAGAAAATTAGCTATATCGGGGTTTACTCCCATAAATGAAATACAGCCTGCAAAGGGCACTTTTAGCTTAAAAGGCGACCTGGGCAGGTTCTTAGGGAACTTGGAACGCTATAAGCTGGCCATCACCCTTGAGGGCGACCAAGGTTCAGGTAAAACCCAATTTGCGTTTCAGTTGGCCGACGGGTTTGCGGATTTGGGAATGAAAATCGGGTTTTACTCCTTAGAAATCGGAGCAAACTCCAATATCGTAATGACCAATCGCGATAAATACCTAAAACCTGCCAACCGTGAACGTTTGTTTGTGAGTGAGGAAAACTCACTAAAAGACGTTCGGGAAAAGGCAAAGGTTTTTGATGTGATTATTATCGACAGTTGGACAAAGCTGGACGTGGATAGTTCAGAGTTTGATAAGCTGAGAAAGGATTTTCCGAACTGCATTTTTATTGTGATTTTTCAACGTACCTCACAAGGGAAAATACGCGGGGGAACTAAACCGTTGTACGATGCCGGAATAAATATCATGATTCACAAAGTGGACAATACTTTTACGAACAACTACGCCGATTGTACTAAAAACAGGTATGGGCAAACGGGTTTGCAGTATAATGTCAGCCAAAAACGGCTGGTAGGATAGAATTAAGTATATTTGCTTTCCTTGTTTAAGGAAAATTGCAATCGACAGGCCGCAGGGATGCGGCTTTTGCTTTTTTATAAATTTTTTAACTTTTCTTTGAGTTCTATTGCTCTTTTCACAAGTGTCCTAATTCTTCCGATTGTTTTTTCCGGTTCCCCTTGTTTGTCATAAAAACGGTCTAAGGCATTACAGGCAGGGTTGCCTTTATTGCCAAAGTAATGAACAAACGTACTTTTATACAATTCATTTAAAGATTTGGCATATACAGGCTCAAAAAACTCTATGGTTTTAGAAGTGTTTGCCACCAACTTGCAAGCACAGTCGTATAACCTGAAGTCGTCTTTTTTCCAGTGCTTTTTATGAAAGAAGTATAAGTCCTCCAAAAGTTCTGCTTCAAATTCGTGAGAAACAATTCCACCTTTATAGAGGCGCTTTATTGAAAAATACAATTTGTCATTTTTATTATAACGCTTGCTGTAAGAAGAAATTTCTGTATCTGACTTGATTTGTTCTAACAATTCGGCACTGCTTAACGCCTCTACCTTATAATTCCCCGCAGGTGGTGCAGCATAAAAATCATTATCCAACGCACAGGTGATTGAAAAATCAATACCATCACGGATTTCCAAACGTTCCCCTGTTGTTTTATCGTAAAAATGGCCGTTTTTGTACGTTAATATTTTTGTTATCATCTCGATTTCCGCAAATATAGATGAATTACCCCGCAGCATAGCTGTGAGAAATTCTTTAGATTAAAACAGGTTGATGAATAAAAATGCTATTAATGTATAGAAAGAAAAGCACTAAACAGGGTGTTATCACCCTTGTTCTGAAAGCCCACCCCCGTTACCTTTGGTTTCCTTTTGATTTTTAGTTGTGCACCTATGTATATACTATCAAATTGCACTTGTTGATGTGTCATCACAAGATTAAAACCGCTCCAATGGGCGGTTTTTTTGTTTTATTACCCTTGTTCCCTTGTATTTTGGGTGTTTTCACCCTTGATAACTCAGCCTTCGCCTTCTATTTTTGTCCCGTGTGTATTATTTTAAAACATTGATTTGATAAATTATCTATCCCAAGATATATAATCAAATTTCCACGAAGGCAGCAGGGATGCAGCCTTTTTTAGTATCGTCTATTCTTTAGCACTCAAAAAATGGGTGTTTTCACTGTATTAATTTCTTTAGTATAAAAATACATTTGCAATACTGCATTTTAATGGCTGTTTGTCTCTTTACCATAAAACGTTCTTTATACAGGCATAGTAGCAGTATGTTTCTAAAAACAACGTGTTGTTGAACCAGTGTTGGTGTTGTAATTGGTAGTTTACTACCTTTGTGTAAATGATAAACTCTTTAGAAACATCAAAACTTAGTCAATAAGGATAACATATAACGTGTCCTGATGATAGTCCCTGTTAGGAAATCGGCGAAAATTTAATAACACGGCGGACTGGCATCCGAGGACATACCCTCAAAAAAGGGTATGTTGCTCAATGCTATTGCCGTGTTGGGTTCTTCGCCGAACCTCCTAACGCAATCAGCAAAGGGTGCATACCCTTTTTGAGTTTTTAAAAGTTTACCCAATAAAAAGTATCATTTTGCAGTTTTTCGTAAAATTAATAATAGCTGTTGCGATTTTTACCAATTGCAGGAAAATACTATGAGATATTTTCGAAAACCATTTATACCTAAACAAAAAGAGCAACGATTATATAGCTATAACAATGATATTATAACTGTATAAATTATTCAATCTAATCATATAGCATTGTGCTAAAGAAATTGCATGAAAAAGTTAAACCCAATTATTATATGTATTTCTATTATGAAAAAAGTAACTAAACACAATTCATCTATGAAAACCTTTGCAGGTAAAATCATCCTTGCTTCGGCATTCCTTCTATCTGTAATTTCAATCAAAGCACAACGTTGCGGGGTCAATGGCATAACCTTTACCCAACAAGCAGGGTTTGGTAACAATAGCCAAATTATTATCGGCGGTTATGGCCAAAATGACGGTGCAATCAATTTTAACTGCTACAGCGACAGTTCTGTTTATGGCCGTTCACGTATCTTCAACCGCCCTGTGGGTATGCTACCGCCTGCGGGTAGCCCCGTCCCCACATGGAGTTCACGGGTATTTCAGGACTTGCCTGCGGGCATCCTACGTATTCAAACCAGTGGGGTGAACAACGCTTGTTATGACTCTGTGAACTGGAACCGTGGGCTTACGATGCACACAAGTGGCAATGTAGGCATCGGTGCGAACCCCGTTTCGGGTTTTATGCTGGCGGTAAACGGCGGTATCGCCTGTAAAAACGATGTGTTTATCACCCTGACAGGCATCACATGGCCTGACTATGTTTTTACACCTTCATACCGCTTAAAACCGCTTGCCCAATTAGAGCAAGAAATTGACAGCTTGGGACATTTACCTGAAATGCCATCGGCGCAAACTGTGGAAGCCGAGGGAATGTCAGTAACAGACATTACAACTACCGTAGTTAAAAAGGTAGAAGAATTGACGCTCTACACCATCGACCAGCAGAAACAACTCGATGCGTTGGCGAAGGACAATGCCGACCTGAAAAAACAAACCGAGAAGTTGCTAAAGCGTAACGAAGAACTAAACGCTTTGGTTGAACGTCTTTTAAAAGAAAAAGAATAACTTTGAATAAATAACTTAATCAATGCGTTTCCTTCTTTTTGTTTTGATTGTATTTTGGTTTATTTTAGGTTTAAGTAGTTGTAAAAAAGATTCTCCAGAAACAATACAGCCTGAACCTACCCCGAAACCGTATTATAATTGCAGGGTTTTGATAAATGACATCCGCGATGAGTTTGGAAATTTCGTAAAATTTGATACCCATATAAAAATGTTGGTAACAGACTCTATCGGAGATACTGTTTATACGGATTATTACTCAGCAAGTAAGACAGATATAACTTTTCCGTTAACCATTGGCACATACACTATTGCAATATTTGATACAACTGAAAACTGGGCACCGTATTACATAAATCATAAGGTCTATCCACCAAGAGGTGGAGAGCCAAATATGTATACGATAGGGATGACAAAGCAACCAAAGTATAAGTTAAAAGTGGTTTCAACAATAGATACAACGGCAATAATCAATAGGTTTACAAAAGAAAGGTATATTATTCTAAATTTAGTATCTACGGATACTGTGAATAAATCCTATTTTATTGCACATATATTTAAGAAACCGCAAAGTTATCCCATAAATGACCCTTCAATTTTAACAGGCTTTTATAGTTATATTGAAAATGGCAAGGGTCATGTTTCGTTGAGTCTTTTAGATGCAAGCCATGAATTTATTGCCAAAGGTGATACATTTTACGTGGTTTTAGTTGAAGCTGCGAATAGTTGGTATTTCTGTTCAAAGACAGAAGGCTTTGGCAATAGGGTTTACTATAACGCTACTGGTAAATCAGTACAAAACTTTCAATTCGTAAATTAGCCATGAAAAGTTTAAAATTCTTATTTGTAGTAGTCTTAATAGGTTATTTAATTTTTTTCAATACAAGTTGCAAAAAAGAAAAATGCCAAGACCCGACAAACCCTGAATGTGAGAACTACGACCCCTGCTACGGCGAAAAGCCCGTAATGGCAGAAATCGTTCTCTCGCAGCGGGCAGAACCCAGTTCAAGTGGAGTATTAGGAAAATTATACCTCAATGAAGGAGGAGATGTATTTCCTCGAATGCAAATCCGTTTCCATTGCCCGCTGGAAGGCGCAAAATATACATGGACATTGGGTGCGGAAACCATTACAGAGCAAACCTTTGAGCGGAATTTTTTTACTGTTCCATACGGCGTTTATACAGTGAAACTCATTGTAGAGAAATCCCCCAACACCAATTGTTATCCGAGTGATGACGGCTTCGATACGGTGATAAAAACCTTCGAAATAGTTCCTGTATGTGAATTAGAAACTATAGGGATTTTTAAGGGTAAATGGGACGGCGTCCCACAATTGGATAGTTCAGTTATTACATTTCGCTCATATAGAGATGCTTCATACTCAGATAGCTGTTCATTTGGACTTCCTGTATTTACAAACCTTCAGAACAAGGGGGACACATTGTATGGTGCTTATACCTACATATCGAATAAAGAGGTTGTTAATTACCACCCAGGCCATTTGGGGATAGGTAATCTAAATCTGAATGTAAATCCTCTAACAAAAGTTGTGGTACTTGATTACTACATTGGAACAACGCACTTTTTATTTAAGGGCAGGAAAATAGCTAATTAACAGAACCAATTACCTTATGAAAAAAATTAAACAACGGCTGCTGTTAGCAGTAGCCTTGGTGTCATACATCTGCTCATTCGGGCAAGATTGTGTACGCCTGATACGCACCAAATACGACAGTGCGCAAAACAATGAACTCTCTCCCTTTTTCCCGGGTAAAATCAACCCGTGGTTAAACAGCTTTGACTTTGCACGTATAGACAACGGCACTGCATTTCATGACATCGACCTTAACCCGCTTGCAGGATGGATTATTCCCGGAATGACGGGCAGCAATTACAAAATGAAAAGCCCGTTCAGCGTAGCTATGGCCTCTGAATACAATTATTTGAGCAGGCCATTTGGAGGAGGTAGCTCGGTGTACGATGCAGATATTTGGTGGGAAGACGGATGGGAACTAATGTGGATGAACACAGGTTATTTTCCTAATGGAGACCCCGTTAACGTAGCTGATACAAACCGTATTTTGAAGGGTAGTTATGGGTTAGCAAATCCAAGAACTCCATATATTATTTTATACAATCGTTATACGGGGAAGCTGAGAGTGTTTGCTAATTTATTTACTGATTATAACAATTATAAAGACATCAGTATGGTATTAAAGCATACTCAGGGGTTAGATAAATCAGGTATATTCAGGCATTTGTTAAATTATGACTATTCTCTCGACCAACCAAGTAACATAATAGAGGTTCGCTCGTTTAATCACAACGAAAACAACAATACCTTGTGGTGGTCATCAGACTTTCAATTGGGTTATGACCCTTGTGTTTGTGAAAAGGAAAGCACAATCGATTTTTATTTTTGGGCACGTAAAAATCAAAATATTAATCTATATGGACGGATTGTTCAGCAGGATATGGATTTATCGGTATTGGGCAATCCTGACTATAAAAACTTTCTTGCTAATGAAGCAGTAAATAGTGCTGCAAATGGAGCAGAAGGAGGAACACTGCTATTCAAACGGTTTGATAGCTTGCTGGTGAAATACGACCGCGAGCTGGAATTATACAATACCCAACTCAACAGTTATAACCATCCGTTCAATTCGACCATGCGCACTATCCTTAAATCCGCAAAAGATGGGGTAAGTGCCGCAGGGGGTGCGTTTGTTGCTAAACCATTGGGCGACTTCTTTTTACGCCAACTCGTAAAAATCGACGGTCCTACTAAGAAAGACACCACCACTGCATCAGGTTGGGCAGAAGAGGTGAACAAAGCTACCAAAGGTCAGTTAGGTAAAGCGTTTGACTTTTTGTCAATGGCGGCTTTGGGCGATGATTTTACCAAAGAACCGCAACGCCCCTCCATGCCGACCGCTACTTTCAGCGAAATGAAAATTGCTGGGGTAATCTCTGACTCAGGTTTTGTGAATGTATCGAATTTTTTAACACCCGGCTCATACAAATACCCGCAGCAATTAACTGCATATAATTACCCTGCCTACAATAATGCCGTGGGCTTATACGCCCTATTGCGTAAGCCAGCAGTAAAAGGGCTGCGCGACCAGTTTCCAACCCGCACATTGGTATCCCTTGACACGGTGTTAGTCGATACCGTGGTTACAGGCAGCATCAAGGTAATAAATATCCGTACCAACGAAGTAAATACCGTTGAGCATCATAACAAACTGTTTTTGAATGTTGCCGAGCCGTTGAAATACAAACTCAACAAAGCCCTCGATTTTGACATGGATAAAACCAAACTTTACGTGTCATTTTCCGTTGAGTTGGAAAACACCATCCCCAACGGTGACAACTGCTTTACGCTGCACCTGACCGAAGACAACGAAAACTTTTACCTACGGGACGTTATTCCTGTGCCAGCCACAACATCCTACCAGTTGTTTTATGAAACCCCGTGGAAAAATATCGAAGACATTGGCGACCATTTCTTCAAGATGGATTTCAAGAATAGCTACGAAGCATTTGGAGTGAGAAAAACATCATTGACGGTGTTTGAGGGCGACACAACCGTAAATGTGGGTGAACTGAAAGAATGCGTGGATGAAACCCAAGCCTCGTTCAAAATCAAAAAAATCAAAATGAAAGTGGCAGCCGATATGTATTTTGACCAGTTGGGGTCGAACGGGTTGCAGAACAATAATTTCCAAACCTTCACCTATCTGTTGTTCGACCCTGCAAATGAAATTAACTGGATTACCGATGCGCCCGACTCGTCAGATGTAAAACGCAGGAAAGTAGATAATCTGTCATTGACCAACGAAGTGATTGAACCCACCGACCCGTTTGTATTTGAAACCAACGGCAATACCTTAATCATCAATGCAAAAAATATCGACCTTAGCGGCACTATTAGTGTGCAATCGGGGTTTGATGCCGTATTGCAGGCTACCGGAAACATCACGGGCATCAGCAGCAACACCAGCATTGGCCGTGACATCCGCCTGAAAAACGTCAGCGGATATTCACCTTTCGGTAAAAACTACGAAACCACCGAACAGGAATTGACCGACTATTGTAAAGACGGTGAAAACGGCTACCAAGCTCATAAAGCTGCTAATAAAATGGCAGAAGAGGCGACATCTGAATCACCAGCCGAAACAGCAGAGGAAAAAGAAATAACGGTTTCCGTCTATCCAAACCCTACGCAAAACCGTTTGTTTGTTAGCACTTCGGCTGACGATGATAAAGAATATAGCTTTGCGGTAATTGATTTAATGGGACGCTCCCTTATTAATGAGACTGTTAGAGGCGCAAACCAACCGCAGTTTGAAATCACCACCGATGCACTGGCAGCAGGCACATACCTGCTAATCATTAAAACGTCAGACGGTGAGGTAAACCAAGCACACCGAATAGTTATTCTGAAATAGCTACTACTCCTGTTTATAAATAGTCCCACTCTGAAGGGATGCACAGTGTTTTACACCATAGCCGCACCAAAATTGGTGCGGCTATATTTAAATGTAAATTTACCAGTCTTATGAAGCAACTAACTAACCGATGGAATGACTTACAAGAACGTGCGAAATCCTTTCTTAATAGCACTGCGCACCAATACTACACAATCGACATCACCACGTTACCTAATCAGGGTGGGGTGTATTTAATCTGTCTTGTGGACGAAACTCTAAATGAAACCCCTCTTTATATCAACTTCACCAACAACCTCCGCAACGAAATCTTTACCAAGCAGCTTGCCTACATCTTAACTACCTCTGAAAGTTCCAACGGTACGGCCACCATTTTAAGAAGTAATTGTTACCTTCGTTATGTGGTCGAACCCGACCCAAAGGAGCAAATGGCTCTCACCGTGGCCGTCTCTTTGGAGTTAAAACCCCTTTATCAAAACAACTAAGGTGCTGCACCTATGTTGTACCTACATTTTAAAATCAATAAAAAAACACAGTATAAAGTATTGTAATAAAGATTTTTACAGGTATTTATATAAGTTTATATCATTCTCCTTTAGAGGAAGACGACTTTGGGAACGTCGGGTTAAGTGATAATTGGGTAGGGGTAAATCAAACCTCCCTCAGTCCCTCCTTGCTTAAGGAGGGAAGCCACGCGCAAGGCCATTTACCCCGTCCTAATAATTGTTTTACTGGCAGTATCCTTCCCCTGTAGGGAAGATGACTTTGTGAACGTCGGGTTAATTGATAATCGGGTAGGGGGTAAATCAAACCTCCCTCAGTCCCTCCTGTTTTAGGAGGGGCTAGGGGAGGTCGAAATATGTTATTCCCGCCTGCACGGGATGACGGGTAGGGGTCTTTCGACAGGCTCAAGACGGAAGCTATTTCACATACTCTAACAACTTGCGTTTAACCGAATCGTATTGTGACCAAGGGATAAAGTGGTTTTCGTTTTCAAACGTAACTACTTCTTTTTTTGAGGCATTGGTAAGCATTTTTTCATAAAAGGGTACGTTGCCGTAGGGCACCAGCATATCCTTTTTGCCATGCATAATGGTACAGGATACGCGAATGTTTCGCCACAAAGGCATCATCTTGTCTAACTCACCCTTTAAAGGCATTAGTTCAAGATTACTGGCCACCATTTCAGGGGGCATAATGGCTTGTATCACCCCTAATTTTAAGAAATATCGGTAATACTCCCGTTTCTCCATCGCAGGGTCGATAGATGGGGCTAAAAAAACCAGTGCACTCATAGCATCAGGAAAATCCATTGCCATGCGTGCAATAATAGGGCCGCCAAGTGAGTGCCCCACTAATACAGGCTTTTGCGCCGCTTTGCTAGTGGCAAGTATAGGGGCTATCATTGCCGCTTGTGCCTGCATTGATGGTTCTGCATCACCCGCGCCGCTGTTGCCGTAACCCGGCCGGTCAACCGAAACCAAACAAGCGTAATTGGTTAAGGCAGTATCTTTAAAATAATCCATGTAAGCACTCCAGCTACCGGGTGAGCCGTGCACAAACACAATCATAGGTTTGTTTACATCGCCAATTTGGGCATACCCGATAGTACGTCCGTGTGCTTCGTAGGTTAATAATTGAGGTTGAAGTTCCGAACCTTTAAACTCCTTTTTCAATTTTTTTTCAGATACTGTAAAGCTGGCGCATTGCGTAAATGCACCAAGAACCACATACAGCCCAAACAGCACCAAAATTATTCTGTACAGTACAGGGCCTACCAGTTTCATGCTTATAAGAGTTCTTTTAGTTGAAGCAAACTATGGATTTCAGTTTGCACCACATGGCTGTGAGGTATTTTTTCAGGATTAAAGAAAATGTGGTCAACCCCTGCTGCTTTGGCACCGCCAATATCAGTTTCAATATTATCTCCAACCATTATTGCTTCGTGGCTATTCGCCCCATGTGTATTTAGCAAATGCTCAAAAATTCGTGGGTCGGGCTTAGCAAAGCCAATTGATTCTGAAGTTAATACGTGGCTGATGAAAGGAGCAATACCGCTATGGCTTAGTTTGCGGTGTTGTGTTTCTTCAAACCCGTTGGTAATGATTGAAAGCGTGTATTTGTTATACAGATACTCTAATACTTCTAACGCGTGGGGGAAAACGTTGGTTTTTGTAGGGCAAATATCAAGGTATAACTGCCAGATGCCTTGGGGCATGTGAGCTTCATCAACTCCAAGAGCGGCAAAACTATCGGTAAACCGTTTTTCGCGCAGGGTGGCTTTGTCTATTTCTCCTCTGCCATACTGTGCCCACATAGCATGGTTTATTTTTTCGTACACCACTATAAAGTCATCAGGGTGCTGCACTCCAAAATTCTTTAAACCATAATGATGGTATAAATGCTCCAGTGTTTCTTGTGAATTCTTCTCAAAATCCCACAAGGTGTGGTCAAGGTCAAAAAAAATGTGTTTGTATTTCAGTTCCATTACAATTTTGGGCCAAAAGCAAGGTCGCCTGCATCACCAAGCCCGGGTACAATATATCCGTGCGAATTTAACTCATCATCCACTGCCCCTACCCAAAAAATTGCATCGGGAAATTGCTCACTTAAAAAAGCAAGTCCTTGCCTGCTTGCAACAACAACCACAATATGTATTTGTTTTGGTTTGCCCCTGCTCATCAACGCATTCAAAGTAAACGCAATCGATTTGCCCGTAGCCAACATAGGGTCGGCAAAAATAAGAACCCTGTCATCAAGCGGCGGGGTGGCAACGTACTCAACCACCACCTCAAAAGAACTTTCATCAATGTATTTTCTATACGCTGATATATAAGCCCTGTCAGCCTCGTCAAAAAAGTTTGCCAAGCCTTGCTGCACAGGCAGCGCAGCCCTTAGTACGCTGGCTATAACGGGAGAGTATGCCAGTACCTTGGTATGCGTTACTGCCAAAGGGGTAACTGTTTCAACCTCTTTATATTCTAACCATTTGCTCACTTCGTAGGCCATAATTTCACCTACCCGTTCCATATTGCGGTTAAACCGCATGCGATCTTGCTGTACATTTTTGTCTCTTATCTGTGTAAGAAACTGCTGTATTATTGAGTTTTTCTCGCTTAAAACTGTAATTTTGTTCATAGGCACAGTGTAGTTATTTGGTTAACTTGTTGTAAATCAATAACTTTTAATAGTTGGCACACTTTTGGTTTTATAACAATAAAGTTATGAATAGGATACAACAAAACATAGCAAAGATTTCAGTGGTGGTTTTGGTAACCGTTTTATCGGCGTTTACCTACCAAACTGACATTTTTGACAGTGTGGCTACAGCAATACGCGGAAACAATGCAAAAGATGTGGCGGGATACTTTAACTCGAGTGTTGAATTAAACATTGATAACAGCGAAGGTGTGTACAGCAAAACCCAAGCTGAAATGGTACTTAAAAACTTTTTTACCCAGCACGCCTGCACCAAGTTTGATATTACCCACCGTGCCAAGTCTTATGGCAGCAACAGTTTTGCCATCGGCAGTTACAAATCGGCTTCGGGCAACTACCGTGTTACCGTTTATGTGAAAGAAATAAGCGGCAAAAACCTGATACACGAAATGAAATTTGAGAAGGAATAAGCTCTTTTTCCTTCTGTCACAAAAATCAAAAACTCTTCTTTAACCTTCATTGCTTCGTAACAAATGGCGGCTGTATATGCGGTTTAGGCATAATAGTTGTACCTTGCGGTAATCACGTTTTATACAGCAGATGGATACGATGAATGATTGGAAAAAGAACCTGCGATATGATATACCTGCGGGTTTGGTAGTGTTTTTAGTCGCACTCCCTTTGTGTTTGGGTATTGCCCTTGCATCAGGTGCCCCGCTTATGTCTGGCATTATTGCGGGCATTGTCGGGGGTATAGTAGTAGGCTCTCTTAGTCATTCAAATCTTAGTGTTAGTGGCCCGGCAGCAGGTCTTACTTCAATTGTACTTGCCTCTTTAGCCGAACTTAAAACGTATGAAGTTTTTTTAGTGGCAGTTGCCATAGCAGGCGTTTTGCAAATACTTTTCGGGTTGCTAAAAACAGGGGCTATTGGTAATTATGTTCCGTCGCCTGTAATTAAGGGTATGCTGGCAGCCATTGGTGTTATCCTGATACTAAAACAAATTCCGCACGCATTAGGCTATGATGCCGATTATGAGGGGGATGAGAGCTTTGAGCAACCTGATGGTACCAACACCTTCAGCACCATTTGGTTTGCCATACGTACCTATCGTCCCGCGGCTATAATTATTACCGCAGTAACAGTGGCTATACTGATTGTATGGGAATTAAAACCGCTTAAAAAATTACTCTTTTTTCAACTGGTACCGGGTGCATTAATCGCTGTTTTGTCAGGGGTGATGATAAACAACCTTGTGTTTACGGGTATGGGTGATGGTTTTGTGCTTGACGGTAACCACTTGGCCAATATTCCTAAAAGCGCAGGTATTGGCGGATTTTTCAGCAGCCTTAGTTTTCCTGATTTTTCAGGGCTGGGCAATTTTGCTGTATGGAAAGTTGCCATAACTATTGCATTGGTAGCCAGTTTAGAATCGTTGCTGAGCGTTGAAGCAGTTGATAAAATAGACCCTGATAAAAAAATAACCTCTAAAGACCGTGAGTTGGTTGCCCAAGGAGTGGGTAATACTGTATCGGCATTTTTGGGCGGCTTGCCCATTACCGCAGTTATTGTGCGTAGTTCGGCCAATGTGAATGCAGGTGGAAAAACCCGCTTCTCAGCAATTTTTCATGGCGCACTATTATTGATAAGTGTTTTGTTTTTTGCTCCTTGGTTAAATATGATACCCCTTTCGGCATTGGCGGGTGTGTTGTTTTTTGTGGGATACAAGCTCACATCACCCACAGTGATAAAAAGTGTTACTCAAAAAGGGTATATGCAATACGTTCCGTTTTTTGTAACCATAGCGGCCATACTTTTCACCGACTTATTAGTAGGAATTTTGATTGGTATAGGCGTGGGTATGCTGTTTACAATACGCACCAATATGCAGAAAGCGGTGGTTTTTACCCGTCATAACAACAACTACCTGCTGCGTTTTAGAAAGGATGTGTATTTTTTGAACATTAAGAACGTAAAGGACATTTTGGCAAAGGTACCTAACAACAGTAATTTACTGATAGATACTTCGAGGGCTAACTTTATTGACCCTGATATTATTGAGTTGATTGAGGATTTTAGCTGCACGGCGGTGGCAAAAGGTATTGGTCTTGAGGTAGTGGGCAGTTTGAGTTACGTAGAGGAGAAGGCATCGTACCTGAAAATGTGCCGCGAACAGGAAAAGGGGAACAAAAATACCAAAAATACTACCGTAGGGCGCGGCACGCCTGTGCAAGAGGAACAACACATTGCGCAGAAAATTTAACAAACAAAACACTGAAAACTAAATGGATATAATTGATAAGATATTTTTACAAAACAAGGCGTGGGCAGAAGATAAACTGCACGATGACCCGAACTTTTTTAACACGCTGAAATCAGGCCAGCAACCCGATTTTTTTTGGATTGGATGTTCGGATAGCCGTGTGCCTGCCAATGAGATTACCAACACTGCTTCAGGACAAATATTTGTGCACCGCAATATTGCCAATATGGTGGTGAATACGGATATGAATTTAATGAGCGGGTTGCAATTTGCTATTGAAGAGCTAAAAGTGAAACACGTGATTGTTTGCGGTCACTATGGTTGTGGGGGCGTTAAAGCAGCCCTTTCGAACAAACATCACGGATTGATAAATAAATGGATACGCAACATAAAAGATGTGTACCGTTTGCACCGCGATGAGATTGACAGTGTACCCAACGATGAAAGAAGGGTGAATAAATTGGTTGACTTAAATGTGATTGAGCAAACCCATAACGTGTCAAAAACCTCTATTGTGCAGCAAGCATGGCTAAACGGCGAAGGCCCGCATTTGCACGGGTGGGTATATGACCTTGGGGATGGTTTGCTAAAAAGCCTAATTCATATCAAACCGGGCGACCCCATTGACCCTATTTATAGATTTTCGGATTTAGAGGCTGACGATTAATATTACATCTCGTCATAACTGATTAAAGCCATCATACCGACAGGCATAAAGTCTGTTTTACCTTTCCCTACCCTTCTGCCCTTCGACAAGCTGTGTGCTGTGGCCACACGATTGCCCCTGAGCATTGAGGCTGTCATGCTGAACGATATGAAGCATTTTATCCATCTTTAACACATTTGCAATAAGGTTCTTCGCTATCGCTCGGAATGGCAGGGCAGGTACATCTCCCTTAGTCCCCCTTTGCGGGTAGAAATACTGAGCTTGTCAAAGTTGCGCGTGGGACAGGAGATTTACAGGAGGTTGAAAAGTGAGATTCCCGCCTGCGCGGGAATAACTTGCTCCCACCCATTTGCTTCGGCTCAAAAAGATTGCTTCGGGAGACCTCGCAATGACGATATATTGTGTACTACCTCGGCGTTAGCGTAATCACAGGGCACATCATTTCTTCAAGGCTTATACCGCCGTGCTGAAACGTGCCTTTGTAATAATTTACGTAGTAATTGTAGTTATTTGGGTAGGCAAAAAAGCTGTAATTATCAGCAAAGGCAAATGTTGAGCTAACGTGCAACTTTGGTAAAAAAGCATCGGCGGGGTTGCGCACCTCAAAAGCATCACCTTTATCGTAATTAAGGTTTTTACCTTGTTTGTAGCGCAGGTTGGTATTGGTATTGCGGTCGCCTATAATTTTCACGGGGTCTTTTACGCGCACACTGCCGTGGTCGGTAGTTATTACCAGTTTTATCTTTTTCTCGGCAATTTTTTTCAATGCTTCCCAAAGCGGAGAATGCTCAAACCACGATTTGGTAACCGAACGGTAGGCCGCTTCGTCCTCGCTAAGTTCGCGCATCAGGCTCACATCGGTTCGGGCGTGGCTAAGGGCATCGACAAAGTTGTAAACTATTACGTTTAACCGGTTGCTCATCATATTCATGATGTTTTCAGCCATGTCTTTACCCCCCTCAAGGTTGGTAACTTTTGTGTAGCTGGTTTTTATGTTACGGCGCAGGCGTTGCAAATAATCGTTCAAAAATTCAAGTTCGTGCAGGTTTTTACCGCCCTCATCCTCGTCATTACTCCACAATTTGGGGAAACGCTTTTCCATATCGCTGGGCAATAACCCTGAGAAGATTGAATTGCGTGCATATTGTGTGGTAGTTGGTAAGATAGCCATGTACAGGTCTTCATCCTCCACCCTGAACATTTCGGCAATAATGGGCTGTATCACCTTCCATTGGTCGTAGCGCAGGTTATCAATCAATAAAAAGAAAACAGGCTCGTCGCTGCCGTCAAGCAACGGCAATACCTTTTTGCGCAATAAAGTGTTGCTCATCACAGGCTTGCTGTCATCGTCGCTTTTCAGAAACTTTAAGTAGTTATCTTTTATAAAGCGCGAGAAGTTGTGATTAGCATCCGTCCGTTGGGTTTCAAGCACCTCTTGCATCCCCTCTTCGCCCGTTTGGCTCAGTTCCAAGTCCCAATACACCAACTTGCGGTATATATTCTTCCACTCCTCAAAATCCATACGATCCATAAACGCCATACTGATAGCCCTAAACTCCTGCTGGTAGCCCATTGCCGTTTTTTCGCTTACCAAACGTTTGTTGTCAATCAGCTTTTTAAGCGAAAGCAGTATTTGGTTGGGGTTAACGGGTTTTATCAGGTAATCGGCAATTTTACTGCCGATGGCATCCTCCATTATGTGTTCTTCTTCGCTTTTGGTAATCATTACCACCGGAATTAGCGGGAAATCGGCTTTTATGCGGCTAAGGGCTTCAAGGCCACTTATACCGGGCATATTTTCATCAAGAAAAATTACGTCAAAGTGTTGCTTTTGAGTTTCTTCAATGGCATCAATACCATTGGTAACGGTAACTACGTCGTAGCCTTTGCTTTTCAGGAACAAGATGTGGGGCTTCAGCACATCTATTTCATCATCGGCCCAAAGTATTTTTGCGTTACTCATAGTTTACTCGTTTGTTGCAAAGGTAACGAAGAATCGGGCTTTTTATTTGAAGGTAAAGTGTGATAATCTGCAATTGCGTCAATCACCGCCTGAAAAGAAAATCAAGCACATCGTTTAGCAACTCATTTAATAAGTAAAGGATATAGATAAGCAGTGCCAAGCCCAGAATAAATACCAACCAAGCCAACCCGATTGAAATAAGCCACTCTACAAAAATGTAAATAAGAATTATAACAATAAAAACGACTATGTACAATACGAACTCACCCAAGCCGGTATCCCAAAAATCTTCAAAAAATGAACTGCTGTTTTGAGTTTGATTTTCTTTTGTATTATTAATTGATTTTGCTTTGATTTTTGAGTTTTGTGTTGTTGTTTTTTTTGCTGATGAGACAGGTTGTTCGGCCTGTTTTTTAATTGCGGGTATTTGAGGCAAAGCAACGGTAGGGGCATTTATTATTTGCTTAGGTTGTATTATAGGTAAGGTTGTTTTTACGAATAAGGTTATTTGTTTTTTGGCAGTTTTGCGTTTAGCCGTTTGTTCTTTTTTTGGCTGTGCTTTTACTTTGGGTATGCGGCCAAACCTCTTGCTGCTGCAACTGCTTGACAGTATTAAAACAGCAACCGATGTAATAAGTATATTGTTTTTCATAACTGTTGGTGGTTAAAGCCCCCTTTTCCGAAATATATCAAAAAAGGGGGCGTATATTTTTACTTTGAATAATCTGTTCTTTTGGCATTGAAACCGAAGGTAATACCTGCACGCCAGTTATCGCGAGCGGGAACTACATAGATGTTTACAGGGATATTAACCCTGCCCGATTTAAATGATTTACCTACGGCAAACACAAAACCTGAGCTAAACTCGAGTTTACCACGTGCATCCAGTTGTTTTTCGGTTTCTACAGGGATGGGTAGCAGTTTGCCGTTACTGTCTCTTTTGTCCCAATCCTGCACGCGTACCCACTTATTTTCGTAATAAAAACCTTCGGCTTTGGGTATAAGGCTGATGGTTGGACCAAAGGCAAACTCCCAACCGCTTTTATTGCTGCGGAAACCGTGCAAAAAAGTCATAGAGGGGCTAAACATCCCTTGGTCTAACCCGTTAATAGCCGGAATTAATTCAAACAATGCCTGAAAGTTACCCGAGTTTAGGTATTGAAATTCTTTTTGATACCCGAACATGGTCATAAAAGGGTTGGCATTATAACCGCCTTGGTTGGTAGGGGCACTTAGCCTTCTTGCTGTGGGGCCTCCTAAGTATGTAATCCCTGTGCGTGGGCCGCTAAGTACCAGTTTGGTTACACCGGGGTTGTTCACTTCGCTTTCATAAGCCTCTTCTTTTGATAAGGTTCGATAGGTAAGTTCATTGTACGATAAGCCCCAAAACTTGCGCACGCTCATGTGTATCATATTGGGTAATTCTTCGGGGATGTTTTGAAACTCCAATACCTGCGATTTTTCGAGTGTATTATCCTTTACGTTAAACAATCGCATAATTACTATGATATGCTTGCCGTAATTCTCAATACTGCCGCTAAGGGCTTTAGATGCGTTTAAATAATGTGCTGCCTGCATAATGCAGCTTTTGCCGAAGCAAGTATCTAATTTTAAGCGTTGGGCTGAAAGAATGCCTTTCAAATCTTGGCGGTTAATCACCTCAAACTGGTCGGTTTTTTCAACTTCAAGCCTAAACAGGTTTCCGCAATCATCAGAGCTGTAGGTTACATTAAGGGCTTCAAAGTTTAGTACCGCTATTACGGGTTTTTGAGCGAAGGTGGTGTTGGCAGTAAAAACTGCTACTGCAAATGCTATCAGGGTAAAAAGGTTTTTTGCTTTCATGGTATTTGTTTTTTTGATGAAGCAAAGTTGACTCTTACCAACCCCTTATTTAAAAGGCTTACTGCAAGCTGTGTATTTTGTTTTAGTGTTTTTTGCGGGTACGCGATAAGAACTCAATAAGTAGTTGCAAAAATTGCAAATCAACATTTCTACGAGGGTGTTTTTGG
The DNA here is from genome assembly GCA_035906255.1 of Bacteroidia bacterium. GTDB lineage: Bacteria > Bacteroidota > Bacteroidia > UBA8524 > UBA8524 > SB11. Next base: position 81,276 of record JAMIFM010000029.1, read on the forward strand.
CGTTTAGTCGTATTTTGGGGATGCTCTCGGCGCGTATTAAGCCTACATTTTTTAGAGAGGGTGTTGCAAAAGTCTATTTTCACCTAAACGGCGAATGAACATACTCATGCTGCCACAAAGGCACGAAGACGCAAAGCATTTGTATTACGAACTTATTGACTTTGTGGCAAAATAAGCAGCAAGCATTTTCAGTTCAACAAAACGCGAAAGAAATGTAGTTTTAACTTTTGAGACCATCCTACACGACTTAATGGAGCAGGATTTTATATTCTGCATTACAACGGGTTTTATCCGTTATTGCTATTAAACCAAATAGGGAAAAAAGACTAATACGCCGATAACTGCGGCAGTTATAGCGGCTATTAAAACAGCTCCGGCGGCAACATCTTTTACCCAGCCTGCCTTTGGGTTTTGTTGGGGCGAAACTAAATCTACCAGTTTTTCAATGGCACTGTTTATTGCTTCGGCCACTAATACAATGCCGATGGCAAGGATTATAAACAACCACTCGGTGCGGGTAATATCAAAAACAAAGCCTGCTATTATAACTGCGATGGCCGCAAACGAATGAAAGCGGAAATTAAACTCTGATGAGAGTACTTTGGCAATGCCCGAAAAGGCATACTTAAAAGAGGTAAGAAACTTTGTGGGGGTTGTATGGCTACCCTGCTTACGCATTTTTTTGCAAGGCAATCATTTGCAAGGCAGTAGCAGCAGCTTCAACTCCTTTATTGCCATGCTTACCTCCTGAACGGTCTAATGCCTGTTGTTGGTTATCAGTAGTTAATACTCCAAAAATTACAGGTTTATTATGGTTTAGTCCCACGTTCATAATGCCGTTGGCGGCTGCATCGCAAATAAAATCAAAGTGGCGGGTTTCGCCCTGTATCACACAACCGATAGTAATAACGGCATCAATGCCTTCTTTTTTTGCCAGTAGTTGTGCGCCCAAGGCCAACTCAAAAGTACCGGGCACATATACCGTAGTAATGTTTTTGGCCTTTACACCGTTTTCGGTAAGGCATTCAACCGCACCTTTCAGCAAGGCACCCGTAACTTCTTCGTTCCATTTAGAAACAACAATGCCCACGCGGTATTTGATTCCGTTGGGCAGTTGTGCGGCATCAATAGCCGATAAATTTTTGAGGCTGGTAGCCATCGTATGTCTTAAAAATCAAAGCTGTTAACGCCTGCTTTTGCACTGGCACGTGCAATGTATTTTTCAATATCGCGGGCGGTTTCGCTTTCGTTAAACTCTTTCTTAATGCGGGTGTAAGTAGCTGCTGCCTCTTTGTGTTTACCAAGGTTTTCTTGTACCAGTCCCAGTTTTTTCAGCATCACAGGGGTTGAATATGGGTTGGCAGAAAAGTTGGCCGCTTTTTGGTAGCTGCTTTCTGCTTCATCCATATTACCCAATTCGCTTTGGCAATCGCCAACAAGACCGATAACCATCGGGCGAATTAGCTCATCATCTAATTTAAATTTTTCAAGGTAAGTAAGGGCTGTGGTATAATCACCTTTAACCATATAGGCTTTGCCGGCCATCAATGCTGCTTTTTGTGCAGCTTTTGTACCGCTGTACTCTTCTACAAATTCAATAGCTCCAATAGGCTCTTCAGCTTTTGGGTTGCCATTCAATACCAAATCAAAAGAGTCTTTTGAAAAATAATACTCCATCATCCAAAGCCTCGAGTTGGCTTCGGCCTCTTTAGTATCATTCATATAGGTAAGACCAAAAAAACCGACAATAGCCAGCACCAACACACCGGCTCCAATTTGCACGGCACGTTTATTTTTTTGGTAAAACTGTTCAACCTTGCTTACGCCGCCGCCCAGTTGTTCATCAATAGTTTCTTTTATTTCGCTCATTGTGTTGTTTCTCTACGGTTTGGGGTTAGTCCATTATAAAAGGATAGTTTGCCTCTTGGTACACATCGCTGTATATTTCAGAAGCATCAGGATAGGGTGAGTTTTCAGCAAACTCAACGCTATCGTTCACAATTTTCTCAATTTTTTCTTCAAGTTCTTCCAATTGTTTTTCGTTCAGCCATTTATTTGACAGTATTGTGGCTTTTACTTTCTCAATCGGGTCTTGGTTTTTATAGTCTTCTACTTCTTCTTTGGTGCGGTATTTAGCGGGGTCGCTCATACTATGACCACGGTAGCGGTAGGTACGTATTTCTAAAAATGTAGGGCCGTCGCCTTTGCGTGCGCGTTGCACAGCTTCGTCCATTGCCTCGTGCACAGCTTCAACGGTCATCCCGTCAACAGCAGCATTCGGCATCTCAAACGCATCGCCTATTTTGTGTATATCCAGCATATTGGTAGTACGTTGTACTGAGGTACCCATAGCATATCCGTTGTTTTCACACACAAATATCACAGGCAACTTCCACAACATAGCCATGTTAAATGCTTCGTTTAATGCTCCTTGACGCACAGCACCATCGCCCATAAAACACACACACACGTTTTTAGTGCCGTTGTATTGCTCAGCAAAGGCAATACCTGCACCCAAAGGTATTTGGCCGCCCACAATACCGTGACCGCCAAAAAAGTTGTGCTCTTTGCTAAACATGTGCATACTGCCGCCCTTGCCCTTGCTGCAACCATCTATCTTTCCGTATAGTTCGGCCATTATAGCATTGGCACTAATGCCGCAACCCAACGCGTGGGCGTGGTCGCGGTATGCAGTAATAATTTTATCGTCTTTGGTAACGGCACTCATAGTACCGGCCACCACAGCTTCCTGCCCTATGTATAAGTGGCAAAAACCTTTAATCTTTTGCTGTCCGTATAGCTGTGCCGATTTCTCTTCAAAACGGCGCATCAACAGCATCTCATCGTACCACTTCACGTAGGTTTCTTTACCAAACTTTGCTTGCGCTTTCTTAGCCATGTTATTTTTTAAAGAATTGCAAAAATAGACTTTTTTACACATTTCAAAAACTCATATTAGGCTTGGCGACTATATTATACTTAGCCCCCCCTTTAGTAAGCCTCTGATTGTGTCGGTTTAATTTGTAACAGATTGATTATAAAATAATAATACTGCTACTGCGACTAATATTTTGTAACTTTACTACTACTATTTAACTAACCACTAAACCGAACTACCGTTATGAAAAACTTTTTACTCCTTTTTCTTTGGGCTACGTTTTCCGTCGTTCAAACTGCGTATGGCCAAAAAACCAATACGCTTCCTAATAAGCAACAAGACCAACAGGTACAGCAACAGCAGCAAAAGAAACCGCCGCCTTATGTTTTTAAAACAGATTATGATGTGAAGATGAAAGAGGTGGATACAAAGGTGAACAACGCTGTGGGCACTGCACTTACGTTGAAAAAAGAACTTGGCGGCAAGCTTGATAAAGTGGACGAACTTGACAGCAAGATGCAACAGGTGGAAGAAATTTTGAATTCGGCAAATTTTAAAATCAGTTTAACATCGGACTCACTAAAAAAAACCCGTTTTTCAGTAGAAGAAATAAAAGCCGAAACCGATAAAAAAATTGGAGAACTAAATGCCAATGCAAGCAAGCAACAAACTTTTATTTGGGGGGCAATGGCATTGGCACTATTGCTAAGTTTAGGCTTGGTGTTGCTGATGAATAACAGGCTACGCAAACAAAGAAACGCTATGTTTCGCCAATCAGAAGAGTTTAACAGCCGCTTGGTTACTGAGCTTGAAAAACAAAGCAAGACAACAGGCGATGAATTGGTGCAGTTTAAAATGCGGATGCAAGACGATGTGAACCGCATACGCACTGAAATCCGCTCGAACAATGAGGCGGCAACGGCGCAATTAAATGCAATAATTGAGCGGTTGGATGCGCCTAAGGAGGTATAGTCTGAATATAAAATTCAGGCCTTTTGCAGGTAACGTTCCGAATGGTTTTAAACCATTCGGAACGAATTTTTGCAATGAAGGCAGGCTTTATGTCCGGCGATAGCTAATCCAAAAAAGCAATCTTTCTTGTTGCTATCAGTTTCCTTCTATCCGATTTTTTTAAATCGCTGTTATTGAGAATTATAGCTGTTATACTTGGTGATTTAGCCAGCCTAGTAATATCATTTATTAATTTTTTATCAGTAATCCCTTCCATATTAATTGTTAAAAATTTTAACTTCTTTAATCCCAATACCCCTTCTGGTATTTTAGTAATTGTGTTTCTTTCTCCAGAAAGGTCTATGATCTCCAAGTTTTCACAAAATTTAAGACTATCAGGAATTGACAAATCATCTATTGAACCTTCGATTTCCAAACATCTAAGTTTGGTTAAAAAACCAATGTGATTAGACATTCTTAACACCCCTTTACCTGTGATTTCCAATTCAATAACATTATTAAAAAGAGCAATGTTATCGCTGATATTGATGTATTTACTTTTAAGACTATCTTGAAGCAAAAGCGAACATATTGAGTCGGGAGGCACGCGAAAGGATTTATGGTTATCGATATCATACTCTTGGTAACAGAACACAATTTCATTCATATAATTCTGCACCCAGTTGTGTTTTAACCTAAGCAACGAGTCTTGCCCTCTTACAATTCCAAATAATGGTATAACAACTATTAGTAAAAATATTCTCATTGTACGAAGTAGAACAGAGATAAGAAATAAAAATGGCTCTACGTTTAACGTCGAGCCACAATATAAATTTATAGTAAATTCAGTATGGATTAGCTATTGGCCATCATACGCTTCAAATTCTCAAGCATATCTTTGGTCATAGCATCAAGGTCGTACTTAGGTTGCCAGCCCCAATCAGCGCGCGCTACACTATCATCAATACTATCGGGCCAACTGGCAGCTATTGCCTTGCGTACTTGGTCAATATCATAACTCATCGTAAAACCGGGCATTACCTTAGCAATGCTGGCTGCAATTTCTTCAGGGTTAAAGCTCATACCTGCCACATTGTAGCTGCTGCGTATGGTAAGTTTATCCGCAGGGGCTTCCATCAGGCTGATAGTGGCATTCAGCGCATCAGGCATATACAACATGGGCAATGTTGAATCTTGTGGCAAGAAGCACGAAAATTTATTGTGTTTCAACGCCTCGTGGTAAATATCAACGGCATAATCCGTAGTGCCGCCACCGGGGGCTGATTTATAGCCTATTAAACCGGGGTAGCGTATGCTGCGCACATCCACACCGTATTTTTTAAAATAATACTCGCAATAACGCTCGCCTGCCTGCTTGCTGATACCGTAAATAGTATTAGGATCCATCACGCAATGTTGCGGGGTATTTACAGCAGGAGTATTTGGGCCAAAAACGGCAATACTGCTGGGCCAGTATATTTTACCCGTTTTGTATTCAATAGCAGCGTCTAACACATTAAACAAGCCATCCATGTTCAGTTCCCATGCAAACTTGGGGTGCTTTTCAGCCGTAGCCGAAAGTAATGCTGCCAAGTGGTACACTTGTTTGGGTTTGTATTTGGTAAACAATTCGGCAAGGCGGGGTTTATCCAGCACATCCAGCACCTCGTAGGGGCCTGTTTGGGTAAGTACTGCATTCACATCAGCAGCGGGCTTCACGTCACTGGCTACCACGTTACTGCCGCCGTGCAATGCGCGCAGTGCTTCTACCAGTTCAGTTCCCAATTGGCCTGCTGAGCCTATTACCAAAATTGTGTCGTTCATTGTTGTATTGATTTTGAGGATGCGAATTTAAACGGTAGCGGCTTACTTCAAATAATAAAAATGCACATACTTTATAAACTTACTGTAGGCATTGCCGCAACTGATTATAAAGCCTGTTTTACCCTGAAGGATGCCCAAGCGCATAAAAAACGACTGAAAAAATGACCATAACGGATTGAATACCAATTTTATAAACGCGACTTTTTTGCCCTTTCGTTTAAGCTCATCCGCACCCAGTTTTCCATAGGTGTTCATTTTTAAAAAGTATTTATCGATGCTTTGAAACGAATAATGCAGTATGTCGCACTTTAATGCAGCAACAACGCCACCTGCCGTCAGCTCCACATCTTCGTGAACGGCTGAAGTATTGAAGCGTGCATACTTGCGGTTAAACAATCGTTTCTGCCTATCGGGATACCAGCCGCAATAACGTATCCATTCACCCATAAAAAAGGTTTTGCGGGGCATAGTATATACAGGCTTAGCAGCCCAGCCTGCGTTTAGCTGCTCCCATTTGGTTTCAACCTCTTTGCGCAATTCGGCACTTATTTCTTCATCGGCATCCACCCAAAAAATCACATCGTGTTTGGCTTTGCCTACCCCCAGTTGCTTGGTAGCAGCATAGCCCTGCCATTCAACTTTAATAAATTTTGTATTATGATAGCTTTGAGCTACCTGCGGGGTGCGGTCGGTACTGCCTGAATCCAACACCAATACCTCATCTATCCATTGCAACGATTCGAGACAACGGGCAATGTTGGTTTCTTCATTATTGGCCAGTACAACGGCGCTTATCGGCAAAAGGTTTTGTGCCACAGTGCCGCAAAACTACGTATTTTGACGGGCATTGGCACATCTCCTCAATTTTTAGCGTAAACGTATTTTTTTAACTACACCCAAACGTTATTTCTTTGTAAAGTGTCTATACACAAAACACCTTACAGCCAATGAATAAGATTTTTACATACATTTTCTGCTTGCTGTTGCTGGCTACCAACCAACTTACGGCACAAACCAACGGCCATTGCGGCACCACCCTTACCGATGAGGTAAAACAGCAACTGCTTGATTACGCCCAAAACGGTCGTGGATTTACCACCAAAAGTGCTGCCCAATATTACGTGCCTATTTATTTTCATTTTGTGGGTGATGATGCAGGCAAAGGGTTCTACAACAGTCATCAGTTGATGCAGGATTTGTGTGAGTTGAACCGCCAATATGCAGCCGTAGGCTTTTATTATTACTTAGCGGGAATAAGCTATATAAAGAACTACTCTTATTTCGACCATGATTATAACAAAGGCTACGATATGATGCGTCAAAACAATAAGCCCAACGTAGCCAACGTGTATATTGTACTAAATCCAGCGGGCAACTGCGGTTACTTTTCACCCGGACGAAATGGTGTAGCTGTGGGTAAAAACTGCATGGGAACGGGAGCAACTACTTTGGCTCACGAAATGGGGCACTTTTTCTCGCTTCCTCACCCCTTTGATAATGTTACAGGTGTTAAGGAGTACGTAAACGGAACTAACTGTGCAGTAGCAGGAGATTTGTTTTGTGATACCCGCGCTGATTTTTTAAATACCCGTTGGAATTGCCCATACACAGGCGGTCAGCTTGACCCTTTGGGTGACCCTTACGATCCGGATGAAACTTTGTTTATGAGTTATGCTTCAGACCATTGCGCTCACCGTTTTTCGGACGAGCAAATTGATGCGATGAAATATAATATAAACACCAGCCGCACCAACCTTAAAGGCCCGTTGCAAGACACAATGCCCGTGCAGCAAGTTGCTACCCGTATTTGGCCTCCGGATAATGCGGCACAAAAACCCACCGAATCTAAATTTATGTGGAACAGTGTCCCCGGCGCTTCGTATTATATATTCCAAATTTCTCAAATCACTGTATTCCCCGGCAACTTACCCGTTGATGTTATGACAACGGATACCAGTTATATAGCTACGGGACTTGTTAACGACCGTACCTACCGCTGGAGGGTACGCCCTGTATATGCAGGACGTACTTGCACCGATTTTCCATCTGACGTGGGCGTGTTCGTTACATCGCTAACCACAGGTGTTGAAGCCGCTGTAAATGGCACAAATGTGTTGATATATCCTAATCCTGCTGCTAAAAACTCTACACTTACTGTTGCTTTCCAAACAGAGCAAGCAGAAGGAGTAAATGCTTCGGTTACTACCGTAGAAGGCAAAAAAATCAGCAACATTATGTTAGAAAAACAAAGTGCCTTGCAATACAGCCTTCCGATTGATGAGTTACCCGCAGGGGTTTATTTTATTGAGCTTACTAATGGAAGCACAATTACCCGCCACAAACTAATGGTGGAGTAAAATGCCTGTCTTTTGCGAATAATTACACCTAAAAAGCATTTTTATCGTTTACCTTTTGTTATAGGCGATGTATTAATACCAAAATTGGAACAGATATTGGATTAATAAAAAAAGAAACTGACACGACTATGAAAAAGGTAATTGTATTAATGAGTGTTTTTGGGGCTTTGGCTACTTTGCCGGCCTTTATCGATAAAGATAAAGTGGAACCGGAATACCGCACTTTTGAGATGCGGAAAATAACCAACAAAGCCTTTACCTATGGTGAAAAATTAAATTACCGTGTTCACTACGGATTTGTGAATGCAGGTGATATTGAATTGCAGGTGAAACCAAACCCTGTAAATATAAACGGCAGGTATGCCTACCATATAGATGGTTTTGGTAAGTCTCGCTCTGGTTTTGACTGGATGTTTAAAGTACGCGACCGCTTTGAAACGTATATTGATACCCAAGCCATTTTACCCCTTCAGTTTGTTAAAAACCAAAAAGAAGGTGGCTATGAGGATACCGACTTTGTAATTTTTGACCACAAGCTGAAAAAGTATTTCAGTAAAAAAGGTAGCAAAACCACCCCTATTGATATACAAGATGTATTATCAGTAGCGTACTACGCCCGCACATTGGATGTAAGAAACTCGCCCATAGGCACTGAGTTTACTCTGAATGTGTATTTGGACAATGAAATTTATCCGCTGGTATTTAAGATTGACGGACGCGAAGTATTAAATACCGACGTGGGTAAAATAAACTCAATACGTGTTATCCCTCAAGTAATCAATGGCCGCGTGTTTAAAGATAAAAACGCCATGAAAGTATGGGTAAGTGATGATGAGAACAAACTGCCCTTGCGCATACAGGCTGATATTTTGGTAGGCTCAATAAAAGCTGACATTACAGGCCACTCAGGATTGAGAGGCGAATTGAACGTTAAGAAATAACAATTACAATTACCTTTGACCCCGCTTGCCCCTTTTTTGGCGCAGCGGGGTTTTTTATTTTAACACGCTTTGGATTTTTTTAGCACCCACAATATTGCATTTACATGGCTGGGGTATAACATGAGTTATACCGAGCTGATAGCTACCGTTTTTGGTATAGCAGCCACAATTCTTTCAGCCATGCGTATCACTTATACATGGCTGGTAAATATGGTAGCCGTTGTACTGTTTGCTACCATATCATACCAACTGAAGTTATACAGCGATTTAATTTTACAGGCATATTATTTTAGCATGGGGGTACTGGGTTGGTTGTGGTGGAACAAAAAAGCCAGTAACCACTTTGTGCACGTAGGATATTGGTCGCCGGGTTTAAATATCTATTTGTTAACCGTTGCGGGCATACTAACAGCCGCAGCCATCGTGGGCTATTGCACCTCTAACTTCCATATTTGGATGCCGCAATGGTTCCCGCACCAAGCCTCGTTGCCCTACCTTAGTTCATTAGTATTAATAATGAGTTTAGTAGGCACCTACCTGATGGGTCGCCGTTATATCGAAAACTGGTGGTTGTGGGCAGTAAGTAATCTTATCTCGGCAGGAATTTACCTTTCATTAGGCAGCCTGTTTATTTTTATTTCTTACCTTATTTTTTGGGTAATAGGTCTTAGCGGTTGGTACAATTGGCAAAAAGAATACCGCACGGCAAAAACCGACCTCGCTTGAGCCTCATGTCTTGAGCTTGCCGTCTTGAGCTTGCCGAAAGACCCCTTCCCCTACAGGGGAAGGAAAAGTTAAGGCGCTGACTATATAAAGATTCAGGATTGGGTAAACATAAGGGGAGTTTTATGCCCTTGAGGGTTCCCAAAGCTCTATCTTATTACCTTCGGGGTCTATAATCCAGCCAAATTTACCTACGCCGTCCATACTCTCAGTGTGCTCCATTACCTGTACGCCTTCATCGCGCAAGGTTTGCAACAGCCAATCAAGGTTTTCAACCCGCAGATTAAACATAAAAGCGTTGTTTGACGGTTCAAAATACTTGGTTTCTTGCTTAAACATTGAAAACACTGTGGTGCCTCTTTTATCGGGTTTGGGATCTTCGTCCCAAAAAAATACGTGGTAACCGTTTTCGCCGAACGATAAGCCAAGGTGCTTATCATACCATGCTGCTAATGCTTTTGTGTCGCGGGCTTTAAAAAAAGCACCGCCAATGCCTGTTACTCGTTTCATAGTAAATAAAAAATTATAGGGCAATAAAAACCAAAGATAGCCGTATGGCGCATCACCCGAAAGGATGATTTTGGAAAAATAGGAGAGATTCCGATTAATTAATGTTTGGTCTACAAACAACTGAAGCCGGTCTTTTGACCGGCTTCAGGATAATAATTACTAAATGCTGTTATTTTAACAGCACCAGCCTGTTTGTTTCGTAGATGGTATTGTTTTCGGTAGTTACTGCTATATAATACACCCCTGATGAAACTCCCTCAAGGTCAATATCAATCTTATTTCCGTACATTGATAACTGAACGGGTATTAATTTAATTACTTGACCTGTTACGTTGGTTATTGTAATTTCAGCAGATTGTATGCTTGGGCTTAAGAGTTCAAGAATTGTTGTTTTTGCAGTCGGGTTGGGATAAACTTCTGAAAAATATGCCAAATTATTCTTCGCTTTGTTTTCGGCTTTTTTCAAATTCCACAAACTGTCTATAACATCCTCGCTTTTAGCAGCATGCTGATTTCCTCGGTAAGTCATTCCCGAAATCTGGTTACTACAAAATTGTTTAACATAGGTATGGGTTTTAGGATCCATAGGGTTATTACACACCATGGGTAAGGCACTTATTATTAAGTCAACCCCCGGTCCTATATTAACATTGCTTTGAACTTCTATCAAGTTGCGAGCAATAAGTTTTGCAGGGTTATTAGGATCACCCGTTAGTGTTGTGCCTGAGGTAATAACAATTTTATCGGTAGCAAAAACTATCTTGTTTGCAGGAAAATTAATGGTGCCGCTTAAAGTAACGATACCTCCTGCGCCGGTGCCGTTTAATACTTGGTAGCTACCCATAGGTTTTGGGTTTGCAGTACCCGGGGTTATTGTTTGGCTGATATTTACTGGATAAGTAAAAACATGGGTTGCCCTGTTGTTAATACCATTACTGCCAAGGTCGGTTGAAACCAATTCAATATAAAACTTTAAGCGTACTTTTTGAAGGTCGCTTACCAAATCCCCCCTTATGGAAGCATGGTAACGCGATACTAATTCTTTGAAACAACTTATGGGGACCAACGGACTCATATACCTTACGGTATTAGCCGTAGGTTCTAAATTTGTTAATTCATCCATTGCGTGGATATTAGACGAAGAGCCAGGTGGCAATTGTATAGTATTAACTATCTCAAAAGCCACTTTTATTACCGTTTTGCTCATATCTACATTAGCGATGGGGTTAAACGCATATTCTAAATCTTCATCAAGCCATAATGTCCGTTTTAAGTGTGCCTCAGGCAAGGTTCCCCATACGGGGTCAGTCACCATTATTGAATATACACTGTCGTGGGCACGCACTGTTGGTTTTTTTAATAAGGCAAAAGTTCCTAAAATTTCATTGTAGGTTGGGTATTCGGGCAAAATGTTATTGTTTGCATCTCTTGTGTTATTGATATTTTCCTCAAGATTATTCTCCCCGTCTTTAGAACCCGGTGTGGAAAAAGAGAATGCCCCGCCGCCATACTCGTCAACTTTTGTCCATGTACCTTGAAGTTTTGCAAGGGCAGTAATTGTATTTACAGACTTGGGCGAACCTGCCCCAAGTCCAATACCCATAGCACCCGTAGTAAAATCGCTATATGAAGTCAGTAACTTTTTAAAGGCCTCCGCCTGTGCTTTAGGGTCGTTGCTTGTGCTGGCTTTTTCCCATGTTTTATCATATTCATATATACCGTCTGCAAGTTTACCCGTTAGCTTAAAGAAACTGATAGCATCCTTTTGCGATTGGGATAAATTTCCTTTTAATTCAAAAAGCGATAAAAGGTTTACAATACTGCCAAAATTCCAAACACCTGTTGACGCACCAACTGCAATACTAACGATTGCGGGAGCCACCGTTTTTGCTACCGTCAGTACTCCGTTTGAAGGGTCGGTTTGGGTAATTGTTTGCCAAGTGCCATTAATTATTCCTTCCATGTTTATATCGGCTTGGCTGTAGAACTCAAAATTAACATCTACTTGGCCTTGATACTTGCACACACAGGGGTCATAGGCAACAGGCAAATCAATCCAAAAGAAATAATTTTCGTTATTGGGGAAATAGGTAGGCATTCGAATAGAAGTTACCTCCGTTTGTTGGTCAAGAGCCTGTGCCGTTTCGCCTCCCAAACTAAGCAAACTGCTGGCATTTAATGATGCTTGACCTGAAACTAAAGCCCCTTTGGGGTGCGAAAACTTTACTACAACTGTTTTGTATGTATAGTCGGGGTTTCTTAGACTGGCAAACATCCTTATCAAACCTTGGTGTTTGTTGTAAAGAATAATATATGGAATCTTTACTGTTCGTTGACGTGAGGTAGTGTTGTCATTAAATTTTCCAAGATTAGCTTTTAAAAGCTCCCAACCATCAGCATACTCATAGTCACTATTAGTTCCGTTGGCAAGGTCGATATAATTAAAGTTCGGGTCAGCAGTATGCCAAGGTGATAATATTGGATAACTTGGATAACCGTTGGGGTAGCATGTGAAATTGGGACTTGCGGCAGGCAATTCCCAACTAATAAAGTTTGCTGCGCTTGATTTTTCAAGATTTACCGGGCTTACCGGATTTGTTACAATACCCTTTTCGTCACACGTAGTTTGTGCATAAACCAAAAAGGATATCAGTGTATTAAACAATACAAAAACAATTTTTTTCATGATAGTCTGTTTTTAATTTACTCGTTTACCTGTAAACCAGTATCTCGTTTTAATAATAGGGTCGCCAACTTTCCAATCTGCATATTTTCTATCTAAGGCTTCGGTCTCGATATGTAAAGTTTGGTTATCATTCTCCAAACTGAAGTTTATCCAAAAATGCCCCTTTTCCCCGTTGCTTGAAGATGACGATCCCGCTTTAACATTTAGTCTTCTCAACCGCAAAATCCTTTCAAAATCAGTGTTTTTTGGGGTAATAGGTGAGAAAACCGGGAGGCCATCCAAATAAAGACCTGTGTATGGAAATCCGCTTAAAGAATCTGTAACCATTGTGTCGGGGTTAATATAAACACGCCTTAATGTGTTAGGATCATGTTTAAAAAACCCTTCATAAGTACCTTTAATGTATGTGCCGGCTTTAAAATGTAGCTTTCTCACGAAGGTTGCTATGGTGTCATCAGGAAAACACTCACTTGGGGGTTTCCTTACAGTTAACCAGATATCTATACTTCTTCCACCTTGATTATAAAAATCGCCGAAAAGTAGCGTAACACTTCTTGTTGTCCTCCGTTGAGGGTCAGTACCAGTTTTCCACGAATAGGTGACCCCGTCATCGGGGGCTTGTTTTGCCGTAAACTTTACAGTTAACCAACCTGCCGTATCCGTATCATATAGCTCAATATCTTTAAAATAGGTATCCTGCGGGTCTTCCTGCATATAAAAATCAGCCGATAGCGGGTTCGCATTGTCGCATATATCCTGCTTATCGGGCTTGCAGCTTACAAGGGTTACTATAAGTGGTACTAATACTATTAACAAAAAGGGTTTCATGTCACCTCTATTTATTAATTAATTTTTCGGCTTGTTTTTTCAAAAGTTCAACTTCATCAGTCAATACCTTTATTTGTTTTTCTTGTGCAATACTATACAAAGTTAACTCCTCAATCTTCTGCATTTGCAGGGGTACAATTTCATTAACGCTTAAGCCGTTTTCAAGCATTTGTTCTTCACTGGGGATATTGGGAAGGTGTGAATTGAGGGCAATAAATTTCTCAACATCAGATAAAAGCATTAAATCATACCCCGCTTTAAAAACAGTATCAGGCCACCAAATAGCTCTGGTTTTAACATTAAGAACTTGTATTTCTCCCCTAAGCTCTACATTACCATCTTTATCCATACGCAACCCCCCTGTTTGTCCGCTTGTGCTCCAAGGCGCAATTACAAGTGAGCCATTTAGGTTTGAGCCGTTTGCTCCTTTTCCGTCAGTAAAAAACATCCCTTGGTCATACTGTTGCGAAATAGAGTTATATCCGTCATTAGCTAATAAGGGAATAAACATAACGTGTTGCGTTCTGTTATTTGAGCCAAATTGTTGGCGACCTACTATGAAGCCCGGATAATTATATGCTCCCAAACTCTTTACATCAAAAGTAGCGCGGGGAGCTTCAATATTAACCCCTGCAACTCCGTTGGGGCAAACCATAAACCTGCTGGTGTATGCTCCTGATGTTTGACTTACAACAAGCGAGTTATTTTGTGTTCGAGCCCAAATCATTGGCTTGCTGTTGTTTAAATATGTGCCGTATTGGCGTAATGTGAAATCAGCAGTGGGGTATGTTTGTGAAACAGGAGGGCCTATTCCGGGTTCTGGGTTTGTTATTAAAACGGGTTCTGCTATGCCATCAAAAGACACCGGGTAATACTTTGCCGGAACAAAGGGACATGCGGTGTTTGAGATAACCAAACCAAGCTGGCTGTCGTCACAATATTGAATTTCCTGCCAGCCTACCGGAGCCATCACACCAATGCCAACTGCATTGATGGTGGTTGTTTGATTTGGTGGAGGATTCCAAGAACCTGGTACCTGTGCTGATATTGTTGCTGAGAGAACCATAATAGCTAAAGAAGCAAAGGTTTTTGTGCAATTAGCCTTAAGTAAAGATTTAATAAATAATGAGTCTAGTTTTTTCATAGAATGAAATTGATTAGTTATACAATAATATAATGCCTTCTAGGAGTTTAGATAGCCGAAGGTACTAAATAGGAAGAAACTGCCAAAATAGCAAAGACTTGTAGAGGTATCCTTTCGTCGAAAAACGATAGAAGTGGCTAAAACAGGGGTGTCGTTTTAGCAGAGAGAAATAGAAAATGACAAAAAAAAGACAAAACGCCGTTTAGAGTATTACTCAATATCCGTGCTCAGTTTGTAACGGCAAATTCGTCCGTTGCCTTTATCAGCCACATACACAATTTCTTTAAAATAACTGATACCGCTGGGTTGGTTAAACTGGAACGGACCTGCACCTTTACCGCCGAATGAGGCTATAATTTGTTTGCGGGTGGGGAAGTTGGCGGGTGGGTTCACACCTTCAATACCTGCACGGGTAAATTGGTATATTGAATCTTTTTTGCTGTCGGCTACAAAAATGTAGCCCGTAGCATCCGTTGCAATGTAAACATCGGCAGGGTTGCCAAAACGGAACGATTGGTATAAGAAACGGTTGCTTTTTGAGGTATCAAAACTTAGCAATGCCGTGTTTTCGCCATAGCTGCGTGAACCCAAATCAGGGTCGAAAGTTTCTTTAATCCATAACACCCTAAACTCTACTGATGGATTAGTATCGGCTTGACAAAGTATGAAATCGCGGCTTTTATCCATGCCGAAAAGGCGTTGTGGCGGAGCTGCAAACCCTGCAATGGCAGATACACCCAAACAAGAGCGAAGGCTGGATGTTTGAGGGTTCAAACCGTTGGTATAGCCTGTGTTTGCGCCGTTGGAGTTAAAAATAAGTACAGTATTATCAGGCCTTGCCGCCGTATTAAAATCGTTTTTAGGCCCTGTACGTGATACATACAAGGTATTATCTTCTAAAGTAGTTAGCCCTGTAAATTTAACTGCTACATCATCAGCCCCGCGAAAAGCTACCTGCTGACGCGATAAATCAGCCGATGGATGTATCAATGTATCCGTAAACACAGGGTTTCCTGCCCCCGATGGGTTAATAATATGATAAACTGCTGCTAAATCATAATCCTGCCCACCGATGTTTTGGGTAATCCTTCCGGCCACATACAAATGCAAGCGGCGATCCATTACCACGTCTGTTGCTCCGGGTATAGGTATAGTGCGGTAGCGCGTTCCTTTTTGGTCAAGTATGTGCACACCCATATCATCTACCACATATACCATTTCATCGTACCCCACATACACATCAACAGGGTTTACAAAACCGTTGAAAAACGGAAGAACAGGCACATAGCCCACATTTTGGGGCACCAGTTCAGGGTCAATTTTCCCTTGCTCAAAAATCTCATTAGTAGTGTCGTTCTCTTTCTTGCCGAAAAAGAAATTACACGACGAACTTACCATCACGCCGCACAAAAGGGCTATATATAAAGGCTTTTTCACCATTTATTTCAATCGTATTCCCAACGTCAGGCGATGCACATTGCCCAAACGGGTTTTATTGTTTAAGCTGTAATCAATGCTAAATTTCCCGAAACGGCGGGGCAGCATATACCCCACACCAATAGGCGGAAATCCGTCTTCATCTTGTCCTATTTCATACCCTGTGCGGATAAACAGCATATTTTTTATGCCATACTCTAATCCCAACGCAAGGGTTTCATTATTATCAGCAGGGTGATTTAGCTGCAATGATGTGCGCAGCACTTGGTTTCTTGTCTTTACGGCATCTATCGAAGCCCCTAACCTAAAAGTTGTAGGCACTGAAAGGGTTTCAAAATTTGTTATTTCCTGCTCGCCTGTATTTTTTAATACACTCACCTTACCGCTGGGTTGCACGTTAATACCAAAGTTGGTAAGGGTAACGGCAAAGCGAAGGTTGCGTACTTCACGTATCAAATAATCAAGCCCCAAATCAAACATTACGTTGTTAACTGCCACTCCGGCCATTCCTTCACGAGCATATTTACCTGTCATACCAAACGTAAAGTTACTGGTAAGTATGCGGGCATACGATGCACTTAGTACAAAACTTGAGGGTGAAAATTTACGACCAGTCCCAAGCGGCTGGTACTCGGTGGTTTCATCCATTTCGCCTGTATTCAGCGACATTACATTAACACCCCAAAATGCCTGTTGGCCGCTACGCATGGCAAAAGCCCCCCATGCCATGTTTATCCCTGCATAGTACAGTGTGTTACCTGCCTGTACATGGTATTTTGCAGTATCAATGCGTGAAAGTGCTGCGGGGTTCCAATACAGGGCACTTAAATCATCCGACACTGAAATAAAACTTCCGGCCATGCCGGTACTGCGGGCATCGGGGGCAATTTTTAAAAATTGCATTCCTGTGGTGCCCGTGCGAGAATTACCGAACGAGGGTAGTACCTGTGCGTTTAACGTGCAGGTAGCTAATGTTGCAAGTATGAGTAATGTAAACCTCATATAAAAAGTGTCGCAAATTACTACCTTTTACCCTGTTTGTGATTATGCGGGGGTTAAATTTGATGTTGTGATAACACGAGCGCGCCTTGTAAAGCAAGATTTATCCTCTTTTCCCGATTACGCTATTTATATTTTACCTGAGGTATATCATTTCAAATAAACTAACGCTTGTTGTACCTTTGCGGCGTTATTTAGAACGATTACAAATGATAAGTACTGATATATGTATAATTGGCGCGGGTCCTGTGGGTTTGTTTGCGGTTTTTGAAGCAGGGCTGCTAAAATTGCGCTGCCACGTAATGGATGTTTTGCCTCAGGTGGGCGGCCAGTTGAGCGAGATTTATCCCAAAAAACCTATTTACGATATTCCCGGTTACCCAAGTATTTTGGCGCAAGACCTTATTGATAACCTGATGGAGCAAATTGCCCCTTTTCATCCTACTTTTACGTTGGGCGAAAGGGTGGAGGGACTTGAAAAACAAGAAGACGGCTCTTTTATTATAACTACTAAAGAGGGCACTCAAGTTCATGCCAAAACGGTTTGCATAGCAGGCGGTTTAGGTTGTTTTGAGCCTCGTAAACCTGCGCTTGCCAATATTGACCAATTTGAAGGCAAAGGAATCACCTATATGATTAAAGACCCTGAAACTTACAGGGGGAAAAAGGTGGTGCTGGCAGGCGGTGGCGATAGTGCGCTTGACTGGGCTATTTACCTTGCCGATGTGGCTTCTGAGTTATCGCTGGTGCACCGCAACGAGAGTTTTAGGGGTGCGCCCGACAGTGCCGGAAAGGTAGTTCAATTGGCTCAAGACGGTAAAATTAAGCTGTATTTGAGTAGTAATATTACTGAACTGAATGGTAACGGGGTACTAAAGAGCCTCACCATTCAAGACAAGGATAAAACCAGCCATCCTGTGGACATTGACTATTTCATTCCTTTGTTTGGGCTTAGCCCTAAACTGGGGCCTATTGAGGCATGGGGACTGAATATTGATAAACAAGCTATTGAGGTGGACACTGAAAAGTTTGAGACCAACGTACCCGGAGTGTTTGCCATTGGTGATATTAATACCTATCCCGGTAAATTAAAACTGATACTAAGCGGTTTTCACGAGGCAGCACTAATGTCGCACGGGGTGTATCGGTACATTAACCCCGGTAAGGTGCTTAACCTGAAGTACACAACGGTTAACGGGATTCAAGCGTTTTAAATTTTTGATTTTATGATTTATAGATTAGTTGATTGAACAAAGTAGCTTTGTGGCTTATAATCGATAAATCAACCAGTCAAAAAATCTGTAAATTCAATAAATGACAAATGAAATAACAGTGTACGTGCTGAACGATAACGGGGATAAAGAACCCGTTATTGCCCCTACGGACATGGCTCTTAGTTTGATGGAGGTTTTAAAGGGCAGCGGTTATCCCATTGAAGCCCGTTGCGGAGGTATGGCTCTTTGCGCCACTTGCCACGTGGAGGTATTGAACGATGTGCCCCTTACACCCCAAACCGACGACGAAATGGATATGCTTGATACTGTGCCAAACATTACTCCTACCAGCCGTTTGAGTTGCCAAATAAAAATTACCGACGAAATGGATGGCTTGGAAGTCCGCATTTTGGGTGAGCAATAGCCGCCGTCATTAATATTTTTCCCTGTTCGAATTTAAAATGTGTGTTACGGTGTTATGTTGTTACACTGTTATTGTGTTACAAATGTTACGCGCCGCACAAGGGGTTCATTGCAATGAGTAAAAGCACAC
Organism: Bacteroidia bacterium; assembly: GCA_035906255.1. Taxonomy (GTDB): domain Bacteria; phylum Bacteroidota; class Bacteroidia; order UBA8524; family UBA8524; genus SB11. The sequence continues at coordinate 100,321 of JAMIFM010000029.1, forward strand.
CGTTCGAGTTTCAAAGAGCTTGATTGTTTCGTGTTAATTGGAAAATTGTGTCAATGGACTGCTGACAAACCAACTTGTTCATAGTATCACCCAAAAGTGGCACCGTATGCTTGCCGGAAACGTCCTATCCCCAGCTGCCTCCAAAAAATGGTTCAGTACATAATATATAAATTGTATATATTAAAAATGCCCATGCCAATAGCCCCATAAAATATATAAGATTAAGCATTTCTTCCTTAATTTTTGAGGTAATATAAATAAGTAGAACAAGAGGGAACGTAAAGATAAAAGCGATTGCTACAAATGCCCCAAAAGCAAGTACATTGCCTTTGCTTCCTGTTATTGCCCCTGCTAAAGCGGGTATAATTAGCATAGCAATTATCACCGCCGGAAAATAATATTTGGCCAGTTTCAGTTTCCACATAACTCGTGTATTATCTATCATTATTAAAAAAAACAGACTTAATCAAAACCGTCTATAAGTAAAGAACCAGTGTATAACTTATAGGCTATAAATGAGAGGAATATCCATGCTAACAACATACCAAAATATACAAGGCTGAGTGATTGTTGTTTTTTACCTGATGTGATATATATAACGCCTACAATAGGAAAAGTGGCTAAATACACCAATAACATTACTATCATCCATTTAACCATTACTGCGGTTTCATTACTTATAGAGCCACCTATGAGTGGTATAAGCACAACCCCGATTATAATTGCAGGCACATAATACCTTGCCAGTTTCAGTTTCCACATAACTTTTATAGTTAATGCAATACTATGTTTGCTTTGCGTATCCTTTGCCAATAAATGGCGATTGCTGCTAAAATTAAGCAAAAACCAATAATAAAAAGAGGCCAGTTATAGTGCACGGGTATAAATGTTAAACCTGCCTTCATTAGTTCTTCTGCTCCCGGCCACTGCCAACTGCCATACTTTCTGCCCGCATACTCAACAAAAGGCCACATAAAAGTTATTAAAATTATGCCGCAACCAATCAGCATAGTGCCCCACTCACGCTTGCGTAAACGTCTCACAGCTCCCTTATGCTCATGCCCGATAATAATTGCCGCTAACCCTATCATGCTTAATGAAACTAAGCACGGTGTAATAACAGGCCCGTACCACGCCACAGGAATTAAAAATAATAAATCCCACTCAAAAAGGTTTTGCGGCCAGCCCAGCAGAACGTATAAGAAAACGTAATAAAAAATATCCCACACGGCAAAGCAAAACATAAACCAAGCAAACCTTGATAATCTGGTTTTTGCCAGCATCATACCTGCTGCTACCAGCATTACTACGGTAGCAGCCTCCCGTCCCAGTTCGGTTATTAAAATTATCGGAGCCATGCCGCGCATGGGGAATACAAACCCGTCAGGGTATAGCATATACCGCAGGTACACCACCACCGCACTCTCTAAAAATGCCATTGCTATTGCAAACGCCAATGCAATAACATATTTGTTTTTAATTTCTGCTTCCATTTTCTTCAGGGGTTTGGATGGTTGCAGGTGCCAAAGTATCAGGGATGGCGATGTGGTACTTATCATAATTTAATGAGTTTAGGTACAGGTAATTAGTATGTCCCGTAAAATTCCACGATTGCCAGCCCTCATTCCTGTGTTTCTCGGTAAACCTCACTGCTTTGTGTGTAAACTTCTCTGCCAGATTGTTATACTCCCATTCTTTATAGTGTCGTAGTGTCTTGGGGTCTGTGGTTGCTTCGTTCATCCATTCTTCAAGCAATGGCAGGTTGCGGTTTGATAGGCTTAACAGGTACTCAATATCAGGGTCTTCATTTATTATGTTCGCTTGTTTAAGATTATAACGGGTGATAATAATATCCCAGTCGATAGGACTGTTTGCCACAAGCACAACAAAAAAGGCAATAAAATTAATACGCACTAAATACCAGTTAGGTTTTTTTGCATATATTTTTATTGCTGTAAAAAAAAGTCCAAAAGAGGCAAGCAACAAGTAGAAAAATACCCCTACGCGTTTGTAGGTAAGCCCGTCTTCAATATCAATGTATAACAAATTTTTATAAGCTCCTGTGGCGGTAAGCAAAAGGTTTTGAATTATCCAAACAAGAGCAAGTAATTGCAGCGTTTTAGCCTTTTCTTCAAAATTTAAGTTACCTCTAAAGAAATACAGAATAATGCCTACTGCTATAATTATTGAGAAAATTAGTGCGCCAACCCCTTGGTGTACCATTTGCGAGTAATCAAGACTGGGGTTAGCACTTACTCCTCCGGCTAAAAAGGCAACATCAGAAGCATTTACTATTAACAACAAAGCATTTAACAGTCCTAATAATAAAACGCCGGCCTTATTTTCGAGCGTAGTTTTAATAGATTCTTCTCCGTCTGTCACACTAAGTTTGGCAATAAGAGGTTGACCCAGTTTTTGTTCCTCACGGTCAATAAACTTAATACGGCGGTTTTTTAGCAATGCAAACGAAACAAAAACACCCAACACTGTACACATTATCCAGCCGAAAGAAATAAAACTGAAATTAATCTGTTGTAGTAATTGATTAAAAGCACTGCTGGTTGCACTATACAGTAATACAAATAATATAAATACGCTGAATATTATTATATATACAAACCAATTGTTTCTTGGTTTTTTCTCCGTGTCTCTTTTTTTGTTTTCGCCCGCCACATGACCCTGCCTAAATGAGTTGGGCAAGGATAGCGGAAAAGCCAAACCGGTTTGTATAAAGTTAAGAATTGCCGAGGCACGGGGCTGGTGACTGTACCCTGCCACCAACACTAATGAGAAAAAGGAAGCCACCAATGAAACAAAGCTGCCATACAGTATCATTCCGCTTAGCGAAACCAGCAAGGCAACAACACTAAACCACCAGTTCTTGCTTTTAATAATTTGTGAAGATTGCAATACTAAGCCTGCTACGATAAAAAAGCTATACAGCGCATAGTTAATGCCTGCGGCTTGGTTATAAAACAAATAGGCAAATAAAATTCCGCCTATCAATATGAGCCAATCTTTTGTTTTCATGCTATTTAAGGGTTTAATTATTTTATGTTTCTTATCGTTTCTCTTACATCCAAAAAGAAATTACTACCCCCGTCGTTTATAAGAATGAAGGTTTTAGAGGGGTCGCCAAAAAACGGACTTAGTGTATAGGATAGCTGTGCCCCGATGAAAGCAAACATTATTGCCCATGCAAACAAAAACCAGAGGGCTTTTTGCCCGTTGCTGTTTGCCGGAGTTAGTAGTTGCCCTGAGTTATCGGTAGTGTATTGGGGTTTAGGCCAAGCTGTAGTTATAATTTCGCCCATTTGTGCATAAAACAGACGGATGCCTATAAACCCTGCAATACTGAAAACCACAATGTTTATGAATTTATAAAACTCATAACCGTTAGTAGTTATCAGAAAAAAGAAGGTAACAGGGGCAAACGCTGCCAGCACCAAGCTAATGTAGGTGAGGCTTAGTAGCATTAATCCCAGTAGTTGTTTTAACCCCTGCTGAATGCCTAAGTAGGAAAGGAACATATACAGCGTTGGAAAACAAATTGCGGTAGTAAGCAAAAACAGTATAGGCAGTTTAACTGCTGATACTGTGGCTTGCAACGCATCGTAGCGGGCACCTATTAAAAGGCCGTAGCTCATAAGCAGGCCAAGGCATAACGCAAACAGGGCGGTAAATTCTTTAACCGTTAAACCTTCGCCCAAGGTGCGGTTTAGTACTGCTTGTTTGTTTCGGAGCAGTTGCTGTAAAGTGGCTGAGATACTCATAATTATTATTTTGTTTTAAAAAGCACTTTGTGTTGCAAAGTGTATGCGCAAAAAAAATTTAGTCGATGTTTTTTATAAAATTTTCAAGGCTGTCAATGTGGTTTCTAAACGCTTTCTGTCCTTCTTGTGTAGCCGTATAAGTAGTGTTGGTTTTTTTGCCTATAAATCCCTTTCGCACACTCACATACCCTGTCTTTTCAAGCGCAGTTATGTGGCTGGCAAGGTTGCCGTCGGTAACATCCAGCATTTCTTTAAGCGTATTAAAGTCAATGCTGTTATTCACCATCAGCACACTCATTATTGCCAGCCGTGTGCGGTTCTCAAATGCCTTATCAAATCCGTTAAGTAGTGGTTTCATCCTTTCCGGTCATACTTATACCACATCACCCCGCCATATACAATGTGCATCAGGCCAAATCCTACCGCCCAAAACTCAAGCCCGTAGCCTACATTAAACATTGCTATCAGTCCCAAAACAATTTCGGTAATACCCAAATAGCGTATATCGTCAAAAGTGTATTTGCTTGCATTTAATAATGCAAATCCATAAAATACAAGCGTAGCAGGGGCAATCAATCCATACTCTTGGTGGTGTAGCAACGCCAAACAAAATATGCCCCCGGCACCCAACGGCAACAGCATATTAATAAACAGCCGTTTTGTAGTATTGTCCCAAATTTTTTGCTTCACTTTGTTTGCCTTACGCAAAGTGAAGAATGTTGCTGACGCAAGTGCCAGCAGTAATGTTACTGCCCCAATCAGCAAAAGGTTTGTTATAACCCGTTTTTCAAGCTCAATGTCAATAAAAGCATACGACTCAAAGGTGTTACGTAATCCTTCTTTGCTAAGGTAGAAATGCGTAAATACCGCCGCAGCTATGCCGCACACACCCGCCGCTACCCCTGATATACCGCTAAGTGATAAGAACCTCGAAGAACGGTCCATCAGCTGCCGTATCTCTTTTAGGTCGTTTAACTGGTTTTCTTTATTGCTCATTTAAAAAGCACTTTGTATTGCAAAGTAATGAACGATTGATGAAATATCCAAACAATTTTTTTATCGAAATACAAACCTAAACTGTAAAAGCAGATGGTTAACTTTGGTAAAACCTTTCGGGTATGGAGTTTAATCTTGAAAAATCGTTACAGCTGTTAGCGCGCACGCCAACAGTTATAAAACTACTATTGAACGGGTTGGACGACGAATGGATAAGGAATAATGAGGGAGGAGAAACATGGAGTCCGTTTGATGTGGTCGGGCATTTGTTACACGGAGAAATTACCGATTGGATACCTCGCTTAGAAAAGATACTAAACGAGGATGGCGACAAGAATTTTGTTCCGTTTGACAGGTTTGCACAGTTTAATGAGAGCAAAGGCAAAACCCTTGAACAATTGCTGGATGAATTTATTGGGGCAAGAGCGCACAACCTCGCCATTTTAAAGGCAAAAAACATAACCCCTGCTGATTATAAAAAAACGGGCATTCACCCCGTCTTCGGTACTGTTACCCTTGAGCAACTGCTAAGTACATGGACGGTGCACGATTTGGCGCACATAAACCAAATTACAAGAGTAATGGCCAAACAATACAGGGAGGCAACCGGCCCTTGGCTTGAATATTTAAGTGTATTAAATGACCGAATGGCCTGATTTTAACTTTTGGGTTGTTTTTTTTAATATTTTATTTTATTATTTTCGTAATAGGAAGGTTGCTGCCTTTCTAACCACAGTTGCTATTATATGAATACTGAACCTGCTAATACTGACGGCTTGGGAGAAGCCCCACCAAACAGTTTACTCACAGCGCTTTTAAATTCTTTTTCGGGAATAGTGTTTTTGGTTGATGCAGATACAGGGAAAATGATTTATAGCAGCAGGCTACCTTCTGAATGGTTAGGATACGCCGATAGTAAAGGAACGGGTGAGGAAATTTTTGTTGCCGAAAGCTTGCTTCACCCCGATGATTTACCGGCTTATAGAACACGGATAAACGAACTAAGGAAGCTACAGCCCAACCAAATACACGAAGCAAAAGAAAGGTATAAACATACACAGGGTGGCTACAGGTGGTTTGCTACCCGCTACATAGTGTATGAAACAACAACCGCGGGTGAGGCCAAAACCTTAATGGGGTTGGCCTACGATATTAGTGAACAGGAAATACAGCAGAAAGAGGTTGAAAAGCTGGCTTTGATAGCCCAAAAAACAACCAATGCCATTATAATTACCAACCGCAACCTAAAAATTACTTGGATAAACGACGGCTATACCCACCTGACGGGCTATACCTTAGCAGAAGTAAAGGGAAAACGAGCCACCGATTTGCTGGCAGAGCATACGAGCAATGCAGAGACCATACTACGGATTAATGAATGTGTGGAGCAAGGAACAAGTTTTGTGGAAGAGTTGGGCGGATATACAAAAGCCGGCGACGAATATTGGATGCGGATAAATGCCGACCCTATACCCGACCTTAGCGGGAAAACGGATAGTTTTATTGCCATAGGCCAAAATATTACCGAGCTGAAAAAAAACAGCGAGGAATTAATAAAATCGAACGAACGGCTAAGGCATTATGCCTTCTTTACCTCACATCAGCTTCGTTCGCCTGTTGCCGATATACTTTCAATATTGGATGTGGTTGATTACGACCACCCTGAAAACCCTGATAACAGACGCTTATTAAACGATTTAAAAACGGTATCTGTTAAGCTGGATGGGGTTATACACGATTTAAACAAAATTGTATCGGCTGATAGGGTTCGTTATGCAGATGAAAACCGCGAAAACCATCCCCTGCAAAGTATTATGCTGGTGGACGACGACCGCGTGTTTAATAATATCACCACTATGATTTTGCGGAAACTAAGCCCGCAACTTGCCATTTTAAGCTATACACATGCTGCCAATGCACTTGAAACCCTAAAAAGCTCTAAAGTACCCGACGCTGTTTTTTTAGATATTAATATGCCCGATATGAACGGGTGGGAGTTTTTAAGCCAGCTTGAAACAACGGGGATTAATGTGCCCGTTTATATGTTAACCTCCTCTATTGACCCTGAGGACATTAAAAGGGCAAAGGCATACGGGCACGTAAAAGGCTATTTTACCAAACCGCTCACCAAAAGCGTACTCACAAAGTATTTTATTTTTTAGCCCAAGATGAATTTTGTGTTAACTGCAAAGGGACAGTCGCAAAAGTTGAGACTGTCCCTTTTTTGTTTGTATGTTCAGAGCTTTGCTCCCCTGTCATTCCGAAGCGCAGCGAGGAAACTTATTGCAAGTGTGTTAACAAAGCGCGATAAGTTGCTTCCTACGTCAGCATGACAGCAATTATCCGGTAAACAAAGCCACAATAACAAAGAGGCTGCCTCAAAAGACACCCTCTTTGTTATTGTGGGCACATTGCCTTAAAAATTAGTCTGTTTTCTTGCGGTTAAACAACTGGTTCTTGTCCACCACTTCTACTATATCACCGTTTTTCAACGTTTTTGATACCGCACTGTAAGGCCCTGTAATAATCTTGTCTCCCGGTTTCACGCCCTCCAATATTTGTATGTGCTTACTGTCTTGTATGCCTGTTTTCACTTCCACCATCACCACTTTTCCGTTTTCAATTTTAAACACCACCTCTTTTTTCTCATCCTTCACATCGTCATCTTTTTTGCCCTTAGCATTTGTATTGCCTGTTGAGTTATCTTCTTCACCCGGTGGCGGGGGTTCTTCTCCTCCCTCATCCTCTTTATCGGCCTCCTTCTCTTCCTTGCCTTTTTTATCGTTAGAGCGTGTAGTAACCGATTCGATAGGAATACTCAATACTTTACGCTGAATATCGGTTTGAATATCAGCCGTGCCCGACATACCCGGGCGGAAGGGCGATAATTTATTGCTCATTCCTTTCATCAAATCGGTGTATGATTCGCGTAAAATGCGCACCTTCACTTCAAAATTGGTTACTTGGTCGGTACTGGTAGTAGTGGTTGATGAAGTAGCCGAGTTGGCCACTTCTTTTACAATGCCTTTAAATTTCTTACCGGGGTAAGCGTCCACCTCAACAATAGCAGTATCGCCCAGCGATACACGGATAATATCATTCTCGCTCACATCCACCTTCATCTCCATCTGCGTTAAATCGGCAATGCGTAGCAACTCTGTACCCGCCATTGTTGCCGTTCCTACCACGCGCTCGCCCCTTTTCACATTCAGCTTAGATATTACACCGTCCATAGTTGCAAAAATCTCTGTACGCAACAGGTTTTTGCTGCTTTGGTTTAGCAACGCTTCCGAAGCATCAACATTAAACTTGGCTGCCTCAACACTCGCTTTTGCGGCTTCTATTTCACGCACGGCAGCTTGGTAGGTGCTTTGGCTGGTTTCAAACTCAGCATCCGAAATCACATTATCATCGTGCAGTTTTTTGTTACGTTTATAGGCAGGTTCTATTTCCGATTTCATCCTTGCCTCTTGTTGCGCCAAACGGGCTTTGGCGTTTTCATAATTTGCCCGTGCATTGTTTAAGTTTGCACGGCTGCGCGATTCATCACTTTGCAAAAGGTCGGGGTTAATACGCACCAACAATTGTCCTTTTTTCACACTGTCGCCCTCGTTCACAAACAAATCCACAATCTCGCCCGATACCTCGGGGGCAATTTTCACCTCTATTTCGGGTTGTATTTTTCCGTTAGAGCTAACTATTTCAGTAATGTCACGATTTTCGGCAGCTTCAACAGAAACCTTTTGGTGGCTTTCTTTATTACCGAAAGCAACCATTAAAATACCTATGACTACTACAAAAATCAGTAGCCAGTAGTACCATGCCAGTTTAAATTTCTTTTTCATGTATTGCTAAGTGTGTAGGTTATTGGTTGGTAATCTTTCCGGTGTTGTAAAACTCAATGGTTTTCATACGGAACAACAATTCATATTTAGCCTGTACCATATTAGTTTCGGCACGGGCAAGGTTATTTTTTATCAATGCAAACTCGGCATAGTTCATCAATCCTGCATCGTTGCGGGCGTTGGCAAACTCATAGCTTTTTTGTTGCGCCTCAATGTTTTCTTTTGATGAGGTATATTTTGCTTTTGCAGCCTCGTATTGTGTAACAGCGGTGGTCACATCCCTGTACACAGTATTTTCGGCCTGTTTTTTATTCAAATCAGCAATCTGTATGCTGTTTTTGGCATTGCTGATAGAGTTATTTACCTGCCATCCGTTAAATATCGGAATACTCATACTAACTCCAACAAACTTACCCAAGTTGTCATTTAACTGCTGGCCAAAAGGAGTAACCGAAGCAGTAGTAGGAATGGCATAAGGTGCTATCACGGGGTTACCGTTAAGGTCGGTATAAAGTTCACGGGTACCTATGGTGGTATAACCGCCGTAGTTCTTAAACGACTCTGAATATACCGAACTGATTGAGCCGCTTAATGAAATACGGGGACTGCGGCCGCCCAACGCGACTTTGTGTGCATACAACGAACTGTTTACACGGTATTGCGCGGCTCTTATTTCAGGGGCAGTTTGTGAAAAATTGGAATAAATAGTTTGCGGACTGTACACAGGCAGGTTTTCAAAATCTTGGGTGATGGTGGGTTTCACCACTTTATCGTCTCCAGTGGGCTGGTACATCATCAGTTGCCACAAGGTAAGGTACGATAGTTCCAGTTGGTTTTGTGCATTTACCAGCGTAAGGTTCTCGCTACTCAACTGGGCTTTTAGGTCAAGTACGGTATTAACCGGTTGTCGTCCCGCATCAACCAGCTTTTGTGCCCTGTCAAGCTGTTGTTGTGTGGTTTGCATTTGAACGCGGCTCACTTCTGCAATTTCTTCGTTCAATACTACTTGCAAAAAAGCAGCGGCAATGTTAAGTGCTACCGTGTTTCGGGTGGCATCCAAATCTTGCTTGGCAGCCTTTAGTGTGGCATCGTTTTGTTTAATGGTATTTTGGTTTTGCAACCCGCTGAAAAGCGTAACATTACCGCTAATGCTAAAGTTATTACTGCGTATTTGCTGCACTGCAAACGCGTTTGTAAAAGGGTCGATAGAGCGACCGAAGTTATAGTTGTTTGATGCGTTTGCATTGATGCTGGGCAACAACGATAATTTGCTTTGCAGCAGGTTATTGGTAGCCGTGCTCAATTGGGCTTGGCTTTGCTGCACGGTAATGTTGTTCTTCAGCGCGTGGTTAATGCAGTCTTCAAGCGTCCAATTGGTTTGGGCTCCTGTTTGCAATGTTGCACTAATGATGAGCGCAACTATTAAGTACAGTTTGTTTTTCATGGTACTGATTAAAAAACAAAACAATATTATTGTGTAAAATTAAGGCCAACAGGTTTTTCTCGATAAATAAGACAAATGTTTCGGTATAATACCCCACAACTGATGCCTTGGCTTATGCCTGCGATTACTTGGAGAATGCCGCAGGAGGGTAAAAGCATATACCTGACGTTTGATGACGGCCCGCACCCCGAGATAACCGAGTGGGTGATGGATGAACTGGAAAAGTACAACGCTAAAGCTACCTTTTTTTGTGTGGGCGATAACGTGCGCAAATTTCCCAAAACATTCAGTAACCTTTTACAGCGGGGCCATCGTATAGGCAATCATACCTATAACCACCTGAACGGCTGGGCTACTGATAACCCCACCTATTTAAGCAATATTGAGCAGTGTGATGAATACACGCGCAGTAACCTTTTTAGACCACCTTACGGTAAGATAGGATTGCGCCAGTTTAGGGCGGTGCGCAAAAAGTATCAAATTATTTACTGGTCTATCCTGTCGCGCGATTTTGAAACAGCATTGAATGTTGAGGAGAGCTTGGCTTATATGCTTGAGCATACTACCGACGGTTCTATCGTACTTTTTCACGATAGTGAGAAAGCTGAAAAAAACATGAAGGAACTTTTACCCCGATTTTTACAGCACTTCTCGCAACAGGGGTATCAGTTTGTTACTCTGTAACGATTAAATTTTTAACAGAAAAGACTTCGCCAACTGAGACAGCATTCGGTTTAACTGAAATTACTCTGCAAGTAAAAACAGTCTTTATCAAAGGGCGTATTGCGGTTGGTTTATATTTTACATGTACTTCAATCCCCACAATTTTCCATATACTCTTATCATTAACCAAATATTGTCCTATAATGGGTTTATAGTCGTGAGGGAACTTTAGGGTCAAAAAATCACCTAATGGGTCTATTTTATGAACAAAAACAACCTCTACTTCCACAATTCACCTCTTTCTTCGTGCTATAATTACTAAATGAACGGATGTGTTGCCGTTGGCCGCTACATAATTTATCCGCTCAACCGTTGTTACGGCAAACCCGTTTTGTTTTAATACACCCGTCAAATAGTCCTCGTTGTAGTAATATACGAACATCCGATTATTGCCCTTGCTATCCGTTCCCCAATCTGATGTTGCGTAGTCTCCCTCAATAGTGCTTAAATACAAAACACCGTCAGGAAGTAATAAGTTAAAACAGTTTTTAATTAGCCGTTCGCATTCCGTTTTCTCCAAATACGGCAAGCAAAAGCCGCACATCACTCCGTTGTACTTAGCGGTAATGCTGCTAATTTGCCTGCAATCCATTATACTCACAGTTGCCCGCGGGTTGTTTTGTTTTGCCAATGCTGCCATAGCGGGCGAAACATCAATAGCCTCAATTGTATAATCGGGTCTTTTCGCAAGTAAGTACTTTGTAATGTTTCCCGGGCCGCAACCAATCTCAAAAATCCGGGCATCGGGTTGCTCTGCCAAATCGCAAAACACATCATACGTGTTGTTATACAAATCCAAGTCCATAAACTTATCATTGTAAGCATCCGCCAGCTTGTTCCAGCTTTCAAACGTAGTTGTATATCTGTCGGTCATTCAGCGTAAATGTACAGCAAACCATTTTACAATGCTTTCTTATTTTATACCTTGCACAAGCAAAAATCCTAACGAATGCAGAACGAAACGGTTTCTTTTAAGATTTATCCGCTTGAACCCTCGGCTCAAGTAATATCCATAGGCATTGTACAACTAACAAGAGACGATTTTGCGGCTCAGTTTTCAGTAGCTGTAAGTGGTGAAACAAATTTTGAACCGCCGTTATTATACAGCATAGATACTCCTATATACATGGAGGTGGGATATGATGACAACTTGCGCGGATTATTTGAGGGCAAAATAACCGAAGTGGAATTACACAGCAGCGAGTCGCTTGGGTTTTATTACACCTATAAATGCGAGAGTGATAGGAGGAAACGTTTAATGCAATCTGCCGCCAATGTGGAATACAGGCCTGTATTGGGTGAAAATGTGTTAGCACTTGGTTTAACTAATAACGGGGCTAAAACAATAGGAAGCGTAAAAGTGCAAGGCACAACAGACGTTTGGTGCGATTATGAGATTGATTTTAGCGGAATAGGGAGCATGTTTGGAAAAGGGAAAGTGAGCCGTGTACGCCATATTGTGACCGATGCGAATTGGACTACCGAAGTGTTTGTGGATGTTGAAATACCCACAGAAGACACAAGCAAAGTTGTTTTGCAAACACCTAAAGGCAACAGCATAATACTTGATGACGGTACAAATAGCATTGTATTGAAAGACGCAGCAGGAAATAGTATAAAAATGGGATACGGTGGTATTGAAATAACGTCAGAAAGCAGTATCAACACCAACGCAGAGTATATTAAGCAAGTTTCTAAAGGCAGACAGATAATTAAGGCCGGAGAAGAGCTTAGATTAGAGGGAAATATTATAAATATTAATTAAACATTGGTATGCGCCCAGCTGCACGAGAAGACGACAGGCAGGTTTGCCCGATGACTGAGAAAACGTCTAAAGGCGATTTTCCACACCACGGGGGTATTATTTTAGCCCCATGCTCACCCAATGTTTTTATTTGTGGGAAACCTGCTGCACGGATTGGCGATAAATTGTTTTGCATGGGAACTGAAAACAAGATTGAGAGTGGATCGCCTACTGTGAGGATAAATGGCCTTTCCGCCGCACGAGCAGGTGACTCAACTTCGCACGGCGGACGGATAGACAGTGGTGCACCTACGGTGAATATTGGAGGCTAAACATCAGGCTTTTGCCCGTTCCCTTACCCTTTCAAACGTATCATCTACCAACAACTGCCCGTTTTCAAAAACCGTTACCAATTGGTCTTGCAGGTGTGGTAGTTCTTCTTGGCGCACTGTTTTGTAGTTGCCTTCAGTTTTCACCAACTTCAACCTACCCGCCTTTGATTTTTTAAAAGATAGGGTAATGTTGCCCTGAGCGTCTAACTCCATAGGGCGTTTTTGCACATCTGCTGCCTTTCCGCCCACCTCAGCATACGAGCATTTAAACGCAAATTTTTGGGTGTCGCGGTCAACCTTTTGCAACAATGCCCCGCCCATACCTAACACAAGGTTTTCAGCACTTATGCCGTGTTGTTTCAAGGCTTCGTATATCTCTTTTATCGAGTCGTAATTAATCCCGTCGCCTTGTATCACGCGCACTTGTGGAGGCAGCACTTTATACCCTTTACTGTTTACCGTGTACCCGAATTTGTCCATCAAAATATCAAACACACGGTTAAGCGTAGCCACAGGGTCGCCACTATCGGGGCGTATTACTAACGTGCCTTCGCGCGCTAACACCATCTCTTTCAGCTCAGTACCCCAATACTCAGCACAAGCTCTGAAAATATCAAAAGAGTCGGAAACACAGGCAATAACACCCGTAGGAAAGGTTGTTAGAATGTGTTTAAAGATGTCCAACTCGCCCTCTTCTCCCAACAAGGTACATATAGAGTGCTCTGTGGCAGGTATCGACATTCCGTACACTTTTTGGGTATTGTAATACCGTTGGGCAAACACACTACCCATTAGCGTATCACTTCCCATAAAATTTAACAAATGGGCAGCACCGCCCAATCCGGCACTTTCTACCGAACTCACCCCGCGAAAACCAAAATCATTCAGCACAAAGTCAATCCCTGCTTTGGCTTCATCGTTGGCAGTTTCAGCATAATAGTGTTCTATCACCTTGCGTATTTGGTGTGATAAAGAGGCTACCGTGCAGGGATACCATACCTGCACCAGCAGGGTTTCTAAAAAGTTGGGTAGCCAAAAACACTCAGGGTCGGTGTTTTCAATTGTCATCATCACATTGCTCACAGGCACATTTGTACCTTCGGGCACGGCCTTTATGCGCACAGGCAAACGGCCGTTGTGTTGTTTAACAATGTAATCAAACTTGCTGCGGTCAAACACATCATTACGGCCAAAAACGCTTTGCAATACTTTTTCGGCAGCATCAATTTTTTCAGTGGTAATTACTTCCCCCTCAAGGTATTGTTTGATAAAATATTGCAGGCCGAAGAACACCGTTTGGGGAAATAATCCGCCCCTGCTTTCAAAATAAGAATAAACCTTTTGTGTGCCGGGATAATATAGTTTGTGGTGCGAGTATTTATAGGCATCAGCCAGTAGTACTAAATTTTCTTGTGTTGTCATAATGTTGTTTCTTAACTTTTTTAATCGTTGGGTGAACTCCCCTCCTTGTGGGGTTTGTGAGTTGAAAAGGAGGGGTTGGGGGAGGTGTCAAACCGCCAAATTGTGCAAGAGCATAGTTACCAAAACGGTGTGTTCGGCGGTTATTTCCTTGCGGGTTATCATTGCTTGCAAGTCTTTAACCGCAAACCATTGCACGGCTTCAATATCATCGGCTGCTTGCGGTTGGCCATACACGTGATTGGTTTTATATAGCAGGGTAATGATTTTGTCTTCCTCACTGCGGTACCGCCAATCGTCAATTTTAGCTGAACCTACATATTCCATTGTCCCTGTTTCAATGCTTCCGCATTCTTCCACCAACTCACGGCGGGCTGATGCCTCATACGTGTCGTCGGTAGGGTCGGTAAATCCACCGGGGAAACGCCATTGAGTTGCCCCGTGCTTGCGGCCAAGCAATACTTTGCTTTTATCGGCTGAAAGTACTGCAATATCAACCGTAGTGTAGGTTTTGGGAAAGGTGTTTTGCAACGCATAATTAACACCCAATCTAAAATCAACAGAGCCTAGTACTTTGTCGGCTTCTTCTTGGCGGATGGTTGTAGATGAATATTGGCCGGCTGGAGGCAATTCTTTTACTTCCAGCTTACCGGTATAGTAAGGAATAAAGCTGTCGCGGCTGCCGTACAACACAAAATTCTCGTGGGGGAAGGCAGAAAGCAGCAAACTATCAAGGTTTTTGCTCCATACTTCATCTGATGGGTGGTCGGATAGGGGCAGCACCACCATATCAGGCAAATACTGACGAAGCATCTTCTCTCGGGTATAAAAATCGAACGGGTTGCGTTTGCTACCTTTAATGGCGGTTATGCCCACTACTGAAACTATTTTGTTGTGCGACGAACGAATATCATCAATCAACGTTC
Organism: Bacteroidia bacterium; assembly: GCA_035906255.1. GTDB lineage: Bacteria > Bacteroidota > Bacteroidia > UBA8524 > UBA8524 > SB11. The sequence continues at coordinate 115,523 of JAMIFM010000029.1, forward strand.
GGTGCCCTTGGTGCAGGTAGGGCGTTTGAAAACGGGCTACTATTACTCCTGTTGTTTTCATTTTGTGTAATTAATACACAAATGTAAGACCAAATACCCTCATCTACAAGATATTTGTGTAAAAACAACAGCAATTAAGAGCTATAGACTAATAAATCTCTATAAAATAATCACTTACTGCAACCATACTGCCATCTCGTTTTGCACTTTTTGGGCTTCTTCGCGGGCTTTTTCGGCAAAATCTTCTCCGCCTGAGACATATATCACCGCACGCGACGAGTTGACCAATAGCCCCACATCGCCGTTTATGCCGTGCTGCGATACATCGGCCAAACTACCGCCTTGTGCGCCCACACCGGGTACCAGTAAAAAGTTGTTGGGAACAATTTGGCGTACGTGCTGTAATTGGGCGGTGCGAGTGGCTCCGACCACAAACATCAGATTTTCAGGGGTGCCCCACGTTTGGGCGGTTTCCATTACGTGTTGGTATAAGGGCTTTTCAGCCGACTGTAAATGCTGGAAATCATTACTCCCCTCGTTAGAAGTCAGTCCCAACAGAATTGTCCATTTATCTTTAAACTCCAAAAACGGTTTCACACTGTCGTGTCCCATGTAAGGAGCTACCGTTACTGAGTCGAAATTCATCGTGTCGAAAAAAGTACGGGCATACATAGCACTGGTGTTGCCAATATCGCCGCGTTTAGCATCGGCAATGGTAAAAATCCCTTCAGGTATCAGTTTCAGGGTTTCTTCCATTATTTCCCAGCCTTTAGGCCCCATCCATTCGTAAAATGCGGTGTTAATCTTATAGGCTACAGTATATTGGGCAGTAGCTTCTATAATTTGGCGGTTAAACTCAAGCACGGGGTTTGCGTGACTGTGCAGGTGAGCGGGGATTTTTTTCAAATCCGTATCAAGCCCTACACACAGGTAGCTTTTTTTGGTTTTTATCTGCGAAACTAATTCTTGTTTTTTCACGGTTGATGGTTTCTGCCCGAAGGCATTGATAATGCAAAGGTTGTGTGTGCCGATTAATAATACCAATCTTTTTTTAGGCAGGGTGTGGATAGCGAAGCGACGGGCTACTAAAATCGATTTAATTTTTTAGTTAGGTACGTAGTCATAATAATAAGAAAAAGGATGTTCGAAAAGGCTGGAGTAAGGAGGCCCTGAAGATTCATCATACTTATAAAACTTAGCCTTTTTAACGGTAAAAATTTGGTTGGCCCACCAATTACTTTCTATTACAAATTCACTATTGAAGTTTTCTTTGTCTGAAAAGGTTAAATAATTCCTAATGATTACGGGACTATTTTCGATTGTGAAAGTCCGTTTAATAATTGTCTTAAAAATGGCAGGTTCTCCTGGCCTGATAATGGAAGTGTCTGCCTCAAATTCATTTCTAAACTGTCCCTCAAAAGTGGGCATTCCCTTAAAAGTTATCGCATATGAAGATTTAGGAGCAATAAAGACAATTCGTTCAGGGTTATTGAATACGCCTGAATTTATTTTAGTTGGCACACCATATAAATTCACATACGGAGTTTCAGATGTAATAATAGTTGTTTTATTATCCCAATAACTGCGCGAGCTCCCATTAACAAACAGAATACATTTCTTTAAATCCATATATATCGGACGGGTTCTATCGTTTAAGACAACAAGTGAAAAACAACCCCCATTGCTCCAAAAACCATAAGACACATTTACACTATCTGGGACAGGTAGGCTATTATCAGGCGGCACCTTTGTTTCATAAGGAAGTAGAGAAACTATTCTTATACTTTTACATGATACTAAAGCAAAGACAACAAGAAGGGTAAATGTAAATTTCATGGCTTAAAGATTAAGGAATCTATCTGTCAAACACATACTCAAATTATAATATTTGTATCAGTTAAAAAATAAAATACTATCAAATTAAAGCAAAAGGAAGAGGGTATTAGTAATCAGCCTTTACAAACCTCCCTCTGTCCCTCCTTACTAAGGAGGGAAGCCACGCACAACCCCTTGAATGATGAGTGAGTTTTAATAACTGCTACTATTGTCGGGCGGGAGAGCTTGTGCGGATGTTCCCCTCCTTTGCAGGGTATCAATACTGAGCTTGTCGAAGTAGGTGCGTTGGAAAAGGAGGGGTTAGGGGTGGTCGCAAACGATTTTAACTCACCCCTGACTAATTGATAATCGTAGAATAGTTCAACGTTTCCCCTCTCTAAATTTAGAGAGGGGCGACTGTCTGAGCGTCGTGCTATGGGTGTTTCGGGGGTGAGCTAAAGAATATCTCTCTTTATCCCTCAACCCTTCTACAAGCTCATATTGACAGCGCAAGGAGGAGGCCTCATAACAACCCCTTGAATGATGAGTGAGTTTTAATAACTGCTACTATTGTCGGGCGGGAGAGCTTGTGCGGCTGTTCCCCTCCTTTGCAGGGTATCAATACTGAGCTTGTCGAAGTAGGTGCGTTGGAAAAGGAGGGGTTCGGCGCAATTAGAGAAGTAATTTTAACTCACCCCTGACCATTTTATAATCGTGGGATAGCTCAACATTTCCCCTCTCCAAAAAAGAGAGGGGCGACTGTTTGAGCGTCGGGCTATGGGTGTTTCGGGGGTGAGTTAAAGTATAAAGCCACGCACGAGGCCATTTACCCCACCCTGAATAGTTGTTTTGCTGACAACATCTCAATTTCCCCTTCCCTGTAGGGGAAGGCAATTGTATGAACGTCGGGCTATGTGATAATCGGGAAGGGGTCTTCCGGCAGGCTCAAGGCGGGAGCTATGGATAGGCTGCCATAATGCCGGATTTCATAACCGACAGGCTTAAATTCATACCTTTGCGTTATGACAATTGAAGAAGCCCAGCAACAGGTTCACCAATGGATTACTACCACAGGGGTGCGATATTTTAATGAGCTTACCAATACTGCCATATTAATGGAAGAAGTAGGGGAGTTGGCTCGCATTATGGCGCGTAAGTACGGTGAGCAAAGTTTTAAGGAAAGTGAAAAGGATAAAGACCTTGCCGATGAAATGGCCGATGTAATGTGGGTGCTGATTTGTCTTGCCAACCAAACAGGGGTGAATCTTACCGAAGCATTTGCAAAAAACATGGAAAAGAAAACCCGCCGCGATAGCGAACGCCACAAGAATAATGAGAAGCTGGCTTGAGTTTGAGAAAGAATTAAGCATAACGGATGCGGAAAACTATCATCTGTCATGCTGACGAAAGAAGCATCTTATTACAATTATGTTAGCACATTAATTTAACACCATTGAACGAAGAAATTTCGCTGCGCTCAATTTGACAATAAGGACTTTTCGTTTGGTTTCCTGAACTTTCCCCAAGGGTGGTGTAAGGAAATAATCCCTACGCTTTCACCAACTCAATCACGGTAATTTCGGGTAAAATACCCACCCGGCCGGGGTAACCCAAAAAGCCGTAACCTCTGTTCACATACAAATGTTGGTTTTCTTCAGTATATAAGCCCGCCCACTGTTTGTACATCCATTGTACAGGACTGAATTTTATCAGGCTGTTTTCAATGCCAAACTGCATACCGTGTGTATGACCTGAAAGAGTAAGGTCAATATCCTTGTGTTCAGGGCGTACCCTACTGTCCCAATGCGAGGGGTCGTGCGATAGCAAAATCTTATACGGCGTATCAGGCATGCCTGCACGTGCTTTGTCAATGTCGCCGTATTTAGGGAAACGAGCCTTGCTGCCCCAGTTCTCTACCCCAATTACCCCCAGTTTTTGCCCTTTGTGGTCAAGTACAACATGTTCATTACGCAGTAAGTTCCAGCCTAAATCTTTATGGTGGCTGTATAAAAGCTCCATATTTTGAGCCTTTTCCTCTTTGCTTTTCCATGCTGGGGCATAGTCCCCGTAATCATGGTTACCCAGCGTAGAGTAACTACCCATAGTAGCTTTAATTGGTGAGAAAATGTCTTTATAATCATTCATTTCGTGGGCAAACACATTCACCATGTCGCCCGTAAAAAAGAACACATCGGGTTTTTCGTCCACAATCATCTTCACCCCTTTATACACAGCATCTTTATCAAAAAACGACCCTGAATGTATGTCAGAAACCTGCACAATTTTTAATCCGTCGAAAGCATCGGGTAAATTGGCAGAAGGAAGTTTTATACGGTGTACTTTGTAGTTATAGGCATCTTTCATCGCCCCGCGTGAGAAAAAATAAATAGGCGATGCCGCTACCACCAATCCTGATTGGTAGATAAACTTGGCGCGGCTCATGGTTTTGCCTTTAGGGGTATTATCCGTGTTTTCAGCTGTAATCTCCACAGGTTTTAATTGCTGCTTTTTGCCCCATATTTTGCGCACAGCCCACTGTATGGTATGCAACAGGTCTTCAATCACTACAAACAACAAAAAGCTGGCTTTTGCGCTTATCACGGCAATCATAAAAGTACTTAAAAAAGCACGCAGTTTGCGCATCTCTTCCAGTTGCGGAAACATCATTACCGCAATCACTTCAAGCAACACCACTACACTTAGCCCAAAAAATATATATTTAATTATACGAACTTTTTTGGGTGTCATTTTCTTTAGTAACGCCCGCAAGCCACGCCAACTGTACAAATCGATTATAAGTAGCACTGCCAGCAGGATACCGATTAATTGCAGGCGGAAAAGAAGGATGTTTGTTTGCATGTAGCAGTTATTTACTTTTGCAGGGTTGTGTTTAATGCTGTAGTTTAAAAAAACAACGTTATATAAAAACGGTTAGCCTTTAATATGAGTACGCACCCATCGCCAGAAACAAAAACCCTGCCTTTTTCATTTGATGACACCCAAATTGCTTTTAAGCTTAAAAGTGATGCCGAGCTTAAAAAAGCTCATTTATTGTTCAGGTTTTTTGGTTTTAAATGGCTGATTGCTGCGGGACCTGCATTGGCAGGTGCAGCTTTTGCTCTTAGGTTACCGATAAAACCGCTTATCAAAAATACCATTTTTAGTCAGTTTTGCGGTGGGGAGAATATCGACGAATGCAAGCACGCCAGCGATCAGTTGTGGAAGCAGCACGTAAGCACCATTTTAGATTATTCGGTAGAAGGGGCAGAAGAAGAGACTGTTTTTGACCAAACTGCGGCTGAGATTATAAAAACGATTGATAAAGCTGCTGTTTCTGAAAATATATCGTTTAGCGTGTTTAAGGTTACAGGGATTGCCCGTTTTGCACTGTTGGAAAAAATGAATCTGAACCGTGCCTTAACTCCTGACGAAGTGGCAGAAAAGCAACGTGTTGAGGCTCGGTTTGATAAGATATGCAGCCATGCTTTTGAAAAAGGGGTACGTTTGCTTGTAGATGCGGAAGAAACATGGATACAGGAAACTATTGACCGTATGGCAATGGATGCCATGTGCAAATACAATAAGGAGCGAGCTATTATTTACAATACGGTACAATTATATCGCCACGACCGTGTAGAGTACCTTAAACGGAGCATTGCCAATGCAATAGGTCACGATTGCCATGCAGGGTTCAAACTGGTGCGCGGTGCCTATATGGAGAAAGAACGTAAACGTGCCCAAGAAAAAGGGTACCCGTCGCCGATACAGCCGGATAAAGAGTCAGCAGACAGGGATTATAATGCGGCTCTTAAAATTTGCATGGAGCATATTGATAACGTGAGCATTTGCGCAGGAACCCACAACGAAGAAAGCAGCTATTACCTTGCCCGTTTGATGGAGGCTAATGAGATAGCTCCTAACGACGAGCGTATCTATTTTTCGCAATTATTAGGTATGAGCGACCATATTAGCTTCAACCTTTCTAATGCCGGCTATAATGTAGCTAAATATGTTCCCTACGGGCCTGTAAAAGCTGTATTACCTTACCTAACCCGCCGTGCACAAGAAAACTCATCAGTAGCAGGCCAAGCAGGCCGAGAACTGACATTGATTGAGCGCGAACTTGAGCGACGGAAGATAAGCTAAGGGGTAATAATTCATAGATTATACTATGACCACAACCTCCTAATAGAATAACCTTTACCCCATTTTACGAATAAAACAATAATTGGTTTTTGCCAAACCTGCGTTACTTTGTAGTATGGTAAGATACATAGGGGTACTATTAATAGTAATGGGGTTTGCCACCCAAAGCATTGCACAAAAAGTAAACAAACATTTGCTTACTGCCGATTCCTTTTTTGTACTGGCTCAGTACGAAACAGCAATTAAATACTATGATTCTGCCTTAAAAACTTCACCCACCAACGATATAATACCGTACCGTAAAGGAATATGCTATTACAATCTGCAAAAAGCCAAAGAAGCAAAAGCCAACTTTGACAAGGCTTTGCAACAAGACCCCCGCTGCCTGTATTGTGAATATTTTTTAATATCGCTGTTGGCGGATGCACAGCAAACCGATGCCGCACTGTACAAGGCCGATAGTGTATTAAAGCTGTATGCTGATACCGGAAAAAAATACAACTCGTATTTGGATATAAAAGCCATTAAAGCCCACATATACTGGAGCCGGGGGCAATTAGAAAAAGCGGGAGCTGTATATGACGAATTGGTGGCCGATTACCCTGATACAGCAGCAGTTTATTTTGCAAGGGCTGAATTTAACTACGCAGCACAAAAAAAATCGGGGGCATTGAAGGATGTGGGAAAAGCCATTGAGCTTAAACCTAACGTGGCAGCCTATCATTTTTTGAAAACCAAAATATACCTCTCAATCAACTACTACAAAGAAACCCTGCCAATTATTAACAAAGCTATTGAACTGGATGGAACGGTTGGCGAATATTATGGATACAGGGGCGGCATACACCACTACCTGCAAAATTTTGATGAGGCGCAGAGCGATTATTTAATGGCCTTGAAATACAATGGAGCCGGAGGTTTTTACAACGCTAAACTATCAGAGCTTTATTTGATAAAAGAAGACATGGACTCTATGTGCTTCTATCTGCAACGCTCAAAAGAGTCCTTTGAGAAAGAGAAGTTGACTATGCAGGAAGATTTTGATATGCAAGCACAGGTGCTGCACCAAATAGAAGAGTTTTGTAATAGCAGTACCCCGGGTTATTATTACCAAAGAGGGGTAGCTATGTACAACCTTGGTTTGTACGATAGCTCCATCTATTACTATACCGTAGGGCTGGAGAAATTTAACGGCCAACCGGTGATGCACAATTTCAGGGGCAATGCTTATATGAAAGTAGGCGAGTGGGCAAAGGCTGAGAAAGACTACCTGATGTCATTACAAAACCCTGAGGAACTTAAAAGAACCGCCACCGAGCGGTTTAAACTAAGCGGTGAAGGAGTAGCCGACCGATATTACAAGGGTTTTATAGCCTCTGCATTCTTAGGTCTTTCAGAAGCATACCTGCAAATGGGCTACCCTGATAAGGCCATAAAAGCTGCCGATAGTGCCCTCAATGTAGCCCCCATAGGCAGCGATATTCCCCTTGCCGAGTATTACAATCAATTGGGCAGAGCCTATCTTGCTGCCGGCAATTATGAAAAAGCCCTGAAAGAGTTTGAAAAAGTAACCACCCTAAGCCCTGATAACCCTTTAGGCTATATAAACATGGGACTTGCAACGGCATACAAAGCCCTTGAAGTGCCTGAACAATACAGAAGATTTGGTTTCTCGGCCACTTGGAATTTAGGAGCTTCAAAAATGCTGTACGAAGGCAAGCCTGTTAAGCTCACTAATAATCAGGAATTGTTAATGAAAGACGCCCTCAACTATTGCGATAAAGCCATTAACCTTGCCCAGCAAGATGCCCAATTGTATTTAATAAGAGCCTATGTGAAACAATTGGCCGGCAACAACAGCGTGTGTGCCGATGTAGCAAGAGCAAAAGCATTGGGCATAGCAGAAGTTGGAGCACCGTTTAACAATATATGTCCTTAACCTATTCGCATTTGTTTGATAATAAATGAACAAACTATGTTTACTAAAAAAACCATAGCTTTGATTTAAACAAAACATACCTACCATGAAAATATTAAAGACTATCCTTAAAGTATTAGGGGTTATTTTACTGCTGGTAATAATAATCTCCCTGTTTTTACCCGCAGGCGTTAGAGTTGAGCGCTCAATTACTGTAAACGCATCCCCCGAAGATGTTTATGCACACATTAGCGATTTGAAGAAATGGGACACATGGTCGCCTTGGAAAAAACGCGACCCCAAGATGCAAAATACTTACGAAGGCACTGACGGTGCAGTTGGACAAAAAAGCACTTGGAAAAGCGACCACCCAAAAGTGGGTAACGGGGCTATGACAATTACCGAGCTTAAGCCCTACGAATCAGTAGTTACCGAGCTTGATTTTGGACAAGGCGGAAAACCCAAAGGCGGATTTAAATTAGAGAAAACCGACAGCGGCACAAAAGTGACGTGGTATATGGAAGATGACGGTTCACAAACCCCATTTTTATTTAAAGTGCCTGCCAAATACTTTAACCTGATGATGGACGGTATGCTGGGCCCTGATTTTGAAGAGGGATTAAAAGGTATAAAAGCTGTTGCAGAAGGTGGTACAGGCGAAGCACCAACACTTACTTACACAATTGAAGAAGTAGATTTAGCACCAATGGCAGTAATGGCAGCACCTCCTAACAAACTTAAAGTAGAGCAATTGAGTGCTTACTTGGGCAAATACTTCCCTGCATTGTATGCAGCCGCTAAGAAAAATGGCCAAAAACCCGGAACACCAACAGCAATTTATCATTCGTGGACGGGCAATGAAGCTGAAGTGGAAGCTGTTTTACCGGTTGACAAAGTGGTAATGGCAGGTAGCGAATTCCCGCACCACCCGATGCCCGAAGGTAAAGGACTGAAAATAGATTATTATGGCGCGTATGAAGGTTCTGAAAAAGCGCACATGGATATTGACGCGTATGCCAAATACAAAAAACTGAAACTGGGCAACCCTTGGGAAGTATATGTTACTGACCCAATGACAGAAAAAGATACAGCCAAGTGGCTTACTCAAATTTATTACCCGATAGTAAAATAATCGGCCATAAATTTTACAACTAACAAAAGAGACTGTCTCCACTTTTGAGACAGTCTCTTTTTTTTTGCAATTACCTGTCTTGTACCCTTGAAAAGGTGCGCCAAATTACAGAAGCATGGATGGAAGAATATTAGGATTTATATAGTTTGCAACTCAAATACATGAGTTGTACGTCATATTAGAAAAACCCGCAATGAACAAAGAAATAAAATTGATTTTATTAATACTCATATTGACACTAAACTTTTCTTGCGTTGAAAAGGGTTCAACCGACAAAGAAACAAACAAGCTGAAATTGGTAGCAACTTCAGAAACCGACACCTTGAAATTTACTTCGAGAATACGTGCTATCTTTCAAGACAGCAAAGGAAATTACTGGTTTGGAAGTCATAATGAAGGTGTAAGTTTTTACAATGGAAAATCATTTGAATACTTTACAACGAATGACGGTTTATCCGACAACCAAATCCGTTCAATCCAAGAAGACGAGAATGGAAAAATTTGGTTTGGAACTGCAAATGGAATAAGTGTATATGACAAAGGGAAGTTTACTAATTATCCATCTAAAAATAACTATCCGCTGTTTGATTGGCATAAAACCAAAGGAGATTTATGGTTTTATGCTTGGGAAGAAGACGGAATTAATCGTTTTGACGGAAAAAATATGAACTATCTGATTTTCCCCAAACCCCAAAATAAAAATACTGATAATACTTATGGTGTTACGGGTATCTCAAAAGATAAAGACGGTAAAGTTTGGATTGCAACTTATGCAGCACTATTCAGTTATGATAACAAAATGGTAAACATCTTTGATGCTGAAAAATTAAACCTAAAGGATAATGAGCAATTGCATATAAGAAGTGTATTAGCAGATTCAAAAGGACGAATTTGGATAGGAAATAATGGGATTGGCGTTTTGCTAATGGAGGGAAACTCAGTCATAAATTTTTCTGAAAAGAATAATTTAATCCACCCAACAAGCACACGAAGAGGAGATAATAAATCACAACCGGGTACGCTTGAACACCCCTTTGCTATTGAAGAAGATTCAGCTGGCAATATTTGGTTTGGAGATGTATATACAGGGGCTTGGAAATATGACGGTAAAACGGTTACAAATTATTCAGTTAACGATAATCCATCTAAACCAATGATTTGGACTATTTATAAAGACAACAAAAACAATTTGCTTTTTGGAATGGAAGACGGAGATATATTTAAGTTTAACGGAAAGGGATTTGAAAAGCAATTTTAAGAAATACGAACACGTAACACGGGCTTTGGTATTATGGCAGAGCAATTATAAGACGAACGAAAACGGAATGTTCGAAAACAAGAAGCATTCACAAAAAGAAATCACAGCCCCGATTTTCGGGGTTTCTTATTTGCAGGCAGAGTAACTGCCAAACCCTGCAACATTCCCCAATCCTGCATAAGCCTTTATAAATTTGATTTCCGCAGCAAAATTGAGCAAACTGTGGAAGTTCTCGCAATACAAAAGTCCGCATTAGACGGAATGAAGAATGAGCTGAAGGAACTTTTGGAACTGACCGAAAATGCCACGTAGAAATACACGCCATTTTCAAAGAAGAGCAATTGGAACTGCCTTTTGAGACTGTCCATTTACACCACCATAGTATTACAGCCGCGTACCTCGCTAAAATCAAGGCGACCCAATACCTCAAAACTACCGTCGGTGTATTGGCGACCCAAATCTTCCGTCTCAATAAAACTGCACGAGTATAAATTGGCAAGGTCAATCACATTTAATCCCCCTGTTTTGCCTGTGGCAGCATAACTAAAGGGGTCGTCAGCATCACGAATTAAAACACGCATCCAAGGAGGGCAGAAGAACCGTCCTTCGCTCTTTGAATAGGCTTGAGAAAACAGTTCCGTCATCCCGTATTCAGAGTGTATTGCATCCACGCCAAAAGCTGTTTGCAGTTCATTGTGCAACTCCCTTCGGGTAATTTCTTTCCGTCGGCCTTTCATCCCGCCCGTTTCCATAATCAAAGTGTGTGCAAGTTTCATCGGGTATTGGGCAGCAAAATCAAGCAATGCAAACGACACGCCCAGCAACAACGTCTTTTGCCCCGCTACTTCGTTTTGGGCTATCACAGCGGCCAGCTTCTCAAAATCATTCAGGTAAAAACCGCTGTTTGTATGCCCGCTTTGCTGTATCAGTTTATCGGCCATATACACCAACGATGAGCCTGTGCGCTCCAAATAGCCCGGCAATAGTGCAAGTATGCAATAATCACTGGGGTTACCGTAAAACAACTCAAAACCTTTGTTAAACGAGTGCTCATAAACGCTCAAATCAGCGGCAAGGTGCCTGCTTTGTCCAGTACCCGTTGTACTGCTGCTTAAAAAAGTATGCTGCACTTGCATACCTTCGGCCAATACATCGTGGGTTTTAAAAAAACGGATTGGCAAAAAGGGTATTTGATTCAGTTGCCGTACTTGGGCAGGATTTACGTTTAAAAAATTGAGGTATTGGGCATACACCGCACAGTGTTTTGCCTGAAATCTGAAAACTTCATAAACGCTTTCTTCAAAAAAATCGTTATTTGTAGTAAATATCTCCTGTTTTAAACGGGTAAGCATTTATGAATGGGTTACAATTAGTAAAATATACGGCCATAGCCCTTATTACGCTTACTGCGCTGCAAAGCTGCTCGCGAAGCGATGACGGAGGCCCGCCTGTGCCCGAATTAGGCTATACAGGATACAGCAAATTTAAAAACACTGTTGGAAAAGACAGCTTTGTTACGCTAAATCTTACGTTTAAAGACGGCGACGGCGATATTGGCTTAAGCGAAAGTGATTCTATTCCCCCGTACTCATACGGCAGCCCGTTTTTTAACAACCTTTTTGTTGAATTTTATGTGATTGAAAACGGTACTCCCACTAAAATTACCTCCCAATTTATAGGCCCCGACACTTTATATAAAGATACCGTAAACTTTAGTCAACGGATAAAGTACCTGACACCTGAAGGAAAAAATAAAAGTATTAAGGGAAGGATAGATGTAATTACTCCGTTTTTTCTGCTTGATTTAGCAGCGTATAAGCCTGACTCTGTGTATTATGAAATTACCTTGGTTGACCGAAGCCTAAACCGAAGCAATTTGATAAAAACACCGTTGATAACGCTTGATTTTTAAAGGAAGAGCGACGATTAAAAATCGTCGTCTTCAAAATCGTCGTCATCATCATCAAAGTCGTTAAACCCTGTTTGGTAGCCTGCGTCGCTGTCGTCATCAACATCATCGTCGTCATCTTCCTCTACATCTTTATTGTAGTTTTCGTCTTCTTCTTCATCCTCGTCGCTGCTTTTGGGTTTAGCTGCCGAGCGTACAGCACCGTAGTTTGCCGCACCAAACATTACACTGTTAAAACCTTGAAGGATAGTTCCCTGCATTTTCATCTCGAAATAGAAATTTTATGCTAATTTAAAGGAATTAGGAAAAACAATAGCAAGCGAAATTTATAAAATACTTAAAAATATACCTGCAAGGCCTGTTTAAAAGTATTGCAGTGGGCATTTACCACATCGCTAAGACGGGGCGAGTACCCGCCGCCCATGCTCACAACTACAGGAATATCAAGGGCTTTAAGGGTTTCAAACACATAAGCATCACGTTGTGCACACCCTTGCATACTCACTGATAACTTGCCCAATTTATCAGTAGCCAAAATATCCACGCCCGATAGGTAAAAGGCAAAAGTGGGTGCAAAGTCGGCTATAACTTTTGGCAAGTGGATATGCAGCAGTGCAAGGTACTCCTCGTCGGCTGTATGCGTGGGCAACTCAATGTCTAAATGCGATTTTTCTTTTCTAAACGGATAATTGTCTTTACCGTGCATGCTAAAACAAAACACCTGTTTACTACCCGTAAAAATTTGGGCAGTACCATTGCCTTGGTGCACATCTAAATCAATTATCAATATTCGTTCAGCGGGGTTTTGCTTCAACAGATAGTTTGCCGCTACAGCAAAATCATTCAACAAGCAAAATCCTTCACCGCTATTGGTAAAAGCATGGTGGGTGCCGCCTGCCACATTCATAGCCACCCCATGCTCACGTGCATATACTGTACAATCAATTGTTCCCTTGCAAATAATAATTTCCCGCTGCACTAATTCCTGTGATAAAGGGAAGCCAATTTTCCGCATTTCTTTTGGTGTTAGCTCAAGGTGCTTCATTCGCTGCCAATATGATGCCTCGTGGGTTAGCAGTATTGTTTCTTCGTTCAACGGCTCAGGCACAAAAAGATTTTCTTCGGTTATCGCTCCTTCATGTATCAATTGCTTGGGTATAAGGTCGTATTTCTCCATCGGAAAACGGTGACCCTCGGGTAACGGATGGGCATATATGGGGCTCCAAGCTATTTTAAGCATTTTGGCAATTATACTATTTTCCTCCTCATCAATGTTGCTTTTCGCGTGGACGCGAATAACGGCAGTCTTCAAGCGTGGACGCTTGAAGGAGCGAAACAATTTAATAAATCATTATATGCTGATAGGGATTATACTCCGCCGTTCCCGTAAGCGTCTTCGCTTAGGGATTCTAAATATAGCGTCACGCTATTCTTTCGGATTCCGAAGCGAGGACGCTTCGGAGGACGCTTCGGAGAACACACACCTCTGCAAATATCTGTTTTATAAACTGTTACCAGTAATTACATTTTAGTGGAGAATTTTCACAAGCACTGCTATACAAATAATGGTGAGATGCTGATACAATCCCTGCTTTCACAGGGTTGTTGTATATATACTCACGCTTTTGCTCTATCATTTGTCTTGAGTAAAGCATTACAGGATAGTTTCCGTTTTGCCAAACTTGTATCTCCTTGTTTGCAGGGTTATTACGTCCCGCTTTAATAAACTGCTGCATCATCCATTCTCTGCGGCTTTCTTTCATGTTTGCAGATATGGTTTTAAATAATTCCTTAGATGTGTATGTTTTAAAATCGCGCAAAACATCGCTCATTGGCTTATCATCAGCCCTCGCTATACAGTGCAGGTGATTACTCATCAATACGTATTCATATATCCGCAATCCTTTATTGGCCATACAATATGTAAGATTGTTCACAATAAGCTGTTTGTATTCTTCACGGGTAAAAATATCAATCCAGTTAACTACCGTTAAAGTGATAAACAAAAGCTCGTTTGATTTGGCAGAGTTCAGCATAAGTCTATTTAGAAGAATTGATACATTTTGAAACAGCAATGTAAAAGCTTGATGTAGCATTGTTGTTTTGTAGCGTTGACGCTACAACTAAATTACCCGAAGCGGCGGACGCTTCGTAGAACATGGTTCGTCCTTTCAAGCATAGATGCTTGAAAGGACGGCTATTTGAGATAAAACAGCGTTTGATTGTTTTGTGAAGAGTCGTAAAAATTAACGGGCGATGTGCCTTCAACCTCCTGCAAGTCATGCAATCTCCTTAATGAGGCTGTATAATGCTCATTCAAATATTGGCCGTTTCCATGAAAGCCTTTGTTTTTATAATCAACCAATTCTATCACACCGTCGTTGTTGTAATCGGTAATATAAGGCGCATCAGGAAGCCAATCCGTCTGTAATATTGTTATTCCTTTTGCTTCGGCAGTATCAAGTACTACCAATGTGCATTTTGCTGAAAAAGTACCCATTGCGTGCGGGTCGCTCAACACAAAGACCATGAAACCGTTTTGAGAAGCGGGTAAGCACAAAACAGCATCTAATTGCATACGCGCCTTTTGTAAACTTAAAGGAAGTGTCCATCTTTTCCCACGATACACAACATTGGGTGTATCAACAATGGCTATGTTTTTTCCGCTATCGTCGGCCTCATATTCAGGAAACAGCGGAACAAACAACCGGTTGATTACAATACTGTCTCCATTATAAACAAATGCCGTTTGGTTAGTAGTCAACGAAACCGTATCTATTTTAGGTAGCCGGGGATATACTGTTTTTAATAACTCATTAATGGTGGCAAAACCCTGTTTAGCAGGCTTCTTTTTAGCTTCACAGCCGCCAATTAAAAAGATAACTGCTGCTATAAGACAATATTGGCGCATACCCCTCTTATTCCTCAGAGTCGAGTCTTGCCCTAAACCCAACCTTTGAGGTGTTGAAGCCTGAGTTGAAGCTGTTATAGTTTTTTTGTTCAACGGTGATAATGTTAAACATATCAAACGGTGGAACCAATAAATCATTGTTTAAGCAATGTAACATACACTCCTCTAAAATGGTGTTGGTGTACATTTCGTTCATCGCCATGCCTGTAAAATCGTTGTATAAAAAGCTAAACGGACGGCTACCGTCCATAAAAAAATGCTTTTCACGGTTTACAAATAAGCGGGTGATTAGTGAACCCATATCTCCTCCCCTGTTGTATTTAAGCGAATCGGAAAGGAAATTATATACCTGTATCAAGCCACAGTATTCTCGCAACGGGTCTTCCTTTACATAAGGAAGTTTATTTATGCTGTGTCCGCTGTCAAAATCAAAAATATTGGTGTGCATCATAAACACCAGTGTATCACCGCCAAACTTCAAATGGGCTTCAAAAGGGCCTTCATCAGTAAACTTAACTTCAAGGCTTTTGTGCAGGCCTTGTATCTGGTTGTTAAGGTTTTGTTCATAGCCTTGCATCACTTTCTTAAACTCGGCCATTACTTCAACAGTAGCTTGGTAGGCTTGCTGCTTTGCTACTGATTTATTGCGCATTATATCAACTATCTCTTCTATACGGGTTTTGGCCATTTTTTGTAGGGTTTTATGTTGTACAAAGTTTAGTTGTTTGTACATAAAAACAAAACCCGCTTACAAAAACTACAAGCGGGTTTTAACAGATTGTAACGGGTTTTTATTTCAAAAACACTTTTGCTGTTTTGTAAATATTGTTGCCGTTTACTTTCACCAAGTAGTATCCTGCTGATATTCCATTTATGGTAATGGTTTGTATCTGGTTGCCTGTGCAAGCTACAGGAGCTTGTACTGTACGACCCAGTAAGTCCATAATCTCAACGGTGTAGTTTGCAGTGTTTGGTGCATTAATGGTAACTGTGTTACCTGTGCTGCCAACATACACCGGGTTTTCGGTCACCTCTTCAACGCTTACCCCGCTCTTTTTAACAAAGTGTAATGCAAAACGGTTGTTACCGTTGGTAAGGTCGTGAGCAAACGTATAGTTTCCGTTGGTTATATCGTGCCTTGCTTCGCTCAGCTTGTCTTCTAACTCAACGCTAATGTTGGGCTCCATGTTTTCGTTGCTAAAGCTAAAAGTATAAGTGCCTGCTGTTTTAGCTTCAAAGCTCAATTGCACGGCTTCGTTTTCTTGCGGCAAAGTATTCCAAACCTCTTTGTTAGCCTTTTTGCCTTCAAGTACAAAATACAAGTTGGGAGCTATAAAGTTGAGGCGTTTGTTTCCGTCCATCACATCATAGCCGTTGGTTGCATTTTCATCTGTATAAAACTTCACTTTATCTGTGTTGCCTTTTGCATCAGTTACTTGCACTTGCACAAAGTTGGGAAGGCTGGTTTTATTAAAATAATTTAACAAGCTGTCGGTAGTTCGTGCATTGTTTTTTAGGGTGATGCTTGAGTTATTGGTGGTTACTTCTATCAGCATTGGGGTAAAGGTGGGCACTACTCCATTATCCGTACCGTCGAACACTTGATAAGCCCCTGCACTTTGGTTATACAACCATACCTGACCGCCTTGTATGCCGCCGCTGTTGATGGTGATGTTGTTATCATCCCACATAAAGCCGCTGGGCCATGGGTTGGCTATGTAGTGCCAGCCGGTGGTATCGGCTATTGCACCTGTACGGGTAAGATTGGCATGGGTATAATCAGACGTTCCGCGATAGGTTCCTGAAACATCCAGCATAACAGGCAATGGGTTGGCCCACGATGAACTGCCGCCCATATAAATTGAGAATGCACCATCACCAAAGGCAGTACTTGTGCCTGAGGGCACACCCCAATAAGGAGAGCCTTGTTCGTCAAAATAACGTATGGTAGCAGCGTGATTATCAGGAGTTCCAAAATTCAGAACAACATCGTCGTTTGCCTCATTGAGTGTAGCATCGCTGAAAGGCGAGCAGATAGGTCGCCAGTTAGCACCTCCTCCGGTAATCAGCATCTCAGCAATTACATTACCGCTTGTGTTTCCGATTCCTGTATTGGTTATTTGGCCGTAGGCAGTTGCTCCCGTGGCTTCCAGTTTCAGTTTTCCGTTGGTTACTATCGTACCCTGTGTTAGGGTTAGTAGTCCGGTTATTCCCAGTGAATCGCGCACATCAGCACCGCCTGCCGTATTGTTTAGCGTTAGGTTTTGGGTAGCCCCTTGTGCAAGTATTTCGTGGGTACTGTTTCCTGTAAGCACTACATTTCCGCCACTAACAGTACCATCGTTCACATAGTTATTTTTAATATTTAAATCGCCTGAAAGGCTGGCAGTTGCACCACTGCTTACGCTTAATGAGTTAATGGTAGACCCTGAGCTTATGCTGGCCGTTCCGGCGGTTACATAGCAATTATAATTTTCAGTACCGCTGCCGGGCGATGCGCCTACCCACCCGTTGTTATACACCAGACTGTTCATATTTTCCCATAAAAAAGCAGCTCCTGCGTTTGATTTATAGTTTCCACCTGCTGAATCCCAATCATGACCAATGTTGGATGAGTTTGCAGCTCCGGCAATAACATAATTGCCGCTAATGGCCACGGAAAAGCCCAAATAGTCGGAAGTATTTCTTGCGTTGGTACCTGCTGCGCTCAGCTTTTTAGCATACCCCCATACGCCGTTACGTTTCTCAAACACATATACTGCGCCTGCACTGCTAAGAGAATTAGCTAATGCTGAGTCATAGGCATTCGAGTTGGCTCCAATGGCAATATTATTACCGCTAATGCTCACTGATATTCCAAATTGGTCGCTCGCTGCTCTGTGCCCGGTTGAATTATTAGGTGTGATTTTTTTAATATACCCCCATTCGCCGTTATTACGTTCAAATATGTAAGCAGCCCCGGCAGTAGAACGGTTTGTGCCTCCTGCCGAATCCCTGTCCTGCTGGTAAGCGCCTACTACTATTGTAGTTCCATCTATAGCCACCTTAAAGCCAAATAGGTCACTGGCCACCCTTGCGCTATCGGTATTGGGTGGGGTAATTTTTTTTGCCAGCCCCCATACGCCATTATTTCGTTCATACACGTACGCTCCGCCAGCGTCGAGTTTATAATTTCCTCCTGCGCTATCCCAGTCTTGCGAAGGAGCACCCACTACAGCATAGTTGCCACTAATATCTACCGACCTGCCAAAAAAATCACTGGCCGTCCTGTTGCTGGGCGCACTCAGTTTCTTTGCATAGCCCCACACCCCGTTGCGGCGCTCAAATATGTATGCAGCTCCAGCATTTGCTACGCTGTTTCCCCCGGCACTGTCATAATCCTGGCTTGCTGCTCCCACTATCATATAATTACCACTAATGGCTATGGCATTCCCAAAAACATCACCAGCTACCCTTGCACTGTCGGTATTGGGCGGTGTGAGTTTTTTTACAAAGCCCCAAGTGCCATTATTCCGTTCATATACATATACTGCACCGGCGTCGGCTTTATAGTTTCCACCCAAACTGTCCCAATCCTGCGCAGAGGTACTATTATTGCTTGAGGCCCCTACTGCAATGTAATCGCCACTTATAGCCAACCCCGCCCTACCCACATTATCACCGGCCACCCTTGCACTATCGGTATTGGGAGCGGTAAGCTTTTTTGCATAGCCCCACACACCATTACGGCGTTCAAATACATATATCCCACCGGCACCGCTTTTATAATTTCCCCCGGCACTATCCCAATCCTGGCCAGATGCACCTACTACGGCATAATTTCCGCTTATTGCTACAGAAAAGCCAAACAAATCTGCTCCTACCCGCGCGCTATCAACATTGGGCGGGGTAAGCTTTTTCATTGAATTAAAATTTTGGGCTTTGATTAAAAATCCAAGCAAAAGAAATAGGGTAAAAACCAATAGTTTTTTCATTAGGGGTTATTGTGTTAGCGCATATCAAAGATGCCTAATTAAACCCCGCTGAAAAACTTGTGACTAACAGTAAAATTGTTGAAAATAAAAGTATTGTACTAAATACGATACAACAAATTATTTGAATTTGTGAGACCCTATACCCCCATTTATGGCCATTACTTATCATGTTGTATAAGCACAGTTTCGGTTTGTTATAAACAAAAAAATCCCGGCATTTGCTCTGCCGGGATTTAATAACTATTTATAATAACCGTATTTTTAATACGCTTTGGCAAACAACACTCTTTGGGTAGAAGGGTTACCCGTAAGAATACATTTGCCTTCCTCTTGTTTGTTATCCAACGGTATGCAACGGATGGTGGCTTTGGTAAGCTCTTTTATTTTTACTTCAGTTTCAGAAGTGCCGTCCCAATGCGCGGCAATAAAGCCTGCTTTGTTTTCCAATATATCGGTAAACTCATCCCAAGTATTGGCATAATGGATATTGTTATCCCTAAAATCAAGGGCGCGTTGGTAAATATTGTTCTGTATGTTTTCAAGCAGGTGAACAATTTTCTCGTCCAAATCAATCATGCTTAAAAACTCTTTCTCTTTAGTATCGCGGCGTGCTACTTCAACAGTGCCTTTCTCAACATCTTTAGGGCCAATGGCAATACGCACGGGTACACCTTTCAACTCGTACTCGTTAAATTTAAAGCCGGGTTTGTGGGTATCGCGGTTATCATATTTTACTGATAACCCTTTTGCTTCCAGCATTTTTTTGGCTTCACGGGCTTTTTCATCTACCAATGCAAACTCTTCTTCGCTACGGTAAATGGGTATTATCACCACTTGTATAGGTGCCAATCGGGGAGGTAATACCAATCCGTCGTCATCACTGTGTGCCATAATCAAAGCGCCCATTAAACGGGTGCTCACCCCCCACGATGTTGCCCAAACGTAATCCAACTTGCCTTCTTTATCGGCAAATTTCACATCAAACGCTTTGGCAAAATTTTGACCCAAAAAGTGAGAGGTTCCCATTTGCAAAGCTTTACCGTCTTGCATCAAACCTTCAATGCAATACGTATCATCAGCACCTGCAAAACGTTCGTTTTCGGTTTTCACACCTTTCACTACAGGAACTGCCAATACGTTTTCTGAAAAATCAGCATATACATCCAGCATTTGCTTGGTTTCTTCAATTGCTTCTTGGGCAGTGGCGTGCGCCGTGTGCCCTTCTTGCCATAAAAACTCAGCAGTGCGCAAAAACAAACGGGTACGCATTTCCCAACGCACTACGTTAGCCCATTGATTCACCAAAATCGGTAAATCGCGGTAGCTTTGTATCCATCCCTTGTAGGTATTCCAAATAATGGCCTCGCTGGTGGGGCGCACAATCAGTTCTTCTTCCAGTTTACTGTTAGGGTCAACTATCAGTTTGCCTTTGTTATCAGGGTCGGCTTTTAAGCGGTAGTGAGTTACTACTGCACACTCTTTTGCAAAGCCTTCCGCATTTTTTTCTTCGGCTTCAAAAAGGCTTTTAGGAACGAATAACGGAAAATATGCGTTTACGTGACCTGTGGCTTTGAACCTCCTGTCTAAATCCTGTTGCATTTTTTCCCATATCGCATAGCCATACGGTTTTATTACCATACATCCTTTAACTGCACTATGCTCCGCCAAGTCGGCGTTTTTCACAAGGTTGTTGTACCAAAGCGAGTAATCATCGCTACGTTTTACTTTTTTATTATCCATTGCGTTTCCTTTATTCAGTTTTATTGCCTATCTTGTAAAAGTCTGCAGGCTTTGATACCATTTGCTTTGGAATGGTTTTTGAAGTATTTACAGTGTATCACCCCAAAACCACACACGTTATGAAATGGGTATCTTCTTTAGTTATTGTTCTTTTGCTGAGTGCTTGCTCAACGTCGCAAAAATATTCAAATAGCCGATACCAAAGGCAGAATAATACCGACGATGCGTATTTTTCACCCGGTGATGTGAAAAAAAACACCACTGCAAAACGTGAAGCCGCGAAGGTTGAAGAAGAAGAAGAGCAGTTGGAGCAATACCAAAGCAATTCTTCGTATTACGATAATACCCACGACGAGACTGCTAACCCAAATGCTGCCCAAGGCGGCACAAACTACCAGCAGTATTCTCAAAATAATACTACAACAACTATTACCCCTCCGCCTTCTAATCCTAATTCATTACAAGGTACACCTCAATACAACGTCACCAATAATTACTACGGTGGTTCATATTTTGGCCGTAGGCCTTATTCACCCATGTTTTACCCTTGGATGTCAAGCCCCGACATGTCTCTAAGCTATAACACATGGAACAACTCTTGGTATGTTGGCCCTACGTTCACATCGGGCTGGGGATATAATAACTGGAATGCCGGTTATAATCCTTATGACCCTTGGGGATGGAATAACAATTACTGGGGCTATAATCATGCGTGGGGGTACAACAACTGGAACAACCCTTGGAATAATAATTTTGTGTACGACCCTTGGATGAATACTTGGGTATATATGCCGTTTAGCTACAATAGCTGGGGTTATAACCCATATAATCCATACATGGGCTACAATCCTTATTCGCCATACTCTCCATGGGGCTATAACCCTTACGACCCGTTTTGGAATACGGGCGGAAATAATGGCGGCAGCACGGTATCAAATACTGTAAATACCCGCCGCAGGCCTACTAACAGTTTTATGCCTGCTACGCAAACTGCCGGAGCAAACGGTGGTTCACGTATTGTAGGCCGCACAGAGCGTATTGAGCAACCTACTACGGGTACAAGCACCACCCCTACAACTAATACCCCCCAAACAGGCGGAACTTATACAAGGGGGGATGTTAACACAACTCCTACCACCCCTGCTAATACGGGAACTCGTTCACAACCCGATTACCGTACATACCCTACGGGTAATAACACACCTTCAACACCTGTTTCACCCTCTACCAATACAACCCCTGCGCCCACAAACTATAATCCCACACCCGGCGGCGGCACTTATGGTAATGGTAATGCAAGTACTACACCTTCGCGTAACAACAATACGCCTACTAATGTGCAGCCGGCACCCCAAATGCCCACACAACAACGATATACCCCGCCCACTAATAACTCTCCCCGCGATGTGTTTGCGCCTCAAAATACGGGAGGTAACAATGGTGGCTCTAACCGCAACGGCGGAGGTAGCACAGGAGGAGGAGGAAATAACGGAGGCGGTGGTAATGGCGGAGGCAGGAGACGATAACTCAAGCTGGTTTTTGTAAGCACTTTTGCATGAAGAAATTATTTATAGCAGCTATGCTGGCAGGAGTTGCTGTGCAAGCCCAAGCTCAAGGTTTTTTAGACCTTAAAAGATATTCGGTTACCCGCCAGTTTGGTACTGCCCGCAGTATGGGTATGGGCGGTGCTATTGGTGCTACGGGGATTGATTTTAGCGTATCGCAGGTAAATCCGGCGGCACTGGGTCAAATCCGTATCAGTCAGGCATCGGGCACTATTGGTCTCAATTTTACAAACAACAGCGGTACTTATCTTGACCACAACATACAAGACAGTCGTTTTAATTTCTCAATTCCCAATTTAGGCATAGTACTATCAAAAGTGCAAACCAAAATGGGCAAAGAGAAAACCAAAGGCTTGGTAAGCTATTCGTTTGGTTTTGGATTTAACCGTGTGAACGATTTTAATCGCACTATCAGCATCGGGGGTACTAATAACCAAAGCAGCTATTTGGATTATTTGGCCGAGCAGGCAACTAAATATGTTGACTGGAACAGTACTGCAAACAACTTTTATCCCTTCTTCCCTGAAGAGTTGGCTTTGGCTGCAAACGCTATTGTGCACGTAGATAGCAACAAATATGAAGCTAACCTGCCCAATGTGGTAACCATGAACCAAAACTACCGTTACCAACAAAGCGGCAGGCAAACGGATTGGAATATATCTTGGGCGGGAAATTTTGATCACCGTATATATTTTGGCGCGGCAATAGGGGTGCCAGCCATCCGGTATAGTTCAACTGAAACCATTACAGAGCAGTCTGACGACCCTAATGTAAGCCCCAATGTGTCGTTTGAGCAAAATACTACCGTTTCTACATCTGGAACAGGTTTTAACGGTAAAGTAGGATTGATGTTCAGGGCAAATGATTGGCTGCGTTTAGGTATGGCTTACCATTCGCCCACAGCATACACGCTTACTGACCAGTTTAGCTACACATTCATGTCTCGTAATTTTACCAATGGCCAGTTTGTTTATACATCAGGCCAGTTGCTAAGTTCTGACCCCGGAAACTTCAAATACAAGTTTACTACACCCGGCAAAATGGTATTTAGCACAGCTTTAATAATCAAGAAAACAGCCATGATTGCTATTGATTATGAAATGGTGAATTATAAAGAAGCTCAAAGTTCAACCAATGAGCTCATTTTTGTAAATAATCTGGTGCGTGATAATTTTAGGGCAGCAGATAACTTCCGTATCGGCGGTGAGTTTAATTATTTAGACTACCGCTTTCGAGCAGGGTACGGAATGTATGCTTCGCCATTTAATAATGTTATTTTAAATGCCATAAAAGGTGACAATCTTGCCTTGCAGGTGTATAGTTTAGGGTTTGGTTATCAGGAACCTTCAGGCAACATATTTTTTGATGCTGCGCTAATGTATGAGCGGTTTGACGAGTACTATACCCCTTATTTGTTAGAAACCACCAACAGGCCCTATTTCAGCTCAACCAACAAGGTAGGGATTACCCGTTTAATGTTTACTGTGGGTACACGGTTTTAAAGCCGACGTTTGCCGAAAACTTGCGGTTTTACTATTACAGCAGGGTTTTATTGTGTATTTTTGTTAAAAACGCTCTTAAACCTATGACAGAATGGTGGACTGCCCTCGACGGCTTCGATAAAATGCTATGGGCCATTACCCTTGTATCTACCCTTATTTTCATCTTTCAAACGATTGCCACCTTCACAGGCATGGATAGCGACGGCGGTCTTGATGCTGACTTTTCCGGTGATATGGATGCCCACCATGGTGGCGACACCCCATTTCAATTATTCACTTTCCGCAACTTTGTAAACTTCTTTTTAGGCTTCGGCTGGACGGTATTATCATTACAAGATACTATCGGTAGCCGCTCAATTACATTAGTTGTTGGTGTGATAGTAGGGGCTTTATTGGTAGCAGCCGTTATGTATATGTTTTTTGCCGTGAGTAAATTGAGCCAATCGGGCAATATGGAGTTAAAAAATGCCCTTGAGAAAACAGCCCAAGTTTATTTAACCGTGCCTGCCAACAAAAGCGGTATCGGTAAAGTGCACGTGCAAATACAAGGCAGCCTGCACGAGTTGGATGCAATGACTGAGGGCGAAGCCCTGCCCACCGGCTCAATGGCTAAAGTAACGCTGGTGCTTACGGATAAAATTGTTCTGATAGAAAAAATATAATCACTTTAAAATCACACTCACATCTTATGCCTGAATTAATTTTTGTAGTAATTATTGCTGCGGTATTATTTGTAACGTTTGCAGCCCTTTTATCGCGCTACAAGCGTTGTCCGTCAGATAAAATTTTGGTTATCTACGGTAAAACCGGAAAGCAATCCACTGCACGTTGCGTGCACGGTGGAGCGGCCTTTATTTGGCCCGTTATCCAAAGCTATGCTTTTTTGGATTTAAAGCCCATCTCTATCGAAGCCAATCTAACCAATGCCCTTAGTAAGCAAAACATTCGTGTGGACGTTCCTTGCCGTTTTACCATTGCAATTACTACTGACCCTGACAGCATGAACAACGCTGCCGAGCGTCTTTTGGGCCTTAGCAACGACCAAATACACGAGTTATCAAAGGATATGCTGTTTGGACAATTACGTTTGGTAATTGCCACCATGGATATTGAAGAGATTAACAGCGACCGCGATAAGTTTTTGGCTAATGTATCTACCAACGTAGATACTGAATTGCGCAAAATAGGTTTGAAGCTGATAAACGTGAACGTAACGGATATACGCGACGAATCGGGTTATATTGAAGCATTAGGTAAAGAAGCTGCCGCAAAAGCTATAAACGAGGCTAAAAAGAGCGTTGCTGAGCAAGACCGTTTTGGTGAGATTGGTAAGGCAGTTGCTGAACGCGATAAAGATGTAAGCATTGCTGAAACGCAACGCGACCGTGATGCCAGTATTGCCAATACTGTAAAAGACCGTGAGGTTTTGATTGCTATTGCAAAACGCGACGAAGCTATTGGTAAAGCTGAGGCTGAACGTGAAACACGTATAAAAACCGCCGAAGCTAACTCTATTGCAGTAGAAGGCGAAAACACAGCAAAAATAACCATTGCCAACTCTGACTCTTTGCGCCGTGAGCGTGAGGCAGAAGCTAACAAGAAAGCCGTTTCAGCAGAAAAGATACAAACGGCAAAGGCACTGGAAGAATCGTACTATGCTGAAAAACTTGCGGAAGAAGCCCGTGCACAGCGCGAAAAAGCAACCCAAGAAGCTAACATTATTATCCCTGCACAGATAGAAAAAGAAAAGGCCATTATTGATGCGGAAGCTGAGGCCGAACAGTTGCGCCGAAGGGCAAAAGGTGAGGCTGATGCAATATTTGCAAAAATGGATGCCGAAGCACGCGGTATGTATGAAATACTTACCAAACAAGCCGAAGGTTACCAACGCATTGTGGCTGCTGCCGGTGGCGACCCTGCCAAAGCGGTTACTTTCTTAATTGCTGATAAGCTACCCGAATTGGTACGTACACAGGTAGAAGCTGTTAAGAACATTAAGATTGATAAGATTACTGTTTGGGATGGCGGTAACAACGAAAACGGTACCACCAGCACCTCTAACTTTATTTCAGGGATGATGAAGGCTGTACCCCCTTTAAACGATTTGTTTAATATGGCAGGAATGAATTTACCCAATTACCTGAAAGGCGAGGATAAAAAGGCCGTTGAACCACCAACAAGCACAACTCCGAACAACGACGATAAACCCGCGTTGTAATAATCCAACATAAACGCACACCAACCCGCCATCCTAAGCTTGCGAAGGGTTGAGGGATATTCTTTAACTCCACCCATAGCCCAACATTTCCCCTCTCTAAATTTAGAGAGGGGAAATGTTGGGCTATCCCACGATTATAAAATGGTTAGGGGTGAGTTAAAACCGTTCAACAGCATTGCGCATAGCTTAACTCATTGCGCTGTCAACCTAAGCTTGCCGAAAGAACCAACCCCCCATTATCTTTCATTGCGGGGTCTTCCGAAGCAGTTCAAAAATCTCTTACTTTTCCTTTACAGCCTTAGGCCAAAAAGCACGGCCTATATCGCCCATAGAGAGGACATTTAGCGGAAACTCCAACGCTACATGCAGCAAACTCATAAACGATAAGATTAAGAATCCTGTTTTGTAATCCATCATACACAAGGCAACCACAAATACCCATATTCCTGTAATAAATGATAAACGTGCTTTTGAAACTTCGTGCCATTTAATCACTGTGGTTTTAGAAAACCAGTTGAAATAATGATAGGTATAAGCAAACGCTATCAAACTCATTACCTTTAGCGGGCCTTGCCCCACAAATACATCGTTTAACTGCGAAAATGTGCCCCACCCAAATACTTTAACCAGTGCCGCATTAAGCGTAGCCAATGGCAATATGTACAACTCCTTTGCCTTATCACTTACCGTATAATGGCTAAAGCCATATTGGGGCAGCATAATAAGCAATATACACCCTATAAATACCAATACCGAAGCATACTCAGGCCACGTTTTGTTTTTCAATGCACCGCTTACTAAAAACAGTCCGGTAAAAATTAGCACATGAATAATAGTAGGCAAAAGCACTCCAAACAAAATAATAAACGAGTAATTAGCTCCTAAATCAAAATACACCGCCGTTAAAAACACCCCGAAGAAATAAGCAAGGTTCACCCATAACGATTTATGTCTTATAAGGCCTATTGCATAAGCAAAAGCACCCATTATAACAGGTATTTGGTAAGGAGCCATTCCTGATTTTTTATCAATGGAGGGAAGCATTAAAAATATTGCCAATACTACCAACACAACCACATTCCATTTTGAGATGGAAAAGAAATTACGCTTCTCCAGCCACGAAATCTCTGTTAAGTAATGCAAAGGGCCCAAAACGATAATAGAAAACAAAAACAATTCAAAGGGGAATAGCAGTGCCAGCAGAACACTCAACAGCATTAACCCGATG
Organism: Bacteroidia bacterium; assembly: GCA_035906255.1. Lineage (GTDB taxonomy): Bacteria > Bacteroidota > Bacteroidia > UBA8524 > UBA8524 > SB11. The sequence goes on from JAMIFM010000029.1 coordinate 142,839, forward strand.
TTTACATAACTTATAGTGGCGTTTGCTTTCATTGCGGCAAGTTAGCAAACAAACCTTAAAACAAAACTTCTTCCGCAGGCTCAGAACGCACTCCGACAGACTTCTTTTGGCAAGCTCAGAATATTTAAGGCTTGCCAAAAAACCAACATTGCCTACTATATGTTCATCCTCAAAAAGTTATATTTTATAGAATACTATCTTTTAAATGGTACTATGTATTGCATAGTATTATAAATTTACTTTATCTTTGTATTGTGAATTTAGATAATATACAATCGCAAATGCGCAAAGGAGTGCTTGAATACTGCATTCTTGCCATTATAGCCCGTGAGGAGATATACGCCTCGGATATACTTGCCAAACTAAAGGAGGCAAGCCTGCTGGTGGTTGAGGGAACGCTATATCCGCTGCTTACCCGATTAAAAAACGCAGGGCTGCTAAACTACCGTTGGGTAGAAAGCCAGCAAGGGCCACCGCGTAAGTATTACTCTATTACCGATGCTGGAAAATCGTTTTTGGAAGAGTTGAACACCACATGGAAAGATTTAAACAATGCGGTGCTCACAGCCACAGGGCAAACACTTTAACAAACTATGAAAACCTTATACCAATAAAAACACTACGACTACAATGAACAAGATAATAAGCATTAACCTTAAAGGGTTTATTTTTCAGGTGGAGGAGGAAGCCTACGACTGCCTGAAACAGTACCTTGAGCAATTGAACCGACGCTTTGCCAAGGACGAAAGCCGCCTTGAAATTATAGACGATATTGAAAGCCGCCTTGCCGAAATGATGCAAGAAAGGCTAAAAACAAAATCGGCAATTACGATGGCTGATGTTGAAGAAATAGTAGCCATTATGGGTAACCCTGCTGACTTTGAAACCGAAGAAGGAGAAAGTGAGCCTGCAAATGAGGAGAAAAAAGACAGCAAAACCAACTACACCGGTTATACAGATGATTTTGCAGCTAAGCGATTCTTTAGGGACACTGAAAACAGCATTTTGGGCGGCGTATGTTCAGGCGCAGGCCATTATTTCGGTATCGACCCGCTTTGGATACGTTTGGGTTTCTTGTTTTTGTTTTTTGTAGTGGGTACAGGGCTACTGTTCTACATTATACTGTGGGTTATTATCCCTGAGGCAAAAACTCAATCGGATCGTTTGCGCATGAAGGGCGAAAAAGTGAACGTTGACAATATTGAAAAAGCGGTAAAAGAGGAATATGAGCGCGTAAAAAAAAATTTTGACGATTACCGCACAGGTAAAGGCGGTAAAGTGGGGCAGGCTGTGAGCAAAGGAGTAGGTATAATGGGCGATATAGCCTCGGGCTTTTTAAAGTTCATTAGCAAGTTGGTTGGTGCAGGCCTGCTGGTAGTTGCCATTATACTGTTTATAACGTTTGTAGCCCTTTTGGCAAATTTAATGAGCAACGGTACATTGCCTGTCCTTTCCTTAGCCTTTGAAAACACAAACGATTTTTGGTTAGTCGTTTCATCAAGTTTATTGCTGTTGCTGCTAATGGTGGCAGGCATTATATCTTCAGCACTAAAACTGCTTAACCCACGACTTAAAATGTGGAGTAACAGAGCCATTACTTACCCTACCACGGCACTTTCAATAGTTGCCGTAGTAGTATTGGTAATAATGGCGGTAAAATACGGCAGCTCATTCTCAAGCAGGCAATCCGTTACATCCACACAAAAACTAAATGCAGGCGATACGCTTATTATCTCAGCATTTAATCCGGTTTACTTTAAAGTGTATGGAGAATACGACGGCCACGCAGATAGGTTTTATGAATCTAAAAAGTTCTTCCCAACCACCTTCAATTTTGTACACTCGGCCAACAACTCAATCCTAAACGATTCATTGTGGCACATTGCCCGATTTGAAGTACAACGCAGCCAGAAAGATGTTTGGGAACTTGAGATAATCCGCTCATCACACGGACAGGACGATTATACGGCAAGGTTGTATGCTGAGAAAATACCGTTGGATTATATGGTAACCGACCAAAAATTAACCTTGAACACCCATTTTTATGCAGGGAAGAATATTCCCTACCGCGACCAAGAGATTATATACCGCTTGTGGGTTCCCAAAAATAAGGTGGTGTGGTTTGAGCAAGGAGTAACCGAGATTATGGAGTTTGGTTTGAAACACCGTGTTACCGACCCGAATAACTATGGGTTGATATGGCAAATGGGTGAAAACGGACTAAAGTGCTTGGATTGCCGCAAAATTGATAACGGCTCGATACCGGCAGATGCTAAGTGGTTTCATTTAGACAATTTTAATGAGGTTGATATGAACATACCCGCCACAGTAAAAATTAACCAAGGTGATGAATATACGGTGGCCGTGCATGGCCCCTCTCGAGTGAAAGAGAATGTTGAAATACGGGTAGAGGGTGGCAAACTTAAAGTAGGTTACGATGCAGGATTGTTTGACATTTTTGATGGCTATAACATAAGCGATATACAGATACTGATTACCATGCCCAAACTAACCAGAGTAGAAGGCAGCGGAGCCAACCAAATAGAATTGCGCGGCGTGAAGGGTGAAAAGCTGGTAATTGAACTAAACGGAGCTTGCCGACTGGAAGGAGAGGCTGATGTGAGGGAAGTGAAACTGGAAATGAACGGAAGCTCAACTGTTGAATTGGAAGGAAGGGCAGAACTGGTGGATGCTGATATAACCGGAGCATCAAAGTTAAGAGCGTTTGATATGATAGCCGACACTTACAACCTTGAGATTGTGGGGGCAAGCCATGCCGAAATAAATGCACAAAAGGAGATTAAGGGAGAAATATCCGGTGCGGGAGAAGTGCAATACAAAGGCACTCCGGCGCTAAAAGTTCAAACTACGGGTGCATCAACATTAAAAGCTGCCCCATAATAACCATACAACTCTTTTCATTCACAGTGTTTTTTTGAAGGTCGTGCGCAAGCACGGCCTTTTTTGTCATACAAAAACACTATAAGCACTTACTATTTTAAAATTGATGCTCGGCAAAGCTGAAAATATTTTGTTAACCGTTAAAAAAATCGGAAAGAGCTGTAAACACTCAAATCCTGCCACATAAAATACTCAAAATTTAAAATAATTCGCCGTTAGCTAAAAAGATTTAAGCCCAATAAATATCTGTTTGCGGTAATATCATAAATCTTTAACCGTAAGTCCTTTTCCAATAAAAAAATATTTACTTATTTGCATACGGTTAATGAAACAAAAGAAAAAACCCGCCTTAACCTGGGAACGTCACCAACAACGCCAAAAAAGAATACAGTTTGTTTTTTGGGTTTTTGTGGCCACTATATTCATAGTGCTTTTAGGTCTGTTTGTATTTTTTGAATTCACATGATAGGGTATCCTCAAGCCTGCACTCTAATCATGGCATTCCATCAGCAATAAATCGCCTTCGGTATAACTGATTTTCACAATACCGTTCTGCGAAGCTTCGTTGCTGTTTCCTATCCGTTTACCCAATTCAAGCCATTCGTTCGTAAGATTATACAAAAGCCCCTCGGTAATAATGCCACCCGCAAAACCAACTGGCACCAGCGATAAAATAGTTCCTTTCGGGTACCACTTTTCAAAACTCCCGTTAATCGGGAAAATTTTGGAATAATTGTCCCACATCACCAAATTAATCCGGTTTTTATACTTCACTAAGTTGGTAATATTCGCCATAGTATGGTCGGCACGCAATCCGGTAGCCCAAATAATATTAACGGCAGGGTAGCCTTCCCCAAGCAAATAATCAATTCCTTTTTCAAGGTCGGTTTTATTTTGGTCGGGCGTATGCACAACCGTCACCGGCTGGTGATGGGCAAGTTTTTCTTCGGGGCGGTGTTCGCGGTCAAAATCCCCCAAAACAATATCAATCTTAATCCCAAGCTCCAAAACACGGTCAAGGGCACCGTCAAGCACCATCACTGTAGGTTGCCACTCCAGCAACTGCCCCATCAGTTCGGCACTGCATTCCTCGCCGTTGGCTATAATCAGCGCAGGCTCTTGTTTCTCTTTCACAAAATGGTGAGACGACATAGTTGGCAATATTACACCGCATATCACAAAAAATCAGGTGCTTTTTTACATTTGGCTTACTTAAATACAACCCTTCTGCCATTATCAATCGTCTATTAAAAAAGATTATTATCTTACATTTGCTTAAACCGCCTAACCAATTGAAAACTATTAGCAAACCCGTATTGATTATTTTGGTGGCAATGCTGGCTTTTGCCTCTTGCCGTCGCGATGAATACTCGTCGTGGGAAACCAATATGCTCACCCCCATTGCAAGCACTTCGCTAACGCTCGACCAATTGGTGACCGACTCGGTTGTGAGAGAAAATTTAGACAGCACATTGCAGTTGGTTTTTGACCATACCCTATACACTGCCCGTGCCAAAGATTTTTTTGTGGTGCCTGATACCGAGGTGAAAGCCACCCTTACGCTGGAAAAATTAGTGCTTTCAGACCGCACACTGTCGCAGGCTATCACGCTTGAACAGGCTTTTCCCGGTGCAGCAGCATTGCATGGCTTTACGGTAAACGTTCCTGCACAAAACGTAACCAGCGTTCCCCCCACCCCCATTGATGCCAGCTCATTTTTTCAAACAGCATTGTTAAATGAAGGGTATATCGATTTTTCAATCAGCAATGGTTTCCCTGTTGATATTGAAGAAGTAGAGTTTAAATTGATAAACAAGGTTACGGGCAATACTTTGGCTACTGATAAGCTCACCAACATCATGTCGGGTCAAACAAAAACATCTACCAGCAGCCTTGCAGGCAAACAGGTGGATGCCTCGTTGGAAGTGCAGGTAATCAGTATGAAAACATACGCTACACCCAACCCTGTTACGGTAAACAAAAACGATAAAGTAAATATTACCATTATCGTGCGCGGCTTAAAGCCACAAAGTGCCACGGCCATTTTCCCTTCGCAAAGTGTGCATAGCAAAGATGAAAACGCCTTGTATAATTTTAACGGGGCTGAAATGAAAAAACTACGCATAAAGTCAGGGACTTTGCGCTTGCGCATTGTGAGCACCATACAAGAAAACATGACGGTGTATTACAGCATACCTCACGCAACGCTCAACGGAAACTCGGTAAGTGAAGTGCTAAAGGTGAATGCCGCCCCACCGGGTGGAGGAACGGATGTGATAAAGGATATTCCCTTAGCAGGTTATACGATAGATTTAAGAGGGCGCAATCCATCGGTTGATGATACCGTAAACGCCTTTTGGAACTTGCTGAATGTAACGCTTGATTCATCGGGAAGGCAAACCAGTGTTTCGCTTAGCGATAGTGTTTATATCTACTACGGTTTGTTGGATATGGTAGCTGAACATGCCGAAGGTTATTTTAGCCAGCAGGTGCTAAAAGCAGGCCCCGCCACACAAGCCTTTAGTATGTTTAAAAACACTACGGGCAATATTGATTTTGAAGATATGGATCTTACGGTGAACCTTGTGAACGGTATAGGTGCTGATGCAAAGGTGGATATTAAAAGCCTTAAATCGCGCAATACACGCACGGGCAGTACTGTGGCTCTTAATGCACCATCGCTTATAGGCACACCTGTAAACATACCCCGTGCAACGGATAATCCGTTTATGGAAAAGAAAAACTCGTATCTGCTCAATAAAAACAACTCAAACGTTAAGGCATTTATCCTTAACCTGCCCGATGAGTTGGAGTATGACATGGAAATAACTACCAATCCCAATGGTAACGTATCTAACTGGAAAGATTTTATTTACGATAAATCAGAAATAAGAGCCGATTTAAGGTTGAGCATGCCCCTTTCGATATTGGCAGATAATTTAGTACTGGCCGATACGCTGGCTTTTGAAATGTTTAGCGACGGTAATCTGAACCGCGTAAAAGAAGGCTCGTTTAATATTATTATTGATAATTCGTTCCCCTTTTCGGCAGGCGTTCAATTGTACCTTATGGATGATTTTGGCAATATCACCGACTCTGTGGTAGCAGTGCCCAACAACATTGTAACAGCGGGTAATGTTGATGTGAATACCAACAAAGTAATTACTCCCGTTCGTTCGGTACTTAAAGCCTACTTTAGCCGTGAAAGGATGGATAAGGTAAAACAATCTAAGCGGTTATTGGTGCGCACTGTTTTTAATACCCCAAAAAACAGCTCAACCCCAGTTAAAATATACAGCCATTATAAATTCGACGTTAAACTTACCGGTGATTTTGTTTATGAACAACGCTTTTAGAGTACCCGCAGCCATTGCTGCTACCCTTTTGTTTCTTAGCGGGCTGAAAGCACAAACCGATACCTCACAAGGTTTTGTTGCCACCCCAAACCCGCTTGACAGGTTTACGGCGTTTTATATGCACCCGCTGAGCAGCCACTACGAGGGCAATATGTTTGAGGCCGATTATGGCCTTGAGTTTAGCTCTAACTGCGCAGTAAACGGTCTTGCGTATGATTTTTACCTGAAAAAACCACTGCATGGTGCTGATATAAAAACCACTACTGATAAACTATCGGCACTAAACATTGGAGGAAGGGAAACCAATACCGGATTTCAGTTCGTTATTTCTCCCAAAAAAATGTACAACCACCTGTTTACGGTAAAGTATGCGTTCCGCAGGCATCAAAGTGTGGAGTTTACTAACGATTTTGGCAATTTCTTTTTTAAAGGGAATAAAGAAGGAGCCGGCAAAGAGCAAATTTTTGACGACCTGCAATATTTTACCACCCGCTACGATGCCTTGCAGTTGGGCTGGACACGCTTTTTTACCATTAAAGGCCGCAGGGCAAACATTGCAATAAGTGCAGGACTTGCAAGAGGGTTTGAGTACCGCCGCTATGATGTAGGCCGCTCACGGATGTTGACAGAAGCCAACGGTGAATACATTGATTTATCGCTGGAGCTGGAGGCTAAACAAAGTTATTTTCAGCCCTACCGTCCTTTTTACTTAGAACCTTCGGGCTGGGGTGCTATTTGCGACGTGAAGTTTAACATGGCCATTAATGAAAAAACAGGGATAGGGGTTGACATAAGCGATATTGGTTTTATCCGCTGGAAAGAAGGCTCTGCCGTCTATTCGCGCCGCGATACCACCATACGGTACGAAGGGGTGTTTGTTTCATCGCCCGACAGCTTAAGCAGTCCGGGCTATGTGGAACGTTTGGGCGACAGCATAGTTACCCGTTTCAATATTCCGTTTTCGGCAAATGCTTTTAACTCTGTTTTGCCCGCCCGTTTTGCATTAACTTATTATCTTAAGTTCAATGATAAGCACTTTTTAAACATCCGCTTGCGTGCTATGGCCATTGCCAGCTACCGTCCGCAGTTGAATATTGAATCGGTAAATTTTATCGGCAAAAAATTCTACTCTACCACAGGTATTTCAATTGGCGGTTTTGGCCCTTTTGATATTTACCAATCGTGCGGTTGGCAAATTACCAAACGTTACTCTGCCGCATTGGGGTTGTTTGGTATTGAAGGAATGTTACTGCCTACACAAACCGCAGGGTTTGGCGGTAGGCTTGCCGTTGCTGCGCGTTTGTAGAAATCACCGCTCAACCCAATGAGCATAAAGCCCGCCTCTTTTAATAGATACTTCCCGAAAGGTTTTAAACCCTTCGGGAAGTTACTCGTTCAAAGACCTGAATTTTATATTCAGGCTTATTTTACACCGGATTATTATTTTCCGAACGATACCGTAACGTTATATCCAAACCAAGCCCTTACGTTTACTTGGTTGCGACTAAAGTTTTTGTTGAAAAAATACGAGGGGGCAAAATCAATACCCAACTCACCGTTGCTGTTTTTATAAGAGGTAGAGCTTAGGTTGATGGTTGGACCAGCACTGATATGCGGGCCTTTTTTGCCTGTGCTAAAGCTAAACATGGTTCTTAATTGCTGTATTTGTGTGGTGCGGTCTTTATATACCAGATTGTTTTTGTGTATTACAAACCATTGCATCCACTCAGGCTCAACATACAAGCGGTTGGCAAGACGTATGCTGGTACCCACACCTATCATAGGGCCAAAACGGTAGTCTTTTTCATGCAATTGGGTAGCCATACCAATATACCCGTGAAAATGGCGGGTGCCGCTTTTTAAAAACGCAGTGGCATTATAAAATTCAGTAGTCATTACCCCAAAACGCATAATACCCCCTTTGCGTGCAATATTCACCAAGCCCAACTGCACTGATTTACCATCCACAGAATCGGCAATATTTACTATCCCAATTTGAGCACCTTTCACAAAACGAGCCATACTTACTACGCCCGCTGCCTGCACACCCTCAACATCGCCCTTGTTAATACTTACCACCCCTGCGGCCTGCATCCCCTCAATGCTACCTTTATTAAGCGCAACTACACCGCCGGCTTGCATACCTTTTACACTGTCGCCGCCGATAATCGCAACCACGCCACCTGCCTGAAAACCCTCAACATTGCCTTTAGTACCCGCAAAAACTCCCCCCGCCTGCATTCCATCCAAACTACCGCCACCCATAGCTACTACACCACCCGCCTGAAATCCTTCTGAAGCTCCTCCGGCTGATGCCATTACGCCGCCCACTTGTGTACCCAACACACTACCGTGTACAAGATCCATAACCCCCGATGCTTTAAAACCTATTGCGTGTTGCTTATTAATGCTGTATAAGCCTGATATTTCAGTGCCCAATGTTCCTTTACTATGGCCTGTGAGAGCATTTATAGAAACGGCATTATATACGTTGGTGCTATTTAATCCGTTTGTTCCCAGCGGGTGTACAAAGCCAAACTGCATGGGCATTACCGTTTCGGTTGCCTTTATGGTATCAATATTGGGCAGGCTGTCGTTTTGCGCCCATACACTTGTTAAATCTGCAAGCAGCACTGCTGCCAAAAAAATAATCTGTTTCATGGTTTTATGCTCTTATAACAACTAAGTGAAACAATACCCCTACGCTGAAATGAAATTTTTTTTAAAATGAAAAAATTTATCGCTTGCCGCTCTCAAACAGTCTTAACAAAAACCCGTAGGTTTGCAGCAGTAAAATGCTTTTAGCCAATTAGCCGTTAGCTATTTGTATAGCTAAACAAAAAAGCAAACACCGACAACCAGATAACAAATAACCGATAACACACATGAAATTCGGAACAAAAGCCATACACGCAGGTCAAGAGCCAGACCCTACCACAGGAGCTATTATGACTCCTATTTTCCAAACCAGCACTTATGTGCAAGAAAGCCCGGGTAATCACAAAGGCTATGCTTATGCAAGGGGCAAAAACCCTACCCGTAAGTCGTTAGAAGATTGTATTGCTGCATTAGAGAATGCTAAATACGGGTTGTGTTTTAGCAGCGGAATGGGTGCTATTGATGCAGTGGCAAAACTAATGCGCCCCGGTGATGAAGTGGTGTGTGCCGATGATTTGTATGGCGGCACCTACCGTATGTTTACCAAGGTGTTTGCCCACTTTGGCATCAGCTTTAAGTTTGTTGATTTAACAATAGCCGATAATCTTAAACAACACATTACACCTGCTACCAAACTGGTTTGGATGGAAACCCCTACCAACCCAACCTGTAAGATAATAGATATTGCTGCCATTGCTGCTATTACCAAGCAACACAATATTACTTTGGCGGTTGATAATACGTTTGCATCACCCTACCTGCAAAACCCATTGGATTTGGAGGCTGATATTGTAATGCACAGTGTTACAAAATACTTGGGCGGCCACAGCGATGTGGTGATGGGTGCTTTGTGTATGAACAGCGACAGTTTGTACGAGCAACTGGCTTTTATACACAACAGTTGCGGAGCAACTCCCGGCCCTATGGACAGCTTTTTGGTATTGCGCGGTATAAAAACCCTGCACCTGCGTATGGAACGCCATTGCAGCAACGGGCGTACCATTGCTCATTATTTGCGTAATCACCCCCGCGTTGGTAAGGTGTATTGGCCGGGTTTTGAAGATAGCCCCGGCTATGAAATTGCCCGCAAGCAAATGCGCGATTTTGGCGGTATGATTAGCTTTACTCTGAAAGGGGATGATAAAGACGAGGCTTTCCGTGTGGCTTCATCGTTCGAGGTGTTTTCATTGGCCGAGTCGTTGGGCGGTGTTGAATCATTAATCGGTCACCCTGCCAGCATGACGCACGCCAGCATACCCAAAGAAGAACGCGAAAAAGCAGGCGTTAGCGATGGTCTTTTACGTCTTAGCGTAGGTGTTGAAGATATTGAAGATTTGCTTGCCGACTTGGAACAAGCGTTGCAGGTGAAATAAGACAGCATCATAACAAATTGGGCACTTTATGTGTTATATTAGTAATTAATTTTGGAATCGGAATTACAGTTTCCAATTAGATACAATGGATATTGTTAAAGATAAATCGGAAGAAACCTTAACCACCGAAAAACTCAATGAGATATTGAAGCGGGCAGGAGACAATGCCAAAAAAAAGGCATTTGAAAGTAATTTACCCGTTCCCGTTTTGATGGATGATGAAATTTATTATTTGTTTGCAGACGGGCATATTGAGAAGAAAGAGGGTTTAACCCACACCGAAGAATGAAGCGTTTAAGGATTTTTGCCGGGCCAAACGGTTCGGGTAAAAGCACTTTGTTTGAGGGTTTGAAAAAATCCGGTGAGATACACACAGATTATTATTTAAGTGCTGACAGGTTTGAGAAAACACTTAGAGAAAAAGGGGAGTTTAGTTTTAATGCATACGGCATAAGTGTTTCTGACGATGAATTTAAGTTACACATAATAAACTCCTCCTTACTTAGTAAAATTGGCGGTTCCGATATTTTAAAATTCATTACTATAGAAGGGGGAATTTTAAAGTTAGCGTTAAAAGAGGATGCCGTTAACTCCTACATTGCTTCTTTTGTCACTTCATTCTTAGCTGAAAAACTCATCAAGTTAGGAAAGTCCTTTTCTTTTGAAACAGTCATGTCCCATAGGAGTAAGTTGGACTTGATACGTACCGCAAAACAAGAGGGTTACCGCACGTATTTGTATTTTCTTGCCACAGAAAGTTATAAGCTTAATATTGAAAGGGTGCAGCTTAGGGTACAGCAGGGGGGACATGATGTGGACAATACCAAAGTAAAAGAACGTTTTTTCCGTTCGCTTGAATTAATGAAGGAAGCGGTGGGTTTGTGTAACAGAAGCTATGTTATTGACAATACGTATAGCTTTAATCTGATATATGAAATAGAAAATGGCTCTAAAGTTTTAAGAAAAGCTGATAAAATACCTTTATGGGTGTCTGAAAACATCAATTTATAACTCCTCATCCCTAATCAGCATCAAAATTGCGTGATGGGGAACTATTAAGTACTTTTCGCTTTCATATTCTACCTCATAAGCTCCTTTGCGTAAAAATACGGCAGCATCGCCCTCTTGGGCTTGTAGAGGCAGGTATTTCATTTTGCTTTGGGGTTTCCAGCTTTCGCTGTCGTCGTCAAAATTTGGCATTGGGTAACCGGGACCAATCTGCACAATAGTGCCCGTTTGCACCTCGTCTTTCTCATACACTCCCTGTGGAAGGTAAAGGCCGCTTTTGGTTTTATCGCTAAAGTTTTTGGGCTTAATAAGCACTTTATCACCCACTAATACCAGTTTACGCAGTTTATTGTCTTTAGTGATTTGCATAGCAACGCAAATATAACGGCTTTGCGTGTTTGTGCCTTTTGGGATGCTAAAAATTCCCTGCCGAAAATTTAATGGTTTTGCGGTAGTTGCCGCCAAAAGCATAGGCAATGTAAATGCCGGGAGTAAAAGAAACGGTGCTGATATCCAATTGAATGGGAAAGCTGTTTACGCTGTTAATAAACTGCTGTTGTACCACATTGCTGTATATATCAACAATCATAAAAGTAAGGCTGCCCCCGCTGTTTTTAAACTGAAAGGAAGCCTTGATTATTCTGTTGGGGGCATCTTGGCCTATAAACATCTCCCATTCGCCGCAAACTCCTGTGGTGTAACTAAAGTTTTGTATCCCTCCGTGATTAATGGCATCACATTCATTAAAGTAAGTTTTGCCGTCGCAGGCACAAACGGGATTAAAGGGAGTATTACACTGGTAGGTAGGGTTTTTAGCAAAATCGTCGTAACAGCCGTTTCCTTGAGCCGCCGCCGATAAAGCCCACACAGTGCCTACCAGTGTATATATAATGTGTTTTAACAACGTTTATTTTATGATTTCAAAGCCCGTGTAGGGGTGCAATACTTTGGGCAACACAATTCCGTCAGGGGTTTGGTTGTTTTCAAGTAATGCTGCTACAATACGGGGTAACGCCAGCGCACTGCCGTTTAGTGTATGAGCGATGATATTTTTACCCTCGCTGTTTTTATAACGCAGCTTTAAACGGTTGGCTTGGAAGGTTTCAAAGTTTGATACCGAACTCACCTCTAACCAACGTTGTTGAGCAGCGCTGTATACCTCCATATCATACGTCATGGCACTGGCAAAGCTCATATCGCCACCACATAAACGTAATACTCGGTAGTGCAACTCAAGTTTTTGCAACAGCCCTTGCACGTACTCGCTCATTTGCTCCAGTGTATCGTACGATTTTTCGGGGGTGGTTATCTGCACAATCTCTACTTTATCAAATTGGTGCAAACGGTTCAACCCGCGAACGTCTTTACCATAGCTACCTGCCTCTCGACGGAAGCAGGGGGTATAGCCCATGTTTTTAATGGGCAGTTCATCCTCTCGCACAATTACATCGCGGTATAAGTTGGTAATGGGCACCTCAGCCGTTGGGATGGCATACAGGTTATCCAACTGCATGTGGTACATTTGTCCTTCTTTATCAGGTAATTGGCCTGTACCGAAACCACTGTCTTCGTTAATGAAAATAGGTGGTTGAATTTCGAAATAACCGGCTTTTAACCCTTCGTCTAAAAAGAAGTTAATAAGAGCACGTTGCAGCCTTGCCCCTTTACCGCGATATACAGGGAAACCTGCTCCGGTAATTTTAGCACCGGTTTCAAAATCAATCAAATCGTATTGGGTAGTAAGTTCCCAGTGAGGTTTAGCTCCTTCGTGCAAGGTGGGCATAGTTCCCCATGTTTTTACTACTTCATTGTCTTCGGGGGTGCGGCCCACAGGAACTAAAGGACTTGGGGCGTTGGGCAATATCACCAGCACATCTTTTAGTTCAGCCTCCAGTTTTTCAAGCTGTCCCAAAAGGGTTTTTTCTTTCTCCTTTTGCACGGCAGTTTGTTGCTTCAATTCATCCGCTTTTTCGCGTTGGCCGCTTTTGTACAAGTCGCCTATTTCCTTAGCTAATTTGTTGGAGACTGCCAAAACATCGTCAAGCTCTTTTTGTGCTGCGCGGCGTTTGTCGTCAACCAACAAAACAGCCTCTACGCCTTCTTTTGCGTTGGCAATTTTCTTACTCAGCCTTTCTATGGCCTCGTTTGTGTTCTCTCGTAAATAGCTAAGCTGTAACATAAAAATCTATATGCCCTCAAAAATAGCGCAAAATGGGGTAATGGTCAAACGATAGTTGCCAAGGGCTTGGTTTAATAGGTGTATTTAGCGGGTAATTAACTTAAACTTCTGTATTCTGTTACCCAAAATATCGCCAACATATATGTTGTGTTCTTTATCAATGGTTACGTCATGATAACGGCAAACAGGGCCGCTATAAAGCCCGCTCTTTCCAAAACGGTTGGTTATATTATTCGTTAAATCAATTATCAGCACATCCGACCCTTTAATGGTAGTATTATTTATTTTTAAATAATCAGTGGCTATTAAATTGTTTTTTGTTTTATCCAGCACTACCGAATAAATATACCCTGAGTCTAAATTGTCCCATTGGGTGATAAATCTTCCATCAGGGGTAAAACGCTGTATGCGGCTGTTTTCCCTATCGGCTACATATACATTTCCGTCTGCATCCAAATCAATACCGTGCGGAACATTAAACTGGCCTTGCTGATTACCAAAACTACCCCACTCGAACAAATACTTGCCCGTTGGCGAAAATTTTACCACCCTGCTGTTGCCGTACCCGTCGCTTACATAAAAAGAACCGTCAGCAGCTATCGCAACATCCGTGGGCAGATTAAAATGCGCAGAATCTTTACCCGAAACCCTTGCCTCTCCTAATGTCATTAATAACTTGCCATTGGGGCTAAATTTAAAAACTTGGTGCAAACCCACGTCTGTCAACCAAATATTATTTTCTTTATCAATGGTTAGGCCGTGCGGCATAATAAAAATATTTTCTCCCCAGCTATCTATAATCTTCCCTGTGTTTTTGTCCAGCACCACGATTGTTTTAGCCGATATTACCGAATCGGGCATGGGGTCAGTCCAAAGCCTGCCTGCTCTGTGGAATACAAAAATATTTTGGAGGGAATCAACCCCTATTCCGGTTGGATTACCCAAAATAAAATCCGCAGGCAGTTGCGGCCAGTCTTCCACTAATTCGTACGTATATGAGTTATTATTTGCCGTTGATTTTTTAGTGTTGAGTGTGTTGCAACCAAAAAATAGAGTGGCTAATAAAATACAAACAAGGAGTGAGTTAAACATTCGGTTTATGTATAATACACGTAATAATACTCGAAGTTCAGGTTTAAAACCCAAGAGGTAGAAACTGCTTGTATCAGGTTAGGACGGATTGCTTCGTCGTTCCTCCTCGCAATGACGCAAAGTTTCTATTATTTTCAAACGACTATCGTCATAGTTAGCATCCCGTCATTGCGAGGCTTGCGTAGCTTGGTTGAAGCAATCCTTTTGTAAAGATAGTATAAGATTGCTTCGCTATTTATTTAGGCTCTCTAACGTAAATTAATAATGGTCGCTCGCAATGACGAACGTCGTGCCGTCATTGCGAGGAGGAGGTACGACGACGTGGCAATCCCAAAGCTACACCTCAATCTCTCCCGAAATAATTTTAGGATATAAATCTTCCCAATTGGGGTTATTGGAGTTTATTAGCCTTTCTTTCCGTTTCCTATTGCCTGCTTTTAATTGTTTTTCCTTTGCAATAGCTTCTTCAATATGGTTGAACCCTTCAAGCCAAACCAGTTTTGTTAAATTATATTTTGCTGAAAAACTATTAGGGTGCATTTTATTGATATGCTCTTCCACCCTTTCCACCAAATCAGCAGTAACACCTACATATAACGTAGTGTTATTCTCGTTTGTTAAAATGTAAGTATATCCAACCCTTTTCATTTTATTCTCGGTGGCGACAGATTGCTTCGTCGTACCTCCTCGCAATGACGCAAAGTTTCTTTCATTTTCAAACGCCTGTCGTCATTGCGAGGCAGCCGTCTTCGGCTGACGAAGCAATCCGTTTTATATAATTTCATTGGGATTGCTTCACTAACCAAAATATATAATTCCTTACTTTTTAAAAGTACCCGTTCGCAATGACGCGAAGTTGTTCCAAATCAATGATCATGATGCCCGCCGCAACCGCATTGGGTGGGCATAAAGCTGTTGGTTTCTTCGTGCCAATGGAAGGTAGCATTATAACCATTATTTTCCCACCAAAATGGTGCGCGTTTTTGTTGGCTACCTACTTCGTTCAGCGTGTTGCAGTCGTATAGGCGGCCGTTTATCATGGTGTAGCGCAGGCTTTCGGTGTTGGTAATGGTGTCAAGGGGGTTGCTGTCCATAATCAGCAAATCGGCCAGTTTACCGGGTTCAAGGCTGCCTATTTGGTCGCCCATACCAATGTATTGCGCGCCGTTCATCGTCGCGCTGCGTATGGCCTGCATAGGCGTCATACCACCCTGTGCCAGCATCCAAAGTTCCCAATGCGCGCCGACGCCCTGTATTTGCCCGTGACTGCCCAAGTTCACTTTCACACCGCTATCACTTAACTGTTTGCACGACTTACTCACCAAAATATGCCCGTTTTCGTATTCCTCTTCGGGTATCATGGTGCGGTGGCGGCTGCGCTCGTCAATAATGCCGCGCGGGGTAAAGTTTAGCAAACGTTCCTTTTCCCAAACGTTGGTGTGCTGATACCAGTAGTATTCGCCGTTTACGCCGCCGTAATTTACAATCAGCGTGGGGGTATAGCCTGTTTGGCTGGCACTCCATAGTTGTATCACATCGTTATAAGCGGGGGCAACGGGTATGTTGTGTTCAACACCCGTATGGCCGTCTAAAATCATACTCATGTTGTGGTAAAAGAACGAACCGCCTTCGGGAACTACCATAATGCCTAATGCACGTGCAGCTTCAATTACTTGCTGGCGTTGCTCGCGACGGGGTTGGTTGTAACTTTTTACCGAGAAAGCCCCAAGAGCTTTTGTGCGTCGTATGGCCGATTTGGCATCTTCCAAGCTATTTACTACGGCTTTAAAATCACCGTCGGCACCGTATAGTATCGTCCCTGTTGAGTACACACGAGGGCCAACCATGCTGCCGTATTTCACCATTTCGCTTTGGGTAAACACCATTTCGCTGTTGCTGCTGGGGTCGTGCGTGGTGGTGATACCGTAGGCCAAGCTGGCGTAATACGGCCAGTGTTTTTGCGGGTGTAATCCTTGGCGGAATGTGCCTAAATGCGCGTGTACATCCACAAAGCCGGGCATAATGGTTTTGCCGCTGCAATCAATGGTATCGTCGGCTTTGGGGTTGGTTTTCCAAACATCGGTCATCAATCCCACATCGGTAATCGTATTATCTTTAATTAATATATAACCGTTTTCTATTACGTTGTTATTATTATCAACGGTTATAATGCGGGCATTGGTAAGCAGTTTTGTGCCGGTAGGTTTATCGGTTTTTAGCTGTAAACCTATTTTTATCCCTGCGGTATCAAAGGGTATAATGCTATCGGCAGCACCTTCTACAAATAAGAAACGGTTTTTAATTTCTACCGTAAAATATTCTTCGCCCAGCGTGTAGTGCAGTTTTTTACTATCGCCGCTCCAATGTAAATTAAAACCTGCATCGCGTGCTACTTGCGAAACGGGCACGGCTTTGGTGTTTCGGTTCAAATCAAAGGTTTTGCCTGATTTTGGAACGGGGATAATGTAGGCTTTGTGTAAATCGGTAAAGGCTATCCATTTCCCGTCAGGGCTTGGGGTGTAATCTTTCCCGTATTCCGAAGTAAATAATTCTTTTTTGTTATTGCCTGATAAATCCACCTCGAAATACTTTTTACCCTGCTGAAAATAAACTCCTTTCCCATTAGCGGTAAAAACAGGGCTGCTACCGCTTTCGCTGATTAATATTGGGTTTTTTCCGTCGGCATCGGCCAAATAAATGCCTGTGTTTTCGCAGAAAGTATAGCCTTGGTGGTCGTTGCCGTGTTCTTTGCGGTATAGTATTTTCTTGCCGTCGGTAGAATAAGCAGGCTCACGGAAAATGCCTTTTTCGGTAGTTATTTTTTTGGTTTTTCCTTTTTTAAACTCGTATTCCCAAATGGCACCTGTGGCGGTGTCGTTCCACGTAACGTATAACAGTTTTTTATTATCGGGGCTGAAAACGGGCTCAAACTCAAAGGCGTTGGTTTCTTTGGTAAGACGCACAGGCGTGCCGTTGGGCAATTCTTTTTTCCATAAATAACCTACTGCCGAAAACACAAGGGTTTTACCATCGGGCGAGGTAACAGCGTGGCGTATCATTTTAGCTTCGAACGTTGAGGGGGCAACTTCCTGCCTGAATTTCACCGCATCGTTAATGCGGTGAGTAGCGGTAGCGGTAAACGGAATTTCAACCGCTTGCTGGGTTTGGGTGTTTATCTTCCACAGCTTGCCCTGCGCCCAAATAATGATGTGGATGTTATCAGGCAACCAATTGTAGCCTGTGTACACGCCAAAAATAGCCCATGCTTCCTGTTGGTCTTTGCTTAGTTTATCAAACACGGGGATTTGCTGCCCCGTTTGCAGGTTGTGGACGTATAGCACGGTTTGAGTGCGCACACGGCGTACGAAGGCCAGTTGTTTTCCGTCAGGACTGGGTTGGGGGCGACAAGCTCCGCCCGGCCCGCTGATAATGTCTTTTAATTCGCCTGTTTCGCGGTCGTAACGGCGAATGATGTATATCTGGCTGTTGGGGTCTTTGTTGTACTGGAAATAGCCGCCGGGGTACATATCCTCGCTAAAGTACAGGTAACGGCCGTCGGGCGAGAGGGCAGGTTCGTTCACATCCTGTTGGTCGTTTTTGCGTTTGGTAAGTTGTATACCGCTGCCGCCCGTATGGTGGTACATCCACATTTCGCCTGCACCTAATGAACGGCTGCTGGTAAAATGCTTGCGCGCAATAATGTATTGCCCGTCGGGAGTCCACACGGGGTTGTTTAAAAGCCTAAAATCTTCTTGTGTAATTTGTTTGGCGTTTTTACCATCGGCATCCATCACCCACACGTTATCGCCGCCGCCTGCGTCGCTGGTAAAGCATATTTTTTTACCGTCGGGGCTAAAACGGGGCTGCACCTCAAAGGCATGGCCGCCGCGCAACAGCGTAGCCGTGCCACCCGCAACGGGCAGGCTGTATATATCGCCCAGCATATCAAACACAAGGGTTTTACCGTCGGGGCTAACATCGAGGTTCATCCATGTGCCCTCGTTGGTGGTGATGGTAACTTCTTTATACGGCCCCGGAGGGTTGCTAACGTCCCACTTGGGTTTGTCTTGTGCGAAGGAATTTATAACGGCTAATGAAAGAAAAACAGGTAGCAGTATTTTCATACTGGCGAAGGTAAAAAGTTTTTGGAATTGTAGGGGAGATTTGGGTGAGGGACGGGGGATTATCGGTTAAGGACTTAACCTATAAAAAAAGGGAGAAATGAACTAAACAACTTTCTTATTCCAAGGAATTAAGGGGTCTAAATCATGCTCAAGTCTTACCCTTGCAAGAGTCAACAATTTGTCAATTTTAATGCGAATTTCCAAAGGAGGCTCCTGATTTTGAACTTCAATATAATTGTGGATAATGTCAGCATGTTCTTTGAAGGATTCTTGAGAAGATACTACATCACTTTGAACACTTCTAACTTCATGGACAAGCAAATGAAAAAATCCATAATATTTCCTGTAATCCCCTTCTGGTTTTTCAATTTGTTTGAAATGACTCCTACAAAAGTTGATATTACAGTAATCTAATCTGACCACAGAAATTTCATCTTTATTGACTGGAGAGCGGAAAACGTTTGACTTTAATTGATTACTCCTGTCAAAATTCATCTTATGGTAAACCCCTCTAACGACTGCTTCACTATTATTTACCTCAACAGGAACAACCACAGAACTAAATAACTTTTGCAATTGAACTAATAAGGGCGCGAGGAATGTGTTCTTCAATATTTTTAATATTTTCATCGCCATTATACTCTGAGTTAAGACAAACAAAATAATTTGCAGTTTCTGCGCCAAACTCAATAGAAACAGCATTATTATGATTTCTCCATTCAACAGAAATTGTTCCATTTGGATTTGGGAAAACATATTCTGTCTCCAAAGCCTCTAAAAATTGATTAGGTAGTAATGTTAAAAACTTTTTTACTTGACTAATAATAAAAATATTGGGGGCAATAGCACCATAATTATCCCAGTTATTTTCAAGGCATTCAATACCTTTAATATTTGAGAGGTGTTTTGAAAGAGCTATTGGGTATTTTACTTCGTTCTCAAATTTTAAAGTTTCAAGGTTTTTATTTAATACTTCATAAGGATTAAACATCCTTGAAATATATGTTTTAGGTCTTATATGAGATAAAACATCATTACTTTCGCCCCTTCTTGCTGATATGGCGGCAGTTAATTGTGGCAGGACAGTAATTAATCCATCAATCATACAGGAATATTTATTTTAGTTAAGACTTCTGTTGTTAAAAGATCTTTTAGAAAGATTTTATTTAAATCATGCATACTATTAGCCGATTTTTTTAAATCTTCTCTTCCTTCGCACATTTCCCTCAAGTTTTTGATTTCTTCAAACATACTTGCAACATGGTGAATAATGTACAAGTTATATTTATTATTTACAACGAATTCAACGCCAATATTGATATTCTCAGTTATATTTTGAGCCCCAACTTTTCTAATATTTGTTGTAGAGTAGTTCCACTCCTTGTCTATTTCAAAAATTAACTGTGGTATATATTTACTATTTGAGTTAAAAATTTGTTCATTAGGGGGGAAGCTATCACCAATCCAATCGAACTGATCGATATAATTTAAAGAGTATGCTTGTGCATAAATACTATTATCGATTTGTACAATTCCTGATATAAACTTGAATACTTTGTCATAAAAATCCTGCCATCCAGGATAATTCAAAGAGTGAAAAGAAAGAGCCACAGGCCCTCTTTGGTTAGGTCCATAACGCACAAGCCAATCTAAAGCACCCTCTCTATATGATTCAAATTGAAATCCATCATCTCCAGTTTTTTTGAAATCAGTTTTAACTTCTCCTACATTTTGCGGTTGTAAATTCATTCCTATTTGAAAGCCTTCTAATACTTTAAAACTTTGGAAAAGTTCTGCAAAAGGTTCTCCTGGCTTAAGAAGAGTTTCAAATCTATGAGGATCTAAAATCTTATTAGGCAGAAAAAAAGAAAAAACTGCTTCACTGATAGAGTGTTCTTTTTTAAATGGTATAAGGTTGTCTAGTGTTACAGTCATGGGTGAATTTAAGTACTTATATATAATAGGTGAACCTTAAATTTGTTTGCAAATGTAATCAAAATCATAACGCAAAATATAGAATTACTGTTGTTCAACCTCCCTCAACCCCTCCTTCGCTGGGGTTGTGTGAAAGGGTAAGGAGGTGTTAGGGGGTGGTTGCGGAGGGATGCCTCATCCCTTCAAACAGTTCTCTAACCGTACTTGCACGTCGCCCTTCTCCAATTGGAGAAGGGATTGGCTGATACTCGAACAGTGTTGGGATTTCTTGGGATGAGGCTAAACAAACGGATTGCTTCGGAAGCCGAAGACAGCAACCTCGCAATGAGGGGGCGGTGGTGCGCGGTGGGTGTCATTCCCAACTTGATTGGGGATCTGTGCGTTGACAATGGATAGATTCCCGCCTGCGCGGGAATGACGGGGATGGTGTGGCTGTTCCCCTCCTTCGTGGGGATTGTGTGAAGGAAAAGGAGGGGTTAGGGGTGGTCGGGAAAACAATTTTAACTCACCCCTGACTTTTTGATAATTGAGGAATAGCTCACGTTTCCCCTCTCTTTAACCACCCCTTAATCCCCTCCTAAACCACCCTCTTACCCACCGTAGGAAGGGAAATGCCACGCACAGGCCATTTACCCCATCCTGAATAATTGTTTTTGTTGACAGCATTTTAACTTTTCCTCCCCCTTGAGGGGAAGGCGACTGTGTTGAGTCAGGGCTAAGGGTTAATCGGGTTGGGGTAAACCACCCCTAACCCCTCCTTATCCAAGAAGGGGTTCGGCGCAATCAGAGAAATAATTTTAACTCACCCCTGACCATTTTATAGTCGCGGAATAGCCCAAATTTCCCCTCGCTAAATTTAGAGAGGGGCGATTGCGTGAACGTCGGGTTATGCAAATTTCGGGGTGAGTTAAAGAATATCCCTCCTTATCCCACGCACCCCTTCGAATACGCCCGGGTTGACATCCCTACGCACTACTATCGTCATTGTGAGAAAGGTGCGTTCGACTGACGAAGCAATCTGTTTATATAGTTTCAAAAGGATTGCTTCGCTAACCTTATTATTTATAATTGTATATTGTTGAATTAACCCGCTCGCAACGACGATAGTCGGAATAAAATCACTAAATCAAAAATTAAGCTTGCGCCACCCCTTCACCAAAATGTTTAGGTCGTTTCCAATGGAGTAATCTTTGGCGTAAAAGAAATTCAGTTTCTCGGCAGAAATAAAATGAGTATTGCCTTTTAATGAGTGCATGGGTGAAAGCAAACCGGGTTTAATGGCCGGCAATGTATTCATGTTTTCGGCAGGGGCATAGCCCACTAAAGAATGTGAACCCCCAATAACGTTTAGTAAGCCTGCAAAGGCACGGGCAGGTTTTTTCATCAGCCACCCCAATACGGGAAACAATCCAACCAAAACCAACGATGCTATAATATCAAACACCCGCTTGTTGGCTGCTAAGGCAGGTTCGGCAATGTTCAGCTTCAAATCAACGGTATATAACTCGCCGTTGGTGTTTTTGCTATTACTGCCAATAATATAAAAGCTGTTGCGGGGTACTATTTTAAAATTCACTTGCTCGTTGTCCATGCGACTCATCCAGCCCATAATGGTCTCGGCAGAAATATCGCGGGCACAAAAAATCACTTCGGTAACATCAAACACCTCGCAAATTTCTTTCAAGTGATTCATATTACCCAAATAGCGACTGCCGTCTTTAAACGGCCCGTTTGCCGAAACAAACCCCTTAAACGTATGCGGAGCATTGCTTTCTTTCAGTAAATCGTAAACGCGCAAGGCTTCTTCTTCTTCACCCGCTATAATGGTGTTGTAGGCAAATTGCTGTCCGTAATTAAGGTTGCGGAATTTTACCGAGTGCAGCAGCAAACGCCAGCCGCACAAAAACACTGCTCCCCACAGGGCATCCAGTATTATCAGCGCACGGGAAAAGCGTAGCGAATCAGGCAAGAAGGCGTACACCACGCTTATCATTATGGTGCCCCAAAACAAGCCTTGTAAGATGTTTTTAAGAGTGTGTTTGCGACTGTATCCGCCACTTAGGTATATACCCAACACAAACAGCATCATATACAGCGCCCCGTTAAAATATAGGTAAACGGTAGGGTAACTGCCGCCCAATACGTATTTATGGTTATTTTCCCAGTATTCTTTGGCGTAGTAGTGGCCTATAAACAGTATTAGCGCATCAACCACCGCATATTTGCTGCGTTGCCAAAAACGCCAGCAGAGAGCCAACGCTGCGCGAAACCATATTGCAACGTTTATGAACAGGCTAAACAATTGGGCATTACCCCCTTTGTAATGTTTTTGGGCGAAGATGACCATTGCCCTGTAAAACACAAACACATAGTTTACACTGGTTTTTTTGGTGCTTTCGCCTTTGTAGTGAATGATGGAGGTATCGGCAAAGTAGTAGTTTTTGTATCCCGCTTGTGTAATACGGTAGCTAAGGTCTATATCCTCGCCGTACATGAAAAAAGTTTCATCCAGCAAGCCTATTTTATCCAGTACAGTTTTGCGTATCAGCATAAAAGCACCTGCCAGCACTTCTACCTCGTTGGTTTCGTGTTCACTAAGGTATTTGAGGTGATAACGACCAAATACTTTTGATTTCGGAAAAATCTTCGATAAGCCGCACATTTTGTAAAAGGCAACTGCCGGAGTAGGCAACCCGCGCTTTGATTCAGGCAAAAATTTTCCCTTACCATCAATCATGCGTACGCCCAATCCACCCGCATCAGGTGTTGCATCCATAAAAGCCACCACCTTTTCAAAAGTGCTTTCTTCTACAACGGTATCGGGGTTTAGCAACAGGACGTATTCGCCTGTGCTTTCTATAATAGCTTGGTTATTAGCGGCTGAAAAACCTACGTTTTTTTTGTTGGCGATGAGTTTTACATCGGGAAACTTCTCGCGCACCATCTCCACGCTGCCGTCCACCGAGTCGTTATCTACCACATATATCTCCGTAGGCACTTTTTGGGCAGCCTTTTGTGCACTTAGCAAGGCTTGCTCTAAAAACGCTTTTACGTTATAGTTGACGATGATAACGGATAACTTCACGCAGGCAAGATACTAAATTTGGTAGGGCACACGGTTAAGTATCGAACGGCCGAGAGTAATTTCATCGGCATATTCCAATTCTCCCCCAACTGCAATGCCTTTAGAAAGCGTACTGATATTTACCCCTGTGCCTTTTAGTTTTTTGCTTAAATAAAACACGGTGGTATCGCCTTCAACGGTTGCATTAAGTGCCATTACTATCTCTTTGACGTTGTTTTTTGCAATACGTTCGGGCAGGCTGTTCATATTCAGGTCGTCGGGGCCAATACCGTCGGCGGGGGCAATCATACCGCCCAGTACGTGGTAAATGCCTGTGTACTGCCCTGTGTTTTCAATGGCTATCACATCGCGCAGGTCTTCCACAATACACAAGGTAGTATGGTCGCGGCGGTGGTCGGCACAGATTTCGCAAATGTCGTTATCGCTTACATTGCCGCACTCTTGACAGTATTTAATGTTTTCTTTCAGGGTAGAGATTACCTCGCCCATTTCCCGCACCTCGTTGTCAGGTTGTTTTAGCATGAACAATGCCATGCGTAGGGCGGTTTTTTTGCCTATGCCGGGGAATTTTGCAAACTGGTTTACCAACTGCTCAAGTGTTTGCGACGGAAACTGCATAATGAAGCAAAGGTAGGGATTTGGGGGATTGGGAATTTGAGATTTTTGACTTGGGGATTTGTTTAACTCACCCTCGATTTATAGGTTTCTAACCAAAACCCATAGTCGGCCCTCTCTAAAATTTAGAGAGGGGAAAATTGGGTAATGTTTGCTAACTTTTACTTTGGGGTGAGTTAAAAGTATCAATGCTATCTATTTAACACAATGGATAACCAAGCGAAATCTATAAAAGAGCTTTGTAGAGATTTAAGGAAACGTAGCACGCCTTCCGAAAGGATTGTTTGGGAGTTGTTGCGTAACCGTAAGTTTATGGGGCTAAAGTTTTTGAGGCAATACCCCATCATATACGGAAATTATGATACCCGTAAATTGTTTTTTATCGCTGACTTTTATTGTGCTGAAAAGAAATTGGTAATAGAATTAGATGGTATTATCCATGATTTTCAAAAAGAGTATGATAAAAACCGAGATAAAATAATTACAGAAATGGGATTAACTATTGTACGTTTCAAAAATGAAGAGGTAAAAAACACAAAAGGGTTTTTAGCGATATTAAATGTATTGTTAGTGTAGCTTTTTTTTACTCACCCTCGATTATAAGCATTTTAACCTAAGCCCATAGTCGCCCCTCTCTAAATTTAGAGAGGGGAAAGTTGGGTAATCAGTGCTAAGAAATTATTTGGGGTGAGTTAATTCTGTTGCTTTGGGTATGACACCCAAAAAGAGCGTGCTTCCCTATCAAATAGTACAGGCATTTATTGTTTGTTGGAAAGTTACGTTGACTCACCCTCGATTATAAGCATTTTAACCTAAGCCCATAGTCGACCCTCTCTAACTATTTAGAGAGGGAAAAGTTGGGTAACGGTGACTTTTTAGCACGTTTGGGTGAGTTAAAAACATCCCTCACATAGTAAACCGTATTCCTAACCCTATGCCGGTGTATTGCTGAGTAAAATCAAGCCCTCGCCCGTTAAACGTCCCCCATTTAATAAAAAAGTTAAAACTGCGGGCATTGTCCTTTGGTCGTAGCCACAAACCCGCTTCGCACATCAGGTATTTAAACGGCTCTTTATTCATGTTGCTTTTGTACAGGCTGTTTTTGCCAACAAAATTGTTATGAATCTCCTCGTAAAATCCTTGTGCGTATATCCAAACCCCATCTTCTTCGGCAACCCTAAAACGTATGCCGCATTCAAGAGCAAAAGCCCACGTTTGCTGCCGAACTGCATTATATAACAACGGCTCGGTAAAATACCGCAACTGGGCACGGTTATAAAAAATCAAACTCTCGTTTAACGTGGTATATTCATCACGGGCTTCCAATCCGTAGTACTCAAACGAACGTGCCGAACCATTATCGAAAGCAGTATCGGGTTGTTTAAGGCAATACGCCGAAAAGGATTCAAAATCAGTGGCATGCTGGCTTTCGTGGTGGGCACTGATGCCTAACCGAAGGGTATGACGGGTACTTTTAAGTGTTGGCAAGAAATACGCATCAAGGCCGAAATTACCCCGCCACAACTGCCACGACATAAATTGCTGTTGCGCTACATCATGAAGTTCAATATACCCCGAAGTTGCAACAGTTGCTTCACCCCAAAGGGTTTCATAGCTTACTAAAGGTACATTGCCGCCTAACATATTATACCAACGACTGTCGAAGAGGCTCATACGCAGAGTTGGGAAATCAGGACTGATGCTAAAATCTGCCTTTGGGGGAACCGGTAATAATTGTATGCGTCCGGTATCTTTTTGCGCAGCAGCACTAATTGCCGCCAGCAATGCTAAGGTTAGTAAAAATGGCTTCATAGCGTTGGTTTATAGCATTATACAAACCAACAAAGCGCACCCCCCAATCTGTTGCTTATTAAATAGAAAAATATATTACCTCTTTACTTTTTGTGTAAGTAAATATTATCTATCAAAGCCTGGATGCAAAAGAAGGTTTCCTCAGCCAGCAGAACAAGTTCGGGAAAACAAAAAAGCCGACCCTATTAGAAAAAGAATCGGCTTGTAATTTATATCGTAATCTGCTTAAACGCCTGCGGCACTGTCGCCGTTAATGGCAGCAATACCGGGCAATTGTTTGCCCTCAAAATACTCAAGCAAAGCACCTCCGCCGGTAGATACATAACTTACGTTATCAGCAAGGTTAAATTTGTTAATAGCTGCGGCACTGTCGCCACCTCCAATAAGAGTAAATGCCCCGTTATCAGTAGCTTTTGCCACAGCATTGGCAACGGTTTTGGTTCCGTTTTCAAAACTGCTCATTTCAAAAACACCCATCGGGCCGTTCCACAACACCGTTTTGCTGTTTGCAATTACTTCTGCAAACTTTGCAGCAGCTTCAGGACCTATATCCAAGCCCATCCAGCCAGAAGGTATATTTTCGTTAGCAGCAGTTTGGGTAGCCGCATCGTTGGCAAATTTATCGGCAATAATGCTATCGGCAGGCAGGTACAAATTCACTCCTTTTTCTTTGGCTTTGGCCAAAATATCCAAGCAGGTTTGCAAACGGTCGGCCTCACAAAGTGAATTACCTATATCCATTCCTTGGGCTTTAAAAAAAGTATAAGCCATACCGCCGCCAATAATCATATTGTCCACCTTATCCATCAGATTTTCAATAATCAGCAACTTGTCCGATACTTTTGCGCCGCCCATAATGGCTGTAAAAGGCTTTTGTGCGTTGTTCATCACCTTTTCGGCATTGGCTACTTCGTTGGCCATTACATAGCCAAAGTATTTTGCCGTAGGAAAAAACTCAGCAATAATGGCGGTGCTGGCGTGTGCACGGTGTGCAGTACCAAAAGCATCGTTTACATATACATCGCCCAGTTGTGCCAATTTCTCAGCAAACTCGCGGTTTCCTTTTTCCTCTTCTTTATAAAAACGCAGGTTCTCAAGCAACAAAACCTCACCGCCTTGCAGGCCTGCACTTAGGTTTTTAGCTTCTTCGCCAATACAATCGGCAGCAAATTTCACCGTTGTGTTTAGCAGCGTGCTTAAATGATTTACCAAGTGTTTTAGCGAATACTTTTCAGTAGGCCCTTCTTTTGGACGACCCAAGTGAGACATTAATATTACGCTTCCGCCATCGTTCAAAATCTTTTTAAGCGTTGGCAAAGCGGCAGTAATGCGTGAGTCATCGGTGATGTTATAATTCTCATCAAGAGGCACGTTAAAATCTACGCGCACAAGGGCACGTTTACCCGAAAAGTTCAGAAGGTCAATGGTTTTCATCAGCTAAAATTTGCCGCAAAGGTAGGGTTTTCAAACATTCCTTTTACTGTAATGTGTTAAGACACGAATAGCAGCGCAATAACTGATGGCCGATACCTATATTTGAAACAATGGCCGAAAAGTACACTTGGTATAAGATATATGATTTTAAAACGCACGGTGCTGAGCCTCAGGAACTGTTTACTTTAAGAGCTATTGAGGCCGATGGAAAACGTTTGGTGCTGGTACGTAATCAAAAAGGATATTATGCGGTAGATGATAAATGCCCCCATGCCGGTTATCCGCTTAGTCATGGGAAGTGTATGGAAGACGGTACGCTGATGTGCATATACCACCGCTACCGTTTTGATTTGGAAACGGGACAGTGCGGCTCGGATTTTGTACAAACACATCCTGTGAGGGTAGATGATGTGGGCGTGTTTATCGGTTTAAAAAAGAAAAAATGGTGGTCTTGGTAATCACAGCACAAAAAATAAATGCAGGTAACAGAAACCATTAAATACCGTTTATTGGCCATGAGTATTGTGGTAGATATATTGGGAATGCTCAGCTACCTGATACCCGCATTGGGTGAGTGGACGGATATTGCAATGGCGGTATTAACTGCATTGGCAATTTTTAAAGGCTATCATAGTTTCGGGTGGGCGGCATTCGGGTTTTTGGAAGAAATTTTGCCGTTTACGGATGTTATACCATCGGCCACACTGGCTTGGGTGTATAGGTTTATTATTAAAAAACAGACTTACAAAACATAATAGCTATGGAAATTAAACATCGTTTTGAAGGTAACAAAGGAGAGTTTTATATTGAAGACAATGGCAGTGTGATTGCCCAATACGCCTATACTATGACGGACGACACCACTATGCTGGCTACCCATACCGGAGTTTCACCACGCTTACGCGGACAAGGCATTGCCATGAAACTGGTAGAGGCCGCCGTAGAGTATGCCCGAAGCCATAACTATAAAATTGCTCCTTCGTGCTCGTATGTGCGTTGGGCACATGAAACCCGACCCGATTTGGCCGACGTGGTGAGGTAACCGCAACCAACAAAAATTCAAACTCTTATCTTTGCAGGATACTTATGCCTCAAAAAGCCGTTATAGCCACGCTAACTGCTTCAGTTATTCTTTTTGCTGCTTTTTTGCCGCAGGCAAACCCTGTTGCTCCGCAAACGGCTGCGCAATTGGGCGAAATGCTTTTTAACGATAAAATACTTTCGAGTGATTATACCCTTAGCTGCGCAAGCTGTCATATCCCTCAGTTTGCTTTTGCCGATACCGCTAAATTTAGCAAAGGGGTGGGCGGCAAGCTCACAAACCGTAATACCCCCACAGTGATGAACGTGTTATCGCGGGAATCATTTTTTTGGGACGGAAGAGTGGCAACACTTGAAGAACAAGCCCTGCACCCCATCAGCAACCCTGATGAGATGAACCTGCCCGTTGAGGATGCGGTAAAACGATTAAACAACGATGCCAATTATCGCGCGCATTTCACAGCTATATTTGGTCAACTGCCCGACAAAACCACTTTGGGAAAGGCTATTGCCGCTTTTGAAAAAACACTGGAAACTGCTTCGACTCGATTTGACCGCTTTATGAACGATGAAGAGGCTTTTACCGAAAGCGAAAAACGCGGCCAACAACTGTTTAACAACAAGGCCAAATGCTTTGATTGCCATTTCACCCCCGATTTTACGGGCGATGAATTTAGAAACATCGGTTTGTTTGACGGCAAACAGCTAAACGATTCGGGCAGGTATAAAATCACCCAAGAAGCTAAGGATTTAGGCAAGTTTAAAGTGCCCGGCTTGCGCAATGTGGCTATTACAGCCCCTTATATGCACAACGGGATGTTTGCCACCTTGCGTGAAGTGATTGATTATTACGACAACCCCGCCGCTCTTGTGAAACACGCACAAAACCGCGATGAGTTGTTAAGCAAGCCGTTAGGACTGACCGAGCAAGAAAAAAAGGATTTGGAAGCATTTTTGCATACCCTTACCGACGATAATTTTGTGAAACGGTAAGTTCACATAACAAAACATACCAACGGTATAAGTGTTGTAACTTACTGTAAACGATTGCATTATTTTTGCAGCACCCTGTGCTTAGTTTAATGGATTTTTGAACATACGAATGATAGAGGAAGAAGAGTTTAATTTAGAAGGTTTTATCGAAGACCAGCAGGACAGCGAGTTGTATGAACACCACCGTATTGTGGTTGACCCGGGACAATCGTTGCTGCGTATTGACAAGTTTTTGATGCTTAGGTTGCAAAACGTGAGCCGCAACAAAATACAACTGGCAGCTATTGCAAACAGTATTTTGGTGAACGACGACCCTGTGAAATCGAACTACAGGGTGAAACCGCTGGATGTAATCACTGTAGTGTTACCCACACCGCCGAGAGACACCGCTATTTACCCCGAGGATATTCCCTTAACGGTAGTATATGAGGATGATAATCTGGTTATCATCAACAAAAAGCCCGGCATGGTAGTGCACCCCGGCTATAACAACTACACGGGCACTTTGGTAAACGCGCTGGCATGGCATTTTGAAGGGCAGAATATCGACCGAAAAGAGCCCACCCCCTGCTTAGTGCACCGCATTGATAAAAACACCAGTGGACTGATGGTGGTAGCCAAAAATGAAACCGCTATGGCGGGGCTTGCTCAACAGTTTTTTGACCACAGCATTGAGCGCACGTACAACGCCCTTGTTTGGGGTGATTTTGAAGAGGAAAGCGGCACCATTCGCGGTAATTTGGCGCGTCACCCCAAAAACCGTTTGGAAATGGCGGTATTTGAAGACGGCAGTCACGGTAAAGAAGCCGTTACCCACTACCGTGTTTTAGAACGTTTTCATTACGTTACCCTTGTTGAGTGCAAGCTGGAAACGGGACGCACTCACCAAATACGCGCCCACATGCGCCACATAGGCCACCCTATTTTTAACGACGACACCTACGGCGGCGATAAAATTATAAAAGGTACTACGTTTAGCAAGTACAAACAGTTTATTGATAACTGCTTTGAGCTGATACCCCGCCAAGCCCTGCATGCAAAAACGTTGGGCTTTATACACCCCGTTACCCAAGAAAAGGTGTTTTTTGACAGCAACCTGCCCGATGATTTTGTGAACGTACTTGACAAATGGCGCAAGTACATTGCCCACAAAAAAGACTTTGACGAATAGACCTTTGTCAAATTGAGCGTAGCGAAATTTCTTTGTTCAATTATGTTGAGTTAACGTGCCAACACAATTGCAATAAGGTGCTTCCTTCGTCAGCATGACAAGTTTGTAAAGTACAGGCAGAGGCTGGTGGGTAGGGAGTAAAACAAAAAAAGTCTCAATTTCTCGGGACTTCCATAACTTCTTTATACACAGGCGATAATTTGGGATACGCCTTTTTAATATATCAAAATTGCATTATAAAAGGATTGGGAAATTCCTTTTAGAAGAAAAAAAGTAAAATCTTCCCCAAGGATTTTTTTTAAAGTCTTAGGAGTAACATAGTAACTGTTTGAAGGTGTTTCAAACGAACGAATTCGGTACTTATTAATAAAATAAAATCCAATTTTATCAATTACTAATGAAAATTCATCATTGCTTTTCTCAATAAATTTATAGGAAAATGTTAATTGCGCATCTTCTTTACTATAAATACTATCAGCAGGTATGACATTGGTTTTGATTTCGGTTAGTCCTTCGTAAACCCAAACTTTTTTGCTGTTTACTACTTGAACAAATTTATATGCTGCAGCCTCTATTAACTGTTCAATGTCACCAAAGTCGTTGTGTCTTACAACACTAAAACGATTAAATGACAATTCTTTAAAATAAACCATATAGAAAAAACCCAGAAATATTTTTCGACATAATTGATCTTTTTTTACCTTTTTTAAATCAGAAATAGCTATAGAAAAAATTATTTTATTGGAATCGATTATCATGTGATTTTTACAAAAGAAATTTATCCGTCCTGTTGTAATTTCAAATGCATTTGCATCAACAATAGAATGTTTGATCTTAAAGTCTTTTAATGTTTCGTATCTTAATTGATAAGTCGAGAACGGAATAGAGTCATAAATTATTGTTGAGTTCACAGTATCAGAGCCCATATAAACAGGGACAACAGCATCACGAACATCAGATAATGAACTTCGTAATATATCGCTGTATTGACCTTGCAATAAACTCATTTCGATTCTTTTGTCTCCAGACTCGTGTAACTGTGCCAGTCCTAGAGTAGAAGAAATTAAAATTACTACGAATGACAGATATATTTTTCTCATAACTTAATTATTTAAAATCCGGAAGCAGAAGGAGTAGGACGTTTTCCAACAGGCTGTGCCGAACTTGCTCCTTGATATGCTGCGGTATTTACCATAGCCCTTACCTGAATCATGTGAGTATTAATTTTCTTATTCGCAAGATCCATATCATTTAGATTAAACCATGCCCCCTGAAGAGAAACAAAAACCCCAAGTGACCTAGGAAGGGCATTCATATTGTTTTGATTGTACGGAGTTCTTGCACCATTACGGTCTTTCATATTAGAATAAAACGTTGTGTTTGAATGCACAGATAACTGTAGTGTAAATGTGGAAGATACTGGGCGACAAGTTGTAGGTGATATACCAAGATATTTTGCAACTGGAAGATATCCATTATTTTCAAAATCTGAACTAGGCTCACTTATTCCAGTTTTTATATTCAAAAAACTTGGATAATTTACTTTGTACTGAACTCCATTCATAGTTGCTGAGGACTCATTTGAATATGGACTACCTACTGTTCCATTATTTGCGCCATTACCTGCCTGTGGATTATCAGTTACTTCATAAAGTAAATCAGGGGGGTTATTAAGAGGATTGAGATCTGCCATTCCTATCAATAAATCCAATCCAGCATCAGTACCTGGAACATATCCTGGGGGAGGGGTTACTTGTACAAAAAGATTAAAATTAGGATCTGCTGTTCCTAGTGGATTAGTGACAAATGCAGCTGCTGCTTGGTTTGCTGCTGAAACCATTCCTAAAAGATCATTTTGAGCTTGTATTAATTGAGTTGCATTACCCTCTCTTACAAACAAAGTATCACCTTTAGGATCGGCAAAAATGATAGGATTATTTGCAAAACAAGCATATTGGGAAATTGACGGATTCGGCTTAGAATCAACATTCCACCTTCTTCCCAATCTACCATCATACTGCCAATATTCAGATGTATTGCTATTCCCATCCCCGCTTACCTCATTATCCTTCTCCATCCCATTAAACCCGAACCTATACCCATCACCCCTCAGCGTCCCTTTTAAATATCTTAGTAATTGATTTTGCCCCTTGGGTAATTTGGTTCACCCCTTTCTCAATCAATGCCCCGTCGTAATCCGTAGAAAACTCGCTAAACTCCTCGTGCGCGTTTACTTCAGGATATATCAGTACAAAGCTGTAGTCGGTATAATGTTTGGCCATTTTTTGCGGAATACTGTTTTGCTGGCTTTGGAAAGATACACCGCCTTTGCGTGGCAAGATTACCATCATCAAATCATTAGGCTCTATATCGCGCGATAAAATTAAGAAATCATCCCAATCACTAAACTCTTTATGTTCAACCGCCGCTGTAAATTTGTTTTTGGCACTATACTGCTGCAAAGCATTGCGAGTATTGGCCGTGCCATAAAATGTGCAGCTTAAACTAAGCCTTTCGGCCAGCAGCAAAACACTTCCCGGCCATTTATCAAACCCATATTCCTTTTCAACATACGGTGGGCATATCAGCACAATTTTACGGTGAATATTAAGCGGCAAGGGCAAATTGCATACAAAAACGGTTTGGTGTGTTTGCTCCACAATATTTTGCATGGTTTTACCAAACAAAATATCCGTCCAGTTTTTGCGCTGTGAGAAACCCACCACCACCTCAGTAGCAAACATTTCTTTTGATACCCGCTTAATCCCGCTGGGCACATTTTGGTCGATAGTAGTTATCACCTCCGCTTTTTGGTCAGCCGCCGCCGCATGAGTCAACGCCTTCTCAAGCATTTTTTGCGCCTCAATCAGCTTAGTTTGTGATGTGGCATCGTCTTCCACCACCGATAAGCACATTACAGGGAAATGATTTTTCGGCTTCTTAATAGTAATGGCAAAATCCACCAACTTCTCCATTAACGCCGGATTAGATATGGGCACCAGTATCTTTTGCTCATTTCCATTCACCTTGTCCAACTCAATATTTTCCTCGGCCAACGCCACCTTTTTTGCTGCATTTTCAGTAACAAACGAGGCAATAAGACAGGTAAACAAAATCAGTATAATGGTACCGTTTAGTATGTTTTCATCAATAATATTCATACGATAACCCACCAAAATAACCGCCAGCGTTGCGGCAGCGTGCGCACTGCTAAGCCCGAAAATAAGATTGCGGAACGATGGCGGGTATTTCATAATCAGTGCAGTAGCCCAAGCAGCCAGCCACTTACCACCCAAAGCCACACCCGTTAGCGCAAATGCCACAATAAGGGCTTGTGGCCCTTTGGCAAGCACAGCCACATCAATCAACATACCTACACTTATCAAAAAGAAAGGGATAAATAGCGAGTTGCCCACAAACTCGATGCGGTTCATTAGCGAAGAAGTATGCGGGATAAGTTTATTAAGTGCTAAACCTGCGGCAAATGCACCGATAATAGGCTCAAGTCCGGCCAGTTCGGCCATAAATGCACAGAAAAACACAATTGAGAGCACAAAAATAAAATGTGAGTTTTTTTCGCCTTCCAGTTTCCTGAAAAACCATGCCGCAAAGCGGGGAATAACAAATACTACCACCACTAAAAATACGGCAATGGATATACCCAGCCGAGCCCAAAACTCATTGGTGAGCACTCCTTGCGCCGAAGCTGAAATAACCGCCAGTATTATCAGTACCGCAGTATCGGTAAGTATAGTGCCGCCCACCGTAATAGCCACCGCTTGGTTTTTTTGTATGCCCATGCGGCTCACAATAGGATAAGCCACCAATGTGTGTGTGGCAAACATACTGGCCGTGAGTAAGCTGGTATTAAAACTATATCCCAGCAAATACATACAAACAGGCAGGCCTATTGCCAACGGCAGCATAAAGGTTAAAAAACCAAAAACAAAACTCTTGTACTTGTTTTTGGCAAACTCTTTTAAATCCAGCTCAAGGCCGGCAATAAACATAATATACAGTAAGCCGATGGTAGAGAAAAGATTAACGGCGGCATCCTTTTCGATAAGGAAAAACCCATGCGGCCCAATGGCAATACCGGCAATAATAAGCCCGATAATACCCGGTATTTTAAATCGCCGCAAAATAATGGGCGATAGTAAAATTATAAATAATATAACAGAAAATATCAGTACCGAGTTGTGAAACGGGGTCTGAAACTCGTGCGACAGTTTATTTAAGAACTCATTCATAGGCAGTATCCCCAATATAGCAATAATTGGGCAAAAAGCTGCGAATTTTATAAAACGTACCCCGATGTAACGAAAATTGCTCTTTTAGTTTGCTGTATTGCAGCCTGTTATAACACACCAACAAATTAATAAAAAGGCTGCGGAGGATTTGACAACCCTTTCTTGCGAACCCTTTCACCGTTTGGATTGAATTTGTAGCGTATTCCCAAATCCAGACCACCATAGCTGTTTGCCAAAGAATACCCGTTTGCAAAAAAGGTAGTTTGGCGGCAATAAATGTATTCTACGAACAAATTAATTCGGGGTGAAACATTAATTTTTAAGCCTACAGGAAAATACCAACCAAAATTGAACGTAGGCTTATAAAAATCAGTATGACCTTTATAATAAATCGAATCAATGGTATTGTTACCTCCAGGCTGTCCGTAAGAAATTATATGCATAGTAGACTCACTACTGTTAAAGTTATAGCTGGTGATTTTGCCCCCATACACACCTATACCTGCATAAAAAGAGAAAAAATTGAACAATGCCGGTGTTTGCAACGTATATAACAGGTCTAAACCTACAAAATTGTTTTGCAGTTCATACCATGTTTGGTAAACCGTCTTTCCAGTACGTGAAGTAAAATGAGTGTCGGCCAAAACTCGATAATTATTAGCATAAAACTCTGTGCGAATACCTGCCGAAAACTCACTGTGTCTTGGTATAAAGCTGGCCGTCGTATCTGTTGTTTTAAAAGTAAACCTTAACACAAAGTCGTTTCTCTGATCATCAGCAAGCATAAGATAGTAATCACCAAACCCGGCTCCGTGTTTATTATCAGCGGCAAACTTTTCTTTAGCGTATGGTGTTGAAGCGGTGTTTTCAAAAACCTTCCAATAATTAGTTTTATCCAACGTGTAGCTCTCTCCAAAAGCAACACCAATCCCTGCCAGCTTCATTTGCCTGTACCATTTTTTAGGCGATGCTACAGAGTCGGTTGCCTGCCCCTGAACAAATACAGGGATTAATAATAGCACCGACCAAAAAACCATAAAACAGTCGCTTTTTTTCATACAATCCAGCATAGGTACTTGCTTACTCTCAAAATAAATTAATAAAAAGGCTGCGGAGGACTTGACAACCCTTTCTTGCGAACCCTTTCACCGTTTGGATTGAATTTATAACGAATACCAAACTCAAATCCTTGGTAATAATCTGATAACGAATAATTGTTTTTGTAGAAGATAGTTTGGGCTAAAAAAACATACTCGGCGAACAGATTTACTCTAGGCGAGATGTTCATTTTTAAACCAATGGGTAAATATAACCCAAGCATATAGCCGGGTTCATAGAATTGTCCATGCCCCAACTGATAAGTCGTGTCAAAATCAGAAGGGATAAAGAAGTTAGACTCGTCGCTAATATAGTACCGGGAATCACCTGTAGAAGTCCACTCCGTGAAACAAACGCCAACATTTAGGGTAGTTCCGGTGTACAACGAAAAGAAATCAAAAAAAGCAGGGGTTTGTATTGTATAAGAAACATCCAGCCCTGCAAAACCTATGTGTTGGCTATATGAAGCTCGGTATGCTGCCGACTCATTGTTTACCATAGCACTATCCCCGCACAACACATACTCGCTGTAATTGTACATTGCCCTTAAACCTATGCCAAACTCACCAAAACGAACCCAATAAGGAGCTAAAGTATCTTCGGATTTAAGCGTAAACCTAAAATTAAAGGATCCTGCTTCGTTATACTCCTCCCGAATTCTGTTACCCTGCATAGCTGATATATTCTTAATATCTTCATTGTATTTATGGGCACCCTCGTTCATAACGGTATTTTCAAACACACGCCAACTTCTTTTCCCATCAAAAGGGCTATAAGCACCATATGCAGCACCAATTCCGGTAAGTTTTATCTGCTTGTACCACTTTTTAGGTGTTGGTATTGTATCAGCCACCTGCCCTTGAACAAATACAGGAAATAATAACAACAACAATCCAAGGCCTTTTAAACCTGTGGTTTTTCTAATTCTCTCCATCTTCACAATCAGTACGCTAAAATAACCTTGTTTATGATACTTGATGTTTAAACTTTTTTCCTTAAAAATTAAGTATCTTTGCAGGCTTATTTTTGACAGTCATGTTAGACAAATTAGAGGCCATAAAAAACCGCTGGAAAGAAGTGGAAAACCTGCTTAGCAGCCCCGATGCAATGACGGATATGAAACGTTTTGCACAACTGAGCAAGGAATACCGCGACCTTACCCCGATAGTGGAAAAACTGGCCGATTATAAATTGTTGTTGGGAAACATTGCCACAGCAAAACAAATATTAAACACCGAAAAAGACGACGAACTGCGTGACATGGCAAAAGAGGAGCTTGCCACCCTTGAAGAGCAACAAGAGCCATTGGAGGATGAAATACGCCTGATGCTGATACCCAAAGACCCGCAAGACGATAAAAACGCGATGGTTGAAATACGCGGTGGTGCCGGCGGTGATGAAGCAGCAATTTTTGCAGGCGATTTATTTCGTATGTACCAGAAATTTTGCGACAGCAAGGGCTGGAAAATAGAGGTGATAGAGATGATGGACGGTACTGCGGGCGGTTATAGCAAAATTGTATTTAACGTATTAGGAGCGGGTGTTTACGGCATTCTTAAATACGAAAGCGGCGTGCACCGTGTGCAACGCGTACCTGCTACCGAAACCCAAGGCCGTGTGCATACCTCGGCGGCATCAGTGGTAGTATTGCCCGAAGCAGATGATATTGATGTGGAATTGAAAGAAAGCGATATCCGCGTAGATACTTTCTGTTCATCAGGTCCCGGCGGTCAATCAGTAAACACTACGTATTCAGCCGTTCGTCTTACCCACGTACCCACAGGCATTGTGGCGCAGTGCCAAGACGAAAAATCTCAGATTAAAAACAAAGAAAAGGCCATGAAGGTGCTACGCGCCCGCCTTTTTGAATTGGAATATAACAAGTGGTTAGAAGAGGTGAGTAAAAAACGTAAAACAATGGTGAGTACGGGCGACCGCAGTGCCAAGGTGCGTACGTACAACTTCCCCCAAAGCCGCTTAACAGACCACCGTATCGGCCTTACCCTTTACAGCTTAGATGCTGTGATGGACGGCGAGATAGAAAACATTATCGACCAACTTCAACTAGCCGAAAATGCTGAACGCCTGAAAGAAGGTATTGCTGCGTAACGACTCCTGTTTTTAATTCTCCCTCTTTTCCCGTTTACTTCTTGCTTGCATAGGGTATTTATTGCCCTAAGTTTTTTATTTTTGATATACCCTAACCGTAAGCAAGCCTATGAAAAACTGTGCTAAAATTATTTGCGCCTTTATTTTTATGCTATTGGCCGCAAACACCTTTGCCAATATAACCAATGAGGAAATTCTGAAAAAAGCATTGGACGAGTACGACAACATTATAAATAAGCATAAAAAGCTACTGGGGGAAAGCGAAAAAGCGGACGATACAAAAAAAATGACCGCCGAACAGTACAAAGAAATAAAGGTAATGATTGACAAGGCTGTTGACCTTTTCGACCAATACCTGCGGGTGGGTAATAGCGAAGATTCTAAAAAAGCAGCACGCCATTATATATTAACACTTAAAAGATACGATTTCTCGTATAAAAACGACTTGGGTGAATACCGTGATAATTTCAACAAAATCAGCTCATTAGAAAATGAAATGAGTGTTTTAAACGGTTATTACTACCCTTTGCGCTACTCAACAGGGGGTAAAAATTATATTATTGACACGGATAAAAAAACTGCATTAGAAAAAGGACTTTTGGTTGAGTTTGCTGAAACAAGCACCAATTTAAGCAAGGGGACAGAAACCATTAAGTACACCAAAAAAGCATACTCAATGTATTCTTATGGTGATTATAACCAGTGGTGGTGTGCCCATCTTTGGTATTTTTATTCAAACAAGTTAAGCTATACGGGTTATGAAATGGTGGAGCCTGCCGAAAAAATAATCTACTCAATGAGCGGGCTAAAACGCAGTGATATTAAAAAAATTAAAGACAGTAATTGGGTAAACTACACCCATGCCTATCATAAATTAAACAGCCTTTTGGCCACCAACCCTACACTTAGCCGTAACGGCGAAGTATGGGCAAAGGCAGGCGAAAATTTTGAAAAACTGGACGAGGAAAAATGGGCACTGGAGTATTACGATAAAGCATTGAAAGACGGGTATGGCGACCGTAGCTTTTTGTTGAAGATGATGGAAAAGGGTAAAAGCAAAAAGGATAAAACCTTGATAAAAACCGCAGCAACCATTTTTGATACCAAAAACTTATACGGGTATGGCGTTTGCTACGATTACAAAACCATTGCCGATTATTTTGAGGCTGCTGACGAAACCACAAAAGCAAAAGAGCTTACGGATAAATACACTACCTGCCAAAAAGAGCAAACTAAACAACAACGCCGTGCAGAGCGCGGGGCACGCTTTTTTGTATCATTTGCGCCGCTGCCGCTTCTTTCAGGCAACATACAGGGCAGTATACAAATAGGGGGAAAGAAAAGAATGCACGAGTTTGGCGTGCGGCAAGTGAACGAACAAAAAGACCGTGGACTGGATATGATGAGTATATCAAATAAAAATCCTGAGAATATGGTTTGGAGCGGTATGGCGTATTATTATACCTATAAAAGAATGTCGACCCGCGATCTTTATTTCGGGTTTCAGTTCCGCTATACCGATAAGGTGTATGAAACACAAAATGGTACCGTAACTAATGCCAACAACAATAGTTATGTAGGTTATTATCAATTTAACCCCACAGAAAAACGATATGATTTTACGCTGAACTTCGGGTATATGATGGTGGGCAAATACCTGCACCTCGATTTGTATTACGGTTTTGGAGTAGGATTTTCTAAATTTGACGGCGGCCGTACCGAATGGAATAATGGTGGGTATGAAATAACCAACCATACATTTTTATCCGAACGGAAAGACACACGTATTGGATTTACTCCACGCATGGGTTTAAAATTGGGTCTTAATTTAATTAATAAATAAAAAATGCTTACCTCTGACCATTATTACAATAATTACATCAACGTAGTAAAAGATTTTCCGCTGCCAATAGCACTGCAACAAGGCCATGAACGCTACCGCGAGCTGTTTGACGGACTTACCGAAGAACAATGGGGCTACAGGTATGCGCCTGAAAAATGGAGTATAAAAGAAGTAGTGCAACACGTAATAGACTCAGAAAGGATATTTACCTACCGTGCCCTTTGTTTTGCGAGGGGTGAGCAGCAAAACCTACCCCCGTTTGACGAAAACGACTACGCTACAAACAGCCGTGCTGATGCCCGTAGCGGAAAGCAAATAGCCGAAGAGTTTTCGTTGGTAAGGCAAAGTACCATAGCTCTTTTCAGCAGCTTTGATAATGATGCGTTGGATTCAGAAGGAGTAGCCAACAGCACCCAAGTGAGCGTCCGCGAAATTGGGTATATACAAGCGGGGCACTCACTGCACCATTTAAAAGTAATACGCGAAAGGTATTTGTAATTAAATCGTCCGTTTAATCAAAGAAATAAAGAACTCTTTAATTTCTTCCCATCCTATTGGTATAAGCATCTTAGGTGTTGCCTGTAAATCAGCATCATCAAAATAAACCAAGCTTTTATATACATGAAGCAATTCGTCCATTTTATATTTGGTAGAATAGAGCGTCATGGCTTCTCCGAAATCAATTTCTTTAAGCAGAAAAAACAGGTCAACAAAGTCTTTTTTCTCTCCCCTGTTTGTAATTGCAGATATTTTCATTGCAGCAATGTCTTTCTTCCCCATCATGTTAATACCTTCAATCTGCAAAATATCATCAACAAAAGGATAACTATATTTAAGTATATCTACTTTTATATCGTTAACAAACAAATTAAGGCTATTGGGTTTTTTTCCAATAGTCTCAACAGAATAGCCCAAACCTGCAACAGCCACTATAACCTCTTCAACATCAAACTCATTGGGGGTAAAAAAATCAAGGTCAACAGAAATACGGTGGCCAATTTGTAATGCAAGAGAAGTGCCGTCAACTAAATTAAAGCCGTTGAAAACAGGTAGCTGTGAAAGAGATTTTAATATTCCCAAAGTTTCGGGAGCGACTGATTCATGGTGTAACATCTGAATTTGTCTTTTGAAATACCAAAGTACGAGCTTAAAAAGCCTAAGGAAACCTTATCAAGGTAACGGATAGAAAGCATTTCGCTTTTTATCCGTTCAACCCCGTAAAACCGTTTTATTTCCGTCCAATCTCCCATAGTACCGCGCATGATAACACGGCCAATAATAAACTGTGCATTCTTTTGGGGGTCAATACTTTTTATATCGGTATCCCAAAAAAGACGGTCATTTATGTGCAGGTCATTAAGCATACAAAGGGAAACCTTGCATCATAGCATTTACGCGTTTGCGCACATCAGCTATCACGGTTTCGTTTTCGTGATTCATCAACACCTCGTCAATCAAATCAACCACCTTCTCAACATCACTTTCTTTTAAACCGCGAGTAGTAATTGCAGGAGAACCTATGCGCATCCCGCTGGTAACAAACGGCGATTTATCATCAAACGGCACCATGTTTTTGTTGATGGTTATATCGGCTTTCACAAGTGTGTTTTCGGCCAGTTTTCCGTTCAAATCCTTGCTACGCAAGTCAATCAACATCATGTGGTTGTCAGTGCCGCCAGAAATTACCTTATAACCTTTGGCCACAAAAGCAGCAGCCATTGCGCGGGCGTTTTTAATCAACTGCTCGCAATAGGCTTTGTACTCATCAGTAAGTGCTTCGCCAAAAGCAACCGCCTTAGCAGCAATAACGTGCTCCAAGGGGCCGCCTTGCGTTCCGGGGAATACAGCACCATCCAAAATGGCACTCATGGGCTTAATTTCACCTTTAGGTGTAGTCAATCCCCAAGGGTTATTAAAGTCTTTACCCATCATAATCAAACCACCGCGAGGGCCGCGAAGGGTTTTGTGGGTAGTAGTAGTTACTATGTGGCAATGGGGTAGCGGGTTGTTCAAAAAGCCTTTGGCAATCAAACCGCTGGGGTGTGAAATATCAGCCATCAAGATAGCTCCGATTTTATCGGCAATCTGGCGCAAACGGGCATAATCCCAATCACGACTGTACGATGACGCTCCGCAAATTATCAGTTTAGGTTGCTCGCGTTCGGCAATACCTTCAATTTTATCAAAGTCAATACGTCCGGTAGCTTCTTCAACCCCGTAAAACGAAGGCTTGTATAGCTTACCTGAAAAGTTAACAGGAGAACCGTGCGTTAAGTGCCCGCCGTGAGAAAGGTCGAACCCTAAAATTTTATCACCGGGTTGTAAAACACCCAGCATTACAGCAGCATTGGCTTGAGCGCCGCTATGGGGCTGCACGTTGGCCCACTCAGCACCAAACAATTGCTTAATACGGTCAATAGCCAAATTTTCTACCTTATCCACCACTTCGCAACCGCCGTAGTAGCGTTTGCCGGGCAAGCCTTCGGCGTATTTATTAGTAAGTACGCTACCCATGGCCTCCATTACCTGCTTGCTTACAAAGTTTTCAGAAGCAATCAGTTCAATGCCATGTTCTTGGCGGTTCAGTTCCTCATTAATAAGGTCAAAAATTACGTTATCGCGTTTCATTGCTTGTGTTGCCATACGGCTGCAAGATACACGGGATTTTGAAGATTAGCTAATTTGGTAGTTGGGGTAAATAGCTTTTTAATGCAGCCACAATTTCTTGTTTTCTTTCGCCTTTAAGATGTCTTAATACTATTTCAACATACTGACCTCTTGCCAGCCCTAAAATAGGTGAGATTCGTTCCGAAAGAGTTTTACGATTATATATTTTTAAGGCCATGTGTAAATCCTTATTTGTAATAGCCATTTCAAACAGTGTTTTACTTTCAGAATAAATTTGAGAAACATTGATTGAATCAATAATCTTAAACAGGCCATCGTGTAATCCTGTTTCTGAATTTGCTTTTTTTGTGTATGCTCCCAGTTTAAACTGTATTTCTTTTTCCGCCCTGTTTGAAGTTTGAGTTTCTATTT
Source organism: Bacteroidia bacterium (assembly GCA_035906255.1). Taxonomy (GTDB): domain Bacteria; phylum Bacteroidota; class Bacteroidia; order UBA8524; family UBA8524; genus SB11. Next base: position 185,955 of record JAMIFM010000029.1, read on the forward strand.
CTTTTTCTAGCTCGGCAATGATAAACTCTGTTACCTCTCTTACTTTTTTAGCGGGGTCTAATCCTAAACTTTGAGATATAATATGAATCAAAGGCTCTACACAAAACACATTTTCAATCTCCGCAAAATTTAGTGTAAAAATATTATGTTTTTTTAATGAATCCACCTCTGTTGTTGTCCTGTAATCACCATCTATAATACCATATGCCTGTAAATTGTGTAAAGTAGGTATATCCTTCATTGCTTTTGTTGACTCTATTACTTTTTCACAACCTCCTCTGGGTACGATATGAAATTCAGGATAAACAGCCTGGTAAATTATATCATCGTAACCCCCTTTTTCCCCTTCTGAAAAAAGTATGTTTTTTCTATTTCCAATTATTTCTAAAAGCAAGCTTTCAGGGATTACCTCAGTTTCAGGGATTTCATCCCATATCCACTTCTCAGATCCCTCATAACTTTTAATCCATATCTTTTTTGCCCCTTGCCTAGAAGCGGCGAAGTCCAAATCATGAGTGATATAAACCAATAACTTATTCGGACAAACTTCTTCGATTTTATTCCAAAGTCTTGACATCAATGACCGATGAAGGTGCAACTCCGGTTCGTCAATAATTATAATTGAATCATCAGGAACACATAAGCATTGGCCTATAAGATACAAAGCAACTCTTTCCCCATCACTCATTTCTTTACCATTATAATCAGGTAAGCCAGCTTTTTTAACCAACACCTTACCATCATCAAAATATATCTCGCGTTGTGGCATTATATCTGCCCATATTCTCTCAATAATTTCTATTGGTGAATCAGGGACTTCAGAAAATATTCTCTCAACCCTATTTTGTCTCACATAATCACTATCCCTTTTTGTTTTATGTGCAAATAAAGTTGAAAGAAGCTGCCCATAATCGTTTAATAAATGAATGTCAGGATTATGATTCCATCTAAAACTATTTCTTGTATAAAACTTAGAATAATCTCTTTTCCCCTCTGAAATCCCATATAGGAGTTCTTTTTCAGCTTGTTCAAGGGTTTTGATAGTAGCGAACTCTGGCAGAGTTAACGCTTTTTGAGCAGATATTCTATGGATTAAGATAGATTCGAGTAATGTTTGCTCTATCCACGAGCCCAACCGTGTTTTTCCAGCACCATTTGACCCAACTATTACTAAATTATTTATGTTTTGAAATGTTTCCCTTTCTCCCTCCCCTGTCCTATTTGGTAAAGTAATCGTTGGCTTCATTGATAAGTAATATTTATTCAAATATAATAATCAATGACTTTTTTCGACTTACCCCTGTATCAATAAACAAACACTATCCTCTATGGCTTCCACCGCGTGTAGCAGTCCAACGGGAATACCAATCTGATTAAACTTTTTTAAGAAAACCTCCTCCCCTCCTGCACTATAAATTATTTCACCCTCAAACACCAATAATGTTGTTGGTTTATCCGTTTTGTGCTCCTTCAGCTTCATTCCCTTTCTAAAAGCCAGTACCAGTGTTTTGCAATTGGCATCGTTGTGTACGACTTTAGCCACAGGGTGCGTGGCGTGTTCCAGTTCATTCAAAGCAGCTTCAATAACCATATTCTGTAAAAATTAAATGCGCACAAAATTACCGGCGTAACACAGGTGTAAAAATGAGTTCCGTCAGGTTTTAGCAAAAACTAATTGTACTTCACAGAACGTTTTGCTAATTTATACGGCGAGTACGTGTTTAAAAATTCAACTTTATGAATGAGGTGTCGGTTATAGCAAAGTTTAAGCGATCTGAAACTTTGCGTCTTGACTTTATCGACGGGCTTGCGGCGGGGTTTCCTTCGCCTGCCCGTGATTACATGGAGGAAAGCATTGATTTGAATAAGGAGTTGATTAAAAACCCCAATTGGACGTTTATTGGTCGGGTGAAAGGGCAATCGATGAGGGATGCAGGGATAGGGCAGGGTGATTTGGTGGTGATTGACCGCTCGCTGGATGCTGCTCACGGTCGTATTGCCTTGTGTGCACTTGACGGCGGCCTAACCATTAAACGGCTGCACAAAACAGCCGATGCTATGTATTTGCTGCCTGCCAATCCTGATTATAAGCCCATAAAAGTGAGCGAAGAGCAAAACTTTAGCGTGTGGGGGGTAGTAACGTATGTGGTAAAAAAACTATGATAGCACTGGTAGATTGTAACAATTTTTACGCCTCGTGCGAACGGGTGTTCCGTCCTGATTTGATTGGCAAACCGATAGTGGTATTATCTAACAACGACGGTTGTGTGATAGCCCGTAGTGCCGAAGCCAAAGAACTGGAAGTTCCGATGGGCATTCCTGCTTACCAATTAGAGCCGATGATAAAACAGCACGGCATAGAAGTGTTTTCTTCTAACTATGCCTTGTACGGCGATATGTCGCGGCGGGTAATGGCCACCTTATCGATGTTTACCCCTGAAATTGAAGTGTATTCTATCGATGAGGCATTTTTAAACCTCAACGGACTTAATTTTTTAGATTTACCTGCCTATGCCGCAGAGATTGTAGAAAAAACCACTAAATACACAGGCATCCCCATCAGTATTGGAGTGGCACCTACCAAAACACTGGCAAAAGTAGCCAACCGATTGGCAAAAAAAGGCCTTAAAACAAAAGGTTCATTGGTAATTCCCGATAATGCTGTTGCCATTACTTCGGCACTAAAGCAAGTACCCATTGGCGATGTATGGGGCATTGGCCGCAGTCACAAAAAATTCTTGCAAAATCATGGGGTAGAAACTGCGTATGATTTTACCCAAAAGCCCCGTCAGTGGGTAAGCCGCACCATGAAAGTGGTTGGATTGCGCACGTGGGAAGAATTAAGAGGCAACCCTTGCATCGGTATGGAGCAGGAGTTGGAAGAAAAACAGAACATTTGCACTTCGCGCAGTTTTGGGGAGTTATTAAATGATTATTCGTTATTAGAGGAAGCCGTTACTTTTTATGCAACCACTTGTGCTGCCAAATTGCGGGCGCAAAACAGTTGTGCGAGCGCAGTATATGTGTTTGCCTATACGCACCCCAACCGACAAGATTTGCCCCAGTACAAAGCCCGTATGTGGTATGCCCTGCCCACTGCAACTAACAGCACTCTTGAGATTGTGAAATATGCCTTGCATTGCCTGCGAACGGTGTACAAGCAAAAAGACCATTTAGGCCGCCCGATTTATTATAAAAATGCAGGGGTAATTGTATCAGGTATTGTACCGATGAACGAGATACAGGGCAATATTTTTACCGCCCCAACGGACGAGAAACACCAATTGCTGATGGCGGCGGTTGACCGTATTAATAACCTTGTAGGACGCGAAAAAATAACACTGGCCACGCAAGGCAGCAGCACCCGCTGGAAACTGCGCTGCGAAAAACTATCTAACCGCTACACCACCCGCTTAGACCAAGTGGTGGAGGTGGATTAGGCGTTAATTAATTGAACGCACAGATTGCTTCGTCACCGAAGAAGGCTTCCTCGCAATGACGAAATTCAAGTAATAACCACACCTATTTTACGTCATTGCGAACGGGTAATCTCAATAGTGCTAAATTATAATTTTTAGTTAGTGAAGCAATCTGTTGCCAATACAAAAGGATTGCTTCGTCGGCCTAAGAAGGCTCCTCGCAATGACGAGAAATCAAAATATATCGCTTCAAATCAAACACTTACAACAAGTAAAAAAATTTATCTTGACAGCAATCGTACTTTTTGCATTACCTTTGCACCAGTTCTTTAAACAACCGCTTATCCAGAAAGACTGAGGGAATGGCCCGATGAAGTCTTAGCAACCCTGTTGGCGACGGTCAACAAAAGGTGCTAACTCCACCCCGAAAGGGGAAAGATAAGTTAGTCGAGATAGACACATAACGTTTTCACGTGCAACGATATTTAAAAATCTCTTCTGACTTTTCAGGAGGGATTTTTTTTTGCGCTTTTAATTCGTGTGCGGCTATGCTGCATTAGAAGCTTAACGCAAATTATGCTGCCGTATTTAACTTCGGCATCTTTAAAAATCCTTTCTGAAAGTCCGCGCTTCACCGGCCGCTGCGCGCACCTCTCTTTCTGCCTAAGCGTTGTAACCCGTTTTTTTAACCCTTTTAAAACATTACAACCATGCAAATTGAAACTCAAATTATCCAGCAATTACCCATAGACGAGCTTACCGGTGCCGTTTCGGTACCCATTTACCAAACATCAACTTTTGTGCAAGACGCACCCGGCGTACACAAAGGGTTTGATTATGCCCGCAGCAACAACCCCACCCGCAAAGCATTGGAAGATGCCCTTGCCCGATTGGAAGAAGGCGCACAAGGATTTGCCTTTGCCAGCGGACTGGCTGCTATTGATGCCGTATTGAAACTGCTGCAAACAGGCGATGAGATACTGGCCGTAGATGATATTTACGGAGGCTCGTTTCGCATATTCACTCACATTTATCAAAAATTCGGGGTGAAGGTAACCTATACCGATGCTACTGATGCCGCTAACATTGCCAAAAACATTACTCCCGCTACCCGTTTTGTGTGGATAGAAACCCCCACCAATCCTACCCTGAAAATATCTGATATTGAAACCATTGCCCAAATAGCCCATGCCAACGGTTCGTTGTTAGTGGTTGATAACACCTTTGCTTCGCCCATGCTGCAAAAGCCTCTGTTGCTGGGAGCTGATATTGTAATACACAGTGCTACCAAATATTTGGGCGGGCACAGCGATTTGATTGCAGGAGCTGTGGTTACAAAAACTGCGGAATTGGGCGAGAAAATAAAATTCATTCAAAACTCATCGGGTGCAATTTTGGGACCTTTCGACTCGTGGCTAGTTATTCGCGGGCTGGAGACATTGCCTTTACGTGTAGAAAAGCATTGTAGCAACGCACAAAAAATTGCTGAATTTTTGGCTGCCCACCCATTGGTAAAACAAGTGTATTACCCCGGTTTACCCTCGCACAAAAACCATGAGATTGCCAAACAACAGCAAAACGGTCAGTTTGGAGGGGTTATCTCTTTTGTGTTAGACAATGATACTGTGCCTGCTGCCGAGGCCTTTGTAACCAACACCCGCTACTTCAAGCTGGCGGAAAGTTTGGGCGGAGTGAAAAGCCTTATATGCCACCCGGCACAAATGACCCACAAATCAGTGCCTGAAGAACAACGATTGGCCGCAGGTATTGCTTCGTCACTAATCCGCCTTTCTGTAGGACTTGAAAACGCCTCTGATTTAATTGCCGATTTAGAGCAAGCCTTTGCAGCCGTTAAAACGGTAGGGCAACGTGCCACAGGCCAAATATAGTAGCTGCAAAGACACTAAGGCGCGAAAAATAATTCTTTGCGGATTAGCGTCTTAGTGGCAAATAAAAAGATGTTTAACTATTAAAAAATAAAATTATGACAGATAAGAAAACTATAAAATTGGGGGTGTTTGGATTTGGTTGCGTTGGTGGCGGATTGTACGAAGTATTACACAAAACAGGCGGCATAAAAGCCCACATTGAAAAAATATGCGTAAAAAGCAGGGATAAAAAACGTAGTCTTCCCGAAGAGTTTTTTACCTACGATAAAAACGATTTGTTATTTAACGATAACATTGATGTGATTGTTGAATTAATTGATGACTCGGAGGCGGCTTTTGAAATTGTTTCAACAGCTTTGAAAAATGGCAAAGCGGTGGTAACAGCTAACAAAAAAATGATTGCCGAGCATTTTGAAGAGTTATTGCAATTGCAGCAAGAATATAATGTGCCGCTATTGTACGAGGGGGCTTGCTGTGCCAGTATTCCCATTATTCGTAATTTAGAGGAATATTACGACAATGATTTACTGACTGCGGTTGAGGGCATTTTTAACGGCTCTACTAACTACATTCTTACCAAAATATTTGACGAGAATTTAGATTTTGACACAGCTTTGAAACAAGCCCAAGAAGCAGGGTTTGCCGAAAGCGACCCCCGTTTGGATGTGGAAGGTTTTGACCCTAAATACAAACTGGATATTATTCTTACCCATGCTTTTGGTGCCACTGTAAATCCCGTTGATATTTTTAATTATGGAATTACCCGCCTTTCTCCGTTTGATATTCAATATGCACGCGAAAAGGGCTACCGCATAAAACTGGTTGCCCAGTGTCGCAAAGCAGGTGATAAAATTGTAGCAACGGTATTCCCTAAATTTATTACTCCAAACGATAAATTATACACGATAAGCAACGAGTATAACGGGATTGTGATTGAGAGTATTTTTGCTGAAACCCAGTTTTTCAGTGGCAAAGGAGCAGGGGCGTACCCCACTGCCTCGGCTGTATTGTCTGATATTTCTGCCCTCACGTATAATTATAAATACGAGTATAAAAAACTACTCCAAAACCCTACTGCCGGTATCTCTAATGACTTTTTGGCTGAGGTGTTTGTGCGCTTTTCTGACGGTAGCGGGCTAAAACCTACTGATTTTGAAACGGTGAAAGAGTTTTACAGTAGCGGAAATAATAATTTTATTATCGGTGAAATTAATTACCAAACATTGGTAACCTCAAACTGGATTAAAAGCAATGATGTAAGTGTGATTTTTACCACATCGCCACTAAAGGTTGTAGAACCGATTGAAGAACTTGCGGAGTTGGCCGAAGTGTAAGAGCATTTAAAAGGGGGATTGTGCTTGCTCCTTTTTTACAAAAGAGGCAAGCACATTTTATTCTCCTCAAAATTACCGCTGTTTATTAGTCCTTGCTACGATAGTAGAGATATTTTGTATATTTAAGGTTTGAAACATTTACTGTATGGATCGCAAAATCACTAAAAAATATACTAATGGTGAGGTTACTGTGGTATGGCAAGCCGAAAAGTGCATACACTCTACCCTTTGTTTTACAGGACTTCCCACAGTTTTTAATCCCCGTGAACGCCCTTGGGTGAAGCCCGAAGGGGGAACCACCCAACAGATTATTGACCAAGTGAAACGCTGCCCCAGCGGCGCACTGAGTTATTTTATGAACGATGAGGAGAACAAAGAAGAGGCGCACCTCGAATCGGTAATTGAAGTTTTATCAAACGGGCCGCTGCTAATATACGGAACTCTGAAACTAAAAGACAAAAACGGGGAGCAAACGCTTGAGAATAAAACCACAGCTTTATGCCGCTGCGGGCAAAGTAGTAATAAACCGTTTTGCGACGGCACACACGCTAAAGTGAATTTTCAAGGATAAGACGATACTAACAGGGTTTAACCCTTGTTGACCAGCATGATTGCCTTAAAAAATGCTTAACCCGCTGCAAAGGCACTAATACGCAACCACTTGCTATTAGAAACTTTGTGCTTTTATGGCTAACTATAAATCATACCGTTTTGACTTTTGAGACAATATCAAAAAATCAGGCTTTGCTTTTCTTCCACAGTTTCCAGTAAATATATCCGCCAACGGCCAAAATGATAATGGCTATAAACTGCGAATGGGTAAGCAAACCGTCAAACAAAAACCCACGTGCTTCATCGCCTCTAAACTCTTCCGTAATACTGCGCCCAACCCCATAAATAAGAGCATACAGCAATATTAACTGTCCGTGAAATTGCTTGCGGTTGTGCAACCAAATAAGCAATACCGTAATGCCTAATACCATCCCCGCATCATACAGTTGCACGGGGTATAACGGTTGCCCCAGCGGTTCAGCAGCACTTTTGGGGTGGGTAAATACCACTCCGTGTTCAGGGCTGCACACCGTACCGTGACAGCAACCGGCCATAAAACAGCCCAATTTACCAAAACCGTGTACCAAAGTTCCGGCCACCGCTACTATATCAAAAGTCTCTAAAACGGGTAAATTATTTCGCCTGAAAAACCAGATAAACGTAGGCACGGCAAAAATAAACGACCCATAAAACACAAAACCGCCACCAAGGTTTTTAAACATTTTTGAAGGCTCTTTGATATAAGTACCTATGTCTTCAAAATAAAAAAACACCTTGCCGCCAACAAACACGGCTATAAACGCCCAAATAAACAACTCGCTGGTTTTGTCAACATTCAGTCCCAGTTTTTTGCCCCGCCACAAGCAATACAAAAAGCCCAATACCACGCCAACCAAAATCATAAAACCATAGCTGTATATAACAATATAAGAGCCGAACAGGCCTTCTAAAAAGCCGGGGGATTTAAACCGTAATAATTCTGGAAACATAAGTGTGCTTTAAAAACGAAGATATTGTTTTTGGGCGAAAGATGCGGGTGCTGCTATGAAAACAAACGTTTTATAATGGCGGCTGAATAAGGCCCAGCTACTTGGGCAATAAATGCAGGGAAATCAATATGCGAGTTGTCGTCGGCCACGTCTGATATTATTCTGATAATGCTAAACGGCAGTCCGTACTCGTGGCAAACCTGTGCCACTGCTGCACCTTCCATTTCAACACATAAAATGTGAGGCAGATGTTCCAGCAACTCGGCTTTGTGTTGGGGTAAGCTAAAAAATTTATCTCCGCTGGCAATGTCGCCCACATGAACCGTTGGAGAGCTTATTCCATACTGCTTAAGCGTTTCTGTATTTAATGATGCTTGAAGCTGCTCTGTTTTAAGTAATTCTTTCACCCGTTCAAAAGCTTGCTCTCGTTGGGCATGGTCTGTTTCAAAATAGGTTTTGCCCAACAAGGGGATTTCAAAACGTTGCATTAGCGGGCGGGCATCCATGTCGTGCTGATACAAGCGATGCCCTATTACCACATCACCAATCGACAGCAACGGGTTAACCGCACCTGCAACCCCTGTAAACAGCAGTTGTTTAACATTATATTGGTGTATAAGATGCAAGGCTGTGGTGGCCGCCGCTACTTTGCCCCAACGCGAAAACACAACCACTGCTTCGCGGCCAAACAAAGTACCGCTATAGTAGGTGCGCATACCTGCATTGTGCTGCTGCACGTGCTGCATTTGCTCCACAATACTGTCAATCTCTTCGGGCATTGCACCCATAATGCCAATCATACTGCGAAGATAACGGCGGAAAAGTATCATCGGGAATAAAATCCTGCCGCTAAAGTCTTGAGCTTGCCGAAAGACCTTCCCGATTTATCCTTAGGCTAACGTTTAAACAACCTCCTTTCCTATGAAGGAAAGGCTTTTAACTCACCCCGAAAAACCCATAGTCGCCCTTCTCTATATTTAGAGAGGGGAACTTTGGGCTCTTTCACAATTATCAATAAGTCAGGGGTGAGTTAAAACCACCCTCAACCCCTCCCTCCCCACGCGCCTACTTCGACAAGCTCAGTATTGATGCCATGCAAAAGAGGGGACTGCCACACAAGTTCACCTGCCCAACAATAGCATCAGTTATTAAAACTCGTTCTTTGTTCAAGGGGCTGCGCGTGGCTTCCCTCTTTAGTAAGGAGGGATTGAGGGAGGTGTGTACCCCTTCCTGATTCTTCATTAGCTCGACGTTACCACAGTCGCCTTCCTCTTTAGGGAAGGAAGGGTTTAAGTATTATTAGCAAAATAAAGGGGAGGCAAAAACAAGGCTCTATCTATCAAGCTCCAAAAAACTTGTTAGCTTTTCGTCTTTGGGTACATATACTCTTTCGTAAGCCACGTTTAATTTATCAGTATCGTTGTTTGCAACAAACTCATATTGCTCTTTCACAAAAGGAGTAATGTCTTCAATCTTCACAATCATCTCCGTACAAAATGCCTTTAAAACAGCGTCTTTCATGCCTAGTTGTATAGCCCTGCGTTCCTGTGAATTTCCATAAGGGTCGTGATCCGGATCCCACTGCAAACGAACTTCGCTCGTTGCAAGATGTTGTTTCCATTCCTCATGACTTGAATACACATTTTGTTTGTAAGAAGAGTATGACGCCTTAGATAAAATGTAATCAAAATCGGTTTGTTTAATCCAAATAGCCAATACTTGTTGTTGATGTTCCTTTTGTGCCCACCCGCACCGATACATCATCCACAAAAAATTAGGCTTAATCCAGCTCATACGATTAAAGCTATACGCACTGCCTCCAAACTGCTGTTTTTGTACAGCATAATTGGCAATTAAAGGATTAAATGCTTGATAAACCACTATGTTTTCGTCGGTTTGTTGGGCTAAGATGTGCTGACCGGTTTGCGGAATGCGGTTTTGATAAACGGGATAGTTTTCTGTAATTAAATTCATAGTTTTAACTACTTCTTAATATACAAAAAATTTCGCACAAAAACAACCAGTCCAAAGCCGAAACCGTAAAAACCCGTAAACTTGTGCATGGAAAAAGTTTTCAGTACCCGAAGGGGAAACGGACAACCGCTGGTGTTGGTTCATGGGTTTTGTGAAGACACCCGCATTTGGGAAACCATTGCCCCGCAATTAGCCACCTTTTGTGAAGTAGTTTGTGTGGATTTGCCCGGTTTTGGAAAAACCACATTGACAGAAAATGCTAATCCTGAAACTATTGAGGACATGGCCGACCGCCTTGCCTTTACTTTGCGTGCCGAAGGACTTGAAAAAAGCATTGTTATTGGACACTCACTGGGGGGATACGTAACCCTTGCGCTTGCGGAAAGACACCCTGAATTGCTAAGCGGATTTGGTTTGTTTCATTCAACTGCATACGCTGATACTGAAGAGAAACAGCAGAACCGCCTGAAGCAGGTTGATTTTGTTAAGAATAACGGCGTGCTTCCTTTTGTTGAGGTATTGATACCCGGTTTGTTTGCCAAAAGCCAGCCACATGATGAGCAATTGGCGCAAAGCCTTGCCATTGCGAAAGAATGCAGCCCGCAGGAGATTATAAATGCCCTATTGGCAATGCGCTTGCGCCGCGAACGACTGGATGTACTGCAAAAAGCTAATGTACCTGTTTTGGTGATAGCAGGAGCAGAAGATGCCTTAATCCCCGCCGAAGTATCCAGCTACCAAGCCTCTTTAATTGAACGCTGCCAGTTTACCTTGTTTGAAAAAAGCGGGCACATGGGTCAACTGGAAGAGCCGCTAAAGAGTGTGGAGACAATAAAGCAGTTTGTTGAGTTTGTTTCCTCTTCACTCCAATAAACCCATGTCTTTAGCCTGCCGAAAGACCCCCTTCCCGATTACCCATTAGCCCGAAGTTTACATGGTCGCCTTCCCCTATCAGGGCAAGGAAAAGTTGAGATTCCTTCAGCAAAACAACTATTCAGGAAGAGGTAAACCCTTACCTTTGCCCCAAATGAAGTTTACTGCCCAAACAGAGGCCGACTTGAAACCCGTGGTTGATTATATGGTTTCTTTATGCTCAAAGCACAAAGTGTTTGCATTTACAGGCCAGTTAGGCGCAGGAAAAACCACACTGATAAAACAATTTTGCAGAGCCTTGGGTGTAAACGATACTGTTTCCAGCCCTACGTTCAGTTTGGTGAACGAATATGAGGCCAGCGGTGAAACTATTTACCACTTTGATTTTTACAGGTTAAACAGCCCTGAAGAGGCTTATGGCATTGGTTTTGAAGAATACCTGTATAGCAATGATATTTGCCTGATTGAGTGGCCTGAAATGGTTGACGGTTTGTTGCCGCAAACTTTTATACGGGTAAAAATAACCGTATCAGCCTCCGGCGAGCGTGAGTTTGAAATTAATGAAACACGCGCCTTAAATTTGTAACTAAACAACAGCGTATGCGCATAAAAACTACTATTTTTTCATTGTTTATCCTGCTTGTTATTTCAAGCTGTGTGGGAACAAAATTCACCTCTCCTAATTTTGATGTAAAAACGGTTAAACACCGAGTAATTGCCGTATTACCGTTTGAAATGGTATATACCGGAAAAATGCCGGATAATATGACCCAAGCCGACATAGAAAAAGTGCGGTATGCTGAGGCTATGGCTTTTCAAAAAAGCCTGTATGACAACATCTTACGTCAATCAGGCGGAGGCAAAAAGGATGTAAAAATTGAAGTGCAACCTATAGAAAAAACGACCAAAATATTGCAAGACAGCGGGCTTAATTATCTGGCACTTAGCACCACCATGCCCGAAGTGTTGTGTAAAAAACTGGGGGTTGATGCAGTAGTATATTCTAAAATAGAAAAAGAGCGGTTTTTATCGGATTTAGAATCATTCGGTATTTCCATTGCCCAAGATGTATTGGATAAGATTAGGATGAATAACCCTACGCTTGACCAATCTCTTCCGATGATACCCGGTAATGTGGCTCGCACCTATAACATAAAGGCCGATTGCCAGTTAAAAAATAGCGAAGACGGTTCTCTTTTATGGAAATACGCCATAGAAACAGATACTGATTGGCAAACTCCGGCCAACGAAGTGATAGGGATGCTAAACCGTCGTTTCTCTAAGAAATTCCCTTACCGTAACCGCCGTTACGAGTATGGTAAATATTAAGCCGAAAAATTGTAGTATCTTTATAGCCTGCACAAAGCACGCACATGGCTGATATTATTAAATCTCCCTTTCATGAACTGGTGAAACAAGCCAGTATGCAGCCGCAAGAACAACTGCTTGAGTTGAAAAAAGGCGACGAAAAACTGTTTATTGGTATCCCTAAAGAAATTACTTATCAGGAAAACCGTGTACCGCTTACCCCTGCTGCCGTACAATTGCTGGTGAATAACGGACACGATATTGTAATTGAATCTAACTGCGGAAAAAACGCTAATTTTTTTGATAAAGACTACAGCGATGCCGGTGCTAAAGTAGTGTATAGCAAACAAGAAGTTTACAAGGCCGATATTGTGGTGAAGGTTGACCCACCAACCAAAGAGGAAATTGATATGATGAAGAAAGACCAACTTCTTATATCGGCGTTGCAGCTTACCAACCTTTCAGAAACCTATTTAAAACAGCTTTTACAGAAAAAAGTAACTGCAATAGGGTTTGAATACCTGCGCGACCCGCAAGGAACACTGTCGGTAATACAAACCATGAGCGAGATAGCAGGTAGCACTTCTATTTTAGTAGGTGCTGAATACATGAGCAATACCGGTGGCGGAAAGGGCGAGTTGCTGGGCGGCGTAGCAGGAATACCCCCATCAGAAGTGGTGATTATAGGGGCAGGCACAGTGGGCGAATACGCTGCGCGAGCAGCCATTGGTTTGGGAGCCGTTGTAAAAGTGTTTGATAACTCTACAGCGCGGCTGCGCAGGTTGCAAAACAACCTTAACCAACGGGTATATACTTCTATCATTGTTCCTAATATTTTGGCAAAAGCCTTGCGCAGTGCTGATTTGGCAATAGGCTCGTTGCGCCACGATGACGGAACCAGCCCTACCATTGTTACCGAAGCAATGGTAAGCCAAATGAAACCTAATAGCGTGATTGTTGACATTACGATTGACCAAGGCGGCTGTTTTGAAACCAGCGAAATAACCAACCACACCAACCCAACTTTCCGCAAGTACGACGTTATTCATTATTGTGTACCCAATATTACTTCACGGGTATCACGCACGGCCAGTTATGCCCTAAGCAATATTCTTACGCCTATTTTATTAGGCATCAGTGAATCGCACGGACTAAAAAACTATATGCAGTGGGAAAACCAAGCCATGCGTCAGGGTTTATACATCTATAAAGGCGTGTTGGTAAAAGCAAGCCTTAGCGAGCGTTTTAAACTGCCCAGCAAGGATATTGATTTGCTGTTGGGTGCTAATTTTTAATACTCATTAATGGCAAGACGAAGTAAAGCCAACGACCCGGGCATAGGCCAATCTTTTAGTCGCCGTACTACCCAAAAGACTATTAACCCCGACGGTTCTTTTAACGTAAAAAGAATAGGGGCAAACTCTTTTCTGATAGACATATACCACTACCTGCTGCAAATTACTTGGGGTCGTTTTATGCTTATTTCCATGCTGTTTTATTTCAGCATGAACATACTATTTGCTAGCATTTATCTTTTAGTGGGTGTTGAACATCTTAACGGTGCCAATACTGAAAGTACGGGCAGGTCGTTCTTAAGTGCCTTCTTTTTTAGTGCGCAAACGTTTACTACCGTTGGATATGGCGGAATCTCGCCCAAAGGCATTCTCATCAGTTTTGTAGCAGCGGGCGAGGCCTTGGTGGGTCTAATGAGTTTTGCCATTATTACAGGGTTAGTATATGGCCGCTTTTCTCGCCCTACGGCTAAAATACAGTTTAGCAAAAAAACCCTTATAAGTCCTTATGAAGAAAGCAGGGGGCTTATGTTCAGGATTGCCAATAAACGCCGCAGTGAGATAATAGAATTAAGTGCTACGGTAATGATGGTTTCTACCGACAAAACAGGCAAGGGATACAGCCGGAATTTTGACCAGTTGGACCTTGAGGTGGACACTATTAAGTTTTTACCCATGAACTGGACAATTGTTCACCCTATTGACGAAAAAAGCCCCTTATTCGAAAAAAACAGGGATTGGTACGAAGACCACGACGTGGAGTTTTTGGTATTGATACAAGCCTTTGACGATACTTTTAGCCAAACCGTGTATTCACGATACTCTTACAAGTGGGACGAAGTGGTTTGGGGTGCAAAATTCATAAAGCCGTTCCACGTAAACGAAGAGGGAATGGTGGTGATGGATTTGCACATGTTGGATGATTTTGAGGAAACTGTGTTACCTTAACAAGGTTATTGCACTACGTTTATCATCTCTTTGCAAAAGCTGTATTCGTGCGGTTGGTTGCTGGCCACTAACACAAGACGTTGTTGAGTATAGCGTTGCACAAGGTCTAAATACCAATCTATCCCCTTTGTATCAAAGTTTGTACAAGGCTCGTCAAGCATCAGCACAGGAACATCGCTAAAAACAGCAAGGGCAATTTTAACCCGCTGTTTCATCCCTGACGAAAAGAATTTCAGTTGTTTGTTTGCTGAGCTTCCCAGCCCTGTTATTTCAATAATTTCATCGGGGTGTTTTATAAACGCCTGCTTTTTCATTTTGAAATGAAAATCTACCGTTTCTTGTAGGGTAAATTCTTCTATCAGCTCTAAAAACGGAGAAGCCACCACAAGATGCCTGTATTTCTCATCTTCTTCAATAAGTCGGCTATCTTGGCTAAAATTGATTTTGCCTTTAGAAATTGCCATATAGCCGGCTATGCACTGCAACAGCGTTGATTTACCCGACCCGTTAGGGCCTAATACGGCATAGGCATTGCCCGAAGAAAAGGTGTGGTTAAAATCCTTGAAAATCCAGTTACGGTTAAATTTCTTTCCGCAGTTTTCAAGTACTATTTCAAACAAAACGGTTAGCGGTTATAGTTATAGCCCTTCATAATACCCCGATCTGAATCGCGGATGAAACTGATAATTTCGTCGCGTTCTTTAGTTGCAGGCATTTCACCCTCAATAAAGGCCATTGCTTTTGAGTTGTTATACCCGCGCAGGTAGATGATTCGGTAAATTTCTTGTATCTCGTTTATCTTTTCGGTAGTAAAACCACGACGGCGCAAGCCTATTGAGTTGATACCTTCATAAGAAAGGGGCTCGCGGGCTGCTTTAGTATAAGGTGGAACATCTTTACGAACCAACGAACCGCCCGAAATCATTGCGTGTTGACCTATATTTACAAACTGGTGCACTGCCGAAAGACCGCTAATAATAGCGTAATCGCCAATGTTAATGTGCCCTGCCAATTGCACAGAGTTACCCAATATTACGTTGTTACCGATATTGCAATCGTGGGCAACGTGCACATACGCCATTATCAGGCTGTTTTGACCTATTACCGTTTTTCCGGCGGCTTCTGTACCCCTGTTAATAGTTGCACATTCGCGTATGGTGGTATTATCGCCTATTATTACAAGGCTTTCTTCGCCATGAAACTTTAAATCTTGCGGAATAGCTGATATAACTGCGCCCGGGAAAATTTTACAGTTTTTCCCAATACGTGCGCCTTCCATAATAGTAACATTAGGCCCTATCCATGTTCCCTCGCCTATCTCTACGTTTTTATCAATAGTTACAAACGGGTCAATTACAACGTTGTCGGCAATTTTTGCCTGCGGGTTCACGTATGAAAGGGGTTGTATCATTAGGGCTTATAGTTATGGGGCAAATAAACGGGGTATTTATTGTTTTATCAAAATCTTACCCACGAAAGCTTCATTTATTCGTATGAAACGTTAATTATTGAGGTTTTTGTCTTTCACAATCTGCGCCATCAATTCGGCTTCCGTTACCAATTTGTCGCCAACGTATGCTTGCCCTTTCATTAAACAAAGCCCCCTCCTAACAGGAGCAATAAGGTCAAGACGCATTACCAGTGTATCGCCGGGCACTACTTTCTCTTTAAACTTCACGCTTTCTATCTTCACAAAATAGGTGCTGTAGTTTTCAGGGTCGGGTACACGGCTCAAAATCAAAACCCCGCCTGCCTGCGCCATTGCTTCAATTTGCAATACGCCGGGCATAATAGGATTGCCGGGGAAGTGGCCTTGGAAATAGTACTCGTCGCCGGTAACGTTTTTAACGGCCAACACGTGGGTGGCACTAATTTCCATTACCTTATCAACAAACAAAAAGGGGAATTTATGGGGCAAAAACCTTGTGATGTCGTTTATATCGTAAACGGGTTTCTTGTTCGGGTCGTAAACGGGCACACCGGCAAGGCCTTTCTTTTTCTTAATCAGTTGTTTGATTTTTTTACCGAAAGCTACGTTAGCTGCGTGGCCGGGGCGTGCTGCCATTATTTGTGCTTTTAGGGGCATACCTATAAGGGCAAGGTCACCTATCAAATCAAGTAATTTGTGGCGTGCGGGTTCGTTTTGGAAACGAAGGTCAACGTTGTTTAAGATACCCTCTTTCTTTACCTCAACTTTGGGCTTGTTAAACAACTTAGCAAGGTGTGAAAGTTCTTCTTCGCCCACGTGTTTATCAACTATTACAATAGCATTGCTAAGGTCGCCGCCTTTAATAAGGTTTTGGCTCAACAGCATTTCCAACTCGTGCAAAAAGCAAAAAGTGCGGCTGCTTGCCACTTCTTTTTTAAATTCTTTAAGGCTGGTTACTGAAGCGTGTTGGCTGCCCAATATCGGCGAGTTATAATCTACCATTACCGTTAGGCGGTAATCGTCAACAGGCATGGCAATCATTTCAACACCTTTATCAGGCTCTAAAAACGATACATTTTGCGGAAGGGTAAAATATTCGCGTTCAGCTTCTTGTTGCTGTATGCCTACTAATAATATCTCGTTTACAAAAATCTCGGCACTACCGTCCAAAATGGGAACTTCAGGACCATCTAACTGAACCACACAGTTATCAATTTCTAACCCTGCAAGTGCCGCCATAGCATGCTCAACAGTAGCTACGCGCGCACCGTTAAACTCAAGCGTAGTGCCGCGCGAAGTATCAACTACCAAGTCAACATCGGCATCAATAATGGGCTGGTTTTCTAAATCTACACGTTGAAATTTTATACCGTGATTTTCAGGGGCGGGTAAAAACGTCATGTTCACCATTTTGCCTGTATGCAGGCCAATACCTGACACTTTTACTGGACCCTTTATGGTAGTTTGTTTTTCGTTCATCATACAATTTACTCTTACAGCAGCATGGTTTGCCGCAAAAATGCGGGGCAAAGATAGCCCTTTTTTATTGCCGCCGTTTTAATTTATTGTTTGCTTTCGTGCACATCCAACTGTGCTACAATCTTCTCAAGCTGATTGATTTTCTTCTCTAAATCGGGCAGATTACGGAACATTACCTGCGATTTTAACCAACCTTTTAAATCAATAGCCGGAGAACCGTGCCACTGCTTATTTTTATCGGTGATGCTTTTTCCTATGCCTGCCTGCGCGCCAAATTGTGAGCCATCGGCTATTTGCAAGTGGCCGGCAAAACCTACTTGGCCTGCTACCACACAATATTTACCCAGTTTGGTACTGCCTGAAATACCCGTTTGCGCTGCTATGGCCGTATTTTCGCCAATTTCAACGTTGTGGGCTATTTGTATAAGGTTATCAAGTTTTGCACCTTTTTTAATAATGGTGCTGCCCATTGTTGCGCGGTCTATCGAGCAGTTTGAGCCTATCTCAACGTTATCTTCAATAATTACGTTGCCCGTTTGGGGTATTTTCATGTAAGTACCGTCGCCTTGCGGGGCATAGCCAAACCCGTCAGAACCTATTACGGTGCCTGCGTGCAAGGTACAGTTGGCTCCGATAACGCAGTATGAATATATTTTAACTCCGGAGAACAGAATGGTGTTGTCGCCTATGTGCACATTATCACCTACGTAGGTATTGGGATATATTTTTACATTATCGCCAATGGTTACGTTTTTGCCGATGTACGCAAATGCACCAATGTATGGATTAGCCCCGATTTTAGAATTTTCAGAAATGTAGCAAGGCTGCTCAATGCCCGATTTGTGTTGGTCGGGGTTAAAGTATTTGCTCAACACCTGCGTAAAAGCAATGTAAGGGTCGTCAACCTTAATCATGGTAACAGACACCTCCTTTGCAGGCGTAAAGTTTTTGTTGATTAAAACGGCTGTAGCCTTTGTATCATACAGATAGGCTTCGTACTTAGGATTTGCCAAAAAAGTTAACGCCCCCTTTGTTCCCTGTTCAATCTTGCTCACTGTGATAATCTCGGCGTTCGCGTCGCCTTCAATTTCACCACCGAACATCTCCCTTATTTCTTCTACGGTTATAACCATTGTGTGCGGTTGAAAATAATCAGCTAAAATAATACTATTTAGGATAACACAAATAAAATTTCTCTACGTCGCGGCTCATGGATGATATGCTGTAATTATCGCTCACCTTGCCCACGTCATTCACTGCCCCGTCTTTTTGTAAAATATTAATGCTCACTTGCGTATCGCTGTATGCGTTGTTCTGTACCGAACCTGAAAAAACATAGTAGTTTATTTCATTGTCTGTTATTCCTTTACGTTCTTTTACTTCCTGTTTCACTTTATTAATATCCGCTTCACTAAACGCTGTGTTTTGGAATATGATTTTGGGTAACCTACGGTTGATAAGGCTTTTTGAAAGGTATGCCAATGTTTCATCAGAATGCTGCATCCATACCTTTACCGAGGCGGTAATGTCAAAATCATCCAACAAAGCATATTGCTCCAAATTGTTTTTGTCAGTAAAGAAGTTTTCGTTGCTGATATTTTGGGATAAAAAATGACTGAATGCAGGAGTTGCAAATAACGGTTCTTCTTTTAAAACCAATTCTTTAGCTCGTTTTAATAAAAGTAATAGTTGCATTTCTGCCGCCACTACTGTTTTGTGTAAATATACCTGCCAGTACATCAAACGGCGGGCTACCAGAAACTTCTCTATCGAGTAAATGCCTTTTTCTTCCACCACCAAACTACCGTTGGCCACGTTCAGCATTTTTATAATACGGTCGGCTCCTATCACCCCTTCCGAAACACCGGTATAAAAACTATCTCGCATCAGGTAATCCATTCTATCCATATCCAACTGGCTGCTTACCAACTGATGCAGAAATTTTTTGTGGTAAGTGCCTTTAAACACCTCAATGGCAAGGGTAAGTTTGCCGTTAAACTCCTCGTTAAGCCGTTGCATAAACAGCAACGATATTTCCTCGTGATGCACACCTTTAACAATGGCCTGTTCCAGCGCATGCGAAAACGGGCCGTGTCCAATATCGTGCAATAGAATAGCAGCGCAGGTGGCTTCAGCTTCAGGGTCGGTAATTTCTACGTCTTTAAATCTAAGGTTTTCTATTGCCTCAAGAGTAAGTTTGAGTGCCCCCAATGCGTGGTGGAAACGGGTATGTAGTGCCCCGGGATATACCAAGTGGCTCATGCCTAATTGCTTTATGCGGCGCAACCGCTGAAAGTACGGGTGCTCTATTAAATCAAACAACCAGCCGTAGGGTATGGTAAGAAAGCCATACAAGGGGTCGTTTATTATCTTCTTTTTGTTTGTCATTAACAACTGCTGCAAAGCTACACAAATGTGTATGCAAACAGCGGGTGTTTTTGTCGCAAAGCAAATGATGTTAACCGCAAAAATTAACGGATTCTTACATTTGGCCCGCTATTCTGTTTTTCCTTTAAAGGTTGCATAAATGGCCATTGCGTGGCCGTGCCCTAAGTCAAAATCCGTTTTTAGCCATGCAACTATTTCTCCTGCTTTGGTAGCAGGGTTTAGCTCACCCCCTTTTATAAATCCGTTTTCTTCGGCCAGTTTCTTAAAATCGGCGGGAGTTTTGCCTGTTTTGGCGTGTATATTATCAATATATGCTTGAAACGACATTGTTATTGTTTGTTTTCTAACCTCTCTTTTAATTGTTGCAGACTAAATTCTAAATCTTTGCCCAACAGCTTGTCCATATTCATAAACAACAGAAAAATATTCATGGGATAATTCATCGCACTATCGGTACCCCACGTAACCTTGGTTTCGTTTTCACTAATCGCTTCAGTAATAAACGGTGTGCGTGCAACTGCTGCAAACGGGCGTACAAACCTTACTTCAAGGTCTAAGCGCTTGTTTTCATCAATGCCTTTTATTTCTTGTTCACCTTCTCCGGCTTGCTTATTCCCGTTCCAGCCATACACAAAGCCCACCGTCCCGTCTGTTCCCCTGTATTCCTTTTTCATGTTAGGGTCGGTTTGTACCCATTTGCTGTATTCGTCTTGGTTTTTTATGTGTTTCAGGTAGTCAAAAACAACGTTTACGGGTTGTTTAATTACTATTTCTCTTTTGAGCGAGTAGCTCTTTTTAGTAAACAGTGCCAGCACAAAAGGCAGTGCTATAATGGCAGCGATGATGATAATAACAGTCATTGTAGTTCTGGTTTATAATAGAATGAAATATACAAAATTTATGTGTTTAGAAACTGCTGAACGCGCAATAAACGTTTCCACAAAAAGTAGGGTATAAACATAATTGCCAGCACAATTAGAGGAAAAACCGTTTCAAAAAAACCATCGCCCACAAATGCACGTGATGCAAATGCCCCGATGAAGTTAATGGATATGCCGGCAAAAGCCCACTCCTTAATGGTTACAAACCTGTTTTGCAACAGGGCTATCAGTGCCAGCAGCTTCGCATACCCCGCAATGCTTAGCAAATACATTGGGTAGCCTAAATGCCTAAGCACTTCTTGCCCTGCTTCTTGGCGTGTAATACCGCCAATAGCATCCAGCAGCAAGAAAACGGCAAAAATGATGGTAAATACCCAATACAGGGTTTTTGTTGTAGTTGTTTTCATAGTTTTAAAGTTTGAGTTTAGTGTTGGGGGTAGGTATAATTCAGCATCCAATAAATGCCGTATTTATCTTGCAGCATACCGAAATAAGCTCCCCAAAAAGTTTTATTAAGGGGCATTTCAACCTTGCCGTCTATTGATAGTTTGGCAAACAATGTTTCTATCTCTGTCTCGCTTTCGCCTTGCACACAAATGTGAAAATTGTTACCAATCGTAAATTTATGCTCCATAATCCCCAACACATCGGTAGCCATTATCACCACACCGTTGTTCATTTCCAGTGAAACATGTATCAGTTTCTCCTGAGCATCAAGCGGCATTTTCTCTCCACCCGGCACCTCTTTATAGCGTTGAAAGATGGTGAACTTGCCACCGAATACCGATTTGTAAAACGTCATCGCTTCTTCGGCATTGCCCATAAAATGCAGATAAGGGTTTGTACTAAGCATAGTAGTGTTGTTTTGTGATTGCAAACTTATTGGCTTAAAAGCAAAGTGAAGGTGTGTAAATGCGGCATTATAGGGTGGTTGATTGCGTCAAAATTGTCAGCTACCTTTGTGCATTATTACTGTAACGGTATCCATATTAACCCTTAGAAACGCTGTGCTGGCTTCGGTTGCCGATGCGAGGTATGTGTTTAGTAAGGTAAATGATTTTTTAGCGGAGGCCGGAAAATCACCTTTGTTTAAGGTACAATTGGTGGGGCTTGCAAACGAAGTAAAAATTAACAACGGGCTGTTTATTGTGCAACCCGATGTGGTTTTGAATGAAGCAAAAGAGAGCGATCTTATCATTATTCCTTCGATGCAGGGTGATATGATGAGTAGTACCCACATGAATAAAGAATTTGCCCATTGGATAGCCCAACAATACAAAAACGGGTCTGAGGTAGCCAGCCTTTGCACAGGGACTTTTTTATTGGCTTTTTCGGGGGTACTGAAGGGGCGACAATGCACTACCCATTGGCAATATGCCAATGAGCTGAAACACTTTTACCCTACCGTTGAGGTGGTTGACGAAAAGGTGATCACTGACCAAAGCGGTTTATACTCAAGCGGGGGCAGTAATGCGTATTGGAATTTACTACTACACTTGGTAGAGAAATACACCAATCGAGAAATTGCCATACGCACGGCCAAGTATTTTGTGATTGATTTAGACAAGAACAATCAATCTCCGTTTATCATTTTTCAGGGTTTGAAAGACCATGAAGACAAGGGAATAAAACAAGTGCAGGAATTTATTGAAAGTACTTATCAAGAAAAATACACCGTTGATTTTTTGGCCGACAAATTCAGCATGAGCCGAAGGACGTTTGAGCGCAGGTTTAAAAAAGCTACCCGCAACACGGTAACTGAATACATGCAGCGGGTAAAAATTGAGGGGGCTAAAAAGCAACTGGAAATAGGTCGTAAATCAATAGCTGAAATAATGCTGGATGTCGGGTACTCTGATGTGCAGGCTTTCCGAGAGGTTTTTAAACGCATTGCCGGCATGACCCCCAACGATTACCGAAATAAGTTTAACAACGACTAGCCATAGGCGTTGATATTGCTGATGTCTGTTAAACATAAACAATAGTATCTTAGCCGCTATCGAGTTAAAACTATGAAACGAATCATCCCTTTTAAAACTGCCGTTAGTGCTACAGTAATTCTCCTGTTGTTAGTTACCTTGTTTAATATTTGTGTATTAGTGGGGCTGGTGCCCTACACAATGGTTTGGGGTGGCAGGCTTGAGAGCCACGAGCAAATGGTGGTGTTTGAGTTCGTTTCTATTCTGATTAATCTTTTTTGTTTGGCGGTGGTTCTTGTAAAAGCTCGTCGGTTTTTGCCCCGTGTTGGTGAAGCGGCTGATATAGTTGTTTGGCTGCTGCCCGTGCTTTATTTTTTTGGCATATTGGGCAATGCGCATCAACATCGGCAACGGAGCGGGCATTGTTTGTGCCTTTAACGGTTTTGCTGTTTGTGCTTACCCTGCGCATAGCGTTGGAGAAAACAACCACTACGTAGTGTTTATTTGACAGGCAAAGGCTTATCTAAAAATGCCTCTATAATTTTTACAGTGCCCATGTAGGTATTGCTACCACCTTTAAGCGTACACACCTCACCAATATACTCGCCATGTCCGCCGGGGAATATGGCAATGCTGCCGTGTGGCAACAAACGGTACAGGGCCACAGCGTGTTCAGGCGTTGCAACGTCGGCATCAGAAATCACCACCAGTGTAGGGGCTTGTATGGTTTTTATTGATTCATCCGGAATGTCTTTAAAGCCAAGTACCCTATCCACGCATTTGTGGTGTAATTTTATCAGGTTGGCGGTATCGGGAGCTACTTTTTTATACGCCTCTTGTAACTCAACAGGCATAGGATTTTGCTTTGCTTGTTTCATAAAATCCCAAAACTGAGGAAAAGTACCGTCGCGGCGATATATAGCTGAAGCAACCACGGCCTTGCGCACCAACTTGGGATGGCGTATGGCTATTTGCAAAGTAGTAGTTCCCCCATTGCTAAAACCCATAAAATCGGCACTGTCTATTTTCAGATATTGCATTAGTGCGGCTACATCGTGGGCATCCTGCTCAAAACTAAGCGGACGGTCAATATCTTCCGTATGGCCATGTGTTTGCAGCTCCATCGCTATCACTTTTCTTGTCTTTGCAAAGCTGTCTATCACGCGCCCAAAAGTACTTTCAATGGTAGAACCGCCGCCGTGTATCAGCACCAAGGGTACTCCGCCTTCGCCCCGTATTTCGTAATACATTTTAAGACCGTTCAGCGGAGCATGTCCGCTAATTACTTTATTTTCTGTTTTCATAGTTTCAACAGGTGTTTTGGTGTTTTCGGCACTGTGGCACGCTGCTAATAGTATTAGCAGCATCCAAATGCCTTGCAGATAATTTGTTTTCATAGTGTTTTAGTTATTTGCTATACGCTTGTTAAGTCGCTCAAACATTTGCAGCCAGCTTGGGTATGCACCTGTTTCTTTGGCCAATGCCTCATTTACTGTTTGGGTAAGCACCATTGTTGTTTTCCCGTTTTGCTCAGTAAACGTAACGGTAACCAGTGTTTCAGAGGGCCAATCGGGATTCATGCCTGCTCTTTGCGGGTCGGTTAAGTTACCTGCTTCATCCGCTACCGAAAGAGTATATACCAGCTTTTCAGGGGCAATAATCTCTTTATATACCCCCAATGCCCAGCACTCACCAAATTCGGGGTTGTTTATACACGAATGAAAATACCCACCCACACGAACATCCAAGTGCTTAAATACGATGGTGCAATTATCGGGTGCGTGCCATTGAGACAGCCATTCTGCATCCGTCCATGCCTTAAATACCAGTTCCCTTGGCGCATCAAAAATCTGTGTTATGCTAACTTCCTTTTCCATAGTTTGTTATTGCTCTTTGTTTTGAATGTTTTGTAAAAACGTATCCAGTTTGGTAAACTTCTGTTTCCATAACTTGGTCGATTGTTCCACCCAGTTCGTAACCTCCTCCAGCTTTTCAAGTTTTGCCTCGCAATAGCGTTCGCGGCCTTGTTGCTTAATGTTTATCAATCCGCATTCGTTCAATATTTTTATGTGCAGCGAAATAGCTTGCCTGCTTACCTCAAACTTATCGGCTATAGTGTTTAGGTTTAACGGCTCGCTAGCAATCATGTTAATAATTTGCCTGCGGGTGGGGTCGGCAATCGCCTGAAAAACATCTCTTCTTATTTCCATTACTAATGCGCAAGTATCTGCTTGCAAATATATAAGCAAGCATTTGCTTGCGCAACAGAAATTGCAAAAAGAGTATCTTTTGGCTCACAAAAGACACAAAATGGAAGTAAACTGTTATGATTTTAGGCTGACGGATAGTATTGAGGAGAGAAAGAATAAGGAAGCACGTTACCTAACTAAAAAAACGATTGGAGAAAAGCCGCTAATGGATAAACTGATAGAGGTTGCTTACCAAATTCAAAACAGCAAGCAACTTACAGATGCAGGCCTTGTTCTTTTTGAGGAAGCATTGCAACGAACGGATATTAGGGTAATGTGCCACTATTCAGGCAGGCTGATGTGTTCTCTCTCGTTTTGTGATAACAGAGCCGGGGATTTGTTTTTGAAACTGAGTGAGCACCGCTCAGCCACTGTGAGGAAAAACATAGTTCTAAATATGCTGTATGAACCTGCAAAGCCTATTATGGATGCAATTTTAGAAAAGGGCTTGACGGATAAAAGTGCAGTGGTAAGGCGAAAAGCCGCCGATGTGATTGGACGGAATGATTTGAAATATTTTGAGAAAAAGCTGAAAGCCGCGCTGGAAACAGAAACCGACGAAAAAACAAAGGAAGAAATGAAGTATAGCCTGTATTGGCTGCTAAA
Source organism: Bacteroidia bacterium (assembly GCA_035906255.1). GTDB lineage: Bacteria > Bacteroidota > Bacteroidia > UBA8524 > UBA8524 > SB11. The sequence goes on from JAMIFM010000029.1 coordinate 211,484, forward strand.
CGATTATGAATTGATAAAATATGATACGGGTGGGTATAGCCTTACTGTAAAGATTAAAGAAGGGGATATGGGAATAACCCTAAACGAAGAAGACATCGTGAATTTGGACAGCATTGTGGCAGATTTGAAAGGACAGCTTGAACGATACTATAACAGAAACACATAGGATGCCACCTACTATTTATTCCGTCATACACCGATCGCTAAAGTCGAGCACAATGCAGGAGCGGCTTGTGTGGATTAAACAGATTGTTGACGAGGAGATAGATATAAAGGCGCTTTGCGACCTGTTTTTGTACCAAGATAAAACCACTGCACTGCGGTTTTCGTGGTTTTTAAGCGAAATTGGGCTTTATAAACCCAAAGCACTGTTTGATATTTTACCTTATTTGTTTGAGCTACGCGAGCAAACGAGTATTAAGGATTTTACCTACTCGTTTGTTAAATACTGGCGCATTGCCGGAGTGCCTGAAGACAATAAAGCGGTTGCCGTTAATTTGTTGTTTGCGTGGCTTACATCGTCCAGCACAAGCGTATCTGTAAAAACACATTCTATGGAAGTGTTGTATGGTTTAACCAAAGAGTTTCCCGATTTAAAAAACGAATTGATTACTTGCATTGAAGATCAATTGAACAAAACCAAGGTTTCGTTTGGGGTTAAGGCAAAGGGGATTTTGGTGGGTTTGAAGAAAGGGACGCCTTGATAGATAAACGGTATATTAATATATTTCCAATCTATTTAACAACAAACTATGCTAACAGCTATTTGCCCTAAATTACCTATGCGTGATAAAAACGCAACCAGAGAGTATTATGTAAACCGGCTTGGGTTTGAAGAGCTTGGAGATTACGACGGTTATCTGATAGTAAAAAAAGACTCGGTGGAAATTCACTTTTTTGAGTTTAAAGACCTTAACCCTGCTGAAAACTACGGACAGGTTTATATAAGACTGGATAACATTAGTGCCTTTTACCAGACGTTGCTGGATGAAAAAATCCGCATACACCCAAACGGGCTTTTGCAAGTGAAACCATGGGGGCAGAAGGAGTTTTCTTTACTTGACCCCGATAAGAATTTGCTGACTTTTGGGCAGCATCTTTAAAAGTTTAAACAGGGTTGAAACTCCGTTCTGTCTAAATTACGCTTAACAAGCGGACTTAAGTCCGCTTGTTAAGCGTAATCATAAAGCCACGGATTTAAATCCTTGGTAAAACAAAAAAGCCATCCCGTACTGAGATGGCTTTGATTTTTTGCTCCCCGAGCTGGACTCGAACCATCCCGAATGTATTCAGGACTGATTAACAGTCAGGTGCTAAAGCGCTTTAAAAGATTTTCAACCCATCTCGGATCTTTCTTTAAGCCTTCATTATACTTTCGGCTCTTTTGCTTTTTAATATAATTTTCTATTTGGCGGGCTTGAGTCCGATTTTCACAGGAGATTATAAAAAATTCTTCCCAGTCATTAGCCCTTGAAGTAAAGCTGGTTTTATCAGAATTTGAAAGGTGTTTCACTAAACGACCTTCAAATTCTTCGCTTTGGCCGATATAATATTTATAAGAGATGGAGAATAGATGATGTAAACTACCATAAAAAAGAAGCCGTTTGAAGTGCTTTCAAACGGCTTTCTTATTGTTGCTCCCCGAGCTGGACTCGAACCAGCGACCCCCTGATTAACAGTCAGGTGCTCTAACCGGCTGAGCTATCGAGGAATTTTTTTTTTTTAACTCGCCTTGTTAGCCGTTGGCTGTACAAGGTTTGTTACCGGTTGTCCCTTCAAAAAAGGACTGCAATGATAGGTTTTAAGATTTAAAAACGCAATATTTGCACAAAAAAAATTTTAAATTCCTGATGAGTTTACTTGTAATCGGCTCAGTAGCATTTGATGCCATCGAAACGCCTTTCGGCAAAACCGACAAAATTATTGGTGGCGCAGCTACCTATATCAGCCTAAGTGCCTCTTATTTTACTAAAGATGTGAACTTGGTGGCTGTGGTGGGCGAAGATTTTCCCCAAACGGATATTACTATGATGCAACAACACGGTATTAATACCGACGGTTTGCAGATTAAGCAAGGCGAGAAATCGTTTTTCTGGAGCGGAAAATACCACAACGATATGAACAGCCGCGACACGCTGGTTACTGAGTTGAATGTATTGGGCGATTTTGACCCTATTATTCCCGAAAGCTATCAAAACTGCGAGTTTTTGATGCTGGGCAATCTTACCCCAAAGGTGCAGGAAACGGTAATTAACCGTTTGGCAAAACGTCCCCGCCTGATTGTTATGGATACGATGAACTTTTGGATGCAGATTGCTATGGACGATTTGCGCCAAACATTGAAACTGGTGGACGTATTGACAATTAACGATGAAGAAGCCCGCGAGCTTTCGGGTGAATACTCACTGGTGAAGGCTGCTAAAAAGATAATGGCAATGGGTCCTCAGTTTTTGATTATCAAGAAAGGAGAGCACGGCGCACTGTTGTTCCACCAAAACGAGGTGTTTTTTGCCCCTGCCTTGCCCCTTGAAGAGGTTTTTGACCCAACAGGTGCGGGAGATACTTTTGCAGGCGGTTTCATCGGTTATTTAAGCCAAACTGAAGATGTGAGCTTTGAGAACATGAAACGTGCAATTATTTATGGCTCTGCAATGGCTTCTTTCTGCGTAGAGAAATTTGGAACGGAGCGTTTGGTAAACCTTAGCCAAAAAGAGATTAACGCCCGAGTACAGCAATTTAAAAACCTTTCGCAATTTGATATTGAGTTGGTAGAAACCGCATAAGTTTCACCCGCTATAAAAGCTATAAAACATAAAAACCCCCGAAAGCACTCTTTCGGGGGTTTTTATTTATGGTTTACCCTTTAATCTACTATCCCTAGTTGTTTTACCAACTCAGCCTTTTTACCCGTTTGAGGTGTTAGGCTTAAAAAGAATTTAGCGTTAGCCTTGTTTTGCGATTGCTTGATAAAAAACTCAAGCGTACTGTATGCAGGGCCTGCCAAACGGCTGTTTTGTGCAGCAGCAGCATCTAAAAGATTATTAAATACGTTTTGGTTAAACAGATTTAAGCGTTTCAAAGCTTCAAAAGCATTCAGCCTTGTGCGGAATTCATAACCCGGTCCTGCAAAAGCAGTTAATTGTATCCAATATTCAGGTTTAGCAGTAGCCACCATACTCCCCGCAGCTTCTAACCATTTAATGCGCATGGCGTTGTTCATCCCCAAAATATCTTTGGTTGCTTCTAAAAAGCGTTCACGCAAATCGGGGTACTCTTTGCTTAGTTTATCAAAAGCAGTTTCTATCACCACATACGATGAGTCTTTTAGCAATGCCTCTACCTCAAGCAGTAACTCAAAAGGCACTTTGTTTATGGCCGTAACGGTTGCCTTACGCACATTAACATTGGCATCTTTCAATGCTTTTACAATGTGTTTTGGGCTGGCAGTATCATTGGCCAATTGGGCTGCTGCTTCAGCACGCAAACCATAAAACGCAGCCTCATCCAGTACTTTATGCAACAACGCCCGTTTCTTTTCCATATCTGTAGCTTTTAGCTCAAGTAAGGCTAAATAGCGGTCAATAGGTTCATTGGCACCCAACGCTTGCCTCTCCAATTCATTATAAGAGCGTGTATAAGTAAGGTTTTTAAGCACTTTGTTTCCTGCATCAAACACCACAAAAGCCACCTCATCATTATTAGCGTTAGGAATGTCAAACGTTTCGTCTTCTTTCTCAACCCATACACGTTGGCGGGTGTTTGTTCCGTTTTGATAATATACTTCAATATCAAAGTGCATTTTAAACAAACCTATCACATCTGTTTGGCGGTGAATTTGTTTCACATGAATGCGAGTAGCGCGTTGTCCATTGCCGCCTTCAAGTTTCAAGTCTTCCCATTTTACACTGTAGTGAGGTTCCCCACCTTTATACAGCCACTGCTCAAAAAACCACGAGGGCGAGAGACCTAAAACATCTTGTATGGCTTGATATAAATCATTGGTTTCAACGTTCTTATAAGCATGTTTGGTTAAGTAATGGTTTAAGGCTCGGTTAAAATCTGCTTCGCCTATTTCGTCTTTCAACATCCCTATAATCACAGACCCTTTTGGGTACATCCTTGCCGAACCGCCCATTGAATGGCGCACAGGATAGCTGTCTTTTTTACCTGCATCCAATGCCCTGTCCATTTCGCTTTTCAAAGCCCACTGGTAAGGGGCTACTCCTTCTTCGCGCAACACCCACAACTTAGGATAGTACGTTGCATAACTCTCGTGCAACCACATTTCGCTGTGGCTGCGGTGAGTAATATAATCACCAAACCACTGGTGGGTAAGCTCGTGGCAGTTTACTCCTACATAATTGCGGTCTAAAAACGCACGGTTGTCTACATAAAAGAAATCCCCGAAAATGGTGGCGGTAGTGTTTTCCATCGCGCCATACAAAAAGTCTTGCACCATAATCTCAGCATAGCTCTCCCAAGGATAAGGAATGCCCGTTTCTTTCTCCAGCAAGTCAAACATCTTCTCGGTATAGCGGTAAGTAGGCTCCACCCAGTCTTTCAAATCAGGATAGTACCAAAAATTAAGCGGTGTACCGCGCGATGTTTTACTTTGACGGATTTCATATTCACCAATACCCAGCATTAAAAGGTAACCGGCATGGGGGTTTGTCATGGCATAATGCCACGTTTTAGTATTGTTTCCGTTGTCTTTTTCAGTCAGTTTATTTCCGTTAGAAAGCACCTTGTATTTCTTATCAAACGTTACCACCGTTTCAGTAATAAACTTATCGTTCGCATCGTCATACATAGGTATCCAGTGGCGGTTGTCAATGCCCTGCCCCTGCGTCCAAACCTGCCTGCGTATGCGCCAAGGATTAGTGTTTGCAGGGTCTTCGGGTTGATCCCAGCCTATAAAGTAAATACCTCGTTTGGGGGTAGCTTCGTAAACAAACACTAAATCGTAGGTCTTATTGTCTTTACTGAAAGCTAAAGCAGGGCTTGGGAAAACGGTAACGCCTTCGCTATTTGTGGTAAACTTAACGTCTTTGCCGTTTAGTTGTGCCGATTGTATTTTAATACCGGGCGCATCAAAAAAGATGGAATCAACCACACTGCGTAAAGGGATAAAAGTATGCGTAACCTTGCCTTTTACCAGCTTCTTTTCCGGCTCAAAAGACACCTCAACCTTCATGCGTGTAATATCAACGGGATGCTCACGGGGTGCCAGTTTATCATCGTGAGGATGGCATACAAAGTCTTGTTGCGCATTCACAGCCGTGATTATAAACAGGGTGAAAAACGAGAGTATTATTTTCTTCATGCTGTTATGATTGTGTAATTGACAAAAATATGAATTTGACATACCCGTTCCTAACTATTTGCAAGGGTCTTTCGGCAAGCTCAAGACAATATAGCAACCCCCTCTGATAGGGGAAGGTGATTATGAGAACGTCGAACTAAGTAATAATCGGGTAGGGTCTTTCGGCAAGCTCAAGACTATTCAACTAACTGCTTTTACCTTTGGCTGGTTGGCAGCATTAAACTTTTTTGTAATTTGTCGCTATGAAAAAGTGCCTGTTGTTTTTGGCGTTCATTTGTTTGTTCAGTTTCTCTTGGGCAAAAGAAGCCTACAATATCAAAGTAAAAATAAACGGGCTTGTTTCAACTCCTGTAAAGCTTGCTTATTACTTCGGCGACAAGCAATACATTAAACAGGAAGGGATAACCGACTCTAAGGGTGTGGTGGTTTTTAACGGTGATACCGCATTACCCACCGGCTCTTACATCATTTTTTTTAATACCGGTACTTACTTTGAGTTTTTGGTTGAGGAGCAATTCTTTTCAATAGAAACCGAATTTGTGGCCGATAGCACACAAACCACCGAAAAATTTATTGAAACGCTGCGTGCCGAAAAATCACCACAAAACAATGCTTTGTTTGAATACAGCCGCTTTCTAAAAAGCAAACGGGATGAGTCTGACGCCATAAACAAGCTAAAAGAAGTGTATGAGAAAAACCCTGCTAAAAAAGCAGAGGTAGAAAAACTTATTGAACAGCTTAACAAAATGGACGAAGAGGTGGCGGCCGAACAGGATAAAATAATTGCAGCTTTTAAAGGCAAGTTGCTATCAAAAATGTTGTTGGCTTCACGCAGGCCTATTGTTCCTGAAAACATTACCGACAAAACTGAAAAGTACTTGTACTATCGGGCTCACTTTTGGAACGATTTTGATTTTGGCTTTGCAGGATTGTTGTATAGCAATACATACCACCAACGGCTAAAAGAATACATGGATAACCTTACGGTACAGCATTACGATTCTTTATTTATTGCCGCTGATTATGTTATACAACTATCAAAAAACAACCGTGAGTTTTATAAATACAATGTAACGTGGTTTTTAAACTATTATGCCGCCTCTAAAACCATTTGTTTCGATGCCGTATATGTGGCTTTAGCAAAAAAATACTATGAAAGCGGTTTGGCAGATTGGGTAGAAGCGGATAATCTGAAAAAGATTGTTGATAATGCTAATGAGCTTTCGCGCTGTCTTTGCGGGCAAAAAGCGGCCGACATAAAAACAAAAACCGAGACCTATGCAACACCCTCGCTATATAAGGTGAATGCAAAATACAGTATCGTGTTGTTTTGGGATGTTGATTGCGGCAACTGCAAACGGGAAATAAAAGAACTGAAAGAAATTTATGCCATATATAAAGATAGCGGGGTAATGGTGTACTCTATAAATCTTGCCACAGATAAAGAAAAATGGCAAAGCTATAGTGCTACCGAGGGAATTACTTGGATAAACCTGCAAATTGATGCAATAAACAGTGATGTACGCACCGATTATAACATAAAGTTTACCCCCCAACTGTTTTTGCTTGATGAGCACAAAACCGTTTTATATAAACGGTTAGACACACATACACTTGAAAACATTTTACAATCGCTGCTTTCTAAAAAATAATACCATGAAAAAAATAGTACTACCTGTTTTGTTTGCCCTATTTTTTATTTGCGCTGCAAATGCACAAGATTCAACCGCATTAAGCAAAGGAGTATTAAATGCCTTGCAAAGCGGCAATATTGAAGACTTAAAAAAACTGGTGGCCCCTCCTGATGTGTATAAGGCCGTTTATGCCGAAGCCAAAACGCTTACAGATGAGCAGATAAAAGAAAAGACCAGCGGCAGCGAAAAGCTGAAAAGTGATTTTGAATCGTTACTTACTAAAGCTAAAGAGAAAAAAATAGACCTAACGCAACTACAGTATGACAGTTTGCATACTGAAAACCCTTGGGGTAGTGATGAAGCCCCTTGGGCAATGAATATTTACATGAGCATTAAAAACAAACCTGTTGTAGTGGCTCTTTCCGCACTTCGTTACAACGGCAATTGGTACTTTATGGAGTTTTTAACCACCACCAACGTATTTAAAGAGTTTTAGGCAAGCACCATATTATCAATAAGGCGCACCGCGCCCACCTGAACGGCTATTAAAGCCACCACCTTTTGGCCGTTTTTATATCCAGTAACAGGGGCTAATGTTTCGCCGTCCGCAAGTTCAAAATATTCTACCGCCGCCCCGTCAATTTTTGCTAACCTGTCCCCTGCCTCCTTCACAATCTCTGCAACTTCCAACAGTGTAAGGTTTTCTTTAGCCCACAACAATACCCTGTATATTTCGGCTGCATTTTCTCTTTCTTCATTTGTTAACCTCAAATTCCTTGAGCTCATAGCAAGTCCGCTTTCCTCTCGCACCGTAGGCACGGCAATAATTTCAACGGGCACGTTCAACTGTTTCACCATTGTTTTCACTACCAGCACCTGCTGGTAATCCTTTTGCCCAAAATATGCCTTGTGTGGAACGACAGCATCAAACAGCTTTTTTACAATAGTAGCCACACCGTTAAAGTGCCCGGGGCGGTGCTCCCCCTCCAACCGTTTATCAATGCCCAACAAATCTACCCATAGCAGCTCCTCACCGTCTTTATACATTTCCTTTGCGTCAGGATAAAAAAGCACATCGCAGCCGTTTTTTTCCAACAGCAAAATGTCTTTCTCTATCAGTCGCGGGTATTTTTTAAGGTCGTCGGGGTTATTAAACTGGGTCGGGTTTACAAAAATGCTGCATACTGAAATGTCGTTTTCATCGTTAGCTTTTCTGATTAGCGTAAGATGTCCATCGTGCAGAGCACCCATAGTAGGAACAAACCCTATACGGCTGCCTTTTTGCGCGATATGGGACAAAAACGAATTGATTTGGGATATTTTAGTAAAGATAATCACGCACTTACAGCTATTAACATCATTTTGTGGAAAATTGGCAATATTGGATTATTTTAAGTAACTTTGCAAACACATTTTTACTGCAATATGGGAAGAAAAAAAGTTCTGTTCGTTTCATCAGAAATGAGCCCTTTTCTGACAAGCACATCATCAGTCTCAGAAATTGCACGCCTGCTCCCACAAGCCATACAAGAAAAAGACAACGAAATTAGAGTACTTGTTCCTCGTTTTGGTTTGATTAATGAGCGCCGCAACCGCTTGCATGAGGTAGTACGCCTTTCGGGCATCAACATCACCATCGACGATAACGACAACCCGTTGATTATCAAGGTAGCTTCTTTACCCGATGCCAAAATGCAAGTGTATTTTCTGGACAACGAAGAGTACTTTCACCGCAAAGCACTTTATCACAACGAGGAAAACAAGTTTTTCCCCGATAACGATGAGCGCACCATCTTTTTTTGCAAAGGTGCACTTGAAACCGTTAAAAAATTAGGTTGGGCACCCGACATTATCCACTGCCAAGGTTGGATGACCAGTCTTATCCCTCTTTACCTGAAAACGATTTACAAAAACGAACCTGTATTTAAAAACTCAAAAGTTATTTACAGCATTTTTGAAAAAGAGTTTCAGGAAAACTTAGGCGAAGATTTCGCTCGCAAAGCCAGCCTTAACAATATTGAACCTGAGCAAATGGCCTGCTACGATAACGGCTCATGCAACGGCTTATACCTTGGTGCCATTACACACGCTGATGCAGTAGTAAGAGCCGGAGGTAATATTGACCCTGAGGTGGAAAGCACCATTAGCAAACTGGATCGTCCTGTGCTAACGCACGACGAAGACCAACAATATGCTGACAACTATTTACGTTTTTACGACGAAATATTATCAAGTAACAATTAACACTTGAAAAGAACAGGATTTTATTGGGGGGTGGCGGCGCTCATCTGCGCCACCACCCTTTTTTCGTGCAAGAGCGACGAGGAAAAATTAGGGCTTAATACGGGTACAAGTCCCGAAGTAATGGTAATAGATACCTTTACCCTTTTTACCCGCACTTTACCCGAAGATTCATTTGCCACCAGCAGCCTTTCGTTGCAAATTTTGGGTGCGCTTAACAGCACTGTTTACGGAAAATCGACTGCCGGAATTGCTGTAAACTTTATTTTACCTTCATCCAGCAACTTTACGTTTCCCGCAGGCAGCACCATTGACTCGGTGTTTTTAGTGATGTCTTACTCAGGTGAAGATAATTTTCAAGGCAACCCAAACACCCCCATTACCTTAAATGCGTATGAGGTGAGTGAAGTTTTAAGTGCCGATACGCAATACTATTCGCGCCGTAATATTACCTACAATCCCGCCCCAATAGGCACATTATCAGCCAAGCTGAATGTGAAAGACAGCGTGAGTATTACCTTTAACGGAACTACCACCAAAGAAGCTCCCCAGCTTCGCTTAAAGTTGAACAACGCTACTTTTGGTACTAAAATTATAAATGGTGCGGCGGCAAATTTTGCTACTAATACTGCGTTTCAAGATTTTATTCGCGGTATAAGGATTGAGGCTGACAACAGTACTTTAGGAACGGATGACGGCGCGGCAGCTTACATGAACCTTACTTCAGGCATCTCGGGCATACGTGTTTACTACAACGACACCCAACAGGTGCTGTTTCCCATAAATAAAGACAATTCGGCGTTTGCAAATTTATTTAACCATAACTTTGCCGGTACCAATGCCCAAACGCAATTTACGGTGGGAGCCAATTACGACGAATGCTATTTGCAATCGATGGCAGGAACCCGTATTTTGATAGAAGTGCCGGGACTTGACAATTTTGCAAAAGACAGCAGGTATGCTATTGTAGGGGCAAATTTAACCGTTTCGTCAAATGCGTTAGGAATTGGCGCGGGTTTTGATGCACCAACACGACTGTTGTTACTATTTCGTGATTCAACCGATGCGGTTTCACTGGTAGCCGATGCAATCAGCGAGGCGGCTTTGTTTGACGGGAAATATAACAGCGACAGGCAGCAGTACACTTTTAACATCCCAAGGCACCTGCAATACGTAGTAAATGAAAACCGCAACCGCGGTATAAACTATAACAAGGGCTTTTATCTGAGGATACCTTCAGACAACCCTATTACCGCAGGCCACTTGACATTGGACACCCGTAAGGGTATTGAAAGAGGCATAAAGCTAAGGCTGCACGTTATAAAAGTACGATAAGTGTTAGTAGAATTAAGCAATCATTTGGCAGAAGGCTGCCCAACCGTTGAAGACTTTTTAAAGGCCGAGGGGCTTGCATATCATTTTGCACCCATCGCTTCAAACCCTGTGTACGTTATTGTGTCTCACATAAACGATACACAGATACAATACCTCAAAAGCCTTAAAACGGTTTCAAAAATTACTCAAATAGCTACATCATACCAGCTTGCCAGCCGCAAATGGAAAAAGAGCCCAACAGTGGTTAAGGTAGGCTCACTTGAAATTGGCGGAGAGTATCCCGTGCTTATTGCCGGGCCTTGTGCTGTTGAGAATGAGCAACAACTGTATGATATTGCTTCATTCCTTTCTAAAAACGGAGTTAAATTTTTGCGTGGCGGAGCCCACAAGCCCCGCACATCGCCATATTCTTTCCAAGGCCTCAAAAAACAAGGGCTTGAGTTGCTGCGCAAAGTGGCCGATGAGTTTGACATGAAGGTGGTAACCGAAGTGTTAGACTACTCTTTGCTTGACGAAGTATCTGAATATGCGGATATTTTGCAAATAGGCACCCGCAATATGCACAACTATCAGTTTTTAAAGGGCTTGGGAAAAGCCGATAAACCTGTGTTGTTGAAACGCGGACTGAGTGCTACTATTGAAGAATGGCTATTGGCCGCAGAACATATATTACTTGGGGGAAATGAAAAAGTAATACTATGTGAACGTGGAATACGTACATTTGAAACTGCTACAAGGAATACGTTAGACCTATCGGCTGTGGCACTGGTAAAAGAACTTTCTCATTTACCGGTGATTGTTGACCCCAGCCAAGGAACGGGGCTTTCAAAACTTATCGCGCCTATGTCGGTAGCAGCAATTGCTGTTGGCAGCGACGGGTTGATGATTGAAACCCACAACGACCCTGACAATGCACTATCAGACGGGCATCAATCGGTAAATTTTGCGCAGTTTGAAGATTTACTTCATCAATTGCGAAATATTAGCCGTTTAAATAACCGCCCTTTTGATTTTGAAATGCAAACTGTAAATTTACGCTCTCGTTAAAAAAGGGCGTTTATAAGTACCTTTTAATCGTTTTTTAATTCGTTATTTTTATGTGTGGTATTGTTGGTTATATAGGCCCCAGAGAGGCCTATCCTATCCTTATTAAAGGACTAAAGCGTTTAGAATACCGGGGCTACGACAGCTCAGGGGTTGCGCTACTTAATCACGACCTTAAAATTTTTAAGAAAAAAGGCAAGGTTAGTGAATTAGAAGATGCTGTAACAAAAGAGGACATTACGGGTAACATTGGTATAGGTCATACTCGCTGGGCCACACACGGCGAACCTAACGATGTTAATGCCCACCCCCACGTTTCACAAAGGGGTAATATGGCCATTATTCACAACGGCATTATCGAGAATTATTCTTCACTGAAAAAAGAATTGATATCGCGCGGACATGAGTTTAAAAGCGATACCGATACTGAGGTGTTAATACATCTTATTGAAGAGATACAACAAAAAACAGGTTGTGCTTTTGAAGAAGCCGTTCGTCTTGGACTTAGCGAAGTGGTTGGGGCCTACGCTATTGTAATTGTAAACAAAGACGAACCTAACTTTTTAATTGGTGCACGCAAAGGCAGCCCGATGGTATTGGGTATCGGAGAAAACGAGCATTTTATTGCTTCGGATGCTGCACCTTTGATTGAGTACACCAAAAACGTTATTTACCTTAACGATGGTGAGATAGCCATTATCAAAAATAATGAGCTTACGATAAAAACCATCGACAATGCGGTGAAAACCCCTTACATACAAGAGCTTGAGATGAACCTTGAGCAAATTGAAAAAGGCGGTTACGACCACTTTATGATTAAAGAAATTTACGAGCAACCCCGCTCTATCCGTGATAGTTTCCGTGGCCGTATAAGTGTTGCCGATAATAGCATACACATGGCCGGTGTAACCGAATACATGGATAAGCTGGTGAATTTGAAGCGCATTATTATTGTGGGCTGCGGCACATCGTGGATTGCAGGTATAGTGGGCGAGTATTTGTTTGAAGAAATTGCCCGTATATCAGTAGAGGTTGAATACGCTTCAGAATTCCGCTACCGTAACCCGATAGTGGGCGAAGGTGATTTTGTAATTGCCATTTCACAATCAGGAGAAACTGCCGATACGCTGGCCGCCATTGAGCTGGCTAAGTCTCGCGGGGCAACCATATTTGGTATTTGCAACGTAGTAGGTTCTTCTATTCCACGTACAACCCACGCAGGAGCGTACATACACGCAGGGCCTGAAATAGGCGTAGCGTCAACTAAAGCCTTTACTGCACAGGTAACTGCACTAACTCTTATTGCGTTGGCAGTAGCTAAACGCAAAGGAACTATCAGCGAAGAAAACTTCCGCAAAATCTCGTTTGAGATGGAGACCATTCCTGATAAAATCCAGCAGATATTAGACAATTCAGCCGCCCAAATTAATTACATAGCCGGCGAGTTTAAAGACGCTAAAAACTTCTTATACCTCGGTCGTGGCTTCGGTTTCCCCGTTGCGTTAGAAGGGGCATTGAAACTAAAAGAAATTTCGTACATCCACGCAGAAGGATATGCTGCTGCTGAAATGAAGCACGGCCCTATTGCTTTGATTGACGAAGAAATGCCTGTGGTAGTTATTGCTACCCAGCACAGCAACTACGAGAAAGTTATCAGCAACATACAAGAAGTAAAAGCCCGTAAAGGCCGCGTGATTGCCATTGCCACCGAAGGCGACGACCACATAAAAACAATGGCCGACCACGTGATTTATATTCCTGATTGCCAAGAGTGCTTCTTGCCTTTGCTGGCCATCATTCCATTGCAATTGTTGGCATACAACATTGCCGTGATGCTTGAACGTAACGTTGACCAACCCCGTAACCTTGCCAAATCGGTAACGGTAGAGTAATAGCTACACTTATTTGAACCTGAATGCCGTTGTAATTGTATAAATTACAGCGGCATTATAGTTTAAGGTATGCGCATAATCATCTTCTTTTCTCTGCTAATGTTTTTTGTGTGCTCCAATGGCACTGCGCAACCGTACAGTCCTAATAAAAAGTATTCAGCACAGCAACTCACCCAAGACTTTGATTACATGGCAACGGCTTTGGAAAAGGCGCACCCGGGTTTAAACTGGTACGTTCCTGTCAATAGGTTTACCGATTGGAAAGAAACACTAAGGGAAACTATTCGGCGCGGTGACTCACTTACAGAAACCGAGTTCTTAAGAACCGTTATGTTGCTTACTTTTCCTGTTGGCTGCTCCCATACTTCCGTTGATTTTTCAGAAGCCCATGAAAACTGGTGGCAGCAAAATGCGCTTTTGCTTCCTTTTAATTTGTTTGAGGCCGGCGGGAAATACTATGTGTATCAAAATTATAGCAGCAATACTGCTTTGGATTTCGGGACTGAAATATTGGCGATTGACGGCATTTCTATCAACCCAATCATCGATAAAATTTCTACCGCTATCCCTGCTGACGGCAGTAGCTTTTCGCGAATAAAAAATGTTCTTAGAACAGGGTTTTACTACTATTACTCTTTTGCGGTAAAAGAAAGTGCGCCACAATATAAAATAATATGTGTGCGGGCAAACTCAACCGATACCGCGACAATTAACATAAGCGGCATTACTAAAACACAACTTAAGACTAAAGGGGCTGTACTGAATAAAAACCTGCCGCCTATTGACTGCCATATAAATGAAGAATTGAATACTGCGGTGCTAACCATACGCAGTTTCCGTAAAGATTTAATGGACAATGCCGGGATTGATTACGATAGATTTTTAGATAGTTTTTTTGTGCTAAGCGGAGTTCTTGAATACAAAAACCTTATTGTTGATTTACGCAATAACGGCGGCGGATTAAGTGAATACGGAGCCTTGCTGGTTTCTTACCTTTCGTCCAAACCTTTTGTGTATTGTAAAAACCTGTGGCTTACCGCTGATACGTTATTTGATTTTATCCGCTACGATGTTCCCCAAACTTTTGAAGGTTTCCCAAAAGGGATAATAAAGGAAGACGGCGGTTATAAATGGAAAAGGCACAGCATATTGGGCACGCGGGAGAATGACTCTGCCAATTATTTTAAAGGTAACGTTTATTTTATTACCAATGGAAAGTGTGCTTCAACTACAACAGAGGTACTCTCAGCTGTACGAACATACAAGTTAGGCGCAATTGTAGGCGAAGAGGCTGGCGGCAGCTATAATGGAAACACAAGCGGCATAACGGGAACTGTGGTTTTACCAAACACTAAAATAATTATTACCATACCGATGGTTAAATACGAAATGCCCATTGATACGCAAAACGCTAAAGGATTACTGCCCGACTATGTTATCACCCCAACGATTGATGATTGGCTAAACAATAAGGATGTAGAAATGGATTATGTTTTAGAACAGATAAGGAAGAGCAAGTAACTACTTTTTCTTCCAGCTATACATAATTGAAACCCCTACCGGAAATTTTGATATACGCAACCAGCTTAGTTCTATTCTGAAAAATGCTGCCAGTAATTTATTGGTAAAACCATTGTTGAACACGCCAAAATCAGACCCTGAATTGTTTTTAGTGCTACGCTTAGGGA
Source organism: Bacteroidia bacterium (assembly GCA_035906255.1). GTDB lineage: Bacteria > Bacteroidota > Bacteroidia > UBA8524 > UBA8524 > SB11. Next base: position 226,641 of record JAMIFM010000029.1, read on the forward strand.
GCAACTTAGACAACACCCTGAACGCAAAAATGGGCGGGAACAACAGCGAGTTAAAATAGCTCGAAAAGCGCTCTGCTCCATTAGTATCCTTTGCAAAAAGGGCTTTTACCTCGCTCATTTTATAACGGCGGTAGTGGTGGTTCACCTCATCGTGTTGGCTCCATAATACCATTAGTGCAGGAACTGTAATAAACAAATCCCCACCGGGCTTGCATACACGCTTCATTTCGCGCACGGCCAATGCATCATCCTCCACGTGCTCAATCACATCAAAAGCGCACACCAAATCATATTCACCCTCGCCAAACGGAAGCTCTAATACAGAACCGTTTATTACCTCCATTTTCAACTCTTCGCGCAAAAAAGCGCAGCAATCGGCATCGTATTCCAGCGAGGTTACCTCACCAAATTTTGCCAACATATCACTGGTTGCGCCCGTTGCCACACCCACGTTTAAAATTTTTAGCGGAGAGCCTTTGTATATATTCCTGCGAACATAATCCTCCAATATCTGCGCCCGCACGGTAAACCACCAGTGGCCGCGCTCAAGGGTATAATACTCTTTGTAGTAGCGTTTATCCATTTTGAGGGTGCAATTTATGCCCTGATTTTTAGGATTGGTAAGGATTTTTAGGATTTTTCATCTTCCCGCTCTTTTTTTGTGGTTAAAGTTAACGCATTGATGATGACTCTATGATTTACGAAGAAACCACCCATAAAATTATCGGATGTTGCATGGCAGTCCATTCAAAAATAGGCTGTGGGTTTCAGGAAGTCATCTACCAAAGGGCTCTTGCGATAGAACTTAATAAAAATGCTGTTCCCTTTGCACGAGAAAAGGAAATGAAGATTTTTTATGACGACATTGAAATTGGAACCCGCCGCGTGGATTTTCTGATAGACGATATAATTTGCTTGGAATTAAAAGCCGTAGGGGCGTTTGAAGATTATCATTTTGTGCAGGCACTGAATTATCTTGAAGTTTATAACCTGCCTATGGGTTTACTTATTAATTTTGGGGCAAAGAGTTTAGAGTTTAAACGGATATATAATAATAAGCACCCCTTAAACAAAAAAAATCCTTCAATCAACCCAATCCCTAATAATCAAGGTTAAGACGAATGGCAAAAAAAGAAACTCCTAAAAAAGAAGCTGCCGCTGCAACAGTTGGCACACAAGAGGGCTTTGGTAGCAAAGAGTCGCATTTGTGGATACTAACCGCCGCAGCACTGGTGGGTTTTTACTTTTATTCTACCAAATCAGTAGGGTATTATCAGGACGATGAGATTGCCCACTTTATGAGTATGCTGGGCTTTTGGGACGACCCTACCAGTGTGATGGGTAACTGGGCTAAACCCGGTTATAAGTTGCTGTATGCTTTGCCTGCCTTGTTGGGTTACAAGTTTGTAGTATTGTTTAACTGCGCCATTAGCGCATTGGGCTGCTGGCTGGCTGCAAAAACCGCACAGCATTTTAACAAACAAGCGGCAGTGCTTGCATTTGTTTTAGCTGCCCTTCAACCCGTTTGGATTGAAATTTCTTTCCGTAACTATGCTGATATACTTTCGGGTGTTTTACTAATAGGCTCCGTTTATCTCGCCCTTAAAGAAAAATGGCTGTTTAGCTCTCTATTACTTTCTTATGATGTATTAATCCGTCAGGAGCTATTGCCCTTGGCACTTATAATGGCTGTTTTCCTGCTTATTAAGCGCAAATGGCTGCCCATTATAGCCTTGGGGGTGTTTCCGTTTTTATATGCCCTGTGGACACTGGCTGCAAAAGGGGACTTTTTTTACATGATTACCGAAGCCGCCGCTACATCAGCCGCTTATGCAAAAGAATACCCTAAACAAGGCTTAGAGCATTACATACTGATGTCGGCCGTAGTATTCGGTGCAATCCAAATAGCATTGCTGGCCGTTGCCACATATCAAATACTTAAAGCTGCCGTATCAAAAGGCTGGTTAAAAAGTAAAGATTCAGAAGTATTGTTCGTATTTATTCCTTTTGCCTTCTTCTTTATCATCCACTGTATATTTAACTTAAAAAGTCCTGAAATTGGCCCTGCAACAGGCGGTAACCTGCGTTACATGACGGCAATAGGCCCCTTGGCAGGTGTTTTGGGAGCATTAAGCCTACTGTGGCTAAAACGTCCCGGCTTATCAGAACTGGGCATAGTATTGGGTGCTGTGGCGGTGTTTGTTTTAATTTTCATGACTTATGAGCACAGTTACCTGAAGTTTACCATCGACCCTAAGACGGAAGATAAAATAAAAGACTTTTACCCCTTTGTATTTGTATTGGCAGGTGCTGCATTATACTTTATACCACTGAAAGGATTAGCTTTAACAGGTGTTGTAGCCGGATTGAGCTTGTTATATTCAAGCAAAGAAGTACACCCTTACAAGCTATCGGAAGAAAACATTTCTATTCGCCAATTGGTGCAACGTATTAATAAACAAGGTGATTTAAAAGACCGCCCTTTATACTGCAACCACTCTAATATTTGGTACTATTGGCTTACTGAAACCAATGCCCGCAAGGAAAAAACCGGAACGCTTGACAGTGCAGGCATTATGGCTGCTCCTGTGGGTAGTTTGATGGTGTGGGACAGCCACTACGGATACCGACCCAACCGTACACCGGGTAGTGTGATGCCTGAGTATTTTGAGCAAAACGGATATAAGTTTTTAGAGCCGTTGATGATTACGGCAAAAGACCGTAGTTTTCAGGTGGCTGTTTTTGAGAAAGTTAAATAAATGAACGAACAACTTAGGCTATCGGTAATTATCCCCTGCTATAACGAAGAAGACGTTATAGCCACCACCTTTGACCGACTGATGGGGGTGATAAATGCTAACGGCTACCACACCAATTACGAGGTTATTTTTATTGACGACGGCAGCCGCGACCGCACGCTTTCAATATTAGAAGAGCGGGCAGCTACCAACCCCAATATTAAGCTGCTTTCGTTTTCGCGCAACTTTGGACACCAGCCCGCCGTTTGTGCAGGTATTTGTGAAGCAACGGGCGACGTGGCGATTATTATTGATGCCGACTTGCAAGACCCCCCCGAACTTTTCCCCGATATTATTGCCAAGTATAAAGAAACACAAGCCAATGTGGTGTATTGCGTGCGCCAAAACCGAGAAGGTGTCGGCTTCTTTAAAAAGCTGGCCTATAAAGGCTTTTACCGCACCGTGAACTATCTTTCGGAAGTGGATTTGCCGTTAGATTCAGGTGATTTCCGCTTGATTGACCGCCATGTGATTGATGCCTTCAAACAATTCCGCGAAAAGAATAAATACGTTCGCGGTATCATCAGTTGGATGGGGTTTTCGCAAACACCTTTCTACTACAACCGCCCCGGTCGTGCAGGAGGCGAAACCAAATACTCGTTGCGCAAGTTGCTGCACTTGGCCAGCATTGGGATGTTTTATTTCAGTAAAAAGCCTTTAAAACTTGCCCTCAATTTGGGTTTGGTAAGCATACTCATTGGCCTGATTTTAACCACTGTAGTAGTAGTTGAAAAAGTAAGCGGCGATTTGGAAGAAGTACCCGGTTGGGCTTCGCTAATCATTACCATCATATTTTTTGGCGGGGTACAGCTAATTACCGTAGGGGTTTTGGGCGAATACATCGGAAATATTTTCGACGAAGTGAAAGACCGCCCTGAATACATTGTGAAAAAGAAGGTGAATGTGTAATGTGTCGTTATTACTAGGTAAATAACAATAACAACACCCACTGCAACACCATTATACCGTCAACGGCTACATCGTAAAACCACCAAGGCATTTTGTGCAGGGGTTGCAGGCAGAACATTGTTAAAACACCAAATACTATTACATAGCTAAACAAAACCACCCCTAAAGGAAATATTATAAAAGCTATTGTAATACCAAACAGGCAAAGCACAAGCAATATTCTTTGGGTGGTTACAATACCCAGTCCCACCGGCCACGTGCGTATGCCCGCCAAACGGTCGGCCTCTATATCGCGCGCATCAAACAGCACACTTAGTACCAGCATCAAAACATATTGCAGCACCAGCAGCCATTTATCATCAGCTGTAAAAAAAGCCCCAAAGCAGCGAGTGTTTACGCTGTATATTGCTACTACAAAAGTGCCCATGTACCACCATACAAAAGCCAGTAAAAAGGGCTTTAGCCAGCCTATTTGCCGCAAAGCCATAAACCGTCCTCTAAAACGTATCAAAGGCAACTCATACAAAACCGTAAGCAAACAAACCGGCACACTGTAAACCAATAAACGTAAAAACACATTAAAATAAAAAAAAGCTATGGCGAGTGTAGCCAGTGCCACCAAAGCCGTTGTGATGTATAAACGGCTCAGTCGTTTCTCAACCCATAACTGACGAGGGTTTGATGCCCGAATCACTCCTTTTGCCCCGTAATACAAAAAAGGCAACACATACAACAAGTAACTGCCCAACGAAAGAATTACCGAGTAAACAGCGATACTTTCTATCCCGGTAAACAGTATAAAAGCAGTTTGTGTAAACGCAAAAACACAAAAAGCCACCCATAAGCGGCTATATATTAACGTTTTAATAACATACTGAAGGGAATAATATACGGTTGGTTGTTTATCCACTTAAATCCTTGTTTTTCTGTTAGCTTTATTAAACGAAGCGTAACACAATGGTAAGAATTACTTTAAAACTTCGTACCACTTTCGCCCATTAAATTTTATGGCTAAACGACCGCTTGATATTTGCGTAGTATCTGATGTACACCTTGGTACGTATGGCTGCCACGCTAAGGAACTGAACAAGTACCTTAAAAAAATTAACCCCAAGATTTTAATCCTTAACGGGGATATTATTGATATATGGCAGTTTAACAAACGCTTTTGGCCCGAAAGCCACATGAAGGTGGTGCAACGCATTGTGAAAATGATAAACAACGGTACACAGGTACATTACCTTACCGGAAACCACGATGAAATGCTGCGTCGCTTTGCCGATTTTGAGCTTACCAACTTTAAAATTGATAATAAGTTGGTGCTTGAGATGGACGGCAAAAAAATGTGGTTTTTTCACGGTGATGTGTTTGATATTACCATGAAGCACAGTAAATGGCTGGCCAAACTGGGCGGCTGGGGTTATGATTTGCTGATATTGCTAAACCGCTTTGTAAACTTTATTTCTGAAAATATATTGCGTCGCGGTAAGGTATCGTTATCAAAAAAGATAAAAAGCGGGGTGAAACAAGCCATTAAGTTTATTGATGATTTTGAACACACTGCGGTGGAGATAGCGATAGAAAGCGGCTATGATTATGTGGCTTGCGGCCACATACACCAACCGATGATGAAAGAAGTGGTGACGGAAAAGGGTAAAGTGGTGTACCTTAACAGCGGCGACTGGGTGGAAAACCTAACCTCGTTGGAATATGTGAACGGTGAGTGGAAGGTGTTTAATTTTTACAAAGATATGGGTTATGATAAGGCGGAGGATGCGTTGGACAAGGATGAGATTGATGCGTTGATTGCCCCCAAAATACAGCACGTTTATGAAGATATTATACGCCATACAGGGGACAGGTAACGGCCACGTGAGCCGCGCAAGGGAAATTATCCCCCATTTGGCAAATAACGGTGAATTGGATGTGCTTATAAGCGGTACCCAAAGTGAGGTGAATGTGAACCACCCCGTGAAGTATAAAATGCACGGCTGGAGTTTTACGTTTGGTAAAAAGGGGGGGGTTGATTTTTGGGACAGCTGGAAAAACATGCGCACCTTTACCCTGATGAAGGATGTATGGAGTTTTCCGGTACACGATTACGATTTAATAATTAACGATTTTGAACCGGTAACGGCATGGGCGTGCAAACTACGTGGCAAACATTGCGTGGCCATGAGCCATCAGGCTGCGTTTTTATCTAAACACACCCCAAGACCCGATAAAAAGAACCTTTTTGTAGAGTGGGTTTTCCGCAATTATTCACCTTCGCAAGAGCATATCGGTTTTCATTTTGAGCGTTACGACGATTTTATACGTACCCCGGTTATCCGTGAAGACATCCGCAAGCTGGAACCTGAAAACCTTGGCCATGTTACAGTGTATTTACCAGCCCACGACGATAAGTTTTTGGTTACAAAATTTACCAAAGTAAACGGGGTGAAGTTTGAGGTGTTCAGCAAGCACACAAAAGCCCCCTACAGGGTCGAAAACACGTTTGTGTACCCAATAAACAGCGAAGCCTATACAAAGAGTTTAGAGGGCTGTATGGGGCTAATTACCGCAGGTGGTTTTGAAGCACCCACAGAGGCCATTTTCTTAAACAAAAAAGTGATGGTGGTGCCTATGATTGGCCAATACGAGCAACACTGCAATGCGCTGGGTGCAAAAAAGGCCGGCTGCACTGTAATTACTGAAATAAATGGAAACTTTTTGAACCAACTGAACAGTTGGATTGAATACGGCAAATACATACACATTGATTATCCAGATGAAACCGCCGACTTTGTGGGCGAGTTAGTAGCAAAACACCGCAAGTTGGTAATGGTATAACCGTCTTGTGTAGTAGAAGAAAACAGAACCCTGATTTATATAAAGCCACTAAGGCGCAAAGACACTAAATAAAGTGTTTTTGCGCCTTAGTGCTTTAAGTGTGTGCTTTTAGCTATCGCAGGCTTTCAAGGGCTTTGTCAAGGTCGGCACCACGAAGGTTTTTAGCTACCACAACCCCTTTTTCGTTTAGTAAAAAGTTTGCGGGTATAGCCTCAACACCGTAGGTAACTACCGGTCCCGATTCCCATTTCATCATATCCGAAACGTGATATTCCCAGCTCAAACGGTCTTTATCAATAGCTGCCTGCCAACTGCTTTTGCTATTATCCAACGATACGCTGAATACGGTAAACTCAGCCGCATTTTTAAAGCCTATGCTTTTATACTTGTTGTAAGTTTTAACAAGGTTTACGTTTTCTGTGCGGCAAGGCTTGCACCACGATGCCCAGAAATCAATCAGGACAATCTTTCCTTTTAGTGCTGATAAGCGCAGCGTATCCCCATTGGGAGTAGGCAGTGCTATTTCGGGCGCAGCTTCGCCCACCTCTGGCGGGTTTTGCTTGATGGTCTCAGCTATTGAGGCGCGCTCGCCTGCTTTGGTCTTGTTGGTTACATCAACCGCAAAGGCCAAACCAATTCCAAAAACCATTACTAATGGAAGTGCATAAAGGGTGTATTTCTTCATTTTGGTTTTATCCATTTCTATAACCCACACAAAAACAGTTCCGTTTTACAAGTGTGCAGGGAGTTTATTTATTCAAAGCGTTCAATCTGTGCGCCAAGGGCTTTTAAACGACCGTCAATATTTTCATACCCCCGGTCTATTTGCTCAATGTTGTGTATGGTGCTTGTTCCGTTGGCACTTAGTGCTGCAATCAGTAACGAAACACCTGCGCGAATATCGGGAGACGACATGGTAATCCCTTTAAGCGTTGAGCGACGGTTCAACCCCATAACATTGGCACGGTGCGGGTCGCACAATATAATCTGTGCACCCATGTCTATCAGGTTGTCAACAAAAAACAGACGGCTTTCAAACATCTTTTGGTGTATCAGCACGTTGCCTTCGGCCTGCGTGGCAACTACCAGCATAATACTGATAAGGTCAGGGGTAAACAATGGCCAAGGCCCGTCGGCAACCGTAAGTATCGAGCCGTCCATAAAAGTATCAACCCTGTACTTTTCTTGCGCGGGGATAAAAATATCATCCCCCCTAAATTCCATTTGTATGCCTAAACGGCCAAACGTTTGGGGGATTATTCCCAAATGCTCAATCCCTGCATTTTTTATTGTGATTTCGGATTGGGTCATGGCCGCAAGGCCAATAAAACTGCCCACCTCTATCATATCGGGCAGCATGGTATGCGTGCAGCCGCCCAAATATTCTACTCCCTCAATGGTTATCAGGTTTGAGCCGTAACCGCTTATTTTAGCTCCCATGCTGTTAAGCATTTTGCTAAGCTGTTGTATGTAGGGTTCGCAGGCGGCATTGTAAATGGTAGTTGTGCCTTTGGCCATCACGGCAGCCATAATAACATTGGCCGTCCCCGTTACCGAAGGTTCGTCAAGCAACATATAGGTGCCTTGCAACTTAGCGGCTTCAAGACGGTATAATGCGTTCCCTGCTTCGTCGTATTCAACCGAAGTAACAGCACCCAGTTTTTCAAATCCTAAAAAGTGAGTATCTAAGCGACGGCGGCCTATTTTATCACCGCCCGGTTTTGGCATATAACCACGCCCGAAACGGGTAAGCAGTGGCCCTACCACCATGATAGAACCCCTAAGTCCGCCTCCTTTTTTGCGAAATTCATCGGAGCGCAGGTAATCAAGGTTCACGTTCTTGGCTTCAAAACTGTAGCTGTTCGGGCCAAGTTGCTCAACAGCAACTCCCATATCGCCCAACAGTTCAATCAGCTTTAATACGTCGCGTATGGCGGGTATTTTATGAATGGTTACTTTTTCAGGAGTCAGCAATACGGCTGATAATATTTGCAGTGCTTCGTTCTTAGCCCCTTGCGGCGTAACCTCGCCTTGTAGCTTTTTACCCCCTTGTATTTTAAAAAAAGCCATAGCAGCGTATTAGTATTTACGGCGTTGTTTTTGGTTTTGGTTGTTGCGGTTTTTGTGGCCGTTGTTACGGTTTTTAAAGTTATTGTTCCGCTGGTTGTTGTTGGGTCGGTAATTGTTGTTGGGTTGGTAGCGGCCTACATCGCTAAGGGTAAGGTCTTCGGCGCGCACTTTCAACTTACCTTCCGACAATACTTCGATGTGGTCGGCAATTGCTTCTGCTGAAAGGTTTTCATCGTTCCAGTTTTTGCTGCTGTTACGCATAAACGAAGCAATCATGTTGATGAAGTATTGCTTCTCCTCCCCTTCTTCCATTTCGGCAGCCTTTTTTACCATCGACTGCACGTTGCGGCCGTAAAACCTGAACTTAATGTGGTTGCCCAAATAGGGAACTCTGTCCGGCTTTTTGTTAATGGTTTCTGGGGTTGGGATGGGATATGGCGAATCCACATCCAACGTAAAGTTTGACATGGCAAACAAGTGATCCCACAGTTTGTGTTTATAATCCGCTGTATCGCGCAAATGGGGGTTAAGGTTACCCATAATGGCAATTACAGTATTGGCTTTTCGGTTACGCTCCTCGCGGTCTTTTATCGTTCCAAGGTACTCAACCAAGCGTTGTACGTTGCGTCCGTACTCTGAAAAAACAAGGTGGTTACGTACCGTATTATATTCCGGTAATTTGTAGTCGGTCATTTGCTATAAGCTAAAAAGAGTTCGCAATTTAACGGTTAATATTTATAAATGTTATGGTTAGTGCCCGCAGAACAATATTTAGTGATGCCTTTGTGGGATAAATTACTGAACAACCCCCCCGTCTTGATTGTTTACATAGCTAAAAGCAATTTAACCCATACTTACCCTATAGAGGAAAGCGACTTTTTGAACGTTTTACTAATTAATAATCGGGCAGGGGTAAATCACACACCCATATCCCTCCTTTCCCGCACACCCTTCGGCAGGCTCAGGGGGTTCTTCGACAAACTCAGGAGGTTCTTCAACAGGCTAAGGTTAATAGCACAAGGAGGTACGCCACGCGCAAGCCCATGAACGACGAACGAAATTAATGACTGGCTGCCGAGTTGATGAGCTTGTGCGGCTGTGATACTGAGCGGAGCGGAAGTAGGCGGGAAAGCTAAGGGGGGATTAGGCGCAGTCAGAAAAATAATTTTAACTCTCCCCTGAATTATTGAGAATTGTGGAATAGCTCAATATTCCCCTCTCTAAAATTTAGAGAGGGGCGACTGTTTGAACGTCGGGCTATGGGTGTTTCGGGGGTGAGTTAAAAAACATCCCTCCTTTCCCGCACACCCTTCGGCAGGCTCAGGGGGTTCTTCGACAAGCTCCGGAGTTTCTTCAACAGGCTAAGGTTAATAGCACAAGGAGGTACGCCACGCGCAAGCCCATGAACGACGAACGAAATTAATGACTGGCTGCCGAGTTGGTGAGCTTGTGCGGCTGCGATACTGAGCGGAGTCGAAGTAGGCGGGAAGGCTAAGGGGGGATTCGGCGTAGCCAGAGAAATAATTTTAACTCTCCCCTGACTTATTGAGATTTGTGGAATAGCTCAATTTCCTCCTCTCTAAATTAGAGAGGGGCGAGTGTAGGAAAGTCTTGCTAATTAATAATCGGGCAGGGGTGTTACGGCTTCTCGCCCAAAATCAACTCGTGGTATTTTTCGTATAGTTGACGTTGGGAATCATTCAAATCAAGCGAGCGGCCTTGAAGATAGGCTTGCTCAACTTTGCTGCTGCGCATATCCAGCACATCGCCGGCAGTTACAATAAACGTAGCGTCTTTGCCTGTTTGAAGACTACCTGTGGTTTTTTCAACTCCCAATAATTGAGCAGGATATAACGTAATCGACTTTAGGGCTTCTTCATAAGGCAAGCCAAAAGCAACCGCTTGCCCCGCTTGAAACGGCAGGTTACGTTGCTCCCAAAAGTTTATATCACTTATGGCAAAGGGCACGCTGTCTCGCCATAAAAGAGCTGGCAGCGCATAGGGTTCTTCGTAGCTTACGTCGTAACCATCAGGCAAGCGGTGGGTGCGACTGATAATTACCGCTACTTTGTTACGTTTTAAAACGTGGGTTATTTGGCCACTTTCTGCCCCACCCACGATGGTTGGGGTAATAGAAAACTCGCGCAGGGTTTGGATGGCGTTTACAATGGAGCGAGCATTATCGCTATGTATAAACACCTTTTTGTTACCTGCCAATGCAGCTTTTAATACTTCGTTTTTAAGGTTAATTTCAGTGGTTTTTTGCAGCGAATAGCTTTTTGCCTGTTGCAGCCAGCCTACAATTTTTGCCACAGCTTCTGTGGCGGCTTTATCGTTTTTTTCTTCACCGCTAAAGTTGGGCCAGTTAATATGTATGCCATTATCGGCGGCATAAGTGGCCTCTTCCCAGTTGCGGTTTTGCAGCATCATTACCGATGATTGACCGGAGATTATTCCGCCGCGCGGGCAGACTTGTGCGGTAAGAATACCGTTTGAAACTACTGTTGGAATTACTTTACTATCGGTATTAAACGCAATAGCCGACCGAACATTGGCATTGTTACTACCCGTTTCAGCAAAATCGTTAGTAGCTCGCACGGCTTCTATTTCGCTAAGTCCCAAAATAGTGTTTAATGCTATCAAACCGGGGTAAATGCGTTTTCCGCTCACATCAACAGTTTGTCCTTGTATGGGCGCACCTTCTTTTGCCCCCACATAAATAATTTTACCGTTGCGAATACCTAACGCTCCGTTGTTATAAACCTCGCCCGTCGCGGTATAAATATCTGCGCCAGTAAACCAGCGTTCAGTACTGTCAACTTGGGCGTTGGCAGCAAAAAACCCTATCAACGCGGCAGCTGTAATCAGTAGTTTTTTCATTGTCCGTCCTCCTCTCCGTATATTTCCTCGTCGTCGCAGTGATAGGTTTTATGCTCCTCTGCTTTTGGCTTTTCACTTGTTTTGCCTTCGGCAATGGCCTTGTTCATTTCTTCAATCAACGCCTGTTTTTCTTTTAGCAATTGGGCTTCGGCTTTTTGATGTTCTTCGGCATCAAAATAGGCAACACCTTCAATAAATGTTTTTAAAGGTTTTGAATACACTGATAACGGATGTCCGCTCCACAGAACCAAATCGGCATCTTTTCCTGCTTTAATACTCCCTACCCTATTGTCAATCCGCATTAGTTTAGCCGGATTCAAGGTAACCATTTTAAGAGCGTCTTCCTCGCTCATACCGCCATATTTTATGGCTTTTGCAGCCTCTTGATTTAACCGACGACCCATTTCGGCATCGTCTGAGTTGATACAAGTAATGACGCCCGCTTTTGTAAGTAACGACGGGTTGTAAGGCGTGGCTTCTATTACTTCGTACTTATAACCCCACCAATCGGCAAAACTGCTGGCTCCTGCCCCGTGTTCTTTTATTTTATCGGCTATTTTATAGCCTTCTAAAACGTGAGTAAATATATTGATGTTAAACCCGTGCTTTTCAGCGGTTTTAATTAACATATTAATTTCTTGTTGATTGTATGAGTGACAGGTTACTAACCGTTTACCTTTTATAACTTCTAATAGTACTTCAAGTTCAAGGTCTTTGCGCGGCTCTTTCTTTATTTTGCCCGATTTATAATCAGCCCACGCTTTCTCATATTCGGCTGCACGGGTAAAAGCGTCATCAAAAATCTGCTCTACCCCCATCCGTGTTTGTGGAAAACGGTCGGTAAAGCGGTCTCCCCAATTGGCCTGCTTCACATTCTCGCCCAATGCAAATTTTATTCGGCCGGGCGCACCTGTAAACTTCATGCTATCGGGTATTTCTCCCCATTTTAATTTTATAACCGCGCTTTGGCCGCCTATTACATTGGCTGAACCGTGCAGCAATTGCGAGGTTGTAACCCCTCCCGCTAATTGCCTGTAAATATTTATGTCTTCGGCATCTAATACATCTTCTATGCTCACCTCGGCCGTAACTGATTGGCTGCCCTCGTTTACTCCGCCCATAATACCTATGTGCGAGTGTTCATCGATTATTCCTGCTGTAAGGTGTTTACCTGTTCCGTTAATTACCGTAATGCTTGATGCGTCAGCTATACCTTGTTTTTTTAAGTCGGTCTCTCCTACTGAAACTACCTTACCGTTTTTAACCAACACATCGGTGTTACGCAGCACCCCTTCTTTTTCATTCGTCCAAACAGTTACGTTGCGCACCAAAAAAGTATTGTCTTGTTTTTTAGCGTATGCATAAGGTAAACCAACGGTGTAGGAAGGCACCGGCTTTATCTTTTTTGTTTCAGCGGTGGCAGCAGAGTCTTCACTTTCTGCTTCACGTCCCTCCCATTTCACTGTTTGACCCAGGCGATTGGTTCCGGTTCCCCACAGGTTATCGCCTTCTTTCCAGCCGCTTAGTAAAAAGATATCTTTATCCGTTTTCAGGCAAAAGCTAATATTTTGGTTTTCTGCGTTATATATTATCTTATCTATTTTATTAGTTGAGTTTGAAGGAACAGGCATAATGTTAATTTTCTTGTCCTTCTTAAACCCTATTTTTATTTCCGTTTCCGGCCTTCCGTCAATAAATAAATTATAGTTAAACCCTAAAAAGTAGGGCGGTTCTGTTCCCAATACAAAGCGGCTGCCCTGCACCCAATTTTCGAGCAGTTGGGTTTCTTTATCAAAAATGTTTCCTGTGGTAATAATGAAGCTGGCTAATTTACCTTTTTCAAGTGTGCCCAGTTTATCGTCGGCTTTTACATAACGGGCGGGGACAATGGTGAGTGCATTCAGTGCGGTTTTCTCATCCAACCCGCAGCTAATAGCTTCGCGAATGTTCTTTAAAAAATCGGCTTTGCTTTTTAGCCCGTCGGCTGTAAAGGCAAACGTAATGTTGTTTTGCTGCAACAAATGAGCGTTCCAAGGTGCTAAATGGCGGTGTTTTAAGTTGCTGAAACTCGCGCTCGAGGCATCAAAATAGGTTTTAATTTCTAAGGGCGCGGGGTAGTTAACAGGCACCACCAAATTAGAGGGCGATTTTTTTAATGCGCTGATTAGTTGGTATTCATCCCCGTTGGTTTTTATAATATAGTTATGACTGAACTCCTTCCCTATTTTTTGAATGCGGGCAATGTCCCAACGATTTGAGGCTTCAAAAAACAAGGGCAGTTTTAACTGGCCGTTCAAGGCCTCTAATGAAAGATTCGTCTCGGTAAAGTATCCGCGCTGGTAGGCTTGGGCATCATAAAATGTTTGACGGATAAGTGCTACTGACCCCATCAGTGAGGCAGGATATATTTGGCTGCTGCTTCCTTTTTTAAAGGAGAAGTTAGCCCCCGCCGTTGTGTTCACAATTGATTTGTTTTCCTTTTCATTGGTAAGTGAAATCAATGCCGATGTGCCCCTTGCTATCCCGTCGGGCACAAAACTTGACACAGTACCAAAACCCGCTTTTCGCAACTCTTCGGCATCTTTCGGGTTGTGTGTAAATAGCAGCGAGGCTTGTGTTTCAGCTTTCAGTGCCTCGTTCCAGCCAAAAGCACCTTTAGTATTGGTTTCGTATTGGGGCATCCCACCGCGTTCACGTTTCTTTTCAGCAACCGCTGGCATCCCGTAATTACTGTACACATCAATAAACGAGGGGTAAATGTAGTTTCGCTTCACATCAATCACTATTGCAGTGGTGTCGTACTTCTCCCCTTTCTTCTTTACTGCTTTTATTTTACCGTCCTCTATTTCCAGCGTGCCGCCTTCTATTACTACCTCCGCCGAAACGTAAATGGTAGCATTGATAAATGTGTAACGGGTTATTTGGGGATTATTTACTCCGTTTACGGGAAACGTACTTTGTGCATCAGCCAACAGGGGACACAGCAATACGCAAAGCACCCACAGCAGTTTATTTTTCATTGTGTTGTTCTCTCCAAAGCTGGTTAAACGATTTCTTAGCCAATTCGGGAAACTCGCGACGCTCGCCCCAATCTTTCTTGTAGGATGATTTAATAATCAGGTTTTTAAACGTCTCCCCCCTATTCATTTTTTTACGGTTAAGCATCGCCCCGATAATCATTTTCCAAACATAATTTTCTATTAGACCGTGTTTCTCGTTTTCGGCGTTCTCCCGTCTGTTTTCGACTAACAGGTTGTGTATCTCTATATTAACAGGGCATACTTGGTCGCATTTACCACACAAGGTTGATGCACCGCTTAGGTGTGTGTAACCCTCTTTGGGCAGCAAATGTTGAGCGGTTACCGCGCCAATAGGGCCGGGGTTTATAATACCGTATGCGTGCCCGCCTATGGTTTTGTAAACAGGGCACACGTTTGAACACGCACCGCATTTTATACAGGTTAACGCGGGGCGTTGTTCTTTTTTGGCTAATAAACTGCTGCGGCCGTTATCTATCAGCACCACATACACTTCTTGCGGGCCATCAGTGTCTTTTGCTCCTTTGGGGCCATTGATAACGGTATTGTACGAGGTTATTTTCTGTCCCGTTCCGTAGGTGGCAAGTAACGGCCAAAGGGTATCCAAATCGCCCATCGAGGGGATTATTTTATCAATGCCGGCCAACACAATGTGTACTTGCGGTATGCCCGACGAGAAAATAATATTGCCTTCGTTTTCGGTAAGGGCAATACTACCGGGGTCGGCAATCAAAAAGTTACAACCCGTAATACCCGCTTGGGCTTCAAAGTATTTTTTCCGAGTACCGCTTGCAATCACCCCCACCGTGTCTTCTATGGTTTGCTCCCTGTCTTCAGAAAGCTGCGCCCTAAAGTGGGGTATAATTTCCTGATGCTTTTTATGCAAGGCAGGAAGTATAACGTGCGATGATTTATCGTCCGTTTTCTTAATTACCGTATCGGCCACATCTGTTTCTGTTACAGTAAACCCTTTGCCTTCAAGATGCTTGCCCAAACCTATCTCTTCGCATACCGATGATTTTGATTTTACCGCCGATGTGATTTTGTGCTTTTTAAAAATCTCTTCAATCTCCAGCAAAGCATCTGCTGCTTCGGGTGCCCACAAAAGTTTAATACCGTTGCGCGTGCAATTGGTTTCAAACTCAAGCAGGTATTTATCAAGGTTTTCTATCGCGCGCCAGCGTATATGCTCAGCGCGGTTGCGCGCCAAAGGCAGGTTTTTAAATTGCTCTTTACCATTGGCCGTAGCGTGGGCGTGTTTGTCCAAGTGGTTCTCCAGCAATTGTATTTTGGCAAAATCAAAAGCGGTGTTGGCAACAGTTTTTGTAAAAGTGTCTTTGGCGGCCATAAATAGCGGTTAATACAAACCTATAATTTTAACGGGGTATTTAAAAGGGTGTTACGCCCCTTTTGTTTTCAACGATTTTATAATTCCGTAAACAGAGATACAGCACCAAACGCCGTTTACCAAAATAAACGGGCCCGAGGCATTGTGAATGGCGTTAATAAGTAACAATGCTGAGCTAAACAGGTTGAAACAGTGGTACAACCAAAGTTTACGGTCAAACTTACCTACTGAAAACAGCAGATAGCCGGCCAGCAGCATTGTAGCCCCTACCCAACCTATTACCGCATACATATCCATCTCCATATTCTACTGCAAATATAATGGCGGCAACAAACCTAAGTGCCCGCTACAACGTATGTTTATAAACAGTTGGTATGAACAAGGTACTGAAAACTCTACTATTTCTCTTACTGGCTTTTACTTTGTTTGTAAACTGCCGTAAGGCTGATGAACCTGCAACGATGCAACCCATAGCAAAAAAGATAAAAATATTGGCATTGGGCGACTCTTACACCAAAGGCGAGGGCGTGGCTACTGCCGTTTCGTTTCCGTATTTGCTGAAAGACCGTTTAGAGGCTACGGGAGAACTGGGGGTTGAAAAACTGCAAGTTATCGCCCAAACAGGATGGACCACCACCAGCCTTATTAATGCAATAAAAAATGCCGCCATTACTGACACTTTTGACTTGGTAACGCTGCTAATCGGGGTAAACAACCAATACCAACGCAAGCCAATGGCATTGTACCAGTCAGAATTTCCGCAACTGTTGCAAACGGCTATTGCATTTGCGGGCGGGGATAAAAACAAGGTGGCGGTAATTAGCATACCCGATTACGGAGCAACCCCAATAGGCGAGGGCGATGCTGAACGAATAGGAAAGGAGATTGACGAGTACAACGCGGTAAACAAGCATTTTGCCGACTCGCTACGGGTAACGTATTTTGATATTACGCCTATCAGCCGTTTGGCAAAAGGCGATGCTTCGCTGGTGGCATACGATGAGCTACACCCTTCTGGTAAAATGTATGCCTTGTGGATTGATTTGATGTTTGAGGGAATACGGGCAAAACTTTAGCGTTTGGAGTAAAGATAAACTCAACAAAAACACCCTATGTTTGTTATGTAGTTATGGAAATTAAACACAAAGAAGAAGGCCACAAAGGCAGTTTTTATATTGAAGGTGACGGCTTGGTGCAAGCTGAAATGACGTATAGCATGGCGGGCGACACTACCATGATTATTGACCACACCGAGGTGGGCGACTCATTGCGCGGCAAGGGAGCAGGCTTACAACTGGTTATGGCCGGCGTTGAACACGCCCGCAAAAACGGACTTAAGATTATACCCTTGTGCCCTTTTGCAAAAAGTGTTTTTGAGAAGAAAACCGAGATACAAGATGTGTTGAGGTGATGTTGTTTTAGTTTTTATAAAACTTAGCGGTGATTATTCCGTTATTGCTTGTGGCCTGTAGAATGTAAGTCCCTGAGGTAAGCCCTGAAACATCTATCCCTTGAAGGGGTTGGTATTGT
Source organism: Bacteroidia bacterium (assembly GCA_035906255.1). Classification (GTDB taxonomy): domain Bacteria; phylum Bacteroidota; class Bacteroidia; order UBA8524; family UBA8524; genus SB11. The sequence continues at coordinate 244,046 of JAMIFM010000029.1, forward strand.
TGACTAAGGACTGTTTTCCCTGTTAAATCGGTAATTTTTATAGTTTCTATTAATCCGTCCGTCTCAACAAATACTTTATTGATGGCTGGGTTGGGATAAATTTTTAAAGAATTAGGGTTGTAGTTGCTCACAGAAACACCCTCTCCCCTTTTTCCTTTTTTAATCAGTGAGTACCATGCCGTTTCTTTTGTTATTCCCTTTACAAAAAACTCATACACCGTGTCCGTTTCAATAGCCGTATCAATATAGTTTTTAGCTGCTACGGGTATTGTGTCCCAGTTCCATGCATTTTCTTTCCGTTTAAAAAGAACATAACTCAATGCAGGCTCAAGCGTAAAATCACTCCATTTACATTCTAACCCGTTTTTTCCTGATGGCAAAACGTCTAAATAAATACCGTTAGGGTGTTGGGGTTCTATAAACCGCAAAAGATGTTCGCGTTTATGTTGTGCCAGCAATTGCCCGTTTCGGTACTCGCTTATTGTTATTCCCACTAAGAAGACTCCTGTTTTTGTAAGAAAAAGAGTTGCTTTTCCTGTGTTCTTGTCAAGTTTAAAATACGTTTGTGTTCCAAGCGGAAAATTAAAACTGTAGTTATTTCTGTAGTGTACCGTCGGAAACCCCGTTAGTTTTGTTGGGTAACTTGTTGCTATGGGGTTTTCTGTATCCAATCCGCTCAACGGAGTTGAAAATGAATACACAAGACTATCACCGTCAATATCGTAGTTAGAAAAATCAAGCTCGGTAAACACGTTTGTGCCCATCACCATGTTTTCTTTAAAACCTAACACCGTTGGTGAGCTGTTTGCTACTCCTTCAGCAGATATAAATCCTAAAGCAGTACTGCCCATTTCGTTGCTAATATTAGAAATCGAGCTGCGGCAACACCGTTGCCAAACAACAAGAAAGCCTTTATGCTGCAACGGCGCAATAAATGTAAACGTATATATGCCAATACGGTAGCATCCGGGAGAGCTTAAGACCGCTGATGGTTGCATTGCAGCAAAAACAACTTCTTCTTTTGTAAGTGCGGGTTTGACTGTTTTTAACAACTCCTGATTGGGATTATCATACACGGCAATCAATGCCGAATCATCAAAACCAACCTGCGAGGCATTGCAATCACGATAAGCAATCAGGCTTATTTCATATACTTCTTCCCCTTTTTGACTTAATCCCTTAAAGCTGTACTTTATACTACTGTTTATAATATGTGTTGCCGAGGCTGTTAAGCAAATAAGCATTACTAAAATCGCAGCAGTAAGAGTTTTCATAGGTTACTTTTAATTGTGTGATTATTGGGACTGCTATTGCTTATCAAAGCGCAAGGGTTTGTAAGGTTTTTGACCCGCAATAGTAAGTATATAATTACCCGTCGGCAATCCTGAAACATCTATCCCTTGAAGGGATTGGTATTGTTGACAAAGGACTGTTTTCCCTGTTAAATCGGTAATTGTTATAGTATTTATAAAACCGTCCGTTTCAACAAACATTGTATTGATGGCTGGGTTGGGATAAATGTTTATACCGTCGGTTTCAAAATCTTCTTCCGTTTGCAAGGCCATTTTTTTACCGCCAACACCCCACTGGTTTGAAAGCACTTTTACCGATTTACTGCTCTTTTCACCCGTTGCCCTAATCCTGTAAGTCCGTAAAACAGTATCCGGAAACGGCTGTTTATCCATCCAGTATTGTTGCAAAGCAACAGTACCTAATTCTTCCCATGTTCCACCCTCAATCCTACGTTCAATATAAAAAACCTCTTTACCGTTAAGCGAATGAACCCACGACAAGACTGTGCCGTTTTTATCCACGCTGCCCCATAAATCAATATAAGCATTGTCAGGGTTTTTGGGTAGTACTGAGTATAGCAGTATTTGTTTGTAGTAGTTTGCAATGGCTACCCCGTTTCTCCATTCGGTCACTGATAAGCCAAAAACCACACCCACAGGGTTAGTTGATTTATTGGTTATTATTCCTTTTGTGTTTATAGAGATGATGCCGCCAAGCTTTAACGCCGCCGCAGCAATATCTCCCATAGGCCAAAAAAGAGATGATGAATCAAACGTATCCGGAAATCTATCATAAGAATTTAAATTGTTGTAAAATATTGGGGCAAATTCATACGTAAGACTGTCTCCGTCTTTATCCGTTGATTGTGCGTTTATAACAAACGTTTCGCCCATTGCCATTGCATGATATCCATCTAAACTATGCTCATGCATGGAGTGTTGTGCGGTATTTGGAGGAATTGCACAAAAAGCACTTGAAAGCGACCCTCGTTTTCCGTAAAACGGGCTTTCTCTAACGTATAATGTATAGCCCGTTGTTGTGTTTGGAACAAAAATGGTATCTGAAAAAACTACTCTGTATAAGCTATAGGAGCTAGATGTAAGGGGAGAGAAGTTGGGTAACACTTCAGTTATAGACTCTATTCTTAGTGTGTCTAATAATATTCTTTTGTTTTGCGTTTTCTCATACACACCTATTAATGGCATTTGCCAAGAAAACGGTGGTACAGCATACGACTGATAATTATTGACAAGCTCTACTCTAAGTGCCATACTATCTGTTCCTATCGAACTCAAATAATAATATCGCAGCTCCATTGTAAGGGCTGTATTTGCTGAGGAAAACGCCGAAACCAACATTAAAAGGGCGATTATTAACTTTTCCATAAATAGGTTATTTGTTTTTACAATAAACGTTAACTATGCTTGGGAGGTTTAAACTTTTTGTCGAAACTCAACTCAATTTAAAAATCATACCCTCGCTAATTGCAAAAATGCGGTCGGTTTTTTTGGGAACTAAAGCAAACAATCCCGTCAATTTTCCAAAAGAGGGTAACACAGCATATTTTTCAGAGAAAAAGAAACAAGGTAGGCGCAGTTTTTGGCCACCACCACCCGCCAACCTAACACCCGGATGAATATGCCCGTAAACATTATAGGCCGAAGGATTTTCAACCGGTTCATGGGTAAATAAAAACGGGCCTAAATGCAAAAAATCAACCACCTCAAAACCAAACCGTTTGTATTGGTTTTCATGCAAAATATCGTGGTTGCCCTGTACCAAAATGTGTCGTAAATGTTGGTGCTTACTAATTAGTTGCCCCAGCAATTCCCAATCGCTATTATAGCTGCTGTGAAATAAATCGCCCAAAAACAGCACCTGTTTAAGCTGCGGAGTTTGCAGCAGTTTTTCCAACACCACAAAATCTTTTTGTTGGCTTAGTAGTGGCAGCGGGATGCCTGCCTTACGAAAGTGCATACTTTTGCCCAAATGCAAATCGGCCAGTATCAGTGTTTGTAATGTCGGCCAGTAAATTGCCTTTTCAGGCAACAGTACAAGCTCTTCTCCGCAAACCACAAGAGATTCCATTACGTTTAATCTCTACTATTTTCTTTTTGATTTAAAAAACTCTTTCAACAAAACCGAGCACTCATCCTCAAGTATTCCGTTTATCAATTCGGTTTTTGGGTGCAATAAGTTTCCGTATTTAGCAAAGCCTCTTTTTTCATCGCCCGCACCAAAAACCACCCTTTCAGGACGTGCCCAAAAAATAGCACCCGCACACATCACACAAGGCTCAAGGGTTACGTATAATGTACATTCTTCTAAGAATTTACCACCCAAATAATTGCTGGCCGCTGTTATAGCCAGCATTTCAGCATGGGCTGTCACATCAGTAAGTTTTTCGGTTTGGTTATATCCTTTGCCTATCACCTTGTTGTTGCAAACCACCACTGCCCCCACGGGAATTTCATCCTCGTCAAACGCCCGCTGTGCCTCGCGCAAAGCAACACGCATAAAATATTCGTCGGTAAAAATTGTATCCATTTTATACTGCTTTACAAAAGTGCCACAAAATTCACGCTATGACAAACTGCATCTAAAACAAAACACTTAGTTTTGATGTTAAATTGAGCACATGAATATCGGAATAGTATGCTACCCCACTTTTGGCGGTAGTGGTGTGGTTGCCACAGAGTTAGGAAAGGCCCTTGCCATGAAGGGGCATAAAGTTCACTTTATTTCATACAGCCAGCCGGCACGGTTAGATTTTTTTTCGCAGAATATATTTTTCCATGAAGTAGGGGTAAGCAGTTACCCGCTGTTTGAATATCCCCCATACGAAACCGCCCTAACGGGTAAATTGATAGATATTGCCAAGTTTGAAAAACTGGATATTGTGCACGTGCACTATGCTATACCGCACGCTGCGGCGGCAGTTTTTGCCAAACAAATACTTGCGTTGGAGGGGATAAACCTGCCCGTAGTTACTACTTTGCACGGCACGGATATAACCCTGATAGGAAAAGACCCGACTTACGAGCCTGTGGTTTCTTATTCTATCAATCAAAGCGACGGGGTAACGGCCGTATCGGAAAGTTTGAAACAACAAACGTATGAAAATTTTAAAATCACCAACGATATTGAGGTGATATACAACTTTATCGATTTTGATAAATTCAGCAAAAAACCTCGCGATTATTTCAAAAAAGCAATTGCTCCTTACGGCGAATTTTTAATTGCACATACTTCTAACTTCAGGAAAGTGAAGCGCGTAGGCGATGTGTTACAAGTGTTTAAGAAAATATCGGAAAAAATGCCCGCCAAGCTGCTTTTAATTGGCGACGGGCCTGAGCGCATTAACATAGAGAAAGAATGCCGCGAATTAGAGTTGTGCGGTGATAAGGTGGTTTTTTTAGGAAAACTTGAGCCGATTGAGGAAATTTTATCGGTGTGTGATTTGTTTGTGCTGCCCTCTGAAAGCGAGAGTTTTGGCTTGGCCGCATTGGAGGCAATGGCCTGCGAAGTGCCTGTAATATCATCAAACACGGGCGGGCTGCCTGAGTTGAACATTAACGGAGTTACCGGCTTTACTTCAAACGTGGGCGATGTTGACGATATGGCGGCCAATGCTTTAAAGATACTTCAATCGCCAGAAGTGCACCAACAGTTTAAAAAAGCTGCTTTTGAACAATCAAAAAACTTTGGTTTGGATGTAATTATGCCACAATACGAATTGCTTTATGAAAAAGTGATTGAAAAACATTTGGCAAAAGTTTCATAATTTGCGGATTATTGAATGAACACCTAAACTGTCTTGTACAGTAATATTCCTATGAACAAAAAATACAGGGTTTTAGTAGTAGAAGACGACCTGATGACTCAGGAACTTATCAAAGAACAACTAAAAAACTTTGATGCCTTAACGGTGGTAGGTAGTGCAAACACTTTACTATCAGCCAAAGACGCCATTGAAGAAACCGACCCTGAAATTATTTTTTTAGATATTGACCTTAACGGAGCCAGTTCGTTTGATTTAATACCTTACATAAAACCTACCTGCAAAATTGTATTCATAACCGCAAGCCCCACACAAGCAGTTAAAGCATTTGAGGTAAACGCCACTGATTATATACTAAAACCGATTAGCCTTGAACGGTTAAATAAAACGGTTGCCAAAATAACCGACCAAATGAACGAAGGGGAGGAGGAAGACAGCCTTTCTGATAACTCTAAGTTTAAGCTCGACCAAATGATTATGGTGAACGCCGAGCATAAAATGGTACTTATTAAGGTAAAAGACATCAACTACATTTCGGCATACGGCAACTATACTAAGGTTTTTCTTGAAGACAACAAGATGTACGTAACGTATGGTTCTATCAAAAACTGGATGCACCGTTTACCCAAAGAAGCGTTTTTCCAGATACACCGCTCTACCATTGTTAACTTATTGAATGTGATTAAGATTGACAAATGGACGAACGATACCGGCCGTATGTACCTTAAAAACGTTAATGAACCGTTTGAAATAAGTCGCAACTTCTTTAGCGAGCTTAAGAAAACCTTTAAGATTTAATTCCTCTTTTTCATTGGGAATAATTCCCTGTTTTATAGATAGACGGTTTGGCAGCCTATCTATAGCGATAAATCACTGTACCTACAAAAACCCCTACCCGATTATTACTTAGTTCGACATTCTCATAATCGCCTTCCCTACAAGGGGAGGGTTTTCTTTAACTCACCCCCGCAACACACATAGCCCGACGTTTAAAAAATCGCCCCTCTCTGAATAGAGAGGGGGAACTTTGGGCTCTTTCACAATTATTAAAATGGTCAGGGGTGAGTTAAAATTGTTTCTTGAACCTCCCCTAACCTCTCCTGTTTTTAGGAGGGGAACAACCTCACAGGGTTATCAGCTCAACAATTGAAACTGTTATTAAAACTCGTTCGCCGTTCAAAGGGTTATGGTTGGCTTTCCTCCTTATTTAAGGGGGACAGAGGGGGTAATTTACTCCTACCCGATTATTACTTAGTTCGACATTCTCATAGTCGCCTTCCCCTATTAAGGGGGTTGCTATATTGGCTTGAGCTTGCCGAAAGACCCTTGCAAATATTCAGAAAGGGAGCAATAAAAAACCCGAAGCTTATCACTTCGGGTTTTATCATATACATTTAACTAAATAGTATTAATCTGCCTTATCTAAGGCTTCCCTTAGTTTTGCAGCTTGGCGTTTCAAATCACGCACTTCTTCCTCGTTCATAAAACGGTAGCGTCCGCGAGGGAGGTCTTTTTTCGTCAAACCGGCATAATACACACGGTCAAGTTGGTCAACTGCATATCCCAAATGCTCAAACATACGGTGGATAATACGGTTACGTCCGCTATGTATTTCAACACCTACGCGGCTTTTATCGCCTTGTATATAGGCAATATTATCAACCGCAATAGGGCCGTCTTCCAACTCAATACCGCGCAATAAGGCATCCATATCCGCATCAGCCAAATTCTTGTCTAATACAGCTATATACACCTTTTTAACGTTGTACTTAGGATGGGTAAGCACTTGTGCCAAATCGCCATCGTTAGTAAATAACAAAACACCTGTTGTGTTCCTGTCCAAACGTCCTACAGGGAAGATACGCTCCTTAGTAGCTTGTCCCATAATATCCATTACGGTTTTGCGGCCTTCAGGGTCGTTCATCGTGGTAATATAATCTTTTGGCTTGTTCAGCAACAAGTACACATAATCCTCACGTCCAATTACTTGTCCGTTGTAGCGTACAATATCACCGGGACGCACACGGCATCCCAATTCGGTAACAGCCTCATTGTTAATGGTAATAATACCTTGCTGGATTAGCTTGTCAGCTTCACGGCGTGAACAAATACCTGAGTTTGAAAGAAACTTGTTCAAACGTACCTCTGTATTCTCGTCGTACTGAAACTGGTGGGTTGTATAGCTATGCTTGTTCTTTTCTTTCGGAACGCGCTTTTTCTTAACAAAATTTCCGCCGGGCTTGCTGCCAAAAGGCTTTTTGCCAAACTTATTGTTGTTGTTATTATTGTTAAACGGCCTTTTAAAACCGCCACCACCACCTGAGCGGTTGTCGCCGCCACGGTCACGATTGTAGCCGCCGCCGCCATAACTATTTCCGCCGCCTTCGTTGTTGCGTCGGTAGTTTGGGTTGTAAGGTCGATCGGTTCTTGGGGGTCGGTCGCCGTAATTTTGGCGGTCACCATAATTAGGACGGTCGCCTTGTGGTCTATCACCTTGCGGGCGATCATACGGTTTCTTGTAGGGACGGTTGTACTCTACTTTTTCAAAACGCGATTTATCATCGTCGTTCTTTTTTTCTTCATTGCCGTCAGAATCTTTTTTAATAATAATTCTCTTGCGGAAGCGCTTGCGCGGGCCATTGTCGCCCGAGTCAGAGCTGAATCCACCTTCCCGGCGGTTCAAGTCATCGTTACTCATGAATCTGTGTTGTTTAAAAGATGTTACAAAGGTAAAGCTATTCTGTTAAATATAGTTTTAAATTTTGTTCAAAAGCTTTTAATTACTTTTGCGCTAATGCTACATTATACGCGATTTGAACTGGAAAACGGGTTAATAGTATTGCACCATTTTGATGCAACCACACCCATTGCCGCAGTAAATATTTTATACAACGTTGGCGCAAAAGACGAAGACCCACACCGTACGGGCTTTGCACACTTGTTTGAACACTTGATGTTTGGCGGTAGCGCCAACATTTCCAATTACGACAGCGAATTGCAAAAGGCCAGTGGTGAGAATAATGCTTTTACTACAAACGATATTACTAACTACTATATTACCCTTCCGGTAAATAATATTGAAACTGCACTTTGGCTAGAATCTGACAGGATGAAGGCTCTTGATTTCAACGAGAAATCATTAGATGTGCAGCGCAATGTGGTAATAGAAGAGTTTAAACAACGTTACTTAAACCAGCCCTACGGTGATGCGTGGTTAAAAATCCGTCCGTTGGCATACAAAGTGCATCCGTATTTATGGGCAACCATCGGTAAAGAAATAAAACACATTGAAGATGCAACCTTAGAAGATGTAAAAGCATTCTTTTACAATTTCTACAGGCCCAACAATGCTGTGATGACGATTGCCGGTAATATTTCTTTAGAAACCACCAAAGAATTAGCCAACAAATGGTTTGGTGATATTGAGAAAGCACCCGTTAAACGGAACAACATTCAAAAAGAACCCAAACAAACCGCCGAACGCAGGGAAACTACAAAAGGCAATGTGCCTTACGATGCATTGTACATGGCTTGGCATTGCAGCAACCGCAGCGATGATAAGTATTACACTACCGAATTAATCACCAATATACTTTCGGGTTCATCTTCGTCGCGGTTATACAACCGCTTGGTAAAAGAGCAGGAAATGTTTTCGGAATTGTATTGTTACCAAACCGATAGTACCGACGAAGGTTTAATAATTGTACAAGGTAATCTTGCTGAAGGAAAAACCCTTGAGGAAGGGGAGAAGGCCGTGTTGGATGAATTAGCGGTGTTGCTTGAAAACGGATGCAGCGAAGCAGAGCTTGAAAAGGTAAAGAATAAAAAAGAAACAGTGTTTACATACAGTGAAACTGAGATACTGACCAAGGCCATGAACCTATCGTTTTATGAATACTTGGGTGATGCTAACCTGATAAATACCGAAATGGATAAGTTTAGAAAGGTGAGTGCCGAAGATATTAAAACTGTTTCACGTGAAATTTTTACGGCCGAAAACCGCTCAGTATTGTATTATTTAAAAGAGAACTAAAAGATGCTTGACAGAACCAAAGCACCTGCAATGCAGCAGGTTGAAAACATACATTTCCTTAGCCCTGAATTGTTTACACTTGATAACGGTGTAGTTGTTTACGCACTTAAAGGTGGCGAGCAGGAGATTATAAAAACCGACTTTGTAATGGATGCCGGCAGTTTGTTAGGCAACAACCGCTTGGTAGCAGCCACAGCAAGCGACTTGCTTTTTACCGGTGCTAATGGAAAAACCTCAGAAGAGATTGCCAACGAATTTGATTTTTACGGAGCCTTTAACAGCAAATCGTGTCATTTTACTGATAATCTTATCACCAATTTTTGCTTAACCAAGCACAGTGATAAGGTATATGAGTTATTAAGTAACTACATTAATAATGCTACGTTTACTGACTATGAATTAGAGGTTTACAAGTTTGTAAAAATACAGAACCTTACAGTAAGCAAGCAAAAAACCTCATACATAGCCCGCAAAGCATTTACACAGGCACTTTTTGAAGGCCATCCGTATGGATATTTTGCTGAAGTAGAAGATTATAAATATTTGAATGTAAATGAGATAGATAATTTTTATAACTCAAACAAAAAGTTAAAATACATAATACTTTCCGGTGCCTATACTTCTGAAACAATTTCATTGCTTAACAAGTATTTCGGCAACTACGAAGTACGTGGAAGTTGGGTGTATAATGATAGTTTTAGCAGTGCGGCTGAAAAAATCATACACATACCAAAAGCTGATGCAATGCAATGCACAGTAAGATTAGGTTTTAAAACCATTAACCGTTTGCACCCTGATTATCCTAAACTGGGTATTTTGGTAACCTTGTTGGGCGGTTTCTTCGGCTCACGTTTAATGAAGAATATTCGTGAGGATAAAGGCTACACTTACGGTATTCATGCTTCGGTAGTTTCGTATCCTGATTGCGGTGTATTCGGCATACAAACCGATGTGCGCAAAGAGGTGTATAAAGACACTGTGAATGAAATATTTAAGGAAATAAATCGTTTAAAAAATGAGCCTATAAGCGATGAGGAAATAGATATACTTTCAAACTACAGTTTAGGATCATTTCTGCGTAGTATTGATGGTGCTTTTGCAGTATCAGAAAAGTATAAAACCCTCTTAGATTTTGGTCAAGATTACAACTATTACCACAACTACATACGTCTTTTAAAGAACATCGACCGTGATGAGTTGATGCAGATAGCACGAACCTATTTTGTGGATGAAGATATTTATCAGGTGGTGGCAGGGGTTTAAAAAAACCAACCCCTTTGTTTCCCTTTCTGTTGGGCTGGGTATGCTATGCTCTTCTTCATCGTTATCTGCCCAAACCTTTCCCGATTTACGCCATGTGTGTGCACAAGGTATCGGTAATGATATAAACATTACTTGGTCACCCATTACCGACGGCTGTTCAGGTTTTCAAAAAATATATGTGTATGGCCGTGTAGATGCTTTGCAACCATTTCAATTAATAGACAGTATTGGTACGCTAGCACAAAACCAATATACCCACATAGGCGCTAAAACCATATCTACCACGTGGAGCTACTATATTGTATATAAATTTTTGTGCAACGGCGATTCATCCGTTTCCAGAACTTTGGCCATTGATTTTAATCAACCCGGAATTTCTAACATTGATTCGGTAAGTGTTGATTTAAATACCGGGAAAGTAATAGTAGGATGGAGGCCAAACCCTGTTCCTGATTTAATGGCTTATGTGGTTTGGATAAATCAGGGGGCAAATAATCTACCTATAGATACATTAACAAACACCGTTTATACCGATACTGCTTCAAATCCGTCAAATGCTTCTCAGGCATACACATTAACTGCTGTTGACAGTTGTTGGAACCAAAGCATTATCAATACCGTTCACCGTACAGTATTTTTACAAAGTACTTTTGATAACTGCGGTAAAAGTATTCAGCTTAACTGGAGTGCTTATGCAGGATGGACTAACGTATCAGGGTATGATGTGTATGTGCGTAATGGTAGCAACGGTGGTTTCAGTATTGCAGTTTCAAATACCAACACTCAGTTATCTCATAGTTACACAAATTTTGGATACGGTGATACACTTGAGTTTTACATAAAGGCTAAAGACGGAACCAATGGTTTCACCAGCACTTCAAATAAAATAAGGATAATTACAAGAGCACGTAAGTTTTCAACCCGTAATTATTTGAGCTATGCTACAGTGCTTGATTCATCTTCTATCGAATTAAAACTTCTTTGTGACCCTACATCCGATACTAAAAAATATTTAATTTTTAGAAAGAAGGGAAATGACCCATTTACTAAATCTGCCGAATTAAACTACGACGGTATTGTTCAAGAATTAGTTTATACCGATACCGATGTTGAGCCTTATTTATATTCATATCAATATCGTTTCATAACCATTGATATTTGTGATAAAGACTTAGACACTTCTAATACTGCAAAAACAATCTTTCTTACAGTAAAAGGAACTGATTTAGGAAATAATCTTGAATGGAGCAGATATAGTATTTGGGATGTTGGAGTAAATCAATATTCCGTATTTAGGGGTTTTGATTTCGGTGCAGGTTTCACGTGGAACAACATAACTTCGATAGTAAATACTGATAGTATATATAGCGACAATGGTTTACCGTTAGATATAGGCATAGCAGGAGTTTGTTATTATATAGAAGCAAATGAACAATTGGGAAACCAATATGGGGTGCAAGAACAATCACAATCGAATACGGTATGCATGATAGATGATGTTACAATCTACTTTCCTAACGCTTTTGTACCTGAAAAAGAGAATAAACTATTTCTACCCATTGGAGCCAATATAGATTACAAACGTACCAATATGCAGATATATGCAAGAAACGGCCAACTTCTTAAAAACATAATCGATATAAGAGAAGGTTGGAACGGTACTGACCTTGATAACAACCTCTGCCAAGACGGTGTTTATTTGTATATTTGCGAAGTTTACGGACTGAACGAGAGAAAACTAAATTTTAAAGGTACGCTGCACTTACTACGATGATTAGCTTTTTTATTGAAGACGTTGATTATACCCTGAAAGATAAACTAAAAATCAAACGTTGGATACAACAAACCATTACCGCAGAAGGTAAAAAAACCGGAGATATAAACATAATTTTTTGTAGCGATGAATACCTACTTGAAGTAAACAAACAATACCTCAATCACGATTATTATACCGACATCATTACCTTTAACTATAATACCGATAAGATAAATGGTGATTTGTTTATCAGTTTAGATAGAGTAGGTGATAACGCAAACCAAAATAATGTTCCACGTGAAACAGAACTTTTACGTGTAATAATTCACGGGGTACTTCATCTTTTGGGTTTTAACGATAAAACAGCCAAAGAAGAAAAGATAATCAGAGCAAAAGAGGATTCATTCCTTACAATTTTCCAAGAACAATAATACTAAGTGTAGAATGTTTCACGTGAAACATTAATTTAAAGAGTACAAATGTTTGATAATTACGATATAATAGTAGTAGGTGGAGGCCATGCAGGTTGCGAAGCAGCAGCAGCGGCAGCAAATATGGGTAGCAAAGTACTGCTGGTTACAATGAATATGCAAACCATCGCCCAAATGAGCTGTAATCCGGCTATGGGTGGGGTGGCAAAGGGACAAATCGTTCGTGAGATTGATGCTTTGGGTGGTTATAGCGGTATTGTTACCGATAAAACCATGATACAGTTCCGTATGCTAAATAAAAGCAAAGGGGCAGCTATGTGGAGTCCAAGAGCACAAAGCGACCGATGGTTATTTGCCCAAGAGTGGCGAATAATGTTAGAGCGCACACCAAACGTTGATTTTTTTCAGGATACAGTAAAAAGCCTTTTAGTAAAAGATAACCGTGCACAGGGCGTAGTAACATCAATGGGTATGACTTTTCACTCAAAAGCAGTTGTGCTTACTAACGGTACTTTCTTAAATGGTTTAATACATATAGGTGCTAAACAATTTGGTGGTGGCCGTATGGGTGAAAAATCTGCTACGGGTATTACAGAACAGCTGGTTGAATTAGGTTTTGAAGCCGGACGTATGAAAACGGGAACTCCACCAAGAGTAGATGGCCGTAGTTTGAATTATGAAGCAATGGAAGAACAAAAAGGAGATGATGTTCCTTCTAAATTTTCATACAGTGGTGAAACAAAACCGCTGCAAAAACAACGTAGCTGCTATATAACCTATACCAATTCAAACGTTCACGAAACCCTTAGAACAGGTTTTGATGAATCACCAATGTATAATGGTACTATACAAGGTATAGGCCCAAGATATTGCCCATCAATAGAAGATAAAATAAACCGTTTTGCTGAACGTGACAGACATCAAATATTTGTAGAGCCGGAAGGGTGGGATACTGTAGAAGTATATGTAAACGGATTTTCAACCTCATTACCCGATCACGTGCAGATAAAAGCATTGCAACAAATACCGGGTTTTGAAAATGCAAAAATATTCCGTCCCGGTTATGCAATCGAATATGATTATTTTCCACCTACCCAGTTAAAGCACACACTCGAAACAAAACTGGTAGATAACCTGTATTTCGCAGGGCAAATAAACGGAACAACAGGATACGAGGAAGCTGCTTGCCAAGGTTTAATGGCGGGTATAAATGCCCACTTAAAAGTTACAGAACAAAATCCATTCATTCTATCAAGAGCGGATGCCTATATAGGTGTATTAATTGACGATCTTATTAATAAAGGTACTGAAGAACCCTACCGTATGTTTACATCAAGGGCTGAGTACAGAATTTTACTTCGTCAGGATAATGCAGATATACGGTTAACAGAAAAAGGCTATCATATTGGTTTAGCAAAACAAGACCGTTATGATGCAGTAAAAAGAAAAATAGAAGCATCTGAAGCAATAGTTAAACACCTTAAAAAGAGTAGTATTACACCTACTGAAATAAATGGTTTATTAAACGAACTGGGTACGGCCGAAATAAGCCAAAACTATAAACTTGGTCAGCTTTTATTACGTCCTCAAATAAACATTACTGATTTAGAAAAAATAGGCACAGTTTCTGATTACCTTTCAGCATTTAGCGAAGAAGAAAAACTTCAGGCAGAAATAAGCATTAAATACGAAAGCTATATTGAGAAAGAAGTGGAGACCGTAGAAAAAATGAACAGGCTGGAAAATATAAAAATCCCCCTTACATTTAACTACAAAGGATTGAATTCTCTTTCAGCAGAGGCAAGGGAAAAACTAACCAAAATAAAACCTGATACCTTAGGACAGGCATCACGGATTAGTGGAGTTTCTCCGTCAGATATTTCTGTATTGATGATACATTTCGGAAGATAGTATCTTCGCGCAGCAACGTTAAAATATGCTACGCACAAAAATAACCCCCTTTATACTCCTTTTTCTTTGTTCCTGCGCCAGCATTGTATCGCCAACAGGTGGTCCTAAAGATACTTCTGCACCTGTTTGTACAAAGCAGATTCCGGCAGCAAATACTACCCGCTTTTCAGAAAAGAAGATTGCATTTGTATTTGATGAATTTGTAGTACTAAACGATATTACCAATCAGTTCATCATATCGCCGCCTATGGAGAAGAATCCCGAAATAAAAGTGGTAGGCAAACGCGTAGAAGTTGAATTTAAAGAACCCTTATTATCCAATATTACCTACACCCTTAATTTTGGAAATGCAATAGCAGATAACAACGAAGCAAACCAATTGCAGGGATTAACTTATACATTTTCAACCGGTGATTATATTGACAGCTTACAACTGCACGGTACAGTAAAAGATGCTTTTACCTTATTGCCTGATAAAAATATAGCAGTTGGTTTGTACGAAACCAAAGACGATTCAACCATATTTAAAACAAAGCCTGCCTACTTAGTAAGGCCTGATAGTGCGGGAAATTTTAAGTTTAATTATCTGCGCCCGGCATCGTATGAATTAATAGCTTTTGAAGACGTCAATAAAAACCTTAAAATAGAAAGCAATGAAAAAGTAGGTTTTTATTCAACTAAAATAAATCTCTCTTATAATACCAAAGACAGCTTAACAACACAATATAGCTTACTTGCCTCACCGCAGCCAAGTATTCTAAAACCACAGGTTATAATCTCAAAAGAAAAATCAAAAGGAAAATATGAAATTGTAGTAAGCGGAAGCAATTGCAAACTGTTTGTAGAGGAGACAGGAGCATCAAAAAAAGCAACCTTTATTCAGCAAGTATCAGGTAAATTATGCGATACTCTTACGTTATATACTGATATAAACTTTATAGACTCAGTTATTTTACCCATAACAATTGATACATTAGTAGATACGGCCATAATTGATTGTCGTTCAAAACAATACGACAACTTTAAGCTCACCTCACAAGAAAACAGTATCAATTACGATTTTAGTAAACCCTTACAAGTTGCTTTTACAAATCCGGTTACAGAAATACGGTCACAACTATTTCATTTAAAAGAAGATAGCATAGAAATTAAGGATTTTACCATTACAAGCGATAGTACAAACCCATTACAGTTTCACGTGAACAATAAATGGAAAGAAGATAAAAACTACACGCTAACGTTGTTAAAAGGAGCCGTTAAAGACTTATTTGGCCAAGAAAACGATTCTACTATCATACAACTTAAAACAGCTCCATCAACAGCTTTTGGTAACCTTACTATAAACGTTACTGCTAAAGCAGGCAATCCACTTATAGTTCAATTACTTGATAATCAAAACAGTATAGTAAAAGAACAAAACATTAGTAAAACGCAAAACATTACTTATACCAACCTAACACCCGGCCATTACTTTATAAAAGTGATTGAAGATGCGAATAAAAACAGCCGTTGGGACGGGGCAAACTACGCTAAAAAACAACAGGCAGAAAGGGTATTTATTACCTCACAATCAACGGAAGTCCGCGCCAATTGGGACTTAACGGATATAGTGATTGATAGCGGGTTTTAATGTTAACAAGTGTTAATAGCTGTTGATTACTAAAGGGTTTTTAACATATCAGCCGGCTGAAAAAAATTGTGTGTTTACAGAAAAGGATAAATAGGGGTTTATCCTCATCCACGCACACAAAAAAGAGCAAAAAGGATATTAACATTAAGTCCTGTATAAAGAAATCAGCATGTTAAGAATATCTTAACTTAGTGTTAAAAATCAACTACTTAACTGCGGTACATATGCGTCAGCAAAAAGTGAATAAGTAAAAAGCAATACCTTTTAAACAGAGGTTATCTACAAATCCACACAGACTATATATACTACATAATTATTTTAAATATATTTTGTTTTTACTGTTGGGGACAACGGTGGTTTTCAAAAATCAACTGAATTGAAATATCTTTGATACTTGAAAAAAGCGGAAGTGAACCGATGATTGAAGAAATAGAACTCTTAAAAAACGAAGCCGACCAGTTTGAGATTAGCGAAAAAAATTCGCTGGAGGAATACCGCCTGAAATTTCTTTCGAGAAACGGGCTGATGAACAAATTGTTTGAAAACTTCAAACTAATTCCCAATGAGCAAAAACGCGAAATGGGACAGAAAATTAACGTTTTAAAAACTTTTGTTCAGCAAAAATTCGATGAGGCCTCACAACGCTTGGAAGAAAGTGCGACATCAACCGATGATGGAACCGATTACTCAATGCCTACCCAACAAACGGTTGGAAGCAGACATCCGCTAAACATCATCCAAAACCAGATACTTGAAATTTTTGCCAAACTTGGCTTTGAAGTGGGCGAAGGTCCGGAAATTGAACACGATTGGTACAACTTTTCGGCACTAAATTTTCCTGAAAACCACCCTGCCCGTGATATGCAGGACACTTTTTTTGTGGATAAGGAATATGCACTGCGTACGCATACCACTTCGGTACAAGTACGAGTTCTTGAAAATACTAAACCGCCCGTTCGTATGGTATCTCCCGGCAGGGTGTACCGCAACGAGGCTATATCAGCCCGCGCCCACTGCTTTTTTCATCAGGTAGATGGGTTTTATGTGGATAAAGGAGTATCGTTTGCCGACCTTAAACACACCCTTTATACGTTTGTAAATCAATTATTTGGAAGCGACACCAAAGTACGTTTCCGCCCCTCATATTTCCCTTTTACCGAAGTAAGTGCCGAAATGGATTGTACTTGCTTTTTGTGCAAAGGCAAAGGATGTAATGTTTGCAAATACACAGGCTGGGTAGAGATTTTAGGAAGCGGAATGATTGACCCTGCGGTATTGAAAAACTGTGGTATAGACCCTGAGGAATATAGCGGATTTGCCTTTGGTATGGGCGTTGAGCGCATAACCATGCTAAAATACGATGTGAAGGATTTACGGATGTACTCAGAAAACAACGTAAAATTCCTAAACCAATACAAAGGAGTTGTATAGCAATCATTTACCTTTTGCGGTAGAAAAGGTATAAATTTAAAAATCGCGGCCAAAAGCCGCATGGCATACACTTTACCGAAAAACCAGCCAATGAAAAAAGTTCTTTTATCAGCCCTGTTTATAGCCTGTGCCGTTGTTGCAATAGCGCAAACCAAACGTGCACTTTTCATAGGTATTAACACATACTTGCCCGAAGGAGAGAAAGCCGGAGCAGGTCGTGAAGCTCCGCCAAACTTAAGCGGATGTGTAAACGATGCACTATCGGTAAAAGAAATTATGCTTACCCGTTTTGGGTTTGAAGAAAAAAATACAGCTACACTTTTTGACCAAGCTGCAAGCCGCGATGCCATTATCAAGGCCATTGAAAAACTTGCTGCCGATTCAAAATCAGGCGATGTGGTTTTTATCTTTTATGCGGGGCACGGGTCGCAGGTAACAAACTCACTATCAAAAGAAAACGATAAAAAAGACGAGACTATAGTTCCTGCCGATGCTTACAAAGGTGTTTTTGACATCCGTGATAAGGAAATGGCGGTTTTGCTGAATAAACTGGTTGAAAAAGGAGTTAAAGTAACCGCGATATTTGATAGCTGTCATAGTGGTTCATTATCAAGGGGAGGAATTGAAATACAAAAATCCCGCTTTTCACCCGGAGACAGCCGCGACGTGAAAGATGCATCAGAGCCAACTCCTCCCGAAGAAAAAGGGGCATTGATTATAAGTGCCGCCCGCGACGTAGAACCGGCAAAAGAAGTAAAGGACGAACAAGGCTATCCACACGGTGGTTTTACCCTTGCATTGATAAAAGTACTTAGGGATGAGCCGGTAACTTCAACAGTGCAAAAGCTGTTCAACCGTATTGAGGCCATCATGGAGTATTACAACCTTACCCAAAAACCTGTTTTGGCTGCTAACGATGAACGCCGCATCGGTACTTTTTTAGGGGTTGACCGCTCACAATTACCCGATAAAATGGTGATACCCGTTATAAAAGTGGATAACGGATTAGTGGTGTTGCAAGCAGGTATGCCCTCGCGCTTAAACCCGAAAAGCCAACTGCAACGCAAAACCGATAAGGGTATTTTGAAAATTGAGGTGGTGCGTCTTGATGGCCCTAACCGTTGCTATGCAAAAGTAATTGAAGGCGACCCAAAAGGATTGAAACCCGGCGATGATTTTGAAGTTACCAACGTGGTAATGGATGCGTCGGCAGCAGTGAAAATCTACATTTACAACAGTGCGTTTGATTACAAAAATTTGGTAGCGAGTGCCAAAAGCCTGAGCGACAAAAATTACAAAGCATCGGCAAATTCGTTTTCGTACCAAGAGGTTTACTACGATAAGAACAACTGGATAGTTACCTATGCTGATAAAACCCCAGAAACCATTGGGGCTGAGTTGAAAGCCGACAAACTGATAATAGATTCAACCCTTGCTATTAACCTGCCTGCTACCCAAACGTTGGCAAAAGTACTGCAAGACAGGTTTAAGAAATTCTCAATAGTTACTTTGGTAAACAACCCCGCCGATGCGGATTATGTGCTGGTAGGACGTTACAAAAACAGCAAAATAGAGTACGCTTTGGTAAACCCCGACCGCCAATACGACGACGGTACCCGCAGCTACTCAATGCCGGCACGCACCAACTATTTTGAAATTAATGAAACACAAGGCGTTGAACAATCATTGGCGGATAGCTTAGAAGAATACATTTTGAGGATTGCCAAAGTGAAATCGTGGTTAACCCTGCAAAGCCCACCGGATGACGGAAGTTTCCCGTTTTCATTTGCACTTAGGAAACCATCAAACGGTCAACTATTGGTTGACGGAGCTGAAGTAATGTACGGCGATACGATGGGTCTTGTATTTACGGTGGATGAAGTAAACGAAGCCTATTGGGATAGAAACAAACGCTACGTCTATATTTTTTCGATAGATAAAAACTCAAAAATGACGTTGCTGTTCCCCCGCAGCATTACCGGAGAAAACACCTATCCCGCCGTTGACAAACAAACCTTTGAGATAAAACAAAATGCGCCGTTGGGTGCTGCGCGCCTCTTTAGGATTAGCGACAGCGTAGGAACATTGAATTACATGATGTTTACCAGTGCCGAACCTATCAACAACCTTGAGATATTTAAGCAAGAGGGGGTAGTACGCGAAAAATCAGGAGAACGGGGAGGAAGTCCTTTGGAACAACTGCTTAAAGGTGTTGGCGAAGGAACCCGCGATGAATTAATAGCCCCTGCTAATTGGTCAATTACAAGAATTTCAGTAAAATGCGTACCTAGAAAATAAACTGCCATGCAAGGTAAATATCTTATACGCGACAGTATTGGTGCCACCATAGGGGTTTTCCTTGTGATGGCACTTTTTGCATACATACCGTTCAACTTTAAAATATTAGATCCGCTTAAACACGGGTTAAAGGATTTTGAGTTTAGTGATATTTACTTCACCAAAATAAAAAAAGAAGCTCCGATAGACAGTAACATCATTATTGTAAACATCGGGTATAACAATCGTTTTGGCTTGTTGCAGCAGCTACAGCGGATAAAACAATACCAACCCGCCGTAATAGGCTTTGATGTATTGTTGCGCAGCAAAAAAGACCCGTTTATAGATTCGGCTTTAGCGGCTGAGATAAACTCAAGCCCCAACATAGTAATGGCCTCCTACCTGTATGGCGAAGATGCCTACCGTACATACGTTGACACTACCGCAATAGCCATTAACAAGAACTCTTGGGGATATATAAATTTTATAGGGAAAGACTCTACCTATCCGGTACGCTACTTTAAACCCTTTTATGAGTTTACAAAAACCCCGCAAGAAGCCTTTGCTACAAAAATTGTAAACCTATACAACCCAACAGCGTATAAAGAATTAAAGGACAGAAAAAAATCCATTGAAACTATCAACTACAGCCGTAGGCAAGAACAATACCACGTGATTGATGCGTATGAATTGGATGATACCACCACAGATTTTAGTTTCCTTAAAGGCAAAATAATACTGATGGGCTTTTTAGGCCCCGACCTAAAAACCAAAGTGATAGAAGAAAACCGCTTTACGCCGATGAATCCCAAGTTCAGTGGCAAGGCGTTTCCAGATATGTACGGAATTATCATCCACGCAAACATTATCAGCTCAATACTCGAAAGGGAGTATATAAACAAAGTGCCCTCGTGGCTTTCTATGGTGCTTGCTTTCATCATTTGTTGGATACACGTGTTTTTCTTCACCAAGTTTTATATCCGTCAGCACAAATTCTTCCATTTAGTAACTAAGATTATACAACTGCTCACCTTTGTGTTAATGGTGTACCTGTCGTTTTTCTTCCTGTCAAAATTCGGGCTTAAAATAGATATGTCACCTATATTAGCAGGCATAGCCCTGTCGGTAGATGTATTATATTTTTATGATGGTTTTGCCACATGGCTCAAAGAAAAATACGGCTACCATACCGTTTTTGGCCATCATTAATCAAAAAAAAGCGTGCACATATACTTAAAACACAGCATTTACCTTTGCTGTGCAGAAGGTATAAACACCAAAACCTGCTAAGTATGAAAAAAATAATTCTTATACTGGTTTCTTTATGTTTTACCCTCGCCGTGCAAGCCAATGGTGGAGAAAACGAGTTTGTTGCCTTTTCGCTGAAAGGGAAAGTGCAATTTAAAAACAAAGCGGCCGACAAAGCGTGGACTTCAGTAGCCACCAAAACCCCTTTTTATAAAGGCGGGGTTGTTAAAATAGGCAAGGGGGAAGAACTGGTTTTGCTGCACAAAAACTATAAAACCATTAAACTTACCAAAGCAGGCGAATACAAGATAGACAACCTTATAAAAGAGGCAGAGAAACAACCTGCGGATGAAAGCTCGGCCTATTTGCAGTTTATATGGAAGGAGTTTAACAAAAAACACAAAGATGCCGAAAGCTACCACAGCGAGTATATGCAAACAAAAGGCGGTGTTGACCGTAGCGGTTGCACCCGTCCGTTGATGATAAGTCCCGCCTACGGAGAAAAGAAACACAGCGAAAACATTACCCTCACTTGGTCTCAGGATAGCGGCACAGTAACCTACACCGTTGTTTTTTTTGAGAATGAAAACGAAGACACAAAGCTGTTGGAACTGGACGTAAACGGAACATCGCTAACACTATCGGCACAAACTTTTTGGTTTAGAGCGGGCAAAACCTACTATTGGGTAGCCTACCCGAAAGGAAAACCCAATTGCGCCCGTTATTCATTCAGCATTGTAAAAGAAGAAGAAGCAGAAAAGTTTACTGCCGAAGTAGCCGCAGAATTTGAAAAATCGGCAAAAACACCCTTAGATGCTGTTAAAGCAGCTACTAAAATTGAAGAGGCGGGTTATATGGACGAAGCCGGTGATTACTTTTTAAAAGCAATGACCCAATCAAACTACGCAAACGAATACAAAATAATTTACAGCAGCTGGCTGGCACGTGCCGGAAAATTTGAAGAAGCCCGCAAATGGTGGGTAGCGTAACAATACTAAGTACAATGAAAAAAAACCTGTTTTTTATAGCTGCCCTGTGTTTGCTTACCCAACTGCAAGCACAGATAGAGCTTATCAAACAAAAACCGGATGCCATAAACGGCAAAGGCAAAATATACGCCTTGATTATCGGCATCTCGGATTACGAAAACATTGGCGATTTGAACTACGCCGACGAAGACGCGCAAGACTTTTACGATTTTTTGGTAAAGGAATCGGCGTTAGGCATTGATTCTAACAACGTACGATTGTTGCTCAACAAAAATGCTACCTCGGCCAATGTGGGCAAAGAGTTGTTGAAGCTTAAAAACCGTATGGAAGAGGGCAGTACCTTCTTTTTTTACTTTGCGGGTCACGGAGACGCGAACGGCGAAGCACAGGCCTTTTTGCTGGCTTCGGATTTACCGCCAGTAGAAGACCCCAGCCTGTATGCTTTTGGCGGCGGAGTGATACACGTGTATTTTATCAAAGACGAAATCCGTAAAATAATTACTGATAAAAAAGCCAATGTAATATTGGTAACCGATGCCTGCCGCACCAACGAATTGGCGGGAAGTAAAGAGGGTACAAAAGCCTACGTGAATAAAATCATGGAGCAAAACAGCGGCGAGATTCAGTTTATCAGTTGCGCCGCCGATGAAAAATCAGAAGAAAGCGACTCGTGGGGACAAGGCAGAGGTGTTTTTTCATACTTTTTTATGAACGGATTGCGAGGTTTGGCCGACAATCGGCCTCCTGACGGCAAAGTAACCGTGCGCGAATTGTATGATTATGTGCAGCGCAATGTTGAAGAAGCCACCGTTGTTACCGATGAAGACTTGATTGCCGTTACCGGAAAAGCGTTTCGTCAAAGCCCGCAATATTGCTGTACCGAAAAACAAAACGCAACTCTTGTATTAGTTAACGACGCGGTGAAGCAAAATGCCATTGCAAAAATGGCAGCTTCGGAACACACCATTAAACTGGCCTCAAGCAAAGGCCGCTCGGCAATTCGCTCCCTTCAAACAAGCGACAGCGTGTTAAAAGATTTGTACAACAAATTTTATGATGCACTGGATAATAAAAAGCTCACATCGCCCAAAGGAAAATCGGCATGGGATTATTATACTGCATTTAAAAACCGTGCGGGAAAAAACGGCCCCGGTGTTTTTGATGCCACCGAGGATATGAAAGCGGCTCTGCTGAACGACGCACAAATTACTATTAACGCATTTTACAGCTACAACGATAAGTGGGGAATGAGCGATAAAACCAAGCGTGATTTTTACGAAGAGGGAGTAGAAAAACTTCGGAAGGCCCGCAGCTTGATGGCTGCCGACGACCCCAACTCACCCATAGTAAAACTTACCCGCCAGTGTATGGAAGCGGCAGGAATATTTGCTTCTAACCAACCTAACGACTGGAAACGCGGAATAAAGATGATGGATAGTGCAATAGCGGCGTTTCCAACCAATCCGTTGCCCTTATTTTTAAAAGGCAGGCTGCTGTACAATATGACAAGTTATGATTCAGCATTGGTGTACCTGCACAAAAGCCACAGCATTGCACCCCGCTGGAGTATGCCCACTATTGGAATATCAGATGTTTACAGCGAACTTGAAGAGTATGACAGCGTTGAAACACTCCTTAACGAAGTGATAGAGAAAAACCCCGTTGCAATAGCTTACTTTAAACTGGGCTACCATTACGGAGAACACAGGGATGATTATCCAAGTGCTGTATTTTACAGCAAGTTGGCGCACGAGTTAGCCCCTGAAAAAACCAATATTATTAACAACATTGGTGCATATTATGAGAAGCAGGGCGAAGAAGACTCTGCGTTGGTTTACTATGAAAAGGCATACAGTCTCGATTCAAACAACGCCTTTACATTGTGTAACATTGGCAAACATTACCTTGAGAAAGGCTATTATGAAAAAGCAGAGGAAGCACTGTTAAGAGCATTAAATGCCGACTCAACAGAATCTGTGGCGCACCGCGCCTTAGGCGACCTATACCTTAAAAAGTGCAATCTATACCAATACAAACTGGGTGAAAGGCTAAACTACTGGAATCAATCAGTAGCAAGCTATGAAAAGGCAATTCAGTATAAACCTGCGGACAAATACCTGTATTCTGCAAAAGCCGCAGCAGAAGCAGAAATGGACTTGGCACTATCAGAGGCAACAATGAGCCGCTATTTGAAACACGGCAAAGCTGATGCTGACTATTACAATGAATTTGGATTAATATACCTGAATAACCAAGACACCACGAAAGCTCTCATCACCTTCAAAAAAGGAATTGCTGCCGACAGTAATTTTTACTATCCGTATTTTAATGTAGGTGAGATATTTTATTACAGTAACCAATGGGACAGTGCCCTATATTATTATGAAAAAGCAACCAACATCAGTAGCACAACCAACTATTTAGAGTATAAAATTGAAAAGATAAACGATAAAATTCAGCAAGAGTTTGACAGAATAGAGCTTGTTGCCACCAAAGAACGGTTGTTAACCGCCAAGAACGGAGACATTTCAGCTGCATTAGAACTTGCCGACATTTACCTTAGCGAGGGCAACAACGACAGTGCGTACACGCTGTACTTACGAGTGATAGAAGAAGACCCGCAGACACTTTCAGGAACGTTTTTAAGTTTTTTCCAAAGCGCGCGATATAGTCAGGAACATTTTATAGACACAGCAATGTCTATTTTGGCAAAAGCCGCATTTGAACGCAAAGACCTGAACCTTGCCTACGAGTATGTTTATTACGTAAAAGACAACAGTAGTTATTTGTACAAGGATGAAGAAGCGGTGTGTGAGAAACTGTACTTGGCTTGCGAACCCTCTCAGCCGAATGATTACAGGTTGTCTGATATGGCGTATTACATCGCTCTTTTGTTTAATTATAAAGGCGACACAGAAAAAACATTGACGTGGTTAGAAAAAAGCCTCGAAAAAGGGTATTGGGCAAGTACGCTTGCAATGGATTATAATTTTGAACGCTTGAGCGAAAACAAACAGTTTAAAAAGCTGATTAAAAAGTACGATAAGAAACAAAAGCAAGAAGCACCCGTAGAAGATGAATATAATTGGCGGTAACTTTGACGCATGACAAGGGAACTACCCGCGCCGTTTTCAAACCGGATGCAACAGTTGTTGCAAAACGGGTATAACGATTATGTAGCAGCTATTGGAGCCGATGCGCCTGTATCGTTGCGGGTAAACCCAAAAAAGATAAGCACGCACTTATCCTACCCAAAAGTAACGTGGTGTGCTGACGGTTACTACCTCCCAACCCGTCCTGTTTTTACTTTCGACCCATTGTTTCAAGCCGGAGCATACTATGTGCAGGAAGCAGCAAGTATGTTCACAGGTTTTGCCCTGCAACAAATCAATCCGCAAAACAAGGCTATAAAAGTATTGGATTTATGCGCCGCACCGGGAGGCAAAAGCACTCAATTAGTGAGTAACATCTCGTCGGAAAGTTTATTGGTAGCTAACGAAGTGATAAAAACACGCGTAGGCATTTTGCGCGAAAACCTTGAAAAATGGGGCTACCCTAACACCATAGTTACTAATAACGACCCAAAAGATTTTGAATCCCTTGAAGGGTTTTTTGATGTGGTAGTTTGCGATGCCCCGTGCAGCGGCGAAGGGCTTTTTCGCAAAGAACCCGACGCTGTAAAAGAATGGAGCGAAGCCAACGTACAACTGTGTAGCCAGCGTCAGCAGCGTATTTTAGTATCAGCGATAAAAACCCTGAAAGAAGGCGGCCATCTGATATACTCTACCTGTACCCATGCCCCTGAAGAGAACGAACATAACGTGGAGTGGATGTGCAATGAATTTGGGCTTGAAGAAGTGAGGCTTAAACTTCCCGAAGAAACGGGTATTGTTGAGGGCAGTATCGGATACCGTTTTTATCCCCATTTGGTAAAAGCAGAGGGTTTTTATTGCGCTGTGCTTAAAAAGAAGGGCGAAGAAGAAAGCCGCCTCTCAAGAACTAAGAAACCGTTATTTATTGCTGCAAGAAAAATAGGGGCAGAGTTATCCAAACACTTTAGCGCAGAATATCCGCTGGCGTTTTACGAGCGCAACACTATGTGGTGCGGGTTTCCGGCACATTATGATGAAGAGTTGAACCTGCTGGCAGAAAAACTATACATTGTTTCGTTTGGGACAGAAACAGGAGAGTTGATGAAAGGTGAGCTTCTTCCTGCGCAAGGTTTGGCCAACTCTATTATCCGCAATAAAGAAATTTTTGCAAGCTATGAATTGGAAATAACCGAAGCTGTAAAGTATTTACGCAAAGACCCCATTACAGATGATAGTGGTACCAAAGGCTGGAAACTGGCCACCTATCAAGGCGCAGGACTTGGGTTTTTTAAAAACCTTGGTAACCGAACCAACAATTATTTTCCTAAGGAACGCAGGATTTTAAAAGCCCCGTCACAAGAAGAAATCTTTTCGCTGAGTATATAATTGGCACCTATCGAAGGATAGAAACGCTCGTTTTCTAACAAATCCCAAAAACTTTACGAACTTTGCTGCTTGCGGCACAACCGCATTTACACACATGCAACAACAGGTACTATATGGTGTTAGACCCGTGATTGAAGCTATTGAGGCAGGAAAAACAATCGACAGGGTTTATATTGAAGAAAACGCAAGGGGAGAGTTGGTAACCCAACTGCGCCGTATGCTGAAAGAGCAAGACATTCCCCATCAAATATTACCCCAGTACCGGTTTTTTAAAGTAGCCGACCGAAACAAAAACCACCAAGGTGTGGTTGCCTATGCTGCGCTGGTAGAATATCAATATTTGGATGAAATAGTGCAGCAGGTTTTTGAGCGGGGAGAAACCCCATTGGTGTTGGTGCTTGACCGCATTACCGACGTGCGCAACTTTGGCGCATTGGCTCGTACGGCTGAGTGCATGGGCGTTCACGCTCTGCTGATACCTTCAAAAGGGGCTGCTGCCATTAACGAAGACGCGATTAAAACCAGTGCCGGAGCACTAATGAAAATACCGGTTTGTCGCACGCATAACCTTAAAAACGCCCTTGAATATCTGCACGACTCAGGCCTGCAATTGGCTGCCGCTACAGAAAAAGGAGCGATAAACAGTTGGGAGGCAGACCTAAAAACTCCATTGGCATTGTTAATGGGCAACGAAGAAGAAGGTGTTTCACCCGAATATTTAAAACGATGTGATACCCTGCTGAAAGTACCTATGACGGGCACGATAGAATCGTTAAACGTATCGGTAGCGGCGGGAATGCTGTTGTATGAATGTGCTAGGCAAAGAAGCCATTAGTCGTTTTTGTTTTGTATAAGAAAAAATAAAACCCGTTGTTGCAACAATGATAGCGTTCCTACCCCAAGAAATAGAGCAGATAAAGCAAACGGCTGTTGAAGCTGAAAGAAACAAACGGCTGCCGCAGTCGGTTTTGGAATTGCTATACAAACACAAACTGCTGAAACAGTTTGTTCCTAAAGAACAGGGTGGAGCCGAAGCAACATTGCCCGAAGCACTTACAATATTTGAAGAATGCGCTCATATTGACGGCAACATCGGCTGGCTGGCAGCAATAGGCAGTGGAGGCAACTACTTTGCAGGCTACTACGGAAAAGAAACGGTTAAAAAGCTGTTTTTTGCAGAAAAAGCGGTGTTGGCCGGCAGCGGCCACAGCGGCACTGCAAAAAGGACAAGCGGAGGCTATACAGTAAACGGGAGCTGGAAATATTGCAGCGGGGCAGAAACGGCCACCTTTTATACTGCTACGGCAGCAGATGAAAACGGCAACGTAAACGCGTTTACGTTTATGCCCGAACAAGTTGAAGTTGTGAAAGACTGGGATTCTTTCGGGCTAAAAGCCACTGAAAGTCATACCATAATAGTAAAAGATGCGTTTGTACCTGACGAGTTGGTGTTTGATTTATCAAAACCGCCGATAAGCTATACCGATTACAAAGTATATAGTTTTCCGTTCATGTTATTTGCACAATACTCGTTTGGTGCAGTTGTATTAGGGTTATACCGCGCATTTGTTGAAGAAGCGGAAAGGCACGCCGAGCAGCACGCCGACAATAGCGAACGAAGCAAAACCATAAAGCAACAGTTAAACAAAGCCCGCATTAGTGTTGAAAAACACGCGGTGGCATTTCATAAATCAGCTAACGCCACTTGGGAAGCCCACTTGGGCGGGGAAGGGATTAGCGAGGCATTAATGATTGAAGCCACTGAAACGGTATTGGCCATATCGGCATGGGTGCCCCAAATAACTTCAAATATTTTCTCGCATTTAGGAATGAGTGCCCTTATGGAGCAGCACCCCATTAACCGCATCTATCGGAACCTGCTAACAGCCAATCAGCACATACTTTTAAGAAAGTATTAAATTAAACCGATGCAAACGGGTTGCGTTACAAACACACAACCTATTTACTACATTTGTAATCTTTCTAAATAAGAACAAACAGCACCATGAAACATATTAGCGAAAGGTTGTTAGCCCCTGAAACCGTTGCCGCCATGTCGCACGAGTTTAAAACCAACCATCCGTACCCCCATATAATTATTGACGACTTTTTGAAGCCTGAAATCGCCTCAGCAGCGTTTGACAACTTCCCCCCGTATGAATTGTTTAACAAGAAATACAAAGGACTGAATGAGAAAAAGGCCGAGGGCAGCAATATTGAAGACTTTAACCCCATCTTCACAGAAATCATTAACGATTTGTCGTCGCCTGAGATGTATAAATGGATTCAGCAGGTATGTAATATTAAAGAAGACGTAGTGATGACCGCCGATGCCGAAGGCCGCGGACTGCACCAAGGGGGAAAAGGCAGCTTTTTGGACATACACATTGATTTTAACATACACCGCAAACACAACCTGCACCGCAGGCTAAACATACTTATTTACCTTAATAAGCATTGGTTGACTGAATACGGCGGAGGTTTGGAAATGTGGAACCCCGATGTAACCAAAATGGAAAAGGTAGCCGAGCCGAAGTTTAACCGCTGCCTGATTTTTGAAACCAACGAAATAAGCTACCACGGTTACGGACGCATAAACGTGCCCGAAAACGAAAGCCGCAAAAGCATATACGGCTACTATTATACCCAAACCCGCGATGGAGCGGTTCCCTATCACGACACTGTATTTAAGGCTCGTCCCGAGGAAGGAAAACTGAAGCAAATACAGACCGATTTGAAAGAAACGACCAAAAACACCATCAAAAGAGTGTTAAAAAAAGTAGGAATTACTTTTAAATAATTGTGCTGCTTGGCGTTGCCAAAAGCAAGTAACAATTCTTTAACTTTTACTTAACAATCCACTAACTGGCAAAAATTTGTTGAGAAATACTTTTGCGGCAGCAAAAAGTATTATAATGAAATTAAAAACCCTGGGTTCTTTATTGTTAATGCTGATGGCATTATCATCGTTTGCCCAAAACGGCACTATTTCCGGCAAGGTGGTTGATGAAATGACCGGAGAAGAAATGGTGGGCGTTACCATACAGGTGCTTAGCAACGGGAAGTTTGCAACGACCGATCTTTTTGGAGACTACGCTATCCGCGATTTAGCCCCCGGTACTTATACTATAGAGGTTAAATACGTGTCTTACTCAACAAAACGTATTAACGACATTGTGGTTGCCAAAGGCGCAAACACAACGGTAAACATTACGATGCAGGAAAAGGTGGAAGAAGTAGGAGAAGTAGTGGTTGAAGCATCGTATAAAAAAGAATCGCTAAATGCACTTTTGGTTCAGCAAAAAACAGCCATTCAAATTGGAGACGGTATTTCTGCCGATATTATAAAGCAATCGCCCGTGAGCAACTCGGGTGATGTACTTAAAAAAGTGAGCGGAGCCAGCATACAAGGCGGTAAATTTGCGGTAATACGCGGGCTGAACGACCGTTATAATACCGCGTACCTGAACGGCGCACCACTGCCAAGTACTGAGCCTGACCGTCGCGCATTTTCGTTTGACATTATCCCCGCGGGTATGTTAGACAATATGGTGATAAGCAAAGCAGCAACCCCTGATATGCCCGGCGATTTTTCAGGTGGTATCATACAGTTGAACACAAGGGATTTTCCTGCGGCCAACTACTATAACTTTTCGCTTAGCACCGGTTTCAATACCGTTACAACAGGAAAGACTTTCTTTGATTACAACGGCGGAAGCATGGACTGGGCAGGTTTTGACAATGCCCGTAAGTTACCCGAAGGGCTTAAGCAAGACAATTTAGGCAGGTTTGAAAAAACAACCGCCAACTCGCAAAAGTTTAAAAACGATTGGGGTAGCTCTAAACTGATAGCTATGCCCAATACCAGTCTTTCGTTCTCGATGGGGCAGATAATTAAAAGGGATTCATCAAACGCTGAGTTTGCAAGTGTATTTGGCCTTAGCTACAGCCATTCATACAAAACCAACCCAATACGCCGTCAGCAACGTTTGGTAGAAAGTACCGACAACCAGTTGTTGTTAGACGTTAACGATACCCAATACATTACCGAGGTATTGTGGGGAGCACTGTGGAACTTGTCGTACAAATTCAACAAGAACCACAAAATATCGTTGAAGAACTTATACAACGTAAACGCTGAAGACCAAACCATACACCGTTGGGGAATTAACTACGATGCTGACCAAAACCAAAAAGCAGAATCGTATTTCTATACCCAAAACCATATTTATTCAGCACAGCTTACGGGCGAGCACTTCTTCCCCCAAAACAAAATTAAATTTACTTGGACGGGCGGATATAACAATATCCAACGCGATATACCCAACTACCGTATTATCCAGTACCAAAAAGGAACCACCGCGCCTGACAGTACTTACAACGTATTCTTAGGCCCTGCTCCCAGCGAGCGTTTTGGCGCGCGCTTTTTCCAACACCTTAAAGAAGAACTTGCCAGCGTTGGCGGTGATGTGTTAATTCCGTTAAAGCAAATACGCAGCGTAAAAACCGAGATGAAGGTGGGCGGATACTTCCAAACCCGTAGCCGTAGCTTTGATGCCCGTTTTACCGGATATACCGCAAACATTGGCGGTTTAGACCCTCGCTTTTATTTACCGGTTGATAAAATATTTGCACCTGAGAATATTAACAGTGGCGGGTTTTTGATGGCTGAAGCCACCAACCCTAACGATAAATATTCTGCAAGTTCTGATTTGCGTGCAGCCTATATAATGTTTGATAACCGCATAGGCCGCAGGATTAGGGCGGTGTGGGGTGTTCGTTACGAGAGTTTTGTACAACGTTTGGATTCGCGTAAACAAGGTTCAGGTGAGCCGGTAAGCATTGGTAAAGAAAATGCCGACCCATTACCCTCTATCAACTTAACGTACGAAATGTCGGCAACCACCAACATCCGTGCATCATACAGCCGCACCGTTTCAAGGCCTGAGTTTAGAGAGCTTGCCCCCTTTGGTTTCTTTGATTACAACAACTTTAGCGTAGTAACCGGTTTTGATTCATTGGTGCGTGCTACGATAAATAACTTCGACCTTCGTTACGAAATATATCCCGGCGAAGGCCAACTGCTTTCAGTATCAGCATTCTATAAAGACTTTACAAACCCAATTGAGGGAATTATTATCCCCAATGCGGGTGCAGGTTCATTTAACGCGTCGTATAAAAACGCCCCCAAAGCAACCTTATACGGACTTGAAATTGAAGCCCGCCGCAACCTTAGCTTTATTAAGAAGAACAGCGAGTTCTTTAAAAACTTTGTATTGTTTGGAAACTTTGCCTACATAATAGGCGAGGTGGATTTGAGCAACGTAGCCAGCTCTACACAAAAAAGCCGCCCTATGCAAGGTCAATCACCATACGTATTAAACGTGGGTGCACAAATGAAAGAACTAAAATCAGGCTTGCAGATTGCAACGTCAGTTAACCGCGTGGGTCGTCGTATAGTATTTGTGGGTACGGGTGATGCAGGTTTGTTCCCTCACTTGTGGGAAAATCCTCGTACTGTTTGGGATTTGCAAGTAAGTCGCAAATTTGGCAGGCTGGATTTGAAACTTAGCGTATCGGACATCTTGGCTCAAAAGCTAATCTTCTACCAAGACCGTAATAAGAACGGAAAAATGGATAGTTTTGAGAGCAACGAGGACATTCACTTTACCTCATACACACAAGGCCGAACCATTAGCTTTGGTGTATCATACAGCTTACGTTAAGACAACGTTAACGCACAGTAACAAAAAAAGATTTTAAAAGCCCCTTTACTCAAGGGGCTTTTTTATTATACGCTTGTTTACCAATAAGTTGCAGATTACATAAAAAGCCATTTAACATTCTTTTAACCCAGTTTTAACATACACACAAAGTGGGGCTTCTAATCTTGTACCCAAAGAAAAATTTACAAAAACATGAAAAAATTACTTTTTACTTTACTTGCCGTATTTGCTGCAAGTTTCATGTTTGGTCAGATAGTAGTGGATTCAGACATTACTACTAATACCACATGGACTGCAAACAACAAGTACGAACTAAAGGACATTGTGTTCGTTACCAGCGGCGCTACCCTTACTATTGAGCCCGGTACTGTTATTATGGGTGACTCTGCCACCAAAGGTACTTTGGTTATTACCCCCGGTTCTAAAATATATGCCTTAGGTTCAGTAGAGAAGCCGATTGTATTTACAAGCAACCAACCTGCCGGTAGCCGTACACGCGGTAGCTGGGGTGGTTTGGTATTGTTGGGTAATGCTAAAATTAACGTTCCCGGCGGAACTGCTAAAGTAGAAGGTATTACCGATGCTAAAGGTACTTACGGTGGAAACGATGATGATGATTCATCAGGTGTTTTGAAATACATCCGTATTGAATTTGCAGGTGTTCCTTTGAACCCTAACCAAGAGATTAACTCACTTACTATGGCCGGAGTTGGCCGCAAAACTTCAATTTCACACATTATGGTTACAGAAGCGTTTGACGACTCTTACGAGTGGTTTGGCGGTACTGTAAACGCAAAATACCTGATTGCTAACCGTGGTTGGGATGATGATTTTGATACTGACTTTGGTTTTACAGGTAAAGTACAGTTTGGTGTTGTAGTTCGCGACCCAGCTATTGCTGACCCGGGTTCAGGTTCTTCTTCTTTCTTTGAATCAGACAACGATGGTACAGGCTCTACCAATACTCCTCAAACAGCTCCTGTTTTTTCAAACATTACTGTTATCGGGCCATTGCAAACGTCTTCAACCACCATCAACTCAAACTTCGTTCGTGCGGCACAATTGCGTCGTAACACAGCGCTTTCACTATTCAACTCTGTAGTTAGCGGTTACCCTCGCGGTATTATGATTGACGGCTCTGCTGCTGCTGCTAACGCTACGGCCGGAACCTTAGATGTTCGCAACACCTTGTTTGCAGGTATCCCAACCAACCAAAAATTCTATACTAACCAAGGTGCTTTTGATGCGTATGCTTGGGGTTATGCTACCGGAAAAGGAAACGACAGCGTAACTAACAGTTCAGATATTAACGTTGTTAACCAAACTACTTTTAACGCCCTTGATTTAAGGCCAAACACTGGTTCTCCTGCGTTAACAGGTGCAAGTTTTGCCGATGCTAAACTACAAGGTGGTTTCTTCTCAACTACTGCTTACCGTGGTGCGTTTTCACAAAACGACACTTGGGCTGATTGCTGGTGTAAGTGGGATGCTCAAAACGAAAACTATACCGCTGGTGTTAACTATACTGCTACTGCTGATTTTACTGTAAACGTAAACGGCGCGGTAGTATCAGTTACTAATAACTCTACTAACGCTACTTCATACTCTTGGAATTTTGGTGACCCTAACAGCACAAACGACGTATTTACTGTTCAATCACCAGCACCTTATACTTACACCTCAAACGGTACTTACAACATTACTTTGGTGGTTCGTAACGGTAACTGTGCTCCTAAAACCATCACTAAATCAATTCAAATTACCTCATTGGTTTCTCAAACTGTTGTTGTTGCAGGTGATATTACTGCCAACACTACTTGGACCAGCGACAAAATTTATGAATTGAAAAACATTGTGTTTGTTACAAACAACGCTGAATTAACAATACAACCCGGTACTATTATCAAAGGTGACTCTGCCACTAAAGGTACTTTGGTTATCACTCGCGGTGCAAAACTATTTGCTATCGGTACCAAAACTCAACCTATCGTTTTCACATCAAACCAACCTGCCGGTAGCCGTAAACGCGGTAGCTGGGGTGGTGTAGTATTGTTGGGTAAAGCAACTATTAACGTACCCGGCGGTACAGCTATCGTAGAAGGTATTACTGACGTTAAAGGCACTTACGGTGGTAACGACGATGCTGATAACTCAGGCGAATTGAAATATGTTCGTATTGAATTTGCAGGTGTTCCTTTGAACCCTAACCAAGAGATTAACTCACTTACTATGGGTGGTGTAGGTAGCGGAACAAAAATAAGCTACGTACAAGTAACCGAAGCGTTTGACGATTCTTACGAGTGGTTTGGCGGTACTGTTGATGGTAAATACCTTATCTGTAACCGTGGATGGGACGATGATTTTGATACTGATTTCGGTTTCCGCGGTAAAATACAATTTGGTGTAGTATTGCGCGACCCCGCTATCGCTGATCCCGGTTCTGCGTCATCTGCGTCATTTGAATCTGATAACGATGCAGCAGGTTCAAGCAACACTCCTCAAACATCACCAGTGTTCTCAAACATTACTGTTGTTGGTCCCCGTGCAATTGCCGGTCAATCAATCAACAGCAACTACGTTCGTGCTTTGCAAATCCGTCGTAACTCTGCTACTTCAGTATTTAACTCTGCATTTGCAGGTTACACTGACGGTTTGTTTATCGATGGTGCAGCATCATCAACCAACGCTACCAACGGTACTCTTGCATTCAAAAACAACGTTATGGCCGGTTTCACAAGAAACTTCCGTAGCAACACTGCGGCGTTTGACATTAACACTTGGGTAAAAACCACAGGCTTCAATAACGATACTGTTGTTCTTTCAACTGATTTGCGTTTGAACGATCCTTATACATTTGCTAACCCTGATTTGAAGCCTAACGCAACATCACCTTTGTTGGCTGGTGCCAGCTTTACTGATGCTAAATTGCAAAACGCATTCTTTACTACTACTACTTACCGTGGTGCATTTGCACAAAACGATACTTGGACTGATTGCTGGACTAAGTGGGATCCACAAAGCGAAACTTACAACTCAGCTATCAACTATGTAAAAGCTACAGCACAAGGTAACGGAGCCGTGCAGTTTGGTGGTTACACTTACAAATTCACCAACTCATCATTGAATGCTGACAAGTATTTGTGGGATTTTGGTAACGGTGATACCGATACTTCTAAAAACCCAACCTATACTTTCCCTTCAGACGGAGCTAAAGCGGTTAAACTTATCGCGTTCTCAGGTTGCGGAAACGACAGCACAACCATCAACATTACTGTTGTAAACGTTCCTGAAGTTGCACGTAAAGTAGAAGCTCTTGTATATCCAAACCCTGCACAAAACACAGTGAACGTTGAGTTTAACATGCCCGTTATGGAAAATGTTAAAATCATAGTTACTGATATTACAGGCAAAACTGTTGTAAATGCTTACGAAGTTGAAAACGCCTTCGGTCGTCAAAACCTAAGCCTAAACACCGGCGACTTTAACAATGGCGTGTACTTCATAAACATTAGCACTCCTACTGCTATGGGTACTCACAAGTTTGTTATCATCAAGTAATAATAAACTACTTTTTAAAAGTTGATATAGGGGCTGTCTTTTAAGACAGCCCCTTTTTTATTGCGACTTTGTGTACCGAATAAATATTGTGATGCTGACGTAGGAAGCCGCTTGTAGCGCGCTGTTAACACTTGCAACAAGTTTCCCCGCTGCGCTTCGGAATGACAGGGAAACAAAGCGTAGAAAACAACGATTATTTTTTTGAACGCGGGGAGTGCTTGCGTGTATAATGCAAAAGCAACACTATGTTCAATTTGCCCATCTTGGGTTGTTAAGGGCGGGTTTAGCAAACGTTAAGCTATGTGTTTTTAGGTCAATGAAAAGGCATACCTATTGGCAGGCTTAAAATCTTTGCTATTTTTGCCGTTTGGAGAAAATTTATGGCTAAGATACACGATAGGGAAAGGCCGAGTTTCGAGCCTTCAAATAACGTAACCGTTCAACGCTGCTTTTATGCTTATGAATGGGCTGAAGAGTTTGTGAAAGGCAAGCGCGTAGCCGATATAGGCTGTGGTACGGGCTACGGAACCATACACTTGGCAAAGTTTGCCGAAAGTGCCATTGGGGTAGATTACAGTGTAGAAACCGTAGAACAAAACAAAAAGGATAATGCACACATTGCAAACCTTGAGTTTGTTAACTGCACCGTGCCGCCTATTACACTGCCCGATGCCAGTTTTGACGTGGTTACGGCGTTTCAGTTTATTGAGCATTTGAACGACCCGTTGGGTTTTATAAAAGAAGCCAAGCGCATTTTGAAACCGGGCGGAGTGTTTTTGTGCACCACCGTTAATGCTAAAATGTCGTTGGCACGTAACCCGTTCCACGTGTTCGAATACACATTTGACGGAATGGAGGCGGATTTCCGCAAAGTGTTTAACGATGTAGAAATGATAGGTTTGCAAGGCAACGACCGCGTAAACGAATACTACAAAGAAAATGCAAAGTGGGTACGCAGCATTATGAAGTGGGATATATTAGGCTTGCACAAAATATTGCCCGGCAAAGTTTTGGCGTTTCCTTATAACTTGCTCACCAGCATGATGCGCCGCAACCTGATGGAAGAGAATAAGCAAACGACCGACATAAATACGTCTGATTTCTTTTTACAAAAAGATAACCTTGATAAAACTTGGGATATATTCGTAATTGCAAAAAATTAATATTGCTTTCCGCTTAGAACTAAGACATGAACAATTACAAAAAGATAAATAACATTTTCGGTTGGTTGTCGTTTGTGGCGGCGTTTGCCGTTTATGCGCTAACCATGGAGCCAACATCCAGCTTTTGGGATTGCGGCGAGTTTATTTCAGCATCATACGGGTTGCAAGTAGTGCACCCGCCGGGCGCACCCCTGTTTTTGATAATAGGCCGTTTCTTTTCATTGTTTGCAGGCGACAACCTGCAAATGGTTGCCCCGCTGGTAAACATGGTTTCGGTACTTTCAAGTGCGTTTTGCGTAATGTTCACGTTTTGGATTACCACCTATTTTGGTCGCAAACTGGTACAAAAAACCGTTGCAGAACCCGGAATGGGACATACTATAGCCATTATGGGTGCGGGTTTGGTAGCAGCACTTACGCTTACTTTTAGCGATACTTTTTGGTTTTCAGCAGTAGAGGCAGAGGTGTACGCTGCTTCATCATTCTTTACGGCCATTACTTTTTGGGCCATTTTGAAATGGGAAGAAAATGCAGACGACCCCACCAGCGACAAATGGCTGGTGTTTATCGGTTATTTGATAGGCTTGGCAATAGGCGTCCATTTATTGAACCTGTTGGTTATTCCCGCAATTGTTTATGTGTATTACTTCCGCCGCTATAACGGAACAATTACTCGTAAGGGGCTTATTCTTGCCGGCTTATTGGGTGGTGTTATACTGGTATTTGTACAATTGGGTGTTATACCCGGTATCCCTTCATTGGCATCAAAATTCGATTTGTTCTTTGTAAACAGCCTTAACATGGGTTTTGGTGTTGGTGCGCTATTCTTTATGGCACTGTTGGTTGCCGCCACCGTTTACGGAATAATTTATACCCGCCGCAGGGGCAAGGTGTTTTTCAACACCATGTTGCTATGCTTCTCATTTATTATCATCGGTTACTCTTCTTATACAATGGTGTTGATTCGTTCACGTGCGAATCCTCCTATTGACATGAACAACCCCGACGACCCCTTTAACCTTGTGTATTACCTGAACCGTGAGCAATACGGCGACCGTCCGTTGTTGCGCGGCCCATACTTTACTGTAGAAAGAAAAGACTATACGTTTGAGGAAAAATCAAAACGCTACCGTCGTATGGGCGATGAGTATGCGGTGATTGGCCAAAACTACAAGTTTGTTTACAAGGATAAAGACCAAATATTCTTCCCACGTATTTATGACCACAACGACCCAAGCCACGCGCAAGGATACCGTATGTGGAGCGGCATGAGCGAAAAGCAAAAGCCTAAGTATAAAAACAACATCAAGTTCTTTATTGATTACCAAATGAACTGGATGTATTTCCGCTACTTTATGTGGAATTTTAGCGGAAGACAAAACGATGAGCAGGGTATGATAGGCTTGGTAAACGGTAACTGGATTTCAGGTATTCCGTTTGTTGATGAGGCTCGTCTTGGCCCTCAAAGCAACATCCCCGAAGATTACACCAAAAATCGCGGCCGCAACAAGTACTATATGCTGCCCTTTATTTTGGGTATTATCGGTTTGATATTCCACATTAAAAACGCTCGTGGCGACTCGTTTATCTTAGGAATCCTGTTCCTGATAACCGGAGCCGTGCTGATTATATACCTGAACCCACCTCCGTTTGAACCCCGCGAACGCGATTATGTATTTGTGGGTTCGTTCCAAGTATTCTGTACTTGGGTTGGTCTTGCAGTATTAGCAATAGTTACTTGGTTAAGCAAAAGAGTATCGCCGATGGCGGCAGCCGGAGCGGCAACTATTGTGTGCCTGTTGGCAGCGCCGGTGTTGATGGCCAGCCAAAACTGGGACGACCACGACCGTAGCAACCGCTACATGACCATTGATTTTGCAAAAGACTACCTGAACTCTTGCCCTAAAAACGCCATCTTGTTCACCAACGGTGATAACGATACTTACCCCTTGTGGTATGCCCAGAACGTAGAGAAATACCGTACCGATGTACGCGTAATTAACTACAGCTTGCTGGGAGACGGTGAATATGCCAACGGACTTAGGAACGCGGCGTATGAATCGGCACCGATAAAGCTGTCGTTCTCTGTTGACCAATGCCTGATAGATAAGTACCAACACTTACCCTACATACCCGGAAACCCTAAGTTTAACCCGAATGAATTTTATGAGTTGAAAGACATAATGGCCTTTGGTGCAAGCACCAACGAGGCAAATATGTATTACAACACCAATAACAATCCGCCTGAGTATATTCCATACATCCCCGCTAAGAAGTTTAAAATTTCTGTGGATATGGATAAGTACATTGCTAACGGTTGGGTGGCAGCTAATGATACTATTAGCCGTGTGAACGAGTTGACGTTTGACTTACCCGGTAACGCATTGTATAAAAACGGTTTGTTGTTGCTGGATATTATTGCAAACAATGCGGATGAGAGGCCAATATGCTTTACCACGACTACAGGTAATGATGTGTACATGGGCTTAACCGATTACTTTGAAATGCGTGGTTTAGTGTATCGCTTAGTACCGTTTAAAACCCCTTCAAGCTCACAAAACACACACGGCCGTGTAAACACCGATACGCTTAACAAACTGTTGGTAGATACGTATGTGTGGGGAGGTATGGAGAAATATCCAATGTATGTGGACGACAAAGCAAAATTGGTTCCCTACAACGTGCGTAATCACTTTGGAAGGCTGGCAGAGGCTCTTGTTGCCGAAGGTAAAAATGAAAAAGCGGTAGCTGCGATAGACCACTGCTTGAAGGCAATACCCAACGACAATTATCCTTATACAGATAACATGGTATACTTGGTTGATTTGTACTACGCAGCCGGAGCGAAAGAAAAAGGCCGTTCATTAATGAATGCGTTGATAAAGAGTGCCAAAGAAAGGTTTGAATACTTTGGAGCTTTCAAAGGCACAAAAGCAAAAGACATCGGTGTATCAGAAGAAAAACGATATGCGCTGGGTGCTCTGCAAAACTGTGCGTCAATAGCTAACAAATATGGCGAAAAACAAGTAGTGGACGAATTGCAGAAATACATTCAGCAATTCCCTCAATAAAAAACAGAATGATTATAAAAAAGGGTCGGTCTCAGTTTTTGAGACCGACCCTTTTTTATTCCGAGCGTAGCGAGGAATCTTAGGGCAGTGGTGTTAACGAGATTGTACAGGATGCTTTCTGCGTCAGCATGACAGGTTCATATTGCCTCGACTTTTGAGGCAGCCGCTCTTTGCTTTATAAGGGCGGTATTTACTACTTTTGATGCGTGGTAAAATTTTCACGCACCAACAATATCATTGGCTGGCTGGTATTTTTAGCTGCCCTGCTGGTATATGCCCTTACCCTTGAGCCGTATGTGAGCTACTGGGATTGTGGTGAGTTTATTGCCGCATCGTACAAACTACAAGTGGTACACCCGCCCGGCGCACCGCTTTTTCAAATGCTGGGGCGGTTGTTTAGCTTGTTGGCTTTTGGCGATGAAACCCGCGTGGCCTTTTGGGTAAATATGCTTAGTGCCGTATCAAGTGCGTTTTGCGTAATGTTTACCTACTTTATTACCATACGCATTGCACAAAAACTGATTAACCCTGAACAGTTGCCCGTTACAAAAAACAAAGCCATTGTGCTTTGGGGTTCAGGAATTATTGCAGCACTCACCCTTACGTTTAGTGATACCTTTTGGTTTTCAGCCGTTGAGGCCGAAGTATATGCCCTTTCCTCTTTTTTCACCATGCTGGTGTTTTGGGCTGCCCTTAAATACGACGAAGCGCAAGACAATAAAACCCGCTGGCTGCTGTTTATTGCCTTTGCGATAGGGCTTTCAATCGGTGTTCACTTGCTTAATCTGCTTGTGGTGCCTGCCGTTGTGCTGGTAATTGTGATGAGCGGTAAACCGTTCCAATGGCTGCGTTTAATATGGGGTAGCGCATTAGGAGTGATAATGCTTCTGCTGATACAATTCGTTATCATTCCCAAACTACCGCAATGGGCTGCTGATACTGACCGCTGGATGGTAAACGGTTTCGGCCTTTCTTATGGATGGGGTATTGTATCGTTTTTTGCAGGAATATCCATATTCATTATAATTTTGTTGCTTATCAGCCATAAAAGGCAATGGGTTGCATTGCAAATTGGCCTTTTGTGCGCAGTGTTTATGCTGGTTGGGTATTCGTCGTACCTTATGGTACCTATTCGCGCAGCGGCAAAACCACCCGTAAACATAAACGCCCCTGCCGACGCTTATTCGTTTCTCTCCTACCTAAACCGCGACCAATACGGCAGTCGTTCGTTATTACACGGGCCGTATTTTAACGCCCCTATAAAAGACTTTACATTAGGTAAAGAGGCATGGAGACCTTCGGGAGGCAAATATGTGGTCACAGGCCGTGAAAATGAGTATGAGTTTGACCCCGCTTACACCACCCTTTTCCCCCGCATGGGAAACACCTTTGACGGTTCAAGTCAAACGGGGTATATCGGCTGGACAGGAGTTGACCCTTCTAAGCCCCCCTCATTCGCCAAAAACCTCGAATTCTTTTTTAAATACCAAGTGCTGCACATGTATGTGCGCTACCATTTATGGAATTTTGCAGGCCGCCAAAACAACCGTCAGGGGCATGGTAATTCTATTCACGGTAACGGGGTAAGCGGTATCCGTATTCTTGAC
Source organism: Bacteroidia bacterium (assembly GCA_035906255.1). Taxonomy (GTDB): domain Bacteria; phylum Bacteroidota; class Bacteroidia; order UBA8524; family UBA8524; genus SB11. Next base: position 285,692 of record JAMIFM010000029.1, read on the forward strand.
GAAACTATCTCTGCCTCCGAGGATAATTTGCCATCCATTCTTGCCAAAAACAAAGGGCGTAACTTTTATTATTTACTACCATTACTACTGGGTTTTGCAGGATTTTTGTTCCACGCTTCGCCCAAAAACTACGGGTTTTGGCCACTGTTCTTATTATTCCTGTTCACAGGGTTCTTCCTTTGCCTGTATCTTAATATCCCGCCCTTTGAACCCCGCGAAAGAGACTATGTGTTTGTAGGCTCGTTTCAGGTATTTAGCGTTTGGGTTGGGCTGGGCGCACTTTGGCTGGCGCAAACCCTTCAAAAGCGGATACCCAAAGGACTTTGGATTGGGTTAATGGCTGCATTTTTAGCAGCACCGTGCTTAATGGCGGCTCAAAACTGGGACGACCACGACCGTAGCGGCCGCAGTTTTACCCGCGATTTTGCCCGAAACTACCTGCAAAGTTTAGCCCCTAATGCCATTTTGTTTGTGTATGGCGATAACGACACTTATCCGCTGTGGTATTTACAAAATGTAGAAGGGATTAGAACAGATGTTCGGGTAGTAAACGCTAATTTATTGAACACCGATTGGGCAGCGTATGAGTTGACAGAAAAGAAATTTGACTCGGAACCATTGAAACTTACCGTTTCACCTGACAAGTACTTTTACGACAATTTTGAACTGGTAAAGATACAGGCTACCGGAAACGCAATGAAACTGGAGGAGGGATTAGCACTTTTAGCCGCCCCTGCTTCTGAAAATAACAGGCACAAGTATTCAAACGGACGCGAAAGAAGCAAGTTACCGGCATCAGGGTTATATATGGATTTGCCCCCTGAAAAAACAACGGGAATGATTGCCTCAAACGATACAATGTACAGAGTATCGCGTTTCGAAGTCCCTTTCAGTTCCTCATCAATGTTTAGGGCTGAATTGTTGTTGCTGGATGTGATTGCCAACAACTTTTTTGAGCGGCCGATTTATTTTGCCTCACAAAGCGAGGCCGAAAACCTGAAACAGCTTAACAGGTATTTACGGTTAGAGGGGCTTTCCTATCGCCTTGCCCCCATTAGTTATCCCGATAGTTTAGGATACTTCAACCGTCTTAACACAAATCAAATGGCGGGTATTTTAAAAGGGTTTCAGTTAGCGGGCTATAATAACCCCAAACTATACATCGACCCTGACGCTCTTTCAGCCGCAAATCACTACAGAAACTTGTTTTCTCTTACGGTTGAAAAGCTAATGGCCGAAAGCGATACAAGCACGGCAGGCCAATTGGCTGCACAATGTAACCAAGCATTTCCTTGTTCTTTGGTTGATTATAAATATCCGTCTCCCGCCATAAACTTTATAAAAGCCATGAGCCGAGGAGGCCACTCCAAAGAGGCGGAACAACTAACCGTTGATTTAATTAGCCAACTAATGCAAAAAGCAGGGTATTACAACGCCTTAAAAGGAGGGATAGCGGATTATGAAGGGAGAACGGAGACGAAGAAAGCTCTAAAAGCTCTTGGGGATTTAAAAACCATGCTGTTGCAGCTTAATCAAACAAATAAGGCGGCAGAGATTGAAAAATTCTTAGGGTTTTACAACTAACCCTGTTTCATTGCGTTTACTTTTTAACATCAAGCAGTATATTGTTTACCTATGCCTGCCCTGAGCTTGTCCGGAGCCTGCCGAAGGGCAATACTTTAAATTAAAACCTGAAAATAGCCGTAAAAACTATAAAATTGAAGTTGATATGGATTTAAACCAACAAATAGAGAGCCTTAGGCAAGCCCTTGAGTTTTCTCCCGAAAACCTGCCGTTGCGGAAACTGCTATGCGGCACGTTGTATAATGCCCGCAGGCTTGATGAGGCAGAAGAAGAATATACCGAAGCGTTAGGATATGCCCGTAACGATAATGAGCTGAAAACAGGCCTTGCCAAAACATTTGTAGCACTTAAAAAATTTGAGGCAGCACAAATGGTATTGGAAGAATTAATAGATGAAGGGGAGGGGGGCGCAGAACTGTTTTTATTGTATTCAAAAGTGAACCTTGAAACGGATGAAGTACGCCAAGCGTACGAATACTATCAAAAGGCGATAGAAGCCGATAATTCCGTTGCAGATAAAGAATACGAGCAAATGCTGCACAAAGCAATGAAAGAAAGCGGAGAGGCGGTGCAAACGGGCAATATTGATAACGGTTTGTCGTCATCGATACTTGAAAAGCCGAAAATAAAATTTGCCGACGTTGGCGGTCTTGAAGACGTAAAAGAAGAAATAGCCCTTAAAGTAATATATCCGCTTAAAAACCCTGAAATTTACAAAGCGTTTGGTAAAAAAACAGGAGGAGGTATATTGGTATATGGCCCTCCCGGTTGCGGAAAAACCCTCTTAGCAAGAGCCACAGCAGGAGAGATTGAATCAAACTTTATCTCCGTAGGGATTAATGAAATACTGGATATGTGGGTAGGCGGCAGTGAGCAAAACCTGCACAAAATATTCAGCCTTGCGCGCCAAAGTGCTCCGTGTGTGTTGTTTTTTGACGAGATAGATGCGTTGGGTGCCAATCGTGCAGATATGCGTCACTCGGCCTCTCGCTCCTTGATAAATCAGTTTTTAGAGGAACTTGACGGCGTAAAACACTCCAACGAAGGTATTTTAGTGTTGGGTGCCACCAACACCCCTTGGTACGTTGACCCCGGTTTTCGTCGCCCCGGCCGCTTCGACCGTGTAATATTTGTGCCGCCTCCCGATAAAAAAGCGCGGGTAGAGATTTTGGATGTAATGTTGCGAGATAAACCTACCGAAAAGGTAGATGTTGAGGCACTGGCCAAACAATCAGAGGGTTACTCAGGAGCGGATTTAAAAGCGGTAGTAGATATTGCTGTTGAAGCAAAACTGCCTGAATCGTTGAAACAAAACCGTGTTGTGCCCGTTACACAATCCGATTTGAAAAAAGCTGTTGAACGTCATAAGCCTACCACAAAAGAATGGTTTAATACCGCGCGTAACTATGCCCTTTATTCAAACGAAAGCGGCCAATACGATGATATTTTGCAGTATTTGGGCATAAAGAAATAACCGTGTTATGTTCAGGCTGTTAAAGCAGAGGTAAAACCCTACTTTTGCGATATATGTACCTGATTGCCGACAGCGGATCAACAAAATGCAACTGGCTGCTTACCAACGACAATGGCGAGCAGTTGGGCAGATACGACACGATAGGTTTTAACCCGTTGTTTCAAAGCAGCGAGGACATTGCCCTTGAAATCAAACAAAACGAAGCACTTTTTGCAATAGCCTCGCAGGTACAAAAGGTATTTTATTACGGAGCAGGGGTTAGCAGCGATGAAAAGGCTCGAATAGTTAGGCGGGCACTATCACACGTTTTTGCTAACGCCGCTATTGCCACCGGCCATGATTTAACTGCCGCTGCTTATGCTTCTTACAATGGCACCCCCTGCATTTGTTGTATATTGGGTACAGGCTCTAACTCCTGTTTTTTTGACGGAGAGACACTTAGCGAAAAAGTGCCTTCATTGGGCTTTATTTTAGGGGATGAAGGTAGCGGAGCATATTTCGGCAAGCAACTGGTTTCAGCATACCTGTATAATAAGCTGCCCGAAGAGATGGCTCGCGAACTTGAAAGCGACTATGCGCTTACCAAAGCGGACATTTTTGAAGCAGTTTACCAAAAGCCGAGACCTAATGTTTACTTGGCTCGTCTTGCGCCGTTTATTCATAAACATAAACAACACCCATTGATTGCAGATATATTGCACAAAGGCTTTGTAGCGTTTATTACCGAACACGTATTGTGTTACGAACACGTCAAGCAAACTCCTGTAAACTTTGTAGGTTCAATAGCTCATATATTCAGTGCAGAGCTTCACAAAGCCGCTCAAGAATGCGGGATAACCATTGGCGAAATAATACAACAACCGATTGATAGGTTGGTGAGGTATCATGTTGAAAGGGTGTTTAATCAATAATAAGATTTAATACATCCTTTCTCAACAACTCGTATAGAAGAAGTATAACAAAAAAGCCCTTTCGGAATTTCCAAAAGGGCTTTTATATAAAGGTTAATCTTAGATTACAATTTACGTTTCACTTCTACTTCTTCAAAGCCTTCGATATTATCGCCTACTTCGATATTGTTGAAGTTTTTAATGCTGATACCGCACTCGTAACCCGTGGCTACTTCTTTCACATCGTCTTTATAACGTTTCAGCGCATCAATTTCTCCGGTATGTATTACCACACCGTCGCGTATGATACGGATGCGGGTGTTACGGGTAATTTTACCGTCGGTTACCATACAACCTGCAATGGTACCCACTTTTGATATTTTAAACACTTCGCGAACGTCAACGTTACAAACCACTTTCTCTTCAATCTTAGGCTCTAACAAGCCCTCGATGGCAGCCTTGATTTCATCAATAGCGGCGTAGATAATTGAGTATTGTTTGATTTCGATATCTTCCTGTTCAGCAAGGCGTTTAGCTTGCGTACTTGGGCGTACTTGGAAACCGATAATAATCGCATCTGATGCGGTAGCCAACATAACATCGCTTTCCGAAATCTGTCCAACGCCTTTTAGGATTACGTTCACTTGAACCTCTTGAGTAGATAATTTCAGTAATGAATCGGCCAACGCTTCTGCTGAACCGTCCACATCAGCTTTAACGATAATGTTAAGTTCTTTGAAGTTACCGATGGCCAAACGGCGGCCAATTTCATCAAGGGTAATGTGTTTTTTGGTACGCAAACCTTGTTCGCGGATAAGTTGTGTACGCTTGGTGGCAATTTCCTTAGCCTCAGCTTCAGAAGCCATTACGTTAAAGCTTTCGCCCGCTTGCGGTGTGGCAGAGAAGCCCAACACCGAAACAGGTGTTGAAGGGCCTGCTTTTTCAATTTTTTGGCCGCGCTCGTTAAACATCGCTTTTATACGACCATAAATTGCACCGGCTACTACAGGGTCGCCTATTTTAAGTGTTCCTTCCTGCACCATCAGGGTGGCAACAATACCACGCCCTTTGTCCATACGGGCTTCTATAATTGCTCCTTTGGCACGTTTATCAGGGTTAGCTTTAAGGTCAAGAATTTCTGCCTCCAACAATACTTTTTCAAGCAGTTGGTCAATATTCAATCCCTTTTTAGCTGATATTTCTTGTGTTTGGAATTTACCGCCCCATTCTTCCACCAAAATATTCATGGCCGAAAGTTGTTCGCGGATTTTATCGGCATTGGCACCGTCTTTATCAATCTTGTTAAAGGCAAACACCATGGGTACGTTTGCTGCTTGCGCGTGGCTAATAGCCTCTTTGGTTTGCGGCATCACGCTATCATCAGCAGCAATTACTATAATGGCTATATCCGTTAACTTGGCACCACGAGCACGCATGGCCGTAAAGGCTTCGTGACCGGGAGTATCCAAGAAAGTTATCTGGCGGCCGTCTTTCAGGGTTACCTCGTATGCACCAATGTGCTGGGTAATACCTCCGGCCTCACCCGCTACTATATTGGCGTCGCGCACATAATCCAACAACGATGTTTTACCATGGTCAACGTGACCCATTACTGTTACAATAGGAGCACGGTGCAGTAAATCTTCGGGACGGTCTTGCTCTTCTTCAATTGCTTCCTGAAGGTCGGCACCCACAAACTGAACATCAAACCCAAACTCGTCAGCAACAATGGTAATGGTTTCAGCATCCAAACGCTGGTTAATAGAAACCATCATACCTAACGAGAAGCAAGTAGTAATTACCTGATTTACCGAAATGTTCATCAGTTTCGCCAACTCATTAGCGGTAACAAACTCGGTTACTTTCAGGATGTTCTTTTCTGCTTCCAGTTCCATCAACGCATCCTCACGGTTTTGAGCGTGTTGGTCGCGTTTGAAGCGGCGGTTTTTAGAACGTTGCGAAGAGTTACCGCCGGGGCCTTTACCACCGGGGTTCAGTTTAGCCATGGTTTGTTTCAGTTTATCCTGAATTTCCTTTTGGCTGATTTCTTTTGGCTCGTCTTTATTAAAACGTCCTCTACGGTCGTTATTGTTGTTTGTGTTTTGATTATTGCCGGGGCCTCCGGTGTTGTTACCGGGCCTGTTATCAGGGCGTTTTTCCTTATTAAACTGCTTGGCAATATTTGGGTTATCACTGCTGATAACTGTGGTGGGCTTGCGTTTGCGTTTCTTTTTGGTTTTCTCGTTAGGGTCTGATGAAGCAATCGGTTTCTTCTTAGGTTCTTCAACCGGAAGCTGTATCTTACCTAACACAGTAAGCCCTTGCAGTTTTTCCATACGGGGTTTTATTACCTCGTTTTCAACAACGGCAGGAGGCTCATTTATAACCGGAGGTTCCTCAGTTACTTTAGCAACAGGAACTTCTTTTATTTCAGGTTTTACTTCGGGAGTAACTACAACTTCCTCTTGTTTAATAATGGGTTGTTCAACCGGTTTTTCTTCAACCTTGGGAGTAACAGGGGTAACAGGAGCGATAGGCTCTTCCTTTTTCTCCTCTTTCTTTTTGCCCTTGCCCGATAAATCGTCAAGGTTTATTTTACCTATTACGTGAGGACCGGCTAATTTTACTTTGGTTTCAGCAATCGGTTCCTGTACGGTTGGTTTTTCAACAACCTCTACTTTTTCTTCAACCACCGGAGGTTGCTCCACCGGTTTTTCCTGCGGTACTTCAACCGGTTTTTCTACCACCACAGGGGGGGGAGGGGGGTCAACTACAGGAGGTTTGGGTGCAACAGGGGTAACTTCTTGCGGCTTTTCTTCGGGAATGGTAATTGTGGGGGTGTTTATCATCACCACATCATCATCCTCATCAGCGTCAGCAATCTCTTTTTCTTTGGTAGGTTTGTTGGTGCGCACGGGCTCATGCAACTCTTTTTTGCTTTTGTCGAGTTGTATGGCCTCTTGGCGGGCCTCTTTGTCCGATTTGAATGCCTTAAGCAGCACGGCATACATGTCTTCGCTAAGTTTGGCCGTGGGCTTAGCCTCCACATTAAAGCCGCGTTTATTCAACTCTTCGGCAATAGTGGTAACGCCCACCCCTAACTCAGAGGCTACTTTGGCAATACGGTATGATTTAACTTCTTCCGTCATTTAGTTATTTTACAAAAATACAAGCAAACCGCAATAAACCTGTCATAAGCGAAAGTTTTATTCAAATTCGGCTCGCAGTATTTGCTTTATTTCTTCTATTGTTTCTTCTTCAAGCTCTGTGCGGCGCACTAAATCAGCGTCGCTGATGGCCAACACACTTTTAGCTGTATCACAGCCAATTCCCTTCAACTCGTCAATAATCCAGCTGTCAATTTCATCTGCAAATTCGTCAAGGTCAATATCCTCCTCCACAACTTCATCATCACTTTCACGGTACACGTCAATTTCATAACCGGTAAGTTTACCGGCCAGTTTAATATTGTGCCCGCCCTTACCGATAGCCAATGATACTTGGTCGGGCTTCAAAAATACCGACACACGCTCTTTGCCTTCATCTACTTTAATAGATGATATTTTAGCAGGGCTAAGAGAACGCTGGATATACAAAGGCAGGTTGGTGGTGTAATTGATTACGTCGATGTTTTCGTTGCGCAATTCGCGAACGATTCCATGAATACGTGAACCCTTCATACCCACACAAGCACCCACAGGGTCAATACGATCATCGTAACTTTCAACAGCAACTTTTGCACGCTCACCGGGCTCACGCACAATTTTCTTAATGGTAATCAACCCATCTAAAATTTCGGGTACTTCCATTTCAAACAAACGCTCCAAAAACTCAGGCGCAGTGCGCGAGATAATAATTTTTGGGGTACCGTTCAGCATTTCAGCACTTTTTACCACGCAGCGGATGCTGTCGCCTTTTTTGTAAAAATCGCTCGGTATCATTTCAGTTTTGGGCAGCAAAAGCTCGTTGCCTTCATCGTCCAAAATCATCAATTCTTTTTTCCAAATCTGGTACACCTCGCCGGTAACAATCTCGCCCATGCGGTCTTTATACTTGCGGAATACTTCGTCTTTTTCCAGTTCAAGTATTTTCGACATCAGGGTTTGGCGGGCGGTAAGTATCAAACGACGGCCAAAATCTTCTAACTTCACTTCTTCCACAGCCTCTTCACCTACTTCAAAATCAGGCTCTATGCGGCGAGCGGCTGAAAGTTCAATTTCAAACGTTGGGTCTTCAATCATACCGTCTTCCACAATGGTACGGGTACGCCAAATCTCCAAGTCACCTTTCTCGGTGTTAATAATTATATCGCAGTTTTCATCGGTGCCGTATTTTTTACGCAACATGCTGCGAAAAACGTCTTCAAGTACGCGCATCATGGTGGCGCGGTCTATGTTTTTAAACTCTTTAAACTCTGAAAACGATTCAACTAACCCAACGCTATGCATAACATTACTTACTTAAATGATACTATTATTTTTGGTTCTTTAATTTCTGATATGGTGTGCTGTTGCTCTTCGAAGTGGAGTTTTTTCTTGTCTTTTTCTTTTTTCTCCGCTTCTACGGTTATTACTCCGTTGGCAACTGCTGTTAATTTTCCTTTTACCTCTGTGCCTTGCGCATCAACAAACTTAATGCTGCGTCCAATATGCTTGGGATATTGACGCTCAATTATTAATGGGCGGTCAACACCGGGCGACGCTACTTCAAACGTAAACGGCTCAATCGAATCTCCCAATTCCTCGTCTATCCTGCGCGAAATGTAGCGGCTTAATTGTGAGCAATAATCTATAGACACACCTGTCTCGCCATCAATTATTACTGAAAAACGGCGGTTTTTTGCGCCTTGCTCCACTGTAATCAAAAAATGGTCGCTGTCGGTAGCCAAATGGTCTTGGGCAAACTGTTGCAGGGTATGTATCAAGTTACTCATTATACCAATAAAAAAGGGGACTTGGAGGCCCCCTTTTCAATTAATTCAATTAAAAAAGTTCTGCAAAGATATGTAAAGTTTTTAAATATTGTAGCTTTTGGGTGAATAAACAGCAACATATAGCCACTTGATGCTGCTATTTTTTACTTTTGAAAAACCTTGAGCATAAACATCTTTATACAAAAACACCGAGGCGGACTGGTACTGTTGGTACTTTTGCTACCGTTGTGTTTTGCAGGAATACGAACCCACCACGATTGGGGGGATGATTTTGCTCAATACATTAACCAAGCCAAGTGTATTACTAAGGGAGAGCCTGTTTCGTACACGGGCTATATATACAATCCGCACAACCCCATGTTGGGGCCCGCGGCCTATCCGGGCGGATTTCCGCTGCTGCTTAGTCCGGTTTATGCCCTGTTTGGCAATAATATTACTGCATTTAATGTGTATGTATCCCTTTGGCTTATTGTGGCGGGATTTATATGGTACATGATATTGCGCCGCTACCACAGCGAGTGGGTTTCGGTAGCCCTTAGTGTGCTTTGGTGCTGGCACCCGTGGGTGCTTGAATACAAAACCGAGGTAATGGCCGAAATACCTTTTACTGCGTTGTTGGGTTTGCTGATACTGTTGTACAAACGAGGTTTTATGCGGTATGACGAAGAAAGACGCCGCGAATCGTTAGTAAAAGCATTAACGCTGGGGGCTGTGGCGGGGCTTTTGGTAGCAGTGCGCTTAAACGGAATAGTGATAGTAGTTGCGTTGTATGCGTTTGAGGTGTGGCAAAATATATGGCACCTGAAACCGCCGTTTGAGCCTAAAAACAAATTATATACCAGTGCCGCCACCGCACTTATTACAGCATTTATTACCTGTTTTGTACTGATAGATTATTTAATAAGCGGCATACGTACCCACGATTTGCTAACGTATGGCAGCAACTTTAGCGGGGACCCTTTTTGGGTGCGCATTCGTGAAAATTTGGGCTATTATACCCTGCTGGTACAAGACTTTTTTCAGCGAAGCAAACCTGCATGGAAAGTGTTTCCGCTAATTACCCAAGCATTTTTGCTTGCGTTTGCGTGTATCGGGATTATTAAAGACTTGGTGTTGCGACGTTCTTTTTTGTTATGGGCGTTTACTGCTTATATGGCGTTATTGATAGTATATCCCTATCGGGGTGCGGGACTGCGGTTTATGCTGCCTGTATTGCCTATTATACTGCATTATGCCGCACAAGGGTTCAAGTCCATTCACTGGGGCTTTTCCATGCCCGTTAAAACTACTACGGTAGTGCTATCGTTTATTATTCTGTTTCAATTTTTACCCGAGCAGTTTTCGGCAATTAAAAACGCTAAGAACAACTTTGCAGGCCCACAACAACCTGAAAGTATAGCGGCATTTAATTATATAAAAGCCAATACACCTGCCGACGCGGTGTTTTTATTTAAGAAACCGAGGGCACTGGCGTTATATGGTGAACGGAGTGCATTTGCAACCCTGCCTGCCGATACAATCCTCTTTTCTGAGGATATTAAAACAATCAATCCGTCGTATATTCTTACTCACGCTGATTTACAAGATGTTGTAACGCAAAACTACCTTATCGGGCATCAGCATCAATGGGATAGTGTTTGGGGTAACAATAAGTTTACACTATATGCCAAAAACCCGCGTTAAACTTCTAACTTTGCACCGTTTTTTAAAACCATGTTTAAAACCAATTGGTGGAAATATTTAGGAGTACTGCTGGTACTATATTCATTACTGGCGGGCTTGTTAATACCCCTTGGCCCGGGCGTTATGGATGTATCGCCTTCGCAATTAACGCAAGGGCAGTCTAACACAATACTTGTAAAAGGGCACGGCACTCATTTTAAAGATAACGAAGCCACACTAAAGCTTTGGATTAAAAACGGAGAGGCCACATACCAAGCCCAAAGCATAGTGGTGCAAGACAATGAAAACGTGGCGGCGGTATTTAACCTTGCTACGCTAAACATAAAAGAGCCGCTGCACCTGATTGCAAACAATGATTTTGACGGAACAATAGCCTTAGATAATGCCTTTTGGTTCAACAGCTCTGAAAAAGGCTCTAATACCGCAGCAGCTGCCGAAGCCCGTATTGAGGTAAAAAACAAAGATGCACAAGGCATGAGTTTCCCTTTCCTTAAAATCCTGTTCCAAACCATACGCAATTTGTTTTTCCATGTTCCAATGTGGTTTAGCATGGTGGCCTTGCTAACCGGTGCATTGGTGTATAGCATAAAGTATTTGCGCCACGGCAAACGCGAGTTTGATATTGCGGCATCAAAAATCACCGAAACAGCAGTTTTTTTAGGTGTTTTAGGTATTTTAACAGGGATGCTTTGGGCTAATTTTACTTGGGGCCAACCTTGGCCAAACGACCCGAAACTAAACAGTGTTGCCATAGGGATGTTAATGTATTTAGCGTATTTTATCCTGCGCGGCGCAATTGATGATGAAGAAAAACGTGCCCGTGTGGCGGCTGTTGCCAACGTGTTTTTCTACCCCATATTCATCTCACTGATATTTGTGTTGCCCCGCTTAACCGAATCATTACACCCCGGCAACGGCGGTAACCCCGGTTTTAGCAGCTACGACCTTGACGATACAATGCGTATGGTGTTTTACCCTGCGGTATTAGGTTGGATATTAATCGGCTTTTGGGTAGCCCAACTAAAAACCCGTGTTAAAAAACTTGAAGTTTCAGAAGATGAATAAAGGTATAACTACTTTAGTACTGTTTTTGCTGTCTGTAGTAACAACGTTCGGACAAAACGCAACTGCCCCAGCCGGAGATGATAAAATTTTAGTGGTAGTAGGCGTGTTAGGTGTAATTTTTGTAGGGTTGGCAGTTTACTTAATCTCAATCGACCGCAAAATAACGCGGCTTGAGAAGCAGAAGAAAGAAACAAAGGTGTAACAAATCGCAAAACGTATGAAAACTTCGTACATTATAGCCATCATAATGGTTGCTGTGCTTATTGGTATTATCATTTCGATGTATGGCAGTTCTTCGGAGTATGCCACATTCCCGACAGCAGCCCAAAATCCCGATAAATCATACCACATAGTAGGTCATTTAGACCGCACTAAACCACAGGTGTACGATGAGTTGAAAGACCCGAATTATTTTGAGTTCTATTTGAAAGACAGCCTTGACAATGTGAGCAAGGTAATATACCGCAGTCCACGCCCACAAGATTTTGAACGTAGCGAAAACGTAGTGGTGAAAGGGAAAATGAAGGGTGAGGCTTTTGAGGCGAAAGAAATTTTGCTGAAATGCCCCAGCAAGTACAATGCTACAGAGGTGCAAGTAACGGAGTATAAGGCGGGCGAATAATGGAAGAAACCGTTGTAACGTTTGTTGGCGAGCATCTTGCCATAGGCAATTGGGGTAAATTTTCGGTATATGTATCGCTGGTTGCGGCACTATTTTCAGCCATCAGTTACTTTTTTGCCTTTAAAACCCCTGAAAACGCTGATTTTTGGCGTAAACTTGGCCGTGCGGCATTCTTTGTACACTCAGCCGCAGTAGTGGCCATTTTCACCATACTTTTTGTAATAATCCAGCAACATTATTTCGAGTACCAATACGCTTGGCAACACTCATCGCGCAACTTACCCCTTAAATACATGATTTCGTGTTTTTGGGAAGGGCAGGAGGGTAGCTTTTTGCTTTGGATGGTGTGGCACGTGGTTATTGGTAATATCCTGATTTTTACCTCGCGCAGTTGGGAAAACCCCGTAATGGCTATTATGGGGCTTGCACAGGTAATGCTGGCAACGATGCTGGTGGGCGTTGAGATTCTTGATTTTAAAATAGGCAGCAGCCCCTTTGATTTATTGAGGGATAAGGTTGCCGGCCCTATATTTACCTTACCTGATTATTTAACCCGAATAGAAGACGGGAACGGCCTTAATCCCTTGTTGCAAAACTACTGGATGGTGATACATCCGCCTACGTTGTTTTTTGGGTTTGCAGCTACTATTGTGCCGTTTGCATACGCTGTGGCCGCTTTGTGGACACGCCGCTATACCGATTGGATAAAACCTGCTTTGCCTTGGGCATTGGTAGGCGTAATGATTTTAGGTGCGGGTATTATAATGGGTGGTTTCTGGGCGTATGAATCGTTGTCGTTTGGCGGTTACTGGGCTTGGGACCCTGTTGAAAATGCCTCTTTGATACCGTGGCTTATTTTGATTTCGGCGGTGCATTTAATGCTCATTTATAAATCAACGGGAAACGCACTATACAGCACCTATTTACTTACCATACTTTCGTTTGTGTTGGTGTTGTATGCTACCTTCCTCACCCGTAGCGGTATATTGGGCAATACATCGGTACACGCGTTCACCGATTTGGGAATGTCGGGTCAGTTGTTAATCTTTTTATTCCTGTTTGTTTGGCTGCCCAGCTATGTAACCATACAAAACCCAACCGTACGATACGGCTACTTAGGGGCAACCGTTGTTATTTTTATAATCAGCTTCGTTTGGGGAGCTAATAAGTGGGTGTTTATACCGTATTCGCTGGTTACCCTGTTTTTCTTTTTCCGCAACATATATGTTGTAAACCCTGTAAAAGGTAAAGAAGAAGAATTCAGTTCACGCGAGTTTTGGATGTTTATCGGCTCGCTGGTGTTCTTAATTTCCTGTGCACACGTGCTTATCAGCACCTCATTACCTGTATTTAATAAACTTACGGGCAAAAACGTAGCTGTACCCGATGATGTAATAGGTTATTACAACCAATGGCAGTTACCCTTTGCATTAATTATTGCCGTGCTAACGGCCATTACCCAGTTTTTTAAATACAAGAAAACGGGACAAACCCATTACTTCAATAATATAATCATCAGCCTTACCATATCCATACTGGTAACCACCGCGTGTATTTATTTGTTTAAGATAAAAGCAGAAAATAACACCACGCTATTACTATACATTTTGTTCCTTTTGGCATCCGTATATGCCATTGTGGGCAATGTGTATTATTTGGTGAAAGTGCTAAAAGGCAAGCTGTCGTTTAGCGGAGCATCGGTAGCGCACGTAGGTTTTGGGTTGCTGCTTGTAGGTGTTCTTATTTCATCAGCCAACAAACAGGTTATTTCTCTTAACTATTCAAACGTAAACTTCGGAGAGGAGTTTGACGACCAAGCCCAGCGCGAACACTTACTGCTGTATAAAAACATGCCCATGCGCATGGGGCCTTATGAGGTAACTTATTTGGGCGATTCAGCGGAGGGCGTTAATACGTATTACGAGCTTCAGTTTAAACGTACCGATAAAGACGGCAAGCCGAGCGGTGAAGAGTTTTATTTGTACCCCAATATTATCAGCAACCCGAAAACCGATATGCTTTCGGTAAACCCTGATACGAGGCACTACGTTACCCACGACGTGTTTACGCACGTTACAATGGTATCAGACAAAAAAGCCCGTGCGGAAGTGCCTTATGAAAGGGTTTATAACGATACCATACATTTAGGCGACACGATATATACCAATAATGCCAAAGTAGTAATGGTGGGCATGACCCCCGATAATGCTGCCGACGGCACATTGGCTATGCGTGCCAACCTTAAACTGATAATGCTGGGTGATAGCGTAGAGGTTGCCCCCCGCTTTATGATTAGTGAAGCGCAGAGCAGTATGGTATCGCCCGAAGAAGTAGTTGATGATGCGGGGTTGATGATACGTTTTGCAAACATTATCCCTCCCGATTCATCGGGACATACCCAACCGGCGTTCCATTTTGCCATTGCTGAGCGTCCCGTGCAGCGTGACTATGTGGTGTTGATGGCAAAAGTGTTCCCTTACATCAATTTTGTATGGGGCGGCACTATTGTAATGGTAATCGGTTTCCTAATCTCTATTTTCCGCAGGGTAAAAGAATACCGCAGGGAAAAACAGTAGTGGCCAAAACAGGGTTTACCAGCCCTTTATCCCTGCTCATGGAATAGACTTTAGGGTTGATAATAAATCCGTTATTGCCTACGTTTGCTATACATGAAAAAACTACTGCCTTTAATTGCCTTCGTTTTTTCTTTTGTTTGGGGCAATGCGCAAACCATAAAAACATTTACACTTTCGGGCGGTTATGTGCGTGCCGACCACAAGATGAAGTTTGACAGAAACTTTCAATCAGTAAACCCCCAACCCATTAATAGCTGGGGACTTGACGCGGGGCTTGAGTTTTGGAACACTCCTCGATTTGCATTCAGTGCCTCGGCAGGGATGATAAAAAAGGGGTATAATTATGAATTTCCTGAAACAACAATTAACCAACCCGAAGGAACAGGTAAAGTAATTGAAGGCCGTGCGCGGTTAAATTACTTGTATTTGGCACCACGTTTTGCAATTAAACTATCAACTAATAAAATTGTGCCGTATGTTTTTGCAGCACCCAGAATAGACGTGTTCTTATACGCATCACATACGTTGCACAAACCAGACGGTTCAGAAATAACTGACGACGGGTCTTTTGGCGGGTTTAAGGATTTTTATAAAAAGAACCACATGCCCGTTATTTTGGGCATAAACTCAGGGGCGGGCGTTGAAATAAAAATACAGAAGAATATTTCACTTGGGGTTGAAGCGGCCTATCTTTTTGATGCTACACCGGCCGTAAGAACAAAAACAACAGACACCAACATAGGGATGAAAGCCTATAACAAGGCTTTTTCGGCATCGTTAGTCTTTAAGCACTACTTCGGTAAAAGTTAGCCAAAACGGGTAACTTTGCCTTTGTACTATGCCCTACAAAATATCCATTATAGGCGCAGGCAATGTGGCTTGGCATTTGGCAAAAGCACTGGATGCTGCCGGACACACTATTTTTGAGGTGTATAGCCGCAACCCCAATCATGCCGCCCAATTGGCACAACCTTACCGTGCATTTGCGGTGAAGGAGGTGCGCCTGCTAAAAGACGATATAGATGTATTGCTGGTTTGCGTAAGCGACGACGGAATAAAAGAAGTGGCGTCACAACTGGCTCACCGCAAATTTTTAATAGCCCACACAGGTGGCGCGGTTGATATGAATGTTCTTGAGGGAACATCAGCATACTACGGAGTGTTTTATCCCTTGCAAACGCTTAGCGCGGGCAAACCCGTTAATTTTTTTGATGTTCCCCTATGTATCGAGGGCAATAACAAAGCGGCAGAAATGCAGCTAAAAGCATTGGCCGATACCATTAGCAACAATGTACAATACATCACTACTGAACAACGCCGCTATTTGCATTTAGCTGCGGTATTTGCCAATAATTTTAGTAACGCTATGTACAACTCGGCGGCAAAAATATTGGAAGTTCAGGGGCTTGATTTTAAACTGTTGCGCCCGTTGATAAAAGAGACCGCCGAGAAAATACAAAACCTATCGCCACAAGCAGCACAAACAGGCCCTGCCAAGCGCCACGATAACACCACCCTGCAAAAGCACCTTGATTTATTACCCAATGGCAGCGACGAGGAAAAAATCTACAAGCTGTTAAGTGAAGTAATTGGTGAAAGATATAAGTAGCTTTATGGCCATCCATTTAATCCCGCGGCTCAAAACATTCTATCGTCAAATCATCAACAAACACCGTTTTGCGGTCGCGGTTCCAAACATACACCTTTAGATTGTCTTCTATACTACGGGCTTCAGGGGTTTGGTATTCAAGCGTTACCAAATTCCACTCCCCTTTTTTCAATTGCGGGTTCAAGAACTCGCTGCTGCGGTATTTATAAGCAGCGTCTTTATGGTGAAACGCCATTGCCAGCAACGGAAAACCACCCTCACTGTTTTGGGGCACAAAAATCCGCACACTCACCCGTAGCCAAGCATATTCCTTTTGTGTAATGTCCCTATACTTAATATCAATGCCGGGCGAAAACTCCATATCCTCGCCCATTCTCAGGCTTCCGCGTCCGTTATATCCTATTGTGTCCCAATGCTGGGTGTAATTGTCTTTAGCAGTATCAAAAGAATAATGGGTCAACACTTTTTTAGTGAAAGCAATAGTAGCGGGCATTACCTCAATGGTTTCCGTACTTCGTTCCACCAAAAGCAATTTCTTGTCTTCATCCGTAATACTTGTTTTGCCGAAAACCCGCCAATAGTAGGCTTTGGTTATCCGCTCACCGTCTAAAATCTTTACTTTAAACTGCCATGTTTGAAACACGTTTAACACCACCATTACCCCAAGTAACGTATAGGTAACCATTTTCAGCCGCTTTGTTTGTGTGAGGGATTGCAGCAAATACCCCAGCGGTAACAGCATCAGTGCATACGACGAAACCATTGAACGCGAGCTGTAACTACCGCCTGCATACCACCACACGCTCCAGCTTGAAGCTATGTACAGGTTGATGATAAAGCAGGCCGTGAAACCCCAAAACAGCTTACGGTTTTGCTTGAACAACCAAATAAACCCAAGCACCGCCAACAACATTATAGGAGTATATACAAACCAGCCTTTGCGGTAACTGAACAAAAAATCTATCGTATGCGGCGATTTTAAATCAAAACCCACCCCGGGGTCTTGATAGCTGTAGTACAACCAGTGTCCCGTAGCGTATTTCCAGTAAATCAACTGTACGCAGCCTCCTAAAAACACCCCGATTGCCAGCACTATTACGTGCCCGAATTTTTTAAATACCAATTGCAGCTTCTCAATAATGGTTTTATTGAAACCTGTAATGCCCCATAGCAACGGAATGAATATAACCACCAATTCATTAGGACGTATTAAGGCAATTAGTCCCGTCATTAAGCCTATTAAAAACGCACTGGTAAAAGTGGGTTTTTCGTGCCATTTAATGGTGTTTAACAATAGCACCACGTACAAGGTAAACAGGTAATTGTGCGGTATGGTACCCGCAAACACGGTTATTTGGTAGTAGTTGGTGCCTATTACTAACAGGGCTAATAGTAAGGCCGTTAGCTTATCATCAAAAAAGCGAAGTAGCAATTTACGGCACAACCACAATCCCAGCAGGGTATAAAACAAGGCCCCCAGTACCATGCCCCATTGGTAGGGTGGCGAAAACCCGTCCTGAGGATAACCCGTAAGTCCTGCATAGCCGTGTGCGGCAAAAAAGAAAGGAGCATTTATCAGTGCTAACCCGCTGGTGTAGCGCATCACTCAGCGACCGTCGGGCTGTTTAACGGCTTGGTAAAACGTGGCGGAGGGTTTGTACTTTTCAATAATATCATCCACCCATTGTTTGTTTTGCACGGTGAGGTCGTCATAAATAAACGTGGCGGGCAGGTAAATGTAATAGCCCATCACGTCCCAACTCAGCACATTGCGGGCGGGGGTAGCCAATCGCGACACTACCAGCAGCAGGGTAAGCGAAAGAGCCACGTAAAACGATATTTTATGAATCACCTTCATGCGGTAAAGCAAACCTAAGGAAAAAGAGGGGACAATCACCACTCTCACCGATTTTAACGCCCACAAATACCGTGTTACTATGTTATGCGGTTACGGAGTTACGCTGTTATTTTTGTTACGCATCGCACAAGGGTTTCAGGCGATTACCCAAAAAACAAAGTTGTAGGGCGGTCAAAGAACGGCAGGGATATGCAGTAATTGGAAAAATGCCTCAATGAAAAACAACAGCATTGCCCCCGCATAAGCCTTCCCCCTACAAAGGGGGAACACAAGGGGGTGTCAGAAAAGCAAACCGCCTCAACACCCACTCCGGCTCTCCCTTAGTAGGGAGAGAGACCGGGTACCGCCAGTCGCACCGTCATGTTGAGCAATAGCGAAACATCCTATCTCGCTTTGTCAATACAGTTGTAATAAGATTCTTCATTCCATTCAGAATAACAGCTCGTGCGCCACATCCGACGTTCGTCATTGCGAAAAACCGCTTTTGGGTTTTGAAGCAATCTGTTTGCCGTAGAGGAGAGGGATTGCTTCGGCAGACCTCGCAATGACGTGTTACTGCTGTCATGTTGAGCGATAGCGAAACATCCTATCTCGCATTGTCAACACAGTTGTAATAAGATTCTTCATTTCATTCAGAATAACAGCCCGTGCGCCACATCCGACGTTTGTCATTGCGAAAAACCACTTTTGGGTTTTGAAGCAATCTGTTTGCATAAAGGGTAAAGGATTGCGTCACTAAACAGTTCTAAAGCCTATTGATTATAACAAAGCCCGTTCGCAATGACGGCAGGGTAAAGCATGCACCTTTTCTTACCTCCCTACCAAAATACTATATACCAGCTCGTGCAATTTGCTGCGCACGTTGTTTTTGGTAATCAGGTTGTTTTCAGCACTGGGGTACACACGGTTGCTAAGGAAAATATAAATAATACCGTTTTCAGGGTCGGCCCAGCAAATAGTACCCGTAAACCCGCTGTGTCCAAAAGCAGCATAGGGAACATTATCAGCCGTAGGGTTGCCCTTGGTTTTATCAGGTTCAGGCTTGTCCCAGCCCAACCCGCGTCGGCATTCGTCCAATTGTTTAGCCGTAAACAACTCCACCGTTTCCTTTTTCAGGTAACGTTTTCCCCCGTATTCCCCGTTATTCAGCAGCATTTGCAGCACCACAGCCACATCATTACTGTTCGAGAACAAACCCGCGTGTCCCGCTACGCCACCCAGCATAGCCGCAGCAGGGTCGTGCACATAGCCCCACACCAACTGGCGGCGAAACTCCTTATCGTCTTCCGTAGGAGCAATCATGGTGCGGTCAAACTTCTCCAGCGGCAAATACGTCATCGTTCCCAGCCCAAGCGGCTTGTAAAAATACTTTTCAACGTACTCATTCAAAGGCTCTTCGGCAACCTCTTCAATCAACCGTTGCAGAATGATAAAGCCCAAATCGCTATACACATACTTACCCGCAGGCAAAACCTCCGAATCAAGAATTATTTGCCAAAGCGTGTCTCTGTAATCACCGCGCATATACAAGTTATCAGCCACCTTGCACACATACTGTCCGCCCTCTTCGTAGCAATAAATATTATTTAACCGCAAGCTGTCGGCCAGCGTAGCCTTGTAAAACGGTATCCACGCTTTTAATCCCGCAGTATGGGTAAGCAGTTGTTTTATGGTAATATCCTTTTTGTTGGTCTTGCGCAGGTCTTTCAAATATTTCGATGCCGGCTTGTCCAAATCAATTTCCCCCTTTTCGTGCAATCGCATTACCGCCAATGTAGTCCCCATTACCTTACTCATCGAGGCAATGTCGTACAGCATATCGTTGGTAATGGCCGTTTTCTTATCGTAAGTAGTATAACCGTATGCCTTGCTGTAAAGCACGTTGCCGCCTTTGGCCACCAGCAATTGCCCGCCCGGCAAAGCCTTTTGGCGAATGGCTTTGTTTACCACCGCATCCAGTTGTTCAAAATCCTGCGAGTTATACCCCAATGCTTCAGGGGTTGTGTAGCGCAGCAGGTGCTTTAGGGTATCGGTGGTTATACCTGCGTTTTTAGGATATTCGGCAGAAATTGACACAGGTAGTTTGGCGTGGTTATTTATCACCCCAAAAAGCAATTGAGCAGCCTTTTCTTGGTTAATATCCGTATCCTGATACCCAACCACCAAACTTTTGCAATTGGGGAAATAAAGCAGGTTGTATGGAATGCCGAAACTCACCAAAATTACATTTTCATCCTCATTCAATCGGTTGGTAAAACCAATGGCGTTGGGGTTAAGCCCGTAATAATCATTAGGGTTGCGGTTAGTATTGTGCAGGCTGATGATAATTACGTCGTAATTTTTCTGTTTAATGGATTGATAAACCGCTTCAAACGCAACACTATCAACACCCAAACCGTATTGGTAATAATCCACACGGGCGTAGTTGCCCAGCATTTGCTGAAAGGTGGTTTTGGTAGAGAAACCCAACGCTATGGAGGCAATTTTTTTCTTATCGGGCGATTTAATAGGCAATAGCTTTTTGCCGTTTTTAACCACCGTAATCTGTTGCGTTGCCATTTGTTCTTGCAACAACATGGCCGATGGCGGGTTAATACGTTTGGTGATATTGGTAAGACTTACTTTGGGAGCTGTTGTAAGCCCCATTTGATACTTGGCCGCCAGCACCTTTTTTACCGATTTATTAAACTGGTTGGTATCAATATCGCAGTTGTTAAGAGCAACATTAACCGCCGCAATTACTTTGGGTATTTGCGTAGGGCACAACAAAATATCATTACCTGCCTGTAACGATTTCACGGCAATCTCGGGCTGGGTATAATAGCCCGCTACCCCTTTCATGTTCAAGGCATCCGTAAACACAAGCCCCTTATAATTCAGTGTGTATTTTATATAATGATTGATAAGGTTCGGAGATAAACTAACCGCCACGTTTGAGGCCGTATCAAATGCAGGTATCCGCATGTGTGCCACCATAATACTGGCCGCCCCTTCCTTCATTAGTTGTTTAAAGGGATAAAGCTCCAGCGTATCCAATCGCTTAAACGGGAAATTAATTTCGGGCAAATCGTGGTGAGAATCGGTTTTAGTATCCCCATGCCCGGGAAAGTGTTTTAGGCAGGCCATCACCCCGTTATCCTGCATCCCGCGCATATACATTCCCGCAAGGCGCGTCACCATGTACTTATCATCACCAAAAGAACGGTCGTTTATCACAGGGTTGCCGGGGTTGTTATTAATATCAGCAACGGGAGCAAAGTTGATGTGTATGCCCAATGTTTTACATTGTTGGGCTATCTCTTCGCCCATGCGGTACACAAGGCTGTCGTTATTAGCAGCCGCAAGCCCCATTTGGCGCGAAAACTTTACCACATTGCTAAGGCGCATAGCCACCCCCCATTCCCCGTCAATAGCCACCAACAGAGGAATGTTGCTTTTTTTCTGATACGCATTGGTTAGCGAGGCTTGCGCCTCAGGAGTACCTTTAAAAAAGATAACCCCGCCGATTTTGTTGTCTTTAATCAGCTTTAAAATTTCTTTCGAGTTTTTTTCAGCACCCGATGAAAACGCCGAAGCCATAATCAATTGGCCAATGCGCTCTTCGCGTGTAAGCGAGTTAAAAACAGAATCTACCCAACGGTCTTTTGGCGAAATACCATCCGGTTGCGCCGCCACTTGCGATGCTACTAAACAAAACCCAAAAACAGCCCAAAAAACCCGTATCATATTGTTAATCTGCAAAAATAAGCCCCAAAACATGCTATATCATCAACTTTTGAACCACAATCCGTTGATAACGTTTACAAAATAGGGCAGTTAGCCACAGCTATCATGTTATAAAACGCTGCAACAGGCAGACTTTAGTATTATTGTGGATAAGCGCACCACTGTTTCAAAATAATTGTAGGTTTGCACTATATGGTGAGCTACACCGCCAAGCAAATAGAAGGGTTTTTGGGCGCAAAGGCATTGCTCCCGCAACCTTCGGCAATTATTGAAGATATTATTACCGATACCCGCAAAATACACAATGCCCAACACAGCTTGTTTTTTGCGCTAACAGCCACCCGCGACGGTCATAATTACATCGACGAGGCATACAAGGCCGGTATCCGCAATTTTGTAATATCTAAGCCCGCACAACTTTTTGAACGGTTTACCGACGCAAACTTCTTTAGCGTGCAAGATACGCTCGAAGCCTTGCAAAGCCTTGCTGCAAAACACAGGGCACAATACAATGCGCCTGTTATAGGGATAACGGGCAGCAACGGTAAAACCATTGTAAAAGAGTGGTTGCACCATTTGTTGAAAAATAACGAGAACATTGTGCGCAGCCCTAAAAGCTATAACTCGCAAATTGGGGTGCCGCTGAGTGTATGGCAAACAGACGGCGAACACACCTTAGGAATTTTTGAAGCAGGGATTTCTGCAAAAGGGGAGATGCTGCACCTGCAAAAGATAATTAAACCTTCCGTAGGCATATTTACCAACTTGGGCGATGCACACAACGAAGGATTTGCCGATAAACGTGAAAAAGCTGCCGAAAAAGCATTGCTGTTTATTGATTGTGAGAAGGTGGTGTATTGCGAAGACAACTACTGGATATTAGAAGCCATAGATGAACTGCACGCATACAACCCTAAACTAAAGGCAGTAGCGTGGTCAGTAAAAAACAATCAATGCCCTTATTACGCAACTATCGAAACCAAAACAGGGCAAACCTCTATTAACCTGCATACTTCAACCAAAAAATACAGCTTCAATATTCCTTTTACAGATGCTGCTTCGGTTGAAAATGTTATCCATTGCGCAGTAACACTAAGTGCAATGGGGTATGATTTAAGCGAGTACAAAGACCGTTTTGCCGACCTTGCCCCCGTTGAAATGCGCCTGCAACTGAAAAAAGGCCTGCGCAATTGCGACGTAATTAACGATGCCTACAACGCCGACCTTAACTCGTTGGGTATTGCCCTCGATTTTTTAAAGTCGCAAAAACAACACGAAAAAACAGTAGTAATCCTTTCGGATATTATCCAAACAGGATTAAGCAACGCAGCCCTTTACACCAAAGTAGCCGCATTGGTAAACGAAAAAACAAACGGCCAATTTATAGGTGTAGGGTCTGAAATCTCAGCGCAGCGGCATTTGTTTTCAGCTACGGCCGAGTTTTACGACAATACCAAAGAGTTTTTGGGGCAGTTTAACTTTAGCTCTTTGACTGATGCAACCATACTGGTAAAAGGCTCACGCAGTTTCCGTTTCGAGAAAATAATTCAACGACTGGAAGAAAAGACCCACGAAACCGTATTAGAAATTAACCTAACCGCACTATCCTATAACCTTGCATTTTTTCGCAGTTTGCTAAAGCCCGACACCAAAATAATGGCAATGGTAAAAGCATACTCATATGGCAGCGGCAGTTATGAAACCGCCAACGTATTGCAGTTTCACGGAGCCGATTATTTTGCAGTGGCCTACGCCGACGAGGGGATAGAGCTTCGCAAAAAGGGATTATCGCTGCCCATTATGGTAATGAACCCCGGAAGCGGACAATTTGCCGAAATGCTGGAATATTACCTTGAACCTGAAATTTTTAATTTTAGCATACTGGACGAGTTTTTACGTTCGTTTGACGAAAGCGCACAGGCTGAAGCCCGCATACACCTTGAGTTTGATACAGGGATGCACCGATTGGGCTTTGAAGAAGGGGATATTGACACCTTGCTTGAAATACTGAAAAACCGCCCCGAAATAAAAGTGGCATCAGTATTCAGCCATCTTGCAGCAGCCGATGAAACACAACACGATGCGTTTACCAACGAACAGATTAGCCGTTTTGTAACCATAAAAAATCGATTAAAACCACACCTGCTCGAAGAAACCCTTTTCCACATTTGCAATTCGGCAGGCATTGCCCGTTTTCCCGAAGCGCACATGGATATGGTGCGTTTAGGCATTGGATTATACGGCATTGATGCTACGACCAACTACCAAAGCAAACTGCAAACGGCTTTCCGTTTACGCACCACCATTTCACAAGTGCGTGAAATTGGAATGGATGAATCGGTTGGGTATTCTCGTAACGGAATGCAGCACGAAGCCCGCAGGATTGCAGTAGTAGCCATTGGCTATGCCGATGGTTTGCGCCGCGAATTGGGCAATGGTAAAGGACGCATGAAAATAAACGGGCAATGGGCACCCATAGTGGGAAACGTGTGTATGGATATGTGTATGCTGGATGTTTCCAAAATAAATTGCCACGAAGGCGACGAAGCCGTGTTGTTTGAAACCAATGCCGAAATTATTGAATTTGCACAACGCCTGAACACGATACCCTACGAAGTGCTTACCGATATAGGCCCCCGTGTGAAACGAGTATATTGGCAAGAGTAGTTCCTAAGCCTGCCGATGGGTAGTGCCGCGTGAGACCCGTCCTTCTGACCGCAGAGAAGAATCTTATACAACTGTGTTTAAAAAACGGGCTTTTCTCAGCATTAGCCAAAGGCAGCGTGCCGCGGTTTCCCCCCTTCGGTATGTTTGTGGGTGGAATAAGGAGGGACTAAGGGAGGTTAAAAAGTGGTAATAAGGTTGAATAAAGGCGCTTTTTTCATCAGCATGGCGGCAGTTTCCTATCACTGCAAGGTCTCACGAAGCAATCGGTTTGTAGCAGCTTCATCGGGATTGCTTCACTATCCTTAATCTACAATCTTATACTTTTGATTATTCCGTTCGCAATGACGATAGCAGGGTGCGGCCATAGTCATTCCCAACCTGATTGGGAATCTGTGTGGGGATAACGGGATGAGTTTTTTAACTCACCCCGAAAAAGTATTAGCCCGACGTTTCCACAGTCGCCCCTCTCTAATTGCAATTAGAGAGGGAAAAGTCGTGTACTCGAACAATTATTTAGTAGTCAGAGGTGAGTTAAAAAGCCTTGTTTCAATAGATTCCCGTTTTCGCAGCAATGGCTGCACCCTGACATTCTGAGCAATAGCGAAGAACCTTATTACAACTGTGTTTAAAAAACGGGCTTTCCTCAGCATTAGCCAAAGGCAGCGTGCCGCGGTTTCCCTCCTTCGGTATGTTTGTGGGTGGAATAAGGAGGGACTAAGGGAGGTGTCAAACGGATTATTTTGTCAGCCGAAGGCGGCTTTCTCGCAACGATAGATGAGCGAAGGGGTTTCCTAAGCTTGCCGAAGGAGAGAGAGCGGTTATGAAAAACAAAGTTTCTTCTCCCTAACTCGTGTTAATTTATATTTTTGCTTTCCGTATGAAAAAAGCTCTTTTCCTTTCAGTATCCCTATTGTTTATAAGTGCCGCTGTGTTTGCACAAGGCTATGTGCCCCGTGTACACGGTAATATATTGGCCGACGATAAAGGCCGCCTGTATCTTAAAGACAGTAGCCGCCGTTATTATTTACAAGACGCAAAGCCCACCTATACCCTTGCCCAACTTAAAGGCAACCCCAAAGGCGATACCAAAGGAATTGCATTTTATTTCGGCGATAACAATTTTAAAGGGTTGTTGTATTACGGGCTTATTTCTTACACTGACGGAAAACATCCACAGCCGGTATATTTTAAAGAAGCTGCACCCATTACTAACGGCGGCGCGTTTATAAACATTACCGATAACCTGAAAGGCAAATACGACCTGGTAGGTTGGGAAAAAAACAGTGCCGGAACCATTGGCTACCGTGTAGTAAACGAGAGAGGCGAAATTTTGTACGATGGTATAGTAAATTTTACGGGCAAAGGCCCTTTTAAAGTAGCTCCAACGATTATTGAAGGCCCTTTTGTGAACGTACTTACCCACAACGGGGTGACCATATCGTTTGAAACCAACGAAGTAGTAAAAGCTACCTTAAATGTGGGCGGCAAGGTGTTTACAGATAGCAAAGCTACGTATCACCACGAACTGGAAATAAAAGGCTTGCAGCCTGACTCTACATACAGCTACACCGTTAGTACGGGCACACACCAGCAAACCTATTCGTTTACTACAGCGCCCAAACCGGGCAGCCGTCATTTCTTTACCTTTTCGTTTGCAGGCAATACCCGCAACGGAAACGGAGGAGGGGAACGCAACGTTTACGGCACCAATCAATACATCATGAAAAAAATGATGGCACTCAACAGTCACAAGGGGATTGCCTTTGCGCAGTTTTCAGGCAATTTGATTGACGGCTATTTGAATATCAGGGGCGAGATGCACCTGCAATATGCCAACTGGAAGCGCGCCATAGAGCCGTTTGCACACTATTTTCCTGTATATACGGGTATGGGCAACCATGAGGCGTTTTCTGCTTACTTTACCCAAGAGGGGGGTAAAACCCTTGAGATTGACAATTTTCCGTATGACACCGAAAGTGCGGAAGCGATGTTTGCCGATAATTTTGTGAACCCAAAAAACGGGCCTGCCAGTGAAGACGGCACAAGCTATGACCCAGACCCAAAGGCACAGGATTTTCCTCCGTACAATGAAAATGTGTTTTATTACACCTACGATAATGTGGGAGTGATAGTATTGAACAGTAATTATTGGTATGCACCCAACACCGATTTTGTGAACATAAGCGGCGGTAATATACACGGCTACATTATGGATAAACAGTTGGAATGGCTGGATAGCACCATAAAGCTATTGGAAAATGATAAAAACATCGACCATGTGTTTTTGTCGGTGAATACATCCGTGCTACCAAATAGCGGACACGTGAAGGACGACATGTGGTATAGCGGTAACAACCAACACCGCCCGTATGTGCGCGGACAGGCATTGGATAAAGGCATTATACAACGCCGCGACCAGTTGCTGCACATTATTGTAAATAAAAGTACCAAAGTGGCGGCAGTGCTAACAGGCGATGAGCATAATTACTGCACCACTGAAATAGGCCCAAATACCCCAATGTATCCTGAAGGATGGGTAATGCCCCGCCAGCAGCTTACCCGCACCATTATGCAAATTAACAACGGCGCGGCAGGGTCGCCCTACTATGCCCAAGCGCAAACCCCTTGGACAAAGTTTACCGACGGTTTCTCTACCCAAAATGCCGTAGTGTATTTTCATGTAGAAGGAAAAAACATAGAAGTAGAAGTGGTAAACCCCGATACGTTTGAGGAAGTTGAATCTTTTATCCTACGTAAACCGTAAAAAAAAGGGTTTTGACTAAGGCTCTTTTGTGAGCTTGTTTCCCCTTTCTTTCTGACCGTAGGCTGATGATTAATCAACGGATTGCTTCGTCAGCCGAAGACGGCTTCCTCGCAATGACGATAATCTTGGTAAAGCGGCAGTTCTCTGAGCTTGCCGAAGAGTCGAGCGAGGCAAGGCCTGTCATTCTGAATGAAATGAAGAATCGTATTACAATTGTGTTTACAAAGCGGGATAAGATGCTTCGCTATCGCTCAGCATGACAACAGTACCCCGTCATTGCGAGGTCTGCCGAAGCAATCCCTATCCAGCACAGCAAACAGGGTCAGGGGTTTCCTGAGCTTGTCGAAGGGAACGGTTAGCAACCGACTACCTCACGTATTTGCGGCGGCGGATAATGCCGTTTATCAAACCAAAGATAATTACCGCCACTACAGGGATTACCATGTTTACGGTTTTCCATGTGTTGGCCTCTTTTTTCACTTTGGTTTTGTTCAGCGGGCGTATTTCAAACTCTTTGGTACGCACCTCAATCAAGCCGCTGGCATCCAGCATATAATCAACGCAGTTCACAAAAAACTTTTTGTTATCAAACATACGCTTGGTATTACGGTCGAAACCCAATGGGAAAATCTCGCCCTTGCCTGAGATTGTATTGCGGATAAAATCACCGTCGCCGATTACTACCATTGAGGTTGCAGGACTTTGCTCCTTATATTTCATGTTAGGGTCGGCAGTAGCCCTGCGTTGTCCTTTAAGGAACGAAGAGAAACTACCCTCCAACAACACCGCCAACGGACGCTCGGGTTTGTTTAGCAATTGTGGGGCGGGGGGACGGGCCACCACATCAAAACTAAGTTCCACAGGGTTGTTTACCGGCCTTGAATACAACGAAGATGTAAGCAACACCTTTTTTGCCAAGCCGTTTTTGCCCACTGTGTCCACACTGCTGGCAAACTGCATCAGCATAGGGTTTAGGTTGTTTACAATGGGATGTTTGCTTTTGGCCACCACAATGGGGTTATATACCCAAGGGTATAACTTACCGCTTAGCATTAGCTGGTTACATTCGGCATCCTGTATTAAATCGGGGTTTACGCGGGCACCGTAACTAAACAGCATATCGTTCAGGTTCAGCGCATAGTCCGCCGTCATTATATTTTTATACTTGTCAATACTGTCCAAGCTGGCAATTAATGGGTCAATCAGCCATATAATCTTGCCGCCGTTCATCAAATATTGGTCAATATGGTACTTTTCTTGGTTACTAAACGCCAAAGTAGGCTTGGCCACCACCAGCATATCGTAGCTGTTCAGTCTGCGTTGCAGGGTATCCAGCAACCAACTAACGGCCTGTTCTTCGTTAGAAACCTTGTCTAAACCACCTGCAAACTGTTGTATAAACGCCGTGTTAGATGAATCCATCAACAGGTTAAAGCGTTCCAGTGCATATTGGTTACTTAGCTCTGTAGCAAGGTCGCCTACTTCGTTAGCACTCAACTCGCCGTGCCCTTCTAAAAAGGCGATGCGTTTGCGTTTGCCCGCCACCACCTTGCGCATAGTAGAAGCAATTTCATACTCAAGTGCCTCAATAGATTTATTTAGCACCACTTGTGCCTGCTGGCCAAACTGTTGTTTTAGCAGGTTTAAGGTATAATACTGAGTGGTTTTGTAGTAAAACGTAGCCCCGGGTACTATTACACGACGGGTATTTTGGTCGCCCGTGTTATCAAATATTTCAGTAGGTTGCAGGCCGCTTTCTTGCAATTGGGCAATAATATCGGCTTTTTCTTTGCCTGTTTTTCCCGCCAACGGGTCGGTAAACTCGTATTCTATTTTCCCGCCCGAAGCCACCTTAAACTCGTCAAGCATTTCTTTGGTAGCAGTGCGCAAACGTTTAAAATCGGGGTTTAGCTCGCCATCAAGGTGCACTTTCACATACAGCACATCTTCCAGCTGATTGGCCAATTCCTTACTTGCTTTGCTAAGGGTATAGCGTTTTTCTTTGGTAAAATCTATACGGGTATAAACGCGTGAGGCAATAATATTAAGCACCACCAACAGGGCAAGGGCAATGCCCAACTCAAGCATGGCTTGGTATTTCAGGCTGCGTTTGCGCTTTTTGGTTGCTCCGGCTATGTTTTGTTCTTTCATCAAATAAAAGTCGTCTTAGTATAAAAACCTACCACTTGCGGCTGCCAAAAACGGCTTTGGTGAGTAATAAAAACAAGGTGATTAAACTGATAAAATAAGCAGCATCGCGGGTGTCTAAAACTCCGCGACTGATGCTCTCGTAATGGCTTGAAATGCCCAACCATTGGATAATGTGGCTAACGTTGCGTAAAGCATCCAGCTGCCCTATGTATTCAAACGCGATGTAAAAAAAGAAGCACAAGAAAATAGAGATAACAAACGATACGATTTGGTTATCGGTAATAGCCGAAGCAAACACCCCGATAGACACAAAGGCACTGCCCAGCATCAGCAAACCGAGATATGAACCCCACATGGCACCCGTATCAATATTGCCTTTGGGGTAGCCCAGTTGGTGTATGGTGTAGTAATACAAAAGGGTGGGTAATAGCGAAAACAACACCAATACCACACCCGCAAGGTATTTACCCATAATTACCGACATATCGCTAACGGGTGAGGTGGTTAGGGTTTCAATAGTTCCTACTTTCTTTTCTTCCGAAAAGCTGCGCATGGTAATGGCAGAAATAAGAAAGATAAACACCCAAGGCCCCATAAAAAACAGGGTATCAATATTGGCATAGCCGCCATCCAATACGTTGGTGTCTTTAAACACCCACATAAACAGCCCTATGGCCAGCAAAAATACGCCTATGGTAATGTAGGCAATAAGCGAGCTAAGGAAACTGCGGATTTCTTTTACAAAAACAGTCAGCATAATTCGGTTGCGAATTTATCAATTATCCACCAGCATTTACTATATCCGAGTATAACGTAAGTTTTTACAGTTTGGGTGCTTTGGTAACAGATTATTTTAACTGCGACTCTATTCTTCAAAAATCAAAGAATTACCCTCAATCCGCGCTTCTACTCCCATAGGCAAGGCCAAGTTGTTGGCAATATGCCCGGCTTGCAACCCAAAATATAGCGGGTAGTTATATTCCTTTACAGCGTCGTAAATTATCTGTTCGGCAGTTTTGCCAAAAGGGATGGCGTTATCACGCATATCCGTCATACCGCCCACCACCAGCGCAGCAAGGTTGTTTAATTTCCCTGCCCGCTTCAAGCCCATCATCATGCGGTCAATATGGTACAGGTATTCGTCAAGGTCTTCTAAAAACAGGATTTTTCCGTCAGTATCAGGAAACGAAACCGACCCTATCATACTATATAGCACTGATAAGTTACCACCCACCACAATGCCGTTTGCGCTACCCTCTTTATTCAACGGATGTGCGCCCAAAGAATGAACCACCGGTTTGCCTGTAAAAGCTTCTTTTAATGAAGCAATGGCGGCTTGCCGTTCTTCTTCGGCGGTAATATTAAATGCCATTGTAGCGTGCAACGAGGCAATGCCCAATGTTTGGTTAATATGTCCGTGCAAAATGGTAATATCGCTGTAACCAGCTATCCATTTGGGGTGTTGGGTAAACTTTTCCCAGTTCAGTAAATCCACTATGCGTACAGTCCCGTAGCCGCCTCGTGCGCACAAAACAGCCTTTATTTCAGGGTTATCCAATAAGCTTTGCAAAGTAGCTGCCCGTTCAGTATCAGTACCTGCAAGCTGGTGGTGTTGGTTATACAAGCCTTCGGGTAGTACTACTTCAAACCCCCATTCAGTAAGTGTGTTTATGGCATACTGAATGTCGGGTAAACTTATTTTACGGGCGGTTGCTGCAATGCCTACCTTATCGCCGGGTTTTAAATACGGAGGGTTTATCATAATGGTTTATAGCTGCGGAGGCTGTATGGGCAAAGTTGGATGGTTGGTTTTAAGAGCAATTAAGTATTCCGAAACCTCGGTTGCTTTTTGGGTGCCAATCAGCAGTTTTTTTCCGTTTTTAAACTCCAGTTGCAACCCTTTATTTCCCCAAACATTATAAGCCTTTCCACTTTTACGACCGCCCTTAAGTCCCCAGCCCCCATATTCGCCCAAGGCGTTGTATTTACGCACATACGCTTTTTCAATATCAATCCATTGGTAAGTACGCTGACGGATAAAAGGAAAATATTTTACCATTATACCGTTGTTATCAATTTGCGTAGTAAGCCGCATTGAAAAAAGCATACCCACAACAAGAGCTTCAACTCCAATAACAATGGGTAATGCTTCAGTCAGTTCGGCCTTTTCAGCAGGATTAGTTTCACTGCCCCAAGCCGCAAAAACAATTATTACGGGAATAAAAACAGGGAGCAATAGCCACCACCATCTTGCCATACCCTGTTTTTCAAGAAACGTCATAATACAAAAGTACTTTTTTTTGTAGAAGGGAGTTATGCGTCCACTGTAACGGCGTTTGCAAATCTCAACATCTTGCTAAATAAAATAATTAATGACAAACAAAGAGCAGGTAACTTTGCGGCGTGAATTTTGCCGCCCACTGAGTCAATGAAAAAAAACCTGCGCAACCTAACTTTTTACATAGGCGTTATAGGCTTGTTTTCAGCCCTTATATATGTAACCCTGATTTTTGGAAAGCAGCTTGAAACGGGGCAGGTTTTTGGCACACAGGACGTAAGTATTTCTTCTTCGTGGGAGCAATTTGTTGAAACCTATTTGCACAACATTTCTCACCCGTTGGCAATACTGCTGCTGCAAATAATAACCATAATACTGGCAGCAAGGGTGTTTGGGTTTATTTGTAAAAAAATCGGTCAACCGTCAGTAGTAGGCGAAATTGCAGCGGGGATATTCTTAGGGCCGTCGTTTGTGGGGATGTACCTGCCCGAGTTTTCACAGTTTTTATTTCCCGTAAAATCATTGGGTAATCTGCAATTCCTTAGTCAGATAGGACTGATACTGTTCATGTTTGTGGTGGGGATGGAGTTGGATTTAAAAGTGCTGAAAAACAAGGCTCACGAAGCAGTGGTGGTGAGCCATGCCAGTATAATTATACCGTTTACGTTGGGCATGGGCTTGGCCTACTTTATTTACAAGGGTTTTTCGCCCGAGGGGATAAAATTTGTGCCTTTTGCTCTTTTTATAGGCATAGCCATGAGCATTACGGCGTTTCCGGTGCTTGCGCGCATTGTGCAGGAGCGGGGCTTGTCAAAAACTAAACTGGGTACAGTTGTTATTACCTGCGCCGCCGCCGATGATATTACTGCGTGGTGCTTATTGGCTGCGGTTATTGCCATTGTAAAGGCGGGTTCATTTATTAGCGCATTATATACCATACTCTTAGCAGTAGGTTATGTAATAATAATGCTAAACGTAGTGAGGCCTTTCCTTAAACGCGTTGGCGAATTACGTGCCGGCAAAGAGGGGATGAGTAAATCAATAGTGGCGGTGTTTTTTGTTACGCTGCTCATTTCGGCGTATGCTACCGAAGTAATAGGCATACACGCTTTGTTTGGGGCGTTTATGGCAGGGGTTATTATGCCCGCCCACGCCAGTTTCCGCAAAATATTTATTGAAAAAGTAGAGGACGTATCGTTGGTGTTATTACTCCCGTTGTTTTTTGTATTTACGGGCTTACGCACCCAAATAGGTTTACTGAACGAGGGGCATTTATGGCAGCTTTGCGGAGTGATTATTTTGGGGGCTGTTGTAGGTAAATTTTTGGGCAGTGCCCTTGCAGCAAGATTTGTAGGCCAAAATTGGCGCGAGAGCTTGATAATTGGGGCATTGATGAACACACGGGGGCTTATGGAACTGGTGGTGCTTAATATCGGTTACGATTTAGGCATTCTTACGCCCGAAATTTTTGCCATGATGGTGATAATGGCATTGGTAACTACGTTTATGACCTCACCTGCCTTAAACCTTATCAACCGAATATTACCTGAAAAGATTGACCCATCGGAAGAAAAAGCACAACAACGCAACCAATATAAAATACTGCTGACTTTTGGCAGCCCGCAGCGGGGTAAATCGTTGTTGCGACTGGCCAACAGCCTGATAAAGAAATCGGCAGGAAACTCAGCCGTTACAGCGTTGCATTTATCGCCAAGTAATGAACTGAATCAGTTTAACAGGGACGAATACGAACAAGAGTGTTTTGAACCGGTGAAGCAAGAGGCCGAAAAGCTGAACCAACCTGTGGTTACTATGTTTAAACCCTCAGACGATATTGATAGGGAGATTACCAAAACAGCCAATTTGGGTAATTTTGATTTGCTGTTGGTGGGTATAGGCCGCTCAATTTTTGAGGGCACTTTATTAGGACGGATTTTAGGGTTTACTACTAAGATTATTAACCCTGAAAGGCTGTATGACACATTGACGGGGAAGGAAAAGTTGTTTGATAATACGGTATTTGATGAGCGCACAAGGCAGATTATAAAAACATCAAAGGTACCTGTGGGGATATTGATAGATAAAGACCTTGAGAAAACCGAGCAGGTTTTTGTACCGATATTTTCAGCAGCAGACGGCTTTCTGCTTACCTATGCTCAAAAACTGATACAAAACAGCCAATCAAAAGTGAATATTTTGGATGTAACAGGAGTATTGGGAGGGAGTGCTGAATTTAAGGACAGGATAAACGGGATTGAGCAAACAACCCCTAATCATATTACGCTGTACAACGAAAACAAAATAGAGAAGGAGTTTATTAGCGGCCACGATTTAATGCTGATTAGCAGCGATAGCTGGAAAACAGCCGTTGAAACCCAAAGCGTTTGGATATCAAACACCCCGTCGGTGCTGATAATTAAACCGTAGCAAAGTATTGAGCCTGTCGAAAGCTTTTGTCCTGAGCTTGCCGAATCCTGAATTTGCCGAAGGAGGGAGCGTGTGTTGTCATTCTGAATGAAATGAAGAATCTTATTACAAATGTGTTGACAGAACGGGACAAGATGTTTCGCTATCGCTCAATATGACAATGTGCGAGTGTGGCTGACACCCTGTGCCTGCCAAGGATTTCCTGAGCTTGCCGAAGGGCAATGTCATTCCGAAGCGTAGCGAGGAAACTTATTACAACTGTGTTAACAAAGTGGTATACGATGCTTCTCTATCGTTCAGCATGACAGGACTCTCCGTTATTGCGAGGTCTCCCGAAGCAATCTGTTTACTTGCTCCAGTCTTGACTAACCCTTCCTTAGCCTCCGCACATACTTCGACTTTGCTCAGTATGACATCCGCACAAGGACGGGTTGGGGTAGTATCAAAAAAGAGTGCTTAAAAACAGTTTTTCGCAATAACAGTCAATGGTGAGTGTGTGGCTGTTCCCTTAGCCTTCCGAAGTGTATCCTGAGCTTGCCGAAGGACAATTATCTTGAGCCTGCCAAAAGGGTATCCGGAAATATCTTTCCCGGGTTTAAGATGTTTTTAGGGTCAAAAAGCTGTTTAATTCCTTTCATTAACATAAGTTCAGTGGGTGAAAAGGCAATGTCCATGTAATTTTTCTGCACCCAGCCTATGCCGTGCTCGCCTGATAAAGTGCCTTTAAGGCTTACGGTAAGCTCAAAAACCTCACGGATGCCTTTGGGTAGTTCCGTATTCCAATCTTCATCACTCATATCGCCCTTTATAATATTCACGTGCAAATTGCCGTCGCCTGCATGGCCATAGCACACACTTTTTAAATTGTATTTTTTGCCAATGGCTTTTACACCTTCCAGCAAACGGGGTAACTCATAGCGGGGCACTACCGTATCTTCTTCCTTATATACCGAATGAGACTTAACCGCCTCGGCCACCCTGCGGCGCATTTTCCAAAGTGCATCTTTTTGTTCGGCAGTATCGGCAAATAAAATCTCATCACATTCATAATTCAGCAGCACCTCATTTATCCGTTCAGCTTGCTTAAACAGGTCATCCATATCGTTACCGTCCACCTCAATCAGCAGGTGGGCCTGCACGTCATCTTTCACGGGCACAGTTAGCCCATCCACAAACTTCAGCACCCAATCAATCGCATCCCGCTCCATAAACTCAATGGCCGAAGGCATAATGCCTGCCCTGAATATGGCCGAAACCGCTTCGCAGGCTTTGGTAGCCGAGAAAAACGGAACCAGCATTAAAATATTCTTATCAGGATAGGGAATAAGCTTTAGCACCGCTTGGGTAATAATGCCCAAAGTGCCCTCGCTGCCCACCATCAATTGGGTAAGATTATACCCCGTTGAATTTTTTAATGTATTTGCCCCCGTATTAATTATATCACCGTTGTGCAACACCACCTCAAGATTCAGCACATAGTCTTTAGTAACGCCGTATTTAAGAGCGTGCGGCCCGCCTGAATTTTCGGCAATATTACCGCCTATAAAGCACGAACCTTTGCTGCTGGGGTCGGGTGGGTAATACATTCCCTTTTCAATTACTGCTTTTTGCAATACTTCGGTAATCACTCCCGGCTGCACAGTTATTTGCAGGTTTTTCTCATCAATCTCTACAATACGGTTCATTCGCTCTACCGATAAGCCAATCCCCTTGTGTACACTCAGTGCTCCTCCGCTCAGTCCTGTTCTTGCCCCAATGGGGGTAACGGGTATAGCATTTTCAAACGCAACCTTCATTACTCCTGCGACCTCTTGTGTAGTGGCAGGCTTCACCAATACCGAAGGAGGGTAGCTCAAATTTTCGGTTTCATCGCTACCGTATTCATGCAGGGTTTCAGCATCGGTAAAAACATTTGCGCTGCCTAAAACGGCCTGTAATTGGCTAAGTATATCGGGGGTAATCATAAATGGAAGTGCAAAAAACGTAAAATTAACAATATCGGTCGGCTATACGATAGTATCTATCCAAAAATGCGCTCTTTTATGTTTGTTTGGCAATAAAACCGGACACCCTTAACGTTTATAGTACGCATGAAAAAACTAACAGGCATATTACTTATTGCAACTTTAGTGGTGTCTTTTGGGGCAATGATGTTGTACAAAAGTCCCACTGCTCAAACCATAGCGGGCAAAACATTTACGGAGCACGAAGTGGGTGATGCGGTTGACAGCTTGAACGGGGTACCTGTGTATTATAACGGGGCAGTGGCCAATACAGGCAAACGCCACTTAGCTGCCGACGGATATAACTATGGTTTGCGCTGGCAATGTGTAGAGTTTGTAAAGCGGTATTATTATGATTATCTGCGCCATAAGATGCCCGATTCGTATGGCCACGCCAAAG
This sequence comes from Bacteroidia bacterium, assembly GCA_035906255.1. Lineage (GTDB taxonomy): Bacteria > Bacteroidota > Bacteroidia > UBA8524 > UBA8524 > SB11. The sequence goes on from JAMIFM010000029.1 coordinate 322,402, forward strand.
ATTTTTTTGATGCAGATATTGCCGACGGGACACTGAACAAAAAGCGCAACCTTATTCAATATAAAAACGGAAGCCAAACCGCTCCCAAAGAAAACGATTTGTTAGTATTTGATGGGCATAGCGGTAACCCATACGGCCACGTAGCTATTGTATCAAAAGCAGGAGAAAATGAAATAGAACTGATACAACAAAATCCGGGACCAGTTGCTCCTTCGCGGGAGACGTATAAAGTAGAGAAAAGAGAGGGGAAATGGGTAATTGACCGCGATGATTTGCTGGGCTGGCTAAGAGTACAAACGGAATAAAAGCAAAAGGCTGCCCTTGGGCAGCCTTTTTTATAAAATTATCGAATTAACGGATTACTTAACAGTGTCCATGTGTACCATCAAATCAACCAATTTGTTGCTATAACCCCACTCGTTATCGTACCAAGAAACCACTTTAACAAAGTTAGGGCTTAGCATTATACCGGCATCAGCATCAAAAATAGAGGTGCGAGAATCACCCATAAAGTCGCTTGATACTACTGCATCTTCAGTATAACCCAAAATGCCTTTCAATTCGTTTTCGCTGGCACGTTTCATAGTAGCTTTAATTTCTTCGTATGAAGTGGCTTTTTCCAAACGGCAGGTCAAATCAACTACTGATACGTTAGGAACAGGAACACGGAACGACATACCGGTTAGTTTACCTTTTAGTGAAGGGATAACCAAACCTACTGCTTTAGCAGCACCGGTTGATGAAGGGATAATGTTTTGGTATGCACCACGGCCACCGCGCCAATCTTTAGCCGAAGGGCTGTCAACGGTTTTTTGGGTAGCAGTAACAGCGTGTACTGTAGTCATCAAACCTTCCAAAATACCATAGTTATCATGTAGCACTTTAGCCACAGGAGCCAAACAGTTAGTAGTACATGATGCGTTTGATACAATGGTCATATCAGCAGTGTATTGGGTGTTGTTTACGCCCATTACAAAAGTAGGGGTATCGTCTTTAGCAGGTGCTGACATTACTACACGTTTTGCTCCGGCTTCAATGTGCTTTGCAGCAGTTTCTTTAGTAAGGAATAAACCGGTGCTTTCAACCACATATTCAGCACCAACTTCATTCCATTTAAGGTTGGCAGGGTCTTTCTCAGCAGTCACGCGGATAGTTTTTCCGTTTACTACCAACATACCTTTTTCTACCTTCACATCGCCGTTAAAAATGCCGTGAGTACTGTCGTACTTAAGCATATAGGCCATGTAATCTACCTCAATAAGGTCGTTAATACCTACAATCTCAACTTTTGGATTGTTGATGGCAGCCCTGAATACAAGGCGACCAATGCGGCCAAAGCCGTTAATTCCTACTTTCATTTACTGAAGAAAATTATGTTATGATGGCTTGTTTTGGCAAACGCCGCGCCCGGCAAACAAGCACTTTAAAAACAACAAGGCGTTTTTGGTGGCGCAAAATTAGGATTAAAGTAACTGAAATACAAACCTATGTAGCTGTAGTTTTTGCGACCAAGACAACCCCATTTGAAAAAATTTAATCAAAACAGTTGCATTGTATTTTCAAAAAGCTATCTTTGCACTCCTTTTTACCGAGACGGCCCGTTAGTCTATCGGTTAGGACGCATCCCTTTCACGGATGAGAGACGAGTTCGATTCTCGTACGGGCTACGAAAATTTGAAAACCTTGCTGAAGAAGCAGGGTTTTTTGTTTTAAAGTCTAAACTGTCTATTGCACACACAGACACTTTTCACAATTTCACAGACAAAATACCCGTACTCACCAATCGTTTTTTTAGGGCTCTTCAAGTCAGTCTAATTTTGCTATACAATCTCTAAATGAATGTATAGTATAGAAACAAAGGGGCTTAGTTACAGGTATGCAGACGGAGCAACCCTACTTAATAATATTAATTTGCAAGTGCCCGTAAACTCGATTTACGGTTTTTTAGGAGCAAACGGTGCCGGTAAGACTACCACCATACGAATACTTTTAGGATTATTAAGAAAGCAGGCAGGCGAGGTAAATTTTTTTGAAAAACCGTTTGATAAAAACAGGATTGAAATTCTGAAAAACACCGGCTCGCTGGTTGAAACACCTTCTATTTATAGCCATTTAACAGCGGCTGAAAACTTACAGGTATTACAAAAAATATACAAGTTTCCAATTGCTCGTATTGCAGAGGTTCTTGATGTAGTAGGCTTATCCGGAACAGGGAATAAAAAAGCAGGCAAATTCTCATTGGGAATGAAACAACGGCTGGGTATTGCAATGGCGATGGTGCATAATCCCGAGCTGCTAATTCTGGATGAACCTACTAATGGACTTGACCCCGGCGGAATGGTTGAAGTAAGGGAACTATTAAAGAAACTTAACCGTGAAAACGGGATGACGATAGTAATCTCAAGCCATTTATTATCCGAAGTTGAAAAGTTGGTTACCCATACGGGGATTATTAGCGGTGGTCAACTCATTTTTCAAGGCACGTTACAAGAACTGGTTAAAAAGCAAGCGACAACTTCAGAGGTAACCATAGTCTCCGGTCAACCTTTGCCGTGCCTACAGTTGGTTAGTCAATTTGATTGCCAAGCGAAAATTGATGACGGCACAGTCGCTTTTCAATGCACGGATAAAGACAAGATTGCTGAAATTGTAAAACAACTGGTATATCAAGGGATTGAAGTGTACGAAGTGAATGTGAGCGGAGGAAATTTAGAGTCTGTTTTTATGTCATTAACAAAATAAAAATGAAAGCATATTTTCATAGTGTACAAAGCGAATGGCTCAAGAGAAAGCGAAGTGCTACAGCGTGGCTCACCGTTACAGGGGCATTTTTTATTCCCGCAATAATATTGGCACGACGGCTAATTCAACACGAATCTTTGCTGGCCGTAAACACTTCACCTAAAGTATGGGAAATACTCTACGGGCAATGCTGGCAATACATGGCTATTTTTTTACTGCCTTTGGGAATAATATTGGCTGCCAGCCTTATTGCACAATTGGAGTATAAAAACAATGGGTGGAAACAATTACACACAACTTCCCAAAGTTATAGGGTGGTTTTTTTTGCCAAGCTAAGCGTAATACTACTCATGTTACTACAGTTTTTTATACTGTTTAATATAGGTATATACTTAACAGGAATAATCCCTGCATTACTTTTTACTAATGTTCCCTTTCCACAGCATTCCTTTCCATTGTTTGGTTTTTTAAGTGGCAACGCTAAGTTTTTTATTGACTGTTTGCCAATTCTTGGTTTGCAATACCTTCTCAGCATTCATGTTAAAAATTTTATAATACCTATAGGCATTGGGTTCGCGCTTCTTATTGCGTCGCTTATTGCGTTATCGTGGCAATACGGTTATCTTATTCCCTATACCTATTGCCCTTCTCAATTTCTTAAAACAAATAATTCAATGGATGCTTCAACCGCTACGCATATATGGGCCTTGGCATACTTCACTGTTTTTACTGCGGTGAATTATCTTCTGTACCTCGGCAAAAAAAGTAAGGGATAAGTTTAATATTGTGAGTACAGGAACCGTATCATGAAAAAAGCCGGTATAATATTTCTGCAAGGGGGCTATTGGGTAATGTATGCATTGCTACTCTCGGTACTCTTCCTGTTCTCTGTATTTGCCAAAATAAACGGACATATCCAACCGGAGGCTTTTTTATGGTGGTGGCGGCTCATGCTGGGCATTGCCATTATACCGGGCATTATTGGGTTCTATTCTTTTTATTCTTTCTTATTCCCGCAATACCTACGGCTAAAAAAATATTTTTCGTTTTTCGCAGGCACAGCAGTTAGTACTGCAATGGCCGGCATTGCTGGGGTTGTTGTGTTGGCAATAGCCATGACCCCCGATTTTATTGCCAGCGACAATTATTGGGGTGGTGTTATCGTGTTTTGCATAACAGGATTTATTGGGCTGATAAACGGAATTATAGGGTTGGTTATAAAAGGTTTTATTTCGTGGTACGGAGATATTAAGCTGAAAGAAGAGCTACAGAGGAAAAATTACGAGGCAGAACTTGCCCTTATTAAATCACGGCTTAGCCCTCATTTTTTATTTAATACAATAAATAATATTGATATCCTTATCGAAAAAGACGCTCAAAAAGCTTCTGCCTATCTCAATAAGTTATCAGATATAATGCGGTTTATGTTGTATGAATCAAAAACCGAAAAAATTCCTATCGAGAAAGAATTGGAATATATTGGTAAGTACATTGAGCTTCAAAAAATACGTACGGCCAACCCTGATTATGTGCAGTACATTGCGAGAGTGGATGTGGAAGGCGTTATGATAGAGCCGATGCTTTTTATACCGTTTATAGAAAATGCCTTTAAACATGGTGAAAGCAGAAAAGAAAACAGCAGTATTGTAATTGATTTTAGAATTGAAAAAGACACAATTTATTTTGAGTGTAAAAATCAGTATGCAAAAAACTCATCATTACGAAATGAGTATAGCGGTTTGGGAAATGAATTAATTGCTAAGCGTTTGGAGTTATTGTACCCTAACCGGCACCAACTTGAAATAATTGACAACAATAATTTATACACTGTAAAACTAACTGTTCGTCCCCATGCAAATTAGTTGTATAACGGTAGAAGATGAGCCACTGGCAAAGGAAAGGTTGCGTGACTTCATTTCACGCGTCCCCTTTCTTCAACCCAAAGCTGAGTTCTCAAACGCTATGGATGCGTTTGCTTATTATAATACAACCCATATTGATTTAATTTTTTTGGACATTAATTTAGGAGAGTTTTCAGGGATACAATTGCTTGAAACATCTGCGATAGCCAGTCAGGTAGTGATAACTACTGCGTATCATGAGTATGCTGCCCGTGGGTTTGACTTGAATGTAACCGACTATCTTTTGAAGCCTTACACCTTTGAGAGATTTCTACAGGCCGTAAATAAAGTGGTTACTAACTCCACAAAACCGCTTGCGGGGGGTGATAGAAACTATATTTTTATAAAAAATGAGTATAAGCTTGAAAAGGTACTTTTAAGCGATATTCTTTTTATTGAAGGAGACGGCGATTACCGCAAAGTACATACTATTGAGAAAAAAATCCTTACCCAGCAAACGTTCGGCGATTTTGAAAAAGAAATTCCCGCAAATAAAATATGCAGGGTACACAGGTCTTATATGGTAGCACTTGATAAAATAGACTCGATAGCTAAAGACCGCATCAAAATTGGCACTGAACTTATTCCCATCTCTGAAACATATAAAAAAGTGTTTTATGAATTAGTAAGCCCTCCGACTAAATAAGGGAGTTACTAAACTATAAAGAGGAAACTAGTTCGATAATCTGCTAGTTAGAAAAAAACCGGCTGATGAAGCGGTTTTTATTTTGACCACTACCACTATTTATTCCGGCGCGTCGTCTTTGTGTAAACAAATAAAACATATATTGCTTAGCCTTTTATAATAAAGAAGTTATGAAAAAACTGGTTTACCTGATTATGTTAGGGGGTTGCTTAACCGTACTCTTAGGTACAACATGGAGCGTGAAGCGTAAAGACGGTACAGAACCTGGCTATACAGGTTCACCGGGCGACAGTCTTAAAAACTGTACTGCTTGTCACGGAGGAACAGCTACTCCTGTTGACGGATGGATTGTTTCAAACATTCCGGAATCGGGGTATGTGCCCGGACAGAAATATACCATTACCACCACCAATACAGAGTTTGGAGGCACAAGGTTTGGGTTTGAAATATCACCACAGGATATTACCGGTAATCTTCTCGGCACTATTGTACTTACTGATACCGGCAGAACAAAGCTAGTGGGAGACAAAAAATACATTACCTATACTGCAAATGGTGTTGACGGACAAGACTCTAACTCATGGACGTTTGACTGGATTGCACCCCAAACGGGTACAGGGGATGTTGTTTTTTACGGGGCTTTTAACTCAAACTTCAACGGTCATAAAGGCGACGATCATACCTATCTTTCTACCTTAAGGGTAAAAGAGGTAGGGACTTCATCTTTGCCGACTTTACCCACCATTGTTTCAGGTGTTTCTATTTATCCCAACCCTGCCCGAGACTATATCGACGTTAGCTTTACTCCTGTAACCGCCAGTGAAATAACGGTTGACATTACAGATTTACATGGCAAACAGGTTGCTGTAATTACCTCAGATAAGCTAACAGGTAATACCATAAAAAGGGTTAACATTACCATGCTATCTGCCGGACATTACATGGTGCGTTTTAGAGCCGACGGGCAAGCTCTCAATCGAAAGATAACCGTTGTACGCTAATTATTCCTTAAGACATTAAACCAAATAACCAGCCCCTTTTCTTTTACAGAAGAGGGGCTTTTATTATAACGTAGACATCAACTGTTTTTCATTTGTTCAATGGCTGCCCAGCCCTCGGGGGTTACACCCATAATCTCAGTTACAACCCCAAGTGTTTGGTAAGTATCAAAAAACACCATGTGAGCTATCGGGTGGTTTACTTCACTGATAATTTTATACCCCTGTGTGCGTAGTTCGTTTACAGCCTTTTCAAAACTGCTGATAGGCAGCCTAAAAGCCATGTGTTGTGTGCCTCCCTGTGGATATTTAGCTAAATAATCATGAAACATACTTTGACCCGATAATGGTTGAACAAGCTCTATAAAAGTACCGCCATTATATGTTTGGGTGGTTAACCATTCACCGCGTACTACCTGCCCGTAATAGCTCATGTTCAAATCTTCAGCATTAATATGCTCAGTAGGAGGAAACCCGGCAATACCCAACGTGCCGGAAAGAAATTCAACTGCCGCTTGAATGTTTGGCACCACCCAGCCTATTTGGGCAAGTTCAAGTCCGGCAATAGGGTTATTAATTGTATTCATGTTTGTTAGCCTTTTTGTTAAGCAAAGTTAAGAAGCCAGTTGCGCTATCTTAGGGGTTTTAGCGGCAATATGAGGGGCAATTTGCGACTAAGACAAGAACCCTATTTTCTTACCTGTTTAGGGGGCATTCCAAACTTCTTTTTAAACGCAGTGCTAAAATGTTGCAGGGATGAATACCCCAACTCAAAAGCCAGTTCAGTAGGAGACTTGCTGCCATCCAGCAAATGTATTTTGGCGGTTTCTAAACGGTGGTTGGATAGGTATTGAAACACACTTTGATTGAACGTTTCCCTAAACCCCTTTTTCAGTTTAAACTCATTAATACCGGCGATGTGCGAAAGCTCTGTTAGCGATGGAGGCACATCAATATTTTTTAATAGATAATCACGGGCAAAAATGATACGTTCATAATCGTATTCAGTCTTTATCACCCGTGTTGTAGTATGCTGTGACCGTTTGTACGATTCTGCCTGCAATACCAATAACTCCATCACTTTTGAGTATAAAAACATCGGTTTTAACTCGTCTCCGTATGGGCAATAAATTATCTGATTGATGCAGTTTTGTATTTCAAAATCAATGGGTAAATTAATTGCTGAAAACACCGTAGGTTCTCCTTTTGCCACATTATCCGCAAAGTATTTCAACCCACCGCCCACATTGTTTGATATTCCGAAAAATGCGGCTTTGGATAACTGAACCATAAATGATTTCATTTTCAGTTCATCAACTTTAATTTGTCCTTTCGCCTCCCTGCTGTATATTATGTTGTGTTGATTGCTATATAATTCAATAGAAATCCCTTTATTCATTTCAGCTATCGACATTTTTCCCTGTAAATTAAAATACAGGGTTATCATTTCAGCATCGCCTATCCAGTCAAGTATTGCAGATTTATTAAACTGTGCTTCGGTATAAGAAATGTATATTCCGTCAATATTCCACAGTGAGGTTTTCGCACCCCCAAAAGACAATTCTGTATTGTAGGTATTTGTTTGATAGCCGCTTACTACCACGTCGTTTTCAGCAAAATCCTGTGTAAACAGTAATTTTCCGTCATCACCATTTTTCAGCAAAAACGACATTACTCCGTTTTGTATAAGTTTTCATCCGTCATGTGTAAGCCCATACCCATTAGGCCTAAGTAGTTTTGCATTACCAAATTCAAAGAAATGGTAACGGTAGAAGTTTTCAAAACAAATATAAACAAAATCAAAGACGCTAAGCGGGTAGCCAAAGTGCTGGCTAATGTGCTGCCTGCCTGCAAAATAAACTTTGACTTGGAAGACTGCGACCGCATTTTGAGAATAGAGGTCGTTAAAGGGCAGGTAAATTGCCGACGGGTGATTACCTTAGTGCAAAAAAACGGGTTTACCTGCGAAGCACTGTCCTGATAACGAATAATTATATGGTAAGTTTTAAAAAATTACGACAAATGATCGACGTAAAAGGAAACGAAAAAATTATTACAAAAGAATTCCCTGTGAGTTCTTTTATCAGGCTGCACGTTGCCGTAACAGGCACTACCGAATTAATACAATCCGATGAAGAAAAAGTGATTGTTGAAGCCGATGAAAACCTGATGGAGTTTATTGAAGCCGGAAATGCAGGCCGAAGCCTGTATGTTTCAACCGAAAACAAACTCCGCAAACCTCTTTTCACAAAATGCCACATAAAAATATACCTGCGTCAGGTAGATGTATTGTATGTGCGCTCTAATCACGGTGATGTTATATGTCCAAACACAATAACCCTTGCAAGCCCGCTTGATGTGCGGGTGCAAAGTGTGGGCAATACCTCGCTGGTATTTGATGTGCCCGCAATTAAAATAACACACCAAGGCACGGGTAACATAACACTGAAGGGTAAAACCGTGAAAATGGAAATGAAAAACCAAGGCGTGGGCAGTATTTCGGCAAAAGAAATGATTGCGGATGAGGTGACATTTAAAAACATGGGTACCGGCGACGTGGAATTGTTTGCCGAAAGAGAAATCACCATCAGTAATTATGGAACGGGAACTATCTTATACAGTGGTAACGGTGTGCTAAAAGACGTGAAGCAATACGGGGCCGGACAAGTGAAACACGTAAAAAATTAATTATCTGCTACAAAACCACCCGCAACGCGGGTGGTTTTTATATCAATCTTCAATTGCTTCGATACCCTGTACTTTTAGCCGTTCAAGCCCTTCTTTCATAGCTTTAACCTGTTCCGCAGGATGCCCTTGCCAAACAGTTACTTCGCCAATCACTTTAAACGGATATTTTGACCGATAGGATTTTGTGGGATTACCCGGGAATTTTTTATCCGTTAAATTCGGGTCGTCTTCTAACTCTCCGGTTGGCTCTACAAGGTAAATTCTCTCTTTGCCTTCTCCCATTGCCAGTTCAGCGCCCCAAATGGCAGCATCCAAAGTGGCGGTTAGGTAGATATATTTTGCTTTATTGTTTTGACCGTAGTTTGAGTTAATCCCGGTTTCAATAAAATCACCAACAGCAAGGGTTGCCTTGGTACCGTGAAAATACGTTTGCACAAAGGGGCTTTGAGCCTTGTTAGTCATCTCGTTGCTATTCATAGGTTCAATTATTTGTTGGTAATGGTTTTAGCAGTGTGCTTCATTAACTCAATACTTTGAGCCAAAAACGACTCAATAACGGCCATCTCGTTTTCAGAATAGCTTGCAAGCAGTTTGTCGGTCTCATTTTGAAAATCTTTGTAAAAAGGTGCCAAAATCTCAACAATCTTATTCTTGTTTGCTACCACAATAACTTTTCGTCGGTCGCTCTTGTCAAAACTCCGTTTCACCAGCTTCTTTTTTTCAAAGCGGTCAATTAAACCTGTTACTGCACCTGTAGTTAGTCCTGTTAAAACAGCCAGTTCACCCGCGGTTAAGCTTTCCTTCTGTAAAAAAAAACCTAAATACTTGTGGTCAGTGCCCGCAAAGCCTGCTTTTCTCGAAACTGCTTCGTGTAATTGTAGCGATGTATAGGCGTATTGCTGACTAATTTTTCTAACTGCTGTAACCTTGCTGTCATCCATCAAAAAAACTTAGTTAAAAAGTATCTTATCAACAAAGATAAATTAAATGTACTTTACTTGCTCCTAGAAATTGGAACAAGGCAGGATATTGGTTTAAGAAATCTACATTAGCAGTCTGACGACAAAATAGTAACATGAGGATTGCAATAACAGGGGCACATAAAGTAGGAAAAACAACGTTGGCCGAGGCACTACAAGAGCATTTCCCTGATTACGAACACAGGACAGAACCGTATTATGAGTTAGAAGAGCTTGGATATGGGTTCTCTGAAAAGCCTACGGCGGATGATTTTATCGAACAACTGGAATATTCGATTAAGCAGCTTGAGACAAGCGGGGAGAATGTAGTTTTTGACCGCTGTCCGATTGATTTTTTAGCCTATATAAGTGCAATTGACAGTAGCATAAATATTCAACCGTATTATGACCGTGTTGAGGGGATAATGAAAAGTATTGACCTGCTAATCCTTGTTACGATAGAAGAACCTGATTTAATCGTGTGTCAGGAAACCGATTTACCTGCGCTTCGCTATCGGGTAAATGAAATTCTTATTGAGTGGATTGAGGATTTTGGAGTTGAGATATTAAAGATTGAGGGCACATTACAACACCGTTTGACCCAAGTACTGGATAAAATACAACAGGGATAGTACTCTCCGCTGCAACATTTTATCTCGCTAAACAAAATACTGTCCTCCGGCAGTCAATAAACACCGTTGTGCCGCAATACTGCCCGTTTTGCAGAACAGAGACAAAGAAATTATCAGGTACTGTGCTTAGATAAATGAGACTGCTCCATACTTGTATGGACGGTTTAATTTTAGTATTATTGAATAACTATTGATGTATTGTTTATGGCTGGTGAAAAAAGTCATGAACCTAAAACGCGTGGCTATGGTAACTACAACATGTATAATTGCCGATGCAGATAAGGGCTTTAGAGAATTGTTGAAACTACAGTTGAAAAAAGCCGACCCTTATATAAGAATAAGCGGGGAGGCAGAAGATGCCCAAACGGCAGGCAGGCAAATTGATGCTATTACTCCCGAAATTGTTTTTATGGATGCCAACCTACCGCCAACCGACGGGTTTAGTGTGTTGGAAACCTGCACTCACAAAAAATTTAAGCTGATAGTACTTTCTGACGGAGAGCAGCATGCCTTAAAGGCACTAAAAGCAAATGCTGTGGACTATTTATTAAAGCCATTGCGCCGAACCGATTTGGAGGTTGCCCTATACAAGGCACGGGCGGGTATGGGAAGGCAATCGGTATCTATTGCTGATTTGACGGGAATGGCTACCGCTGTTGAGGCCCGCATACCTATATGGACGGGAACGTCTTACGAAATGATTGATGCCGACACTATTGTGTACTGCAAGGCCAACAACAACTATACTGAGATTTTATTGCTTGACCGACGGAAGTTTTTGCTGTCAAAAACATTGAAGTTTTATGAAAACCTGTTGAAAGACCATCCGTTTTGCCGCATCCATCAAAGTTATTTAGTAAACACGGTTTATATAAAGTCGGTTGAGCGTGGACGAAGAAGCCACATTACCCTTAAAGACAATACCCGCCTTGAAATTGCACAAGCACGTAAAGATAAAACCTTCAGGTTTTTAGGCATTATGTAGCTTAAATACTAACCCAAACATAGCAAATACTAACTCGCCTGTTTTTATATACAAAAGGGGCGGTACTTTAGCAATCATTCAATTGTTGCATTTCTAACCAATTATCTATCATCTATCATGAAAAAAACCATTTACTTTCTTGTAAGAATGTGGGTTTTTCTGCTGTTTTCGCTGCCGCTGGCAGTAAATGCAGAGCGACTGGCTCCGCCCGGTCTTGAAACCTCACCCGCTGCTGCGCCAATGCCTGCGCCGGGATTCACCTTTAGTGCCAACGGAAACTGTGCCCCTGTAGTGGTACAGTTTTACAGTCAATTAGCCGGCCCCAGCTACAACTGGACGTTTGGCGACGGCGGAACCAGCACCGATTGTAACCCCGTACACACCTATACTACACCGGGTGTATATACGGTTACTTTAGTGGCTACGGGCGGCACCTACACTACAACTATTACCGTAGGGGCTACTCCGGTTGTTACTTTGCTAACCAATGATTTTGCCTGCCAAAACGAGTTAACAACGTACAACATTACCACCAGCATACCTGCTGCATCATACAGTTGGTCGGCGCAAGGCGGTGTTACAAGTTCACCCACATCAACTTCAGTAGGTGTTACATGGACTAATTACGGTGTTAACTATCTTAACTACACCATTACCACCGCTGACGGTTGTACCAAAACCTTCACCTTTAAAATTAAGGTGATTCCTCCTCCATCTATTAACTTACCTTGTTGTAAAAAACGTGAAAACGGCTCAACCAAACCTACACAAGGCCACGAAGGTGTGCCCGGCGGGGATGAGCCTTGCGGCGTTTGCGCAGGAAGCTACGATTGCTACCAAGGATACATAGACGCGCAATTTGGTGTTGCTGCCGATTATACTTGGAACTGGACTGTAACTAACGGTACGATAGTTTCTATGAGCCCCGATTCTACCAAAGTATGTGTAGTTTGGGGTACTTCAGGCGTTGGTACCATTACCATCGAAATTACTCATAAGATATACGGCTGTAAAAATATACAAGAGTGCGAGTTGACCATTAATCCCGGAACAACTCCTGCATTTACTGTTGACGGCAATTGTATCAGCTCACCAGTAAACTTTAATGCTACTGCTACTACTCCTTTAAGCAGTGTTGAAACGTACTATTGGGAGTTTGGCGACGGATATACCGAAACCACTTCTGTACCTACAGCTTCTCACCAATATACATTTACCGGAACTTATACTGCTACTCTTACAATTACCACTCACGAAGGTTGCGAATACAAAGTAACCCAAACCTTTACCATCATATCAGGAACCAAACCTGAAATTGAATGCCCCGGAACTATTTGCGAAGGCAGCCGCCAGTGCTATAGCACCACAAGCATACCCGGAGCTACTTATGTTTGGAACATTGTTGGCGACGATCCGTCGTTACGTGTGATTACCGGAAACAAAGTTTGTGTTACTTGGGGTTCTGGCCCTGCGGGCACTGTTAGCGTTACCGTATTAGGCGGTGGTTATACCTGCACCAATACTGCTACCGAAGTAGTACCAATTATCAGCACAAACATTCCTATTATCGGTCCTGATGTAGTATGCCCCAATTCAGGGTATATGGAGTATTCAACCGTAAACTATGCCGGTGCTTGCTATAGCTGGCTGGTAAACGGTGTGCCCCAATCATCAACCTCAAACCAGTTGTGGGTAAATACATCCGCATACACCGGCACTATTAAAGTTGAAGTGTTTGTGAAACACGAACTTACCTGCTGTGAGGGTAAAGGGTTGAAAGAAACCAAAATATTGCCTCAATACAGCATGGTTCCCTACAGTGGAACGGAGTGTATAGGAAATACGGTTACTTATTACTTGATTTTCCCTGCCGGAGCTCCCTCAACTGATGTTTCATGGGACGTTGAAGGCGGAACGATTACTGCTTTTGATGCCTATTCGGTAACTATTAATTGGGATCAAGTGGGTACGGGAAGCATTACTGCGGGTAACAATACACCCAACCAATATTGCAACAACAGCAGCAACAGCACATGGAACGTAACCGTTGTTGACAAAGCCACAGGTGACGATATCAGTGGCTCTGCATTGGTTTGCGGCGGTGCAACTGAAACCTATTACCATGCGTACCAATCCCCTACAGGTTCGGCCAGTGTTACTGTATTCCCTGCCGGCCCTGTTGTTTCTGCGGGTACTTATTCATCAAGTATAACTTTCCCTGCGGTTGGAACACCAACTACTTATACGGTATCGGTAACATATAACCACAGCGCATTACCAAACTGCGGTACTACCAAAACATACAATGTAACCGTAGTACCCAATACTGTGCCTGTATTTACTATACCTCCGGGCAATGTATGCGAAGGAGATATTGTTACTTATACCACATCAATGGCTGACCCTTCGTATTATGAGTGGGAAGTTATTGGCGGAAGTATTATCTCTGAGTCGTATGCTTCGGGTATATTAACCCTGCAAATACAGTGGAACAGCACGGTAAACAGTAGTATTACTGTTAGAAACGTTGCTTGCGGTACTGAAAACACTCAAGTAATCCCTGTAAACGGCAAGCCTGTTGTTATTATTACCCCCGGCCCTATAAGCTGTAGCAGCACAAGCATAACCCTAAACGTAGCCCCCATTTGGACCAGCTATACTTGGACTCCTGCTTTGCCCGGCACACCTACTGTTAGTGTTTCAACACCCGGTATGTACAGCGTAGAGGTAAGCAATGGAGTATGTACAAACACAGGTAACATAAACGTTTCGTTTATCACACCTACCCCGCCTGTTATCAACTCGTTCACAACCACCTTGCAAAACGATTTTTGCCCCAAATACTACACTGTATGCCCTAATATTACATTAGGTTCGGGTGGTATTGCATCGTATAGCTGGACGTTTACAGGCACAAATATTACCTCTTCAAATGCTGCTTGCCCAACGTTCCAAATTCCGGCCAGCTTAACTCCTGTAACTGTTAACTGGTCGCTTACAGTAACCGATGTTTACGGATGTACGAGCAGCCTAAGCGGTTCATTTACGGATAGTTGTGATCCCGGTCCCGGTTGTCCAAACTACTTGGCAACCTTCTCTGTCACATACAATCCTTGTACTGAACAGTTTACCACCGTTGGAACCAACATCGTAAGTATATTCTGGGATTTTGGTGACGGTGCAACCGGAAACGGAATGAACCCCACACACAGTTACGGTAGCCCTTGCAGCAAAAACGTAATTGCATACGTGAAGGATATTAACGGTTGTATGAAACCCTTCCCCTTCACTATCAACTTACCTTATGTAATAAATAGCCCGACAATCTCAGTAAACAACACACCTTGTAGCGGAACAACCTCTATAAGTGCTTCGGGTATCAGTGTTTGTACCGGCAGTGGCTTAACACCCACCTACACTTGGACAATAACTCCCGCAGGCAGTGGAACCCCTGTTATTTCAGGCTTGGTTACCTCATCAACGCTAAATGTTACAACATTAGGCTTGGCAAACGGTAATTATACTGCACAAGTAGTAATGGTGGTTGCAGGCTGTTCAGCAACAGCTACCAACAACTTTAATATTGGCGGTTTGATTGCCAACTTTGTAAGTTGTGGTGGTTGTGCAGGTTCGCCCATCACGTTTGGCGACCAATCATTGCAATACCAAGCACCCATTATACAATGGCAATGGACTGTGGTAGGCCCTCCGAACTACAATTCGTTCTTGCAAAACCCAACCATCGATTTCACTATCCCTGGTCCTTATACCGTAACGCTTACCGTTACCGATAATAACTTGTGTACCGATAACCACACGGTTGTTATCAACGTATTGCCTACGTTTGCGCCCGGCGATATTGAAGTTAACGGTACATCAACCCCATCAGGAACTGAGTTTGAGGTTTGCCCCGAAGACCTTTATACCTTGGATGCTCCATACGACCCAACATATACCTACCAATGGTCAACCGGTTCAACATCAAACACCATTAACGTTACTGAGCAAGGCGAATATTTTGTAACGGTATTTAATTCAAGTGGTTGCGCTACCAAAGTAGGCCCCATCATCTTTAAATACAAACCCGCGGCAGAAGCTATTATACTGGCTACTGTTAATGAGTGTGCAAACAGATTGTTAAGAGCCTTTACAGGTGTAGGATATACCTATAATTGGACATATCCTCCCGGCGGAACATCAACTCAATCATTCATTAACTTAACCACCAGCGGAACAGTTACATTAACCGTTTCTAATTTGTACGGGTGTACTTCAACAATCTCACAATACATGAACGTTGACCCGACCCCATCGGTAAGTATATCAGCAGCTCCGGCATTATTCTGCCCCGGTACTACAGTAACGCTTACTGCATCAGTAACAGGCGGCACAGGGCCATTTAACCCTGCGTTCTGGAACAATGGAGTAACAAGTACCACCAACCCTGTAACTGCTCCCGGCTTATATACTTATTATGTTACAGATGCGAATGGCTGCAAAGCAGAAGGTTCTTTGAATCTGAATACTGATTTGCCTACCGGACTTGATAAACTTCCCTACGGATGTTATGATGTATGCGGTCCTGTTTCGTTCTGTGCAGGTACTATTCCTTGGGGATGGACAGGCCAATGGCAGTTAAACGGTAGTGATTACGGCCCAACCATACCACAAAACGGTAACATTGCTACTACTTTTAACAGCCCCGGTACTTATGTATTGGTTTATGACCCAATAAACCCTGCAACACATTGCAGTGCAACCTCTAAACCAATTACATTAAACTTTATTTCATTACCGGCGTTTACAATAACTTACCCCGGCCTTCCACAATTGTGTATTGGTGCAGGCGGTAGCATATTGCTTACCGTTAATCCTCAATCAACCGAGTATAACTACGAGTGGTTCTTAAATGGTCTTTCGGTAGGCTTTGGCTATACATATACCGCGACCGCACCCGGACATTATACCGTTGAGATAAGCAAAAACGAATGCTGTATTAAAACCATTGGTATTGATATAACTGAGATTAATTGCTGCTTTGAAAACCCCGGTGTTGAGTTTACTCCAATCACCTCACCTTATACTGTAAACGGTAAAGAATTCTGGTTTAATAAGTACTACATTGATGCCGTAGTTACCGTTCCAAGCGGTGCAATTCTTGATTTAACCAATGTTGACTGCGTATTTGGCGAATTTGGTGAAATCGTGGTACAAGGTGATGGTTTCTTGCGTTGCAACAACTCAGTATTGCGTCCTTGCGAAAAAGACGACATTTGGAAAGGTGTTACTTTCGTCGGCCCTCAAGCATCAGGCTGGATAAATACCACCACCATCAAAAATGCCATTGTTGCGGTAAATATCCGTAGCAACGAAACAGGTGTTCGTTTAACGGATAACTCATTCATCAAGTGCCAAACTTCAGTACGTCTTGAAAAATCACGCAGGCAGCAATCAATCAGCGGTAATACGTTTGAGATTGACGAAAGCCGTTTGGAATACCCATCTACACCTAATCAATATTGGGCAATATGGATGCGTGATGTTGAAATGCAAGGCTTAATAGCCCAAAACCAATTTAGGCACGTACAACCGCGCAAAACCAGCAACATTTACTACGGTATCTATTCGGCGCACTCAACCTTCACTGCATCAGAAAACCAATTTAACGATATGTACAGGGCGGTAGATTTAACTACCAATACTAACGTTATCGCATTGGAAGAAAACGTAGTGAAACTGAACCAAATGAAGGAAAACTACGACTTGTACCAAATACGTATTACCGATTGCCACAACCCTGTTTTGGTATATCAAAACCAATTGTATAACGGTATAGGCGATCGGTCAACCGCAGGTGGTATTTATTGCGAAAAAACAACCCGCACCCATATTAAAGACAACTCGTTCGATGGCTTCTTAATAGGTGTGTATGGTTTGTATACCCGCGAACTGCACTTAAACCAAAACACGCTTACCAATAGCACAGGCATAGGTTTGTGTGTACAAAGCACAGAGCGTTCTATAATATCGTGTAACGATATTAGCTCAATGGCAACCAATAACAGTCAGTTTGGTGGAGGCCCATTGTGGGGTATCGCTGATTTGGACGGTAACGGTAGCTCAAGCATTTATACCAACTGTATTAAAGATATGCATACTGCTATTTATCTAAGGGCTAATGAAAACTACAACTTGCCCGAACTGGTAAATAACTATATGTATAACTACAAAGACAATGGTATATACAACGAGAACTACGTGGGCTCAATAGGTAACCCCGGCGGGCCATTGGCAGCAGGGCGCAATACCTTTATGAGCAACAACGGAAACGCCGGTACTACTGTCGATATCAACTCAGTAACTACCTTCATCACAGAGGGCGGTAACTTCGGTATCTTAATGACCAACAACGTAGGAGCTACTACAGGGCAGGATGAGTATTACTCAACAGCAGCCTGCGGACAGCAAATACAACAGTCGTACCCACGCAACCAACTGGATAGGTTTAACGTTTGTGATATCTATTATTTAGAGGCTTGGGTATTTAAAGATGCCGACGGCAAGTATGTTCTTAAAGAAGGTGCAAAAGAAATCACTCAGGCAGTGGTTAATGAGCACCTGAAAGAAGGCAAACAAGAAATAATAGGCATGATAACCGCTCAGATGCTAACCGGTGAAGAGCCTGCCAAGCGTGCATCACAAGCGGTACTTGCAAGCAACATGGATAAAAACACTATGGCAACGGTACTGGTGCTTAATGCAGTAAGTAACGGCAATACACAACTTGCCGCTGATTTGCTTGCATCGCAACAGTTGTCGGGCATCCATGCTGATTTGCGCAGTGTGCTTACTACTTATCTTGAGCTAAAAGGCAACCCCGTTCTAACCGCGTCGCAAAGTAGCTTGATGAAAGCCATTGACGGTCGTGAGAACGAATACAGCCCATTAGCAAGAGACATTGTACAGGCTTACGAAGGAGAGCATGACTACAAGTTCAAGAAATTCCCAACTCCTGAACTAAAACCAGCCTCTAACACTGTACAACGCTACACCAACAACATTTCGGTATATCCCGTACCCGCATCAAACCACGTTACTCTTGAGTACAACGTAACCGATGCTAAAGTAAAAGGGGTTAAAGTTATGTCGGCTATAGGTGCTGAGGTAGCAAACTTTAGCTACACCTTGCAAGCAGGTACCGTTGATATTGATATATCAACCCTTGCTCCCGGTGTATATAGCGTAGTGCTTGATACTGACAACAAACAATTGCCTGTTATGACAGGCCGCTTTATCAAACTGCAATAACAGTTTAGATAAGCACACTATAAAAGCCGTCCCCTTAGGGGACGGCTTTTTTGCGTTATTAAGTCGAAACAAAAGGCTAAAACCCCATCGCTATTAAGAAAAAATGTAGTATTGTATAAATGAACCTACGCCCGTTTATTATCCTTTGCCTATACATTTTGCCAACAGTGCGCGGGTTCTCGCAAAGCTATTGGGAAAACATAGATTTGTACACCTCCAGAAACGGGCTGCCCAACAACTCAATACTCTCCATTCATCAAGACACAAGAGGTTTTCTTTGGTTGGGAACGTATAACGGACTTTGCCGCTATGACGGCAACGAATTTATCAGCTTTTCGGATGGAAAAAAGGGTTCTCCGTTAATCAACTCCATTCAATCTATGGCTCAAGATAAAGCAGGAGATATCTGGGTGGCAACCCGCACAGGGATAATGGCCAAACTGGAATACAGTACTAAAAAGTGGACTTGGGAAAAGCACCTGCCAAGAGGGCTTAGTGTGGTACAATGCGACAGCTTTAACAACGTATGGGCAGGAGGTATATATGGGAATATTTACATAATAGAAAATGGCGTAGTTACAGAAATAGGACGAATAAAGACCACAATAAAAAAGATAATTCCTGTCTCTATACACACAGTGCGCATTACATCAGCAGAGGGTGTTTTCCTTGTTGATTCCCGAACAAAACAAATAACCAAAGAAACGTTACCCAAAGGGGTAGAATTAATAGAATGGATTGAAGAATCGCATACCGCTACTTATTATATGCTATATGGCAACAGGGTGGTAGTAAAACCCAAAAACGGCTCCGTGGTGCCTATTACTATAACAAACGAGTTCGCGATTAATGTTTATAAAAACACCCCTTCAACATTAAAAAACGGTAATCTGTTACTCTCAAACGGGGAGGTGCTTTTTGAAATTAACGAAAAGGGTGAAATACTAAATAAGATTAACATTAACGAGCCCCCCGCCATACTGAAGGGTAATATTATGAATGTTGTTTACGAAGACAACTCAGGCCTATTATGGATGGGCACTAATGCGGGGTTGTATAAGGTTGACCGCAGGAAAATCATATTCAAAAAATACACCTACAATAACCAGCAAAAAAAATTAGAGCATAATTATATAAGAGCTCTTTTTACTTATAAAAATGAGGTGTGGATAGGTACTAGGGAAGGCGAAATAGGCAAACTGGTATTTGATACTCTTACGGGCGAAACCATTTCAAGAACATGGTATTCCTCACGGTTGGCATGGAATAACCTAATAGATAAAGATTATACCACCAATGTGTTGTTGGCGGATGTGAATGAGAATATATGGGCAGCAGGGCAGGAAGGTATACTGAGGTTGGAAAAAGGAGGGAAAGAGTTTAAACAAATAACGTGCACCCAACAAGGTAAGCCAATATCAATACAAGTGGTATGGGGCTTATGCCTGATAAACGACAATGAAATGCTGGTGGCTTCTGCACGCGGAGTAGTGTTGCTTAATATCAAAACCAACGAAGTAAGCCCTATTTATCAAAATGGTTCCGTGGTTAACATTCCTGTTTGGAATGTGTTTAGGGATGTTTCAGGCACGGTTTGGGCAGGAACAAACAAAGGGCTGTTTATAGTGAAACATAAAACGTTGGTTAAAGCCCCTGCCGCATTGCACCAATCACTCGAAAACAAAAACGTTTGGAGCATTGCAGAAGACAAAGAAGGAAGTATGTGGTTTGGCACATCAGAAACCGGAGTGTATAAATTCACACCTAAAACAAACACCGTTACCAACTACACCACCCAAAACGGATTGGCAGATAATATTACAAGTGCAATTGTACAGGATAAACAAGGCCATATTTGGATTAGTACTGTAAACGGGCTTACTAAGCTGGATGCCAAAACTAACAAAACCGTCACCTTTTGGGAAGAAGACGGGTTAATAAACAACGACTACAACTTTAAAGCGGGAGTTGCCACCACATGGGGTAAACTCTTTTTTGGAACAAAGCTGGGAATTGCAGCATTTTATCCGGAGCAGGTAATAAATACTAATCAATTAAAAGGCCCGGTGGAAATTACGGGTGTGCGTATTAAGGGCGAAACAAACTGGCAGCATTACCATACAGGCACTCCTTTGCAATTAACGTACAACCATAACGACATTAGCCTGCGTTTCTCAATGCTGGAGTTTAGAAAAACAGCCAGCCACCGCTATATGTTTAAACTTGACGGATTTGAAGAAAATTGGCAAACCGCCTCAGCTGAGAACCCTGTAGCTGTTTATACCAATCTTCCTCCGGGCAAATACACCTTCTTAGTAAAAGCCTCTGTTGATGGCAGGACATGGGATGGACAAACAATAGAGCAACAATTGATAGTAGTGCCTGCTATTTGGCAAACGCCCGTTTTTTGGGTAGTGATAATAGGGGTTTCGCTCACCACTATAATCGTGCTGACTCGCCGCAGGATAAGCAACCTGCTTGCAAAAGAACGAGAAAAAGGTCGCATACAAAAAGAAATGGCCGAACTTGAGATGAAGGCATTGCGGGCACAAATGAATCCCCATTTCATATTCAACTCCATTGGAGCCATACAGCATTACATGCTAAAAAACGATACGCAATCTGCTAATGAGTACCTTTCAAAATTTGCCAAACTGATGCGCCTGTTCCTTGAGTCATCACGCAATAACTATACAGTGCTGCAAAACGAAATAAATTTACTCACGTTATACATAACCCTCGAAAAATTGCGTTTTGAAGAAAAGTTTGAATATGAGATAATCGTGAGCCCCGATTTACAACCTGATGCAATAAAAATACCTTCAATGCTTTTACAACCCTTTGTTGAAAATGCCATTAATCATGGATTGATACATAAGACCGAAAACGGTAAACTCAAGGTAATTTTTAACAAAATAGCCGAAAAAAATCAACTGGAATGCGTTATAGATGATAACGGAGTAGGTAGAAGTAAGTCGTCACAAATCAACCGGTTAAATAAAAACACTCACGTATCACAAGGCACCAAGATAGTTGAAGAGCGTGTAGATACATTTATGGTGATGGATGATTTGGAAATAGATGTGCGTATAATTGATAAATTTGAAAGTAACGGAGAAGCCGGCGGAACACGAGTGCGGGTAGTGATGCAAATAATAAAAAATCAATAGGCAAGGCATGAAAGTAGTAATAGTTGATGACGAACGAAAAAGCAGGGAAACCATACAAACCCTTATTGAGAATTATTGCGAGGGGGTAACGGTAATAGGGACAGCTGAAAACATTGACCAAGCTCTGAAATGTATTGAAACAATGACTCCGGATGTTTTGTTGCTTGATATATCAATGCCCGGAGGAAGCGGATTTGATTTGCTAAGAAAAATACCCAAAATAACTTTTGAGGTAATTTTTATTACCGCTTACGATGATTATGGCATACAAGCCATAAAAGCCAACGCGCTTGATTATTTACAAAAACCGGTAAGTATTGAAGAACTGAAACAGGCATTAGAAAAAGCCCGTACGCGCATACTTGAGAAAAATACAGCGGGGGGTATTAAATCATTAATTGACCAACTGGATACAACAAAACCATCGAAAATGGCAAAGATTGCCATTCCGGCCAGCGATGGTCTTGTATTTGTAGCCAAGCATGATATTATTACGCTAAATGCTGAAGGTAGCTACACCACAATAATACTTGCCGGAGGGAAAAAGATAGTAAGTACCCGCCACCTAAAAGAATATGAAGACAGTTTGCCACCCGGTGATTTTATCAGGGTGCACCACTCCCACATCATCAACCTTGAACACGTTATCCATTACCAACGGGGTGAAGGGGGTGCTGTCTCTATGACCGACGGTTCTGTGGTAATCATCTCAAAACGTAAGAAGAAGGACTTTTTAGAACGCTTTACCTCTTAACCCCTTTCCCACTTATTACAAAAACACGCCCACTTATTGTCAATTTCGCCCACTTATTAAGCCATACTGCCACAAGCAATATTTTATGTTAAAATTTGTATAGGTAAATCATACTACGTATGTACCTAATTTTTGGTAGTTAAGTATATTTCGATTGCTAAGGGGGCGCAAGGGATTGCGCCTTTTTGTTTTTGCTGCAATGTCAGTTGTTTTAGTTATTGCGTAAAATCCTTTCAAAAACCACTTACTAAAAATTTCTTGCCACTTATTTCATTAAGCTGCCGCGGGTAAAGCGGGGTTTCATATCATTACTGCTAACACTGAGATTTGAGTAACATTTTATTGCATGCAAAATGTAGGCGTACCCGAAAAGCCTTTAAAAGAGTAGGAAAATATTAAACTTAATTGCACATGAAAATTTTTATTAATTGTTTTAAACAAGTAAAGCGAGCCTTATTTTTTCTGGCATTAACGTCATCGGCCTATTTAGCCTCAGCACAATATACTGTTGAGTGGACAAATTTGGTAAACGTTTCAACCTCAAGTGGGGGAACAACAATTACCAAAACAGGCGGTTTTGGATATGATGGCAGAGCCGTTTCTATCAATGAATTACCCACGTGTGTAGATGGTACCATAGAGTTTACAGCAAGCAATGTTTCAACTCAATCCCGCTACATTGGTTTTACGACCAATGGAGGCTCTAACAGCAGTGATATTAAGTATGGTTTTTTGATTAACTACGGGTCTTTTTATTTCATTCTAAACGGAACATTATTTCCCGGTAGCAGTCCCTTCCCTGTATCCAATGGTGATAGATTTAAAATAGAGCGTATTGGTAATCAAATTACTCTTACAGCCCTTGATTGTAGTACATGTTTCAGCAGCAACCCCCAAACATATTCTATCTCTACCCCTTCAACAGTATGGCAAGTAGCCGGAGCAATGTTTAATAATGGTGATGCAATATCTAACGTTACGGTAAACTTTGGAAAACCTGTTTCTTGTGGTGTTGATTTGTGGGACAGGGATAATACAACGGGCTCATTGTTTAATGTTTACCAAAGCGACGATGTGGGTATTGGTACAATAACACCTACCGAACGCCTTGACGTTAATGGTAAAGCACGAGTAAGAACTTTAGATGTTGACAATACTGCCGCCAACTTGGTGGTTGCAGATGCCAGCGGTGTTTTGAAGAAAAAGACCGACCCTTGGACTCGTAACTCAGCCAGCGGTCTTTTATATACAACTACAGGAACCGATAAATTGGGAGTTGGAACTACTACACCCACCGAAAAACTTGATGTTGACGGGACTTTAAGGGTTCGTACAATAGCAAACAACAATGCGCTAACAAGGTTTTTGGTGGTAGATAATAACGGAGTCGTAAACTATAAAGACAATCTTTCATCGTTTGGCGGTTGGTATAAACAAGGAACTTCAGTTCCTCCAACAACTATAACAGACGATATATTTACGAACGGTAAAGTAAAAATAGGCCAACAACTTGAAGTTAACTCAACTATTTCTGCTTGGGGAGGAACTTTAACAGGAGGTACATATGACCGTTTTGCTTTGTATGCAGATAACTCAAACGGACTATTGTTTGAAGCTCCCCGTGCAACAAACAGCAATGCAGGAACCCGTTTACCCATTGTTTTTGGTTGGAGGGGTGATGCGACACCTGTGGTCACAATGAACGGGTCAAAAAATGTGGGTATTGGCACTACAAGCCCCAACGCTAAACTTACTGTTGAAGGAAATGTTACCCCCGGAACCGATAATACATGGAATTTAGGTTCTGCCGCATACCGCTGGAAAGAAATATTTTGTACAAACAGCACAATCAATACATCAGACATAAACGCAAAAACCAACATTCAAGACCTAAAATACGGTATCGAAGACGTGATGAAACTTCGCCCCGTTACCTATAACTGGAAAGAAAACGATAATGGAACAAGGATTGGCTTTATTGCTCAAGAACTTGAACAAGTAATTGGTGAAGTTATCGTAAACGAAAATGGTAAATATGGTGTTCGTTATACTGAAATTATCCCCGTATTAGTAAGCGGCATCAAGCAACAACAAGAAATCATCACTACTCAAAACCAACGTATCGACCAGTTGGAAAAAGAAATGGAAGAAATAAAAGCCTTGATTAAGAACCAAGGTGCGCAACCTTCAAAACAAAACCCTGCTTCTACAGGTAGCATGAACGTGGTTCCTAACCCTACTTATGGTAAAACCACCGTTAACTATACTATTAGCGGTGACTATGTCAATGCCAGTGTTATTGTGTATAACGAGTTGGGTCAAAAAATGGGCGAATATACAATCACCCAAAAAGGCAATGGAAGCGTTGAAGTAGATGCAACTTCGTTTGCAGGCGGCGCATACTTCTGCAAGCTTGTGGTTGACGAAAACATCAGGGAAGTAAAGAAATTTATTGTTTCCAAATAAACCGTTCCCTCTATCAATTAAAAAACCCGGCCTTGGCCGGGTTTTTTTGTTATGATGTAATTGCTGATAAAGCCAGTGTTAGCGGTATCTGCAATATAGGCACGTACTCATCGGTATTTGAGTAGGCAATAAAATCAAACGTATAATTTCCACCATTACTTTGCGGTTGATTAGCCAACCAGCTTGTAATACCGGCCGTCAGCATATTTGCAATACTTGCTCCGTTATCTGATACTGAAATACCGGTAGGAGTAATTAACAATACAGGTACCTCAATCGGTAACGATGTTCCGGGGATGGTGTAATTATAATTACACTGTATTTTCATTGTGTAACCCGTAACTCCACTGCTTATATTTTCAGTTAATGCGTCAAACAATGCAAGCAAGTGTTGGCTTAAGGTTCGTTGCGGTTTCACAGGATATTGTGTAGTGCCCACCGTAGCAATATCAATAGCGTTGTTTGAGTTTAACAGAGGAATCAGCTTGTTATAGAACATTACCTGCGGCGTTTGATAAATAAACGACGGATTGGTAGTTTGCCAAGTACCGTTAGCGTTTTGCAGCAACTCCTCGTTACGTATTACTGCTACGCTGCTCCACGCATTTTGGGTGTTCAAAATATCAAGCCCCTGCAACTTAACAGTTCTTGAAATTATTGTGTTGCGGTTTTCATAAAGTAAATACTGTTTGGTACCTGAACCATCCAGCTTGTAATACAAATATTGGTTTTGTGCGGCTGGTTCCGGCGTATAACCGTCAATGTTTATTGCAATAGTTGTCGCTCCTGATTCTGTATCCGCCGGGGTAATGGTTACCAATAAATATTCTGTTGTATCCTGCGCGCTTTCAGTAATCGTGTATGACAACGTGTATGGGGGTGCGGGCAACGGGGCAGCATCCATCATCATTGCTGATTGCACTCGGGGATTAACCTGATTGGTTTGCTTCCATTGTTGCGCCACTTGCTGCACTAACTTCACAAAAGCAAGCATTGCATAGCGGGCATTAATTGCTATGGGGTTGGTTGCTGAAAGACTTGCAGGGGTTAGTTGCGAAAGGTTATTGTCTAAATCGCTGCTGATAGCAGGATAAACACTCATAAATTGCGCCAATGATTGATACAAAGGCAGGTTTTGGGCATTATTGGCTACGTAACTGCTTTGTTGTCCCTGCGCCACATTAAATTGTACCTCAGTAACCACCGTATCCTGTGCTGCTGATGGGTTTTGGTAGGTATAGATGTAGTTCCAAGTACGTGCGTCCTCAATGGTAACAGGGTTTGGCGGGTTGTTATCATTTACAGGGTAATCAGTGTTTTGTGCCGAAATTGATGGCGGGGTAGGATATGCCCTTAATGGAACGGGTATCGGGGTTTCTCCCACCTCTTCCATGCTTGCCAGCGGACTTGCGCCTCCTGCAATATCTCCATCCAACGGTACAATAAATGTAAGCCACGACGAAGCAAGGTAATCACCCATATCAGGTACTTGCTGTATATCAAACTCAATATGGCTTACTTTATATTTCATGTCACCGAAATTAAAGCTACGGCTTTCGGCAATATTCTTGGCCTCAAACATATATGTTAACCACGAATTGCCTTTAGCTGTCGGAACTTTAGAAGTTGACATTGAATACTCCGTTGATTTTGGCACTGCATTAGAACCGGGTACTGAAGGATCGTCCCCTTCCATTTTACCAAATAACCAAGGCACATAAGGTGCTTGTGGCGGGTCGTTATTCACCCCGTTGTATTGCGAGTTAATAGTTGCGGTAGTTTGCACCGATGCCACATAGCGGTAAGCATTAGCAAGCTGTATAAGCATTTGTTGCTTCCATTTCTCTTGCGCATTGCCAATATTAGCAATGGTTTTTGCAGTGCAGGGAGGCGAAGGTTGCCCATCACAAGGGTCAATAATATAGTCTATAGTGCCCTCAATGGCTTCGGCCAACAATTGTTTTGCGTCTAACACTTGTTGCAGGTAATCAGGGTCGCCGCTAAACACCTCATTCGCATTCATTAAAAATGCGGGTACTGCAAAGGCAGGACTTAAGAACCTGTCAACCGCTTGCAAAAACATCAAGCCCCAATTATCCATATCAATGGAAGAGAAGCTCTTGGCAACCGCTGTACCTACAGGATATGCCTGACCTTTTTGGTAATTGTTAATGTTGGCAGAGAAAGATTGTAAGCTGGTAGCTAAAGGTATAGGAGAGAAATAGTAAGTTTGATTATTATCAAAGCCAAACTTAATACCATTAGCTCCGGTAGAATCAAAACGAACTATCCAAAGCGGTGGCGTTTCTGTGGTATCGCTATTACCCTTCGTCATATTTGTTCCCGTACCAACTTTTAGCACCACTCCGTTTACAGGCTGGTTGATAAAGGCTGTTTCAAACTGTTGAGCAAAAAAGGTAAGCGAAAGCATACCCCCAACACCGGGGTCTGATTGAGGCTGAATAACCGTAGTGGCGTATGCCACTCCCGCTACATTGGTAAAATTAGGATCGAGCAATGTAGTGGTGCGTTGCATAGTAAGGCTAACAGTAAGCGACGATATTTCGGGCAAAGCAGTTATACCTGTAGTAGTCACTGTTGTGCTGATAGCATAAGGTGTAATGGGTGTTGATACAGCTCCGCCTGCAACTGCTTTCAGCATGGTAATTATCGGGGTAATGAAGCCCGACAATAACGCGTTTACATCAGCGATATGGTTAACAGGGTTGCCTCCCGTGTTTTCAATTGAAGTGGTGTAATTAACCGTCATATTACCGCCGTTTAGTTGGTAATACAACGTCATGTATGTAAGCAAGTCTATTTGGGCATTGCTTTGTGCTCCGTCGCCTATGTAACGTGTGGTATTAAATGCGAAATTAAGTCCTAAAGTAGGTTTACCGCCTTCTAAATCAAACAAGTAATACACCGATACTGACGGCCATTGGCTAAGGGCAACTATTGTATCAGAATACAACAATTGCATTGAGGCACCCAACGGCGCCGTGTTTGATGGCGGAATATTACCAAACATATCCTGCCAGTTCAACGCCATTTGCACGTTGGTACCAATGCCTGCATACGGGTTAGGGAAGTTGGGGTCGGTTCCGCCGGGCTGAACAAAGCGATAGTAAGGTATTACCCCCGAATAATTCCAGTCTGTAGCATCCGCTCCCTGAGCGTTGTTTCCATTTTTGGCATTGGCAATATCCTCTTCGCTCATAGGGTCGGCCGGACCTGCGGGCAACAAGTTTTTATAACTTGGTACGGCAGGCAGCGATACTCCGATAAGGTTGAATTGAGTTTGCAAATATGTTTGGTCATCATCCTTAGTAGGAACAGGCAGCGTCGGATTGTATTCAGGCGGCGCGTTACGCGAAACCTCATAACCAACACAACCGGGCAGTATGGTAGCAACCCTTGTGGTAATTTGCTGAGCAATTGGTGCAGTAGCGGGCGATTGTGCAAACACCGAGGTTTTTGAGGTATCAATTTCATCACCAATCACTACACTGTTTACAAACGGTGCGGGAATAAGCGTATCATAAGTTATTACCAACGTAACATTGGCTACACCGTTGCCGCTAAATAGGGTATCGGGTAAGCCTTTATTGTCACTTGTGTTATAATAGAAGTAAAAACCACCACTGCGCACTATACTGCATTCCCATAGTTTTTGTACGAAATCGCCTGCTGTATTTAGTGTATTGTAATCACGCTCCGGAGGGGCAGCAGCAGCAAAAGCAGTCATTAAATTCATGCCTTGCACCGGATTAGTTTCCGTAGAAAGGTTGGCCTGAACAATGGCCGTTTTAAAACCGCCGTTGGCAGCAGAAATATAACCGCCGTTTGAGTTTTGTACAGGGTCGGGCTGGTACAGTATCTGTATTTGCTGTATTGTTTTTGTACCGTCGTTGTCGTTATGAGTATTTAAATAACTGATTAATTCTTCTAAAAATACTATGCCCGCATCATCAGCACCAACAAGGTTATACATATTGCCCGATAGAGGGGTTACTTGTCCGCCACTTGCAGTTATTGTTTGTAATGAGAGGCTAACGGTTGTAGCCCAAGTGTAATTTGTAGCAGGTGCTTTAGTTGAATTAGTAAGCGTAAATACATTTAATAACACATTAGGCAATGAGTTAAAAATGGTAGTAAGGTTTGAAGGCAATTTCCACAGGGTTGGGCTGTTAGAAACACCTGTGAAATAATCGCCGGGGTATTGCCACAATGCAGGGCTTCCCAACGAGAATGATTGCGGGGTATCGTTATAATTAATAATGGGTGAAGGCCCTGAAATAAGCGAAGGAGTTAAAGCAATTCCACCCAAATCAAGAGTGCGCTGTATTTCACTTGAGGTGATGGTGGCTACAATTGTATTAAGAGTGGGTGCATAGGGTGGTTTTGTACCGCCTACCATAGTAACCCAACTCAAATCAGGACTTTGAAGCAAAATTGCGTACTGGTCTGTAGTGGCAAGCGTGGTTGGAATAGCCACTTGCTGGCCTGTTAGCATATACAACGGTGTTATGGTGCCGCTTGCTGCCACAGGAGGAGCTGGAAGGCGCAAACCGTGCAGCATAAACCTTGATGCCATACCGCCAATTCCTTGCACACTATTATTTACCGCATTAGTAACAGTATCACTAACCGTTGCCGAACCTCCGTTTTGAGTATTCAAATAATCCAACGCACCTTGCAATACCTGTTTAGCAATCAACGCTACAAAATCAGTAAATACAAACGTGGGGAATGAAAGGTTTGGTTGATTTTCAAAATCAGGGTCGGTAACATTACTGCAATCCGATGGGGCAAAGTTATCCCGCGTTATCTGAGACTCATATTGCACTGCCATTGCTGCCAACAAAGCCGATACATCCGCAATATAGTTTTGCGTACCCGTCATAGTTTGGGTAGAAAACTGCACCGCAGTTCCCGGATTGTTTTTGTAAAGCGTATTCATATACAGCTCGGGCAATACGGGGAATACCGACGCATCCATAGTGTTTGATGTTGTGGTATCTCCAATCCGAATGTTCAGCATGAAATACGTACTCAAAAACGTTTGAATATCATTATGGGCTGCGTTGGTATAGTTAAACGGAGCAACGTTGTTGGGTCTTGTATTAAAGTAGCAAAGCAGCTGGGTTATTTGGTCGGCAGTAATCGTTTGACTTTGCAGCCAAGCCAATCCCGTATTGCTTGAAGTATTCCCTATTAACGCATTTATGGCCCAATACAATACTCCCTCTGTTAATGAGGCAAGGCTGTTATTTGTACTTCCTGAGTTAATATACAGCACTCCCAAATATTGTTGGGTTGTTGTGCTGCTATCACCTGATACAGTAAGCTGCGGGAAGAAAACCAAATCAAGCGGAACTGCTCCGTTAAGCGGTTTAATAGGTTGCCATTTAAGTACAACCGCAGGAGCAGAAGAAAGGGCACTGAAGCCAAGTAGCATAGTAGTGTTAGTAGTTTTAGGCGGACACTGGTTCCAAGGTGCTGAGCTTGACGTATCGCTGCCGATAGTAAACGAAGCACTAATGGTGGCACTAAAATGCAGAGAAACTTTTATTGAAAAAAGACCGAGATTTATTTTTACAGTAAGTGAAACCGACACTCCCGCCTCAAAATAAATAGGTATTGGCTTGTAACTTTCTATGGTAATAGTAACATAGGCATAAGCCATTATGTCTAACCGTGCTGAAATAATGGCAAAGTTTATTTCGCCGTATATATGGCCTGTAAGTCCGAAAGTACCTTGTAATTTGTAGTATGTACCGTCGCTGGTTTGTAGTGATGGGTTGGCACGGAAGAAGCCCAATACCCCTTGGAAAATACCAACGGCTGTAAGCGATAATCCGGCCTTTAAAATACCCGCTTCAATGGTTTTACCAACCCCCAGCGATAAGCCCAAGCCAAACTCTATTACGGGGTTAAATGTACCGCAGGTGGTTTGGGGTACACTGGTAGAGGTTGCTCCGCTGAGGTAACCGAAGTAAAACCCGCCGTACCCGATAAACGGAAACACCTGAACAGAGAACGAACGTGAAAAATCGTTAATGCTGGCAGGGAAACCAAAATCTAAGTAGAAATTACCGTTGGTATATACCTTTACCCCAATATTGGGAAGGGTTACAGATACCGCCCCGAATTCAAGATGACGGAATTGGTCGGGCAACTGCAAATCCAATTGGTACATACCAATGGTATCGTTAATCTTCTTATACAGGATTTCAAATTGCAGGTTTTTAAAATAATCGGCCTTAGCATCAACCCCTATTAATAACCCATACATATTTGGGTCGTTAAACACGGCAGCTACCCTGTAAAACTTAGCCACCGTAAAATCAGTACCTATCAGCCAGTTGCTATTTTGGTCAAACACCAGTGCGCCGGGCGTTGTAGTGCTGGCAGGAACGGGTATCGTAGTTGAGTTAGGGTCAGAAGTTGTAGTAAACGCATTGCTCAGGGCAGTAATTGCATCATCCACCGAGGCAAGTTCGCTTACTTGGTACATTGAAACGTGTTGACCCATTGCCAGCAGTTTCAAATCAAACATCTCGCTGCCCATGCCGGGTACTGATGGCATATTGGTAACATCGCTACCTTTACCGTCTTGTTGTAATGGCGAGTCGTTTTCAATGGGAAGCCCTAAGAAAGTCCCCTCGATGTACATATATACACCGCTTCCCGATGTTGAAGTCCCGTCTTTGGTTATCTTTAGTGATTTGATATTAATAAAGCCCAAATCAACATTCACAGGTATTGTAGCTACGATAGTACTTTGCGACGAGTCTTTGTAGCGGGTATAGGTAAACTCAAAGCCCGAAAGGTCAATACTATTCAACAAGTTCCAAGGCGCAGGTAAGGTAAATCCGGGGCTGAAAATCCCTACAAAAGCACTTACCAACTCACCCAAAGAAATCTCATCAAATTTTATATCAATAACATCGTTAGTGGCGTTGCTGGTATAAGTAATGGTACTTGAAAACTGAGGGATGTTCAAAAACACCTCCGTATTAGCATCGCCAAACTCATAGCCCACTATAAAAGTAAGGCCAAGCATTTGGGTAGCATCGGCCGTACCCGTAATTTTCCCCGATGTTTTCCCGCTACTGTAAGTAATATCAACGTTAGCATCCAACGTCAAATCAAAACTGCCAAATTGCAAATGCCAGTTTACATCACCCTGTACCTGATAAGTTGCGGGATTGGTCTTATCATCGGGCACAGTGGCCAAAAAGTTTACATTGCTAATATTGGGCAGGTTATTAGTAACCCAAGAGGGGATATTATCCATCCCGAAAGCATGCAGGAACGATGCAGCAATATCACCCAACGAAATAGTTTGGTTAGTACCTGTACTTGCACCAAAACTCCATGCCTTACCATCATAACCGGCAAACATGGTCAAATCTACCCCGCTGTTAGGCGTACTTGGCCCAATGTGGAATGTTCCGGTTACTTTGCCCGTCGTAGAACCCTGCTGGCGGCTTATATCCAACAAAAGCCCTGTCATTGTAAAACTTAAGCTGGGGCTTTGGATGGTAAAAAACGTCCAGTCTGACTCTATTACGCAGTTAAGCGAATAGTTTTGCTGTGTAGGGTCTATTAAAAGGTTAAAATTAGTAATTTGGGCATTCAGGTTTATTGTTGTGCCGCTCCAAAACATTGTAAGCAAATCGCCCAACTGAACAGTACCATCAACTAAACTAACAGTGGCACTGAAATTTGGAACAGTAGCGGTAACTAAGAGCGTGTTTGAATTTGCGGCCCCTATAGTAAAGCTACCTGTAATTGTGAATGAAACCGCCCGGGATTGTGAGTTTCCCGGATTTGTAATCATGCTACTAATGACAATATTACTAACGGCCAATTTAGGCAATATCTGCCATAGGTATGAAGGACTAGTGCCAATGTTAATGCTTATGTAATCTACATTCTGTGTCCCCGCATTATACATTATATCTATTTCTTGCAATCCCAAATCAGTAAGTGTACTGAAAGGCTGGGGCAAAAGATTGGTTAGGTTTACTCCGCCTACTAATTGAAAGAAATTAGAAATACTGGGGTTAGGTGAATCAAAACTACCTTGAAACAGCCATGTATTGTTTACAATCGGGTAGGTCATTTGTACAGTCAACGGAACCCCTGTGTTAATTGTTCCGCCTATAGTCCCGGCTACAGGCAAATCGCTTTGGTACACTAAAACCCCGATAAAAGGATTTGAGAGGGAAAACCAAGTGATGCCATCAATTGACCACGAGTCGTTTGTTAGTACCGCTTTAAGAGTTGATGATAAACCCAGATCAGAGTCTTGAAAATCAAACTCAACCGTCATATTACCGATGCCCAACGAACCTGATTCACCATTTAGCGTAAATGCTGTAAGGGTATCATTCCATGTTGATGGCTGTAGCGTTGCATTGGTAATGGTAAAATTACTTCCTGAAATTATTGACGCGTAAAATTTACCAATATTATTGGTTGTGCTTATTACATCCGGAACAAGATTAAAAGAGCCTTGTCCTGATTGTATTTGGGCTTGTATGGCCTGGTATAAGCCTTTTAGAGTTAATTGATCCTGGGCCATGACTTATTTGTTTTTTAAATATTGTAATAATGAAAAAACTCCCATAAGCATTTTATCTTCTTGTTGGTTATGGAAAAAAGCCCCTAAAGAAGCAAAATACTGTTGCCCACCTGCATCGGGGGGCTCAAAGGCAATTAAGATGTCCATCCCCAAAATTGAGGCCGGTGTACCCAATACGGCTTCATTGTTCAAGTCTCTTCCCCACTCCATAATAGTAGATTCAACAAGCCTGCTCGCAGCATCCACTGTAGCTGCTTCTGATGAAGGTTTTGCAGCACTTAAAGGTAAGGTTGGATATAAAATAAAATCTCGGTTTATACCGCTTCTTATTGCGAAATAATTTTTGCCAAAATTAAGTACGAGGCTGTTTGTCGCTGCACCTTCAAAAACCGGGGGCATATCCGAAACATTGTATAAATAATTAAATGCATACAACGGCACCCCACCCATGTCCACAAACATGATACGAGTTGCTTTACTCTCAACTTGTCCGATTGCTGATGGAAGAAGAGGGTCATTATACTTTATGTGTTTTACTCTCGTTGATAGTTTGCGCGTAGTTACCCAAGCTTTCAAAGGACTATCTTCCAATCTTGGGTCTGTGCCTGCTAATAAGGCATCAAAGCTTGCGTACGTTTCATCCGATAATTCTGATAATACAATCACAATAGTGCCCTTTACAGCATTTCCCACACTGGCAGTGTTATCCTGTGCATAAGCAATTGCTGTTGCAAGGTTAAACAACATCACATCTGATGTGCGTGTTTCCTCCGGAGTATCAAACATGGTCAACCCATATACGGGCATCATATTAGATTTTTGGGATAGAAGAGAGTTCGTAATAGCGTCAAATGCCGGATATTTATCTGCGTATGTTGATGCTTGAAAAAAAGCTATTTCCTGAGCAGTCATTTTGGGAATATCAATAAAATACCCCCTTTTTGAAAACGATAGGCTTTTCAATACACTTTCGGTATCTAAACTCACATACGTTCCATCATATTCCTGAATCACGCTTGGTTCTAAATACCACTGATATGGTTGAAGAACAAGCAAATAATTTACAAAGAGTTCTTTAGCAAAGTTATCGTATGATATTCCGTCCGTTCCTCCGGCTATCCCAATATTTAACTGGGCAGGAGATGAGCCCTGAAAATCGCTCAACTCAATAAATGTTAATGTCACAGATCCTATCACAATAGGAGTGTCGGGATTTTTAGGGTCGAATTGAGGAAAAAGAGCCGCAATTTTTTTTAAGGCATCATGTGCGTCTATATAGATGACTTGATAACTACCCGTGAGGCCTAATGAAATTAAGCGGTAAATAATATTTGCCGCTGTTGACTGATGCCCCATCCCGCTACTCGAATAAATAAAAAAACGGATGCTGTTTTTTGGGTCTTTTAGCAAAAGCTGCAATGCACTTAAGTTTGTGGCAAAAGAAGCTGCATTTACTGAATCAACAGCAGACAGTAACTTTGTTATAGCGGCACTGAACGGCATAAACTCAATTATTTTTATTAATACTATTTTTTAACATAAGCGCCGTACCAACCCAAGCTTTCGGGCTGGGCATCGGTGCCGGGGTTTCCGAACAACATAAAACTGATATTGCCGCCCGGCGGAAACGACAGGCTAAACAGTTTCAGGGCTATGTTGTTTATTTTCATCAAATATGCAACACCGGTAGTTCCGGTAGCTTTTTCAAGCAATATTGTACCAATATTCAGTTTCAATATACCTTGTAAACTAAAGGATGGTGCCTGCGGGTTAACGCCCGGAAGCCTTACGCCTGCCCACGCTCCTGTACCGCCCACACTCCAAGCCATCATAAAGGTGGAGTTAAACCCTGCTGAACTTGCTAATGAGCCGAGCGTTCCCATGTTGAGGTTAAACACCAAGCCGTACCATTGGCCGGTAACCCCTTGCTGCTGTTGCAATGATGGGATTGAGACCGCCAAATACCCTTGTGAGGTAGGGGTATAGTTCGCATCACCCGAAGTAATACCTGAAAGCTGCAATGGAAAGTGAGCGTATAAACTATCTTCTCGGGGGGTACTTTGGCCAATATCAAACGACATGTGAGTGATATCAAACGTAAAAGTTTTGGTAGTTGGCGTATCTAATGAGAATGATAAATCGATATATAAGTTTGAGTAGGAGAGTCCCGAAAAACTGGGCGTTGTATTTCCCTGCTCAGTTCCGAACGAGAACAAATCAAACCCGGATAAGTAATTGTAATTTATAAAGCCCCAAAACGTAAACTGTGATTGTACTAAGTTACTGGCAGTGCCGTCTTGTGGCACAATCGTTACAAAAGAAGCTTTAACTATTTCAACGTCGGTAATAATGTTTTGGTTCACAAGGTTCAGCACATTATCGGCTGTATTTGTAAACGTGTACGAGGGTACCCCGTTATGGTTTTCATACGTACCCGTTAGTATCAGCAGGTTTTCACGGTTACTTGGGTTCACCGTCTCGCCAAATAGCTTGTTTACTGTAAGAGCCAAGTAACTGTTGTAGTTGTAAATTTTACTATTTACAAACACTACCTTCAGTTTCAGCACAGTAAAATCATAATCAACAGCTCCGTTTATGGGTGCCTGCGCCTGATAGGCCGCAGGGGTGCCGCCCAATGCTTCAAAAGTTTGGTCTTCATAATCAATCAGCCCAAACAACGAGCTGGTAGGCTGCATTCCCACGTTACCATTGCTATTGTTTACTATGCTCACATCTATACCAAAGTGGTGTGCATAAAAACGGCTTAGGTCAATACCTGCCAGCAACCCTTGCAACTCCTTGGGAAAATCCTGTACACTAATATCAACTCCCAATGCAATAACCCCTTGCCAATTTTCTTGGGTAGCAATGTTGTAAAACTTATAATAATCAGTGTCACCCAGCACGGTGTATTTATCCATGCCGGTTTGTATGTACTGTTGCAGCCACATACTAAGGTTGGGCAAGCCATTGTTTGTAGTATCATTAAACATATCAGGCATATTCCAGCCCTGTATGTTCTGCACTTTATCTATCAGCTTTCCGTGACAAAACTTAAAAATAATCACATTGTTATACCTGCCGTTCACAGGTTTTGTTGGTACATCAAGGTTAAACGGCCACTCAGCAATCTCCATCTCATTGCTAAAATTAGCAAGTACTTGGGTTCCATCGTCAAGTGTTTTGTTATACGATATAACCAAAAACAACTGGTTTGACTGGAGTGCAGTTTGCAATGTTGGACTGGCCGGTGTAAACTGAAGGTTGAATATCTTAGAGAGCGTTCCGGCATTGGTCATAAACTGGTTACTGGCCAATTGCAACACATCCCAAACCCCTGTTTGCTGGTTCACACTCACATAAAACCCTTGCGGACTGGTGGATGAAATTCCGCCTGTGGAGTTTGTGGCAAAAGGGCTATTAGTAATCGGGGGAGAAGCAGGTATCTTTTCGGTACTGATTACTTTTGCAATAATAGCTTTTCGGGCAGGGTTCAAAATTTGCTTCTCAAACAACGATATATCAACCCCGGTTGCAGGTGTTGCTGACGCACTGCCATAAGGCACCAAAGGGAAAAATATATTCTCTTTGGCCATAGAAAGTACCCCCGACCCTGTATTAAAGTGGTTAAACAGCGGCGAAGTTGCATTAGTTAAAGGAGAGAACAACGCCCCACCTTGCGGTTGCGCATGGTACACTACGGGTGTTTTTGCAGTATTAGCAAGCACTACACCTACCCACGAAGTAATAAAGTTATTTCCAAGCCATTGTTGGGTAGTGTTACTACCTACTACATTTTGGGTGCCTTGTATAGGGAACTGGGGTGCAAAAGCATTTTCTACTACTGAGTAGTACAACCAGTCACCCGTGCCCGAAACGGTGTTTCCGTTAGAAGTATCAACAAATTGCGGGGTAAAGCTGATACATTCTGTAGAAGCAAGCCCGCACATCAACTGCATTTGTTTGTTTATATCTACCAACGACTGGTAGGATATATCCATAGTTAACGAATACGCCCCTTGTGGAGAAAGATACCATGTATCCGAAGGGTCGTGCGGAGACCGCTCACTAAGCACCAATAAAGCACTGTTTTGCGTAGGATAATTTACTGATGTACCATTGGTAGTAAAATTGCTATAGGGCATCAACTCAACCGGATAACCTAAACCTGTAAGGTAATAGGTTGAAAGTACGGTAGGGCTGTATTTTTGTGTGAACGTATTATATGTTTGCCCCAGCAAGGCAAGGTAAGTATTAGTGCCTGTGCTGTTCAACAAATCGCAGGGGTATATACTTGCCTGCATTTGTATCAAATCGTTCATGCTACCCGGCACCACAATTTCATAGCACATTTCAGTGAGCGGCCCTGTAGCACCGCCATTATTAAAGAAGTACTTATTGCTTACATCAAAGCTGATAAAATCAGAGGCATAATCAAACCCAAAAACAAACCGTATCCTCCCCCTGCCTATCCCGGTTAGAGGTATCTCAAGCCCTGCCATAATTTGCGATGACGAGGCAATATTATTAGGTCGGTAGGTAAAGTTAGTGGCTCCCTGCGGGCCTGTAAGCTGTATTATATTATTCGTAGTATCAATGTTTACTGAAGTATTGTTGTTACTAATGAATAAGGTAGAAAAGTTATTTCCGAAATTATAGTTTAAACCCACTAAAACAGAAAACCATTGCGTGCTGCGCATCAATATCAACTGTGTGGTGTTGGCTCTTGACAAGATTGCATCAGGACTGGTAAGCCAAACCAGCGAACCTGATTGATAATTTTGTAACGGCCCCAAAAAAGCATAAACATTATCAGTAAATGTTCCGGCAGGTATAGTGGGGGCTGCTGTTGCAAACAGTAAATACCCGTTATAATTAGGCAAATCGGTGAGTGATAACTCACCCCCGTCGGGGCCGGTTACCCCTTTGGCCAATAAATATGCACACCAGCCGTTGTCATCAGCGGAGGTATATAATGAGCTGCTGCCCGAAGTGCTGTTTGAGAATGTGAGGGTTGCCATATTAAAACAAGTATGCAATGTGAAAAACCTGAAATAAGGAAAACAGGTACTAACGACCTGCAAAAAATAGCAACAACACTCCGTTTTAGCGGTTGCTGTTGTACCAGCCTATCAAATCTCCTCTAAAAGTAAAGCTGGTATTATTACCTGTAACCGAATAGGTGAAATCTCCCGTTAGCTTTGATACCAAAGGCGAATCAACAAGATTAAGAGTGATGGCTCCGCTGGCTGTGCCCAAACCCACTTTCACATCAAAGTTATACGTTGGATTAGTTACCGTTAGTGCTTCAATACCGGCAAAAACCGAGGATACAAAGAGCGTGCAAACAGTACTTTTTCCTGAGGGGTCAATGGTATATTCGGTAGATAAATCACCAAAAAAACGCTGTCCGTGATAACCCCTTGGGGCAATTATGGGGTCAGCTGCACCAAAAAAAATTTCCCGGGGCGATACTAAAGGAACCGTAATAAGAAAGCATATGAATGAGATTTTAGCTAATAACATACGTCCGGAAATTAATGGCCGGATACACTACTTAGTTGCGGTTTTTTAAATTATTGCCCCGGAAAATGCCGTTTTTAATAATTACGACCAAGATGCAATTTGTGCATTAAAGGGGGCTGGGTTTTGACCATTTTGGTCAGTTCCGGTACCATTGCAGGTAACTTGACCTTGATCGAAACCAAATTGAGCCCTGAAAGTAATGTTTGCAATTTGCAATACTTGTTCGCCACGCTTAAACTCAACATTAGTTGCTGTTGGTTGAACGGGTGACAAAGTAATCTCGCCAAGGCTACCGGCAGCAGTAGTAAAAGTAATTTGTGCTACTTGCATACCGCCCATGATAGATACAACGGTGGTTGACATAATACTGTTAACAAGCATTGCTTGTTGGGTGTAAGGGTAAGTTGTTGCCATAGTTAGTGATAGTTTATAAAAGTGATAGTTAATAATTGGTAGGGCAAATCTTAGTAAAAGAAATTAGGAAAACAAGTTATTTTAAACTTACTACCATTTATTAATAGTTACTCGTATTGCTATATAGTGCAAAACGGTCACCCATTTGCGTTTAATTTTAGTTGGCGTTTTCATTGCACAAAACATCCGTTTTCAAAGTACTTCTTTGCGTAGAGTGTAATACTGCTGTAACTGTTGATCGAAAAAACACAAAAAACACATTTTGGCAACCCCAAAATAACATTGACCATTGTACATTTGAGTGTTGTTTTACAATAAAAATCAACGGATTACACGCTATCTAACTCCTAAGCACTAACACACAACGTAACTATCTACAAGTAAAATTATGATTAAAAAACAACTATTAATTCACCCGTTTATGCTGGTATGCCTATGGCTTTTCAGCATAAACGCTTCTTCGGCAGCACCAATACGCCCGTCGGGGAACCTAAACCTCTATTCTTTATTGGCCTGTACAATTCCTGATACGGTTTTGTACGAAGCAGAACGCGCTACCCTTGTAGGGGCGGGTCTTACGGTTATCCAGCGCACAAACGCCAGTAACGACACTAACGTAACGAATATAAACTATACCAATAAAGGGGTACAGTTTATAATGCTTTACGATGCCGATGCTATTAAACTTTGCCATAGCGGTTACCAAAACGGTACTTATGGACTAAAAGTAAATGGAGTGGTTAAGACATCCTTCTCCATCAGCAGTTCAAGCGGATGGAACAACATTCGCGAAGCACAAGTAAATGTGGGAGTGAAGGCAGGAGATACGGTTTTTGTTTACTCGCCAGGTGCAGGCGGAGCAGTTATTGAAATTGATTGTATAAAGGCTTACAAAGCCCCCAACAAAAAACCGGCAGTAACTATTACTACTCCTGCAACCAACGATACTGTTTCTTTTTATGCCACATCGTCGTTTGCAGCGACGGTAAACGACAGCGACGGAACGGTTAGTGCCGTAAAATTTGTAGTTTCGGGAGATACTGTTTATACCGATAGTGCTGCGCCTTATTCTTTTAGCTATCAACCCAAAACATTCGGCCATAGAAGCATTGTGGTTACCGCATTTGATAATTGCGGCGACAGTACCGTATCGCCTACCCGTGTATTTTATGTTAAAGACTCACTGGCCATACCCCATAGGTATGAAGCCGAGTACGGCGTTCTTTATGGTTCCGGCCTCACAACAATAAGACGTGCGGGGGTGAGTAATGATACTAACGTTACCCAAATCAACTATACGGATAAGGGAGTAAAATTTGCAATGCAAGAGAATGCAGACGGTATTATATTGGGTTATGGCACCTACCAAAGCGGACGTTTTTCTATAAAAGTGAATGGTGTGCACAAAGGCGCTTTCACCATCATAAAAACCAACTCATATCAAACCATATACAAATCATCAATAGCTACGCCTATTGTGGCCGGTGATACGGTGTTTATCTATATTGTGGGTGGAGATGCTTCTCTTGAGATTGACTATATAGAGTCATACTCTTATACAAACATAGCACCCTCGGTGAGCATAACTTATCCTGATAATAATGATACGTTGTACCTTGACAGTACTTATACGTTTACAGCCAATGCAAGCGACACCGACGGAACGGTAACCGCTGTTAAGTTTTTAACTGACGGGAAAGCACCCCATACCGATAACTCTGCTCCGTTTACCTATTCATATCTGGCGGATAATGCCGGATGGAAAACAGTAACTGCCGTAGCGTATGATAACGGTGGCGACAGCACAGTCTCAAACACCCATAATTTCTTAGTGCGTACAATAATTCCCGATACATTGCTGTATGAAGCCGAGCGTGCCATTTTGAGCGGCGACAGCCTACGCACCCAATATCGCGCAGGGGCAAGTAACGATACTACAATTACTAAAGTATATACCACAGGCAACAACCGCATCCATTTTATTATGAAATACGATGCGGATGCTATCATACTTGGTTATGGGGGCTTTCAAAACGGCACCTACAGCTCAATGGTAAACGGTGTTGATTCGGCCAAGTTTACCGTTACCAATCCAAACGGGTATAACAAAAAAGCACAAGCAAAAGCCAACATTGTAGCAGCCAAAGGCGATACCGTTACCATTTACCCCAAATCGGGCAATGCGTTTTTAGAGCCTGATTTTATCAAAGCATACAATGCTAATGGTTTTGTGCATTGGGTAGCCCCCGGTGATACTGCTTACGTACCCGAAAATGAGGATTGGGATTACCCCATTGCTACTGTACTAAATGGTAGCTCTATCCGCAAGGATACGTTGGATTGGGATAAGTTTAAGATTATAAACGACACTACCCTTATTACCCAATACTCTTTTGATTACGAGGCAAAAAGCCGTTACTATTTTATGCTTGATTCCGGTAACCACGATTTGTTATTCCAAGTGGATGTAACCGATGTTAGCGGTAATTTTGATACCAACGGCCCTGCCGATTCTGCCGTTGTCGCCAAGTATGCAGGTGTAAATGTAGGCGACTACATTTACTGGAACTACTCCCCCTATAACTTTGGCCGTATATACGATGCCACAAAAATAACTGTACACTACCCTAACAAAATCCTTATCCATGCTAAAAAATATACGGGGATAATGATTGAAATGGACAGTGCAAAAGGCAACAGTGCAAACGAAAAAATAGTGGTAACAAACTTCTTAGGCCAAGTAGAAGCGCGTGATGGGTTCTCACCCCGCAACGTTACTGCGGTTCGCTTCACAGGTCGTTACGATTCAGCCAACGGATACGGACACCGTTACTTTACAGGCTGGGACGGAGGCTACGAATTCCGTCACGGTACGTTTGGTTTATACAATAACAATTACTGGAAATCAGAAGATATACATCACTTTAACCTCAACACCGCTACAGATAAAATTGAATTGGATTTTATTGAAGTTGCAAACGGCGGATTTGCCGGCATAAGCTGGAAGAAAGACGGAGCCGCCTACACCATTACCGATAGCAGCAGCGTGCACGATTGTTTTATACACGATGTAGGCTCTGAGGGCATTTATGTAGGCTCAACCCAAGTAGGCCAACAACAAGTATTTAAAAACCTTACCGTTGAAAACAACGTGTTTTTACGCTGCGGAGGCGAAGGCATACAAATGGGCTGGCAAATGGGCAACTGTATCGCCCGTAACAATGTGGTACACTCAGGATTGGACTGGAAAAACCCTTTCCAACCGTATCAAGATGGTGTAGTACAGTTTAGTGTTATTGGTGGCGGTTCATCGGTAGAGAGCAACATCTTCATTGGTGGCGGTGAGCAATTGGGGCTTATCGAAATAAAACGTAACCCCACTCCTTACAGCATTACCGAAGATACCGTACACTTTAAAAACAGCCTTATTTATGGTATCAGAGGCGGTATGCTTACCCACTTTGTAAAATACAACGATACACTATCTAATCCTGATAGTATTACCCACGTGGTGTTTGACGGTAATTTTTACAAACAAATAGGTGGCGATTATGCTGAAATAGGAGTAGTAAGCGGCACTTTAGATACCGCTACAAGCTCATTGTTTGACATACGCACTGATTATAACGATGTGATTGTGCGCAATTGCACCTATGATAATACCGCCGATACTATTTTCAGGGTGGGTTATAGGGTGGCTGCTACTGCAAACAACACGCAAAAAGAAGTGCCTTATCCCCAATTCCGCAACTATATGGCACTCCCTGATAGCTTCAATTATTTAAACGTGAGCCGCTATACCGATAGTGCAAAAAAATACCAGCCCACACAAACCATTGCAGCCACATGGGAAGTAGGCAATGTTGTACAGCACAAGAACGATTCAGGCGAAACACGCTTATACAAATGTATCGTAGCTACCTCTAATCCTGCCAACCGTCCACCAAGTAACAACACAAGCAACACATACTGGCAGTTAATGACTTGGGTAAAAGCAGATAGCAGCATTAGCTACTTCCCTCCGGATGATGTAAGGTTAGATAGTGGCAGTGTGTACGATACGTTAGGTATGGGTATTGCCACAGTAACTCCGCCCGCAAGTATTGCCCAACACCCCGCCCCTGCTCACGGAACTAACAACAATACTCCGTTACAACCTGAAAATAAAGGAGTAGCTGAGAGCATTGCCACTCCGGTGTTCAGCGTATATCCAAATCCTGCTTCGCATACATTATACCTGCAATGCAACCAACCCTTAGAAAGCATTGAAGTAATGGATGTATTAGGTAAACAGATAGTAAACAAGAAAACTGATGGAGAAATGGCTACCACACTTGATGCCCAAGTGTTAGGTACAGGCATTTACTTTATCCGTATGCAAACTATTGGCGGGTCTTCGGAAACAATACGCGTACAAGTGATAAAATAACCCTTTAAAAATCCCCAAAAGTACGGATGTATAAATCCGTAATAGAAACCCTCTTGAAATCATTTTCAAGAGGGTTCTTTGTTTATATAAAAGAGACTATTTATGTATTTGCTAAATGAATCCTTGCAGCCTATTAATGCCGAGGCATTAAAAAAAGACATACTTGCAGAAATTGAAAACCAGCCTGCCGTTACAGAGGCAGAAATTGAAGCCGGCCTTGCCAATGGCTATTTAACAGGCATTTCCTCAACAGCTAAGATGATTTCCCGCTCTCCCGATTTGTTTGAAGCAGCCAGCAAAGCCAACTTCTCACCGCAATTGGCAGGCAGTAATATTTGGGAAAAAGTGAGGTTGCATTTGTGCCGTATCCTGAAAAAAGATTCTACCGCTTCGGAAATTATCGATGCAATTATTGAGGTATTGGCCGGCATTATTCCGGGAGGGGTGATTATTAAAATTCTTA
Source organism: Bacteroidia bacterium (assembly GCA_035906255.1). Taxonomy (GTDB): domain Bacteria; phylum Bacteroidota; class Bacteroidia; order UBA8524; family UBA8524; genus SB11. The sequence continues at coordinate 367,079 of JAMIFM010000029.1, forward strand.
TTAAAAAGATACTGAAATATGTTTTAGACATGGGCTATGATAGGTTGTGCCCTGTTGAGTAAGCCGCAGTAACAGTTTGATAGATAGAAGTGCAAGTGTGTGTTAGGCCGCCCTTTAAGGGCGGCCTTTGTTTTTTAAGCGGTTTGCAAAGAAATAGAACAAATAAAAAACCAAGCGTCAAAAATTTACGTAAGTATGACAAAACCCTAAAAAACTGTACTTATGAAAAAGAATTTACTACGGATTGCCTTGGGTACATTGGTAACCGTGCTATTATTATTCGTTGTTCTGGTGGTTCATATTTATATGGTTACCCCTAAATCAACAAAAAACGATAACCGCCAACGACAACTAAGTCGTATTGATTTTAAGCAAGATATTGATGCGGCCGAAGCAGAAAAGATAAAAGCATTTGTGGGTAGCATGAATGGCGTTGAAGGCAGCCACTTTAATGTTGAAGAGGATGTATTGGTATATACCTATGCTTCGGGCACACAAAACTCTACCGATGTGTTTAATGCCGTAGTTAAAATGGGTAACTACAAAGCCCAACGTTATGTGGTAAGCCAAGAGCAATCTAAAAACGGCTGCCCTGTTTCTACCGATAAAAAATCCTTTTCATACCGCCTTACTACTATCGTAAACAACTTATTTAACTAACAACAATTTTTAAACTATACTAAAATGAAAAAAGTATCTTATCTATTATTGGCCGGCCTGATGGCAACGGCTATGTTCGTTGCTTCTTGCTCAAAAGATGACGAAAAAAGCACAACAACACCTGCTACCCCTACTTTGTATGACAGGGTGGGAGGAACTACTATGGTAAACGACCCGAACAATGCAGGCACTATGATTGAAAAAGGTCGCCTTACGCTACGTGCTGTGGTTGACAGTTCAATACTTGTGATTGCCGGAGACACACAACTGGCCAAGTATTTTCCGGTACTGTTTGCAGAGTTGGGAATGGGAAACACCAGCGGATTAACTGCTTTGAGCGAAAGCTTTACTGATTTTATGTGCGTGGCCACAGGCAGCAAAAACGCTAATTACGGCTATATGGGCAAAAACATGAAAGATGCGCATGACCCTGCTAAAAACAGCCGAATGGGGATGAAGGCTAACAAAGCTGATTTTGACAAATTTGTTGGGGATATTGGTGTAGGGCTTGCCAAAAATGGGGTCACAGCACAAAACAACAAGCAGTTGGTGGATGATTTAGTGGCACTTTTATATACCACCGAAGCCGATATTGTTCAGCGCTAACAGGGTTATTACTTTTACTAAGAAGGCTGCCTTTTATAAGGCGGCCTTCTGTTTTATATCCGCACATAACATCTTTATTAAAGATGCGGCAGCAAGTATATATTATCCGCATATATTTGAGTATTATTAGTAGGAATACATAGCAATGAATATTGCTGAAGAAACGGAACAAATAGAGGCTCTTTTGCAGCAAGCCTATCAAGGCAGGGTAAGCAATCTAAGTTATAGTATTTTGCTTGCTTCGCAAGCGTTAACGCGCAGTAAAACTATCGACGATAAAGCTCTTGTGGGTAAAAGCCTTAATCAATTGGCCTTGTACCACATGGTAATGGGTGATTATAATGAGTGTATCAGCCTTGCCAAAGAAGCTGCCGCCAGTTTTGAGCAGATTAATGACGAACGTGGGGTAGCCGAAGCTAAATACAACATAGCCGGAGTGTACTACCGCACCGATAACTATCACTTAGGGCTGGTACACATGATAGATTGTCGCACAGTTTACCTTAAGCACGACGACTACCATAACCTATCAAGGGTTGAAAAATCAATAGGAACTATTTATGAGTATTTCGGCGACCAAAAGAACGCCCAAAAATCGTATGAAAGTGCCATTACTGCGGCGCAAAACGCAGGGGATTTAAACCTTGAATCAAACGCATACAACCCCCTTTCAGGTATTTATATTAAGCAAGGGCACATACAAGATGCTTTGGCAATGATTGAAAAATCAATTGCTATGAAAACACAGACCGGAGATGTGCGGGGTCTTGCTTTTGCTATATACGGGAGGGGAAAGGTATATACTGAGATGCAACGTTTTGAAGATGCGGAAGCCGACTATATTGAAGCCGGCCGCATACACCTTGAAATGGGCGACCGCCTTGGCTTAGGCATGGTGTATTACAAAATGGGGGCACTGTATTACCGTTGGGGAAACATTGCTAAGGCCAAACAAATACTACAACAAGGCATTGATTTTAGCTCTCTGTACAACACTGTGCTAATTAAAATTAAATGCAACTATTTGCAATACCTTATCAGCAAGCAGGAAAACGATATTGCAAAGGCACTTGAATACCTTGAACATTATTTAAAAGAAAAAGAGACCGTAATAAACACACAAACCCTTAAGGTAATTGAAAACTACGAGTTGATTACCAAAATGGAACTTCTTGAAAAAGAAGCGAGGGCACAACGTGAAAAAGCAGAGATAATTGAAAAGAAAAACAGGGCTGAAGAATCTGCGCGTATTAAGCAGGAGTTTCTCTCAACCATGAGCCATGAGATACGTACACCTCTTAACGCAGTAATCACTATTACGGCATTATTATCAGAGAAAACCAAACCCGAAGAAAAGCAGTTGATGGATTCATTGCGGTTTGCCTCTAATAATTTACTGCGCATTATTAATGATATATTAGATTATACAAAGCTTGACTTGGGTAAAGTTACCCTTGATTACAGGCCGTTGGATTTTGGCAGGTGGCTAAAGGACATTAAAAACACTTACGATAGTTTAGCGAAAGAAAAAGAGATTAGCCTTGACTTAAAAATTGATGATGCTTGTGCTGCCGCTTATGAATTGGATGATACAAAAGCAGGGCAAATACTTGGAAATCTTATCAGCAATGCAATAAAATTTACTGATACGGGCGGGGTTATTTTAGAGGTTAAATGCCTTAAGCAATTAAAGACCCATGATTCAGTCCGCTTTAGTATTATAGATACCGGGGTTGGTATTCCTGCCAAAGTACGGGAAGAGATTTTTGAAAGCTTTTCTCAACCTAAGTCAATTACAACAAAAAAACATGGCGGTTCAGGCTTAGGTCTTGCAATTGTAAAAAAACTGACAGCATTGCATAATAGTGAAGTGTTTTTGGAAAGCACTGTTGGAGAAGGCACCGTTTTTTACTTTGACCTAAAACTTAAAAAAGCAAAGTTGGCGGTTACAACAACTGAAAACCAATCGTTGGCCTTGGGCAACAAAACTGTTTTGTTGGCCGAAGACAATAAGGTGAATGCAATGGTTGCTATGCGCCTGCTTAAAAACTGGGGCCTTGAGACTGAGCATGCTGAAAACGGATTGCTGGTTGTTGAGAAGGCAACGCAAAAACGTTTTGATTACATATTGATGGATATACATATGCCTGAAATGAACGGGTATGATGCGGCAAAGAAAATTCGTACTTCAAAAGGGGTAAATACAAGTACACCTATTTTTGCATTAACGGCTGATGTGACTGCTGAAAACGAAGAAGAATACATACAATATTTTGATGGGTTTTTACGCAAGCCAATAGAAATAAACAAATTGTATGAAGCACTTGCAAGAGCAAAATAATGCCTATTAATCCTCTATAAACACAACACTATAACATACAATTAATAAACGTGGTTATTTTTTTACTTTAACGCATTTATGAGCATAAATCGCATTGAAATAAAACAATGTTGCACCATTATTTTTTTGATTAATAGCTTTTTGTGCTTAGCTAATAGCGGTATTCTTACAATTGCAATAAAAATGTAAGAATAGTTGCATAAACTCGTCAAAAATTACTTTTTTCGATAAAAACCTTAAAATAATATTTCGGTAATGTTAGTATAATTCATATCTTTGTTAGAAATATAGATAAAACTTTTACTAAATCTCTTTCCCTATGAAGGGTTTATTTGTAAAGACAGGAGTATGGGGGCAAGTCTTTACGCACACCTCGCAGGTGCCGGCATTTTGCAACTCCTTAGTGCAGGCACACAGTCTCGAAGAGCGGTTCTGTTCGCTCAGCGGGATGAATGAGCTCTTAATAAAGAGCTATCAAATCAATTTTACCTAGCGGTTCTATCACCGTTTAGGGTCTTTGGATATTTCATGTACCCTTACTCAAAGCTTATTTAAGCGTTGGTTTCGTGCTATTTTATTGCACTCAGCCGTCGTTTGGGTTTGTTTGACTCTTTTGTTTCTGTATTTCCCACAAAGAGGGAGGTATAATCTATTCTATTTCAAATTTTTACAAAAACTATAGATACACTTTAACCAATTAAACGTATGATGGGCTTACACGTTAAGAATGGGGTTAATACTAAACTCTTTTCGCTATTTCTAATTAGCTTTTTGCTCACGGTTACCGCAGCAAAAGCACAACTTGTCGGGGGAAATACCTACCCGATAAATGGCACGCAAAGTGCGCCAACTTCTTTCGGCACAGTTGCCGATGCTTTTACCTATCTGAATGCTAACGGAACATCAGGTACAGGTACAATTACTCTTGAGATTGCTGCCGGTTATCCGGGAGAAAGCACTACTATTCCGGCACTAAACGCTTATACAGGGATGCACGAAAGCAGGCCTGTGATTTTGAAACCTGCCAGCGGGCAAAACCCAACCATTGCCACAGCTCCTGCGGCAAACAGTGCTGTAATACGGTTTAACGGAGCACGGTATTTTACCATTGATGGTTCAAACAACGGCTCCACCTCAAGAAACCTTACTATCACAACTACCAGTACAACAACAACCGTAAGGCTGGTTGACTATGCACCAACTGCCACCAGCAGTTGTAAGCGAAACACGATTAAAAATGTTACGCTGCGCGGTAACTCAACCACAGCCATAGCAAACACGTACGCGGCTATTTATTTGGGTAGCGGAACTGCTACTCCCGGGGCTGCCTTGACCTTCGGAAACGACTCAAACTTATTTGAAAACAATTTAATAGAAGCCGTGCGCAATGGTATATACCTACGAGGCACAAATACCGCCGGCCAATATGATATATATAACAGGGTGCTCAAAAACACCGTTGGGGGTACTATTGCTCCCGGAGGGTCATTACCTACCACTTATTTTGGGGGTGTTTCAACAGTATCAGGCATTTACTTAAACTCGCAACAAGGAACTATAATTGATGGCAACACAGTTAGAAACTCTGTTCAAGGGTATTACTATGCAAGGGGTATCCACTTGGATGCACTAACAGCAGCAGGTGCAGCTAATAAGGATGTAACTATTAACGCCAACAAAATACACGGTCTTGTGTATAGCGGTACAGGCGGTTATGCAGACCACGGTATCCGCGTGCAGATAAACAATAACACTGCTAATAACATTAATATTACCAACAACTTTATATATAATATAGCTGCGGATGGTGATAACTCTAATACGTTTGATTATGGCTTAGCTGCTATCCAAATTGCTTCGAATGCAGGCTCTGCTAACTCAAATGCTGGAGTAAACATATACCATAACAGTATTAACCTGTATGACAACGGTACTCAGAAATTGCTAACCCGCACCAACTTGGTGGCCACTTGTATAAATATGCAAACCAATATTGCGGGTGGTGTTAAGGTGGTTAACAATGCGTTTAAAAATACTTACCCTGCCAGCACAACAACTAATGCCAAAGCAATGATTTATCATGCACAGCATGCAACCCTAAATCCGTTGCACCCAAGTAATGGCGGGTTGTGTAGCAACAACACACTGTTTGTGAACGGAGCAAACAATACAAATGTTGTGGCAAGAGTTGCCGGTACAGATTATACGACTTTTGCAAACTGGACTGCTCTTGGTGTTGATGCGAGTTCTAAATACATCGACCCCCAGTTTGTTGCTGTTGACGATTTACACACCCTAAGTTTCGACCTTGATTTGGCCGGAACTCCAGTGGGCGTTACTAAAGATATTGATGGTGTCACACGAAGCCTAACCAAACCTGATATTGGAGCAAGTGAGTATGTTCCTCCAAGGTACAACATTTCGTTAGAAAGAATTGTGGGTCTTAATACAGGATGTAACCTTGGCACAAAAACTGTCAAAGCCGTGATCAGAAATAAGGGTGTTGACACCATCTTTTCAGGAGATACAATTGCTATGTGGTACCGCGTTAACGGCGGGGCATATAGCAGAGACTCTATATTTACCAGCGGTATGTGGTTACCCGGCGACTCTATGCAGTTTACGTTTACTCAATCGGCTAACTTTTCAGCCTATGGAGCGTACACAGTTGTTGCAGGTTTTTATAGCAGCAAAGACCAATTTGCAGGCAACGACTCAAACAGCACGTCTATCAGTAACTTCAACTGTTTAAACACTACACCTTTTGTTGCCGATTTTGAAAGCGGTACAGATGGCTTTACTGAAACAGGCGGAGGCTGGGTGCGAGGAATGCCTGCCAAAACAAACATTAACTCAGCCGGAAGCGGTAGTAATGCGTGGGTAAGCCAAGGTTTAACAGGCCAGTACAGCAACAACATGAGTGCTTACCTGTACACGCCTTTGTTTGACTTTTCAACTGCTTGTCAGCCTAATCTTACTTGGTTGATGAGGTTTGAGCTTGAAAACAACTACGATGCTGTGATTGTAGAGGCTTCTACTGATAACGTGTCATGGACTAAACTTACCAATTTGACACCCGCATATAATAATGCAAGTGCTAACGGCCCCGTTGCACCACCCAAATTCTCAGGAAACAACATGAATTGGCAACGTTATACTGCTGATTTAACTGCATATAAAAATGCCCCGATGGTACGCTTTAGATTTTTGATGGGTACCGATCCGAGTGTTACAACTTATGATGGTGCCGCTATTGATAGTGTTGCGGTTGAGTTTTACCCTCCGCTAGGCACGCTTAGCGTATTGCACGGTTTACAAAACGATACCGGCTTTATACAAGCCCCATATACCTTTAGTGCAAGCACAATGGGACGTGTGGGTGTTGAACACCGCTGGTATTTAGATAATACGCTTGTTGACAGTGTGAATGCTGAGTATTCAACTTCATGGATGACAAACGGAACTCATGAGATTAAACTGATTGCTTCAACTTGTGCTGAAAAAGACACCATTATTATCCCTATTGAAATAGTAACCCCTATTGGCCTACCAACTATTGACTTTATTGCTGATAAATATGTGGCCGGTGTAGGAGATAATATTAAAATTACCAGCTTAACCGGTAATGGTGCCTTTGCATGGCAATGGATTATTACTCCTGATATCGGGTTTGATTATTTGTCTCAAATACCTGCTCAAAACTACTCGTTTATTGCACCAACTGCTGCTACAACCCCTAATGCAGATTTGTTCTTCTATTTGGGCGATAAGTTTGATGTGTGCCTTGTAGCTGAAAACGTAAACGGTATTGATACCCTTTGCAAAAAAGAATACCTAACCGTTCACAACCAGTTTGATATTTGCGGTTACTCTTCAGTACCATTCCCTACCGGAAAAGTTTTCGATTCAGGTTTGGGTAACGGTAATTATACTGATAACGACAACTGTGTTTCGGCAATTGAACCCGAATGCGCCGACACTATTTTCTTGAAGCTTAATGCGCTGGCTACTGAGCTTAACGGTGACTTCCTGCGTATTTATGATGGTGATGAAACCACCGGAACCCCGTTGTGGGATATTAACCTATATCCAAACGGCTTGAGCGGAAACCTTAACCAAGTATTAAACCTACCCTCAACATTGGTAGCAATCCAAGGTCGCGTTACTGTTGCATTTACTGCTAACGGTGCTAACGTTGACGATGGTTTTGAGATTGAATACTGGAGTGTGAATGCTACACAAAAATCGGCAGCAGCATTTGCAATGCCCGATACTTTCTGTACCTCAACCGATGTTGTTGTGAAAAACAATACAACTGAGCAAGGTTATACCCGCTACTATTGGGATGTTGATGCGGATAATATTGATGATTACTTTACTAAAGACATCGATTTTCAATACACCACCCCGGGTACTTACACCATAAGGTTGGTTGCTACCAACTGTATTGGTTCCGATACTATTGTCAAGTCTATTGTTATCCAAAACCCATCAGTAAAACCCGCTACAAATTTTGCGGCTGATATTACTAATCCTGCTGTAGGTGATTTTGTTCACTTGTCAAACACAACACCCGGTTGTGTACAGGGCTTTAACTGGATAATCACCCCAAGCACTTTCTCATACCGTAACGGAACAAGTGCGTCGAGCGCAACTCCTGAATTGGTGTTTAACGCTGCGGGTTGCTACAATGTAACTCTTATTACTTGGAACGGTGTTGGGTATGATACGTTAACCCGTGCCTGCTACTTCAATGTAAAAACCATGTGTCAGCCGTTTGTTTCTCAGCTAAATTCTGATATCGGCATTAGCAGGATGAAACTAAACACTATCGATAACCAAAGTGCTACCGGAGCAGTTGCTTATACCAACTATACCAACCTATACAGCACTGAGCTTGTTTTGGGCGGTGTATATGAGCTGACGCTTGAAAGACCTACGACTAAAAACACCATGAGCCGCAAGGCATGGATTGATTATAACCAAGACGGTACTTTTGACGCTTCAGAGGTGGTTGCTACTGAATCTAACGCATCAACGTTAGTGTTTAAGGCAAACTTTAAAGTTGCTAAAACCGTACCTACAGGATATACCCGTTTGCGTGTGGGTGCTTCATTCTCAAACAGCACTCCCAATGCTTGCGGTTCTAATTTTGTGGGTGAGTTTGAAGACTACCGTATCATTATTGTGCGCGACGATACTAAACCTGTTATTACCCTTATTGGGGCTAACCCTATATCAGTTGAAAGAGGTCGCAACTATACTGAATTGGGAGCTACTGCACTTGATAATATTGACGGCGATATAAGCGCAAACATTATCATTTCAGGCACAGTGGATACAATGGTTGTGGGTTCATATACCATTAGCTATAATGTTTCTGACAGTACAGGTAATGCGGCCACCACAGTTACCCGCACAGTGCTTATAACACCTGATGTTACCAAGCCTGTTGTTACACTAAACGGTAATGCCCATGATACCATTATTGTATTTGGTTCATATACTGATTTGGGAGCAACTGCTACTGATATAGTTGACGGTAACCTAACCTCAGCAATACTTGTTTCAGGTGCTGTTGATACTTTTAAAGTAGGCACATACACGCTAACATACTCGGTAACTGATGCATCAGGTAATACAGGTGCTATAAACAGGTTTGTAACTGTAATGGATACTGCTAAACCTGTAATAGTGCTTATTGGCAACAACCCGTTGATTTGGGCAGTTGATGTTCCTTATGTTGACCCCGGTCATCAGGTAATTGACAACTATGATACCTCATTGGTGGCTACTATTACCGGAACAGTTGATGAAAAAGTAACAGGTACGTACCAATTGTTCTTTAATGTTACTGATAACAGTGGCACAAGCGCAACAACTGTAATTCGTGAGGTAGTTGTTTCTGATACAATTAAGCCTGTTGTGAGCATCATCGGCCCATCAGTGGTTGAAATGGATGTGTTTACTTCATATTATGAGTTCGGCTCAACGGCTACTGATAACTACGACAAGGCACTGGGTGCTGTTTCAGTAGTGGGTGCTGTTGACACTGCTGTTGTGGGTGATTATGATTTGAAATATGTGATTACTGATAGCGAAAACAACACTTCTGATACTGTAATACGTACAGTGAAAGTGTTGGATAGAGTTGCCCCTGTGGTAATAGTTCACAACCCGATTGTGATTGAACGTACCCAGCCTAAGCCAAGTCTTGCCGACTCAGTAGATTACACAGATAACTATTACCCCAAAGCAGCCCTAACTCTGAACATTACAGAAAGCATTGATGTGAACGTTGAAGGATATTACACTGTTGAATACACCGTTACCGACCCATCGGGCAATACCAGCACTGTTGGTAAAGGCCTTGTAGTAGTGAAAACCGCTACAGGTATTATGCCTGCTGTAATTAATGATGCTGCGGTAAAAGTATATCCTAACCCAACAACTGAAAAAGCATACGTTTCAATGGACTTCATCCGTGAAACATCGGCCACTATTAGTGTTTACAATATGATTGGCCAAAAAGTACTTGAAGTAACTCCAGAAGGAAACTTCCAGTCGAAAGTAGTTGAATTAGACCTTCAACACCTGAACGCAGGTAATTACATTATCCGTGTACAAGGTGCTGACGGCGTTGCAAACAAGAAACTGGCAATAACAAACTAAGACCAACCTACCATATCTACCTATACCTTGCCCCGCTGCGGATAATCTTCCGCAGTGGGGTTTTTGTTTACCGCGGGTTTAATTAAACAGGTAATTGCGGTTATTATTCTCCCCAGTGTTGCTTTTCGTCCTCACTCCACAACGAAGGGAAAAACTTGCGTTGCTGAAACTGCGGGTGAAGGTATTTTTTCCATTCAGAGCCTCCTGTGGCTGCTTTGTTCTCCCCCTTGCTGTCTAAGTAGTGTTTTGCGGTATTTAAATGTACCAACGGCCACTCAATATTATACAAACGGTCAAACTCCCTAAACTTCTGCTTCAATTCTTCCGTTGGGTTGTTAATGCTGTTAAACTTATCTTCTACCGTATTGCCTTTTATTTGGTATGCAAGGGCAATAAATTGGCTAAGGTATTTTTCTTCAAACTGTCTAAGAGTAAGCGTTTTTTCTCCCGTTCTACGGTTCAGTCCGGCATCCTTCCAATAAATATGCTCAAAATACTCCTCAACACTTGGTTCAACAGCCAACCGGTTTTTACCCTCTTCGTTCACAAGATTTTCTAAACGGGTACAATAAATCTCAATAAACCTGAATTGTGCACTCTGAAAGCCGCTGGCGGGAGCTAACGCCGTGCGAAAAGTATTGTAATCGTCATAATCCATACCATCCTTCATAATATCAAAAGAGTTAATCAGCATAGTAGTGTAACGGTTGATACGACTTAGCTTATTAAGCAAGAAGGCCTCATCAGGTGCAAGGTTGGCGCAAACCTGTTTCACTTCATGCAATACCAGCTTCAGCAGCAACTCCGTAACTTGATGGTACATAATAAATATTTCTTCGTCCTTAAAACCCGTTTTGGGCTTTTGCAACGAGAGCAGGGTGTCAACCTCAACATAATCCCAATAATTTATTGGGCCTGCTTGTAATAACCCTTTCAAATAGGTATTGGGGTTTTCGCCCAGCGCGGTATATTTTTCATTTATAGCCGCAATCAGTTGTTCTTGCTCTGTCATACTATTGGTGTTGTATTATTTGCTCTTATGTGTTCAATCTTGTATAAAAACATTTCGGCCATGCGGTTACCGCGCCATTTGGCCTCTTTGGCTTTTTCTCCCGTAAACAATTCATCAACTGTGCTTTCAAAAATGGTCAGCCAGCGTTCAAAATGTTTTTGTTCCACAGGTAGTTTTGCATGTGGGGCAAACGGGCTTCCTAAATACGTATGCTCACCCAGTAAAACGGTTTGCCAAAAACGGTACATTTTTTCCAAGTGCTCAGGCCAGCGGTTTTGTATCACGCCGTCAAACACAGGGCCTAAAAGTACATCGGCACGTACTCTGTCGTAAAAAGTATTTACAAGCAGTTCAATATCCTTCAGTGTTTCAATATCCTTTTGCATAGCAGCAGTTATTATTTCAAAAAAGCAATTCCTGTTTTCAGTCCCTTTGCAAGCTCATCAATGGTTGTTGTTTCAAGCATTTTGCGCAGTCCTTCCCGTATCGCCTTAAATTGGTTATGAACAGGACAAGGATTTTTCTCTGAACATACCTTAAGTCCTAAGCCGCAGCCTACATAAATAGCATCACCGTCAATTGCATTTACAATGTGTTGCAGGGTTATAGCGTTTAATTTATCTGCATCTATACCAAACCCGCCCGAAGGCCCTTTTACAGAAACCACTATTTCGCTTTTTACCAGTTGCTGTAATATCTTGGCGGTAAATGCCTCCGGCGAATCAATTTGGGTCGCTATGTCCTTTAACCCTGCCTTTTCTCCCTGTCCGGTCTTGGTTGCCAAATAAAGAGTGGCACGTATTGCGTATTCACAGGCTTTTGAAAACATTATTCCTTTTTTACAGTGCAAATATACATAACATCATTTTAATATCGGATAAAAATGTCCGCTATTAAGCTGTTTGATTTACAGTGCATCCGTTTATCGAAAAGTAAAAGTTGTTGAGAACACTTTGCTGCTAAACCGGCTGTTTTTATGTTTTTTGCACGATAAAGAAATTTTTTGCGTTCTGTTAACATTACAAACCTCTGTGATATGAAGAAATACCTTATAAGTACGTTGCTCCTTATTGCCATTGCTTTGCCAACTGTTGCCCAAAAGAAAGATAAATATCAAGGGCTGCTTTGGGAAATCAGCGGTAATTCTCTTAAAAAGCCTTCATATCTGTACGGTACCATGCACGTGAGCAATAAGGTGGCTTTTCACCTTAGCGATTCTTTTTTTATTGCATTGAATAATGTGGATATGGCCGCGCTTGAGATTGACCCGCGCATTTGGCTGGATTATATTTACGAAAACGAGCCTTCGGTATTATCCGACCATTGGAATTATAGGGACAAGGATAATGAGGGTGGTATAGGGCATACCAAACACCTTGCTGAGAAAAGGAAAAGAGCCTTGAAAGTGGCGCTTGCAAGTGACTTGGAGGTGCTGAATTATCTTATGTTCCGCAATGATGAATACTCTGACAATTTTGAGGAAGACACTTACCTTGATTTGTATATTTTTCAAACAGCACGTAAACTGAATAAAAGGTTTAAAGGCCTTGAAAGCTTTGAAGAGCTTGACCAAATAAATGAAGACCTTGCTAATGAAGACCAAACAGAAGATTATATACCGGGTAGCAGCCGTTATAGCAATGATGATGACAACCCCTTGTCATTTGGTGAACGCGTGGAGGATGCCTACCGCAGGGGCGACCTTGATTTACTTGACTCGCTAAATGTGGTGGGTGCAAGCAAGGCTTTTGTAGAGCACATATTGTTTCGCCGTAACATTAATATGGCTAACCGTATGGACTCAATTATGAAAGAGCAGTCGTTGTTTACCGGTGTAGGTGCCGCCCACCTGCCGGGCGATAAGGGTATTATAGAACTGCTTCGTAAAATGGGTTATACCCTGCGCCCCGTAACCATTGGTGAGCGCGATGCCGAACAAAAGAAAAGATTGGATACGTTACGTTTTGGAGTAAGTTTTACTCCCTATACTTCGTTTGACGGGTTTTGCAAGGTAGAAACCCCTGGAAAATTATTTGAATTTCCCGGTAACGAAACATCAAAGCAATATTTGTGTGCTGATATGATTAACGGTGCGTATTACCGTGTGATGCGTGTGAAAACATTTGCTGAATTGCTTAACCACGATAACCAGTATTTGTACAAAACTATCGACAGCCTGCTGTATGAGAATATTCCGGGTGAAATATTGAGCCAAAAAAAGATTACAAAGTTTGGTTTTGACGGGTTTGATATTACTAACCGCACCCGCAAAGGCGGCCATCTTCAACGCTACCAGATATTTGTTACCCCCGCCGAGATTTTCATTTTTAAATTGGCGGGTAATGGCGAATATGTGAACGGGCCTGAGGCTGAACGCTTTTTTAACTCGATATGGGTAGATGTGCCTGCCAAAACAAACTGGCAAAACTTTTATGCCCCTGATAGCCTTTTTAGCATTCGTATGCCCCATGCGCCGTTGTTTTATAACGATACGAGTGTTTTTAGCAAGTGGCTGCCCGGCCATGAGTATAGTGCAATTGACTTTGAAAACCGCAACCAGTACTTTTTAATCAAACAAAATATTACACAAGGAAAATATCTTGAGGAGGACTCTGTACGGGTGGAACGTACCGCTTTTGAGTTTTTAGATAATAATAACCTTGAAGAAATAAACCGTAAATTTTATTACAATAATACACGGCCTGTGCTGGATATTTTGTTCCTAACTCCTGACAGTAACCGCCTAAAAGTACGTTTCACAATTAAACTGAACACCCACTATACTGTTGCCTGCAAATACAGTAAAGATTCAGCCGCAGCGGATAGTTATATTAATTCGTTTGTTATGATGCAAAAGGATTACCCTAATGCAGAAGTGTATGTTGATTCAGCGTTGTTATTTACCGTTAAAACAGGATATACACCAAAGAAAACAGGCAATTTTCAAGGCCGCTATACTACTAAGAAGGTAAAAGAACACAAGGGCGAATCAAGAGCAGCCAGCTTTTTTCCGCCAAACAGCTATAACGGGGTATATGTTGATTATTACCGTTATGGTAAATATTACAACCTTCCCGATTCAGGTAGATACTGGAAAAACTCAGGCAATAACTCTGATTTTATAACTACCTACCGAAAGTTTGAACATAAAAACGGGTACACCTCTGTTGAGACTAAATATGCCGATACAGGAAGCAGCATTGCTAAATGGAGCAAAGTGATAATTAAAAACAGTGTAAAATATACCTTAACCTGTCAATACGATACTGCCGACGGCCCCGGAGAATTTATAAAAACATTTTTTGCCACGTTTGAACCACTACCCGATACTGCTATTGGTACAAACCTGTTTACCAGCCGTGCCAATGTATATATAAATGATTTGAACGGTGATAGTGCCCACCGGGCACAGGCATTAGAATCGATGGGGCAAATGGATTTGTTGCCCGAAGATATTACAGCATGGAGAACACTTATTGATACGTGTGACAGCCGCAAGAAAAACTACATTGATTATAAGGTTAAAATCATAAATAAAATACGCGAAATAAAGCTGCCCGAAAACGTTGAGTATCTTACCTCGCTGTATTACAAAGCGGGTGATACATCAGCACTGCAAATGGCCGCACTATACTCAATGGCGGCAATAAAAACCGACAAATCCTATAAAAAGATACGCGAGCTTATTTTAGAGGAAACCCCTTTGGTTTCGGAATATAATACCGCGGATATTTTCAGGTATTTTGACGATTCGTTGCAACTAAGTAAATCGTTTTACCCTGATTTCTTTCAGCTAATGCCCTATACTGAATATAAGAAAGAATTAGTGCTGTTGCTGGCAAAACTGGTTGACAGCAGTCAAATAAAGCCAAAGGTATATAAGAGTATGTATCCGCAATTACTTACTGAGGCTAAAATTGCACTAAAACGCCAAACCCGCGAAGACCTTAGCAACGGGGAAAACAGCACCTTCTACTCAAACCAATATTTAGAAAACCTGTCGAGTACGTTAATGCCTTTTTATAAAGACAAAAAAATAAAGGGTTTTTATGAGAAATTAATGGGCTTAAACAACCTAAACATAAAGCTTACGATTATAACACAATTGTTGAAGAACGATATTAAGGTGGCCGACAGCTTGTTTACCCCCTTTGCAAAACATACGCTTTACCGCGCAAAACTATACAAAACCCTTGTTGCGCTTGAACAAAGCGAACGTTTCCCTAAAAACTTTGCAACGCAGGAATTAATGGTACAATCGCTGTTTAAAGCCGAAGAATCGTATGCCGATACTTTTGTGATGTTAGATAAACGGTTGGTTGAGTTTAAAGGGCAAAAAGGCTGGGTGTATTTTTTCAAGTATAAATCAGAGCGGGGTGATAATTGGTACACGGGAGTTTGCGGATTGCAGCCCGAAGACACCACGAAAGTGAATACCAATATTCTGATAAATAACAGTTTTAATAATAAGTTTACTGAAAATATAAGCGTTGAAAAGCAGTTTACTATACTACTGAAAAAAACAATGCTGATGCGAAAAGGAAACAGTTACGATTATTAAATAAAAGCGGCACGAATCCCTTCGCGCCGCTTTTCTGGAGATGATATGAAGTAAGCTGTTTATATGAATTTTCAGTTTTTATACTATCGTCCTGTGGTTTCGTTTATTAAACAAGTGTGGCGATAAACAGAGTAATCAGTAGTGCTAATATTAGTTTGCGAACTCTCATAACGTTGTATTGATGGGTTGTTAAAAAGTAAACTTAATGCCCAGCCCGGGGTCGAAAGCCATAAATACATTGTGGTTGGTTGTAAATTCAACATAGGGTTTGATATCAAAACTCAATGCAAAGGGTATTGGAGGAATCTTGTATTCTAACCCCAAAGTACCATCGATACCAATTCCCGCTCCGCGCTCTTCGTACCTGTAATAGCGGTACCAGTAGCCCCTGCGGCCTTCGTAGTTATAATAATACCTGTCGTTGTAAAAGGTGGCGTGAGCACCGATACCATAGTACCATTTAAGACCGGGTGCTGAGGGTGATGCAACGTGCCATTGGTACATACCGGTAATGCTGAATGCACTGGGCCAAACCGCGATAATCCCTTCAACAGCATTACCATTACCCATAAAGTGTTTTATAGTTAACCCTGAGGTATGACCTGCCCGCAACCCAATGGCTGTGCGGTAGTTTCCGGTGTTAATAGCAGGGCCTTGTGCAGCGGCATCGTTAAAGCCTATTATTGCAATACTTGCAATAAGTAAAGGCAAAAGGTGTTTAGTTAGTGGTTTCATGGCTGTAGGTGTTGGTTGGTTTGATAAACCCAAACACGATGCCAGCCAAAGAGATTTTTATAATTACCTGTAAGACAGTGTTTTATTGTTTTTTGGAGTTGTGCCGGTTTCCCAAAATGGGAAAACAGTTGTCGAAATAAGAACGAAACGGGATTATTCCCGCTCCTTTAACATACGGTAGATGGTTGATTTGCCTATATCCAGCTTTTCAGCCACCAATTTCACATCGTTGTTGTATTTTCTAAGGTAGTGTTCAATCAGGCGATATTCGTATTCTTTTAGCGTCATTTCTCCGCTAAAGGCATCGGGCATTGTTTCGGCGTGGGCGGTGGTTATATCATCGGCGGTAATATCGGCACCGTTACTCATTACAACTGCCAGCTCAACCATCGATTTAAGCTCACGGATATTGCCCGGGTATGTATAAGCCAGCAGTTTTGTCCTCGCGCTTTCGTCAATTCCGGCAGCAGGCATTTTGTTTTCCTTGCAAAAGGCATTTATAAAAAATTTGGCCAGCTGCAATACATCTTTGCCGCGTTCGCGCAAGGGTGGTAAATGCACAGGCAGGCCAAACAAGCGGTAATACAAATCTTCTCTAAACAACTTTTGTTTTACCAGCTCTTGCAAATTGCGGTTGGTGGCAACAATTATGCGGCAATCTGTTTTCACAGGGGCATTACTTCCCAACCGTGTCACTTCTTTCTCTTGCAGTGCCCGCAACAGTTTTGCCTGAAAGGCGATATCCATTTCGCCTATTTCATCCAAAAACAAGGTGCCGCCGTTGGCTTCTTCAAACTTACCGATACGGCGGGTTATTGCGCCCGTAAAAGCCCCTTTTTCGTACCCGAAAAGCTCACTCTCAATAAGTTCCGAAGGAAGCGCAGCCACATTAACGGCCACAAACGGATTGTTTTTGCGAGGCGAGTTATAATGGATGGCTTTTGCCGCCACTTCTTTCCCTGTTCCTGTTTCGCCGGTAATGCAGACAGTGATATTAGTGCCTGCGGCTTTTTCAAGCATATTTAGCACGCCTTCAACGGCCGGGCTTTCGCCTATAATGGTCTTTTTAAAATCGTATTTGCTTTGTACTTCGCGTTCAAGGGTAACAATGCGCTCTTTAAGATGGCTGTTTTTGCGCACGTTGTTTACGGTGGTGAGCAACCGTTCACGTATATCTTTTTCTTTTACAATGTAATCGTAAGCCCCTTCTTTCAGCAAATTGACGGCAGTTTTTATATCGTCTTGCTCTGAGATAATGATAACTTCCGTATCAGGACTTTTGGTTTTTATCTTGCCCATTAACTCTTCACCGTCCATATCAGGCAAACGATAGTCAATAGTAATAACAGAAGGGTTTTCGTCGATGCTTTTTAACGCTTCCCCACCTGAAAAGAAACTCTTTACCAAATAATCGGGATTTAACGACAGGGTGTACACCAGCAACTTATTGTACCACTCGTTATCCTCAACCACAAATACTGTAAAAGGAGGTTGCTTCATAATACAAGTATATAGAAAACTACTTACAGGTGCTGCAATTCAGCTTCAAGCAGCGCAATTATCACTGCTGCCTCGGCTTTGGCTTCTTCTACCTTTGGTTCCATATCAAGCGTGCTGCCTTGCTGGCGGGCACTCAGTTCAATAGTTTTTAGTTTTTTAAGCAATGTATTGGCTTGCAGGTGCCGGCAGGGCGGCACTATCTTGTGAGCCGCATCGGCCAATGCCTCACCATCTTCTTGGGCAAGCGCATCTTCCATTCCGGCAATACCGCTTTGGGTGGTGGTAATAAATACCTGCACCATTTCGCGCACAAAATTGTTATCGCCGTTTGATAATACCCTCAACTCATCTAAGTTGTATTTTTTATCGTCAGGTTTTTTTGTTTCTGTTTCAACAACCTCTCCCGCACTATTAACGGGTGTGTCGGGCTTGTGTATTATGTTTACCAACAGTTGGTATAAGCTGCTCTCATTAAAAGGTTTTGAAAGCACGTGCTGCATACCTGCTTTTTTGCAGTCTTCTATTTCTGTTTGTCTTGTGGTAGCTGTGAGGGCAATAATGGGTATTTGCGACTTTTCAGGTCGGGTCAATTCGCGTATTTGCAAAGTAGCTTCTATACCGCTTAAAACAGGCATCCGAACATCCATTAATACTACTTCGTACGTGTTGTTTTTAATGGCTTCAACAGCTTCTAACCCATTTTTAACAATGTGTGCCTCTACGCCCCACTTTTTAAGGATTACGGCAATTAACCTTCGGTTATATTCTTCATCATCGGCCACCAATACTGCTTTTCCCTTTAGCTCGCTGTTTTGGGTTTCTAACACTTCTGCCGTTTGCAAGTCCGATTCTTTACCTATTCCGTAGGGAATAATCACTGATACCCGAGTGCCCTTATTTACCGTACTACTTAAATCGATACTTCCGCCAAGCATCTCAGCCAATTTTTTTGATATAGTAAGGCCAAGCCCCGTTCCGCCATACTTGCGGGCATTGCTGGTATCGGCTTGCTCAAACTCGTTAAAAATGGTTTTTAATTTTTCTTCGTCAATTCCTATGCCGGTGTCTTGCACTGTAACTTGCAACGAAACTGCGTCAACCCCTTTTTGAACGGCTGCAAACCGTATGTTGATTTCTCCCTTTTCGGTAAATTTTATGGCATTGGCTACAAGGTTAATTACTATTTGCCGTAGCCGCACAGGATCGCCAATGCAAATAGACGGTACGGCTGATGATATTTCGGTTTGTATGGTAAGTCCTTTATCGGCAGCAGCGGGCTGCATAAGCAATACCACTTCGTTTACTAATTGTTTTGGACTAAACCCAACCGATTCAAATCCAAGTTTACCTGATTCTATTTTCGAGTAATCAAGAATGTCATTAATTATTCGTAATAAATGGTCGGATGATTTTTTAACTATTTGTAATTGTTCGGCTTGGTCTTTTGTTAGCTTACTTTGCAGTAATTGGTTGGTAAACCCTGCAATGGCATTCATAGGGGTGCGTATCTCGTGGCTCATATTGGCCAAAAAAGTTTCTTTGGCCTTTGCTAAGTTTTCGGCTTGTATTTTGGCCTCGCGCAGGGCGGTACGGTATGCTTTGTTTTTCTTTGAGAAACTTAAAATAAAAAAGCTGGTAACCGCTAAAAGGGCTGTTGCCAGTACACAAAATATTATAATATAAAAATTTGTTTGGTTTGCCTGCTTGGTAATTTTTATGGCTTTCCATGAGTTAGAGGTACGTACAAAGTTCTCCATCTTTTTAATAATGGAGCGTATTTTGTCCATCACTATTTTATCCTCTTTGGTAAGATACAGCTCTTGTTCTTTCAGCTCTTTTAATTGTGATAGCTGGTTGGTTTTGGCGTTGTTTATTTCTTTTTCAACGTCTTTAATATTAATGCCTGCTTTTTTATCTTCTTTTTTTGCCGAGCCGAATATCTTGTCAAAAATACTGATGCTTTTTTTAGCCGCATCTTTCTGCCTTTGCTTTTCTTGCGCTGCTAATTTTTGTGCAATTTTTTGCAATTCGTCGGCTACTTTTTCATTGTTTTCTAACAATAGTAGCCTGTTTAATAACGAATATTTTATTTCAACCAGTTGAGCCACGCTATCGGCCAGTTTCACTAAGTATTCATCTTCACTGCTTTGTTGTTTCAGCAGAGCCATGCGGCCATCAACCTGTGAAATAGATTCATAAAACGGAGTGAGGTAGCTTTCATCGTTAGTAAGACGGTATGATTTCATGCTGCTTTCAGCATCCGTCAAATCACCCACCACCTGTTTCAGCAAGTCTATCTTTGTGTTGGGCTGGGTAGCTTCTTTGGCATCGATAATGATGCCGTGCAAGCTATTAAAAGTAAATACCCCGATAGCTGTTACCATTATCAGTACTACCGAGAGTATTACTATTATCCGCAACTCAAAAGAAAATACTTTCTTCTTCATCAATACATTCAAAGTTCGGTTATTAAAAGATAAAATACCGCTGTTTTTAATTGTATAAGTGATTGTGGTTGCCCGGTTTGCTGTTTATTATATCTTCTACAATAAAGCAACTGCGAGCCAGCGCAGCAGTATCTTTATATATAAACTCAAGTGCACCGAGGCTTATTGTATTGTACATACTTTGCGGGTTGCGCACCTGTGATATCACTATGATTTTACAATCGGGGCATTTTTCCCGAATTTTGGTAATTATTTCAAGTGCGGTGAGACTGCCCAAATAAAAATCAACAAAGGCAATATCAGTGTCTTCTTTCAGGTTTGATAAAAAATCAAACGGGCTCATAAACGAACTAATTTCAAAATCATAATTCTTTTGAGCCGAAATAATATCAGTGTAGTTTTTTAACTGTTTTGAAAGCAGCCTGTTATAAAACTCATTGTCTTCCAACACGGTTATCTTATATCTTTTTGTAGGTATCATAACAGTATTTATTAAAAGTGAAACATTTAAAAAAAAAGGGGGCTTTAGCCCCCTTTACCCACCATACAGTGTTATAGGGCTATCTTACCCATTTGGGTAATTTGTCCCTCAACAATCACCACTCCACTAAGTTCTTTATTTTGTTTACCAACATCGTCAATCGCTTTTGCCGCAGGGTCAATAATCAGCTTATACACTCCGGGTTTTATTCCTTTTAGCATAAACTTACCTTCGGCATTAATGTAAGTGGCAAAGGTGTTAGTGCCGTCGGTAAGTACAATGGCAGCATTGGCTTGACTCTCAACTTCGCCTTGTACACCGGTGCGGGCATCTTTAATTTCACGTATAACAGGTTGTAGCAAGTATTTATTACCGTCTTCAATTACTGAGGCTGCTGCATCAAAATCCAACAGAACTTCAGCCCCTGTTTGTGCAGTAACGGTTTCATTAATTGCAATTTCAACCTCGTTAGCCCCGCTATACAACCACACTAAATCAACACGATTATCGCTTTTAATAATTCCGCCATAGTTGGCAATGGCATAGGCATTTAGTTTTAGTTCGGCTTGGGGGTCAAACTTCACTTTCAACTTGGTGTAAACACCTGCCTGCACGTTGTTATTTACGGCAATTTCGGTTTCGGCACCATTAGTAAGGCTTACCACGTTTACTGCTTTAGCCCGATTATCAATAGTTACCCAGCCTTGTCCTTCAAGGTAGGCTTCAACGCCCACCACTTTCACATCCAACGCTTCAAAATCACCGGGGGCATCTGTCATTTTCACAGTAAACGATTGTCCTGCGGCACCGGGGTTATCTTGTGGTGCAGGGGCAGCATTTTCTTCTTTTTTGCAGGCTGCCATTAGAAACATACATGCAAAAGTCATAACGAATAGGTTTTTTAGAGTTTTCATGGTGTTACTGTTTTAGGGTGAAACAATTAGGTTAACACCATACACAACTACGAAGTGCGTGCCTGTTTTTTTAACGGTACTGAAAAACAGATATAAATACCTGCATAATACCGGGTTGTATGTATTTGCTTTGTAGAAGATGGTGCTTTGCCAAAGCAATAAATTTTCCCAAATTGGGATTATACGCGCCAAAACGGGAGTTTGGCGGCGGTATTCTTTTGCAAATTGCACTTGTATTTTAACCCTGTTAGTATAGTTTTGCATTTATACACTGTCTTATTTTTATGAAACGCATTGCTCTGTTTGGCTTCGTGCTTATCTCTTTTTTTCTTGTCTTGTTCTTTTTAAGCCCGTTTATTGGTCTTGATTTTTCAGGTACAGAGGCTTTTATGAAAGCCAACAACGGCCTTTGGGCTGCACTTGCGGGGGTGGGTTTATTAATTATTGATTTTTTCCTTCCCGTTCCTTCCAGCCTTATAATGATTTATCATGGCGTGTTGTTCGGCCCGGTATGGGGCGCGGTACTTTCGGTTATCGGAGGCATGGGGGCAACATTTACGGGATATTATGCAGGTAAAAAAGGGCAGACGTTTTTGCTGCGTTTTATCCCCCAACAAGATATTGAGCAATCGGCAAAGTTTTTTGAACGCTGGGGTTTACCCATTATTGCCATTACCCGCCCTGTTCCGCTACTTTCAGAAGCTATTGCTGTAGTAGCAGGGATGAGCAAAGTGAAACCAATGCCAATGGCTTTGTATTCATTATTAGGGCTAATCCCTTCATCAATTATTTACTCGTTGGCAGGGGCTTACGCACTGGATATTGAGGGCGGCATTGTTTCGTTTTTAACGGTTATCGGTATTTCAGCCGCCGGCTGGCTGATCAGTTCTTACTTTCAAAAGAAATTGCAACAAACAGCTTCGTAAAAGCATTGCCCTGTACTTATTTTATGCTTAAAAAACTAACTGTCATATTCTTTCTGTTGTTGTTAACGCTTTCAGTAGCGGCCAACGATACTGCTAAAAGAAAACGCCCCATAGGTGTTTTTCCGGTACCTGCCTTTGGCTATGCCCCTGAAACCCGTTGGTATGTGGGGGCGGTTGCTTTGTTTGATTTGCGCTTTTTACAAAAGGACTCGCTTTCGCGCGTATCCAGTGCAAAAGCTGAGGTGAATTATACCCAAAACAAGCAGTTTATTGCTGAGATACAATGGAATGCCTTTGCCAGAAGCGGTTTATGGTACCACGAGGGGGTATTGGGTTATCGCAAGTTTCCCGAGTTATTTTGGGGGGTGGGAGCTGCAACGCCCGATAGTGTGAAGGAATTGTACAGTGCCAGTCGCATAGAGGCAGATATACGCACGCTTAAACTGGTGGGCGAAAATACATTTATAGGGCTACGTTACCGCTTGCAAAATATGTTTGGAGTTGAACCTAAACAAGGCGGATTACTTGAAAACAGTAGTCGATACGGTGCTGCGGGCGGCATATCGTCAGGTATTGGCCCTGCTTTTTTATACGACAGCCGTAAAAATGCCCTAAACGCACAACAAGGATTGTTTATAGCTGCCAGTGCTATGCACTTTGGCAAATCGTTGGGAAGCAAATACAGCTTTAACCGTTTTGAGACCGATGCCCGCGCGTATGTAAAGGTGAAGAAAACCATATTGGCCTTTCAAGCATACGCAGTACTAAACGAGGGTGAACCTCCTTTCAGGCTGATGGGTTTGATGGGTAGCGACCGCGATATGCGCGGTTATTACCAAGGCCGATACCGCAACCAAAACTACCTTGCCTTGCAGGCCGAATGGAGGGTACCTGTAAAATGGGGGCTTGGCTTTGCAGTGTTTGGCGGGGCAGGAGAGGTTTTTGAGTGGGGAAAACCCTATACCATGCAAGTATTTAAATACACTGCCGGTGGAGGTTTGCGGGTGCGGGTGGATAAAAAGAGCAACGTGAATATGCGCTTTGATTATGCGGTGGGCTACAAAACAAGCGGATTTTATGTGGCCTTTGCCGAAGCCTTTTAATACTAAACTTATATACACTAAACCAAAATATCATGAGCATCTTTAACTATCCGAGAATTAACTTTAAAGGTCTTTTAATGGTGAATGTGGGCACTGCGAATAACGATGATTATTCAAGCGATGTGTTCCCTGCCGGAAGCCCCTATGCCGGACAACCTGTGAGGCTTGCCGATTCTATTAATGTGCAGGCAATTACTTATGGCATGACCGATGCCCAATGGGTTGCTTGGGCGCAAACACAAGGCACGTTTGCTAAGCCTTCGCAATCAGCAGCGTTGGCGGCAAAACTTGCCAACAGCAGTCGCGCAGAGGGTGGGGCATCCATTGCAGCATCGCCAACAGAAACCCCTGTGTCTCTTATCCCCGGAGAGTGGAATTACTACGGTGATATGGGGCTAACAATGGTGGGCGTAGATGTTGTGGGCGTTAACGACCCTGATAATGTTATCCCTGCAAGTCTTATGACACAACTGCAAGGGGCTTCGCTCTCCTACAATAACCGCCCAGACAATACGGGACGAACAACGGGTATGCTGATAGACATTAACCCTGAAGACCCCTCAGGTTCGCAGGTATTTACCGATTTTCTGTCGCTTACTTTTAACGAAGAGTTCATCATGTCTGGCAAGCCCAGCAAGGCATCAACCCGTTGGATTAACTTTCAGCGCAATGCCAATCTTACAGGGCCTAATGGCGCGGCAGCAACCTTCCAATGTGTAATCCCGCTTTCAGAACTTCAAGGACAACCTATACTTGACGGGATGCCTCAAACATCGCCTACGGGTGCGGCATTGGCAGGTGTTGTGTGTCAATACAGTATGTTCCGCAGCATACAGCCTATCAATACCTTTAAATACCAAGGCCAATCGTGGTTTGATGCTATCACACAGTTGTATCAATCTAAAGGGCTAAACCCAACCTATGTGCAATTACAGGGTACTATTTCTCCTTGGTTTGAGGGCGATATGAAGTCTGTTGCCGCAGGCCGCTACCTAATCCCCACCAATAATGCAGTACCTGTTCCCAACGGGTGCAAAGCCAATGGCCCTGCACTTTCGCTGGCTCCAGCCACACTATTGGTTGACACTGTAAACAACAATATTGTGGTAAACTTTACTGCATCATTCCCTGAGTTATACCAAGGTCAATACGACCCTTTGAGTACGGATAACAATAATAAATACGACTTCGGCCAGCTTTCATTAGGGCTAAGTAACTTGGGCATTGATATGCCCTTCGCCGATATTTTATACTCAACAATGGTAAACGATGGTATGGGCTGGGTATTTATATTCCCCTTCGACCCCAATATACCCGGTTTGATGGAACGCATTGAAACCGGCTTGTTTACCGTTTCAAGCCCGCAGTATGGTATCTTGTTGCAAGAAACCCCCTACATGATTGTGTCTGACCAATCTGCTGTTTTTGCTGAACAAGACCCAACAGGCGGTAGCACAAGTTCGTTTTTGGATGAAGACGGTGTACCTGTTAGTGTATGCTTTAACGCGTACAAAAAAGGAGTACAACTAACGGATTCTGACCCTGACACATTTGATTTGTGGGTGTATGATACTACCCCCAACCAAGCCCCGGGAAATGCAACATTGCTATTATCAGGCTATAAACCCGGGCAAACTATATCATTGCCTGTAGGTAGTGCGGGCAACCGTTTGATTACCGCTGTGGCCTCTACCGATGGGCCTCCGCCTGCCAGCTATGGTAATTTTCCCATGAACTTTATGCCGATTATAAACATCCGCATATTGCCCAATAATGTTGATTACAGTCAATATTACGTTGACCCTACTGCCAACCCTCCGGTTGGAAATGCTTCGCTTACGTTTGCTGTTATTTATCAGGAAGTATTGCAAAACTACTATTTGCTGTACCCTGCCATGAGCCAACGCGTGCCGCTGAACGACCCTGATTATTGGGCTGACGCCGTAATGGCGCGTACATTATTGCAACGCATCAGCCTTGATTATTGGGGACGTGCGGAAGCTATGCCCCGTACCCGCGACTTATCGCAAACGCGTCGTGATTTGCTTACGGCTTGGTGCTTAAAAATTATTCAAGGCTAAGATTAAACACTATCAAAAACATACTATTATGAAAAAAATAACTCTTTTATACCTGCTGCCGCTATTAGCATTGGCAGCTTGCGGAGGCGGGGGCAATAAATCCGGCCAAACTGTTAGCGATTCTGTCAGAGGCGATAGTGCTTCTGCTGCAAATGCAACGGTGCTAACGGCTGTAGGGCAGCCCGCCGCCACACCTCCCTATACTATTGATGTGGTGGATATAAAGGCTACTTTTGCCCCTTCACTCCAATCATTTGGGTTTGGACACAGAGGCACACAGTGGTTATTGGTAGGCGGCCGTACCAATGGTTTCCACGGAACTTCAGACAACGAAAGTACATTCCCTACCAAATTCAGCAACACCAATATGTTTGTTGTTGACCAATCTAGTAAGCAAACATGGAAAATGGCTATTCCTGACGCATTTAAACTGCAATTGCAAAGCACCAACATGAACTGCTACCAAGACGGGAATTACTTATACTGTATAGGCGGTTACGGTTCTACTTGCGCCACCGATTCGCCTGAATGTTACCAAACATTCCCCAATCTTACTGCCATTAATGTGCCTAACGCCATTGCTGCTATTACCACAAACAACGCACAGGCATTGGCGGCAAGTATTACCTCTATTACTGATGAGCGTATGCGGGTTACCGGTGGGGCTTTGCGTAAAATAGGTGATTGGTTTTATTTGGTTATGGGCCAAAACTATGATAAAATGTACAAAGGTGCAGTAACAGGGATTTATACCCAGCAAGTGCGTAAGTTTCAAATCGGTAACACGGGTAGCCAACTTACCATTAATAATTATACGGCGTATGATGTGCCTTGGAATACCGCACCGCTTAATGACCAGTTTCACCGCCGCGACTTAACTGTAGCTGAAACTATTATGGACGACGGTACGCAAGGTATTACCGTTTATGGCGGGGTGTTTACTTCTGTGGGGGGAAACGGTTTTCCAAACCCCATCTACATTTCGCAGGATAATTCGGGTAGTACATCTTTTGCTTTTGACCAAGGTTTTGCCCAAAAGCTGAATTTGTACGAGTGTGCCAATGTTACTATGTACGACCCCACCACAAAAAACATGTACACCAGTTTTTTAGGCGGTATTACCGATTATTACTACAACAAAGCGGGTGTATTAACCGCAAGCAGCGAAATATACTTTTTGCCGTTTAGCAAGTACGCCACTACGGTGGTAAGAAACGGAACCGACAAAACATCGGTTGAGTACCCACAGCAAAGCCCTGCCTTGCCAACGTATATAGGTTCTGATGCTGAGTTTATTCCCAACCCTGCACTGGCTACATACAACGGTATGGATGGAATGATAGATTACTCAAAATTGCCGACAGGCAAAAATCTTGTGGGTTGGATGTATGGGGGTATTCTTGCCACTGCTGAACAAAGTAGTGAAATGAACCCCACTTTTGCCAACAGCAAAATTTATGAGGTTTGGATAACTAAATAATCTGCCCTCTTATACTTTACTAACCTCGTTGCAGCAAGCTGCAACGAGGTTTTTGTTGTTTGCTGAATAGGTTTCAATGTCGCAAACAGCCCCTTAGTATGTCGTTTTGCACCCCGTGATACAATGATTTGTCCCTCTACATTTGTGTTACAAATCATTATCAAAACAGAACTATGGAAACAATTATTTTAGACAACGACATTACTGTATTTTACTTGGAAGCGTTATCATTTCCTGACGGGATTTTGGATGCCCACCAGCGGTTACACTCATTAATCCCGTATTCTACTGAAAGAAAGTATTTCGGCATCTCAAGGCCCGAGGATGGTGGGCAAATACGCTACAAAGCCTGCGCGGAAGAAATGCACGATGGCGAAGGAAAAACAGTAGGCTGTGACACTGTTGTGCTGCGAAAAGGGAACTACGTTTGTATTACGTTGTATGATTATTTAAAAGACTTACAAAGCATTGACCGCGCTTTTGGACAATTGCTTGAGCACCCGGGTATAGACCCGCAGGGATATTGTGTTGAATGGTACATTACCAATAAGGATATGCGGTGCATGGTGCGTTTAGAAAGTTAGCAATGATTTTTACCTACTGACATAGGGTTGTCAGTAAGGGTCATAAATTTGTGTTTGAAAACGCTGCAACCATGAAAGTACACACCACAAGTTATCAGAACACATTTATTGAAATAGCCGCTGATTGTCCTGTGGCTAACGGTGAAATGCCACCTGTAAAGGATGATAAGCGAACGGCAGCCAACATACAGTTTGAAATGGTGTTAAAAAACCCATACAAATACACTTCTGATGAGGTGCTGTTTGAGGTGTTTGCCGAGAAAAATGAGTTGACGGAAAGCGAGCGCAAAGAGGGTTGGCAACAGTTTTTCTCAAAAGGGCAACCCTGTTTTCGGGCATCGCCATTAACCAAGCGGTATGGCTGGGGTGTACATAACAATGCTGAAGGCAAAATTGCATTATATGCCGCAGGCACGCCTGAGTATGAACGCCTTGCCAATGATAAAACTATTACTGTAGTAAAAGCTATGAAAACAAGCCGATAGGCAATACTTTACGGGTTGCAAGTGTATTGCAGCCCGTTTTTATTTACATCCAAGGCTTTAGTATTACATTTCCGATTTTTTGCCCTGAGTTTACATATTTGTAGGCTTCGGCAATCTCTTCCAGCGGAATTTCTTTATCCATCAGCGGAACAAACTCTCCTTCTTTCAACAGCTTTGCCATAAAGTGAAGCGAGTCCATAACATTTATCGGAATAGGAAACACCACTTTTTTGCCCCCTTTAATGGCCGTTATTAGCGGTAAGTATGTGTTTTGCCATCGTGGGCCTAATTCTGAAGAAATATATACGCCATCGGGTATTAGCATAGGTTTGCAAATGGCAAAAGTGCTCTTACCTACGGCATCAAACACATAGTTATATTTTTCAATGGTTTTTGTAAAGTCTTGGGCGGTATAGTCAACCACTTCATCAACGCCCAATGATTTTACAACTTCAATATGCGGTGTGCTGCAAACCCCCGTTACGTATGCCCCAAAGTGTTTTAGCTGTTGCACAAGGGCAGAGCCAATGGCTCCCGTTGCCCCGTACACCATCACCCTGTCTCCTGCTTTCAAAGGCACTTTCTTAATAAAATTATATGCGTAATGTGCCCCTTCGGCACTAGCCGCAGCTTGCTCAAACGTTATGTTTTCAGGTATATGAATAACATTACCGTTTTCAGGAAAAACCATGTATTGTGCATGGGAACCTATACCTGTGTCATTAAATCCCCAAACCCTGTCGCCAATAGTAAATTTAGTAACCTTGCTTCCCACAGCTTCTACCACTCCGGCAAAATCAGTCCCCGTACTTGGAAATCTTGGTGTTTTAAGGCCGCTAAATAACCGCATTATATAGGGTTTGCCCGTAAGTATGGCGCAATCGGTGCGGTTAATGGTAGAGGCAAATACCTTCACCAATATTTCTGTTTCTTTGGGAAAGGGGGTAGCAACCTCTTCTATTTTTAATGTATCAGCATCCCCGTATTGCCTGCGTATAGCTGCTTTCATAGTTTTGTTGGTTAAGCAGCAGCAAGTACGATGTAATAGTATGCCCTATGACTATTTATTAGACTAAAGAAAAAGAAAAATCCATCAACCTAAAAAGTTGTCAGGATTGATTGGGGAACCGCTTTAGGGTTTCTTCAACCGTATTTTTAACCAGTTTAACCAACACGTCCATGTCAATGTCTTCAATTTTTTGAATGTACACGCAGCCCTTGCCCGTTTTGTGTTTACCAAATTTGGCTAACAAGGTCTCGCGTTCTTCTCCACCCGAAACATACAATGTAATGGCGTTGGCACGCGAAGAAAACCCAACTAACGCAGAAGAACCCGAATGACCGCTGTCGTAGGTATAATTATAACTGCCAAACCCCACAATGCTTGTTCCCCACATTTTGGGTTCGTATCCTGTGCAAGCGGTTATTAATTTTACTAAGGCGGCACAATCCTCCCTTCTTTTATCATTGCTGATAGCTGCCAAATAATCCGCAACACTTGCTTGTGTTTCTGTGGTTTTGTTCTTTGCCATACTAAAGTTCTCCCCACTATGCAATAACAAAAAAACAAGGGGAAAAACAAAACACTTTTGACTACTTGTTGCTGTTGACATACAGTTGTCAGTTAGCTCCTTTAGGTTTGTAACAGAGTTTTAACCGTTATGGAAAAGAAAGAAACAGAAACGTTTTGTCCAACAAACCGACAGCAATGGAGGCAGTGGCTGCAAGAAAACCACAATAAAAGGCAATCGGTGTGGCTGGTGTATTATAAAAAGAAAACAGGCAAATCATCTTTAATATGGAGTGAGGCGGTGGATGAAGCCCTTTGTTTCGGGTGGATTGACAGCAAAGCGGTTACAATTGACGAATTGTCTTTCAAGCAGTTTTTCTGTCCCCGCAAACCCAAAAGTGTATGGTCGAAAATAAACAAGGAAAAAGTAAAACGGCTGACCGAAGAGGGACTTATGACCCCCGCAGGTGAACGTTGCATTGATATTGCAAAGCAAAACGGATATTGGAGTATTTTAGATGTGGTTGAGGAATTAATAATTCCCGATGATTTGATGAAAGAACTTGAGGTAAGACCCGGAGCTAAAGAGTTTTTCATTAGTCTTAGCCCCTCTGTAAAGAAAATGGCCTTGTACAAGATTGCAATTGTAAAACGTTCCGAAACAAGGCAAAAAAGAGTAGTTGAAATAGCTGAACAGGCTGCGAGGAAAGAAAAACCAACCGCCTAATAATTGCAAACGATACCCTGAGCCACAAACAATTATTGCATCATTTTTGTATTGTATCAACAACTGTTTTCAGTAAAAATGATAAATTGAAACAGTTTTAATACCCTGCGCAACCATGAAAAACAATAAAGAAAGAAGGAGCTTTTTAAGCAAAGCCTTTTTATTGGCCGCTTCTTCTGTTGCCTTGCCATCCATTCCGTTTGCCCGTAATTTTATGAAGAATAAAGAAACCGTAAATCCCGTACTAAACATTAAAGCCCTTGGTTTTACTTGGGAAACCGCCGACCCGTTTTTGTTTTGTGTGCATCACGAAGACGATTTTCCCAACGGAAATGATGAAATGGCTCCCGATACACGGTATTTGGAAGGTCGCCACATGGGCGAAGACTTTATTATTAAAGACGGTTTCAGGATGTATCATGGTATGAGTGTACCCGGTTTTCCCGGCCACCCGCACAGGGGGTTTGAGACTATTACAGTGGTACGGAAGGGTATTGTTGACCATGCTGACTCTATGGGTGCCGCCGGCCGATATGGCAATGGGGATGTGCAGTGGATGACGGCAGGAAAAGGGGTACAACACTCTGAGATGTTTCCGCTCGTAAATAAAGAAAAAGGCAACCCGATGGAGTTGTTTCAGATATGGCTGAACCTGCCTGCCAAAAGTAAAATGGTGGAGCCGCATTTTAAGATGTTTTGGAAAGAGTCTATCGGTAACTTGGCTCACGAGGATACAAACAAGAAGAAAACAACGGTTGAGATTATTGTGGGTGAATTAAA
The DNA here is from genome assembly GCA_035906255.1 of Bacteroidia bacterium. Lineage (GTDB taxonomy): Bacteria > Bacteroidota > Bacteroidia > UBA8524 > UBA8524 > SB11. The sequence goes on from JAMIFM010000029.1 coordinate 398,684, forward strand.
TGCGGTGAACGCTCCTGCGCCGCCACCCAACTCATGGGCTGCTGAAAAGGATAATGAAGTGGCTGTTTGGAATTTTAATATGGAAGCGGGTGCAACTTTTACATTGCCCAAAGCTGCTAAGGGTATAAACCGCACTATTTATTTTTACGAAGGTGACGAGATTACCGTTGCTGATACGAAAATACAACGCTACCATTCGGTAGAACTTATGGCCGATGCTGAGGTAACCATAACGGCGGGTGCAAAGCCTGCTGAAATACTACTGTTGCAAGGCCGCCCTATTGCCGAGCCGGTGATACAATACGGCCCGTTTGTGATGAATACCAAGCAAGAAATACACGATGCGTTTGAAGATTACCACAGAACACAATTTGGGGGCTGGCCTTGGCCCAAAGCCGACCAAGTGCACGCAAGGGAAAACAAACGTTTTGCTAAATATGCTGATGGCACGGTGGACACGCGGGAGTCATAAACCCAAAAGATATATAGTATTTCTTTGAAGAATTAAATACATCAGCTTAAAAGCAAAAAACCCTTCTTGTTTCCAAAAAGGGTTTTAGTTTTTCGTAGCCTCGACAGGAATCGAACCTGTATCAAAAGTTTAGGAAACTTCTATTCTATCCATTGAACTACGAGGCCAAAGGGCTGCAAAAATACAAAATAGTGTGTAATTGCGCAATGGTTTTGAGATTGCAGCAAAGCCCTTATTAGTAAATCGTTATGGTTTGTTTAAGTATTCAGCGGTAGTGTATATTTTGTTCACGTACACGTTTTTGTTTGTATTAACAACAAACTCACACAAACCAATATGACCCTTATTGGAGGGGTTCCAATCATAAGTATAGCCCAATTGTGTCCAAGGGTATTGGTTGTATAAACCGCAGGTATAGTACCGGTCGATGCGGGTTTGGTTTACCCATCTAATGTAATCGGTATCCAATGAGTCTTGTGCTGTGAAACACAGGTTACATTTTTTATCGGTTATTTCTTTATCAGGGCAGGGGCGGAACATATCCTGCGGGCGTACCCAAAACTCAACAAAAACAGTATAATTGCCTGTAGGTGGTAATCCCAACAATTGTTTAAGCCGCAGGCTGGTGTCTTTTGGGTTTTCCTTTTTAAAGCGCTCTTTCAACTCAGGGGCAGCGGATACCCACACCTGCCATTTGCTTGTATTGTAAAGCCCTGAATCAGGATAAAAGCCGGCCGATGATTTCCAGCTTACCATTAACACGTAGTCTTCGCCATTAATAGTTTTCCAAGTTAAGTCAGGGTTACTTTTAGTAATCGCAATCAAATTACTGTCGGGTGTTTCAGCAGGCGGATACATTGAGTTGGAAACAGCCCCTTCGTACCATTTGGCTAAGTTTTCAGGGCTGCCGGTTTGCGTGGTTTTGCAAGCCCCTAAAATAAGAAGAAGACCTACTAGGGCATAAAAACTCTTTTTCATCAGATATAGTAGTTAGTTGGTTAGTCAATGCAAAATCAATAGAAGACGAGAGCTATTTCTTACAGCAACCGTCAAGTTCTTCGTAGGCTTTGGGATTGGCAGGTATATTATCTGCATCGTAGCCCAAATTTGAGATAGCAATTCGTATTTTTTCAGGCGATGTTTTTTTGCTGTTATACATCACGGTAATAGTCATTTGTTCCACGTTCAACACCATATCCTTTACTCCTTTTTCTTCCATTAGCATATCCAGTTTGCCTTTGCAGCTTTCGCATTGCTTGCAATGGCTACAGTATATGTTGGTTTTCACCACAAGGGTATCGCTGTTTTGCGGAGCGGCCATTGTTACTTTGGCAGCTAAAACAAAAAGCACAACTGCACAAAAACTGATAAGATGTTTCATTAATCAAATATACTTAGTACAACAATAAAAGCCAGCATTGTATATTACCGGCAATATTGAATGTGATTTTATCGTTAAAAATTTTGTTCCCCAAACTCAACAATACTATCTAATAAGGGCAATGCCTTTATACCTTTTTCAGTCAATCTATACTCCACGCGCGGAGGAATTTCAGGGAAAGCCTTCTTGCTCAATATCCCAACGCTTACCAACTCTTTCAATTCTTGTATCAGCATTTTTTCGCTAATGCCCGGTATTAGGCGTTTCAATTCGCCATATCGTTTGCAATCCTCCCGTATCTGGCGTATAATCATCACCTTCCACTTACTGCCCACCAAGTTCATGGCCTTTCTTATACCACAATCATCGTCCACGTATTTCATGCAAATTTTTTCAGGTTAATACTCACTAAACTTTACTTTAAAGTAAGTACCCTACCAAAAGGTAAGTACTTGACAAAAGTAAAGAATTGGGAAATTTTTGCAGCAGATTATGAAAACATTATTAATAAATAATTACGGGGAATCCCTGCATATAGGGGAACTACCGTTACCAGAAATTATGGACGATGAGGTGTTGGTAAGAGTGCACGCGGCATCTGTAAACCATATTGATTATTTGAAAGCCGAAGGAGTGTTGCAGCAATTTTATCCGCTGAATTTTCCGTGGATTCCCGGACGTGATTTTGCGGGAGTGGTAGTTGAAGTTGGAAAATCGGTAACCTTGTTTAAAACCGGGGACGCAGTGTATGGAGATAATACATATGGCGGAACGTATGCCGAGCATGTGGCCGTAAACCAAGGAGCACTGGCAGTGAAACCCGAAACAGTAAGTTTTGAGGAAGCAGCATCAATACCGGTATCAGCTGAGACAGCTTATCAGGCGTTGTTTGGGCATGGAAAAATCAATCGGGATGATACTGTTTTAATTGTGGGGGCAGCAGGAAGCGTGGGCGGTTTCGCTATTCAGTTAGCAAAGTTGCATGGGGCAAAGGTGATTGCTTTTGCAGATGAAAAGTATAATAAATACTTAACCTTGCTGGGTGCAGACAGGGTGGTTAACACACTGGCTGATGGCACTATTAACAGGGTTGATGTAGCTATAGACCTTATTGGAGGTGAAATACAGCAACAGTTGTACAAAACCCTAAAAAAAGGCGGGTTATTAATAACCACCAACCAACCGCCACAAGAAGGGGAGATACAGGCACATGGGGTAAGGGCTTTTATGATGCACCAAAAACCTACAAACGAAGGCTTAACGGTGATTGCTCGATTTATTGATGAAGGAAAATTAAGGGTAAATATTGCCGCCATTTACCCTTTAGAAAAGGGTGCGGAAGCATGGCAACGGTTGAAAGAAAATTACAACCGAAGTTTGCCTAAAACAGAAGGAGAAACCAACGGAAAAATTGTTTTGAGTATTATTTCATAAACTTTTCATTTCTTAAATTCATAGCAGGTACTATATGGACATTCTACGAATTTAAAAATGGGTATATTTGTTTGACACGGATATTAAAGAAGCAAATGAAAATTGGCAGGCGGTTTAACGAGTTAACAGTAGAAGAATACTGCTACTTTATTGAGCATTATAAGAAGTACGAAGATTTTAATACGTTGGGTTTGTACCGTTCTATTATTGAAAACAATAAGCTTGAGTTGGCAGATAAAATATATGTGAGGGATATTGCCAATAAAACATTTGAAAAGACATTTAATTTTTTACAGCTGAAAGACCCTAAAACCTATTTTGAGTTAACTACTCTTGGGCGAGAGATGACAAGAGCAGATGAGTCGCAGACTTGGGATGATATTAGAAGGAACCAAGAAAAAATATTACAGGATAAAAAAATAAAACATAGGAATTTCGGCACTTATGCAAGACATTACTGTTCTTTGGATTGCCCAATAAATGGGGTAATGTTTAAGAAAGGATTTAATGGTCATATGTTTTTTGGGAGTGATGTGAACAAATACGGCCGAAAAGCGAAATCAAAAAGAGTTAAAAAAGACCGTAAAAGTGGGGGAGAGATAATTAGGAAGGAATTGGAAGTGTAATTCGAGTAAGTTCAATTTACTGTGTAAATAATGCTTGAAGGTCTTTTACCTGTTGACGGAAGATAGAACTGAAATCATCATTTGTAGTGAATTTTTCCTCCTTGATACCAATCCGAATGTCAGTATGCAGTTGTAGAAATAAGATGGTATAGAATCGTCTTTCATCAATAGAGATAGTGTTATGTGCCAGCATTACTTCTACACATTCCTTAAAACTGATCAAAATAGAGACAATGTGTGATGCGGTTTTAGTGTCAAAACTATAGTTATTAATCCTGTAAGCCTCATTAGCTTCAGACGCTTTTATATCTATTAGTTGTAAAATCAAGCTCTCCAAGTGAAAAGCCGTTGATTTTCTCAAAGTTAATCTTGAATAGAATAGTGATATTGCAGCAACAATTAGGGATAAAAGCGCGATTGTTAAATTAATAGTATCCATTTTTGGCGTTTTTTTAATCTAACCTAAGCCACCCCGCTGCCATTTCCCACCGCCTCAACAGGAGCAACAAATTTTAGTTTGCCGTCGGCGTCTTCGGCCATTAGTATCATCCCTTGTGAGTCGATACCTTTTAGTTTGCGGGGAGCAAGGTTCACCAAAATACTTACTTGGCGGCCTACGACTTGCTCAGGCTCGTAGCAGTGTGCAATGCCCGATACCACCGTGCGTACATCAATACCCGTATCAATAGTCAGCTTCATCAGCTTATCGGTTTTGGGTACACGTTCAGCCTCCAATACCGTCCCAATGCGAATGTCCATCTTTGCAAAATCGTCGTACACAATTTCGGGTTTGGCAGGTTTCACAGCAGGTACAGGTGTTGCAGCAGCAGCAACTGCCTCTTTGCTGGCTTCCAACTTGTTTAGTTGTGCTTGTATATCGGCATCGTCAACGTTTTTAAACAAATGCTCGGGGGAGTTCAACGCATGACCTGTGCGCATGGTTGCCGCCACATTGTAGCTGTGTGCTTCGTGTTCTACATTCAGTTGTTGTTTTATACGGCGTGCCGCTGTGGGCAGCAAAGGCTCTGCGGCTACGGCAATTTGCAGGCACACATCTAAACAATTTTTAATCACATAGGCTGTTTGGTCTGCATCCTGTTTTATCAGTTTCCAAGGCTCAGTTTCGGCCATGTATTTGTTTCCGGCGCGGGCTATGTTTATCAGCTCAGCCTGTGCCTCACGAAACTCAAAGTTTTGCAAGTGTTGTTCCAATGCTTCAAACGCCCGTTGTGTTTCTTGAATAAGTACTTTGCTATCCAGCACCAATTTGGGGTTTTCGGCCTCAATTTGGGCATCGGTTTTAGCCGATGCAGGTACTTTGCCTTCAAAATTCTTATGGGTCAATACCAATGCACGGTTCACAAAATTGCCCAGTATGGCCACCAACTCACTGTTTACTTTCAGTTGGTAGTCTTTCCATGTAAAATCAGCGTCTTTGGTTTCGGGTGCTATACTGGTTAGGGTATAGCGCAATTCGTCGGTACGGCTGGGAAAGTCTTGCAAGTACTCGTTCAACCATATTGCCCAGTTGCGGCTGGTTGAGATTTTCTGGCCTTCAAGGTTCAAAAACTCGTTAGCGGGCACTTGAGTAGGCAGCACATATCCGCCATGCTCAATTAGCATCATAGGGAATATCAACGTGTGGAATACAATATTATCCTTGCCTATAAAATGCACCAAAGCGGTTTCATCGTCTTTCCACCATTTTTCCCATGCTTGGGCATCGCCTTTTTGCTCAAAATATTCTTTGGTAGCACTAATGTAACCAATGGGGGCATCAAACCACACATACAACACTTTTCCGTCAGCACCTTCAATAGGCACTTTCACACCCCAGTCTAGGTCGCGGGTCATGGCACGGGCGTGCAGCCCTTGCGTCAACCATGAGTTAAACTGGCCTTTTACGTTCGTTTTCCAACCGTCAATCCGTTTTTTATACTCAATAAACGCCGGCTTTTCAGCCAATTCACCCAAATCCAAAAACCAGTTTTTCGATTTACGCAACTCAGGCTTACTGCCTGATAGGGTAGAGCGTACATCCTTCAAATCTTTAGGGTCGAGGCTGGTACCGCAGTTTTCGCATTGGTCGCCATACGCATTGGGGTTGCTGCACACAGGGCAGGTTCCCATGATGTAACGATCGGCCAAAAACTGATTAGCCTCTACATCATAATATTGCTCGGTTTCAATTTCTTTAAACGAGCCTTTTTCATATAAATTCCTGAAAAACTCCTGCGAGGTATTGTGGTGTATGGGTGCCGAAGTACGCGAGTAGGTATCAAAGCTAATCCCAAATTGCTCAAACGAGTTTTTGATGATGCCGTTGTACTTATCTACCACTTCCTGCGGGGTAATGCCCTCTTTGCGGGCTTTTATGGTAATGGCCACACCGTGCTCATCGCTGCCGCATACAAACAATACGTCTTGGCCTTTGGCACGCAGGTAGCGCACATAAATATCGGCAGGTAAATAACAGCCGGCAAGGTGGCCTATATGTACCGGCCCATTAGCATAGGGGAGGGCCGCAGTTACTAAAGTACGTTTCGTGGTCATGGTTAGGGGCAAAAATACAGTGGTTTTGCCGATATTTTAAGCGGAGGTTGAAAAGTGTTGCGTCATACTGTCTTTGATTTGTCTTGAGCTTGCCGAAAGACATTTTAACAAACTGAAATAGTATTTTGCAGCACCCCAAAAGATAAATATGCAGTGCATTTACCTGCTGCCCGGCTTAGGCAATGATGAAAGAGTTTTTAAATACCTTGATTTTACAGGGGTTGAAGTGGTGCATTTGCCTTGGCTAATGCCCCTGCAAGATGAAGGGATTGAGAAATATGCGTTGCGAATGGCTGCGAAAATCACACACCCAAAACCCGTTATAGTCGGGCTTAGTTTTGGGGGAATGATGGCGGTAGAAATTGCCAAACATGTAGCGGTTAAAAAAATCATTCTTATCTCATCAGCAAAAGGAAAGGCAGAAATACCTTTTTACTTACGGTGGATGGGTAAAACAGGTTTACAACACGTATTGCCGGTTACTTGGTTTTTAAAAGCAAATGCTGTTACGTACTGGTGTTTTAGTTTGAGGGAAAAAGAGCACAGGAAATTATTAAAAGACGTTTTTGACGCTACCAACCATCAACTGTATCGCTGGAGCGGTAATGCCATACTAACTTGGGGAAACATAGAAGAACCCGCCCCAATAATACACATACACGGAACTGCCGACAGGATTTTGCCTTACCGTTTTATTAATCCTACCCACACCATACAAAACGGCGGACATTTTATGCTGATAACCCACGCACAAGAGGTTTCAGCCTTACTAAAGGAAATAATAAAAGAGAAATAGTGGGCTTGTAAATAATGAAGACGTAGTTTTTTGACAGAAGTAGTGATACTTTTGCCCCGCTTTGCACTCCCTGAGAATAGTACTGATAATCTGCTTATTTTGTGTAGCCTGTATTGCTAAAGGACAGGCTGATACTGCACATGCTTATCACATTCGCAAAAGCACACAACCGATAAAAATTGACGGTAAACTTGACGATGCAGATTGGCAGGCTGCCCAGCGGGCAAATGGTTTTTGGCAACAATTTCCATACGATACCTCAGCATCAACCACCCAAACCGAAGTGATGATGGCTTATGACGACTACAATATTTATGTGGCTGCAATTTGTCACGATAATTTTGGCGGCGATTTTATAGTATCGTCGCTAAAACGCGATTTCACATACGCCACCAACGATGCCTTTATGGTGTATATAGATCCGTTTAATGATAAAATAAACGGGTTTTGTTTTGGGGTGAACCCATACGGGGCACAGCTTGAAGGGCTGCTGCAAAACGGCGGCAGCTTTGATATTACCACCAACTGGGATAACAAGTGGTTTTCTGAAGTGAAGCGATATGAAGGGTATTGGGTGACCGAGTTTAGAATACCTTTTAAAACCCTTCGGTATAAAGAGGGGATTGTACAATGGGGGGTAAATTTCTCGCGAAACAATCTTAAAATAAACGAAAACAGTTGCTGGAGCCGTGTTCCTCGTAACTTCAATGTGTCATCACTGGCTTATACAGGTAAATTATTGTGGGATGTTCCTCCGCCTGTTGCAGGCCGAAATATATCGTTGATACCGTATGCCATTACCCGCTACACTGAGAACTTTAAGGCTGGGACGGAAGGCCTACAAACCGTAAACGGTGGAATGGATGCGAAGGTGGCCGTTACCCCTTCGCTAAATCTTGATTTGACATTTAATCCGGATTTCTCGCAGGTAGATGTTGACAGACAGGTAACCAATCTTTCACGGTTCAGCTTATTTTTCCCTGAACAACGACAGTTTTTTATTGAAAACTCTGACTTGTTTTCGCGGTTTGGATTTAGTCAAATACGGCCTTTTTTCTCGCGACGCATCGGTCTAAAAAACGGAAGCAGTGTTACCATACCCATTATTGCAGGCGCGCGGTTAAGCGGAAAGCTGAATAAGGACTGGCGAATGGGGCTGATGAACATACAAACTGACGCGTATGATAAAGATGGAGTAAAATCCAATCCTGAAAACGTTACAGTGGCTGCCGTGCAACGCAGGGTATTTAGCCGCTCCAACATATCGGCCATTGTAGTAAACAAACAAAATATGCCAGGGCCTGATAGCGGTGCAGTGGCGTTTAACCGTGTAGTAGGGTTTGATTACGACCTTGCCAGCAAAGACAATACTTGGATGGGTAAGTTTTTCTATCATCAATCGTTCTCGCCCCATCAACCTAAAAATGCGTATGCACACGCCTCGTGGGTTAGTTATAATACTCCCCGTTGGTTTATTATGTGGAACCACGAGTATGTGGGCAATAACTACCGTGCTGATGCGGGATTTGTGCCCCGCCAAACGGTGTATGACGAAGCTACGGGTATAGCCGTGCCTATGTCGTTTTGGCGGATTGAGCCTGAAATTTCGCACACCTTTTATCCTGAAAAGAGTCGTATTTACAAAATTTCACCCGGGTTTTATGTGAGCGGTTATGCCGATTCTTCCATTACGGTGAATGATATTTTGTACCGTCCGTATTTAGACATACAGTTTATGGATCGCTCTTTTGTGGGTTTTGGATATAGCGAGAATTTTACCCGCCTGTATTATCCCATTGATATAACAGGCACGGGAAATACTCCTTTGCCTGCGGGAGGATATGTGTACCGCAGCTTTGATATAAATTACAGTTCTAACCCCCGAAAGCCCTTTAACTGGAAAGTGGAATTTTCGGCAGGTACATTTTTTAACGGGCGAAGTATTAGTTATAACGCAGCTTTGTATTACCGTGTGCAGCCTTGGGGAAACTTTAGCCTTACGTATGAGGCCAACGAGCTTGATTTGCCCAAACCATACGGATATACCCGCTTAATATTAATTGGCCCAAGGGCAGAGCTTACCTTTAGTCGCAACTTGTTTTTTACCACCTTTGTGCAATACAATACGCAGGTGGATAATGTGAACCTGAATACCCGTTTACAATGGCGTTTTGCCCCCATGAGCGATTTATTTATTGTGTACGGGGATAACTACGCACCTATACCCCGCCGTGCATTTCCTGATTTTAGAGTAAAAGACCGCGGCCTTGTGGTGAAACTAGTGTATTGGTTGGGGGTGTAAGACACTGGTTACCAATTTCATATTTCCCTTTCTTGCTTATATAAAACCATTAAACTAACTTGCGTTAGTTTAATACTGCTGTACTATGATTATCAAATCGTTAGACCCCCGTGTGTCAAGGGCACAGATAGATGATGAGAAGCCTTTTGAGCATCCGCTTGAAAAATTAGACCAATTTGAAACGTATGAGGTATTTGCCCAGAAAAAGCGTGGCGAACACCACGTTCACGTGGGCTCATTACACGCACCTAATATCGAAATGGCATTGCTTTTTGCCAAAGAACAATATGGCAGGCGCGGTGTGTGCGTGAATATGTGGGTTACAAAAACCGCTGATGTTTTTGCAACGGATTATGACGATGAGGATATTTTTAGCACCGTGCCTGATAAGCAATACCGTGAGGCTAATATTTATAAGGTGGTTGACCGTATTAACAAATTTAAAGAAGAACAAGCCCAACAAGCCTAATACCTGATACTATGAGCGACCAACTACACATTAAAGAGTTATTGTATAAAATGGCCGACGATCTGTTGATTATTGGTCATAGAAACGGCGAGTGGACAGGGTTTGGCCCGTTGCTGGAAGAGGATATTGCTTTCTCATCAATGGCACAGGACAAAATAGGCCAATCGCTGGCATTGTACACCATTTTGAACCAAATGGGTGAGCAAGACCCCGATACTATTGCGTTTATGCGTAATGCTAACCAGTTTCATTGCAGCCAATTGGTAGAGCAACCTAACGGCGAATATGATTTTAGCCTTGTGCGTCACTTTTTATACGACCATGCCGATTTGTTACGATTTGAATCGTTGGCAACATCAGCATTCTCACCATTGGGTAAAGTAACCCGCAAAGTAAAAGGTGAAGTGAAATACCACGTTTTTCACGGTGATACTTTTTTAATGAAACTGGGTAACGGTAACGAGGAAAGCCATACTCGTATGCAAAATGCGTTGGATGCTACTTTTAACCTTGCTTTGGGAATTTTTGAACAAGGCGAAGCCGAAGAACAGCTAATAAGCGAAGGTATATTTATTGGTGAAAAGGCATTACAAGAACGCTGGCTGGAAGCAATTACCCCGGTGGTATTAAAAGCAAATTTGCGTTTACCTGCTGAAAGTACTTGGCAGCCTGTATATGGCGGACGTAAGGGACAACACAGTACCCACCTTCAACCTTTATTGGATGAGATGACGGAAGTATTTCGCATCGACCCGGGCACAGAGTGGTAAACCGTTTGCTGATAACAACAGCATGATAGCAGAAAAAGATATATGGAGTGCCTTGGAAGAGGTAATGGATCCTGAAATTCCTACCATATCTATGGTGGATATGGGGATTATTACGGGGGTTGATGTACTTGACGGCGGCAAAAGTGTAAAAGTGCACATGACTCCTACTTTTTCAGGCTGCCCTGCCCTGCGTGTGATGGAGGATATGGTGCGGGAACGTTTAATGAAAATGGAAATTCCACGCATTGAGGTAGAAACCACGTTTGATGTAGCATGGACTACTGACCGGATTACTGAAAAAGGTAAACAAGCCTTATTAAAACACGGGCTTGCGCCCCCTGTGGAGCGCAAGCCCGGTTATATTGAGTTGGATGTTCTTAACGATGTAGCTTGCCCATATTGCAACAGCCGAAATACCACTCTAAAATCGCCTTTCGGGCCTACGCTGTGCAGGGCATTGCATTACTGCAACAACTGCTTGCAAGCGTTTGAGCAATTTAAACCTGTTTTTTAGCCGCACTTATCTTTCGGCAAGCTCAGGAAGTCCTCGGCCGGCATAGGGTGTCAGCCTCGCTCGCACATTGTCATATTGAGCGATAGCGAAGTATCTTATCCCGTTTAGTCAAAACAGTTGTAATAAGATTCTTCATTTCATTCAGAATGACAGCGCACACCCCTGTGTCAGCAAGCTCAGAGCCTTCGACAGGCTCAGTCATCCTGAGCCTGTCGAAGGATGGTTACCGTTGTACCAATACCTTTCCGGTGTATTGTTTGCCTGTAGTATCAATAGCATTGATAATATAGATACCCGCAGCCAATTCGCTGATGTTTAATTCAGCTTTGTTGCCATTTGCTGCAAAGCGGTGTATTTTACCCAACAAATCAATCAGGAACACTTCTGTTAACTCACTTGCAGCCTCAACAATTACCGTTTCAGAGGCGGGGGAGGGGTAAACTGTTAATCCTAATTCTTCAGGTGTTTGTACGGTAAGGTAATTACTGCCTATTTTTATATAATTAACTTTTATCACTGAGTCTTTGGGGCAAATGCCTGTTGTAATAAACAGCCTGACGGTATATAGCCCAGTATCTTTGTAACTATGTTGTGCATGGTAAGTATATGTGTTTACCAAACTACCTGAGTCGCCAAAATTCCAGCGGCTGGTAAAGGTGGTATCAGCAGTAGTTGTGTTGGTAAAATAAAAAGTATCGTTGGGCATGCCGATACTGTCATTTACGGTAAAACCGACTGACGGAAGGGCAACTACTCTTACCAAAGCACTGTCATTAATTAGGCAGTTAAAAGAATCGGTATGGCTGAAATTAAGCTGATGCCAGCCGGGCTGTGCGCTATCGGGGCTAAATGTATAAACAGCACCTGCTTTTTGAACACCGGGGCCGCTCCACACAGAGGTGCCTGTTGGTGGAGTTAGCAATGGTAACGGAGTCTCGGTTTCACAGTAAACGGTTTTTGGCAGACGAGGTAAATTAACCAATGCTGAGGTATGGATGTAATACGTTTTTTCAGTTTTGGCAACCATCGGACAAGCGTTGTCTTGCACAAACAAAGTGAAGAAATACTTTCCATGTGTCAGCATGGCTTGTGTAACCTTAAAACAAACGCTCACTTTTAAAGTATCGCCAATGGTAGTGTCTGTTACGTTAATACTGTCGAGGTTGTGGGCAAATGAATAATTTAAAGTATCGGCGGTGTCTTTTTCAATAACCGGTATTGTGAAACAATAATTACCCGCAGTGCAGGCAATAATGCTTGCTTGTTTTGGCAAGCCGATAACGGGTACTTTGTTGGTAGGAGATGAGATTACCAGCAACTGTACATCGCGGATTACCTCACCAATTAATGTATAAGTGCCGTTAATACGTCGCCACTCTTTTGCTTTAATACTCACAACCGTTACTTCGTTTTGCTTTGTGGGGCGGAAAGACATATTACCTGTAATGGTATCAAACCTGAATCCGGCAGGATGGTTAAGATTATTATTGGGAAACCCTAAAAAAGTTATCGGTTTTTTTGCCGTGTGCGAACCTGAGTAGGTGATGGGGGTGCCGGCAGCAGCTAACGGATTTACTAACTCATAGGTTATTAAATCGTTTTCGGCATCTATAGTTGAATGGGTAAGATTTAGGTCTTGACCTGTACTCAATACAAAAATGGGGTATCTTACAAATTCAGGCGAAGAGTTACTTGGGGCTAAGCACTTATTCAATCGTGTTTCTATGTAAAAATTCATATTTGCAGCCCCTGTTGTAATTGCTGTATTACGACAGCAATGCTCCCAACTGAGCGTGTATTTACAACTGCCGTCGTTGGGTAATACCACTTTTCCGCTAAATATATATTCTTCAAACCCGTAAGGGAATGTGTTACTTGCACACCTGCTGATAATACCACAGTTAGAGGGGATATCAGTAATGTCTTTAACTGATGTTTGAGTAAGATTAAAGTTTTTTTGGGCTGATTTTTCTGAAGTAACAGTTAACGGACTGTTAGACATAGCGATGCCGTTACAGTCTCGGTAAACCTTTAGGGTTACCATTAATGTATCGCCATTATGGTGTTTGTAGGTAATTTCTCCGCCCATTACATGGGTTGCATAAGAGTTTGTTGTTAAAAACGACAATAAAAAAGATAGAGCAACAAATAAAATCTTCATATTATTAAACATTAGGTTTGTTATACCACTGTGTGGCAATTAATAGGTTCCGGTTCCTAAAGCATATGAAGATATTATTTATAAAAAGGTTGCTCTTTAATAATTAATTTCGTCGAATAGGCTATTCTATTATCAATGTGGCTTTGTAAAAATTGTGGTTAGTAGTAACTATTTGTAATAAATAAAAACCAGCATCCACGTTCTGTAGATGCACGTTGTTACCCATTACCAGTAAACCATTTATTGCTTTGCCAGTAACATCCGTTATCATAATTGATTGTATCGTGTCACCGTTTAATAGTTGCACGGTAAAAATATTTTTGGCAGGATTGGGGTATATTTTTAATTGCTCAGTATCGTAACTACTAACTGAGGCTAAAGGACCCAGTATAATTTGACCGCTCGCGGTTGTTGTTTTTTGGCAGTTTGCAGTGTACGCTGTCAACCTAGTTGTATAGCGACCGGTATCAGTAAATGTGTGCGTGTAAATACTATCACCCACTATGGTAGTATCTGCAAAGGCAGAATCGGCAGTAAAGAGTTCCCAGTGCCAACGAAGCGCCTTGGGTGCTGCTGTTCCTGTAAAGTGTATTTGGGCAGGAGGATGCCCATACAATGTATCTGTAGTAAACGAAACAGATGGGGCTTGTAACGCAGTTATTATGGTGCTGTCTTTAACTGTACAGCTATTACTGTCAAGAGTTTCATAGTATATTTTGGTACGACCGATAGGCAATGTATGTGGTAATAAGCTATCATTAACAATACTGCCTTGCGGGGCTGTCCATTGTCCACCGACGGGCAAGCCTGAAACAGGGTAGGGAGTATGATTGCTACAAATACTGTCAGGAGCTATGATTATAGCTTTACCTTTAACAAAAACGCCTGCTTTAATGGTATCAATTACTAAACAACCAATACTGTCGGTAGTGAAAATAATGTAGGTTTTGGGTTGTGTGATGGCTGTTTGGTAGCTTGTGCCAACGTGATTGATTGTAGTCCATTGGTGTGTGTACGGAGAAGTGCCGTTTTGTGGGGCAATAGCCAATGTGAATGTATCGGCGGGACAAACGCTTGTGTCTGCCGTTTTGTATAGCATTAATTGATAAGGGAGTTGTATAAAAACGGAGTCTTTGTTTACAAAGCTGCATGAATTGTTAAAAGTGGTAGTAACGGTGTAATGCAACCATCCGCTACTATCAAAGTTAACTAGTACAGAGTCTTGGCTTAGGGCTAACACCGTTCCACCTGTGGTAACAATTTTCCGTTTAACGGTGCTAGTTGCCCCTAATTTCATTTTTAACAAGAACTGTGAGCATTTAACCTCTGTCTTTTCAATCTCTAAAAATGCCGAATCAGGCTCAGGATATACGGTGATGCCAAATACCCTTGTGGTTTTTGCATTAGGCCCGCACTCATCGTCGTTAACTCTTACTGTAAAATAATGCGGCCAGTTGCGGATATCGGCTTGCGTGGGTGTCCAGCAAAAAGTACTCGTTGGGCGTTTTCCATTCTGATTTACTATAAACGTTGCGTTTTTTATTCCCTTATTCCATTCTAAGCGCAAAGTGTCACCAATATCAGCGTCATCAGTTTCAATTGTAAAGCACAATTCTTTACCTGCACAAACATTGCTAAGCTGCGGATTGTAAAACTTAGGCACTTTATTGTTAGGCGAGGGGGCAATTATCACTAAATGTTCTAACATGGTTTTGCCAACAACAGTCATTGTTCCGTTGATTTTCCTGTACTCTATGGCTTCAATACAAATTATTGCAACTTCGTTTTGTTTGGTGGGGCGGCATCGCAGCTCTGATGTGGTGCTATCGAAATGAAAACCCGCAGGCAAAGGAAGAATTGGGTTGGGAAACCCCAAAAAAGATAATGGTTTAGATGGTGACCAACTTCCACTGTGATTGACAAAAGTAGATGGCCCTGAACGAGGCGAAATTAATCTAAAACCCATAGAATCATTATCAATGGTATCAATAAATCCTGTGGACATGGAAAGGTCTTGACCAACAGGGTTGATAAAGTGAGGGGTAAGGGTAGTATGCAGTGAATTATTACCAAAACACTTGTTTATCAGTGCATAAAGGTATGTGGGGGTATAGGCTTGTCCTGTTGAAATATTACTATAGCGGTTATCCCCTTGCCAGCCAACGGTTACTTCGCAGCTACTGTCGCTTAAATTAATCAGGTTGGTGTAGAGGTATTCTTTTACTCCGTATGTACCTGTACCGTTGCATTTACTTCCTGTTGGGCAATTATAGTAAGTTCCTGTAACATCGGTAATGGTTTGCAATGCCATAACCGTTTTATACGTAGTGTTTGCATAACTTATGGTTAAGCTGTCGTATGGGGTAAACGTACTGTCGCCGCACACCACAAATATCCGTGTGGTTACAAGGTAATTTACTGAATCAATAACTCGGTAGCTAATATTGCCGCCAGCAATGTAATTGGCATATAAGGTTGCCTTTGATAAAACAAGCAATAAAACAACGAATAAAGTTTTGTAGAATTTTTGCATACTATACGGGTCTAATAAGTCAGATGTAAAAAAGAGCCTGTATAGTAGCTGTTTGGTTGCCTGTAATAGCTGCCTTTTCGATAAAATATTTACTCTATAATTATTTTAGCTAAATATATTTTGTTTGCTTCAGTAACTACTTGTAGCGTATAAACCCCTTTACTTAGTTGGGGTAACAATACTTTATCACTTGCAGCCATAACATCTTTTACTTCCCTGCCTATTCCGTCTGTAAGAGTTAACGTCATAATCGTTTCACCTTTGGGTAATTCAAGTTGCAACTCATTGTGTGCAGGGTTGGGGAATACGTTAAGATTTTCAGTGGTTGAATAGATGATGCCCGTTGGGGGCTGTGCAGGTTGGTACACCCGTATATAATTTGTTTTTATTACCGAGTCAGGAGCGCAAACCCCGTCATTTATTATCAGTTTTACTGTGTAGTAGCCCGTATCGGTAAACATAAACTGGGCATTTTGTGTGGTTTTGGTATTTGCAGGTGTTTCAGGTAATCCAAATACCCATTTATTGGTAAAGCCGGTATCAGCCGTTGATTGGTTGGTAAACTGTAATGTAGAGCCTTTTATTACAGAGGTACTATCGGCAGTAAAATCAACCGTTGGAGGGTTAATTACACGTATAAATGTATTTGCAGTATTGGGGCAACTTGTTGACGGGTCGGTATAATCATATTTTAAATAATGCAGACCGCTGCCTGCGGTTGAGGGGTTAAAAATGCTGTTGGATACTCCATTACCACTCCACGTGCCGCCTAAAGGATTTACCGAAAGGTTAACCACAGAACCTGAGGTACAAACGGGAGCAACAGTATTAATGGTTATAACAGGTAAAGCATTTAACCATGCTTTACCGTTTATGGCTTCTGTACATCCTAATGAGTCGGTTACCGTAGTTGAAAAATAAGTATAGCCCGATGCAGCATTGTATGTGCTGATGGCTACTTTTTGTCCCGGTTTTGCATACGTTCCCCAATAAATGGAATAAGGAAGAACTCCCCCTGAAGGAATCGCCTCTAAACGCATAGTATCGCCTGCACAATAAACAGTATCGTGGTTGTATGTTAGGGTAGGGATTGAAACAAAAACTTCGTGTGACTGGCTAAAGGTACAAATACCCTCAGTTATTCTAAAAGTATGTAGGGTATTGGCAGTAATCGTATCTTTTAATTCCAATACTCCTGCTGCACCACCGTCCCAGCCAAAAACAGAGTTTGTGGTATCAGCAATGGCTGCTGTGAGGGATACAATTGTGTTCTTACACACTTTGTGAGATCCGCTGAGTCCTATTAAGGGGTGTAGATTAAAAATCTCTATGGTATCACTTGCTGTGCACCCTTTTCCGTCGGTCATAGTTACAATGTAGCTACTGGATTTTTTTGGCGGATAAACGGTAGCAGTGTCCTTAGTAGCCCCGTTTGACCATTTGTATGTATAGGGGGATTGACCAAAAACGGGCAGTGCTTTAACAGTAACGGAGGCACTGCCGCAAACAGTACTATCAGGGCCGGCATATACCTTTACAGCTTCTAAATCTGAAATATGGATTGAATCAGTGTATTTATAAAAATTACAATGCTGGGGCGAGGTAACCCAAAGGTCTGCCTTAACCCAACCTGTATCGCTTAATTGCAGTTGAATATTATCAGCGGTTTTGTCAAGTGAAACATTTTTACCGTAAATATTCCATGTGTATGAGAAGTTATTTCCTGCGAGGCGATTATTTACAGTAAAACTTGCTTTGCCGCAACCCGATGTTTTGGTGATGTATGAAGCATCAGTAAAAGAAGCACCACCCTTCACAATGCCGTATGTTTTTACATTTCTGCCCAAAACAGGGCAGGCATTGTCTTTCACCTCAATGGTAAAGGCATTCAGTATTCCATCGGCAGGGATAGAATCGGCCAAATAGCGAACCAGTATTTTTCGGCCTGTGGCTCCACCCATTCGTTCAGCCGAAGCCCATTTAAGATTGTGCTGAAAAGTAAAGGCAAGTATATCGGTAGCGTCTTGCTCAATAATATCTATAACGGCTACAGAAGTATCTCCTGCGCAGGCTGCAAAAGTATCGGGACTTTTTTGCATAGGGGGTTTGTTTGAACCAAGGGTGTTAGTTCCTACGACAAATAGAGTAAGCTCTTTACGCGTTTTACCAATTATTGTTGCAGTTCCGCTAATTGTTCGCCATTCGGTTGCCTCTACGGTTATAGAGGTAACCTCGTTTTGTTTTGTGGGTCTGAAAGAAATATTGCCCCGTTGTTCGTCAAAATGAAAACCCGCAGGGCTGTTCAGGTTGGGGTTTGGAAACCCTAAAAATGTAATAGGTTTTGATGCGGCGAACTGGCCTGAATAACCTACATCTGTCCCCTGTGCTGATTGGGGTAAAATGATAGCATAGCTGATAGAGTCTCCGTCGGTAGCGTCGTATGCAGAAAAGTTGAACATTTGTTCGATTCCTGTGGTCAACAAAAAAACAGGGTCTATCTGGTTCCAAGCAAGGCTGCTGGCAGTACAGGTGTTTATTGTTGCTTGGGTATAATAGTTAGATGCACTTGCTCCGGTGGTTATTAACGTACTACGGCAGCATTGCTCCCAGCTAAGTATTACTTCGCAACAGCTAAGACTACTTAAATCTATGGTGCTTTCAAACACCAGTTTTTCAAAACCATAGCTAAAACTACCTGAGCAACGACTTGAAACCCCGCAAGAATTATTTATTCCCGTAATATCCGTAATTGATTTTAGTGTAAGGTTAAAGTTTTGAGTACCTGCTGAACAGGTTGCCTTTAATTGGCCGGCACTGATTTGCAGTGAATTACAGTCTCTATAAGCAGTCAGGGTGATTAAATATTTTTTGCCACCCAGTGATTTATAGTCTATTTGTGAACCCAACACGTGGTCTGCCAGCAAAAGGTTAGTGCCGATTAAAAAAAGTACGATTGATAAAAGTACGGCTCTCATAGGTTAATAGTATTGAGCCTCGAAAATACAAATCAGAGAGGCTTGTAAAACGACTGTTTCAGGCATTTTACAATATGTTGACGTAAAAAGGAGATGTTTTTTACAAAACAAACGGCCCCGTGCATAAAACACGCGACCGTTTTGCAATTACAATATACTTATGAAAATGAAACGTTTTAGCGCAATACAGCTATCTGGGCTATCCCTTGTTTACCATCGGCAGTGGTTATTTTTAGTACATAAGTAGCCGCGTTTAAACCCTCGGTGTTTAATGTGGCTTTTCTACCCTCAATAGTGGTTGGGGCAATCCATGTCCTGCCTAAAGCATCCGTTATCTGTACTGATGCTATTTCAACATCGGCTTCAACCACTACAAATGCACTTGCGGGGTTGGGGTATATTTTTATGCTTGCAGGGCTTAATTCTCCTATGCCTACGTTTGTAGTTACCACAATCACATCGGTTTTTTCTATCGTATCAATGCAAGAGCCATTGGTTGCAACTAAAATAACCGTGTATTTACCCTCAGTAGTAAATGTATAATTGGTGTGACGTTGTGTGCTGGTATGTACCACAGTACCTGCGCTGTCTTTTATTATCCAATTCCAAGTAGCATTGGTGTCAGAGGTAGTATTAAATAAACCAACCAATAAAGGTTTGTTGCCTGTGGCAGTGCTCGATATAAAATCGGCCACAGGGGCAGCATCAACCGTTATCTGGGTTGATTTGTCAGCAGCACAACCTGTAGTTGGGTCGGTATAAGCATATTTTAACGTAAAACTACCTGCTCCGCTGGTGCCTGTATTAAAATCAGAACCTGCAACTGAAGTTCCGCTCCATGTTCCGCCTGTTGGGGTAGCTAATGGTGCTAAAGAAACCAAACCTGTATTTTGGCAATGTGCCCCCGGCGCGGTTACATTAATAACGGGCAGTGCATGAATTTCAACCGAATCATTTTTGGTGCTTTGGCAGCCTAAATTATCAGTAACAACGGTATAAAAATAAATTTTACCTGCGGACTGAGAAGGATTTAGCACAACATTCTCGCCGCTTTGTGAAAACAGCGGCCAATTAATGGTATGTGTTCCCAATCCTCCTGTGGCAGTAGCAGAAAGTCGTATCGAGTCACCAACGCACTGCGAGTGGTTGTGATTATGAGTGGTTTGCGGCATTGATACAAACACATTGTGCGTTTGAGTGACTAAGCAACCTGAATTATCAGCTAATGTGAAAACAAATTGTTTTGAGGCGGTTAGTTTAGTTTTGATTGAGGTTTGGCCTGTTGCAAAACCCGCCCATTGGAAAACGGGCGCATTTGTATTGCTTAATGTGGCGGTAAGAGTAATGCTGTCGTTTACACATTTTGCCGTATCGCCGTTAAGTATCACTGTTGGGTTATAGTATTTTACCATCACGGTATCTTTTGCCGTGCATCCGGCAGAATCGGTTAACGTAAGCCTAATGTGATTAGTACCCAAAGCCAATGTTTTTGTGATGGCAGCTAAAGAATCGCCGTTGCTCCATTGATAATTGAAAGGGGCGTTACCGTTGGTAATAGCGGGAGTAATGAAAAAAGAAGAATCAAAACAAACAGAACTGTCTTTGCCGATATTTACCGACATGAAGTTGGATTGAGGTACATATACTGAGTCGTAATAGGTACGGCTATCGCAAAAAGCGTTTGAAGTAATCACCATTTTTATGTTGTGCCAGCCCGATTCTTTAACATCATCTACTACTATTTGGTTAGCAGAGTTTGCGGTATATGTGTTGTTGGCCGAGGTAACTTCAAATGCGGTAGTAAGTGTTCCGCTAAACGAGGAGTTGTTTTGCAGTTGCGCCCCTAAGTTTCGGCAGCTGAGCTGTTTGTTAATAGCAAAACTATCGGGCATGTGCGTGCCTGTTTTAAAGGTGAAAATCTTTTCGGCTTTGCCGCCAAGCGGGCATGAGTTGTCCATTACCTTTACCCGTAAGTCAAGAGGGTTTCCTGAGGTAAGCTCGGCAGTAGAAAACGTAATACAAACGCGCATTACAGGGCGTGCAGCCGTTCCCACATTTGTTATTACCACGCTATCAAAGTTGTGTACAAAATTAAAGTTCAGGGTATCGGTCGAGTCGGCATCATTAGCGGTAAAATCAAAGCAATAAGTACCTGCGGTATTACAAACAGGAATATTAGGTGTTGTGAGCCCTGTAAAATAGGGCACTTTATTATTACCTCCGTTCATAACAATATGTGTTACGTCTCTTATCACGTCGCCTATTTTGGTATAAACACCGCCAATAAGTCGCCATTCGGTTACCCTAACAGCAATAATGCCCACTTCGTTCATCTTAGTTGGCCTGAAAGAAGCAGTTCCTTTCGTT
Source organism: Bacteroidia bacterium (assembly GCA_035906255.1). Taxonomy (GTDB): domain Bacteria; phylum Bacteroidota; class Bacteroidia; order UBA8524; family UBA8524; genus SB11. The sequence goes on from JAMIFM010000029.1 coordinate 420,037, forward strand.
GCATCAAAGTGAAAGCCGGCAGGCTTGCTAAGATTTGTATTGGGAAAGCCCAAAAAAGTAAGCGGCTTATATATATTATAACCTCCGGAGTAGGGGATGGCTGAGCCCGCGCCGGAAAAGGGAGTAACCATTTCATAGCTAAGCGAATCGGCATCAGCATCGGTGGCACCATTGTCTAACAAATTATCCGTACCGTGCGGTAATAATATTTTAGGTACTTCTGTAAACTCGGGAGAAGAGTTTACGGGGGCAAGGCATTTGTTAAAAGAGGTTTCCGTATAAAAATCGTAGCCGGCTTGGCCGGTAGTAATAACACTGCTCCGGCAGCATTGCCCCCAACTTAGCTTATAGTTGCAGCAAGTATCGTTTAATAATACCCGTACTTTATAAATTTCTTGCATAAAGCCGTATTGGAACGAGCCTGTACACCTGCTTTGGATACCACAGAAGGGGTTTAATCCTGTTATATCAGTAGCAGAAACAAAAGTTGGGGTGTAGTTGGTGGTTTTACAGCCGGCTTTTACGGTTATTGGTGAAGGGCTAATAGGGAGGCCGTTGCAATCTCTATATACTTTAAGAATTAAATCAAAACTGTCGTTGCCTACACTTTTATAAGCAATTTCAGCCCCGATGATGACGCTGGCACTTGCATTTTTGGAGCTTGCAAGCAAGGCAACAAAAAATAGGTAATAAATAAGTCGCTTCATAAAATTATATTAATTGATAATTCTTTGTTTTGAAACAGGGGTTATTAGTTTACTACCCGATACAAAGACAGTGAAAATAGGTTTTCACACATTGGTATAAGGTTGGTTTGTAAAGTAATAGATACACCGCTTTTATAATTTGTTGCCCGTTAATATAAACACAGTAATACTGTTAAATGCTTGTTAATCATTGAGAAACGGGAATAATCGACAAACAATGGTGTTTATATACAAGTTTGCTTTTGTATAATCCTTTGCTAAACAAAAAAGCCTGCATAATTTATGCAGGCTTCATAAAGTTATTAATTCCCTTATTAGCGACCCAAATCGCGCATCACCTTATAGTGTGATACAATGGCTTCGCCCATAGTAGGATAATAATTATAGTTTACGTTATGCTGTTTGCAAACACGCTCCACAATCTGACTAAGTGCGGGGTAATGTATATGGCTCACTTTGGGAAACAAATGGTGCTCAATCTGAAAATTAAGCCCGCCCAAAAACCAAGAAAGGGTGTTATTTTTTAGTGCAAAGTTGCAAGTGGTTAGCACTTGGTGTTCTGCCCATTCTTTTTCAATCATTTTATCACCGTGCAGAGCTTCTTCAAAATGTGCTTTTTCTACCACGTGGGCTAATTGAAATACTACTGACATGGTAAGACCGAACAAGGCGTTCATTACCAAAAAACCGATGATAAAGGGCGTAAAGCCTAAAAAGTACCAAGGTATAACAATGTATGCCACTGCATACCAAGCCTTGCTTACCCAAAAGATAATATGTTCTTTTACGGTAAAATCTTTAAGCGGGGTTACTACCACTTTACCCGTAAAGTATTTTATAAAATCCATTAACCACACCCAAAAATGTATGGTGAGGCAATACACCAATATACCGTATATGTGCTGATAGCGGTGCATTTTCAGCTTTTGCTGTGTTTCACAATGGCGCAGCACAGGTATCTTCATTATATCATCGTCAATACCATCAATGTTGGTAAACGTATGATGCACTACATTGTGCTTTGTTTTCCATAAGAAAGCATTGCTTCCTAAAAAATTCATACTGTAACCAAAAAAGTCGTTTACCCACTTTTTCTTACTGTAGCTGCCATGGCAAGCGTCGTGCATAATATTAAACCCTATAAAGGCTTGGTTCATGCCCAGCAGTGCTGCCGCAATAATACCTACATACCAAACGGGGGTATAAAACACCAGCCAAGTATATAGCAACACGGTTACTGATAAAAACACAATCGTTTTTATGTATAAACGCCAATTGCCTTGTTGCGAAAGCTGGTTTTGTTTGAAATACGCATCTACCTCTTTGCGTAGGGCAGTATAAAAAGGGCTTTTGTTATTAGCGAAAGTTACTTTTGCCATCTTAACAGAATGTGACGGAAGTTTACTAAAGGATGTTCGCAAGATAAAGATAAACTTTAAAACAAAAGATATGATTTCGATCAGTTGAAGGTGCAAGCGGGCTGCAAAAAGATACCATTGCATTTAACCCATACACCAAAAAATGCCGTTATGCGTTTATAAACTGTATTTTTGTTGTTTTAAAAAAGATAGCCGCTTGTCAATCTCAGTACAAAACCTCACCAAGTTATACGGCACGCAAAAAGCCGTTAATGATATATCATTCACTGTGAACCCCGGTGAAATTGTTGGTTTTTTGGGCCCTAACGGTGCCGGAAAATCAACCACCATGAAAATACTGACGTGTTTTATTCCCCAAACGGACGGCAAGGCCGAAGTGTGCGGGTTTGATGTGACTGAAAACCCTATTGAGGTGCGCCGCCACATTGGCTATTTGCCCGAGCACAACCCCTTGTATTTGGATATGTATGTGCGCGAGTATTTGCAGTTTACTGCCAAGTTGCATGGCTTGGCAGGTAATGTGAATGCACAGGTGGACGAGATTATAGAGAAAACAGGGATTACCCCTGAACGGAAAAAGAAAATAGGCCAGTTATCAAAAGGCTATCGTCAGCGGGTGGGACTTGCGCAGGCGTTGTTGCATAACCCCAAAGTGCTGATACTGGATGAACCTACCAGCGGACTTGACCCTAATCAAATTAGCGAGATTCGTAATTTGATTAAAGAAACGGGCAAAGACCGCACGGTGATACTTTCTACCCACATTATGCAAGAGGTGGAAGCACTGTGCGACCGTGTAATTATTATAAACAAAGGCCAGATTGTGGCTGATGAAGATACGCAAACCCTGAAAAGCCGTTTTGTAAAAGGCGGTAATGCTATTATTAAAGTGGTGTTTAAGGGAAGCGTTAGCGAAGGCCAATTAAAAACCATTAAAGGAGTATCGCAGGCTAAGCATTTGGGTGATAACCGTTGGCAGTTATTGGCAAGCAATCCCAACGAGATTAAAGAACTTTTGTTCCGTTTTGCGGTTGATAATAATCTTGTGATTTTAGAATCGGCACAAGAAACACAGCGATTGGAGGATGTTTTCCAACAATTGACTATGTAATGCCTAAAAACACAAATGGCACCCAGTGCGGAGTGCCATTGTGTAGAAAAAGTCTAAGAGGTTTAAGCCGAACCTCCCATCACCTTAATATTGTTATTTTTTGCACTGCTTTGTAGTGCATTCCGCCGTTTAGTTGTATGTAGTAAATGCCTTGTTGCAAATGCGCTGTGTTAATAGTGTATATGGGAGCACCCTCGGTAATAACTCCGCTATACACCTCCCTGCCTAATAAATCAATTAAAGTAACGCTAACAGCTCCTTCGTATTGTTGAAGGCTGCGGCTGATGGTTACATTTGTATTGGCAGGATTAGGATATACTGATACGGTTAACTCGGGGCTTATTTCACGCACACCGATAGGGTTTTGAACTTTTGAAGTATCCTCTAAAGCATTTAAGAAGTTTAGACCGCCCCTAAAATTGCCAATCAACATAATGGGCTTTGCCTTAGCACTGTCGCTAAGCTTAGCAACAACGGGCACAGAGCGCATACCGGGTGAGTAACCGCCCAGTTGTTTGGTAATGTTGTTGAACAAAAAGGTGTCGTTAACAACAAAATCGCCGTTCAGATTACCCTCAATGCTGTCAAACATCCAAAGTTTGCCGCTATAGCAACCCACCGTTAAATCTAATTTACCGTCAAGGTCAAAATCGCCAAAATGTGGTGTAGCAAAACCTTTGGTGTCAAACACCACCGTAGTATCAATAATTTCACCCGTATTAGGGTCGGGCACGTAGTAGTAATACCAATCGTTCACATAAACACCGCCCAAGGTGTCAATATTGGGTATGCTGTCAAAGTTTGCTGCGGTTGCAGTGCCTTTGTTTTTAAAGAAATTTATAATACCCGATGAAGTACCTACTGCTATATCCAGCAAACCGTCCTTATCAAGGTCTATAATTTGGGGTGCAGCCGCATTGCCCACATCAATCCGCATATAGTCTTTTATCGGTGAAGTGAACGAAAGACCTGTAGCGGTATTGTTTTGATAAAACCAAAGCTTACCGTCGGCATCACCAATCAGCATATCAGGCTTTCCATCCCCAGTAAGGTCGCCAAAAGTCGGCTTCATATCGCGGATGTTGTCTTTTATCAATCCTAAGTAATCGTTACCGCTTTGCAACTCAAACACAGGGTTAGTTTTTGTGCCGGTGTTCAAAAACAAATTCATACGGTCGGCACTGTTTAAAGTTGTTTGGTAATCGCCCCTGTGTGCTACAACCAAATCACTGTCGCCGTCATTGTCAACATCCAAAAAAACAGGAGCGGCTCCTGAGCCAAAATCAACGGTATTATCCTGTATGAAGTTTTGTTTTACCAGTGCAAACACGGGTAGCTTATTGGTACCGTTATTTTTATAAAACCATACTTGGTTTAAGGTTTTGCCGCCCGAAGCCATATTAGGGGCAACAATTAAATCTCTAACCCCGTCGTTGGTTACGTCCACATAAAAAGCAGCAGGAAAGGTATATACTTTGGCGTGGTTAGACGATGGGAATACGGTATCGTAGCTAACCATTGAATCAGAATACCAAGCAAACTGGGTTTTACCGTTTATTAGTAGTGTAAGTTCATCGTATGATGCGTCGCCCAATATCAAATCATTATCATTGTCATTGTCCATGTCAAGCATCAACATGGTAGAACCTGAGTGTGCCCCTGATTTTTTCGGGTAATATTTGCCGCCCCAGCATTCTACACCTAATGTAACGCTACGGTCAAGGAAACTTTCCCTAAAATTACCCCAGCACAAATCGTATGCGCGGTAACGCAGGCTGTCTAAAGGCACAGTATCTTCAACGGCCTCGTTTCCATATAAAGTAATAGATGCGGCAGAGGCATCAAAACTTAAAATATCAATGTCACCATCACCGTCGGCATCTAAAATGGCAGGGATGTCCATATCGATATTGTATATCGAAGCCAAAGGCAAACCGTCAACATTTTGGTCGTATTCAAGCACTTCTTTCGCTACCTCAAAAGCAGGAATACCGTTGGCCGATACGTTTTTATATACCATTACCGATTGAGCAAAATAATTAGGGTTGGCAGCAGTAAAAATGTCTTCCTTACCGTCATTATTATAATCCACCAACAATGCCCATGAGTTTATTTTCGGGAATCCGAATTCATATTGCGGGGCATAAATCCAGTCGGCTCCCGCACCTGTATTGCGTATAAAAGTGAGTACTTTGTTGCCTCCCCTGTCAAAAACAAACAAATCTTTAACCCCGTCGGCGTTTAAATCAATGTTTGAAAATTGAGGAGAAACCAACCCGCCTACAAAAGGAAAAGGGATTTTTTGCTGTGGTGCTGAATTAAACACCAATGAATTGTCTAAATAAAATTTAGGGCTTTGCGCAATTGCAAGCGAATAGAGGGCCGAGGCCACAAGAAAAGTAAAAAATTTTCTCATGCGCATAGAAGGGTTTAAGTAGGTAGATATTGTTTTTAAGTAAAATGTTGCCCCAAAGTAACAAAAAAAGCATAAACGCTAAATTTAGCTTAATATAGCAGGGTTTTTAAGGCCATGCAATTATTACCTTCCATACAGCATTTACACGGGCTATACACCCACAGTTATAAGGTGTGCACCGATACTCGTAATATAATTGAGGGCAGTATATTTTTTGCACTTAAGGGAGCTAACTTTAACGGCAATTTATTTGCTGCCGAAGCCCTTGCAAAGGGGGCTGCTTATGCAGTTGTTGATGAGGAAATTGACACAACGGATACAAGGATATTAAAAACGGACGATGCGTTGCAAGCTTTGCAGCAATTGGCCAATTATCACCGCAAACAATTAAACATACCCGTTATAGCGGTGGGTGGCAGCAATGGTAAAACCACTACTAAAGAGTTATTACTGGCAGTGATTTCAAAAAAGTATAATGCACTTGCTACGGGGGGCAATCTTAATAATCATATCGGTGTACCTTTAACATTGCTTTCTATCACCCCGCAAACAGAAATTGCGGTGATTGAAATGGGCACCAACCAACCGGGCGATATGGAGTTGCTTTGCCAGATAGCTGAGCCTGATTACGGCATCACTACCAATATCGGCAAAGAGCATTTGGAAGGGTTTGGCAGTATTGAGGGGGTGGCGAAGGAAGAAAGTATGTTGTACCTGCACTTGTTGCAGCACAACGGGCTGGCGTTTGTGAATGCTAACGATGAGTGGCTGGTGCGTATGGCAAGCAGGCTTGAACGTCAATATAAATATGGCTATGACAGCGAGCAGCGTAAAATAACAAGTGCTGATTATAAGGGAGAGTTGTTAGCCGTTAACCCGTTTATAGAAGCGGTGTTACCGCACGACGCAGGAAAGATAAAAGCCAATCTTAGCGGTGAGTATAATTTTCAAAACATTATGGCAGCAGCCTCAATAGGCCATTATTTTGGGGTTGACGGTGAGAAGATAAAAGCTGCGATAGAAGGGTATGCACCTACCAATAACCGCTCGCAGGTGGTGAAAAAGGGTACTAATGTGCTGTATATGGACTGCTATAACGCAAACCCAAGCAGTATGGAAGTTGCCTTGAGAAACTTTGCGGGGTTTGATACCCCTAACAAAATAGTGGTAATTGGTGATATGCTTGAGTTGGGCAGTTTTGCTCCCGCTGAACACGAAGCGATGGCAAACCTTTGCAAACAATTAGGTTTTGAAACTGTTTATTTTGTGGGGCCTATTTTTGCCCCGTACGCGCAAATTGCCAATGAACGGCATTTTGAAAACTCAACCCTGTTGAAAGAGCATTTTTTGAAGCAAATGCCGCAAAACAGCTACATTTTGTTTAAGGCTTCGCGGGGTATTGCGCTTGAAAAAGCTGCCGCTGCGTTTGAATAAAAGGGCAACCTGCTTATGCTGTGCAGGGTATATCAAAAAAACCGCTTGCGCATTACAATGCTACCCTGTATTATTGCATCAGGATATATCTATCCATTTCACTGTTTCAATATTAATTTTCAACTAAACTTTATTACCATACCAAAGAACAGAACCCTGTTTTTGTATTGTTAACACTTTACTGCAACACCCCATGTACGACATTCTTACACTTAATGATTTACTCTTATCCGAATTGAGAGAGATTGCCCGTAAATTCAACATCAAAGATTCGGAGCAACAAAAGAAACAAGACCTGATATATAAGATACTTGAACACCAAGCGGTAAGTACTCCCGCTGAAGACGATGATAAACCCCGCCGCGGACGCAAAAAACCTGCACAGGAAAAAGAAGAGCAGGTGGTGATAGAAGATACAAAGCCCGAACCTAAGAAACGCGGTAAGCGTAAAAAGGAGGATGATGAAGCCGAGACGACACCTGTAGTTACTACCGAGCCTCAAGAATTTATAATTGATACCGGCGACGATATGTCGTTGGATTTTATATTAAACGACCCTGATTTGGTTGCCGACGAAGAAACTAAACCTGCACCGCAACCGCAAACCCAGCCACAGCCTGAGGTACAACACCAACGTCAGCAACGCCACCAACAACCCCGCGAAGAGCGTGGTGCAAGGCACAGTAATGCTGTGGATGCGTTTATAAACTATGCTGAGGTGGAAGGGGTGGTTAGCTCGCAAGGTGTGTTGGAAATTGTGCAAGACGGCGGTTATGGCTTTCTTCGCTCAAGCGATTACAACTATATGCCTTCACCCGATGATATTTATGTTTCTCCCTCACAAGTAAAATTGCTGGGGCTAAAAACAGGTGACACGTTAAAAGGTACTGTTCGTCCTCCCAAAGAAGGCGAGAAATATTTTGCCTTGATAAAGGTTGAGAGCATTAACGGTAAAGACCCTGCTGATGTTCGCGACCGTGTGGGTTTTGAACACCTTACCCCGCTTTTCCCTGATGAGAAGCTGAATTTGGTGCACGACCCTAAAAACTACAGCACCCGTATTATTGATTTGATTTCACCCATTGGTAAGGGGCAACGCGGTTTGATTGTGGCACAGCCCAAAACCGGTAAAACCACCTTACTGAAAGATATTGCTAACGCCATTGCCGCCAACCACCCCGAAGTGTATTTGATTGTGCTTTTGGTGGACGAACGCCCAGAAGAGGTGACTGATATGGCTCGCAGCGTGCGTGGTGAGGTTATCAGCAGTACGTTTGACGAGCCTGCTGAAAAACACGTGAAATTGGCCAACATTGTGCTTGAAAAAGCAAAACGTATGGTTGAGTGCGGCCACGATGTGGTAATTGTACTTGACTCTATTACCCGTTTGGCACGTGCGTATAACACAGTACAACCTGCATCGGGTAAAATACTTTCGGGTGGTGTTGATGCTAACGCATTACACAAACCTAAACGTTTCTTTGGTGCTGCCCGTAAGATTGAAAACGGAGGCTCGCTAACCATTATTGCTACTGCATTGATTGATACAGGAAGTAAGATGGACGAGGTGATTTTTGAAGAATTTAAAGGAACCGGTAACATGGAATTGCAGCTTGACCGTAAATTGTCGAACAAGCGTATTTATCCTGCTATCGATATTCTTTCTTCGAGCACTCGCCGCGAAGATTTACTGCTTGATAAAGCAGTGATGCAGAAAATTTGGGTATTGCGTAACCACTTGGCTGATATGAACCCCGAAGAGGCTATGAATACACTATTGAAGTATATGCGCGGTACCAGCACCCACGAAGAGTTCTTGATTTCTATGAACGGATAATAACATTATTCAATTAGCCAATCCGTTATTTAACGGATTGGCTAATTGTTTACTTCTACTGAAAATTGCCTTGTTAATGTGTTGTTGGGGTGTAATGAAACAACTCCTTCCTTCTTCCTAAAATCCCTGTCAAAGTTGGCGTTATCAGCCAATCCGCACCAAGGTTCCAAACAAATAAACTCATGGCAGTTGGGTTTTGTCCATATTCCAAAGTAAGGGAAACCATCAAAATCCATAGTTAACGTATAATCACCATTGCGGCTTTTCAGGCTCATCTTTTTTGAAGCCATACCTTTAAATACAATAGCATCTTTATCAAACAAAGAGGCCATTAAAGGTAACAGGGTAGAGTTATTAATTACTGATTCAGTTTCACCTGAAAAAACATTGTCTTTTAACAACCAACGGTCAAGCGTTTCAGGTTTTTCAAACTCAATATAATAATCCTCCAATCGCTTTGAGGGGAGATTAAATCCCGGGTGTGCTCCAAAGGAGAAACAAATGTCTCTGGCACTTGGATTTTGAACAGTAAATGTGGTTATAATACTTTTGCCTTGAAGCAAATAACCCACTGAAAACTCAAATTCAAAAGGATATTTTTTTAAAGAATCAAGATTGCTTTTTAACGTCAATACGATTTCGTTGTCGGTGTGTTTAGTTGTTTCAAATACACTATCGCGGGCAAAACCGTGCCTGCCCAATGAGTATTCTTTACCATCAACGGTATAAGCCCCGTTTTTCACCTCACCCACAATAGGAAATAGAATGGGTGCGCTACGGTTCCAAAAGGCAGGGTTAGCCGGCCAAATGTATTCAAAACCTGTAGAATTATTTTTCAGACTTTTTAACTCAGCACCCAAAGGGGTAATCATTGCGGTTAAATACTCATTCTTAATCGTAATCATGGAGTAGGCATTTTTATGTGCAGCTTTTGGGCAAAAGGAGTTATTTCAAAATAATCATCGTAAAACAATTCACCGTCAATGTGCGCGGGCATGGTTTGCGGGAGTTTTAACCCAATTCTATCCGTGGTAAAATAATTTAGAACAGGCAAGTGAAGGTGGTTTCCCTTTTCAACCATTTTAAGACAACGACCGCGTTTAATGATACTCACTTTATTAATGGCGCAAACATCCAGTAAACCATCGGTTATAATGGCTCTTGGGGTTATTTTAAATCCCCCGCCAAAAGTAGTACTGTTGGCAATGGTGACCATAAAGCAAGGGAAAGAAATGGTTTTGCCATTTGCGGTTAGGGTAAACTCCTGCTCTCGGTAGGTAAACAAGTGTTTGATTACATGGTAATAGTATGCCAAGAAGCCGCTAAACCAAGAGGGACTTTGTAGCATACTTTCAACTATTCTGCCGTCAAAACCCACCCCAAAACCGTGAATAAACAAGCGGTTATTGCACTGCCAAACATCAACAGGTTGGTCAATGCCATTCAGAGCTATGTCCAAGCAGTTTTCTAAAACGGGTTTCCCAACATAATTCTTCACAAAATCATTACCCGTACCTGAGGGAATAACAGCTACAGGCAGGTGCCACATAGTTTGCGGCAACGAATTTATAAATAAGTGCAGGGTGCCGTCGCCGCCGCTTACCCAAATTTCGGTGGGGCTAAACTCTTCAAACGCTTTTGATAGTTGGTAGCGGTTGGCTTCAACATCGGCAATAGTTTCTACTATGCTAAATGCAATGTCCTTTTGCTCTAAAAGGGTACAAATTTTGGCAAGGGCAAAACGGTTTTTGCCTTTTGCGGCAAACGTATTGTGAAATATGAGAGTACGGCGTTCCAATATATTGTGGTAAAATACTGAATTGCGCGAAATGTTTTATAACCCCAGTTTAGAAAACTCTTTTATCCTGCGGATAAAAAAATTAAACACAATGCTTTTACCGTAAACGCCCGCATTATTATGCGGATGGGTTTTATACTTCTTGTATTCGCTGCGTTTTTTTATCCATTTACCTATTTGCAGGGTAAATTTTGTGTGGGCTTTAAAAACGGCCAAAGTATCGCGCCAGTTTCCGTACATCAAAAACATAAGCGCAGCGGCATCATCCATTAAAAATCGTAACGGCAACTTCCATAAAAGCCCTGTGCCGTTCATGTTTTTTACCATCATGGCCATGCAATTATGGAAGTTGAGGAAAGTTTTTCGTGGGTTTTGTCGAGATAACGTCCCGCCGCCCACATGATACACTATTGATGCAGGCTGCACCATAATTTTATATCCGTGATTTTTAAGCCGCCAGCAAAGGTCAATTTCTTCCATGTGGGCAAAAAAGTCAGCATCCAGTCCGCCTGCCTCAAAATACTTTTCAGAACGGATAAACATAGCTGCCCCGCTTGCCCAAAAAACCTCCTCTACAGTATCGTATTGGTTTGTGTCAATCTCAGTATGGTCAATTATCCTTCCCCTGCAAAAAGGGTACGATAATGTATCAAGGTAGCCTCCTGCTGCTCCAGCATATTCAAACCGCTCTTTATTGTGGTAAGCAAGTATTTTGGGTTGGCAAGCCACAATGCTTGCGTCGGTTTCCATCAAATTAATAACGGGTTGCACCCAATTAGGGGTTACCTCCACGTCGCTGTTCAGTAGGATATAATAATCAGCCTCAACTTGTTTCAGGCACTCGTTATACCCGCCCGCAAAACCGTAATTTACGGGCAGTTGTATAATGCGTATTTGCGGGTAGTGTTGACGCAAAAACTCTACAGAATCATCGGTAGAGGCGTTATCAGCCACAATCACCTCAAAATTATCGTAGCGGGTTTGCAGTACCGCAGGCAAAAACGCCTGTAGCCATTTGCGAGTGTTATAGTTTAGTATTACAGCAGCTACCCTTGGTTGTGGCATCGTTTAGTTATTATCAAGGGCTGTGGCACGGTAGGGGATAAACACAAAGCGTGCTTCGGTATCGTGTATCACAAACATGCAGATAAACTCTTTCGGGTCTTTGAAGTTCTCTTTAAAGTAGTCTGACTTGTCGGCCTGCACTACCCCTTTGTCAACAAATTCCTCCAACGTAGATGCACTAATACTCCAATGGGTTGACATATCGTCCTTATCCAGTATCACTTCCCCAATCTCAATATCTTCCCGATGGGCAATAAAAATGGGGTGTTTTGAGTAACCCCCTTTAATAATATCACCCGAAGTTTCTTTGATGGATTCTTTCATCAAAATTAACTCAGCGCGTAACTGTTGCAGTTGTACTTCCCAAGTGTGGTTAAGCATAGCGGCAGCAAAGGTAGGGTTTTGTATGTTTTTTTGTTGTCAAATAAGGCAAGCAGGAAAGTTTACTGCAAAATTGTTGCAACGTGTATGAAACCCGTCGCTATTTAAGCTACGGTTCGGGAGGGTTTAAAACCCTCCCGAACCAAACCCGTAAAAGAACAGGATTTTTATCCTGTCACAAAACCTTTTGCAGTGGGTTAAAAACCACCGTTGTTAAGATTATAACCAGCACGGAACTTAAGTCCCGTGCTGGTTGTAATCTTAACAGAATAGGGTTTAAACCCTATTCCCCCAGCCAACAAACAATGTTACACTGTTATAATGTTACGCAGTTACCGTGTTATTTTTGTTACGCAATTGGTGCGGCTTTCGTACATTTCAAATACGTAGTTGGCACAAAACTTCCTCAACCGTATTCCCCATGCAATTGGTTTTTTAGCAGATTAACTCCTTGCAACCCTGCTGCACCGTTAATCATCTACCCCATACCAACTATTTTTCGGTTATTTGCACTACCAACCACTGTGTTTTATTAAATGAACCAACCAAAAAACACCCTGCAACGGCTGTGGGATTGGCTAACGCCCAACCGCATTGCCCTGCTGTACGGTATTGCATTTATTTTAGCCTCGGTGGCGCAATATTTTAAGCCGCAAACAGGTGAATACACCAACTACAACAACTACATTATTTTTAAACAGGCATTCTTTCATTTACTGGACGGGAAAGACCTGTACATAATGTACCCTGCCGAGTGTTGGGACTTGTTTAAATACAGTCCTGCTTTTGCGTTGTTTATGGGGGTGTTTGCTTGGCTGCCCGATATTGCAGGACTAACCTTGTGGAACCTGCTAAATGCAATGGTATTGTGGTATGGATTTGCCACACTTCCTCAAGCCACCAACAGGCAAAAAACTTTTATGCTGCTGTTTGTGTTTATTGAGTTGCTCACCAGCATACAAAACGCACAAAGCAACGGCCTGATAGCGGGACTGATACTTTTGGCGTTTAATAAACTTGAGGAGGGCGATGCGCGATGGTCGTCACTATTCATTACCCTTACCGTATTTATAAAGCTGTTTGGATTGGTGGCTTTTGCACTGTTTTTGCTGTATAAGCAAAAGCCTAAGTTTATACTTTGGAGTATTGCGTGGACGCTTTTATTACTGGTTTTACCCATTGTAGTAAGCGGTTACGACGGGTTGGTGGCACAATACCAAAGCTGGTGGAAAATGCTGAAAGAAGACCACAGTGCATCCGTTGGATTATCAGTAATGGGGTGGCTGCAAACGTGGTTTGGATACAACGGTAGCAAAACCTTGATAACACTGGCAGGCGTGGTATTATTTTGCCTTCCGTTGATAAAGGTGCAGCAATACGACGATTATACCTTCCGTTTATTGCTTACGGCCTCAGTACTTTTATGGGTAATTATATTTAACCACAAAGCGGAGTCGCCCACCTTTGTAATTGCTATTGCAGGAGCAGCCCTGTGGTACTTTATGCAGCCTAAGAATACGGCCGCATTGGTATTGATAGTACTGGCTTTTGTATTTACATCGCTATCACCTACCGATTTGTTTCCGCCCCCTGTGCGCAAACAATTCATAGAACCGTATGTATTAAAAGCAGTACCCTGCATTTTTATATGGGGGGTACTTATTTACCAAATGATGTTTAAGAAATATAAAAGTGCATGAGAGTTTATAAAACGTTAATTACTCTGTTGTTGATGCTTGTGGTAACGTTGTTACCCGCGCAAGTACTTAAAGAAAAAGAATACGCAGCCGATAAGGTATTGTTGGCCGAAGGCGAAGCCTATAAAAACGGAAAGCGCGACGGATTTTGGAAGCTGTACACCATAGATGGCGAAATTGACCAAGAGGGTAAATACGAAGCAGGGATAAAACAAGGTGCTTGGAAACGGTACGACCCTGCAAGCAAGAATGTGATAGAAGAAGTGGTGTATGTAAACAACATTGCCGACGGACCGTATAAAAGCTATCATGTAAACGGTAAAAAAGCAGAGGAGGGTACTTTTTATCATGGGGTTCAGGTGGGAGAATGGAAGATATATTACGATAACGAGGGGAACTATTTGGCATCAAAAGGGACGTATGAAAACGGCAAAAAAGATGGCGTTTGGACTCACTATTATGCGGGTGCCGGTAATTTGGTAAAAGAAACAGGCCCTATAAAAAACGATTTGAGGCACGGCAAATGGCAAATGTATTATCCCACTGCCAAACAAGTACTGTTATCAGAGGGGGAGTACATAAAAGGAGCGAAACAAGGAGTTTGGGTGATGTATCACGAAGAACCTCATGCCCTTTATACTAAACTCACCTACATAGCCGATATGGAGCAAGATACTTTTATCAGTTATTATGCTGACGGAAGTATTTATGAACGGGGCTTTTATGCTAACGGCAAATTACACAACCGTTTTGAGGAGTTTTACCCTGATGGAAAACGCAAGCAAGAGGGAAGTTATACTGATGGTATTAAAACCGGACTTTGGAAACAATATGCCGAAACAGGGTTGCTAAGCATTAAAGGGTTGTTTGAAAACGGCAAGGCAAGCGGAATGTGGAGCTATTACAAAGCCAACGGCGGACTTGAATACGAACAGGAGTTTGTGAACGGGACAATGAACGGCATACGCCAAGAGTATTACCCCAATGGTAAGATACAGGCACGCGGCACAATGACTTATATGGGCAAAAACGGCCTTTGGTTATATTTTGCGGAAGACGGAGCCGTACTTAAAAAAGAAAACTGGCAAAACGGGAAATTAGTGGCCGAATAGGGTAGCATCCCAATGTCCTCCTCTTAGAGGAGGATTTAGGAGGGGGGGAATCTACACCCATTCCAAACTTGTTCCGGTCTGTATCTCAACTGTCATATTAAGCGACAGAGAAATATCCTATCCGCAATATGTTTACATGACCTATAACACAGTTGAACAAAGATGCTTCCGTCGTCAGCATGACAGGTGGCTACATCCACGGAAATACATCACCAAATTAAGATTGAGTAGTGTTAATTATCATAGCAACTGTCATATTGAGCGACAGAGAAATATCCTATCCGCAATATGTTTACATGACCTATAACACAGTTGAACAAAGATGCTTCCGTCGTCAGCATGACAGGTGGCTACATCCACGGAAATACATCACCAAATTAAGATAGGGTTGTGTTAACTATCATAGCAACTGTCATATTGAGCGGCAGCGAAATATCCTGTCCGAAATAGGTTTAAACACAACTAAAACACCCAGCAAAGCCGATAATTATCCTCAATTAAAGTGGTATGCAGCGTTAGCTTCTGCTCCCCGTTTTTAGAAAGAATAGCCTCAACAGTGTCGGCACCATCAATAAGGGGTAGTAATATTTTCATGTGGTGTTTAAAATCCACCCCACCGTCACCGTACCATTTAAAAATAGCCTCCTTACCTGCCCAAAGCAAATACATCGTTTCAAGGTCGTTTTCACCCGCAAGGTATTGCCACTCGTAATCGTTAATAAACTTTCGGGCTATTTTCTTAATCCGCTCAGTGGTCTCTTCAATGTCAACACCCACACTACCCGTAGTGCTTTTAATTGCCGCGGCATATATACCCGAGTGGCTAAGGCTTATATGGCAGCTTAAACCGTTAATATACGGCCGTCCGTTAGGGTGCTTCAAAAGCTGCAAAGGCTGTTTACTTTCAGCCTTCAACAATTCTTGCAGTATTACCCTGCTGGCCAGCCAGTGCAGGTTTCGACTTTCAAACCTAAACTCCTCAAGCGCAAACATCCAAAGTTGCTCGCGCAATTGCTCCACACTTTCCGTAATTTTCCACACTGCCAATACAGTGGATTTGTTCAGGTATTTTTGCAGCACTATAGGCACGTTTCAAAAGTAAGTTTGAAATGTGAGAATATGAAGATATGACTTCGCTTACTGTACACAAAGCACACACCTACACCGGCCATAAAGATTGTATTTACGGGCTGGGAAAAGGCTTCACGCAAGACACTTTTGTTACAGGCGGGGCGGACGGTTGGGTGGTAGAGTGGAGCTATGAAAAGCCTGCCGACGGGCAATTACTGGTGCAGGTAAATGCACCCGTATATTCCTTTGCGGTAGTTTCAGAAGCCCGCCGATTGCTGTGTGGTACCCGTGCAGGAAATCTGCACGTGGTGGATGTGGAATTGCGCAAGGAAACAAGAAACATTGAAGCCCACACAGCAGGTATTTTTGATATTGCCCAACTACCTCAAACCAAGCAAATAGTAACAGCGGGCGGCGATGGAATAGTAAAAATATGGAATGCTGATTTTTTGCTTGCTGCACAGTTGGCACATAGCACAAAAAGTGCCCGTGTAATTGCCATACACCCTACAAAACCTGAAATGGCCATTGGCTATAGTGATAATTTTATCCGTGTGTTTAGTACTGAAACGTTTGCATTGGTACAAGAAATTGAAGCGCACAGCAACTCGGTATTTGCGTTAGATTATTCACCCGATGGTAAATACTTGCTTTCAGGCGGGCGCGATGCCCTATTAAAGATATGGGATGCGGCAAACGGATACTTACCCGTGCAAACCGTAAATGCCCACTGGTACCATATCAATGCTATAAAACACAACCCCGCAGGCAGCTTGTTTGCCACTGTTAGCCTTGATAAAACCCTTAAAATTTGGGATGCAAAAACCTTTAACTTGTTGAAAGTGATAGATAAACAAAAAAACGAAGGGCATACCACATCAGTAAACAAGGTGTTGTGGGCTGATGATAGCAGACTTATAACAGCTGGCGATGATAAAACAGCTATGTTGTGGGTAATTAGCTAATTAGTCTATACAGGTTTATACTAATTTTGTCCCCCTCTTCGTCAAAAAGAGTGTCTTTAGCCATTGGCAATAGCTTTTAACCCTTTGCCAACGGCTAAAAAACCAACTGCTAATAGCTAAGAAATGATACTTTCAGATAAAAAAATACTGGCCGAAATTGAAAAAGGCACCATTTTAATTGAGCCTTTCCGTAAAGACTGTTTAGGCAGCAACTCGTACGATGTGCACTTAGGTCGTTACTTAGCTACCTATAAAGACCGTGTGCTTGATGCTAAAGAGCACAACAAGATTGAAATTTTTGAGATACCGATGGAAGGGTATGTATTGTACCCTGATATTTTATATTTAGGGGTAACCGAAGAATATACTGAAACCCACGCTCACATTCCATTTTTAGAAGGTAAAAGCAGCACAGGCCGTTTGGGTATAGATATACACGCCACAGCAGGCAAAGGTGATGTAGGTTTTTGCAATACATGGACGCTTGAAATATCGGTAGCACAGCCCGTGCGTATTTATCGCGGTATGCCCATTGGCCAATTAATTTACTTTGAAATAAGCGGCGAAATAGAAACCAGCTACGACAGTAAAAAATCGGCTAAGTATAACAAACGCACCGTGAAACCTGTGGAAAGCATGATGTGGAAGAATAAATTTTAACCGAAACCTACGGTTATTATTAGTACAGGCCTTTATTCATCTACAAGCCGGAATATAGATTACATTTAGCTGACAAAAGTTTTGTTTATCAGATAGTTGCGATAGAAATATTTGTTAAATTTACATTAACAAACCTAACCTATCCGCGCTATGAAAAACCTTTTACTATTAAGGGCTTTATGCCTTTTTTTTCTATTGTCTGTAGTACATTATGCTCAGGCACAAGGAACCCCCGAAGTTCTCTATTACAAATTTAACGGCTCCGGCACCACTGTTGCCAATCTCGCAAGCAGCCCGCCTTCGGGCACGGGCACCGCATCGTTAAATGGTACAATTTCCCAAGGCTCAACGGGCACGTGCAGCGGCACGGCACTAGTCGGCTCTGGCTCAGCAAGCTCAACCGATTATGTAAATACAGGTTGGGCAACTGATTTACGCGGCTCATGGACAATTTCTTTTTGGACGAGTAATATTGGTAGCTCAAGTACCTTATTCTACATTTTTGGTGATGCAACAGCAACTTCTTTCAGGTGTTTCACCAACGGTGTTGCGGGTGCAAACAATTGGATTTTAAGAGGCGCGGGCTTTCCTGATGTATTGGTATCCGGTGCAGCAACCACAGCACCCCACGTTACCACCATTGTTAGAGACTCGGCCGCAGGGGCAATTTATGCATACCTTGATGGGGTATTGGTAAATACCGTAAATACAACCGCAACAGGAGTAACAGGCTCAGGGCCTTTTAAGGTTTGCGGTTATGCCACAAACGTGGGCTTGCCTGCAAACGGTTTGATGGATGAATTTAGATTTTATAGCCATGCACTAACCGCTTCAGAGGTGGCAAAGCTTCGCTATTTTGGCAACAGTTCAAACGCCATTAATGTTACAAAATGCAATAGTCATATTTCTCCTACCGGAAAAACCTATACTACCTCAGGTACATATTATGATACTATCGGAGCAAACTACTATAACTGTGATAGCATCATAGTCACAAACCTTATTATTAAGAAAAGTTCAACATCAACTATAAACGTTAGTGCTTGCGAAAGCTATCTTAGCCCTGATAATAAAACCTACACTACCTCCGGCTCTTATAAAGATACCATACCCAATGCAGCAGGGTGTGATAGTATTATTACTATAAACCTTACTATTAAAAAGAACACAACAAGTACTATTACTTCCACAGCCTGTTATACATATACAAGCCCCGGCGGTAAAGTGTTTTCATCTTCAGGTACTTATAAGGATACCATTCCCAATATGGCAGGCTGTGATAGTATTATCACCATAAACGTAACTATTAACGGAACCACTTATGGCAGTATTTCCCCATCGGCTTGCGATAGTTATATAAGCCCAAGCGGTAAATACACTTGGTCAGCATCAGGCAGCTACTTAGATACATTATCTAACAGCAATGGGTGTGATAGCGTGTTAAATATAACGCTTACTATACACAACTCATCGTCAAACATAGCATCAGCAACGGTTTGCGATAGTTATATAAGTCCCAGTGGTAAATATACTTGGACTACTTCGGGCGTTTATGTCGATACGGTAAAAGGCTTTTGGGGCTGCGACAGTATAGTGGTGGTTACCCTTACGGTGAATAACAGCACGAAAGACAGTATTGGAGTCACAGTTTGCGATAGTTACATGGGGCCAAGCGGTAAATACACTTGGACAACCTCAGGTATTTATATGGATACTATTCCTAATGCAATTGGTTGCGATAGTGTTGTAACCGTTAATCTTACCGTAAATTATTCTACCACAAGCTCAATATCGCCTACCGTATGTAACGTATATACCAGTCCAAGCGGTAAAATGCTTATCACATCAGGTAAATACTTAGATACCATACCCAATAGTGTAGGCTGCGATAGTGTAATCTCAATCGACCTTACTGTAAATTACAGCAGCTTCAGCAGCATATCCCCCACCGTTTGCGATATGTACACCAGCCCGAGCGGCAAGGTGTATACAGCTTCAGCCAGCTTTATAGATACCATACCCAACGGCATAGGCTGCGATAGTTTAATATCAATAAATCTAACAGTAAACACTGTTAACCCCGGTATTAGCCAAAGCGGGTTTGTACTTACGGCAGTGGCAACAGGAGCTACCTATAAATGGTTGGATTGTGATAACAGTTACTCAGTAATTTCGGGCGAAACCGCTCAATCGCTAACAGTTACAACCAACGGCGATTATGCCGTAGAAGTAACCCATAGCGGTTGTACCGACACTTCTATTTGTATCAGTATTACTAATGTGGGAGTTGAGCCCATATCCTTTGCCAACGGCATTGCGTTATACCCTAACCCTACAAGGGGTAAGTTTACTGTGCACACCAACCGGCCAATGGCGGATGCAACGTTAAAAGTAACTACCCTTACGGGTCAAACCATTGTTCAAAAAACTCATGTAAGTGGCAATGTGGCTGAGCTTGACCTGAGCAAAGAAGCTGCGGGTATTTATTTTGTTGAGATAAGTGATAACGGAAACAGTGCAAGGATTAAAATTGAGAAGTTTTAGGTAAAACCATAAACAAACTACAAGCAAAGCCGCAGAGATTTTCTCTGCGGCTTTTTGTTTTGTAACCTGCTCATTAATAGTAATTATGAATATTACTTGGATTTATTAAAACCTGCAAAATTATAAGAGATTGTCAGGCGTTCCAATAAAATGGGCTTTTATTGGAAAGTAACTTGGGTTACTTTTGCGGCAAAACCAATAAGAAAACCTTATAGATGAACAAAAATTTATTATTTAAACTGTGCTGCACGGTTATTGCAGCTTCATTTTCTTTTGTTGCCTTTGCTCAGGCTCCCGTTCCCGATGTTTTATACTATAAATTTAACGATACCGGAATCAGTGTTACCAACCATGCAACAAACCCTTCAGCAGGTGCTGAGTATGGCGTTTTAAACGGGCCAATATCACAAGGCTCAGCCGGCGTTTGTAGTGGCACTGCATTGGTGGGTACCGGCTCTGCAAGCTCTACCGATTATGTAAACACGGGTTGGGCAACTGATTTACGCGGCTCATGGACTCTTTCTTTTTGGACAAGTGAGATAGGCAGTTCAAGCACATTGTTCTACATTTTTGGCGATGCCGGAGCAAACAGCTTCAGGTGTTTTACCAACGGGGTTGCAGGGCTTAATAACTGGATTTTAAGAGGCGGTGATTTTCCTGATGTATTGGTATCAGGGGCGGCAGTTACCGCTCCCCACGTTACCACTTTTGTAAGGGATTCTGCGGCAGAAGTAATATATGCTTACCTTGACGGGGTGCTTGTAAATACCGTTAACACTAATGCTGTCGGTGCAACAAGCGCAGGACCTTTTAAGGTGTGCGGCTATGCTACCAATGTGGGTTTACCTGCAAACGGTTTAATGGATGAATTCAGGTTCTACAAAAGGGCATTATCAGCGACTGAGGTAGCCTTGTTGATATACGGTTCACCTACCACCGATTCAATCAGCCATACACAGTGCGGCGGCACTTATCAAACACCCAGTGGTAAAGTACTAAACACAACGGGAGTTTATACAGATACTATTGTAAACTCACAAAGCTGCGATAGTATCATCACTATTAACCTTACTATTAACCACCCTACTACTTCATCACTTACTCCCGTAGTTTGTAACACCTATACCGCCCCAAGCGGTAAAATATTTACTACATCAGGCAATTACACCGATACCATACCCAACAGCGTAGGTTGTGATAGCGTAATAACCATTAATCTTACAGTTAATTATACTGATTCAAGCACTATATCACCCGTTGCTTGCTTTAGCTATACCAGCCCCAGCGGAAAAGTGTTTACCCAATCAAGCAATTTCATAGACACTATCCCCACAGTTAACGGTTGCGATAGCATTATCACTATTAACCTAACCATTAACACAGTAGATACCACAGTAATCCAGAATGGTTTTGAATTAGCCGCAAACGCTATTGGCGCAACCTTTCAATGGTTAGATTGTGATAATAACTACGCTGTGTTGGCAGGTGACATATTATCAACCTACACAGTAACTACAAACGGCGATTATGCGGTACAAATTACCAAAAACGGTTGTGTGGATACATCAGCGTGCATAAGCATTACAAACGTTAGTGTTAAAAGCACCGTATTTGAAGGCGGTATCAGCCTATATCCTAACCCGACCAACGGAAAACTTACAGTATTGGCCAGCCAGCCATTTACTAATGCAACAGTAAAAGTGATAAATATTGCAGGACAGGTAATTACCCAAAAACTAAACGTTACAGGAACTGTAACCGAACTTGACCTGAGCAAAGATGCCGCAGGCATTTACTTTGTTGAGATAGCCGATAACGGAAACATTGCAAGGATTAAAATTGAGAAGTTTTAAGTAATATAAGGTTTAAACCTTGTAGCGCACCATAATTTAAAAGCTATGGGTTTTATAACCCGTAGTAAGCCTGCAAATGGCTTTTAATTACTGCCAAGGCACGAAGGACGCAGAGAATTTACTTTGCCCCTTTCGTGCCTTTGTGGTTATATGGCCATCACATTTATACTAAAAAAGTTGGCAGCAGCCACTCGTTAGTAAAACTTTATCAGCAAAAAATTCGTTACCATTGTTGGTAAATCACAGTGAAACACCTGCATAAAATATATTGTCTTTTTTTTCTGCTAATCACCGTATTGCAAGTTAGCGGGCAAGACGCAGAATGGTCTAACCCCGAAAAATTTCGCAACCGCACGGCATTTACTAAGGTGGTTGGCCAAAACACTACGGGTATTTATGTGCTGCGTAGCAAAACCCGCTATTTCGACCGCAAAGTGTATGTGCAGCTATACAAAGACAATTTGGGATTGGTGTACAGTAAACAACTGGCAGGCTTAAAAAAGGCCTCATTAGTTAATGCCTTAGTGAATACCGATGGGCTTCGGGTGTTTAAAAGCCGCTATAACCGAAAGGTTAACGGTGTTGAACTGGTAGGCCAAAAGCATGGCCTTGATGCAGAGCCAACCGGAGATGAAGTGGTAATAACCAATGCTCCGCAGCGGGACTATTCAGACGAGGGGGATTTTGTAGTTATCCCATCTGCCGACCAAACAAAGGTGTTGTGTTTCCATACTGAAATTGACCCTGAGAAAAAGACAGTGATAGAGATTGTGGTGCTTGAGGCAAATACGTTTCAGGAATTGCACCGTAAAAAAATAGTACTGCCTTTTAGGTATGGTAATTTTAACCCCCTTGAAAGCCAAGTAGCCAATAACGGAAATGCGTATTTTATTTTTAGAGTAGAGAACGAGGATAAACGTAAAAAGGATTTTGAACGCTTTGGCTATTACTTATTTGCCTACGATGGCGCAAAAAACGAGTTAACGGATTTTTATCTGAACAATAGTGATACCTACCTGAGCAGACCCCATTTAACACTTGATTATTTAGGCAATAAGGTAATTGCAAGCGGTTTTTACTCATTAGAAGATGTAGGCTATAGCAAAGGATTACTTGATTTTGGTTTGGATATGAGTACCCATTTGCCGCTATACCATAGTTTTGTGCCCTACCCTCAAGAGTTTGTATCATCATTTGTTGGTAATTATGCAGCACAACAAGGCGAAGAGTTGCGCGATTTGTATATACGCAACATAATACCGCACAGCGACAGCGGTTATATACTGCTGGCCGAAGAATATTTTACCACCACCCAAACCTATACCTTCACGGTAAACGGTATGATGCAGGTGGGCAGTCGTGATGTATATAATTTTGGCAAAGTAGCCGTACTTTCAGTTACCAAAAGCGGGGCGATTGAGTGGGGCAAAGTGATTAATAAAAACCAAACCTCATCGTTAGATTTGGGCTATTATTCATCCTTTTACACATTGCCGTTGCACGATAAGGTGCTTATCTTTTATAACGATGAAAACAGGGGCAACTCTGAAATTACCCAATACACCCTTACCAACAAAGGAGTAACCGATAGTAAATTACTTTTTAAGAACTCAAACTCAAGTATAGCAGTGGTTCCACGCGAAGGGCAACAATTAGATGCAGCAACCGTTTTATTTCCTGCTGCCAAAGACCGTAAATTTGCATTTTTGAAACTTTTGGTCAACTAAACAGCCCTTGTTAAACCTTTTCAGAAATAAGCTCGTATCAAACCTGTTGTGGGTTATACTATTTGCCGTCATAATCATGGCATTGCAATGGTTTTGGAATCCCTTGTCGCCGCAGGTATATAATACGTCTCCGTTGCTTTTAGGCTGGCTCGATGGTTTTCATCAGCAACCTTTTGGCCTGCATATCTCATTGTCAATAGTTTTTGCAATCAGCTTGGCAATGGGCTTTTTTTATAACTATTTGGTAAATGAACACGAGGTGTTGTATAAACAAACATACCTGCCGGTATTGTTTTTCTTTTACTTTAACCACCTGTTTCAGGAGCAAAACATCCTAACGCCCCATTTCTTAGCATCACTGTTTATTTTGTTGATAGTGTACAGATATTTATCACTTGACGGGCGGCAACCCCGCACCACACCGTTTCTTGATATGGGCTTTTTTACTGGGGTGGCATTTTGCCTCACTCCTGATACTATCTTATTCGTTCCGGCTATTTTGTTAGCACTAATAGCATCGGCATACCTCACTTTTAAAACCTTCATGCTGTATGTTACAGGGTTTATAATGCCGTTGTATTTTTTGGGAATCGGTTATTTTTTAGCAGGGGAGTGGGATGTATATACCCTGTTTTTTTCCACAAACGTTTTTTCGTTTGATTTGCAACGGTTGATGATAAGCCCTTATCATGCCGGAATACTTGGAATTGCGGCATTGGTTTTGCTGTTTAGCATCGCAGGGTTAAGAGATAATTACATGAAAAACACTATTAGGGCACGTAAATCTCAACAAATGTTGTTCTATATGTTATTAAGTGCACTTAGTGCGGTTGTATTTAGTAAAGCCCCTGTAGGACAGGTATTTACATTTGTTGCGTTACCGTTGTCACCTTTTGTTTCCTATTATTTTATCAAAACAAAAATGGGGTGGTTTAGAGAAAGCCTCTTTGCACTTCTTTTTGTTATTATTATTATTGCAGTTTACGTAACGCGTTTTATATAAAGCGGGCGATGGGGGTCTCTTTCAAACTGAAAAATTCGGGCGGCAACGCTGCAATTTATCTGCTTATACAGGTAGCACGCATGATATTTATATTATCGTCGCTTGCATTGCTTGGCTTTTTTTTCCTGCATAAGTTTAAGATGGATTATTTCTTAATCGTAGAAGCGATGATAGTGGTGTTTTCATTCGGCTATTACATGGCTCAGAAAGAAGGAGAGGAACTTACTATTGAAGGAAATAAAGTAATACTAAAAGGGCGCAGGTTTATTTTTATCCCTTTTACGGCAACCTCTGATGCCAGCAAAATACGATACAAGTTTAAAAAACAGCCCGATAAAAAGCGCGGTGTGCTTGGAATTAAAGCAGGTAACGGTCGTCTTGAGTTGTACAAGAACAAGAAAAAGTGGGCTAATTTCAGCACAGGTATAAAAGGTTGGAGCCGCAGTGAGCTGGCCGATGTGGTAAAAGAACTACTGGCTCGCGGTTGCTACAACTGGTTCGATTTTCATAAGAAACGCTAACCCCGTTTTATAAGGTTAGCGCATTCTAAAAAATTTATTGAGGATTAATGAGCCTCTAACCAGTTTAATCCTGAACCTACTTCAACCTCCAAAGGCACATCCAATTTCACAGCACCTTCCATTTCTTCCTTAATTATCGGTTTAATCGCTTCAAGTTCAGGTTTATATACATCAAACAGCAATTCGTCATGCACCTGCAACACCATTTTTGATTGTAGTTTTTCATCAATCAACCGTTTGTGTATTTTTATCATTGCCATTTTTATCACATCGGCAGCACTACCCTGTATGGGCGCGTTAATGGCGTTTCGCTCAGCAAAACTGCGCACCGTGTGGTTGGCAGAGTTTATATCACGCAAATAACGGCGGCGACCCATAATAGTTTGTACATATCCATTTTGGCGGGCAAGGTCTATTGAGTCGTTCATGTATCGTTTCAAGCCCGGGTATTGCTTAAAGTAATTTTCGATAATATCAGCCGCTTCTTTACGGGGTATATCCAATCGTTGTGCTAAACCAAAGGCAGAAATACCGTAAATAATACCAAAGTTTACCATTTTTGCCTTGCGGCGCATTTCCTTATCCACCCCTTCAAACGCTACGCCAAATACCTTAGCGGCAGTAGCCGTGTGAATATCCAATCCGCGTTTAAAATCCTCAATCATGCCCTCTTCCTTGCTTATTGCGGCCACAATGCGCAATTCAACTTGAGAGTAATCAGCACTTACTAAAACATGGTTCTCATCACGGGGAATAAATGCCTTGCGCACCTCGCGGCCACGCTCAGTGCGTATGGGTATATTTTGCAGGTTAGGGTCGGTACTACTCAAACGGCCTGTGGCTGCCACTGCTTGGTTAAAGCTGGTATGCACGCGGCCTGTATGTTTGTTTATCAGTTGCGGCAACGCATCCACATACGTTGATTTTAGTTTTTGTGATTGACGGAAATCCATAATTACCCGCGCAATCTCATGTTGGTTGGCAAGATAAGTAAGCACCTCCTCGTCCGTCTTATATTGCCCTGTTTTGGTTTTCTTAGCTTTAGGGTCAAGTTGTAACTTTTCAAACAGTACCTCGCCCAATTGCTTAGGCGATGCAATGTTAAACTTAACGCCCGCCATTTCATAAATACGGTTTTCAAGCAGGGTAATATCACCTTCCAACTCTTTTGAGTATTCGGCAAGCATTCCCTTATCAATGCGTATTCCTTCGCGCTCCATTGCCGCCAAAACAGGTATCAACGGGGCTTCAATATCTTCCACCACGTTGCGAACCTCTTTTTCATCCAGTTGCGGCGAAAGGGCTTGTTTCAGTCGGTAAGTAATATCCGCATCCTCAGCCGCATATTCGGCTATCTTCTCCACCTCCACATCACGCATACTCAATTGGTTTTTCCCTTTTTTACCAATCAGAGTTTCAATAGATATGGGGGCGTAGTGCAAATAATTTTCAGCCAAAATATCCATGTTGTGCCTGCCGTCAGGCTCAATCACATAATGCGCCAGCATGGTATCAAACAAAATACCGCGCACTTGTATGCCGTAGTTTTGCAGCACCAAGTAATCGTATTTTATGTTTTGGCCTATTTTGGTGATGTTTTCGCTTTCAAAAATGGCTTTAAACTCATTTACCAGTGCTTGCGCTTCTTCGCGTTGGGTTGAAACAGGCACATAATAAGCCTCGTGCTGTTTTATCGAGAACGACATACCCACCAATTCAGCATCAATAGCATCCAATGAGGTAGTTTCGGTATCAAAGCAAACCTCGGTAGCGGCAGTAAGGGTTTTTATTAATGAGGCGCGTTTTTCGGCAGTATCGCACAACTCGTAATGATGTGGAGTAGTGGCCGCCGTTTTAAACGTAATAGGGGTTTCGTCTTCCGGCTCAGCGGCTGTTTGTTGACGTTCTTGCCCGCCGCCAAACAAGCTTTGCTGCCCGTTGATTTCTTTAGCGGGTGCCGCCGCCGCATCACCAAATAAACGCTTGCCCAATGTGCGAAATTCAAGCTCTTTAAAAAGTTCTTCCAGCTTTTCTTTATCAGGGTCTTCTACCAAAAAGGCCTTTTCATCCAGCTCAATAGGTACATCCAAAATAATGGTAGCCAGCTTTTTTGATAAACGAGCCATATCAGCATTAGCCTCTACATTTTCTTTTTGTTTGCCCTTTAGCTTATCGGTATTGGCCAGCAGGTTTTCAACGCTGCCAAACTCCTGTACCAGTTTTTTGGCAGTTTTTTCACCTACACCGGGCACACCGGGTATATTATCAACGGCATCACCCATCAGCCCCAAAATGTCAATCACCTGTTTCACATCGGTAATTTCCCATTTTTGCAATACTTCGGGCACACCCATTATTTCAAAATCACCACCTTGGCGGGCGGGTTTGTAAATAAAGATATTTTCACTAACCAATTGCCCGAAATCTTTATCAGGAGTCATCATAAATACCTGATAACCTGCTATCTCGGCCTTTTTGGCAAGAGTGCCAATAATATCATCGGCTTCAAAACCGGGTACGGTAATCACAGGAATATTAAAGCCCTCAATCAGTTTAAAAATATAGGGTATTGAGCGAGAAAGGTCTTCGGGCATTTCCTCGCGGTGGGCTTTATAATCGCTAAACTCAATATGGCGCTCAGTAGGCTCACTGGTATCAAAAACCACTGCTACGTGGGTAGGCTTCTCCCTTCTTATCAAATCAAGCAGGGTGTTGGTGAAACCATAGGGTGCATTGGTATTTAGTCCGTATGAAGTAATACGGGGGTTTTGGCTGAATGCGAAAAATGCACGGTATATAAGAGCCATCCCATCAAGCAGGAAGAGTTTTTTTTCTTCAGACATAGCGAAACTGTAACTTGGGTTATTGCAACAAAGTTAGCACGATTAACGTGAGTTGGAAATGAAAAGGGCGGTTTGTAATTTTTTTAATGGACTCCAACGTTAATGCAGCGATTTGCGTTTGATAGTGGACTTACATTTAAATTAAACAAACATGAAAACAGTTTTTTTACGCTATTGGTGCGCCCTTTTGCTATTGGGTGCAATTATCCCCTCGTTTGGGCAAAACAATTTAAGGTATGGAGTAACGGCCGTTCCGCAAGTGATAAATGAGCCGATTACCTACTACGATGTGCTGCGAAGCTCATCAAAAGGTTGGGTGCAACAAACCCTTAACATCAACACGTCTATTTGGGAAGATTTTGAAAAGACGATAAACCTGCGTAACCCCGACGGTTATTTTACTGAATTAAACACAAAGTACTGGGTAGATGGCTCAGGTAGCTGGGAAACCGATTACCAAAGCACATACCAGTATCAAAAAGATGCCAATAACAAGGTGATTGAGATGATTTATGATGTGTTATCAGCGTTTGACAGCTATACTGTACGCTATACATTTACCTACGACCAAAACAGGTTGAGCGAGGTTGAGGTGGCATTTAAAAACGGAGCGATTTTTTATCCATCTACTCACACAATTATTAAATACAACGGGTTAGGGCAGCGCATACAGGATTCATTGATTGATGCAACTACATCCAAAGCGGTTTCTATGCGTGAATATGAGTACGACAACAACGGTAATTGTTTCAGAGAATTAGGCTGGGGCAAAATGCAAGACGATACTTGGGATACAAGCATGATGTTTTTGAATGAATATTTTGCAGGCGGTAAGCTAAAACGTCGAGTATCTTACTATCAAAATGCAGAAAACGATTTGGTAGATAATTTTTACGATGAATATAGCTATACAAATGCCGGTAATGTTGATGCGCTTACCATGTTTATAAAACAAAATTCATCAGCACCCTTTAATCCGTTTATGTATTACAAACACTATTACGACGGACAAAACAAACTGCAAACAATGGTGTCTAAAACATACTCATTGGCTATGGCTCGCTGGAATAACGACGACAGTATTTTGTTAAATTATGTAACTGCGGGTGGCGGCTACGATACTTCGTATATATATACTGCGGCAAATAACGGTACTGCGTGGAGCAGTAATGCAACCGACCGTTTGGTATTTGAGAAAAATGCAACCGGCATTAAACCTGTAGTAGATAATAAGTTGAACATGAGGGCTTATCCTAACCCTGCTTCAACAGAGTTGGTTGTAGAGATAAACGCATTTGTTGACGGTGAAGTGACTATTGAACTTACTGATTTAACAGGTAAGCGTATAAAAACCAACGGGGTTGATTTGCTAAAAGGGCAAACCAATACTGTTAAAATTGACCTTAACGATATTCCTCAAGGGTTGTATTTGCTGCACGCAGGCAACCAAACTGTAAAACTGGTTAAAGAATAAAAATACTCCATAAACCCTTCCATACCCCGTGTTGCTGTTATGGCAATGCGGGGTTATTTATTTATTGGGAGTTTGTGGGGCAGGCTGTTCTACAGGCAATTTACCTTCAGCATAATCAAGGTTGTTCTTGGCAAGCAAAAAGTCAGGCTGTATTTCAAGTGCTTTTTTAAAAGCAGCAATGGCAGCATCCTTTTGGTCGGGGTACTCTTTTAGCAACATATACCCTTTAAGATTTTGCAGTGCGGCTTCAAGCGTAACGGCTTGCGTTTGTTTATTCCCCAAATCAATGCTCACCTTGCCCTTCATACTGTTTTGCAGTTTCTCGGCAACAAGCACCGTTTGCATAGCCTCGCCCACGCGTTGGTAGGTATATTGCATTTCGGCAAGGCGGTATCCGTGATACATTTCGTTGGTTTTGCTTAATAGCTTCTCAAAAGACTGGATAGACTCTTTTACTTTGCCTAAAGAGCTTTGTGAAAGAGCCAATGCCTCCAGCACCGATAGTTTCTGCCCTTTTTCAATCGAGTCGGCAAAATCTTTCACAATACTTCCTGCTGCCAATTCGCACTGTACATACGATGCCATATTAAAATACAACAAGGCCAGCGTATCTCTGTACAAGCTGTTTTTGCCTTCCTCGGCTATTATATAGTATAAACTGTTTATAGCCACAGATGCATCGGCATTTTGCACCGCCATCTCATAAATCTTCTTATGTGTTTCTAATGGCGTAGGGGTTTTGCCCTTGGCAGGTTGTTTACCGGTTTGGGCAAAATTGCAAAGCGTAATGCAGATTAATACGGTGGTTAAAATGGTTTTCATACGACGTGATGAACAAAAATAAGAAAAAACCTTATTGGCCGCTAAGTAATGTGCTAAAGGCAGCCCTTTTGCCGTTAATTTGTTTTCTTTGCACAAATTTTTAACGGATGTTCAATAAACTTTCGATAGTTATACCTGCCTACAACGAGGGGAAAACCATACACCTTATATTGGATAAGGTGAAGGCTGTGCAGTTAGAGGGCGGTATGCAAAAAGAGGTGATTGTGGTGAATGATTGCAGTAAAGACGATACTGTAGAGGCGGTGGAGCGGTACATGAAAAACAACCCTGATTTGCCCATTGTGTTTTACAGCCATGCAATAAACATGGGTAAGGGTGCGGCGTTGCATACAGGTATAAAACAAGCTACGGGCGATATAGTATTGATACAGGATGCTGACCTTGAATACAACCCGCAGGAATATCCGATATTAATTCGCCCTATAACCGATGGCTTTGCCGATGTGGTGTATGGCAGCCGTTTTATGGGTGGCAGACCCCACCGTATTTTATTCTTCTGGCATACCATAGGCAATAAGTTTCTTACGTTTTTAAGCAACATGTTTACCAACCTAAATCTTAGCGATATG
Organism: Bacteroidia bacterium; assembly: GCA_035906255.1. Lineage (GTDB taxonomy): Bacteria > Bacteroidota > Bacteroidia > UBA8524 > UBA8524 > SB11. The sequence goes on from JAMIFM010000029.1 coordinate 451,047, forward strand.
GAAACGTGCTACAAGGTTTTTAAACGCGATGTGATACAGGGACTTGAGTTGAAAGAAAAACGCTTTGGTTTTGAACCTGAAGTAACGGCAAAAATTGCCCGAATACCCAAAATACGTATATACGAAGTAGGCATTTCTTATTACGGACGTACTTACGAAGAAGGCAAAAAAATTGGCTGGCGTGATGGTTTCCGTGCCATTTGGTGTATTTTAAAATACAACCTGTTTGCGTGATTAATTACACGTGCCGATAGACATTATAAGAAGAAGGACAAAAACGATGGCCTTTACTGCCCAAAGAGCTCCATCAAAAGTATTTCCCGTGTCTTCAAGATTCACATACAAAGGGTCGCTTGGATTTAGCAAGCCCAGTTGTGGTAAACGTATAAGCCTGCTTTTGGTAGCAGGATTAATTTGAAGTAATGCCCGTGCGTGTTCTTTCCCTTTTTCAGTATTTCCGGCTAAGCAATAAGCAGTGCCGATAGTTTCATGCAGCAACTCGCTGTTGGGTTGCAGTTCAAGGGATGTTTTAACAGCCTCCTCAAATTCTTGCTCCTTTTTAGTTTTGTGGTAAACATTTATCAATACCATCCAGCAATTCTCTTCCTCAGGTGTAAGGTTTAACCCTGTTTTGGCTGCGGTAATTGCTTGCTCCCATGCCTCTGCAATCATATAATTTCTGGCCAGTTCACCATAATAAAACCCCACGTTGGGATTTATTTCAATGGCTTTTAAAATGTATTCCCGTCCGTCAAAAGCAAACTTGTTCCGTCGTTTAACAAATGCCTTTACGTAAAAAGCATAATCGCAGTCGGGGCTGTGCTCAAGTGTTTTGTTTGCACACAAGTTTGCATTTTTATTATCGTGCAGCCGCAAATAGCAATAGGCCATTTGTTGATAGGCGTACGCAACGTTGATATTAGCCGCCACAGCTTTGCCAAACTGCTCAATAGCTTGCTCGTAGCGTTGAAGTCGCAACAAAGCATTGCCCCGTTCTATGTAATTAGAATCACGCACGCTTAACGACTGTTTAAATAATTAGCTACCCAGCCAAACGTCCACATACCCAATAAATACAGCATTCCGGTAATAAGTCCCGCATCGTTTTTAGAAACCAGCAACAGCACCGAAACAACACCCAATACAGCTAATGTGATGGTATAAATACCAATGGTTTTTAAGTTGCGGCTATCTTCGTCTAAACCATAAAAAGAAGCAACAGGTATTACAATTGTGGCAAAGTAGATGGCAGGAAACAGCAGTAAATCGTTGTTATTGTATAAGTATGCCAACCCCAAACCAATGGCCAAGCAGACACCACTGCCAACCAAAACAGCTCCTGTTTTCTCGCGACGGTTTAGCAGGTAACGGCCATAGCGGTCTATCAGCACAAATAAGTTAAACAAAGGCTCAATAATCCACGTTAAGTACGCCGCGCCAATAAAAATACCATAGGGTATGTATAGTATAGGTACACTTTTAGCCATCACCCTAAGAAAGCGGGTACCTACGTATATACCCACTATAATTGCCCATTGTGATTGGCGTTGATACTTGGCAATCCAAAAAAAGTACATTAAAAACAGGCGGTAAAAAACGTTTTTGGCCTTCAGGGCTTCAATCATACCGCTTCGTGCCCAATCGTTGTGCGGCTGTAGGCGTAATGCTTCCGCAAAATGAAAGCGTGCTTCTTTATACTTCCTAATTTCGAGTTTAGTCCAACCTACTGTGGCATGGGTATGTGCATCCGAGGGGTTAGCCGCCAGCGATTCTTCAATACCCACTTGTAACTCTTCTGCACGACCCAGCTTAGTAAGGGCAAGGTTTCTAAAATTAAGGCTTTGCGAATGCTCAGGGTCACACTCAAGCCCCTTTTCAGCATACTCAAGCATTTTGTTCCAATCCCTTTCGGGCATATAAAATGATGCCAGTGCGCTCCAGTAATCAGCATCGGTAGGGTTGTATGCCAACGCTTGTTGGATATGGCTTTTGGCCTTTTCCATTTTTTCGGTGCGTTCATAATTAATGGCCATTATGTAATGCACCAACGGATTATCGGGTTCGGCATTCAACCACTGGCGGGCAAATGCCAACGAACGTTCATATTCCCCCGTTTCGTAATAACAACTGGATGCTATGGATAACAACTCGGTATTTTGAGGCTCAATAGCCAGCCCGGCGTTCATTTCTTTTATAGCTTCGGCATGACGATTAATGTTCAGTAAATGCCTTGCCCGTTCGATATGTCGTTGTACTTCCATTAATTAAATATCTTCCAAGTGTAAATCTTATCAATCATCCAACCGTATATTACCCCAATAAAAAATAGGAAACCAAGGGTTTCGAGAGCTCCTGTTACAAGGTAAAAAAGAAATAAGAGCCCCACAACCGCCGAAAGCCCTATCGATACAAACCATACATTGCGGTTGTGTGTTGCTTGCAGGTGTATATAATGCTTACGCCACACAACGGTTAAAAACAGTATTACCGCCCCTACAAACACCAATGGGCCGCCATAATCAGCAGTATCACGAAAAAAATTAAGAGTAAAAACAAAAAAGGCCAACGATACGCCTTGGTTAGCTAAGTAATATATATCAGGGAGGCGTGGGGTATATAAGTGTTTATGTTTTTTGCTGAACAAGTACACACCCAATGAGGTAATATCTTTTACCAACCACGATACTTGCAGTATAAGGGCAAGCGGCACTAATAATAGCAACCACCACATACTATCTATCGTGGCTATTACACCAAAACAAATGAGGGTAAGGGTGAATAATGCCAAAAACAAACGTCTTTCGCTATACGGGCGGGCGGCAACAGCAAAATCAATTTTAAGAACGAAGCGGTACAGTATATTTTTTGCCTTGATAGATTCTAACAACCCCTCTTTGGTAAGCGGTTCTTCGGGGTTTTTGGCAAGGGCGGATTCAAAGTGTTTGCGGGCGTCTTTTATATTTCCGGTTTCTAATAAACTCCATCCTGCCGAAAGGGGGGTATTTGCATCATCGGGGCTGCGTTGAAGAGCTATTTTCAGGCTTTCTTCCAGCTTGCCTTTTGCTCTTAACTTGGTAAGGGCTGCTGTAAGGTTTTTTTGGCAAACCCTATCATCAGGGTTTATGGCAAGCCCTTTGAGGGCTTCAGCCTCCGCAGCTTCCCATGCTTCTTCGGCAACAAATAATTCAGCTTTATAACCGTATAACCCCGACCAGTAGGGGTTGCATTGTAAGGCTTGGTTGATATATTTTTTGGCCTTTTCTAACTGCCCTTGCGAACCTGCACAAATGGATAGGTAATAATAACCGCTATAACTTTCAGGACTTGCAGCCACTACTTTACCGGCCCATTCTTCGGCAACGGCGTATTGTTTTTGCTTATAAAAACACCAAGTGAGGTTTTCAAACACCGATATATTCTCCGGCTCGTGCTTCAATGCCTCCATTAATTCTTTAAGGGCAGCATCGTATCGCCTCAACTCCATCAAAAGTTCGGCTCGTTGTATATGTGGTGTAGTGTTCACAAAAAATTGCTAAGCGAGTATATACAATTTATAGGGGAGTTGGAAACGGGAGTTTTGGTAAAAAGACAGGTTTTTGTCGAAAGGATGTTTAGTTCGACGGGTATAAAACCCGTCGCGGTAACACCCCTAAAAGAAAAGGACTTTATGTCCTGTTTAAAGGATGAGCATAAAACCGCCACAAAAAATTAATCGTTTTTCAATGCCAAAATTTCATCAACAATAGCACGGTCATTACTCAGGCGAGGCACTTTGTGTTGTCCGCCCAGTTTACCTTTTGTTTTTAACCAGTTATGAAAAGCACCGGGTTCCATTAAATGGATTTTTGGAGGTTTTAAAGCAATATCCTTATACCTCTTTGCTTCGTAATCAGAGTTTAGAGTTTTTAAGGTATTATCTAAGATAGTGTTAAACTCCTGCGGGTTTTCGGGAGCTTTTTCAAACTCCACCAGCCACTCGTGGCCTGCACTTTGGCCTTCACCTTCCGTAAAGTAGATAGGGGCAGCAGTATAATCGCGCAATACGGCGTTTGTATGCCTGCACGCCTCAGCCATTGCCATCTCGGCATTGTCTATCATTAATTCTTCACCAAACGCATTAATAAACAATTTGGTGCGGCCTGAAATTTTAAAACGGTAAGGGTTTACCGAAGTAAACCTAACCGTATCGCCTACCAAATACCGCCACAATCCGGCGTTGGTACTAATCAGCATGGCGTAGTTTTGCCCTGCCTCCACCTCAGCCAGTGTATAGGTTTTGGGATTATCAGTAGTATATAACTCTTCTTGCTTAATAAACTCGTAGTAGATGCCGTAATTGGTCATCAGCAGCATATCATCGCGGCCGCTTTCCGCCTGCAACCCAAAGAAACCTTCCGAAGCATTATAGGTCTCCAAGTAATTCATACTCGATGAAGGTATCAGTTTTTTAAACTGTTCGCGGTAGGGCACAAAACTCACCCCGCCGTGTATGTATAGTTCAAGGTTCGGCCAAATCTCAGTCATGTCCTTCCTGCCCGTCATTTCAAACAAACGGTTCATCAAAACCACCGTCCATGTAGGCACACCCGAAATATTCGTCACATCCTCGTTCACCGTAGCCAACGCAAGTTTCTCAATTTTTTCTTCCCATTCATCCATCAGCGCAATAGACAAATCAGGCGTTCTCAAAAAATTCACCCAAAAAGGCAAATTAGCCATTATCACCGCGCTAAGGTCGCCAAAATTGCTGCTGTCGTTATAATTGTTCACCTTGTGGCTGCCGCCAATCACCAAGCCTTTGCCTGCAAAAATCTTAGTTTCGGGGTGATTGTGGCAATATACCGTAAGCACATCACGGCCGCCTTGAAAATGGCAATCTTCCAATGCCTCATAGCTCACAGGTATAAACTTACTCTTATCATTGGTAGTGCCCGATGATTTTGCAAACCAGCGAATTTCACTTGGCCAAAGTACGTTTTGTTCTCCCCTCATTGTGCGCTCAATAAAAGGTTTTAACTCCTCATACGTACTCACAGGCACGCGGCGGGCAAACTCTTCGGGGGTTTGGATGCTTTTATAATCATACAAACGCCCCCAAGCGGTGTTTTGGGCTTGCTCAATAAGGCTTTTAAACGTTTGGTGCTGTACTTCGGCTGCATGGGTCATAGCATATTCAACCTGCTGCATCCTGCGGCGGAAATACCAAGAAAGGAGTGAACCAAAAATTGCCATAAGCCAAGGTAGTTTAAAAGTGAAATTGTTAGAAAGTTAACAATATTTGGCCTAACAAACAACATGATTTTAATCAGAGATAGGCAGACGGCTGAAAATCAAGTGCGTTGAGACAATTATATTAAATGAAAAGTATGGGCTTAAAGCTGCCTTGTCTTCGTTCACCTGAGCTTCAATACCTAGTGATTAAGAAAAGAGCGTGTAGAGGGATTAATCACAACAGGCTAAAACCTATTTTTTTGTAATTACCCTCCTGTAAAGGACTTAAGTCCTTTACAGGAGGGTAATTGTAACAGCAGGAGTTTTTAAACTCCTATCTTTAGAACCCATTGAACATGACAAGGATTTTACAAGGATTTAAAAAGCAAATCACCACTAAAACTTCTATTTTTGCACCAAATGGAACCACTAAAATTATACAACACCTATAACCGCCAGCTCGAAGAGTTTGTACCTATTAATGGCCCGTTTGTGGGATTGTACGTGTGTGGTCCTACCGTGTACGGCCCGCCGCATTTGGGGCACGCACGCGGTCCTATCACCTTTGATGTGTTGCACCGCTACTTGGTGCACAGGGGCTACAAAGTTCGCTATGTGCGTAACATTACCGATGTTGGCCACTTGGTGGATGATGCCGATGAAGGCGAAGATAAAATTGCCAAAAAGGCACGCCTTGAGAAACTGGAGCCTATGGAAATAGCCCAGTTATATACCAATAGCTACCGTGAAGCCATTGGACGTTTAAATATTTTGCCACCTAGCATTGAGCCGCTTGCATCGGGTCATATACCCGAACAAATTGCCATGATTGCCAAAATTATGGAGCATGGCTTGGCATATGAGTCGAATGGGTCGGTGTATTTTGATGTGATAAAATACGCTGAAACACACGACTACGGTAAACTTAGCGGCCGTGTTTTGGAAGACCTGATGGCAGGTGCCGGTAATGCCGCCCGTGAATTGGAGGGACAAGATGAGAAGCGTAACGCCAATGATTTTGCCCTTTGGAAAAAAGCCGCTCCTGAACACATTATGCGCTGGGATTCTCCGTGGAGCGTTGGTTTCCCCGGCTGGCACATTGAGTGCTCGGCCATGAGTAATAAATATTTGGGTCAGGAGTTTGATATACACGGCGGCGGAATGGACTTATTGTTTCCCCACCACGAGAGTGAAATAGCCCAAAGTACCGCTTGCCACCACAAGCAACCTGCCAAATACTGGCTGCACCATAATATGATCACGGTGAATGGCCAAAAGATGGCTAAATCGCTTAATAACGGCATCAACATGACGGATTTGTACGCAGGTACTAACCACCTGCTTGAGAAACCGTATAGTGCCATGACGTTGAAGTTTTTTGTATTGCAGGCACACTACCGCGGCACTATTGATTTTAGCAACGAAGCCCTGCAAGCTGCCGAAAAGGGATTGGCAAGGTTGTTTAATGCTTATAAGTTGGTTGGAGGCTTAAAAACCACAGACTCATCAACATCAAACATTCAGCAACTTATTGACGATGCTTACGCCGCAATGAATGAGGATTTAAACACACCCATTACCATTGCCCAATTGTTTGAAGCAGCCCGCATTGCCAATAGCGTGAACGACGGTAAAGAAACCATTACCGAAGCAGATAAAGCCCTTTTGAAACAACTGTTTGATACTTTTTTAGTTGATGTATTGGGTTTGAAGGAAGAAGAAAAAGGAAGCGACGACTTAGTGGAAGATTTGATGCAACTGATTATTACCCTGCGCAAAGAAGCAAGGGATAAAAAGGATTTTGCTACCAGCGATATTATTCGCGACAGATTAAAAGAGGCCGGAGTGCAATTGAAAGACGGTAAAGAAGGCACTACTTTTAGTGTTGAATAAATCTGTTGCAGATAAGTAAACATATTTTTAACTAAAAAACGTTAGTGCACATAGAGATGAAGAAACTGGTATATATAGGTGCAGTAATATTGGCACTGGCCGCTTGCAAACCCGATAAACCTCGGCACAACAATAATAACGGTACCGATACAGGCACCAAAACAACTCCCGCACAGCCGGTGGCTGCTCCTGCATTTAGCGGAGATACGGCCCATTATTATGTGCAAAAACAGGTAGAGTTTGGCCCGCGTGTGCCCGGTACTGCTGCTCACGCCAAATGTGCTCAATACCTGTACAGCGAGTTGAAAAAATATGCTGATAACGTTATCCTGCAACAAGGGCAAGCCGTTACCGCTGATAAAACCAACATCACTATAAAAAACATAATTGGCGAGTTTAATCCTACGGCTACCAACCGCATTTTGCTGTTTGCCCATTGGGATACCCGTCCTTGGGCTGATGAAGACACCAAAGACCAAACCAAACCCATTTTAGGCGCAAACGATGGCGGCAGCGGGGTAGGAGTGTTGTTAGAAGTGGCTCGTCAGCTAAGCATTAAAAAGCCAACTTGGGGCGTTGATATTATCTTTTTTGATGCTGAAGACTGGGGAAAATCAGAAGTTGAAAACTCATACTGTTTAGGGTCGCAGTACTGGGGTAAAACTCCCCACAAAGCAGGCTACAAAGCCAATTACGGTATCTTGTTGGACATGGTGGGAGCAGCCAACGCCACCTTTTTGTTAGAGGGGTATTCAAAACAAACCGCCCCTGATGTATTACGCAAAGTTTGGGATGCCGCAGGCAGCCTTAACCATTACAACCACTTTTTATATACCGAATACGGCGGGATAATTGACGACCATTACTATGTGAACCGAGCTACAGGTATCCCATGTATTGATATTATACACGTGAAACCCAGCGGTGGGTTTGGTGATTTTTGGCATACCCACAACGATGATATGGACGTTGTAAACAAAAACACCCTGCAAGCAGTGGGCGAAACACTGCTGCACGTTGTGTACGGCGAAAAATAATAATCGAGGTTAGTTTATAAAATTAATAACGGGGTGGAGATAGCCCGGCGAGGATAAGAGTATGACGGTAGCACCCAAAAAACATCTTGGGCAACATTTTTTAAAAGATGAAAATATTGCCCGCAACATTGCCCAAAGCCTTAGCGGCGAAGGCTACAAACAGGTGCTTGAAGTAGGCCCCGGTATGGGCGTGCTTACCCAATTTTTGCTACAAGACACCCGTTTTGAAACGTGGTGCATTGAGATAGATACCGAATCGGTAGCATACTTAAAACAACATTATCCTCAACTACAAGGCAGGCTATTAGAAGAAGATTTTTTAAAAATCCACCTGCAAAAACATCTTACCGAACCCTTTGCGCTGGCAGGAAATTTCCCTTACAACATCAGTAGTCAGATAATATTTAAAATGCTGGATAACCGCCACCAAATACCAGAGTTGGTGGGGATGTTTCAAAAAGAAGTAGCTGAACGGTTTAATGCAAAACCCCGCACCAAAGCCTACGGCATTTTATCAGTATTACTGCAAACCTATTACGATACCGAATACTTATTTACTGTACACGAACACGTATTTAACCCGCCGCCCAAAGTAAAATCGGGTGTGGTGCGTATTGTGCGCAACCAACGGCAGCAGCTTGAGTGTAACGAAAGTTTGTATAAAGACGTAATAAAAACAGCCTTTAACCAGCGGCGCAAAACCATGCGCAACAGTTTAAAGAAATTTAACCTTCCTGATGAGGTGTTTGGCAACACTGATTTTGCTAAATTGCGGCCTGAAGAACTAAACGTTCAGGAGTTTATTGCTCTCACACAATTGGTGCAAGAACACCGCAGGGCATAACCTACAAGCACACACAATGTCAGAACTGCTCACCAAAGGCCTCAAGGCAGATATAAAAACCTACCTCGCCCAAGGCGATATGGAAAAGCTGCGCTTGTTGCTTAATGAGCTGTACCCCGAAGATATTGCCGAATTATTTTTTAGCCTCACTACCGAAGAGATGCAAGAGGTGTTGGAACTGCTTTCGAAAGAAGATGCAGTAAGCACGCTTAGTTCTTTGGATGAAGACTTGAGGGTAAAACTGCTAAAACTATATACCCCCGACCATATTGCCAAAGAGTTTGTGGATTACATGGACTCTGATGATGCGGCGGATTTGCTGAACGACCTGCCTGCCGACATGACCGAGGAAATTATTGCCTTGCTTACCGATGAGGAGCAAGTGCGAAATGTTACCTCGCTGCTGCGGTACAAAGAAGATTCTGCGGGCGGTTTGATGGCAAAAGAGCTGATAAAAGTAAACATTGACTGGACGCTTGCCGAATGCGTGGAAGAGATACGCAAACAGGCCGAAAACGTTGAGACAGTGTATTCGGTATATGTGGTGGATAGCAAAAACCGCTTAAAAGGCATCGTATCGCTTAAAAGCATTATGCTTTCACCTGCCCACGAAAAAGTTGGCAGCATATACAACCCCGATATACAAGAAGTTACCACGCACACACCCGGCGAACAGGTGGCGCAGATAATGAACAAATACGGCCTTGTGGTTTTGCCCGTTGTTGATGCCTTAGGGCGGTTGATGGGGCGCATTACCATTGACGACGTGGTTGACTTTATTAAAGAAGAAGCCGATAAAGATTACCAGTTAATGTCGGGTATCAGCGAAGACGTTGAACTTACCGATAAAGTATGGATACTTAGCCGTGCCCGCTTACCTTGGCTGTTGATAGGTTTGCTGGGTGGTATTGCCAGCAGTCGTGTTGTTGGCTTATACGAGGGCGAATTGCTTATACACCCGCAAATGGCCTTTTTTATGCCCCTTGTAGCGGCTATGGGCGGTAATGCTGGGGTACAATCCTCGGCTATCGTAGTGCAGGGTTTGGCAAACAATACAATGGGCACTAAAGACATAATGCCCAAACTGGGTAAAGAGTTTACAGTTGCCCTTATCAACGGGCTTATTTGTTCGTTAGTAATATTAGGATATAACTTTATTATCGGCAGTCCCGAAAGCCTTAGCTTCACTGTTGGTACAGCATTAATTTCAGTTATCATATTTGCATCCATTTTGGGCATGGTAGTACCCCTTTTACTGGATAAAGCCAAAATAGACCCCGCCCTTGCCACAGGCCCTTTTATCACTACCACCAACGACCTTTTGGGGTTAGCCATCTACTTCACCATCGGGCAAATACTGCTGTAAATAATTAGGCATTTAGTCCTAAAATTTAGCTATATTTGGTAGTGTAACGGTTATAATTTTACCATGACCGAAGAAGAGTTTATAGTATTGAGCCAATTGCATAACAACGCCTTTGTAAGCCTGCACAAAGTCAATGGAAAAATAGTGTTCGTTAGCCCCAATTGTGAGCAGATAACTGGGTACACCTCAAACGAATTAATGAACCATAGTCCTTATGATTTCTTTCATCCCGAAGATGTAGCAGTAATTGAACAAAATGCTTTCTCACTGTTGCTCAACAATCAGGAAGAAATCCTCACAGAGTTTAGGTTCAAAAAGAAAAACGGAGGCTACTCATGGCTTGAATCAAAAGGAACACCGGTAAAAAATGAAGAAGGTGATATAATACACCTGTTATCAATAGCAAGAGATATTACGCAATTAAAGGGCAGTGCAGATTAAAAACACAAATAGTATCAATAACGCAAAGAGGCTTGCTACAACGGGTTTAAAAAAATACCCTATCTTGCAGCCCAAATAGCCGCTATGCAAGCCCGTATTTTAAGCCAACTACAACACAAAACCCAAAAAGGGGTGAAACAACTGGCCGTGCTGATAGACCCTGATTTTGAGCAGGGGCTTGCCAAAACCATTGATATTTGCAACCGCACCCAAGTAGATTACATTTTTGTGGGCGGTAGTTTAATTACAGAAGGAAACACCGACCGTTGTGTGGCAACCATTAAGCAACACACCGATATACCGGTTATGTTGTTTCCGGGCGGCACTATGCAGCTTACTGAGCAGGCCGATGCGTTATTGTTACTATCGCTTATCTCTGGCCGCAATCCCGATTTGTTGATTGGCAAACACGTAGAAAGCGCACCGTTTATTAAAAAATCAGGACTTGAGGTAATACCTACAGGCTATATGCTGATTGACGGCGGAAAAATTACCAGCGTACAATACATAAGCAACACCATACCCATACCTGCTGATAAACCCGATATAGCTATGGCAACCGCACTTGCAGGTGAATTATTGGGTTTGCAACTGATATACATGGATGCGGGCAGCGGTGCCGCTACACCCATTAACGAAGAAGTTATCAGCAGGGTGAAAAAGAGTGTAAGCTTGCCCGTGATTGTAGGCGGCGGGATACGTAGTAGCAAACAAGCCGTAGCTGCGTGGAATGCAGGAGCCGATGTAGTGGTGATTGGTAATGCTGTTGAGAAAGACAAAACCCTGATTGAAGAACTTTCAGAAGCCGCTGCGGAGTGGCAATAAACACAAAGCAAGGTGGTAATAGCCATAAACACACGGTTTCTGTTAAAAAACAAACTCGAGGGGATAGGCCGCTTTACCTTTGAAACCGTTAAACTGCTTGTTACACAACATCCTGACCATACCTTTATTTTTATTTTCGATAGGAAGTACGACCCTGAATTTGTGTTTGCTAAAAACATAATTCCTGTAGTAATACCCCCACCTGCAAGGCATCCCGTATTGTGGTACTTGTGGTTTGAGTGGAGCATACCCTTCGTATTTAAAAAATACAAACCCGATGTATTTCTCTCGCCCGACGGGTATTTAAGTTTGCGCACCAACGTACCTCAAATACCTGTAATGCACGATTTGGCATTTATCCATCGCCCCAACGATATTGGTAAATTGGTACGTAATTATTACAACTATTATTTCCCCAAATTTGCTAAAAAGGCTGCCCGCATAGCTACCGTATCAGAATTTTCGAAACAAGATATAGCCAAGCAATACAACATCTCTAACGATAAGATAGATGTAGTATATAACGGAGTTAGCAATAAGTTTTTTCAGTTGCCTGAAACTGAAAAAACAGCCGTAAAGCAAAAAACCACCGGAGGCAAGCCCTATTTTGTATTTGTGGGGGCATTGCAGCCTCGTAAAAACATAGGTAACCTGCTAAAAGCCTTTGATACCTTTAAACAAACCGATACCCAAAACACCCAATTGGTAATAGTGGGACGCAAAGCATGGCAAACCGAAGAAATGGATACCGTGTTTGAGGCCATGAAATACAAAAACGATGTGGTATTCACCGGTCGCCTAAGCGATGAAGACCTTTCGGCAACCATTGCAGCAAGCATTTGCATGGTGTACGTTGCCTTTTTTGAAGGGTTTGGTTTACCCATTACTGAAGCATTTAAATGCCACGTACCCGTTATCACTTCAAACACCTCATCAATGACTGAAATAGCCGGAGACGCAGGTTTGTTGGTTGACCCATTTTCAGTACAAAGCATATCAGATGCGTTGCAGCAAATGGCAAACAATGCAGATGTGCGTGAAAAGCTTACCCAAAAAGCTATTGAGCGCAGCGAGGTGTTTACTTGGGGAAAAACCGCTATTTTGCTGTGGCAAAGCATTGAACAAGCAATAAACGATGGCACTAAAACTAAGCCTGCAAACTGAGGTACCCGAAGCGGGTTGCGACGAGGCCGGGCGCGGATGTCTTGCCGGGCCTGTGTATGCTGCGGCCGTTATTCTGCCGCCAAAGTTTAAGAACAAACTGCTTACCGATTCTAAGCAACTTAGCGAGGCACAACGCGATAGTTTACGCCCTATTATTGAGCAGGAAGCCCTTGCTTGGGCAGTAGGTATTTGCAGTGTTGATGAGATAGATGAAATAAACATCCTTAATGCTTCTATAAAGGCCATGCACAAGGCATTGGCGCAGTTAACACCCCAACCGGGTATGATTGCTGTTGACGGAAACCGCTTTAAACCCTATCAAGCTATTCCCCACCAAACGGTGATAAAAGGCGATGGCTTGTACATGAATATTGCGGCGGCATCTATACTTGCCAAAACACACCGCGACGAGTGTATGGTGAAACTGGCTGCCGAATACCCTGAATTTAATTGGGCGCAGAATAAAGGCTATGCTACCCTTGCCCACCGAAAACTTTTGATTGCCAACGGCCCCACACCCCACCATCGTAAGAGTTTTAAGCTGAAAGAAGCTCAACTGAGTATTTTTTAAGGCAGGGTTGTGTGGATGAAATGTGCATTCAGCACTTAACACAGCTTCTATATTTGAAAAACTAAATCCCTTTAAATGAAACTATTTTCAAAAATTATACTGGCAATTACATTGCTGTTTTTCGTTAGCACAGCAGAGGCACAACGTGAAAAATCATCCAACAAAAAACAAAAAGGCGGTAAATCTGATACATGGCTGTGGGAAATAAGCGGCAACGGGCTTAAACAAAAGAGCTATTTGTACGGCACCATGCACATGATGTGTGCGGATGATTTTACAATGAGCGATAGCTTATTGGCAAAAATGAAAAAAAGCGAGCAACTGGTGTTGGAAGTAGTGGATGCCGATAATCCCATGAATGTAATGGTGCTGATGCAGGCAATGGCCATGAAAGGCAAAACACTCAAAGATTTGTACACTGAAGCCGAATACAAAGAACTGAGCAAGTTTTTTCAAGATAGTTTGGGAACAGACATTAATCAACTGTCATCGTTTACCCCGTTTTTCTCAATTATTGCTATGATGCCTTTACAATTAGGGTGTACGGATATTAAATCATACGAAACCGAACTTACCCAACTGGCGCGAAACAATAACAAAGAAGTGAAGGAGCTGGAAACTATCGAGTTTCAGGTGAACCTGTTTGATACCATCCCTTATGCGATACAAGCCAAAGAATTGCTACGTTCTGTGCGTGAATGGAACCAAGAAAAACAGATGTTTGCGGAAATGGTGTCGATTTACAAAAACAAAGAAATGGACAAGGTGATGATATTTGCCCGCAGCAACTTTGGGGCATTAACAGAGTATTGGGATATATTTTTAAAGAATCGTAACGAAAACTGGATACCTAAAATAAAGGCAATGGCTGCCGAAAAAAGCACATTCTTTGCTGTAGGGGCTGCCCATCTTGCAGGCGATTACGGGGTGATGAATCTATTACGTAAAGAAGGCTATACGGTTACGCCTGTTTTAGAATAAGTAAAACCTTACCCTCCAATTTGCTAAAGGCTTAAAAGAGCTTTACAAAAAAGCAACTGCAACAAAAAATTACTTATTTTCGCGCCTTTAAAATTTAACTATTACTGAACTATGCCATACCTGTTCACCTCTGAATCAGTGTCTGAAGGGCACCCCGACAAAGTAGCCGACCAAATTTCGGACGCGCTTATTGATAATTTCCTTGCGTTTGACCCTAACAGTAAGGTTGCTTGCGAAACTCTTGTTACTACAGGACAGGTGGTACTTGCAGGTGAGGTAAAAACCAACACTTACTTAGACGTGCAAAAAATTGCCCGTTCGGTAATTGCTAAAATCGGTTATACCAAAAGCGAGTATATGTTTGAGGCAAACAGCTGCGGCGTGTTGAGTGCTATACACGACCAAAGTGATGATATTAACCGTGGTGTTGACCGTGCCGCTTCGCAAGATTTTGAAGCCCGTGCAAATGCACAAGGTGCTGGCGACCAAGGTATGATGTTTGGTTATGCAACCCGCGAAACCGAAAACTATATGCCTTTGGCGTTGGATTTGGCTCACAAACTGTTGATTGAACTGGCTGCACTTCGCCGCGAGAATAAAGATATTACTTACTTGCGCCCTGATGCTAAGAGCCAAGTAACTATTGAATACAGCGACGATAATGTTCCTACCCGTATAGATGCTATTGTAATCAGCACACAACACGATGAGTTTGGTACTGACGAAGAGATGGCTAAAAAGATATACGATGATATGGTAAACATCCTTATCCCTCGTGTTAAAGCTTCTTTGAAACCTGAATTGCAATCGTTGTTTACCGGAAACATTACTTACCACATTAACCCTACAGGTAAGTTTGTAATCGGTGGCCCACACGGCGATACCGGTCTTACAGGTCGTAAAATCATTGTAGATACTTACGGTGGTAAAGGTGCTCACGGTGGTGGTGCATTTAGCGGTAAAGATCCTTCAAAAGTTGACCGTAGCGCGGCTTATGCTACCCGTCACATAGCTAAAAACTTGGTGGCTGCGGGTGTTTGCGACGAAGTATTGGTGCAGGTATCATACGCTATCGGTGTGGCCAAGCCTTGCGGTTTGTACATTAACACTTATGGTACATCAAAAGTGAACATGGGCGATGGTGAATTGGCTCGCAAAGTGGAGCAAATCTTCGACCTACGTCCTTATGCCATTGAGCAACGTTTGAAATTGCGTACCCCTATTTACAGCGAAAGTGCTGCATACGGACACATGGGTCGCAAAAACGAAGAGGTTACCAAAACGTTCTACACACCTGACGGTGCCAAAAAAGAGTTGGAAGTAGAATTGTTTACTTGGGAAAAACTTGATTACGTAGATAAAGTTAAAGCCGCTTTCGGTATTTAATAATACTCCCGTCATGCCGACGCAGGTCGGCATCTCATTACTCATTCACGAAATATATTTATGAGATTCCGAAACAAGTTCGGAATGACGGTGCAAAAAACTCATAACCCTGCCCAAAAGGCGGGGTTTATTGTTTTATATAGCGGGTAAAGGATGGGGTTTCGGACTCTTTGTTTTCAATGATACTGAACCCTTCTGCGGTAATATCTTTAATATCAAAAGTATCTTTTCGGCCCTGCTTCAAATATTTATCGAAATTATTTTCACTATAAGGTGAGGTGTCAATTCCAATATAAGTATTTAGGGGCTTTTCTATTATAACAGATATGCTATTGCTATATAAGCAGTTAGCGAGAGACGTGATTATAGTATAAGGAAGTGAAGTAACAGAAACTTTAAACTTTGCTTTATAAAAAGAGTTGTTGAATGGCTCTAAGGCTAAATAATTATCAGGTACTATCAGGTTGAAAGAAAAGCTACCTAACGGGTCTATTAATAATATCGCTATTTCTATGCTGTCTTTTTGTACCTGGTCATTGTATTCAACAGCTATCTCGGGGGTGAATGTATCGAGTGGGTGCTGGATGTACGACAGTATTAATTGACTGTCTGTTAAAGTGTAGTTCGCTACTCCTTCCATTAAGAAAGCAGAACAAAACCAAGAGTGTGTAACCGATTTATCAGGATGAAAATCAAAAGTAGTTCCCCCTTCAAAAGATGAACGGGTATAAACCCCCGGTTCGATTTTTTGAGCATTTACAGTAATTGTAAATAAAGTAAAAATAAAGGCTATTGATTTCACCGTGCTTTATTGCTATTGGTAACGGAAAATTAGGTTTTGTATTGCACCCGTTTTGGCGACAGGTATAAAACCTGCCTTTGTGTCTGTTTTCCGCGCAGCAGGGTTTTAAACCCTGCTACGCGCTGTAATTCCAAAGGACGGGATTTCATATCCTGTCCAAAAGCTGTTTATGAAATAGCAAACAGATTGCTTCGTTGTCGTACCTCCTCCTCGCAATGACGCAAATATTCTACCTGTGCTTAAATAAAAGGAGGGTTACTCCCGTTTAAAATTCGGGTCAACCTCAAAGTGAATAACGCTACTGTTATTCATATCGGATTTAAGGTTCAACACCTCGCGGCGTTCACCGTCGTAATAGATAACCTCGTAGGTATTAGGGGGAATACGCCCTAAGTTTAGCGCATGTATAACAAGCTCATTTGTTTTAGTTGTATCCAGCTCAATTTCGTAGCAACGTTCCGTTTTGTCTAACGATACCGTGCGGGCTAAAATTAATCCGTTCAACTCAAGCGTTACGCTGTCTCCGTCAATCGTTTGGTCGTCACGTACACACACGTGTATTTTGGCGTTTTGCACCTTTTTTTGCACCGGAGTTTTTTTAACACGATAAACAACGCTGCCCAATGGGTCGGGGGTAATTACAAATTGTATTTCTTCTTTGGGCTTGGCCTTTACTTTAAAAGTGCCCGATGCAAAAAACCATTTAATATTCAGCCTGAAATGTGAACCGTTGGAGAGTATTTTCAACCCTTTCACATAATCCAATGCATAATAACGGTGGTCAATCACGTTGGTAAACCCGTGATGGTATTCAACCCCGTATGTAAACGGGCCTTTTGCATGCAGATAGGCGATTTCAGCTCCAACAAACACCGTTGGGTAAATCACAGGATGCTTTTTAATTTCAATCACCTCAAACGTAAGCTTTGGTACCGATGTAGCCCGGTTAATTGCCCCGCCTGCATTCATACGCCATTTCCAGTAATTACCCATTTTGGCAGTGTATGTATAAAATAACGGGATATTAAGATTGCGGTACATTACGATAAAATCATCGCTTTGGTCGCTGTGGATGCGGTAACCTCGCGCACCGATTTCAAACCCGGTGCTTATAGAGTGCTGGCGATGCAGCGATAACTCAAAAAACAGCGAGTAATTAAATTTACGGGCAAAATTTTGCAGCGGAGTATATTGCGGGTTGGGTCTGCCCCATAAAAACGAAAACAGCGGATATAAATAATGAGTCCCTGTGATATTGGGTGTTGCAGCCACAGTGCCCCCGCCCTCAAACGTAGCCCCAGTGCTTACCGTAGGGCTCATTGAAAAGTAGAAGCGGTAAGGTAGTAAACGATGTTGTGCCTGCAAACAGGTAAAACCCGCCAGCAATAAACAAATTACAGCAATATTTCGCGCCACGCTCCGCATAGTATATCCTTAACGCAAAATAATTAAAAAAGGTTGTAGATGCGTCGCTTCAGACCAAAGGAGGCTTTTCTTCTACTTACAAAGAGCTGGGATTGACTAATTCACTCCCAGTTTTTGCAACTCATATAATTCGCGGTACAAACCTTCGCGGTTCAGTAATTCATTGTGTGTACCTGTTTGCACAATACGTCCTTTTTGCACCACTACTATTTTATCAGCCGTTTGTATAGTGCTAAGTCGGTGGGCAATTACAACACTGGTGCGGTTTTTCATTAAATTATTCAGGGCTTCCTGCACCAGTTTTTCACTGGTGGTATCAAGGGCACTAGTTGCCTCATCAAGAATTAAAATATCAGGGTTTTTAAGCACCGCACGGGCAATGGCAATACGCTGGCGTTGGCCGCCGCTAAGTTTACTTCCCCGCTCACCAATATTAGTTTGGTAGCCTTTGTCAAGGTTCACAATAAACTCGTGGGCATTGGCCACACGGGCTGCATTTTCAATATCCTCGGCGGTTACATCATAATTACCAAACGCAATGTTGTTATACACCGTGTCATTAAATAAGATAGATTCTTGGGTAACAACGCCCATGGCACCGCGCAGCGATGCAATTTTGTAATCCCTGATATCCGTACCGTCAATAGTAATGCTTCCGTCTGTAACATCGTAAAAACGGGGCAATAAATCGGCTAATGTACTTTTACCTCCGCCCGAAGGCCCTACTAATGCAATCATCTCCCCTTTTTTAATCTCAAGCGAAATATCACTCAATACAGGGTCTTTGTCGTATGCAAACGATACGTTGTTGTAAACAATTGAGTTATTAAAGCCAGCAACGGCTTTGGCATCTTTTTTCTCGGTAATCTTCTCATCCAACGTAAAAACCTCTTCCAAACGGCCTTTGGCCGCCAAACCTTTTTGTATGCTGTAAAAAGCCGATGAAAACGATTTTGAAGGAGCTATCAGCATACCAAACAGTACAATGTAAAAGATAAATGCCGAACCGTCCAACCCCATATCCTTGCTAAGCACAAAACTTCCACCTATATACAGGATAATAGCTGCAATGGTAATACCCATTGTTTCTGTAAGCGGTGAGGCAATATCACTGCGGCGGGCAATACCAATAGAAATGCGGTTGAGTAATTGGCTTTGCTTTAAAAAACGCCGAAGGAAAAAGGGTTCACGGGTAAAGGCTTTTATAATGCGCATACCGCCCAGTGTTTCTTCAAAATTGCTTATTAGTTCACCCAGTTTGCTTTGTTGGCGGGTAGTTTGGGCTTTTACCGCCTTGCCTATTTTAACTATTAAAAGGGCGGCAAGCGGCAGCATAATAAATACTATCAAGGTAAGCATAGGGCTAATGTATATTAGCATTACAAGGCTTACCAATATGTTGAATGGTTGCTTGAAAACTGCATCCAACGAGGCATTAAGATTGGCTTCAATTACTGTTACATCACCACTCATGCGTGAGATAAGGTCACCCTTACGTTCGTCAGAGAAATGTGAAAGGGGCAGGCGAAGCACTTTCTTATACAAACGGTCGCGCAAGTCCCTTACCGTGTTTTGGCGGAATGAGATAAGGTTTACC
Organism: Bacteroidia bacterium; assembly: GCA_035906255.1. Classification (GTDB taxonomy): domain Bacteria; phylum Bacteroidota; class Bacteroidia; order UBA8524; family UBA8524; genus SB11. The sequence goes on from JAMIFM010000029.1 coordinate 470,590, forward strand.
AGTGCCAGATAAACAAACACGTTTTTAAGAATGGTAAATACTACTATTACTACACAGATATAGATAAGTGCCTGCTTGGGATTTCCTTGCACCAATTGGCCTATCTCATACATCAAGGTGGCCTTTACACTGCCAAAATCACTACCCGCTTGGGGTTTTATCAACTCAGTAGTTTCAGGCTTAAAGATGATATCCAAAAAAGGCATCACACTGGCCAGCGAAAAAAGCCCGAAAACAATGCCCAGCAGGTTGAAGAAAATATTAAGATAGGCAAAACGTTTGTAAGCCTTACCGTACTTAAGCAGTTCAAAAAAGTTTTTCATTAAAAGATGCGTAAGCTATGCTACGCTTTGCAAATATAATGCTAAGCGGCAGGTTTGTCATGTTGGCAGTTATGAAGCGTATGTATTATCTAACCAAGCAGGTATAGGCGGTTACTTACCCAAATACTTCAAAAACTCTTGCTTGGTAGAGGGGTCATTAAATCGGCCGCAATACTCTGCCGTAATGGTAGAGCTTGCAGTATCCTGCACCCCGCGTGATGCCACACAATAATGTACTGCTTCAATCACTACCGCAACATCATCCGTGTGCAGAGCTTCGCGCAACTCATTAGCAATTTGTTTGGTCATACGCTCTTGCACCTGCGGGCGTTTAGCATAGTACTGCACAATACGGTTTATTTTGCTCAACCCTACCACATTGCCGTTGGGGATGTATGCCACGTGGGCTTTACCCACAATAGGTACAAAATGGTGTTCGCAATAACTGAAAACCGAAATATCCTTTTCAACAAGCATTTGCTTGTATTTATAGCGGTTTTCAAACAGGGTGATAGCCGGCTTGTTTTTTGGGTCAAGTCCGCTAAAAATTTCCTGCACAAACATTTTAGCTACACGCTTGGGAGTTCCCTTTAGGCTGTCATCGGTCAAATCAAGTCCCAAAACGTGCATAATTTCAGTAAAATGTTTTTCAATCAGCTCCATTTTCAGCTCATTGTCCATTTCAAAAGCATCGTCACGCAAGGGCGTTTTGTGTGAAGTAGTAATATGGTCGTCGCCAATTATATCTATGCCTTCGCCATTATTGGCCGGAGTATTCAACATAATTTCGTTCGGTTTCATACAGTGTTACAGTTAATTCTAATTTTTTATCTAATCGTAGCCTCAATTTGTTCCATATCACCACTGCTATATTTTCAGCAGTGGGGTTCAAATGTTTAAATTCTTCGGTATCAAGATTCAGGTTGCGGTGGTCAAAACGGTTTTCCACCTCTTCAAAAATAATGTCTTTCAAAACCTTCAAGTCAATCACATAACCGGTCACAGGGTCAACCTCGCCCATCACTTTCACAGTGAGGTTGTAGTTATGGCCGTGATAGTTAGGGTTATTGCACAAGCCAAAAACCTCACGGTTTTTTTCATCGCTCCATTCAGGTACGTGCAAGCGGTGGGCTGCATTAAAATGCCCTTTTCTATAAACCGAAACTATCATGGGTTTTTAATGTAACCACCAAAAAGTGGTTTTGTTCAATGGTATTAACTAAAGTGATAAACAAAGTCTTTGGCGTTACGCATTCACAAATACCGTGCTAAACAGAGCATTTTGGTATCTAACTACAAAATAGCACGCTTTTTGCAACAAATTACGTAAATATTTGCCAATGGATGCCAATTAGTCTTTTTGCAACGGCAATACAAATCCAAACTTCCCTTCAAATCGTATAGTATTAGTAAAGAAACAACCTTAGTTGGTAATAAGGCATGCTTTTTGTTTATTCTTTTGTATTAAAAATTAAACAAACTATTGCTTTATCTGTTTCAGTTTGATAGATTTGTTTAAGTTTTATATCAAAATGTTAAACATTATGACAAAACTTGAATTTAGCCTGATGGTTCAAAGTGAGTCGCATCCATTGCGTAACTATGCTTACCAGCTTACCCGCAATGTTGAAGATGCTAACGACCTTTTGCAAGAAACCATGTTAAAGGCATTTACATACCACAATAAGTTTTCAGAGGGTACTAACCTTAAAGGTTGGTTATACACCATTATGAAAAACAGCTTCATTAACAACTACCGCAGGTTGGTGAAGCGCAATACTTTTATTGATACTACGGATAATACCTATTATCTTGACTCTCCGAACCATGCCGTAGACAATAATGCCGAAAGTAAGTTTATGATGAAGGATATGATGGAGGCTATTGATACATTGCCCCAAGACCTCAAAAAAACCTTTACAATGAATTATAAAGGCTTTAAATACCATGAAATTGCTGAAATATTGAACATTCCGATAGGCACTGTTAAAACCCGCATTTTTGTTGCCCGCAGATTGCTTCGCAAAAAATTGTGGGCATACGGGCAGGCTTATGGAATGACGGCAGAATAGCTATTAACCACCACACACACCACCAATGAGCAAACAAATTGTAGTAATAGGTTCAGGGTTTGCAGGATTGGCTGCGGCGTGTTTTTTAGCCAAGGCAGGGTACTTGGTTACCGTGCTTGAGAAAAACAATGAAGCAGGCGGACGGTGCAGGGTGTGGGAAAAAGACGGTTATACGTTTGATATGGGCCCCAGTTGGTACTGGATGCCCGATGTATTTGAAAAATTCTTCTCCCATTTCGGGAAAACCTCTGCCGATTATTACACACTTACCCGTTTAAATCCTTCGTACAGGGTATACTTTAAAAACGATTATTGGGATATACCTTCAAGCGCAGAAGATTTAGGGAAATTGCTTGAGAGTAAAGAAACAGGTGCTGCTAAAAACTTAAAGAAGTTTTTAAACGAAGCTGCTTATAAATACGATGTAGGCATCAACCGTTTGGTATATAAGCCCGGCCGTTCATTGGCTGAGTTTATGGATTTGAGCCTTATAAAAGGCATGCTTAAGCTGGATGTGTTCAACTCTATGCAAAGCCATATTGGCAGTTATTTCAAAAATCCTGAAATACGTCAACTGTTAGAATTTCCTGTATTGTTTTTAGGGGCAAAACCTGCTAAAACCCCCGCCTTGTATAGTTTGATGAACTATGCGGATATTGAGCTGGGTACATGGTACCCTATGGGCGGGATGTATAAAATAATTGAGGGTATGGTGAAATTGGCCAAAGAGGTAGGCGTTAAATTTCATTTTGATACCGAAGTTACCAAAATTGAAACTACGAAGAAAAAGGCAGAGAAACTGCACACAACAAACGGAGATTTTTATGCTGATATAGTAGTAACAGCCGCAGACTATCACCATACCGATACCCGTTTGCTAAACGGCAACGCAAACTATACCGAGGCCTATTGGCAAAAACGCACGTTGGCTCCAAGCAGCCTGATATTTTATTTGGGCATTGATAAAAAGATAGACGGGTTGTTGCACCATACCTTATTTTTTGACGAAGATTTTGCAGCCCATGCCGAGGATATTTACGACCATCCCCAATGGCCTGATAAACCATTGTTTTATGTATCGGTTACTTCTAAAACCGATGATAGTGTTGCCCCCCAAGGTTGCGAAAATGTGATGATACTGATACCGGTTGCCACAGGGTTAGAAGATACCGAAGAAACCCGCGAGCGATATTACAACATGGTGATGGAACGGTTAGAGAAACGCTTAGGGTTTCCGATACAACCCCATGTGGTAGTAAAACGCAGTTATGCCCACCGCGATTTTATTACCGATTATCACGCCTTTAAGGGCAATGCATACGGACTTGCCAATACACTGCGCCAAACAGCCATATTAAAACCGGCATTAAAAAATAAAAACCTAACCAACTTGTATTATACAGGCCAGCTTACTGTACCAGGCCCGGGCGTTCCGCCCTCGCTTATATCAGGGCAGGTAGTAGCCGAGCAAATACAAAAAGAATATCCTATAACTATTAAAAACTAAACGGTATGCTAACCAAAACTACCAACAACACCGATATGCTGCTTTTTAGTGATGCCTGCGAGCGTTGTGCCAAAGAAATTACCTCGGCATACAGTACCTCGTTCAGTTTGGGCATATTGGCCTTAGGAAAAAAGCTACAGGCACCCATTCGCAACGTATATGCCTTTGTGCGCTATGCCGATGAGATTGTTGATACCTTTCATGAATTCGATAAACCTCAATTGCTGGCAAATTTCAGGCGCGATACGTATGAAGCCATTGAAAACAGGGTGAGTTACAATCCTGTGTTGCACGCTTTCCAAAAAACCTACCACGAGTATGGGATAGATATGGAGTTGGTAGATGCGTTTTTAGACAGTATGGAAATGGATTTAAACTACCGCAGCTACCGGCACGAGAGTTTTAACAAATACATATACGGTAGTGCCGAAGTGGTGGGGCTGATGTGCCTGAAAGTATTTTGCGAAGGCAATTGTGAAAAATACAACACCCTTGTTGAGCCTGCCCGCAAACTGGGGGCGGCCTTTCAAAAAATTAACTTTTTACGTGATTTAAAATCTGATTTTAACGAACGCGGGCGTATCTATTTTCCCAATGTTGATTTTTACGGCAATTTTGATAAAAACATCAAAAAACAGATAGAACAGGATATAGAAAACGACTTTAACGAGGCGTTGAAAGGCATTCGCAAGCTACCCATAAGCAGTCGGTTTGGGGTATATATAGCATACATTTATTTTTACAGGCTGCTGAACAAGATAAATAAGTTAGAGCCTAAAAAGATTATGGAAAGCAGGGTAAGGGTAAACAACACTGAAAAACTATTGCTGTTTGCCACCTCGTATATAAAATTCAAAATAAACAGGCTGTAAGCAGCGCACACTGCTATGCAAAAATCATTGCCTAACTTTGGCAAAACTTTAGGGCATGAAATATACTACCAGCACCATAAAGGCCGAGATGCGAAAAACTATTTTTGCTGCACACGAACACTTGGCCATTACCATTAATGATGAAACACTGGATGTATATATTGATGAGTTTTATCCCGAAGAAGAATATTTGGGCTTAATACCCACCATACTACCGGTATTTGCAGATGAAAAAGAATATCAAATGGTGTTGGACAGAATATTGCCCAAAGAAGGAAAAACCACCCTTGCACCTGTATTGATGTGTCCTGAAGACCTTGACCTTAGTTGTACTACCATTGTTGCGCAAGCAAAAACACAAGGCGATTATGTAATATGGGAAAAACTTGGGTTAGATATTAGTGGGGGAGAGAATTTTCCTGAAGGAATAGGTGCTAAGGTGCAATGGCTGGGGCAGATTAAACCTATCTATTTCAAAAAATCAGAATATATGGAATGCTTGGCCGAGTTTAGAAAACTTGAGGCAAACCAATAATTATATAACTCGATGAAATCGTTATACCTGTTGTTAAATATTGGGGCATTTATATTTCCGTTTTTGCTCTCGTTTGATAAAAAGGTAGCCTTTTACAAAAAGTGGAAATACCTCTTTCCTGCCCTTGTTAGCGTTGCGGTTTTCTTTCTTATTTGGGATTATTTCTTTACCGATTGGGGCGTTTGGAGTTTTAACGATAATTATATTTTAGGCACAAAATTTTTTGGATTACCTGTTGAAGAAGTACTGTTTTTCTTTACCGTTCCATACGCGTGTGTATTCGTGTACGAATGCTTAATAGCATATATTCCCAAAGATTACTTTAAAAACATAGCCATACCGTTTACGGTACTGCTTATTGTAGGCCTTGCCGTAGCTTTATATTTTAATTACGGACAGTTATACACGGCGGCTACCATTATTTTGCTGGGAGCATACTTAATGCAATTGCTTGTGGTAAACCGCGCGCAATGGCTGGGTAGGTTTTATATGGCTTATTTGGTGTGCTTAATCCCCTTTTTTATAATAAACGGCATATTAACCGCAAAACCTGTGGTAATATATAACGATATTGAAAACGCAGGCATCCGATTAGGCACTATTCCCATTGAGGATACCATGTATAAAATGTTACTGCTGCTGATGAATATTGCTATTTATGAGCGATTGCAAAAACGTTTTGTGCGTGAAGATGAACCCGAAGAGGATGCTTCTGAAACCGAACCAACGGGGATATGAAAATAGCCGTGATTGGTGCAGGCTTAGGTGGTTTGGCAGTGGCTATACGCTTAGCCAAAGCAGGGCACAATGTGGAAGTATATGAGGCTAACGCATACGTTGGGGGTAAAGCCTCATCGTTTGAGATGAACGGTTACCGTTTTGATGCAGGGCCTTCGTTATTTACGATGCCGCAATATATTGAGGAATTGTTTACGCTTTGCGAGGAGGATATAGCTGTACATTTTCCACACAAACGATTAAATAGTATCTGTAATTACTTTTTTGAAGACGGAACAGAAATTTTAGCCCACGTAGAACCAGAACGATTTGCTGTTGAAATTGAACAAAAAACAAGCGATAATGCTGAAAGTGTTTTAAATTTTCTTTCCAAATCAGAAAAGATATATAAGGTTACTAAATCATTGTTTTTAGAGCAATCACTGCATAAACTAAGCACCTATATTTCAAAAGTGGCAATAAACGGGTATACCAATTTTTATAAAATAGGAGCTTTTTCAACAATGGCGGATGTTATTGATAAATCTTTTAACGATAGTCGTACCCGCCGTTTATTTAAACGATATGCTACCTATAACGGTTCAAACCCATACCAAGCTCCTGCAACGCTAAATATTATTCCGCATTTGGAGTACGGTATCGGCGCATACTTCCCCAACAAAGGCATACACGGTATTACAGAGGGGTTGCTGCACCTGTGTAACAAAACAGGCGTTAAAATTCATTTAAATTCCAAAGTTGAACAAATTGTATGCGAAAAAAGGCGAGTGAAAGGGATAGAATTCAGTAGTCTGAAGTTAGAGGATGAAAAACCACCGACTACCCACTATCAAACTGCTGACGTTGCGATTAGCAACTGTGATGTTTATTTCACTTACAAACACCTGTTACCCGAGGCTAAACTGCCCAAAAAGATAATTAATCAACCCCGTTCATCGTCGGCACTTATTTTTTATTGGGGCGTTAATAAATCATTCCCTAAACTCGATTTGCACAATATTTTATTTAGCGAGAATTATGAGGAGGAATTCGATTTTATTTTCACAAAAAGATTAATTCATAGCGACCCCACTGTGTATATAAACATTACCAGTAAATACAAGACTGACGATGCCCCCGCCGGTTGCGAAAACTGGTTTGTGATGATAAATACCCCGCACATTAGCGGGCAAAACTGGGATGAGCTGATTGCAGAAGCACGTCAAAATATTATTACTAAAATAAATAGGGTATTAAATACTGATATTGCCTCACACATAGTCACCGAAAAAATACTCGATCCGCGCGGCATAGAAAGTCTTACCCAAAGCTACCTCGGTTCGTTATACGGCAACAGCAGTAATACCCGTATGGCAGCGTTTTACCGCCACCCCAATTTTTCAAAACAAATTAAAGGTCTATACTTCGTGGGGGGTAGTGTTCATCCCGGTGGCGGCATACCACTGGTATTATCGTCTGCCAAAATTGTAGCGGGAATGGTAGGAAAATAATAACAATGGATTAGTCTTTTGAAACAAGCGAAGCATGCTACCCCCCTTATCTGTATATATACCCATATTACAATTCACGTATAAATAAGGAGTTTTAGAGTAGAGCAATGATTTAGTATTGTATATCAAACCAACTAACTATTAATTGATATGGCATCAAAAATTACACTTTACGAAGGGAAAAACTATGAAGGTAGAACTGTTCAAACTTCTTGTCCCATAGAAAATTTGGCCAACTACAACTTTAACGACATGACTTCTTCTTGCAAAACTGAAGGAAACAACTGGATTCTTTATTCGTCAGCTAATTTTGACGGGACGAGCAGTATTCTTACGCAAGGCAATTATTCTGATGGTGCTGCAATGGGCGTTGGAAATGATTCGCTATCATCGTTAAGAGCGTTTCCTGATGCAACTGCAACTACAATTATGTTGTTCAGGCACGGCGACTATCGTGGGCAAATGGTTACCTTGTACGGAGCAGAATCAAACTTACAAAATGTACTGATTAATGATGCCATTTCATCCATCATTGTACTTTCGGGTACATGGAAGCTATATAAAGGCACCGGTTTTGAAGGCCCAGAGTGGATTGTGAGTGCTACGGGAGGACCTAATAGTGATGGCCGCTATCCGTCCTCAAGCGGTTATTTTGGCGAAGATTCTATTTCATCGGCAAAGCCTGCTTAATTTGATAATTCAAACTGCTAAGCCCCTTATAGCATAATTGCTGTAAGGGGTTTTTTTATTACGGCGGTGTTTAAGCTGCACATTATCACGCATGCAAATTTGCATATCACCTCATTGGCAGTTTATCACATTAAACCATAACTTCGCCCCGTATTTCCAAAAAACGTATGAACAAAGTAGTAGCCAACGCTGATGAGGCGGTGAAAGATATACACGACGGTGCCGTGCTTATGTTAGGCGGTTTCGGGTTGTGCGGCATACCTGAAAACAGCATTGCTGCATTGGTGCGCAAAGGCACTAAAAACCTTACCTGTATTAGCAACAACGCGGGTGTGGATGATTTCGGTATCGGACTGATGCTGAAAACCAAACAAGTGAAGAAGATGATTTCGTCTTATGTAGGCGAAAATGCTGAGTTTGAACGCCAGCTTTTAAGCGGTGAGCTTGAGGTGGAACTTGTGCCCCAAGGTACATTGGCTACCCGTTGTATGGCTACAGGCTATGGTATGCCTGCTATTTATACCCCTGCCGGTGTAGGTACTGAGGTTGCCATAGGCAAAGAAACCCGCGAGTTTAATGGTAAAACCTATTTGATGGAATATGCCTTTGACAGTGATTTTGCCATTGTGAAAGCATGGAAGGGTGATACCGACGGTAATCTTATATTTAAAGATACTGCTCGCAACTTTAACCCTTTGATGGCAATGGCAGGTAAAATAACCATTGCCGAGGTGGAAGAACTGGTAGAACCGGGTGAACTTGACCCTAATTACATTCATACTCCCGGTATTTATGTGAACCGTATTTTTAAAGGTACTGATTACGAGAAGCGGATAGAGCAAAGGACGGTACGCAAGAGCGGTTGATTTGAAATTTCTAATTTAGAATTTGAAATTGGGGGATAACAACTAGTAAAGAGTTTTATAAAAGAGATTTAGCAACGGAAAATTTCAAATCTCAAATCACAAATAAAATGCTTGACAAAAACCAAATAGCGCAACGTATAGCAAGAGAGCTTAAAGACGGATACTATGTGAACCTTGGCATAGGTATTCCCACATTGGTGGCTAATTATATTCCCGAAGGGATGAAAGTAACTCTGCAATCAGAAAACGGATTGCTGGGCATGGGGCCTTTTCCGTTTGAGGGGGATGAAGACCCTGATTTGATAAATGCAGGTAAGCAAACCATTACTACGATACCCGGTTCCAGCTTTTTTGATTCGGCCATGAGCTTTGGGATGATACGTGCAGGTCGTGTTGATTTGACGGTATTAGGAGCAATGGAAGTGGCCGATAACGGAGATATTGCCAACTGGAAAATACCCGGTAAAATGGTAAAAGGCATGGGCGGTGCGATGGATTTAGTAGCTTCGGCAAAAAACATCATTGTAGCCATGCAGCATACCAACAGGGAAGGTGAATCGAAACTGTTAAGTAAATGTACCTTACCTATAACAGGATTGGGATGCGTGAAGAAGGTGGTGAGCGATTTGGGTATGTTTGAAGTTACCCCCGAAGGCTTTAAGTTAATTGAGCGTGCCCCGGGTGTAAGTCACGAAGAAATAAAAGCTAAAACCGAAGGCCGCTTGGTAATGACGGGAGAGGAACCGGAAATGGTTTTTTAAATTTCAGATTTGAGATTTAAAATTTAATAATGGCAACCTATTCACGATTTGAAGATTTACCTGTGTGGCAACGTGCGAGGGAATTAGATAAAAGGGTATTTGCAGTTGCTAACGATATTTTGTTGCACAAAGATTTTGGGCTACGCAATCAGATATTAAACGCCAGTGGGTCTGTAATGGATAACATTGCTGAAGGATTTGAGAGAAGTAGTCGGCTAGAGTTTATAAACTTTCTTAGTTTTGCTAAAGGATCGGCAGGCGAGGTTAAATCCCAACTATACCGATCATTGGATCGCAATTATATTACCGAAGCACTATTTGCTGAATTATCTATTGAGGTAGATGAGGTATGTAGGATGCTGATGGGGTTTATTGAGTATCTGAATAAAACCGAACACAGAGGACAAAAGTTTAAGGATAGGACATAATTTCAAATTCATAATCTCAAATTTATAATTTACATAAAATGACAAAAGTATCAGTAATAGGAGCAGGGGCTGTTGGTGCTACCGCTGCCGATGTGATTGCCTACCGCGAGTTGGCCGATGAAGTAGTATTGTTGGACGTAAGAGAAGGCTTTGCCGAAGGTAAAGCACTTGATATTTACCAAACCACCTCGTTGTTGGGTATGAAAACCCGTATCAGCGGTACTACAAATGACTATACCCACACCGCAGGTTCGGATGTAGTGGTAATTACTTCAGGTATTCCCCGCAAACCCGGTATGACTCGCGAAGAGTTGATTGGCACTAATGCTAACATCGTAAAATCAGTTTCTGAAAACGTATTAAAGCACTCACCTAATGCTATTATAGTAGTAGTATCAAACCCAATGGATACCATGACCTATTTGGCATTAAAAGCCACCGGTTTGCCAAAAAACCGCGTGATAGGTATGGGTGGTATTTTGGATAGCGCCCGCTTTAAAGGATATTTAGGTCTTGGCCTAAACGGGCCAACTGCTGATATACAAGCAACCGTAATTGGCGGTCACGGCGATACTACCATGATACCTCTTACCCGTTTAGCTTCATACAACGGCCGTCCCGTATCAGAATACCTAAGTGCAGAGCAATTAGAAAAAATTGCAGCCGATACAATGGTAGGTGGTGCAACTCTTACCAAACTATTAGGCACTTCTGCTTGGTATGCTCCCGGTGCTGCTGCTGCTTTGTTGGTTGAGAGCATCGTTCGCGACCAAAAACGCATTTTGCCAAACTGTGTGTATTTAGATGGCGAATACGGTCAAAGCGATATTTGTATCGGTGTGCCTACTGTAGTTGGTCGCAACGGTTGGGAAAGCATTGTAGATTACAAACTTACTGCCGATGAACAAGCTAAGTTCGCAGCCAGTGCTGATGCAGTACGTAATATGAATGCAGTGCTTAAAGAAATCGGAGCATTATAATCATAAGATTTATAAGCAAGGGTTCACACAAAAGATATACATATATAATATAGGTATAACATTTTGAAACGTTCAATAAAGCTGCCCATCACTTTCCAGCAACTGGAAGGTGATGGGTTTCATATTTTTACAGAGATTAAAGTATTTAACGATACCTTCTTTGCATTGATAGACACTGGAGCTTCCAAAACCGTGTTTTCTGATAAGGTAATAAAAATGTATCCGTCGTTAGAAATGATGGATGTGAGCGATAACCTTGCCGCAGGCATCGGCGAAGATAAAATCTCAGCTAAAATGGCACTTTTCCCTGAGTTGTATTTGGGTAAAGCCAAGCTAAGCAACTTTTATTGCGGCATTATTAGTTTCAACCATGTGCACGCAGCATACGAAACTATGGGATTGAAACCGTTTGATGTGATAATTGGAGGGGATATTTTGAATACCTTACAAGCCGAAATCAGTTACAAACAGGCTGTTTTAAAGTTGCAACCCCTTTAATTACCAAAAACTTACATTGGTATTGGTGTTGTTACCAAATTGTTTATTTTACTTTGAATATAGAGTTGATGGGGCAGTGTCAATGCACAGTCACAAATTGTCAAATTTTTTCAAAAAGTTTGTTTGGTATATTTTTTTTAAGAAATTAGCAAAATAATACGGTTTGTAAACCATTACTTAACATTAGAAACTAATCACTTTTACACCTATGAATATTATGTTTACTAAATCTAAACTCACGGGCGGCCTAATCAGCCGGACCTTACTGCTGCTAGCCATGGTGCTAGGCGTGCAGTTGGGTTCAAATGCCCAGGTTACCAACCCCTCGCCCTATTGCGGTGCTGTCCATAACTATATGGGCGCTAACGGAAGTTGCTACAACAACTACGGTTTTGCATTTTCACACATTAAGGTGGGAACTATTGATCACAAGATCAACTGTACAAGCTCTTCGCCTTCAACAGGTCCTTACAGGTTTTGGAACACAGGTCCCACTACCACATTCTCTCCCGGCGCCAGCTACTCTATTAAAATGACAACGGCTGCAAACAGCTATCCTACTTATGCTGCTGCTTGGATTGATTACAACCAAAACAACAACTTTGAAGCTAGCGAAGCTATTGCCATTACAGGCCAAATTTCTTACCCATTAGGTAGTGCAACCAACAACTTCACTATTCCTTGCTCTGCTAAAAGCGGTACTACAAGGATGCGTGTAAGGATTGATTACTACTATGCGTTTTCAGCAGCTATGGGTTGTAACAACACCTCATACGGTTACGGTGAAACTATGGACTATGAAGTAACAATTGCAGCAGCTAACAACCCTACTGCAAACTTCTTTATTCCTGATACTATCTTCACAGGTTCACCTGCTGATTTCATCAACGCTAACAAAGTAGGTTACATCAACCACAAATGGTCAACTTCAGTTGGCGGTTTGGGTAATGTTGTGGGTAGCGATATTAATTTCCCATACGCTTTCCCTTCAGCCGGTAACTACCAAGTACGTTTGATTTCTACCAACTGCGGTGGTTCAGCTACTGTTACTAAAAACGTAGTAGTTGTTGATCCTACAGTAGCTCCTACTGTTCGCTTCTTGGCAAGCCGTAACTATATCCCTCAAGAGCCTACTGATTATGTAGTTGATGAGATTGTTGATTTCAAAGATTTCTCTACTTCTGGTCCAACCAGTTTCCTATGGGAAATTACTCCTGATGCCTCTACCAAATTGTGGTTTGCAGTTTCAGGAAGCGAGTTTGAAAAACAAATGTCGATTTTGTTTACAGATACTGCCAGATACGATGTGTGCTTAACTGCCGAAAACATTGTTGGTGCTACCAAACTTTGTAAACCTTCTTATGTAGTAATTGAATACCCAGCTACTTCTGGTAAAAAAGATAACCTTATTTGTATTGATGCTGCCAGCAGCCTTGCAGAAGGTACTTTGTATGACCAAGGAGGTCTTTCAGGTAACTACCCTGCTCAAGCAGTTTCATGTACCTTTAACATCAACGCTTGTGATGCTGAAGAAATTGAAATGTGGTTTGACGGTGAAATGCAATTCTACTACTATGGTCACGTTAACATTTACGATGGTAAAAACACCAGCGGTACTTTGTTAGCTACTGTAGGTGACGTTGCCGGTGCCGGTATCGTTACAACAGTTCCTACTAAACACTACTTTGCTAAATCAGGTTATGCTACTATCGAATTCCGTAACATTTATCCTTACTACTCAGGCAAAGGTTTTGAAATGCATTGGAAATCTAAAACCCTTAACAACGGTCCTTTAGTTGCTGATTTTGAAGTTGTAAATACTCGTAACGACTCAATTTATGAGTGCTTGTCAGGTACTGAAGTTCGTTTCACTAACAAATCAAGCGGTACACGTGATATTAGCGACTACCAATGGATTTTTGACTATGATCCTAACATTGCTTACCCTCAAGGTTACGAAGATTTCCCAGATAACGGTAACTTCAAAAACCCAACATTTATTTACTCTTCAGCTAAAACTTATGTAGTTCGTATGGTTGCCGAGTCTTGCGAAGGCTGGGATACTACCTACAAAACATTCCACATTGGTACTACAACTATGAACCCTGTGGTTGAGTTTACTGCTGATGACAACATCTTAACTGTAGGCGGAAGCACTAAATTGCGTAACAAATCTGTTGCATGGTGTAGCGGTGAGTGGACTATCACTCCATCTACTTATACTTTGTTGAACGGCTCTACTTTGACTGACCAAGACATTGAAGTTAAATTCACTGCTGCCGGTCGTTACACTGTTAAATATGTAGCTGAAAACGACAACGGTACTACTACCCGCTCTAAAACTGACTTTATCCGTGTTATCGAATACTGCGAACCTAGCGTTTCTAACTCATTTGCAAGTATGGCTAACAACCGTGTGAAAATCAACACTCTTGAAAACCTTTCAGGTATTGGTACTAGCGGTTATGACGATTTCACCAAATCAGTTCCTGCAACCGACCTATATATAGGTAGCCCTTACGCTCTTGAAGTTGAGCGTACTCAAAACGTTGACCCTGCTGACAGGAAAGTATGGATTGACTATGACCGTGACGGTAACTTTACCGCTAGCGAAGTAGTTGCTTCAGAAACTAACTCTACTAATAAAGTACTTTCAACCACTATTACTATTCCTGATGTATCTTCAGTAACTCCAGGTCTTTCACGTATGCGTGTAGCAGTAGCTCTTGCAGGTCGTCCTTTGGATCCTTGCGGACCTATTGATGCTGGTGAATTTGAAGACTACATGGTTAACTTGAAACTTGACGACCAAGCTCCAGTTATCACTATGTTGGGTGCTGACTCAGTTTACGTTGAAGTTGGTTCTACTTACACTGATGCTGGCGCAACTGCAATGGATAACAGGGAAGGTAGCCTAACCTCTAAAATTGTTACTAACAACCAAGTTGACATTACTCAAACCGGTATCTACGTTGTTACTTACAATGTAAAAGACGGTTCAGGTATTGCTGCTGTACAACGCACTAGGTTTGTATTTGTATTGGCTGATATGACTAAACCAGTTATAGCTATCAACGGTGGTTCTACAGTTACTCACGAAGCTGGTACTCCTTACACTGATTTGGGTGCTACTGCTACTGACAACCCAGGTTCTAAAAACGTTGATAACCTAATTGTTACTAACAATATGGTTAATGTTAACGCTCTTGGTACTTACACTGTTCAATACACTGTAACTGATGCTTACGGTAACACTGCTACTGAAACTCGTACAGTTAACGTTGTTGATACTAAAGCTCCTGTAGTTGAGACTCCCGGTGGCGATCCTTTGACCATCCAAGTTGGTACTCCTTTCGTTGATAACACTTTTGCTACTGACGCATTCGAAGGTACTCTACCTGTACAAGTTATATCTGGTTCAGTTAACTCAAATGTATTTGGTACTTACAAAGTAACTTACACTTCTATGGACGGTTCAGGTAACACTGCTACCAACAAAACCCGTACTTATGTAGTTACTGATGTTATTAAACCAGTTCTTACTTCACTTTCAGGTACTCAATACATGGTAGTTGATGTAAACGACCTAACTTTCGTTGAACCAGCTGTAACCGGTACTGATAACTACTTCCCAACTGTACAAGTTACTCGCAACGCCGGTAGCTTTGATATCTCTAAATTGGGTACTTACGACATTACTTACACTGGTACTGATGGTGCCGGTAACGTAACTGTATGGGTACGTACAATCAAAGTTGTTGACCGCGTTCGTCCTGTAGTAATAAGCACTCCTGTTAACATTCAACGTTGGATGACATTCGATCCTTCAGTAGGTGTAAGCACTTGGGATAACTACTACGCTCCTGTAAACTTCCAGTTGCCATTTGCTAACAACTGTAAACTTGAAGTAATCAGCACTAACGTAAACATGTTGCAAGTTGGTTTGTACCAAGTTATCTACCAAGCTGTAGATGGTTCTGGTAACGTATCTGAGCCTCACTTGCGCCTTGTAAACGTTGTTGAAAACACTACAGGTATTGCTGATGTAGCTTTCGAAAACGGTATCAATATCTATCCTAACCCAACTAGCGGTAAGTTTGATGTTGACTTTGCAGTAGCTATCAACGAAACTGCTACTATTACTATCACCAACATGGTTGGTCAAACTATCAGGACTTTCTCTGGTAGCGATGTAGTAAATGGTAAACTTTCAGTTGATCTAACTGACGTAGCTGCAGGTTTCTACACTGTACAAATCGAAAGCAACGGTCAAGTAGCTAACAAAAAAGTTTCAGTTACTCGCTAATTTTAATTAGCTGTAGCTAACTATACTCTATAAAAACACCCCGTGATTTCACGGGGTGTTTTTTTTTGGCCTTTGGTAACGGGCGCGACCACCTTTTAGTATGTGCATTTTATCATTTCTTTTCTATTAGTTGTAATTACTTGATTATCAGTGTTAAAATATTTTAATTCTCAGGCAACATTTTATACAGATGTCAATATTTTTTTTGAAATTTGATATTGGCTTAATTAATATTTAACACATGGTAAACTTCTACAAGTTGGTTTACGGGCACCTTATTGCCTGTTTTTTTCTATGCCTTTTAATGTCCCTACCGGGCGGAAAGGCTTATGGACAGCTGAACGGCAGCTACACGATTGATCAATCGGCCGCAGCCTCATCCACCAATTACACCACCTTCCAGTCCTTTTTTAATGCGTTGGCCTCTTCAGGGGTAAACGGCAGTGTAAATGTGACTGTACTGAACGGCCCCTATACCGAGCAGGTAGTGGCCAATGTCATCCCCGGTGCAAGTGCTTCTAACAAAATCACTATTAATGGTGGCGGGCAAGTATTACAGTTTACATCTTCTACTTCAACAGCACAACACACCTTGCGTTTCAACGGAGCGGATTATGTAACCATCAACAACCTTTATATAAAGGCATTGGGTACCACCTATTCATGGGGTGTACACTTTATGACTGCTTCGTATTACAACACCCTTGAGGGCTGTACAGTAGAGATTACTAATAATACCAGCACCACCGCAGCTAACAACATCGGGATTAATATGTGCAACAGCACCACCTCAAATACTACTTTGGGTGATGCAGCCAAATACATTACCGTAAAAAACTGTACTATTAAAGGAACAGGAGCTACCAGAGGCCCTGTGGTAGGTATTCAGGTAACTGCCCAAGCACAAAACGTGGACGGATTTATCACCTTAGAAAAAAACATCATCCAAGATTTTTACTCACACGGTATCTACATTTATTATAACAGTAAAGTAGATGTACTGAACAACGACATATCACGTCCCACCCGCACCAACAGCACTACTACCTACGGTATCAATATGTATTACTATTGCTACCGCAACAATATCATCGGCAACAAGGTGCACAACCTGTTCACCTCGATGACAACCCTAACCAGCACCACTTATGGTATCTATTGCTACTATAACTACAGCGGTGCCAGTAACTCAGTAGTAGTATCCAATGCAGTTTACAACATTGAACACAATGGTGCAGTTTACTTTATTTACGCGTATTACCCCTTCGGTATCCAGTTTGCACACAACACAGTGTCGAGCGATTTAGCTACTACTAACACATCAGTGTTGTACGGTATGTATGTGTATAGCGGTACAACCTCAATGACGGGTACTTCTTTTGTGAATAATATTATCTCTTTAACCCGCCCTTCAGGCACCCGCTATGCGTATTATTACTACGCCAGTATCCCTTTGTTTAATAACAATAGTTATTACGTTAACGGAACGGGTAGCTCTAACTTTATGGCTACGGGCTTGAGTGTTTACAATGATTTTGCATCATGGAAATCGGGTACAGGTAATGACGCAAACGGTTCTTATACCAATCCACGTTTCCTAAACGTAGCTGCCGGTGATTTAACCCCGACGACCGTACAACTGGATGGTCAGGGCATCACGGGCACTGGAGTCTTAAAAGACATCAACGGCAACAACTACAGCGTAACCGACCCAGACCAGGGAGCTTATGTAACCGACGTAAACGCGAACGTAACGCGCTTAGCCCTTGCCGGCAGCAGCAACTGCCAGATGCAAGTAGAAGAAATAAAAG
>JAMIFM010000030.1:0-3223 GCA_035906255.1 Bacteroidia bacterium
AATCCAGATAATTCAAGGGTTTAAAATATAGTGTCTCTTTTATTGATAACGGGGATTTAAAATTACTCAGGGTCGTTTACACGGCGGGGTTTCATGGTCAGTGGTTTATAATTTGAAGTTATCGATATGAAAACCCCGCCGGGACGGAGATTTTCCGGACCCGAAATAATTGAGTTACCCGCCGTTGTGGGTGTTATCACCAACAACTGAACTCAGCGACTATCTCTTCAAAGGAAAGGTTGCATCATTACACAATTCGCCTGTGTAATTCTATTTATCTAAAGCCATCATATCTCCTATCATTCTTTATATCCAGTTGTTGGTTATAATACCAAAAACGGCCGCAATTTGTCACAAACTTTTTGTCACAGTCACTCCACTTGTGCTGGTAATTGCTACGTAAGAAATACCTTCTCATACCGGTTCCAAATCAAAAAGCCCCGCTTTACCGTCAACCGGCAGCTTATTGTAAAGTCGCTTACACAGGGGCTTTTGGCGATAGTATGTTTGCTATACAAAACAAAAATCACCACACTCAAAAACACTTTTATGAAACAGAACGATTCCCTTTTAGAAAAACAAATTGCCTGGATCAACAGCTTTGTGAACCAGCCCGCATCCACAGGAGCCGATTGGATGGAGTATAACACGGTGGCAACAAGTATCGGCAACAGTTTTCGCAACAACGAATACAGTGATGCTGAAAAGATGCAATTGAAAGCCGCATACGGTACTGCAATGACGGCACAAACACTGCAAGGTTATGTGTTGGAAAAACCACACGGCTATGCAGGCGATTATGAAATTATCGACAAGTTTTATACCTATCACAAATCACCCGATGAGCGGCTGGCAAAATGGGATGAATACCTGCACGAATTTAAAGCAGTAAAAGCCGTTCGCAACCGCAAGGCCTATATCAAACAGATATTGTCGGAAAAGATGGTATATCACACGTATAACTCATCTTTTGAAGTGCTGAACCTGGCAAGTGGCCCCGCCCGGGATTTGTATGAATTTTTCTCTGCACACCCTTTTGCTGATCTTGTTGCAGACTGCATAGACCTTGATGAGAATGCCATTAAATACGCTGCCAAACTCTTAGGTGCCCACAGTTCCAAAGTGAACTTCTTCAACAAAAATATCCTTCGCTTTTCTACCCCCAAAAAATACGATCTGGTTTGGAGTGCCGGCTTGTTTGATTATTTTAATGACGATATCTTCAAAAGGCTGATGACCCGTTTTTTAGGTAATGTAAAACCCGGTGGCGAACTGATCGTAGGCAATTTTTGCAGCACCAATCCTGATATTAATTATATGGAACTGCTAGACTGGAAATTGAACCATCGTAGTACCGAAGACCTTATACAACTAGCCATGGCTTGCGGGATAAAAAGAGAACAAATTACCGTGGATAAGGAGCCTGAAGGTGTGAACCTGTTCGTCCGTATAAAAATGTGATCACAGAAATAATGCTGTTAGATGTCCGCTTTTTCTATGCTTAAATAAGTCGGGGCCCAGGCTTACCAACGATGATGTATCAGATCTTCGTTAGAAAGCGCCACCAGCCTGTTGCGTTCTTTAGTGCCACAATCTATCCAGGTTTGCCACATACCAGTTGGGCCGTCTATCCATTGCCAGCGGTATTTAAACTGCGTTACATCGCCAAAAGGTATCTGAAAAATGAAACGCCGGTGGTGTGGATGTATACTTCGCATCACAAAACGGGTAAACCAAAAATAACGTGCCGAATAGGGGTCTTTCCGTATCAGTTCGTAGTAAGGTTGAATGGTGTTTTGCTGCTCGTTTCGCAACAGCATTTTATTGCCCAATGAAGCCTTTCCCTCTTCATCTTCACTAATAATTTTCCAGCATTGGGCAAATGGGTAAGCGGTATTCTCACTGTTATTGTTTTGCTTACAAAGAGTTGTCAATAGTTCCTTGTCGTGCAAATAACATTCATGCTGCCAGGCCATATGATCAAATATGGCTTTGGCCACACCCACTATATGTTGGGTGAGGGCACAAGGGTCTTTAGCAATTGTAACCAGGTTGTCCATGCCATATAAAACCTGGCCACCTGTAAGCCGGGCTAGCCCCGCCCATAAGAATTTTTCGGGGCAACGGAAGTAAAGGTTTTGATAATAATAATACAATTTGTCCAAAATAAACCTGTTGGCAGCAAAGCCTTTATGGGCCTGCCATTCAGCCTCACTGATACCAGACTTTTTATAAGCCATTTCCATAAAATCTGAGACGGAATCCGGTACCGTTTTGGTTGTTTCGACCTGCGTAAGATTGTCAGTGTATTGCATCAGAAAAGTCTCGGCAAGATAATTCAGTTATGCATATTTATGCCCCAATAGGAGCTGGATTGCTAAAATAGGCGAGAAGTAGGCGCAGGACTCTGTCCCATCTAGCCGGAATGTGCAAAATTAGGCGTGGTACTCTGTCCCGTGTATACCCTCACTTTTCTTAAAACATTTTGATGGCTCATTTAATCAGACCCTGATGCCATCTTTTCAATTGTTAACGCTATCAAATATCCTAACAGCGTTCCTATTCCATAGTCAATAATATCGCTGTAAGAAAAGTTATGACCCAAAAAAATGCCTATTAGATAATTTGACCGGAGTCTAACGGCCCAGGCTGATTGATACAATTGTTGCAGTTCAATAATACTGCAAACCAGGTAAGCCCCTGCTGCGACCTTCCATAACCGTTGCCTGATAAATAAAAAACGCAGACCAAAAAATATACAGCAGGCAGCCAGCACATTACCGCCATGTTCAATAGCGAATCCCGGGAGGTACACTTTGTACCAACTGGTTGCCATGCCTGCCAGTACATTCACCATTATTACGGCAACATACAGCCAGCGTTTACGTGTTGGCGTCATTGTTGGGAAAGTTGTTTGTGTCTGCTGCAAATAAATACATTTTATTACCGGCAAAGGAAATGCTCCTTGCAACAGACCAATTATAGCTTAGATCGTGGCACCGTAGAACAAATTAAAACGCAGCCCATCCCCTACCCAATCTCCCCAATCACCACTAACCCCGCCGGGTCGCAAAGTATTGCCGTAGCTGAATACTTCACAAACCGGTCATTCTCCGGCCTGCCGGTAGGCTGTTCCACCGATTCTACCAGGTATACGGGCACTTTTCCCTTCATAACACCTTTGGCAGTAAAGGTCCGGCCAATTTTGCCCGACTTGGTTCTT
>JAMIFM010000031.1:0-88496 GCA_035906255.1 Bacteroidia bacterium
TGTACCACGCGCTTTGGGTTGCCTGCGTATCCACTCCAACTCTTTGCGCATCAAGTTGCGAGCCTTATCGGTCTCACGCTCCTGCATGGCCATACGCTCGTCTTTCTTCTCCAAAAAGTAGGTATAGTCTCCTGTATAGCGAAACAGCTTTCCTTCGTCTAACTCAATTATTTCATTGGTTACATTGTCTAAAAAGTAACGGTCGTGCGTCACCATCAGCAAGGTAGTATTATCGGTGCTCAGGTAACTTTCCAGCCACTCAATCATTTCAATATCCAAGTGGTTGGTAGGCTCATCCATCACCAAAATATCAGGATTGCTTATCAGCAAACGGGCTATAGCCACTCTTTTGCGTTCACCGCCTGAAAGTTGTACAATTTTTCGATTAGGCAGGTGTATATCCAGCTTACCTAATATCTGACGCACTTTGGCTTCGTACTGCCACACATCCAGCGCATCGGCTTGTTTTGTGGCCTCATTCAGTTGGCGTTCCGTTTCAGTAGTGGGATTTAAGCTGTGGGCTTCGGCAGCGGTTTCGTAGGCTTTTATGGCCTGTATTACGGGGTTGTTTTCGTAAAATATATAATCCGCTACGGTTACTGCACCTGAAAAATCAGGTTCTTGGGGTAAGTACCCTACCTTTATATCCCTGCGAAACACTACTTGCCCCGTATCGGGTATATCTAATCCCGCAATCAGGTTAAGCAAGGTGCTTTTGCCCGTTCCGTTATTGGCCACAAGGGCTACTTTTTGACCTTGGTCTATGCCGAATGAAAGACTTTTAAATAGCTCTTTTTCGCCGTACGATTTACTGATATTTTCTACCGAAAGATAATTTACTCCCACAGCGGGCAAAGATAGGGATTGCCTGCGAGTCATTCCGAACTTGTTTCGGAATCTGATAACACAATTGTTAAATTGCTTTTTACCTGCTTAGCTATAATAAAAAGGGCGGCTCACATTATGCTTGCCGCCCTACAGATAAGCTAAAAAACTACCCGCTTACTTCCGTTTTGGTGAGGGTGAGGGTGTAGGTGTTCTCACCGGTTATCACCTGTATATCCTGACTACCGCCATAGTTGCCTCCATCAGAAGTGGCAAGGCTGGCAGTAAGTGTATAATTTCCTTGTGGTACGTTTTGAGCGGCAAACAGCCCTTCTAATTCATCTTCACCACTTTTTGCAAGGGCTATCGGTTCACCCCCGCCTTGCGGAACTAACGATACTGCCGTTTGTGTAATATGTCCGTTCAATTCCTCAGCATCGGGGTGTTGAGGATCGTTTAGGTTAACATCTACATTAACAGCCGAACCGGTAGGGCTTGGTGCTATTAACTCGGGGTCAGTTTCGGCTGTTGGCGGAACTACTGATTTTGATTCATCCCCGTAGGGTAATACAATTTCTTTTAGTTTATCCAGCAGTTTCATGGCTCTGCTTGAATAAAACCCTAATAAGAATGAAATTATCAGTGTGCCTTTTGATGCGCTAACATCTACAATGCTATCGGGACTTGAAAGATAA
The DNA here is from genome assembly GCA_035906255.1 of Bacteroidia bacterium. GTDB lineage: Bacteria > Bacteroidota > Bacteroidia > UBA8524 > UBA8524 > SB11. Next base: position 1,521 of record JAMIFM010000031.1, read on the forward strand.
TTGTATGAAAAAATAATAATGAGGGATATAAACGGCGAATAGGCAATTTTTGCCAAATGTCCCGGTGTTTCTGAGGGTTTAAAACCTGTGCCGTTTGCTATGGCCATTGCCACATAAAACAATATGCTGGTAAGTACCCCAAAAATCGTCCAAAAAATTACCTCTACATACGTGTGTGGCCCCGCTAGCCAAAAGTATGATTTTACCTTAAACCTCGCATTTTGTATGAATGCAACGGCAAGGCTGTTGGGCTGCAAATCAAGCAGGGCAAATATTTTCGCCGTATCTTCAGGAAATACATAGGGCAATTGGTAAACAATATAATCCTTTATTGCACGGTTATTAGGGTTGTTTTTAAACTGCTGGGCGGTAAATGTAGTAGGTGCTGCATCGGTGTGTGAAGTATCCCCTTCCGCTACATCTTGCTCGGCAGTTTGGTTAATAGTGGGCATATTGGCCGACCCTTCATTTATAAGCGAGGTGATATATGTTATATCCGTAGCATCCATGGTTTTGTACTCAGCCTCGTGGGGGTCGTCGTAATATTTCTTTTTTTCTTCTGTTGTTTCGTATTTATCAACGGTGTGTATGGTGAGATAAATACCTACAATAACCAATAGCATCGCTATCAGCAATGCCAGCCAATGGTTTTGTTCTTGCCAAAATGTTAACGTAAAAACCTTTTTATACAATGGAACGGGCACATTGTTGGTTTCAGTAGTATTGTTTTCCATAATATTATAGTGCAATGAATTGTTTAGATACCCACTGGCTTTGTGTAGGGTCGATTTTAAACCATCCGTTCATTTCGGCATAAACAGTAACTTTTGCCCCGCTGCTTAGCGAGTACAACACGGCGAAGTTGGTGCCTGCACCTGCTCTCACATTCAGCTTGCTTGCCGTTACCGTTCCTGTTGCAATGGGCTGCGGGGTTTGGTTATCAGGCGCGGTTATAAAACTTGTTATTTTTTGAGAGATAAGCGGTATAAAGTTTTTGTTGGCTGCTTCTACCGTGTTGCCACCAAAAAAATTAGTGCCGGGGCAGGTTTTTGTACTTCCCGAACCATTGGTGCGCCTGCCTGTATTAAGGTCGAACCAATGATGGTATAAGATAGTTTGGTCATTAGGTAACAAGCTGAAACGCTTGCAAAGTACCGCATTCACAAATATTATTGTTTCCCTGTGCTCCTCGGTCATTTGGTCTTGGTTAATATCAAACCAGCCCAAATGTTCAATAGCAACTGCCCCTGTGTTGGCTCCTTTTATTGCAGCGGGGGTGGTATCCATGCTGCGACCCAAGGCTATTGTACCATCCGGAAATGTAGTTAGGTTTTGACCAATATCACTAAAGCCACGTTGTAAATGACTGCTTTTCATGCTGTTCAGCCATTTGAATGGTTGTGGCGGGTTATCCCTGAAATAATGGACGTAGCCCGGTATATAGGTATGGTGGTTTTGAATCTTATTTATAGTACGTGAGAACTTAGTGTTTTCAAGATAGTTTCTAAACTCATCACGTGTATAAAGCACGAATTGACCCTGTGTTTGTGGCATTTTTGCAATTAACTGTTTGCACGAATTTATAAATATTTTACTCGTATAAACAAATAATTAAATAGCCATGAGCTAATTATTTTTTAGCTAACGATTTTTCCCACTCCCAGGCAGTTACAAGCATATTTTTTAAATCGCGTTGGGTTTTCCAGCCCAAAACGTTGTTGGCTTTTGCAGTATCAGCATATACTTGCTCCACATCGCCATCGCGGCGGGGACCGTACACAAAGTTAAAGTTCACTCCGGTTTCAGCCACAAAGGTATCCACCACTTCTTTTACACTGCTTCCTTTGCCTGTGCCCAAGTTAAATATCTCCAGTTTATCGGCACTTTCATTATTCAGCAACCTTTCAATGGCTCGCACGTGTGCAATGGCTAAATCTACCACGTGCAAATAATCGCGCACGCAAGTGCCGTCAACGGTATTATAATCGCTGCCGAATATGGTTAATTTTTCACGCTTGCCTATTGCTGTTTGGGTAATAAAAGGTACAAGGTTGTTGGGCACGCCTAAGGGTAATTCTCCAATCAATGCACTGTCATGCGCACCAATAGGATTAAAGTAACGCAAGGCAATGGCTTTTGTATCTGTAACTTTAACGGTATCTGTAAGAATTTCCTCGCAGATTTGTTTGGTATTTCCGTAGGGCGACTCCGCCTTTTGTACAGGTGATGTTTCAGTAACGGGGTTAATTTCAGGTTGACCGTAAACGGTACATGAAGATGAAAATACAAGGTTGTTTATGCCTTTGGCTTGCATCTCTTGTAGCAACACCACCAAACCGCTTACGTTGTTATGGTAATATTTTAACGGATGTTGTACCGATTCGCCTACAGCTTTGTAGGCTGCAAAATGTATCACCCCTGCAATGTCGGAATGTTGAGAAAGCAACGCCTGCAAATCGGCACGTTCGCACACATCCCCTTGAAAAAACACCGGCTTTTGCCCTGTTATTTGTTCTATACGGTCTAATATAAATGCCTCAGAATTATTAAGATTATCGATAATTACAGGCTGATAACCTGCATTATACAACTCAACCACGGTGTGCGAACCTATAAATCCAACACCGCCTGTAACTAATATTTTTGGCTTGCTCATGGGGTTACAATATACGGCTCACAACACCGTCTTTCAACTGATATTTTTGCTTGCTTTCTTCACACACTGCTATGCCCTGCTCATCGAACGAAAGTTTGTGGCCGTATTCGCTCATCCAGCCTGTTTGGCGGGCTGGATTACCAATTACCAAAGCAAATGGCGGTACTTCTTTGGTTACCACTGCGCCCGCTCCTATAAAAGCATATTCGCCAATGTTGTTACCGCAAACAATGGTGGCGTTGGCACCTATACTGGCTCCTTTGCCTACATGGGTTTTGGCATAACTATCCCTGCGGTTTACTGCACTGCGGGGATTGATAACGTTGGTAAACACCATACTGGGGCCTAAGAACACATCATCGCCGCAGGTAACTCCTGTGTATATGGATACATTGTTTTGAATCTTTACATTATTGCCCAGCACAACTTGTGGAGAAACTACTACGTTTTGTCCTAAGTTACAGCCTTCGCCTATTACACAGTTTTGCATAACGTGCGAAAAGTGCCAGATTTTAGTGCCCTCACCAATACTGCAACCTTCATCAATAACTGCGGTAGTGTGAGCGAAGTATTTGGATTCCATTTTTTTAATTTTAAGGTGACTTACTCAAATTCAGTAGGTCAAGCTATGTGTTCATTTAAATTAGTTGCCCTTAATCTTCTACTTAAGCCTAACTAACTTCTTTTGGGCATTAAAGTATGTTAGAATCAACGTTTTAAAATCCTTTAGAAATTAAAAAGGACTGTAAAAATGTTCTTCTACAGTCCCTTTCAAATCTTTTGATAATAATATCCATTATAGACCTGCGAGGGCCATATCTTGGAACAAGAAACTTTTAATTTGAAACTTGTTTACCCCCAAACTCCCTTCCGTGCGGGTCTTTGAACAAATCCGTCTCGGGGAGTGATTTAAAGTAATCGTAAGTTATTTTTAATCCATCAGCACGGCTCACCTTTGGTTCCCAGCCAAGTATTTCTTTAGCACGGGTAATATCAGGGCGACGTTGTTTAGGGTCGTCTGTTGGCAATGGTTTGTACACAATTTTTTGCGAAGTTCCGGTAAGTTTAATAATCTCTTCGGCAAATTCTTTAATAGTAATTTCAATAGGGTTACCTACGTTTACAGGGTAAGCATAATCGCTCATCAGCAAACGGTAAATACCTTCTACCAAATCATCTACATAGCAAAAGCTGCGGGTTTGGCTACCATCACCAAAAACGGTAATATCTTCACCCCTCAATGCTTGTCCGATAAAGGCAGGCAATGCCCTACCGTCGTTCAGGCGCATACGAGGGCCATAGGTATTAAATATGCGTACAATACGGGTTTCAACACCATGATATGTATGATAAGCCATTGTCATAGCTTCTTGGAAACGCTTAGCCTCGTCATATACTCCGCGAGGGCCTACGGGGTTTACATTACCCCAGTAATCCTCGTTTTGAGGATGCACTAATGGGTCGCCATATACTTCAGAAGTTGAAGCGATAAGCATACGTGCACCCTTTTCTTTTGCCAAACCCAAGCAGTTGTGAACACCCAACGAACCCACTTTAAGGGTTTGGATGGGTATCTTTAAATAATCAATGGGGCTGGCAGGTGAGGCAAAGTGCAGAATGTAATCCAACTTGCCGGGCACATGGATAAACTTAGATACATCGTGGTGGTAGAATTCAAAATTGGGCAGTTTAAACAAATGTTCAATATTGCGCACATCACCCGTGATAAGATTGTCCATTGCAATCACATCATAGTCTTCTTTTATAAAGCGGTCGCACAAATGCGACCCCAAAAAACCGGCACCGCCGGTTATCAATATACGTTTACGCATTGGCCTTAGCTATTTGGTTTTTACCGTTTATACCTACTCCGTAATATGCAAAGCCCATATCATTTAATTCTTTGCCATCATAAATATTACGTCCGTCAAACACCACTTTGTCTGTCATTATTTTAGCAAGGTTTTCAAAGTTAGGCACACGGAATTCAGGCCATTCGGTAATCAGCAATAACGCATCAGCACCTTGCAATGCATCGTCTTGCTCATCTACATACTCAATGGTATCACCCAGCATGTGTTTGGCTTCTTTCATTGCAACGGGGTCGTATGCTTTTACTTTAGCACCGCCTTCAAGCAATTTTTCTATAATCACCAATGATGGAGCTTCGCGCATATCATCGGTTTTTGGTTTAAACGATAACCCCCACATACCAAAGGTTTTACCTTTAATATCACCGTTAAAGTGTTTCATTATTTTGGTAACCATCACCATTTTCTGGTCTTCGTTCACTTCTTCAACCGCCTCAAGTATGCGCATATTGTAGCCTTTTTCAACCGCGGTTTTAATAAGGGCTTTCACATCTTTAGGGAAGCATGAACCACCGTATCCAACCCCGGGGTAGATAAATTTATTACCGATACGGGCATCGCTGCCTATACCCTTACGCACCATGTTTACATCAGCACCCACAATTTCACAAAGGTTAGCTATATCATTCATAAAGCTGATTTTGGTTGCAAGCATACTGTTGGCAGCATATTTGGTCATTTCAGCCGAAGGTACATCCATGAAAATAATGGGGTGACCGTTTAACAAGAATGGTTTGTACAAACGGCGCATAATCTCTTCTGCTTTTTCTGATTCAACACCGATAACAATACGGTCGGGCTTCAAGAAATCATCAATAGCAGCACCCTCTTTCAAAAACTCGGGGTTTGATGCTACATCGTAAGTAAGGTTAGAGCTACGCGCTGCCAAAGCTTCTGATACTTTTGCGCGTACTTTTTCAGCAGTACCCACAGGTACTGTACTTTTAGTAACAACCACTAAGTAATCAGTCATATTGCGGCCAATTTCATCAGCCACCGCCAATACATATTTCAAATCAGCACTACCGTCTTCGCCCGGAGGGGTTCCTACAGCAATAAAGGCAACATCGGCACCTACAATACTTTCGGCAAGGCTGGTTGAAAAGTGTAAACGCTCTTTTTCAACATTGCGAAGTACCATTTCTTCAAGGCCGGGTTCATAAATAGGCATGATACCTTTTTTAAGGTTTTCAATCTTACGCTGGTCTATGTCAACACAAGTAACATCAATACCTACTTCGGCAAAACAAGTTCCGGTTACAAGGCCTACATAGCCGGTTCCAACTACTACTATTTTCATAGTGCTTAATACGATTTTTGTTTATTAGTGATTGTTAACGAAATCTAATACATTACTGGTGATAAAAGCAAGTTGTTGTTCATCTAACTCAGTGTGCATTGGCAACGAAAATACTATTTTGCATAATTGCTCAGTAACCGGAAACATCCCTTCTTTATACCTTGGGTTTGTATAGGCTTTCTGCATGTGTAAAGGCACGGGGTAATATACCATACTGGGCACTCCGCGCTCGCTTAAAAACTTACGTAATTCATCACGGTTAACGTTGTGTAACTGTAACGTATATTGGTGAAATACGTGTGTAGAATCTTTAGCCCTTGCAGGAACAGTTAATTTGGGGTGATTGGCAAATGCGTTATCATAATAATCTGCCACCTTAATACGCGCAGCAGCGTAATCATTAAGGTTACGAAGTTTAATACGCAATATTGCGGCTTGAAAACTATCCAAGCGGCTGTTTACGCCTATTTCATCGTGATAATACAAAGTACTTTGTCCGTGATTACAAATCATGCGGATTTTTGTGGCCAGTGCATCATCATTGGTAAAAATAGCACCGCCATCACCCATACAACCTAAATTTTTTGATGGGTAAAACGATGTAGTACCAATGGTGCCGATGGTTCCTGCTTTTTTCACAGTACCGTCGGCAAAAGTATATTCAGCACCAATAGCTTGTGCAGTATCCTCTACTACAAATAAGTTATGCCTTTTAGCAATATCCATCACGCCTTCCATATTTGCACATTGGCCAAACAGGTGTACAGGCACTATAACTTTGGTTTTGGGTGTGATAGCCGCTTCAATGGCTTTTAAATCAATTTCAAAAGTTGCAGGATCAACGTCCACTAATACCGGTGTAAGTTGTAGCAAACCAATTACTTCTGCGGTAGCCACATAGGTAAAGCTGGCTGTTATTACTTCGTCGCCGGGTTTTAGTCCCAATGCCATCATTGCAATTTGCAAAGCATCGGTACCATTAGCACAGGGTATTACATATTTAGCACCTAAATATTGTTCTAACTCTTGCTGAAATGCTTTAACCTCGGGGCCGTTAATAAAAGCCGATGTTTTAATAACATTGGCGATAGCAGCATCCACCTCATTTTGTATTTTTTCATATTGGCTGTAAACATCAACCATCTGAATTTTTTTCATCCCTTGTGATTCCATGCTGAAATAAATGATTTTGCGCAAATATAACCTAATAAATATGAAATAGGCGGCTTCTTTACGCATTAAAAAAGGTTTTTAGTGCCCTGATAAATAGCCTGTACGCTACCAACTATTTACCCTTGGTTTTCGTTTAGCTGTTATGCCTTTACATAAAAATAGTGTAGGTTTGAACCGTAAAATGAAGTACCTGAAAATACTTGGGAGTTTGCTTTGTGTGGCAACAGCTACAACGGCTTTTGCACAGCAAAGCCCCCCTCCTTTTCCCCCTCCCTCTGATACTGTCCGCAAAGTGCAACAACCCTTGCGCCAACGCGAGTTTAAAGCACAACGTGCAGTAGTGTTCAGGTTCAACTATACGTACTGCTTTCCGCAAGCCGATTTGGGCAAACGTTTTGGAACTTTCTCAAATTTGGGCGGAAGTGTAGGGATGAAGTTTGAAAGCGGTTGGGATTTCCGAGCCGAGGGTGGCTTTATTTTCGGACGAAACGTATTTGAATATTCAATGCTGGATTCGTTACGTAACAGTGACGGTTACTTAGTAGATAAAGACGGTTATAACTTTAATCCCCAACTGTCTATGCGCGGGTTTAATGTGAGCGCGCATTTGGGCAGGCTGTTTCCGTCAGATAGAAACCGTAACTCAGGTTTGTTTGTGAGTTTTGGCGGTGGCTTTTTGCAACACCGTATGCACTTTCAAAGTGTATCGAATTTTGCGCCGCAACTGCAAGGCGATTATATGAAAGGTTACGACCGTTTAACCAACGGCTATTACTTTCAAGAATTTATCGGTTACCAGTTTATGAGCATTAAAAAAATGGTGAATTTTTATGTGGGGCTTGAGTTTACACAAGGCCGTACGCAATTTGCTCGTAACTGGAATTATGATTTAATGGGACCAGATACTAAAACCCGCAGTGATAATTACTGGGGAATACGTATAGGTTGGATATTGCCCATTTACGGTGCCAACCGTGACGAAGACGAGTTTATTTTCCGCTAATAGTTTCTGTTTGCCATGCCTGTATTGTATGATTTGGGGATAGCAGCTTATACCGCAGGTGCACGGGTAATGGCCTTGTGGAATGATAAGGCCCGCAAATGGGTAACCGGCCGCAACAACATTTTTAAACAGATACAGCAAACACTTCCCGTAAAAACTAAAAAACGACTGTGGCTACACGTAGCATCGTTGGGCGAGTTTGAACAGGGATTGCCTGTAATTGAGAAGTTTAATCGTAACGAGTGGGAAATAATTGCCACTTTCTTTTCACCGTCGGGGTATGAGTACCGCCATAAGCACCCTGCCATTGACGCTGCCTTTTATCTCCCGCCTGATACTGCCGGCAATGCAACCCGGTTCTTGGATTTGGTACAACCCGATATGGTGTTGTTTGTGAAGTATGATTTTTGGTACTATTACCTCACACAAACAAAACAACGCGGCATTCCTTTATACCTTGTTTCGGCATTGTTCAGGCAAAACCAACCCTTTTTTAAAAAGTATAACGACCTGCATTTGCAAATGCTGCACAGCTTTAACCATGTGTTTACACAGGATGAGGGGTCAGTGGCTTTGCTGCAAAGCATAGGTTATTCAGCAGTTACATACACGGGCGATACCCGTTGCGACCGTGTGCTGCACAATGCACAAAATGCCAAAAGTTTTCCGCTAATCGCCGCTTTTAAGACCAATAAAAAACTTCTGATAGCAGGTAGCAGTTGGCCTGAAGAAGAGGCTTTACTGGCGGAAGTATATCCTCAATTGAGTGATGATTTAAAACTTGTTATAGTACCCCACAAAATTGACGAGGGTCATTTAGCAGAGATTGAAAAGAAATTTAGCAAGGTAATCCGCTACTCAAAACTAACAGAAGCTAATACTGCACAATACGATGTGGTATTAATTGATAACATTGGTATGCTATCATCACTATACCAATACGGGGATATGGCACTTATCGGAGGGGCATTTCGCAAAGGACTTCACAACATTTTAGAAGCTGCTGTATTTTCAATCCCTGTATTGTATGGCCCACCTATCAACAAGTACCCCGAAGGGCAACGCTTGGTAAATGCCGGCGGAGGCATAATCATAAAAGATGCCGCCGAGTTGAAAAACACCTTATCTGTTTTTTTAACCAATGAGGTTAAACGCAAAGAAACAGGTGCAAATGCCGCCGCCTTTATTAGCCACAATGCCGGAGCGGCACAAAAGATTTTTGATTTATTACCTATTTGATTAATCTTCTCCTGCCTTTCTGAACGACAGTGAAGAATCTTATTACAATTTGTAAACTGACATAGTAAGATATCAGTTCCCTCCTCCTAAATCCTCCTCCAAAGGAGGACATTGGGAAACCTGCCCTATTTATAGTTTCTTCGGCTACCAAAACTCACTGTCATTCTGAACGACAGTGAAGAATCTTATTGCAATTTGTGAGCTGACAAAACGGGATAAGGTGCTTCCTTTGTCAGCATGACATGTCGGGGGTTTATAGTCCTCCTCCTGAATCCTCCTCCAAAGGAGGACATTGAGATGCTGACTTTCCTCATTAACTTTTCGAGTCTCAATTATTCGTTCGTCTTTCAATGTCCCCCGCAGGCGGGGGCAGGGGGTGGGTTTAATGTATTAGCAACTGCCCTTCTGAGCGATAGCGAAGAATCTTATTGAAATTTGTAAGCTGACATAGTAAAGTTCCCTCCTCCTAAATCCTCCTCCAAAGGAGGACATTGGGGTGCTATCCTCATTCATAGTTTCTTAGAGTATTAAAAATTGCCCGACGTTCAATGTCACCCGCAGGCGGGGCAGGGGGTGGAAAACGTTTTACAATGCTTGAACAGATTAGAAATACAAAAAATTAAAACCCCTCAAAAACAAATCCACCTCTTTAATTACAGTCGTAGTACTTATGGATTGTATATCTCCCATACCCGCCCAATCGTATGGAGGATTGGTAATCGCAGTAGGGTAAATAGCTTTTATGTTCGGGTGAAGTGCAGCAGGATAGGGAAAGAACCTCCCATAACTGTTGCCGTTTAATACTGCTATTGTATTCTTACCTAATGCCGCAGCGTAGTGGGCGGCACTGGTATCGTTGGTAATAATTAGTTGACTGCCATTAAGCACTGTAGCCAGTTGCAGTAAATCCGTTTTGCCTGTATAGTTTATAATAGATGATTTGTTTTTGGCATTGCTGATAATTTCATCGGCCAATTCACCATCTCCCATAGCACCACACACTACACACGGTAATCCGTATGTTGCGTTGATATAATCAGCCACTTGGGCAAACTTTTCAGTGCCCCAACGCTTGCGCTTTGCCGCTGCCCCTGCAAACAATACTGCGTACTGTGGCGGCAACCCTGAGATAGCAGGTAATTTTTTCGGGTCGATAACAGGGGTATTGTATTCCGTTTGTTGCCCCGTTACCCACTCCACAAAAAGGGTGTTCAAGCCAAACTCATGCAATCCGTCGGGGATGGGTTTAGTATGGGTAAAATCTGCATCGCAGTAATTGCGTAGCCATTGGCGTACTTCCCTATCGCTACGTTGCCAGCAGTATTTTTCTTTTGCAGACAACAGGCGTGCAATCACCCCGTCGATAAACGTACTACGTGAGTACGAAGGCGCAATTAGTAACTCAGGGTTTCTAACACTTATTTCTTTTAAAAACTGCTGTGCATAGCCTTCCTCTTTCAAAAACCTGCCCTTTTGCAACCAAATAAATTCGTCAACAAAATCATTATCCCACCCCTCTGCAATCGGTTGCCAGAGCACATGGCCTATTAAGGTTATTTTATATTCGGGTTTAGCTTTTCGCAATAACTCAAGCGAGTTCCTGAACAAAATATAATCGCCAATATCATCTGTGCGGATAATTATAATTTCTTTATCAAATGCTGTTGGTTGTTGTTTAATGCTATCAGCAAATGCCAGCCGCTTTTTTAAACAGCGTTCTTCCTTTAGCCTGTTACGCGGATTCTTGTAAACAGTCTTCCACAAATTTGAAAAAAATACCTTTACACTCATTCCTGCTTATTCTTCGTCTTCCTCGTCGTCTTCAAGCGCAAAATTATCAATCTCAACCTCGTTCACCTCAAAATTGGTAAAGTACACGGTGATTTCAATATCCACGTTTTTCTTGTGTACATATTGAAAATCCCAGCTAAACGCATCCCCGTCTTTCTTATTAATCCCAATTGAAATCAACTTATAGTCGTTTATAACATCAATTGTATCCACTTCCTTTTTAGCCAAATATTCTTTATTGGCATCATCGGCCAGTGTTGTTTTTGCCGCATTTGCCAGCAACGGGTATTTTTCTTCAACCTGCTTAAACAGTTCCTTTTGATACGGTTGGGGGCCACTTTTATCTGCTGAAAATGTGATGCCTATTTTCTCGTTTGCAGGTTTAAAAAACACCTCACCCCTATAAAATTTAACCGTATCCAATCCGGCATAACTAAACTCATTGTACTCTAATACTCCAAAATATTCATCCTCAATTTTTGCAGGTAACAACGAACCAAACAGCTTTTTAAAAATACTCATAGTATTAATTTTGGTGGCAAGATAAACAACCCACAGCTAAGGCACTAACATTTTCCTACCTTCGCAACACCCCCATGGAGATACAAGAAAACATTTCGCTTAAGCAGTATAATACCTTTGGTATTGAAGCATTTACACGCTACTTTATTGGCATAAATTCTCTTCAGAGCCTGAATGAATATTGCGCTAATGTGCAGCTTTTTTCAATGCCGCGTTTAATATTAGGAGGTGGTAGTAACGTGTTGTTTACGCAAAATTGGGACGGTATAACTCTGCTGAATGAATTGAAAGGGATTGAAGTTGTGGCTGAAAATGAGGATGAGGTGGTATTGAAAGCCGCATCAGGCGAAAACTGGCACAGCTTGGTGATGTATTGTGTTGAAAGAGGTTTTGGCGGGATTGAAAACTTATCGCTGATACCCGGTACGGTTGGCGCTGCGCCCATGCAAAACATTGGTGCGTATGGGGTAGAAATAAAAGATGTATTGCAAAGTGTTGAATATTTTAGTTTCGACGATTTGCAAACACATACGCTTACTAACAGCCAATGCGATTTTGGCTATCGCGAAAGTATTTTTAAACGTGAACTGAAAAACAAAGTTTTTATACTTTCAATCACCGTTAAACTCAACAAGAAACCCGTATTTAATACTACTTACGGTGCCATACAACAAACGCTGGAAGAAATGGGGGTTAAAACGCTTAACGTTAAGGCAATAAGCGATGCCGTAATTGCCATCCGGCAAAGCAAGCTGCCCAACCCTGCCGTTTTAGGCAATGCAGGCAGTTTTTTTAAAAACCCTGAAATACCTACTGCGCAATACCTGCAACTGAAAGAACAATTTGCTGATATGCCCGGTTATAAGGTAACTGATACCATTACCAAAGTACCCGCAGGCTGGCTGATTGAACAAACAGGCTGGAAGGGAAAGGTGGTAGGGAACACGGGCAACCACAAAATGCAGGCGTTGGTATTGGTGAATTACGGCAATGCAACGGGGCACGAAATATTTGCTCATGCACAAAACGTGATTGCATCGGTAAAGGAGCATTTTGGGATACAGCTTGTGCCTGAAGTGAACTTGATTTAATCCCGTTGAGGATGGCAAAACAGAAAATATATTTTTTAGTGAACCCGATTTCGGGGGGTAAAAAGAAGGATAATTTTAAGGCTCAGGTGGCCGCTAACATTGATACGGCTAGATATGAATATGCCATTGAAGAGTGGGGCGACGATGATAGTGTGGAACAATTGGTGGGTAGTGCGCTTGCTAAGGGGTTTGATATTATTGTGGGAGCCGGCGGCGACGGGACTATTAACCAAGTAGCTCGCCAATTGGCAGGCACTGACAAATTGATGGGTATTGTGCCTATGGGGTCGGGCAATGGTTTCGCAAGGCATCACAACATTCCCATGCAAACCGAAAAGGCATTGCAACGCCTCAATAATCCAACAATTAAAAAAGTTGATACTGTATTAATAAATAACCAACGCTACGTAAATGTTGCCGGAATTGGTTTTGATGCTCACATAGGATATTTGTTTGCCACCGCCCCCCAACGAGGTTTTAAAACCTATACCAAAATTGTGGTGCGTGAGTTGGGTAGTTTTAAACCTCAACAATACGGCTTGGTGATTGATGGAAAAGAATATACCGAAAATGCTTTTTTAATCTCAGTGGCTAATGCTTCGCAGTGGGGTAATAATGCCACTATAGCACCGGCTGCCAGTACCCGCGATGGGCTGATGGATGTGGTGGTGATGAAACCTTTTAAGTTTTACGATGTACCCCGACTTGCCCTGCAAATGTTTACCAAAAGTATTGATAAAAATAAGAACATATTATCGTTTAAGGCTGGTGATGTAACTATACGCCGTAACGATAAGGGGGCAGTGCATTTTGACGGTGAACCCGCTGAAATGGGTACGGAAATAAATTTTAAAATAGACCCTGCTTCGCTTAATTTGCTGGTGTAAGTCGGATTGGTAATGTGATGTTGAAACAAGTTCAACATGACGGTTTGTTGCTTAGTCGTTATTATTCTTACAGGAAATTTCGATCGCTCATTTGACAGTATTTAGCAAACCTCCCCTAACCCCTCCTTTGCCTTTACACAACCCTTACAAGGAGGGAAACCACGCGCAAAGTCCCTAACATAATGTCCGTTATACTGAATTTGTTTCGGTATCTCGCTTACAAATAAACTTTTAATATCCGTATATTTCACAAGCCATAGCCTTACGTGCCAAGCGGCAGACTAAATGAGAGGTACCACTACTATTCTGAGGGCGGAGTATAAAAATCAAAATGTAATAAACGAGGGGTTAAATGTGAGAAATGAAAAAATTTTGTTGTGATAGATTTAAAGGTAATTATGAAACTGTTACCGATAGGGAAGTATACCCTAGCATTAAGATAGTTAAGTTATCTGCTGATAGCTTTAACCAAGGGAAAAATTTGTATAGGTTTTATTTTGTTTGTGGTTTTATGAAAGATAAACCACCCGTTATTAATGTGCGATTTTGCCCATTTTGTGGCACAAATTTATTTTATTACTATAAGTCTGATAGTTACATAAACGGAAGTTATAGTGACTTTGAAATAGGTTTGGATGCAAACAGGGATAGAATGGAGGGGGATCATGCGTCGTCATTTGCCCCAATAAGCGAACTTACTACAGGTGAGTTTCAACCAAATACAGTTGCAGATAGAGAAAACCAACAAATTGAAAACTAACACAATAATATGAGAACTATTATTTTAAAAACGTATTTGTGGGTAATTTGCCTTATTACCTTTACAGATAAGTGTAGAAGTCAACCGCCTAATGATACACTTTATACGGATAGCATACCAATGCCTATAATAGATGAGATTTACTACTCAAAAAATGATACATTATTTTTTCAGAGTAATCATTTTGAAATTGATACTTTTTTAATTTGCAACATAACTTTAAATAAGGCTAGAAAGGAGCGATTTAAAGGCAGTCCATTAAACCCTGTGCTATTTTACTATAAGACAACTTATAATCAAATACCAAGTCGTAGCTTGACCTTAAAGAAAATAACCGAAAGATATGGAAAAGAAAAGGTGGAATTTTATGACCCTTCCCTAGTGGAATTAACATACTTAGGAAACTCTGAATTATTACTATATTTCTCATTTAAGGATTTTAGGTCTATGTATGGGAAATTTTGCTCTCATGAAGCCTCATTAAATGAAGTATTAGAAGCTGACAGCAATACATTTAACATTGACGGAAAGAAAATCACTGAGTATAAACTAAGTAATACTAATAATCGTGCAATAAATCCCTCATCTATTAAATATATCTATTGGAATAATTCCATAGGTGTTATTGCGTACGAATATATAAATGGCGAAGTTTGGGAAATAATGGATAACAGTACTATTTTTAGTAGTGGTCGGTGGTAGGTCGTTTCCCCAATTATTACCTGTATATAAAGACGTATATTTCATAAGTACCAATATTGTGTGCCGAGCGACAGGCTTGCAGAAGTCGGGGAACTTTAGAATCTTTCAGCCAACTTCCACTGATTCAATGAATAAAAAATATTAGAATATGTTAGGTAAGGTTTTTACCCCAGCAAAGAAGGAACAATAAAGAATGACCTTTTGGATGATCGATACGAATTTTTCCGGGCATGCAATACATTTTTTTATTAAATAAAAGTAATTATGCAAAGATCAGAACTATTCAGGAGAGGAGTTGTTATACCACTTACAGATGACACACATGAAGCTCTTATAATTAATGATGTATCAGAAACCGATAATTTAAATTATATAAAAATATCAGAAGAAGCTTTTAATAATTTATATAATGGTGGTTTTTTTGATATGATAAATCAACGACTGGGGACGCTTCTGGATGACTATGAAGATGAAACCGTTGACTATTCAAAAGCACTATCTATGATAAAATTAATAAAAGAGTATTCTAAAAGAAAAAAATTGACAGACGAAGAAAACAAGGTTCTCAATCTCTTGAATGATTTTTGTTTACAAGCTGATAAACTAAACCGTCCCTTATTTTTTGTTTTATAGTTAATATTTCAGCTGGTGTTCCTTAATTATCACCTGTATATAAAAAAGTGAAGTATATCTCAAAAGTCTCGACCTCACGTGTTGAGCGACAGGCTTGCGAGAGCGGGGGGATATTGAGCATTCCCTAAAGTGCCCCCGCTTCGGGAATAGAAAATGGCCGTTCCTCTATATAATATAGTTCGCGTGGACGCGATGATAATACCGCTTCAAGCGTGGACGCTTGAAGGAACTTATACGATTACCATAAATCGGTTTAAGCAGCAAGAAATAATTGTGGCTTTTGAGCATGAATGATTTATGGGTTTGTTTCTCAATATTTCCTTCTATCATGTGGCTTGTGCGGCAAGGACTTATGAGAACACATAAGTTAAGTTTGTAACTTGGCTGTAGCAATCAATTTAATAAACAAGGCTTATGTATTTTCTTTTCATGTTTTTCCAATTATACAAGTAAAGTTCTTTGACCTTCTGAAGCAGCTATGTATTAACAAAACCCCGCAACTCCTTGTGCTGCACGTAACACCTGTAACACGATAACAGTGTAACACAATAACACCGTAACAGCGATAGTAAAACTGTCCCACTTTGTCCCACATGATTGGGATAGCTTTAATTATTTTAATATAATGAAATACAACGATTTATTACTCAAAAACGACTGTCCCACCTGTCCCGTCCAAAGAGTAAAAAACGGGTCAAAGAATTCGAAAAGGAAAGAGAGGGGATGCCTATATGAAAAAACATTTCAGGCAAGGGGTGTAGCGGTGTGGGCTACAATACTGTAGATTTGTACAACGGCAACATCAGCTACATGATAACCGCTATCCCCGATATTGTACAATGGATTCGGTTGTTCTTAACAATGTAGCTTGTGTGCAAACATTTGTCTGCACCCAGTTGACTAAAATCTGAATTATGAGTAACAAGAACAAAAACAAATTGGGGATTATGTACAGCACCGACCCCGATTTTGAATATAATGAAGATTCTGTAGGAGAAACGGACACCCTGCCCCCGCAACAACAAAAATTGCGGGTGATGCTGGATAAAAAAAACCGTGCCGGTAAGGCCGTTACATTGGTAACGGGATTTGTTGGTACCAACGACGACCTTGAAGCCCTCGGCAAAAAACTGAAAAACCTTTGCGGAAGCGGAGGTAGTGCCAAAGACGGTGAAATATTGGTACAGGGCGACCACCGTGATAAAGTGGCAAAATGGCTATTGGACAACGGCTATAGCCAAACAAAAAAGGCGGGTTAATTGTTACTACATTTTACCCATTTAATGGAACTTTTGATATTGATTAGAGAGCATAGTGATGAACAAACAAGAGATTACTGAATTAATTAAAAACAGGCGCAGCATATATCCACGCCAGTATAGCGGTGAAAAAATTGCTGACGAAATTGTGGCCGAAATGCTGGAAACAGCCAATTGGGCACCTACCCATAAATATACCGAACCTTGGAGGTTTAAGGTATTTAGAGGCGAGGCACTGGAAAAACTGGTAGGATTTCAAAAGCAGTTGTATTTGGCAAATACTCCCGCCGAGGAAATAAAAGACGCCAAACTGAAAGTTTTTGATGAAACTCCTGCACAAACCAGCCACATTATTGCCATTGTAATGCACCGCAACCCCATTGTACCTGAGATGGAAGAAATTGCAAGCGTAGCAATGGCCGTGCAAAACCTTTGGCTTACAGTAGCTGCGTATGGGTATGGAGGGTATTGGAGTACCGGAAACGGAACGTTTAGCCTAACCATGCACCAATGGTTGCAGTTGGACGAGAACCACCAATTGATGGGCTTTTTCTACATAGGTGTGCCCGCTGAGCCTTTGCAACAAGGCCGTCGCCGCCCTATGAACGAGAAAGTACAATGGATGTAATCAATTTATGTTGATGATTTGTTGATTGACTGTCATTCTGAACGATAGTGAAGAATCTTATTATAGTTTGTAATGACAGAGTGCTATAAGATGCTTCCTTCGTCAGCATGACATGGTAAAGTGATTATACCTCCTCCTAAATCCTCCTCTAAGAGGAGGACATTGGGAAGCCAAGCTACCTTATCATTTCTTCGAATGTAAAAACTCGCAGGTCGTTCAATGTCCCCCGCTGGCGAGGGGCAGGGGGTGAATTTAATTTATCAATAACTGTCATTCTGAACGATAGTGAAGAATCGTATTACCGTTTGTAATGACAGAGTGCTATAAGATGCTTCCTTCGTCAGCATGACAGATTTGGGTACGTTATTAATCTGTTTGGACACCTCTCTTAGTCCCTCCTTAACCCATGCACAAACCCACCGAAGGAGGAAAACTACCGCGCATTGCCTTTAGCAAACCGCCGATTATCGTCATTGCGAAAAACCGCTTTTGGGTTTTGAAGCAATCCGTTTGCTGAGATAGTGAATGAACTGCTTACGGTTAACCCCGTAATGTTGGTTTGGAGATTATGCCGATGCACGAGGCATCTTGTTGAAATAATGTGAGCAAACGGGATAAGGTGCTTCCTTCGTCAGCATGACATATAGAGTTTATCCTACTTCTAACACTTTTTCTTTCTTGCCCCTAAACTCAAAGGCATCACCTGCTTTTTTGTTAAGCATTACTTGCGCCAACGGTGTGGCAGGTGAAAGGGCTACCCATGTTTTACCTTCTGTTTTCAGCATTCCTGCGCTTACCGCAATAAAATAATTCCCGCTTGTAGTAACCGCCACACTACCTGATTGTATTACTGTTTGTAAAGTTTCAGGATTAATTTGTTTCAGTATGGCAAGTTCTTTCAATGCCTCGTTCAGTTGTTTGGCATTCATATCGCGCACAATTTGCCCCATAGCGCGGGCAGTTTCGTACTTATCCCCCATCGAGCTTTTACCCTCCTCATTGGCCGAGTTTTGCGCATCTTCCATCGCCTTTTTAGCTACCTCAATACGGGTATTTAATGCCTCAAGACAAAGGTTATATAGTTGTTGTTTGATATTAATCATGAAAAATCTGTCTAAGGATTAAAAATCAAATCCTCTCAACCCAAAGTTTAAACGCATACCTACCATCAGCATACTACTTGTAGTACTTTGTGCAGCAATATCGCTGTTCACATTGCGGTAAATATACCTCAAATCAAAAAACAGGTTGTGAGCAGGCATATAACTGGCCGTCAATTCGCCCCACAAAAGAGTATTACCCACCCCCTGGCCAATGGTATTATTCTCGTCGCTATAGCGGGTATCGTAGTTTTTGTCCACATCGCCGCCAAAATTCCTTCCTGCGCTGTCTTTGCCGTATTTGGCATAAATAGCACGGGCAGTTATGTTGATACGGTTGGCAGGCTGATAGCGTACAATAGCCAACACCTCCCTGAAATTAGCTCCCAACGGATGCGCCAACGGTGTACCCATATTGGTATAGGTTTGGGCTGTATTAAAATGCTGGTATGTATAAGGACGAACGCTATTGGCCTCTAACTGAATATCAAGGTTCGGAATTGTAAAGGCATTAATGTATTTCATCCCTGCCTGCACGCCGTATTTATTTAACCACGAACCCTGATTACTGCGCAATTGCTTTATGTGCAATTCATCCAATATCACCTGACTGTAAAAGCTAAGGCTGCGTGTGGCATTAAATTTCACGTCAAATCCCAGCAACGCATTATCGCTGCTCACCCCGCCTGTTGATTGCTCAATAGCGCGGTAAAAAATAATCGGATTCAGGTAATTATAATCAAAACGTCCGTTGCCTGTAGCACTATCACCTCTGCTAAACACAATGCTCTCAAAAATACCCACGTCCCAACGGCGTCCAAGATTTACACTTAAATGATGAAAACTCATAAACTTATCCCGCTTATCCCGCTTGCCCAAAGTAGTATTAAACGCATTTAACTGCATAAACAAATTGGTGTAGTTTATGCGCCACACATTTGTTTTTATCTTTAAAAACAGGTTTTCTTTAGAAAAATCACTCAGCACCAACGAGCGTGCCCCGTTTCCGATAAAGTTACGGTCGTGCCCGAATTGAAAGTTTATCAACTTGGTTATGTCAAACGTCACATAGCCACGAGCCTCAAAAAAGTCAAACGTATTAGTATCGGTTTTATACGGCTTGGTTAAACCAGCCCCCGGGAAAACCCCTTCGGCACGGGTACGGTCGGCCAAATACATGGGAGCTTTTACTTGGTTTTCAGTCAAGTAGGTATAAAACCCTATACGCCTACCCACTTGCCCGCGCATTTCAGCACCGCGCGTGTTTTGCCATATCATGCGGCTTTCACCGTCCACCTGCTCAGTACCCGAGGTAAAATTTAAAACAGGGTTCACAAACACACTAAACTCATACGCCTTAAAGGCATACAAAGCAGCCTTGTAATTATAAAAATATTTTAACAACGGTTTGCCTTTTACGGCCTCATTTTCCTGCACATCGGGGTTATCAGCCAACAAATACGTTAAGTTAAAAACATCGCGATTGGTGTAGCGTCGGTTACTGTCGCCCAACAACTTTTCAGCCATTGCCCCTACTTCATACCGTTGCAATGGTTTCACCGACGTATGCACCCCACCGTACAACCAATACTTTCGGGCAGGACTGCCGTTCATTATTTCGTAGCGGTCAATCAGGTGCGAGTACTCGCGGTTGTTGCTCATGGTATAGGTTGACTGCGAAATCAACGGGCTTGCCGCCAACAATACTGAAAAAAAGAGTAAAAAGCGCATGGTGTGCGAAGATAGGGGAATTTTTTCGGGGTGTTTTTGTGCTATGTTTTGTTTAACTCCAACTTTCAATATTTAATCTCTATTGATAAATATTTTTCAATATTATTGAGTTAAAACCAAGATAAAGATGATTGAGGATAACTACGGCATTGTATACATATTGAGTAACCCGGTTATGCCCGGATTAATTAAAATAGGAATTACTTATCAAGAGGATGTAAAAATCAGGATGTTGCAATTGTATTCCACTGGTGTCCCCTTACCTTTTGAGTGTATATATGCTGCAAAAGTGAGAAAACCTGAAGACGTTGAAAAAACTCTTTGGACAGCATTTTCTCCCAGTCGAATAAACCCAAAACGAGAGTTTTTTGAAATTGATGCTATTCAAGCTATATCAGTAATTAAACTTGTACAAATCGAAGATGTCACACCTAATGTCGCTAATGAAAAAGAAGTTGTCGATTTAATCGATAGAGAAGCTGTAAAAGCATATACAAAAAAACGACCCCGATTAAATTTTATTGAAATGGGCATACCGATTGGATCAGAACTTATTTGCGTAAATAATGGAGAGACTGTTATTGTTAAATCGGATAAAACAATCGAATTTAGAGGTGATGAAACTTCATTAACCAATGCTACGCGACAAATTCTTGAAAGTGAATACAACTTAGCTCCGGGTCCATATTGGACTTTCAATGGTAAAACCGTAAGAGATATTTATAACGAAACATATCTCCCCGAAGATTATTATTAGAAAAACATCCCAAAGTAATAACTAAACCATTTTAAATTCTCACCATCCAACCCAAACAATTTGTAACTTTGGCAATTAGTGAAAAAGCTAACCTCATTCATTATTGCCCTGTTGCTAACTGCGGTTGCGTTTGGGCAAAACTCAAAAGACTACACCGTACAAATTAAATTGTCGGTACAAAAAAGCCCCTTGCGTTTCACCTTGTTGTGGAACAAAGCAGCGGCGGCTACCCAATACAAAGTATTTTCAAAAACACCCGATGCCCTTGCATGGACAGAGCTTGCAACACTTTCGGCATCAGATACCACCTATACCGATGCTACGGTAACTGCGGGTGTGCCTGTTGAGTACCAAGTAGTGAAGTTAACCCCTGCCTATAACGGGTATGGCTATTTGTATGCAGGTGACGGGATTGACGAGTACAACTATCGCGGCAAACTGTTGCTGATGGTTGACAGTAATTACAGGCTGCCGCTTTCCACTGAAATTAAACAACTGCAAAGCGATTTGCGCAGTGACGGTTGGCAGGTGATTACCCGCTATGTGAGCCGTAACTCTACTCCTATAAAGGCTAAACAACACGTAATTGATTTGTGGCAGCAGGATTCGGCAAATTTTAAAGCCGTGTACTTGTTGGGACACGTGCCTGTTCCTTATTCAGGCTATGTAGGACCTGACGGCCACAGCGATCATTACGGCGCATGGCCTGCTGATTTGTATTACTCGATGGCTGATAACAGCCAATGGACAGATTACGTATTGAATGTGAAAGTATCGTCAAGCCCACGCAATTACAATACCCCCGGCGACGGTAAGTTTGATGCAGATGCCATTACACCGGGCAGTGACAAACTGCACGTGGGCAGGGTTGATTTGTTTGATATGCCTGTTTTTGGTATGAGCGATACCGCACTTACCCGCCGCTACCTTGCAAAAGCCCATAATTTTAAACTGAACAAATACCCCATTGTGCAGCGCGGTTTTATTGAGGATGCCATTGGTGGTTTTGGCGGCGAAGCCTTTGTACGTGGTGGATGGGGCAGTTACTCAGGTATGTTTGGCGATTCTATTCGCGAAGGGGATTTTTTAACCGAGTTGAAAACACGTCCATATATGTTTTCTGTTACAGCCGGTTTTGGTAGCTACACTACCAGTTCAGGCATTGCCACCTCAACCGATTTTGTAAACGATTCACTTACCGCACCTTTCACCTCGTCGTTTGGCAGTTATTTCGGCGATTGGGATATTACCAACAACTTGTTGCGGGCACACATTGCCTCTCGGTCGCTAATACTAACCTCTACTTGGAGCGGCCGCCCTGTGTATTACCACCATCAAATGGCCTTAGGTCACCCTGTAGGATATTGCGCAACTGCTTCGGCCAACTCGCCCCGTAACCTGTACCACTCTTACTACCTGAGCAACGGTGTTACCATGGGTTTAATGGGCGACCCTACCTTGCGCTTGCATCCTATTACCCCTGCTACCTCGCTAACAGCTACCGAAAGTTGTTCGAATGTTTCTTTAAGTTGGACGGCTTCTGCCGATACGGGTATCATTGCCCACCGTATCTATCGTGCCTCATCAATTGACGGTAAATATGAACTGATAGGCCAAACCTCCGCTGCAAACTATGTGGATGCTTCACCCCTGTTGGGTAAAAATTATTACATGGTAAAAGCCCTGCGTTTGCAAAAAACTCCTGCCGGTACGTACTATAACACCTCATTAGGAATTATTGACAGTGCAGTTTTTTTACCCGCACCCAAATTAATGCTTACGGTTAATGACAGCGAGCAGTGCGAAAACGCCAATACATTTATCATTAAGAAAAACCAACCGCAAGGTTATAACCTTTCTTATACTGAAAACTGGTGGATTGACAATCAATTGAAAATCTATTCCGACTCTTTGGTAGAGAGTTTTGTAGGGGCAGGTTCATTCAATGTAAGCGTGGCCGTTACTTCAAACGGTAACTGTTACGACAGCACAGTATTGCAATTGTTGGTAAACCCCACACCGCAATCAAGTATCACCTTAGTGAAAGGTGGCGACTGTAATGATAGTACCAACGTACAATTACTCTCACCCGCTACAGGAGTGAATTATACCTGGGCATTTTCTGACGGTGATACGCTATACACACAACAAGCAACTAAAAACTTTGCCGATAGCGGCTGGCAAAACGTACAACTGATTGTTGAAGACCTTTCAACAGGTTGTATAAACAACTATGAAAACCAAGCAGTGTATGCCAAACTGAAACCTGCACCCAAAGCTAAAATCATAGTAAACAATAGTACTCAATGTTTTGACGGTAACCGTTTTGTAATACGCAACGGTATTGTGGCATACCCTGCGTCTTACACCCAAAGCTGGCGCGTTGACGGACAAAAAGAAACATTTACAGATTCGCTGGTAAAAATATTCACATCTTCCGGTACCTATACACTTAGTTATGCTATAGATGTTTTAGGTTGTTATGATAGTATTACGCTTCCCTTAACTGTAAATCCCAATCCACTTGCAGATATCATTACACTGTGGGAAGGTCAATGCGCCGATAGCAATCTTTTGAAATTGTCTACCAACACCACCACAGATAAGTACACGTGGAAATTTTCTGACGGAGATTCGATTGTAACCACGTCAAAAAATGTACAAAAAGTATTTACAGGCGTAGCAGGCAGCTATAGCGTTCAATTAACAGTTCAAAATACAAGTACGGGCTGTGCAAATTCAGCTACTCAAAACTTAACAATACTACCCAAACCTGCACCTGTAACCATTACAGGCAATCCGTTTATGCAATTGGGCAGGCCGTTTACCTACAAAGCACAAGGCCAACCTACATATAACTACACGTGGGCAGTAAGCCAAACCCCTGATTTGTTACAGGCTAATAAAGACAGTATTACCCTGCGTTGGGATAATACACTGCTGGCTGCCGTGCTTAAACTGGTGGTACGCGATACCAACGGCTGCAAAAGCGATACTTCATACTTTAATGTTTGGACGATTATTAATAATATCGGCGACCAAAGCAGCAACGCATTTGAAGTATATCCCATACCCGTTAGTGATAATATTTTGTACATCAACAACCTTGCAGGTATAGAAGGTCAAACCCTTATTACCATAATGGATGCAGCAGGCAAAACAGTTGTCAACAAACAAACTGCTTTGTTGCACGGTGAAAACAAACTGGATGTAGGTGGTTTGGCCGCAGGTATTTATTACATCAGCCTGCAAAACGGCACACAAGTATTTACTCAAAAAATCAGTAAGCAATAGATGAAGAAATTAATAGTGTGTTTATTGGTGATGTTTGTTGCCACACTTGCCAACGCACAATATACAGTATATGTATTTTTGGGTGAAAGCTGCCCCATTTGCCAGTATCATACCCTTACCCTAAACACCCTTAGTGCTGAGTATGCAAACAAAGGGGTTACTGTGGTAGGTTTATTCCCCAATCCTGATTCTGATTCGGCTACTATTGATAGTTTTCGTCGCGAATACCAACTTACTTTTGAGCTACGGAAAGATGTTGACCGTCAGTATATGGGTCGTTTCGGAGCCACCATTACCCCGCAAGTGTTTTTGGTGGACGAAACCACAGGTATTATACATTACAAAGGCCGTATTGATGACAAGTACACTACATTGGGCAAACGCAAAACAACTCCTGTTGTGCCTGATTTAAAAAATGCCATCGATGCTTTGTTGGCCGATAAGCCCGTAGCCGTAGCAGAAACCATTGCGGTTGGCTGTTATATTGATAGTGAGTATTAATAGTTTTCTTTTGCAGCTATGCACCCACTGCTCGAAGCCAATCTAAGCAGACACCTACAACTTACCGAAGAAGAAAAGGCAATACTATGGTCGGCAACCACTGTTAGAAAATTCAGGAAACGGCAATACATATTGCAGGCAGGTGATATTTGCCGCCATGAGAATTTTGTACTAAAAGGCTGTATAAGGGTGTATTATGTGGACGATGCAGGCACTGAACATATTATTATGTTTGCCGTTGAGGATTGGTGGACTTCGGATTTACTGAGCTTTTTAACCCAAACCCCGGCCACATTAAACATTGATGCCCTTGAAGATTGTGAACTGTTGCAGATAGAGCATTCAGCCTTTGAAGACCTTTACCGTAAAATACCCAAACTGGAGCGTTTTTTCAGGATAATGATGCAAAATGCTTACATCGCCCAACAACAACGCATCTTGTTCAATATCAGCAAAACAGCCAAAGAACGCTACCTATATTTTATTGAGAAATATCCGAAATTGGAGCAACGGCTGCCTCAACACCAAATTGCAGCTTATTTGGGCATCACTCCTGAATTTTTAAGTCAGATACGCAAACAATTAAGCGAAGGATAACCACATGGAACTTCAACATTCTATACGCCGCTTAATAGCCCTTGACGAAGAAGAATTGAAAGACATTGCTTCGTACTTTAAACCCGTGCAACTTTCAAAAGGGACATTTTGGGTAAAGGCAGGGCAAGTATGCACGCAAGTAGGGTATATCTCAAACGGATTACTGCGCACTTGGTATGAGGTGAACGGTGAAGAAATAACCCATTGGATTAGTGAAGAAGGATATTTTGATACCTCGCTCAGCAGTTTTAGCTTTAAAACTCCAAGCCGTTGGAATTTACAAGCCGTTACCGATTGTACGCTTTGGGTAATTGATTGCGACGAGCATCGGCTATTGCTTAACAAATATCCGCAATGGCGCATTTTTGAAAGCCAGTTGCTTATACACACCTACTTAGGACTTGAAGAACGGATGTTCTCGCAACTACACAACACTGCCGAAGAACGCTACGAGAAGTTGCTGGCCGAGCGTCCTGCATTGGCTGCCCGCGCTCCCTTGCAATACTTGGCAAGTATGTTGGGCATTAAACCCGAAACGCTGAGCCGTTTGCGTAAAAAACAAACCACCCATATTTCTTGACATTTGTCAAGCTGCACCCCTACCCTATCAGCGTAGGTTTGTAGCATGAAAACCATACTACAATTAGAAGAAGCTGCCCAGTTTGCCTTAGGCATCATAGTATTCTCACAACTGCCCTATGCTTGGTGGGTATTTGCAGCACTCATCCTCACTCCTGATATTGGTAAGCTCGGCTACACAGTAAACAATAAGGTGGGGGCAGCCGTGTACAACCTGTTTCACCATAAAGGCATTGCCCTAATCATTGCTGTTTTGGGCTTTTACCTGAAAAGTGATGTTACCACACTTACAGGGGTTATACTTTTTAGCCACGCTGCGATGGATAGAATGATGGGGTACGGGTTGAAATACGAAACCGGATTTAAGTTTACCCATTTAGGTAAAATTGGTAAACCCGATTTGCAGAATTGATAAGTTTCCTCGCAACAACATAGTCCTCCCCTGTCATTCCGAAGCGTAGCGAGGAAACTTATTACGAATGTGTAAGCAAGTTTGCACAAAGATGCCTCGTTCCTCGGCATGACAACAGCCCCATATTGCGAGGTCTTTCGAAGATAGTTCCCCTCCTGTCATTCCGAAGCACAGCGAGGAAACTTATTACGAATGTGTTAGCAAGTTTGCGCAAAGATGCCTCGTTTCTCGGCATGACAACAGCCCCGTCATTGCGAGGTCTCTCGAAGACAGCACCCGCCCGTCATTCCGAAGCGCAGCGAGGAATCTTATTACGAATGTGTTAGCAAGTTTGCGCAAAGATGTCTCGTTCCTCGGCATAACAACAGCCCCATATTGCGAGGTCTTTCGAAGATAGTTCCCCTCCTGTCATTCCGAAGCGTAGCGAGGAAACTTATTGCGAATGTGTAAGCAAGTTTGCACAAAGATGCCTCGTTCCTCAGCATGACAACAGCCCCGTCATTGCGAGGTCTCTCGAAGACAGTACTCTCCTGTCATTCCGAAGCACAGCGAGGAAACTTATTACGAATGAGTTAGCAAGTTTGCTCAAAGATGCCTCGTTCCTCTGCATGACAACAGCCCCGTCATTGCGAGGTCTCTCGAAGACAGTACTCTCCTGTCATTCCGAAGCGCAGCGAGGACACTTATTACGAATGTGTAAGCAAGTTTGCTCAAAGATGCCTCGTCCCTCAGGCATGACAACATCCCCATATTGCGAGGTCTCTCGAAGACAGTACCCCTACTGTCATTCCGAAGCGCAGCGAGGAAACTTATTGCGAATGTGTTAGCAAGTTTGCGCAAAGATGCCTCGTTCCTCGGCATGACAACAGCCCCATCAATGCGAGGTCTCTTGAAGACAGTACTCTCCTGTCATTCCGAAGCGTCGCGAGGAAACTTATTACGAATGTGTTAGCAAGTTTGCGCAAAGATGCCTCGTTCCTCGGCATGACAACAGCCCCGTCATTGCGAGGTCTCTCGAAGACAGCACCCGCCCGTCATTCCGAAGCGTCGCGAGGAATCTTATTGCGAATGTGTTAACAAGTTTGCTCAAAGATGCCTCATTCCTCGGCATGACAACAGCCCCATATTGCGAGGTCTCCCGAAGCAATCTTTCTGAAATTACAATGGTGAACACTTATACAACTACTTAAACTACTTTAAGATTATTTCTTAAAATAGTTCAATGTCTTGCTGCTAAACGTGCGGCGACCTTTGTTTCAATAATTAAACAACAATTTTAAAATTATGATGGAACAATTTTTTGGCTCGCAAAACAACTGGGCAGGCCTGATTTTAAGAGTAACAATAGCCATTGTATTATTTCCGCACGGAGCACAAAAACTATTAGGTTGGTTTGGCGGCTTTGGCTACGAAGGCACTATGGGCTATTTTACACAAACCATGAAGCTACCCTACATAATAGGGCTGTTAGTTATTTTAATTGAGTTTTTTGCCCCCATAGCACTCATACTGGGGGTTGGCAGCAGAATTTTAGCCGCCGTGCTACTGATTTTGTTTTTGGGAATTATGATAACCTCGCACCTTAACTACGGATTTTTTATGAACTGGCTGGGCAACCAAACGGGCGAAGGTTACGAGTATTTTCTGTTGGTTTTTGGAGCCTGCATAGCACTGCTGTTTAACGGTAGCGGCAAATTTGCCATCGACAATCTGATAACAGCCGGCTTAAAATAATACCCTAACTCAATCCACACATAAACAAAAAAGCCCGCAGGCTTATGCGGGCTTTTTGCTTTTCATATTAATCCCAATTGCTTTTGTTCCACTTCGGTAAATAAGCGCGAGCGGATAATAAACCGCAAGCCCAAAGGTATCTCAAGCGAAAAACTGCTCCCCCTGCCTTGCACCACATCAAGGGTTAGTTGCGTGTGTTTCCAATATTCGTATTGGTCACGGCTCATGTAAAACTCACAATCTTGCACTTCGCCCAACAACACATCACTTTCGCCTGTTTTAAATTCCCCTTTCTCAAAGCACATCGGCTGCGAACCGTCGCAACAACCGCCGCTTTGGTGAAACATTAACGGGCCGTGCATTTTTTTCAGCCTTGCTATTACTTCTACTGCTTCGGGTGTACTTGTTACTTTTTGTACCATAATTTAACCGCTTTTAAAAACATAAGGGCATTGCCCTAAGGCAACACCCTTTCCTATAAACCGCAAAAAGGGATATTAAAAGAAACCTAATTTCTTTTTATCGTATGATATCAGCATATTCTTAGTTTGTCGGTAGTGGTTCAGCATCATCTTATGCGTCTCACGTCCAAACCCTGATTTTTTATATCCGCCAAACGGCGCATGGGCAGGATAAGCATGGTAGCAGTTTACCCACACACGACCTGCCTGTATAGCACGGGGCATTTGGTAAATCTCGTGCGCATCACGTGTCCACAAACCCGCACCCAAACCATACAAGGTATCGTTGGCAATTTCAAGAGCCTCTTCAACCGTTTTAAAGGTGGTAACGCAAGTAACAGGGCCAAAAATCTCTTCTTGGAACACACGCATTTTGTTATTGCCCTTCAAAATAGTAGGCTGGATGTAATACCCATCATTCAGGTCATCGCCCAATTTAGCAGCAGTGCCACCGCAAAGCACTTCAGCACCCTCTTGGCGGCCAATATCCATGTACGAAAGTATTTTCTCATACTGGTCGTTCGATGCTTGCGCACCCATCATCGTTTCGCCATCCAACGGGTTACCCATTTTAATAGCCTTGGTACGCGCAACCACACGTTCCATAAACTTATCATAAATAGATTCATGTACCAAAATGCGCGAAGGACAGGTACAAACCTCGCCTTGGTTAAGGGCAAACATTACAGCACCCTCAACACATTTATCAAAAAATTCATCATCTGCATCGGCAATACTGGGCATAAAAATGTTAGGTGATTTACCGCCCAATTCCATAGTAACAGGTATCAGGTTTTCGCTGGCATACTGCATTATTAAACGGCCGGTAGTGGTTTCACCCGTAAAGGCCACCTTAGCCACCCTATCAGAAGTTGCTAACGGCTTCCCTGCCTCAGGGCCAAAACCCGTAACCACATTAATAACACCGGGAGGAACAATATCTTTAATAAGCTCCATCAGTACCATAATACTTGTGGGGGTTTGCTCAGCAGGTTTCACCACCGTAGTACAACCCGCAGCCAGTGCAGGGGCTATTTTCCATGTAGCCATTAACAGCGGGAAATTCCAAGGGATAATTTGCCCCACCACACCCAAAGGTTCTTGCAGGTTAATGCTGATGGTGTTTTCATCATGTTCAGACATGGTACTTTCGTCGGCACGTATTGCTCCAGCAAAGTAGCGGAAGTGGTCGATACACAACGGAAGGTCGGCCGCAAGGGTTTCGCGCAATGCCTTACCGTTATCCACCGTTTCAACCCTTGCCAAAAGCTCAAGGTTTTTCTCCATCACATCGGCAATAGCAAGCAATACCCTTGCACGCTCCGCTGCCGATGTTTTACTCCATTTTTCAAAGGCAAAATGGGCTGCATCCAATGCTTTGTTAATATCATCTTTATTACCGCGTGCAGCCTGTGTAAATGCCTTACCGTTTATGGGCGATACATTATCAAAATACTCGCCGCTTGCGGGAGCCACCCATTGACCGCCGATAAAATGATTGTACTTTTCTTTAAACGCAGGAAAATCAAATTGTTTAGTCATCTCTATGGTCTCCTTTAAATGTTTTTGGTTTATTTAAACTCAAAGGTTGGACACCCAGTGGCAAAAAACTATCCTGTCAGTATCAAACTATACACTTGTAGTATAGGGGCTTGCTGTATATAAAAATAATTTCGGTAGATTGGTGGTATGAAAAGGGTACGAATTGCCGAAAACATACCGCTGCATACTGAAAAGTCGCTGTACACGCTGGTTGAAAACCGTTCGGCCTTTACATTAGATAATTGTGAGTTGAATGTTTTTGAAACGCACCGAGAGGCTAAAGACGTGAAACTGGTATTTGGCGATATGGTACTTACCAGTATGCTGAAAGGTAAGAAGGTGATGCGTTTGTTTGATAAGCCTGCGTTTGATTACCTACCGGGCGAATCAGTAATTGTGCCTCCGAACGAAGTAATGCGTATTGATTTTCCTGAAGCTAATACCCAGCAACCCACACAGTGCATTGCGCTTGCCATAAACCACGAACAGATTTTTGATACGCTTAATTTATTAAACGACCGATTCCCGAAAGTGGAGCGCGATGATTACTGGCACGTTGATACTAACCGCTTTCACTTGATTAATAATAATGATTTAAGCGATAGCATACAGCGCATGATACGCATCAGCGTAGATGAGCACACCAAAGAAAAAGATGTGCTTGCAGGTTTAACCCTGCGCGAACTGTTGGTACGATTGATGCAAACACAGGCTCGCCAATTGTTTGAGATGAATTATGTGCAAATGGCAAGCCGCCACCGCTTTGCACACGTGGTGCAGTATATTAAAGAAAATCTTACGGGAAAGATAGATATGGATTTACTGTGTGAGCAAGCGTGTATGAGCAGGGCTAATTTTTTCCGCAAATTCAAAGAAAATTTTGGGCAAACCCCTGCCGAATATATTTTAGAGCAACGCATAAAACTGTCTAAAGAGCTACTGAAAAGCCCCAAATACCAAGTAACCCAAGTATGCTTTTTGGTGGGCTTTAACAACCTTAATCATTTTATCCGTTGTTTCAAACAGTACGAAGGCACTACCCCTAAACAATATAAAGACGGGTACAGAAATTTAGCCTGATGCACCCCTCGGTTTGAGGCTTTATTATCTTTTAGATACGGTACTTGGCCAAAAAAAAATAATGGTTATTTTCGCCTCGACTGAATACTGAAATTATGAGCTACGAAAACATACTTACCCAAAAAAACAACGGGGTTTTTACCATTACTATTAACCGCGAAACCAAACTAAACGCACTAAACGTTAAAACCTTGCAGGAAATTCGCGAGGCCGTTTTATCAATACAAGAAGACAAAGAAGTTTATGGTATAATACTTACGGGTGCAGGCACTAAGGCATTTGCCGCAGGTGCTGATATTGCTGAATTTGCCAATTTTACCATTGCACAAGGAACTGAAATGAGTGCCGCAGGCCATGCGGTAATGAATACTATTGAGCAATCTAAAAAGCCTGTAATTGCTGCCGTAAACGGTTTTGCATTGGGTGGGGGTTGCGAGTTGGCAATGGCTTGCCATATGCGTATAGCCAGCGATAATGCCCGCTTTGGTCAACCTGAAGTTAATTTGGGGCTTGTACCGGGCTATGCAGGTACCCAACGTTTGGTACAGTTAATAGGCAAAGGCAAAGCCATTGAGTTACTTACAACAGGTGATGCTATTAATGCCCACGAAGCAAAATCATTGGGTTTGGTAAACCATGTGGTAGAACAAGCCGAATTGATTATTAAATGCAACGAGATTATCGATAAAATTAAAACCAAAGCCCCTTTGGCTATTGAAAGTGTTATCCGTTTGGTAAACGCCAATTTGGATAAGAAAGAAGACGGTTTTGCCAATGAAATTACTGATTTTGGTAACTTCTTCGGGACTAAAGACTTTAAGGAAGGCGTGGATGCGTTCTTAAACAAACGTAAAGCCACTTTTACGGGCGAATAATATTTTACGCCTAAATAAAAACGGTCAGATTGATAATCAATCTGACCGTTTTTATTTGCTATCAACCTGTTGATTACAGGTACTTCTCGCCTAATTTCAGTTTTATATTGGTTACAATCTGTTTCACCTCTTGCTCGCGGCTTTTATCACAAATCAGCAATACCTTATCAGTATCCACTATAATCTTATCCTCTAAACCGTTTATTACAATCAGTTTGCCTTTAGGCACATCAATCATACAATTACGGGTATCGTACAACTCTGCCGTGCTGGCATTAATTGCGTTTCCGTGTTCGTCCTTATCATGCACCTCGTATAACGATGACCATGTGCCTAAGTCGCTCCAGCCAAAATCACAAGGTATCACATATACATTATCCGCCTTCTCCAACACTCCGTAATCAATAGAAATGCTGTTACTAAGCGGGTACACTCTTGTAATAGCCTCTGTTTCAGCGGGCGTGTTCAATTCAGCTTCAATACTTTCAAAATTGGCACTCAGCTCAGGCAAAAACTTGTCAAACGAGTTTACAATCGCACCAATCGACCATATAAAAATCCCTGCATTCCACAAAAATTCACCGCTTTCAATAAACTTTTGCGCCAACTCATGGTTAGGTTTTTCGGTAAAGGTTTTCACCTTGTGCACATCGTGCTCATTTTTGGCCTCTAAAAACTGTATGTAGCCATAGCCGGTATCAGGTCGTGTAGGTTTAATCCCCAACGATACTAATGCCTCATTGTTTGCCGAAAATTGCAACGCAGTGGTAATATCATCCAAAAACTGCTGTTCGTTCAAAATAAGATGGTCGCTGGGAGCCACCACACAACAGGCATCGGGGTTTATCTTGCGTATCTTATACGTAGCGTATGCTATGCAAGGAGCCGTATTCTTTGCCGAAGGTTCGCCCAATATATTGTCGTGGGGTAACTGGGGCAAATGCTCCTTCACCAAATCAATATATATCTGATTGGTTACCACAAAAATACGTTCGGCAGGCACCAACTTATTAAAGCGTTCAAACGTTTGGGTAATCAGTGATTTTCCTGTACCCAAAATATCCAGAAACTGCTTGGGGTGTGAGGTTTTGCTCAATGGCCAAAACCTGCTGCCTATACCACCCGCCATTATCACCACATAATATTCGTTAGCCATTCAATTAATTTTTTCTTAACTTTGCTTGTTTTAAAAAAATAGACCCCTATTCGAGTAAAATTTCTACCTATTTTTTATTAGATTTTATTAACTTACAGCTTTAAGCCGGACGCAAAGAAATTAAAATCCGGCGTGAAAATAAAGCATTGTAAGCAAATTAAGTTGTACTTAATTATACTGAGATGGTAGAGAGTTCTGTTAATCTTAAAGATTCGCTTAAAGAGTTTTTTGG
Source organism: Bacteroidia bacterium (assembly GCA_035906255.1). GTDB lineage: Bacteria > Bacteroidota > Bacteroidia > UBA8524 > UBA8524 > SB11. Next base: position 35,087 of record JAMIFM010000031.1, read on the forward strand.
TTTTAATACGTTTAAAGGTAACCAAGAGCAGATTATTGACACCGTGATTCACGGTGATGATGTGTTTGTAATAATGCCCACAGGAGCCGGTAAATCATTATGTTACCAGTTGCCTGCACTTATAAAGCCGGGGACGGCCATTGTTATTTCACCCCTTATTGCACTGATGAAAAATCAGGTAGATGCCATACGCGGTTTTGGCAGTACCGATGCGGTTGCACATTTTTTAAATTCATCGCTTTCTAAAGGCGAAATAATGCGGGTGAAGGATGATATTACAGAGGGTAAAACCAAATTGCTGTACATAGCCCCCGAAACGCTTAAAAAAGAAGAAACCCTTGATTTCTTAAAAAGTATCAACATATCGTTTGTAGCTGTTGACGAGGCGCACTGTATATCAGAATGGGGGCATGATTTCCGCCCTGAGTACCGCCGCATCAAAACAATGGTGAAAGATTTGGGCGATATCCCCATGATGGCATTAACTGCCACCGCAACCCCAAAAGTACAGGCCGATATTCAGAAAAACCTGAATATGAACGATGCAACGGTGTTTAAATCATCGTTTAACCGTACCAACCTGTACTACGAGGTACGCAACAAGGATAAAAAAGACAAGGTTTACAAAGAGATTGTAGCCTATATAAAACAACGCCAAGGTAAAAGCGGTATCATCTATTGCCTTAGCCGCAAAAAGGTGGAAGAGATTGCAGAAATGCTGAAAGTAAACGGCGTTAAAGCTCTCCCCTACCATGCCGGTTTGGATGCAAAAACACGTGCCGCGCACCAAGATGCTTTTTTGATGGAAGAGGCCGACGTAATTGTGGCTACCATTGCTTTTGGGATGGGTATTGATAAGCCCGATGTTCGCTTTGTAATCCACTACGATGTGCCCAAAAGCCTTGAAGGATACTACCAAGAAACAGGACGTGCAGGACGTGACGGCCTCGAAGGAGAGTGTATTTTGTTTTACAACCCCAGCGATATTGAAAAGCTGGAGAAGTTTATGAAAGACAAACCTGTGGCCGAACGTGAGATTGGTGCCCAGTTGTTGTTTGAAACCTCATCGTATGCTGAATCATCGCAATGCCGCCGTAAAATGCTGCTACACTACTTTGGCGAGCATTTTGACGATACCGATTGCGGAAAAATGTGCGATAACTGCCGCCATCCTAAAGAAAAACTGGATGTGACCGCCGAAATGGTGAAAACACTTAAAACCATTGACGGCTTGGGGGGTAAATTTAACCTTAAACACATTGCCAATGTGTTGCAAGGTATAAAAGCACAAGAGGTAACCGATTACGAACACCACAAAAGCGAGTTTTTTGGTATTGGTAAGGATAAAGACGATAAGTTTTGGAAAGCCATTGTTAGATTGGGCTTGCTAAACAGCTTTATTGATAAGGATATAGAAAATTACGGGTTGCTTAGCGTGAGCGATGCAGGTAAAGAATACATAGGTGCTCCGCAGCCCGTAGAAATGGCTCTTGATAATACGTATGATAAGATAACCGAAGACGATTTTGAAAGCGTGGCAGTGGAAAACATTTTTGACAAAACACTGTATGCCATGCTGAAAGACCTTACCAAGAAAATTGGTAAGCAAAAAGGCCTTCCTCCTTATGTTATCTTCCAAGACCCTTCGTTGGAAGATATGGCCTCTAAATATCCTATTGCAATGGAAGAAATGGAAACCATTGTAGGGGTAGGTAAAAACAAGGCCATAAAGTTCGGTAAGCCGTTTATTGAAATGATTGCCAAGTATGTGGAGGAGAACGGGATTGAACGTCCGCAGGATATTGTAATACGCACAGTACCAAACAAATCAGGCAAAAAAGTACAGATTATCCAAAACATTGATAAAAAAGTTAGTTTGGATGATATAAGCCGCTCAAACGGCATCAGCATGGCTGATTTGATTAAAGAGCTTGAAAACATTGTAGATTCAGGCACTAAAATCAATATTAAGTATTATATCAACGACCATTTGGACGAAGAAAGACAAGACGAGATTTTTGATTACTTCAAAGCATCCGATGAAGATTCGTTGCAAAAGGCATACGATGAGTTTGACGGTGAGTATTCACTGGAAGAACTGCAACTAATGCGTATTCAGTTTATATCGGAAATGGCTAATTAACAGTCAGTTTCATAAAACATTGTGAAAAATGCAAAAAAAATGTTGACTTGAAAAAGTCTTTTGCTAATTTTGCATCCCCATTGACCGATGGTGTAACTGGCAACACGCCTGATTTTGGTTCAGGAGAGTCCAGGTTCGAAACCTGGTCGGTCAACAAAAAGCACCTCACAAGGTGCTTTTTTTATGTTTAAAAACTTCAATTGCTAATAATTTATTAACACTCCCGTGCAGCAAAAAGGCTTTTAATTATTTTTGCGCCAATGAATTCTGCCGTAAACAACCGCAACCCTGTAAAACTATTTTCCGGTACAGCTTCGCACTATTTTGCCCAAAAAATTTCTGACCACTATGGCCAAGAATTGGGAGATGTTACTGTACAGCATTTTAGCGATGGCGAAATGCAACCCAACTTTAATGAATCGGTAAGGGGATGCGATGTGTTTTTAATCCAATCTACCTTTGCCCCCAGCGATAACCTTATGGAGTTGTTGCTAATGGTAGATGCGGCCAAACGTGCATCGGCCCACTACATTATTGCTGTTATCCCTTATTTCGGCCTCGCCCGCCAAGACAGAAAAGATAAGCCCCGTGTGGCTATCGGTTCTAAAATGGTGGCCGATATTTTAGAAGCCGTTGGGGTACGCCGTGTAATGACTATGGATTTGCACGCCCCACAGATTCAAGGTTTCTTTGACATCCCTGTTGACCACTTGGATGCTTCGGTAATCTATATACCCTACATACAAAGCCTTAATTTACCCAAACTTACCATTGCTGCCCCTGATATGGGCGGTACGGCTCGTGCCCGTTATTTTGCAAAAATGCTGGGCTGCGACCTTGTGGTATGTGATAAAGAACGTAAACGCGCCAACGAAGTAGCCGGTATGACGGTAATTGGTGATGTTACCGATGCTGATGTGATTATTATTGACGACCTTGTAGATACCGGTAACACCTTGTGCAAAGCCGCCAAAATGATGAAAGAAAAAGGTGCCCGCAGTGTTCGTGCAATGTGTACCCACCCTGTTCTTTCAGGTAATGCATACGAGAATATCGAAAACTCTGTATTGGATGAATTGGTAGTGTGCGATACTATACCGTTGAACCACAAAAAAACTGTTTCAAAAATAGTTCAATTGTCTGCCGCTCCCTTGTTTGCTGAAGCTATCCGCAACATAAACGAGCACGGTTCAATCAGTTCGCTATTTAAAATTGGAAATTCAACCCAATCTTCATTACCTTTGCAACCCTGATTTTAAACGCCTTGTAATTAATATGATAAAAAACCTGCCGTGCTAAGGCGTTGCATGGGGTTTTTGACAGTAATTAATTCATTAAAAAAATGAAAACTATTAGACTAATCGGCGAAGCCCGCAAAGATTTGGGTACAACCGCCACCCGCCGCCTTAGGGAAGAAGGTAAAGTTCCTTGTGTATTGTACGGTGCAAACACTCACGTTTCATTCACAGTGTACAGCGGCGATTTCAAAAACCTTGTTTACACCCCAAACACTTATTTGGTTCAAATAGAAGTTGACGGTGCTAAATACAAGTCTATCCTACAAGCTATCCAGTTTCACCCTGTAAACGACGAGATTACTCACGTTGACTTTTTGCAGGTGGCAGACAATAAACCCGTATCGCTTAACATCCCTGTAAGAATTACAGGTAACTCTCCGGGTGTACGTGCCGGTGGTAAATTGCTGGTAAAAAACAAAAAACTTCGCGTAAAAGGTCTTATTGCCAACATTCCTGATGATATCGAAATTAACATTGATAACCTTGAATTGGGTAAATCAATCAAAGTATCAGAAATTAATGTTAGCAACCTTGAGTTGTTAGATGCTCCTGCAAACGCAGTAGTGAGCGTATTAACAACACGTGCTACAAAACAAGCTGACGCTGACTCCGCTAAAAAGTAATTTCTTTAAGGCGGTTTACCATAACAGTAAACTTATCAGAAAGCTCCCAGAACATATCGGGGAGCTTTTCTGTTTCTATACGGTCTTTGGCAATATCTTCCATGCTTGTGCAAAGCCCATGAGCCCATGCCGCACCCATAATAGCATAAGAAGATTTCATTTTATGTGCGGCTGATTTTGCCTTATCATAATCCTCCCAATCAATAGCATCTTTCAGCACCTGCATATCATCAGGCACAGTAGTTAAAAATATATCTACAAATCTTTTAAGCGACGCATTGTTATTCCCCACCTGTTCATACAGCATGGTTAAATCATAAAAATCGCTTTTTAGTTCAGGCATCTGTCTGCAATTTAATTATCAAACATACTATTTAATACCCCGCTTATCCAATTCAAGACGATAGCGGGCAGCGTTAAGGTTATGCTGGGTTAGATTATCCGTAAAATTGTGATAACCGCTCAAATCTTCCTTTGCACACATGTAAATATAATTATGGTTGGCTGGCGTAAGCACTGCCTGTATTGCCTGTTGAGAAGGAAGTGCCAGCGGGCCCGGCGGCAGCCCTTTGTGAATATAGGTGTTGTATGGCGATTGTATTTGCGTATGGTAGTTATACACTCTTTGCAACCCGCTATTGCGTGCCGCATACTTTACCGTAGGGTCGGCTTGCAGCAACATATCCTTTTTCAATCGGTTCAAGTACAATCCCGCCACAATCCCCATCTCATCACTTTTGTTAGTTTCACCATCCACTATCGAAGCAAGTATGCCCGCCTGCAAAGGGGTAAGCCCCTGCGCAGCAGCTTGTTGCTTACGTTTATCGTTCCAAAACTTGTCGTGTTCTTTTTTCAACCGTATAAATACCGCCTTTGCATCCGTATTCCAGTAAAAATTATACGTATTAGGAACAAACAAACACAATACCGTTTGCGGGGTAAACCCAAATTGGGCAAGGTAACTACTGTCTTCCAACATATTAATAAACTCAATACTATCGGCCTCCAAATTAGCCCCAACAATAGATGCCACCTGCCATGGAGTTATCATCGCATTTATTACCAGTTTCACTTCTTCTTGCCTGCCTGCACGCAGCTTACGTATTACATCAATATAAGTCTCACCCTTACTAATTTTATACTTCCCTGCTTTTACCTTTTCGGGATATTTTGCCTGCTGCGCCAAAAAGTCAAACACCTCTTCACTTTCTACCCATCCATTATCTGTTAGTGTTTTCAGCACACCTTCATACGTATCTCCGGTTTTAATCACCAGCCACTCCGTATCGGCTTGCACATTCATTCGTGCACCAATCAGTTTATTGTAAAAAAATCCGCCCACAGCGGCCAACACAACAACGCAAGCTGCAAGTACCAGCCAAAACTTGCTACGCTTATAAAAAGGAGGTTTAGACACTACTATTGTTTAATAAACGGCAAATATAAATAACCACCGTAGCCGTACAGTATTTTTTCAATCGTTAAATTATTTGTACTGATAGATTTTGCTGTGGCATGGTTGCTTGCAAAAAGGTAGCTTTGCCAAAACACATTAAAACGGTTACCTTTTTGAATATAGCACTGATAGGATATGGTAAAATGGGCAAAGCCATTGAGCAAGAAGCCCTGTTGCGCGGCCACCGCATTGTATTGGCTATGGATTTGATAAACAAAGACCTTTCGCCCGATGCGCTAAGGACTGCTGATATTGCCATTGAGTTTACCCAACCCGAAGCCGCAGTAGATAATATTTTTAAATGTTTTGAAGCAAATGTACCCGTAGTAGTGGGTACTACCGGTTGGTATGACAGGTATGATGAGGTGAAACAACGCTGTACCGAAACCAACGGCACATTATTTACGGCCACAAATTTTAGCATTGGAGTGAACATTATGTTTGCCGTAAACCGCTATTTGGCTAAGATTATGGCCGGACAACCATCATACAAAGCCTCAATGACTGAAACTCACCACACCCAAAAGTTGGACGCACCAAGCGGTACTGCCATCAGCCTTGCCGAGCAGGTGATAAAAGCCCATAACGGATACGACAGTTGGGGGCTTGCCGGACGCGATAATATAGAAAAAGGGATATTGCCGATTACTGCCCACAGAAGGGATGATGTACCCGGCATACACGACGTGATTTATACTAACGAAATTGACGAAATAAGCATCCGCCACAGTGCATACAGCCGTAAAGGCTTTGCGCAAGGGGCTGTGATTGCTGCCGAATGGACTGCCGATAAAAAAGGCGTGTTTACTATGGACGATATGTTGAAGTTTTAACCCAATAAACGCATTGTTTACTAAATGACCGGATTTATCATTTTTATCATACTTGTTTTTATTTCACACCAAGTGGGGTTGTGGATGATTTTTAAAAAGGCTGAGCAAAACCCGCTTTTGTCACTCATCCCGGTTTACAACTACTACATCCTTATAAAAATATCTAACCGCCCTTGGTGGTGGGTATTGCTGTTGTTTGTACCCATAGTGCAATTTGTTACCAATTACAACATACGCACCGATACTATCAAAAACTATGGCCGCCAATCGTTTTTAGACGAGGTGCTGGGCGTTATGTTTTTCTCGTTCTACTTGGTGTATTTGGGTCGTAACAAAAACATAAAATACGTTGGTCCTTGCAATACCGAGGAATTTAAAGCCAAATACCCTGTACGCAAAACTACCCCGCGCGATTGGGGCGAGGCGTTGTTTTTTGCCGCAGTTGTAGCTACCCAAGTGCGTGCCACCTACATTGAGGCATACACCATTCCTACCGCTTCTATGGAGCGTAGTTTGTTAATTGGTGATTTTTTGTTTGTGAGCAAAACCCATTATGGTGTGCGCATACCTATGACCCCTGTTGCATTTCCGTTTGCTCACCATACTATGCCCCTTATTGGTGGCAAAGCGTATGTTGATTTTATAAAATTCCCTTACCTGCGCCTTCCGGCATTAGAGAAGATTGAGAACAACGATATAGTAGTATTTAACTTCCCTGAGGGTGATACGGTATTTGTAAAGGCACAAGAGCAGAGCTACTACAAGGTTATCCGTGATAACTATGTGGCTTACCTGAACGCTCACCCCGAAGAAAAGTTTGAAGGATTTAGCGGCCCTAAGTTTGAAGCCTTTAAAGCCGATCTGGTATCGCGCAATGATTATGTAGTACGCCCGTTGGATAAAATGGATAACTACATTAAACGCTGCGTGGCCATTGCAGGCGATAGCCTGCAAGTAATTGCAGGTAAAGTGTACATAAACGGCAAACCCTTACCCGAAGCTCAGAAATTGGCACACAGTTACGAAGTAGCGTTTAAAAACAAAGCATCGAAAAAAGATATTTCTAAACTGGGCATATCAGTAGATGTTACCAATTACCAAGGCAACCGCATGAGCCTTACGTACGATGCCCTTGCGCAATTAAAGCAAAAAGGAATTGTTGACAGTGCCCGCCAATACATGGATGTAGCAGGCAATTGGGATGCTACAGCTTACCCCGCGCATGATTTATACCGTTGGAACAAAGATTTCTTCGGGCCGCTGTGGATACCAAAAGCAGGGGCTACCATTATCCTTACCAAAGAAAATTATCCCTTGTACGAACGTGCGATACGCGTATATGAGCACAACGAGGATTTTACCATACAAGGTGATAAGTTTATCCTGAACGGCCAACCCGTTACCACTTACACTTTTAAGCAGGATTATTATTTTATGATGGGTGATAACCGCGATAACTCACTCGATTCTCGCTTTTGGGGATTTGTACCCCACGACCACGTTGTGGGTAAGCCGGTGTTTATATGGCTTTCGTTGGATTATGAACAAAAAAGCCTGCTCGATAAAATACGCTGGAACCGTTTGTTCAGGGTAATTAATTTTGATTAATACATACAATCAGATAGTAGCTAAGGCACAAAGAGTTATAACTTTCTTTGTGCCTTAGTGCTTTTATATATTAACCACATTTTGCAACAAAAATAAATCGTGCCTGCAACGCAATTTCTGCACTGCTTTTGTAGTTTTGATATATAAACAACAGCGTATGATTTAAAGTTTACAATGCAACGTTTAGCCTACTAATGACGTTTACTATTATAAAGAAGGGGAGTTTGGCACTGCTTTTGGCTATTATTTACCAAACGGGTGCTAAAGGTATTGAGAATAAAACAGTAACGTTTGATTTTTACGGCCACCCGGTAAGCATAAGTTACGATACCACTTTAAATACAATACGATATGAAAGCGCTGTTGAACAATTTATTAAAAGGTTTGATGAAGAGGTCATTAACCCGCACCATGTACCTTTAATTAACGAAGTACAGAAAACTGCCACCTATTTTGGGTTGGACGATGTGGGCAAAACATTATTAATTAATGCCTTTACTGAAAAGGCTTTTGCCCACCGACCCCAAAACTACCGAACTCTTGTAAAATGGTACATCTTGTACCACGATAGCATGGATGTGATGCTGTGCTACGATGCTAAAAACATTACTTTATACGGTAGCATGGATGCCAAACCCTATGGTACGGGTTACATAATGAAAGGCGGAAAAATATATACCGACCTCAGTTTTGCACGTACCCCCCACCCTACTGCGGGCAAAGTATTTGAGTATAAGCCCAAAATACTCCGCAATTTTCTTTTGCAGGATTTTAAACTGAACAAGTATGCCTACCCGAAACTAAATGCGTTAACGCAGAAAAAAGCCCACGCTTTTGAGTTTGCAGGCAAAAAGTACAGCTATACTTATACGCTCAATAAATCGCTGATATTATACCTGAAAGACCTACCTATTGTTGAGCTGGGCAGTATTTATGTGAACTATGGGTTTTCGGAAGCATTAAAAAACACACTGATAAAAGAATTACGCAGTACCATTGATAGCATGGGTAAACGGGAAGCATTAGGTTTCATGCTGAAATTTGTACAGGAAATACCCTACAAAACCGACGAAGAGGCTTGGGGCTATGAACGCTATGCGTATAGCGAAGAAGTGTTGTATAATGATTTTGCCGATTGCGAGGACAAAGTGGTATTATATGCTGCCCTTGTAAAAGAAATGTTGGGGGTGCAAAGCGTAGCCCTTGTGTATGAACACGACGAACACGTGGCAATAGCATTAAAATTACCCGAAGAAACGGCCAGCTACTCGTTTATGTATAAAAACAACCGCTACGTAACTGCCGAACCAAGTGGAGAAGGTTATGAACTGGGCAAACTGGGCATGGATGTTAAAACCGTTAGCCTTGTAGTTGAGTTGTATTAGGAAACTATTATCCTAAACACTAAATACCAACCACAAATCACCATACACTTATTTCAACTCCTCAAAATAACCTGTCTGTCGGTTCTTGCGAACGTTATCCCAATTAAAATAACGACCATTCATGGCTACATACACACCGTGCGGCAATGCTTGTGCAAATGCTAACGCACTGCCTAAATTAAACAGCCCGTCGCTACTGCCAAACTGTATCGGAATCATCGCCCCCGTAAGCACAATGGTTTTATCTTTTATTCCCCCGTTGGCAAGCACTTTGGCGGTTTCAACCATTGTATCCGTTCCATGATTGATAACTATATTTTGCTCTTCACAACGCAAACAACTGTCCAAAATTATTTTACGGTCAGTCTCGGTCATTTCAAGACTATCAATCATCATCAGTGTGCGTATGCTAATATCTAAACGGCTGCGTCCCTTTTCAAGCAGTTCAGGAATGTGTGTGTCTTTAAAATGCAGTTGCCCGGTTAATTCATTATACTCTTTATCAAAAGTTCCGCCGGTTACAAATAGTCGTATTCCCATTATCTAATAACTGTTATCTAAAGTTGTACGTTTAAGCAGCAATATTAATCAAACAAATTACTTTTTTGGACCCTTAGGTTGCAAGGGGCGTATTTCATAATTCACCGTGTGGTAATTATCTGGGGTTTCTAAAATTTGCTTTATCGCAGTACCCACATCTTCAGGCATCAGCATATAATCATGCGGCTGTATGCCGGGACTGTGTTTAAAAAACTCTGTTTTAACCGAACCGGGATAAATACAGGTAACCTTTATCCTGAAATCTCGAACCTCTTTATACAACGCCTCAGTAAGTCCCCGCACAGCAAACTTTGTACTGCTATATGCTCCCACCTGCGGGTACCCCTCAAGCCCTGCCACCGATGCGATGTTAATAATATGTCCGTACTCTTGGCTCTTCATTATCGGCAACACCAATTTGCAGCAATAAAAAGTACCGCTCACATTGGTATCATACATAGTATGCCACTCTTCAAGGGTGGTATCTTCCAAATAACCAAAATATCCCAAACCTGCATTGTTTATCAAAATATGAACCTCATTGCCAAAACGCTCCTGTGTTTTTTGCACCGATGATTTCACCTCTTCAAAATTCCTAACATCGGTTTTAATAAAAAGAAAATCAGAATGTTCGTAATCGGGTGTGGTCAACCCAAATCCCGCTACACGGCAACCGTTTGCCAATAATTGTTGCACTACGGCCTTACCTATTCCCTTGCTAACTCCGGTAACAATTGCTGTTTTTCCCTTTAGTTCCATGCCGCAAAGGTAGCGCAAAAAACAAGCGCAGCTATTGTGTAAATCCTTTCCGCTAATGGGTTTTGTCACCCCGTATGTTAAAAATTTACAAGAATGCTAAAGAACCAATAACTGTTTGTACCTTTGCACCATCCACTTATTCTGCTATTTTCTAACCAATCTGACCGGATCGAATGGATATCAACAACAATTAATACCCCATGGCGAGATCAAAAGAGACACAAGGAAAAAAAGAAAACGACAAAAAGAAAGAGAAGAAAAGGAAAGAAAAAGAGGAGAAAAGAGAAGAGCGCAAAGCCAATTATAAAAAAGGCAAAAGCCTTGAAGAAATGATGGCTTATGTGGATGAGAACGGGAACATATCTAATACCCCGCCCGACCCCAAAAAAATGCGTGAAATACGCACCGAAGACATTGTTACCGGTGCTGCACATCGCGAACCTGATGATGCTCCTGACGCACCAAGAACCGGTACGGTTACCTTTTTTAACGACACAAAAGGGTATGGCTTTATTAAGGATGCCAAAACAGGTGAAACTGTATTTGTGCATGCCAACAGTTTAGTTAAACCTATAAAAGAAAACAATAAAGTAAGCTTTATTGCAGAAAAAGGCCCTAAAGGACTTACAGCCACTAACGTTACTATTATCGGATAATTCGTGTTCAATAGAACACGAATTACGTGTAAGTCATTCTTTTTCAGAAAAATGATAGTTAACCCCCGATAAAGTATTACCTTTGCATTACTTTCTTAAGGAAGATTGTATCTCAATCTGTTTGTAATCCCCTCCTACAATCCGAATAATTTTACACTTTTCTTTAACACAGGTTGTGATGGCACTACAATGTGTACATCAATGCCTGCTGATAAGTATGACGAAATATTATATAAATAGTTAATGACATTTTCAAAGTTACAATTGAGCGCGAAGTTAACCGACGTGCTTGACGAATTGGGCTATACAACCCCCACTCCTATCCAAAGCAAGGCTATCCCTTATATTTTAGACGGAAAAGATATTTTTGGATGTGCCCAAACAGGTACAGGAAAAACAGCAGCATTTGCACTGCCTATGATACAAATGCTGGATGCTGAAAAAATACCGGGTACGGCAGCCACAATTAAGGCTCTTATTTTAGCTCCCACCCGTGAACTTGCTTTGCAAATAAGCGAAAACGTTAGTTCGTACAGTAAAAACACCATACTAAAACACACTACAATATTTGGCGGGGTATCACAATACCACCAAGCAAAAGAAATACGCAGCGGGGTTGATATTTTAATTGCCACCCCCGGCAGGTTGCTTGATTTGATGCAGCAAAATATTGTAAAACTTTCTCAGGTAAAATACCTTGTGTTTGATGAAGCCGACCGTATGCTGGATATGGGCTTTATACACGACATTAAAAAGATAATAGCAAAATTGCCTTACAAGCGTCAGACAGTATTCTTTTCTGCTACCGCATCAAAAGAGATTATGGCCTTGGCGGAAACCATTTTATTTAAACCTATAAAGGTTGAAGTAAGTCCTGTATCATCAACTACTGAATTGGTTGAGCAATCAGTGTATTATGTAAGCAAAGACGATAAAAAGTTGCTGCTTAAGCACCTTATCATAGAAAATGCAATTGAACACGCCCTTGTTTTTACCCGCACTAAGCACGGAGCTGATAAGGTGGTGAGACAATTGAAACGCGACGGTATTGCTGCAATGGCCATACACGGTAATAAATCACAAAACGAACGGGTAAAAGCCCTGAAACAGTTTAAAGACAAAACTATCCGTGTGCTGGTGGCTACTGACGTAGCATCGCGCGGTATTGATGTTGAAAAACTAAGCCACGTAATTAACTACGACCTGCCCAATGAGCCCGAATCATACGTGCACCGCATAGGCCGCACAGGCAGGGCGGGAGAAAACGGTATAGCCATGTCGTTTTGTGCCGCTGATGAGGTAGAGTATTTACGCGATATTCAAAAACTGATTAAGAAAACCGTTGATGTGGTAGAAGACCACCCGTTTGCACAAATATTTGCCGTGAGTGCCCCACCCAAGAGCATACAACAGCAACAACGCAACCACAAAGCCGCTTATGCAAGAAGCCGTCGTAACAACAACCGTTCAAGGGCTTACAGCGCATAAGCATTAAATTATAAAACCCAATTTTAAATAACACAATCAATAAATTTTATGGAAAAAGGTACAGTTAAATTTTTTAACGACTCTAAAGGTTTCGGTTTCATCAAAAGGGACAACGGCGGTGCCGACATTTTTGTTCACATCTCTGAATGCAAAGATGAATTGAGAGAAGATGATACCGTTGAGTTCGAAGTAAAAGAATCGAACAGAGGCCTTAATGCAGCCAACGTAAGAAGGGTGTAATCGAAAACGAAAAAACGATTGAGAAGGCCGGATATATTAAAAACCGGCCTTTTTTTATTTTTAGGACTTTACAGCACTTATCATACGCTGGCGGCCTTGCATATCTGCATACACTTCAACCTTTGCAAAACCTTTTTGTTCAAGCATTACTTTAGTTTCAGTACCAAATTGCTCGTTAATCTCAAAATACAGCTTACCTCCGGCCTTTAAATTCAGCAAGGCAAAATCAGCAATAGTGCTATAATATTTCAAAGGGTCGGTATCAGGTACAAAAAGAGCCTCAGCAGGTTCAAACTCAAGCACATTAGGCTGCATTTCAGCCTTTTCCTTTTCAGTAACATACGGCGGGTTTGATACAATGGTATCAAAGCTTCCCAACTCATCCCACCATGCTGTTTCAAAAATATCGCGAAGCAAAAATTTATTCTCTTTATCGCGTTGCAGCAAACTCAAAGCGTTTTGCCTTGCCAGCCTCACAGCCGTTTCCGAAGCATCAATAGCATACACCTCGGCCTCAGGCAAACTGTGTTTAAGTGCTATCGCAATACAGCCGCTACCCGTGCCTATATCAAGCATTCGGGGGGCTGTTGCGGTATTTTGCTTCACTATCAGTTCCACCAGTTCTTCAGTCTCCCGTCGGGGTATCAATACCTCCGGATGAACCACCAAACGCAACCCGTAAAAATATGCCACGCCTAAAACGTATTGCACCGGTTCATGAGTAAGCAAACGTTGCAAAACTATATCTATTGCTTCAGCCTCAATAGGTTTCATAAATTCGTCCTTGTTCATGCGCAATTGCACGGAGCTAAGTTTAAGCACTTCGGTAAACACATATTGTACAATACTGTCTGCCTCAACTTTGGGATAGATGTTTTGCAGTATCAGCGAACATTGCTGTTGCTTTGCAAAAAGGGTAATATTGTTGGCTAAAGAGAGAATAGTAATTGCTTTTAAGTCCTGTAATTGGCCTGTTAATGCCTATTTTTGTTACAATTTTAACACCAAAAACTGCCTTTTAAAAATTAATCCGTTTGACCACTGACGAATTATACATGAAGCGATGCCTGCAACTGGCTCAACCGGGGGCAGGCAAAGTGAGTACCAACCCAATGGTGGGCTGTGTTGTAGTGAACAACGGTATTATTGTTGGCGAAGGTTACCACCGCGCATACGGCGAGGCTCATGCTGAAGTAAATGCAATAAATACAGTAGTTGATAAAAGCATACTGCCGAAAAGTACTTTATACGTAACACTTGAACCATGTGCCCACTATGGAAAAACACCGCCGTGTGCTGATTTGATAACTACCCACCAACTGCAACGGGTAGTAATAGGCACAACGGATACATTTAGTTTGGTGGCTGGCAAAGGAATTGAAAAATTAAAAAACGCTGGTATTGAGGTAATTGTTGGTGTACTTGAAGACGAATGTCGCTACCAAAACCGCCGTTTCTTTTGTTACAATGAAAAGAAACGTCCGTATGTGGTATTGAAATGGGCACAAACTGCCGATGGATTTATAGGACGGTTGCCAGCTGAAAACAACTTAGATAAACGGATAAGCAATTCCGAAACCGATATATGGGTACACCGCTTGCGCACAGAAGAAGATGCTATTTTGGTAGGAAAAAATACTGCACTATTAGATAATCCTTCGCTTACGGCAAGGCTTTGGCATGGCAAAAACCCGTCAAGGGTGTTAATTGACCGTAGGTTGGACGTACCAAAAACTTCTAATATCTTTAATGCAAATGCTCCGGTGGTTGTTTTTAACGAGCAATTTGATGCGGATGAAAATAACGTACGGTATTACAAAACCGATTTTGAGCAACCGCTTATCCCGCAGGTTTTATCAGGCCTATACAAAAACAATATACAATCAGTATTGGTAGAGGGTGGTGCCGCCACGCTGCAACAGTTTATTGATGCCGGACTTTGGGACGAGACTTTTGTTATTACTGCTGAAAAAAACTGGAGGCATGGAGTTAAGGCTCCGCAAATAAACGGTTCAGTAATCAATACCCAAACTATCGGTAGTGATACGATTACTCTGCTACATCCAACCGTATAAAAGCTATCGTGATTTCATACACCGTATCTACATGATACGTTACAATACCGGTTTCACCCCTTTTAATCATAACGGGTTTTGAAAACAACGGCGCATTTAATACAAATGTATGGAACTCACCATTCTCTCCGCATTTATCCACGCCTGCGGGCAATAACCCAATAAACTCTTTATCGTATAACCTGCCTGCAAGGGTTGCCCCTATGTGTTTTAGGTTTACTGAAGTGATGATAGTTTCTATCCCTGTGTCAATAATTTCATTACAAAGAGTGTCCGTTGGCTTTCCCCACAGAGGAAAAACACAAGCTATGCCATACCGTTGGTGGATGGTTTGGTGATAGGTTTTTAACTCTTCTAAAAATATATCACCAAAAATGGCATGGGTAAAACCCTCCCCTGCCAATTGCTGCAATGCCCCGCCCATCGCTTCTTCATAAACGCTGTTAGGAGCAAAGGCAGGTAATTCAATAGTTTTTAATGGTTTGTTTAATGATTGAGCTTGCGCTTGAATAAGCGAGACTGGAATTTCGTGTGCCGCGACTATTCCATCGGTTGAAGTACGGCATAGCAGCAATTGGGGCAACACTCCGTACTGTTGCTCAAAAACGTGCAAAGCCATTGTAGCATCTTTACCTCCACTCCAATAAATAAATGCCTTCATACCTGATTGAACATTTATCTTTTAATGCCCGGCTATTGTTTTTGCAAACAGGCGATAAACATCCCGTCGGCTTGGTGTTGCCAGCCCTCAATTAATTGTTGCGAAATGGCTTTTAATCCTATCCCTTCAAAGTAAGATAGTTGGTCTTCGTTTTCAGCCGCAAATACCGAGCAGGTAATGTAAAACAACCTGCCGCCTTTTTTCAGATAAGGGGCGGCATTGGCAACAATCGTGCGCTGCTTGGCGGCAAACGCTTCAATTTGCGCTGTAGTAAAGTAATAGCCTTGTTCGGGGGTACGTGCCCATGTACCGCTTCCTGAGCAAGGAACATCGGCCACAATTGTATCAAAATAAGAGCCTTTGGCTGTTTTGTATTCGCTTTTGTTTTCAAACAAAATCCCTTCGCCGTTCACATTACTAATGTCTTTAACAGCAGTAAAAGGCCTCGGTAAGCCTGATACCTTAAACCGCTCGTGCAGATTTTGTAATATTTGCGGACGCACATCACTACTATACATCTCAATTTTAGGCTCTATATCGCGCAGCATAAGGCTTTTGCCCCCTGCCCCACAGCAACAATCCCACACTTTTTCAGCGGGCTTCAACTCAATAAAAGTACCTGTTTGCTGTGATGCAGCATCTTGTATCTCTCCCAAATGGTAATAGCGGTTGCCCAATACCTGTTCTATATTAGTTTGTTGGGGTAAACCTACTGCATTGGGCAATAGAGGATGGTTAAACACGCTGATTTTTGCCTCAGCCAATAACTCTACCAGTTTTTCGCGTTTGCCCTTTTTAGCACGCATCCACACCAAGGGTTGTTGCAGGCGAGCCAGTAAAAATGCTTGCTTATTCTGTAATGCAGATAATTGCTCAACGTGTGGAAACAACTTCACTACCTCAAACCTTGCTTGAGCCTGCAAACTTTCCATCTTTTGTTCACTCGTTCCGCCAAAAAATTGCTCATCAACAAAGGGTAAGTACTGTTGCATCAAAGGCAAAACATCCACAGGTAATAATTCAGGCTGACAAAGGCTGATACCTGCCAGTAGTTTTGCTTCGATGGGTTGCCCTTCAAAGTTGTTACCCATGCGATAATAGGCATAGCACAAGGCCGATATAATTTTTCTATCCCTGCTGCCGTGTTTTTTTTGGACAGAGAAATATTTCTTTAGGTATAGATGTAACGGTTGGGGCGGGGTGTATGCCTTTATAAGGTTTGACGCTGCAGTAAGGTATGAATGGAAATATGACAACTGTTATTTATTAATACGTTGAAAACGGTATTCTGAGAACTGAATAATGTTTACGGAGCGGTTTTCGAGTGCACGCCCGTTAAACCTGAATTTGAAGGTATTGTGCAACCCTTTTACCTCCATCTCTTCTGCCGATTCGGCAAGGTTATCGCCCTTACCGTTCATAAACAAAATGCCCATTGTAACCATGTGGTCGAACCCTCTGAAAGCAAAATCGCCCGGAATGGTGGCAAAACGGTCTTTATACGCTGCTTTAAACGCAATCACATTTTTGGCATAATCATCTGCAAAATAATGGGTTAGTACGTGTAATCGGTTTTGCTCCCAAAGCTCATACGTTTGGTAGTTGGTGTTTTTAAAATTCAACCAACTTTCAAGCGTAAAAAGCATATTCACATGGCTGCCCCCATCGTTTTTAAGGTTGGTTAGCAGCAATTGTGCAGTTTTTTCATTGGATGTGGGGGCTATAATTATATTGGTATCACCATCCCCTTTTTGCAGTTGCGGTAAAATATCCGAACCTTTTTGATAGGTTATATCTTTCCACTTATCAAAACCCAATTCACGGGCAGCAACTTTAAACCGCCATAAAAAATCTTTATCCTCTTTGCTGTTATCGTTTACCAATACAAGGTTGGCAGTAGGGTGATGTTTAGCAATATGCCCCGCTAATGCTGCTGCATACGATTTATCATCAGGAGTACAGTAAAATGAATAGTGGTTACTATCCGCCCACATATTGGCATTTGAAAACGGCGACACTAAAGCAATTTTGCGCGGTTTCACATATTTTGAAAGCAACGTATGTCCATTCTTAAACGTAGGCCCTATAATTACATCACTCTCTTCCAGTTCTTTTTTCCATGTGATTTTTTTAACCGTTGCAGTATCGTTTTTAGTATCATATACCGTAACAATTACCTCCATGCCAAGATTCTTCAAAGAATCCAACCCCATCAATACCCCTTCATAATAATCGGCAAAAACAGCGTCCAATTTGTACTCACCCGGGGTTATGTTCAGCGGTAATAATAAGGCTACTTTAAAAGGCCCGAGTTTTTTCTTAGCTACTAACTCTTTACTATTGACTTTGCTAATAGAATCAGTTTGTGGCTCTGTTTCTATCGGTGTTGTTGTTGTTGACGGCTCAACAGGAACGGGAGTAAATGAGTTTAGTGGACGGGTGCTGCCACAGCTTGCCAGTGCAATAAAAAAAACTACGATTAATTGGCAGGGGGCTTTCATGGGTTATGCAAAGGTAATGTTTTAAAGGCTATGATAAAACTTTGGAAACAGCCAACAAAAAAGCCAAACATAGTACTATGTTTGGCTTTACATTGTGGAAAGAAGTATTTTTTAGTACCTCCTGTTGTAGCCGCCACCGCCGCCGCCTGAAGGACGGTCGTTAGTTTTTGGACGGGCTTTGTTTACAACAAGCTTGCGTGATAAAAACTCAGTTTCATTTAGGTCTTCGATAGCGCGATCGGCAGACTCTTCAGTCGCCATCTCAACGAAAGCAAAGCCACGAGGGCGGCCGCTTTGAATATCTTTAACAATTTTTACTGAAGTAACTTCTCCGTAATCAGAGAAAAGTTGGGCTAACTCTTGCTCACCGGCCTGGTAGCTAAGGTTTCCTACATAAATGGTCATTGTTTTGCTATTTGTTAATTAAAATTTTCAGAAAGCAGCAGTTTAACTGTGTTACCCTCTTATTAACAAAGATATAAATCGGTTTCACATATTGCTAATTTTTTTTAGCTAATAAGGATTATTTTTTGTATATCACTAACCTGCTTGTGTTTGCTATGGGTTTGGCTCTTTTACTCTTTAATCAATTTAACATACGAACGTTGTCCGTCGGTGTTTTGCAACACTAAAATATACACCCCTGCTTTTTCAGAGCTAAGGTCTATTTCATTTGTATTATGTACTACTCCTATTTTTCTTCCTTCAATTGTATAAAGTTCTAACACCGATATAGTTGTTCCTACAACGGTAAATATTCCATTTGAAGGGTTTGGATAAACAACAAAGGCATCCGGTTGATATTCTGCAACCCCAATTGAACCATTATTGCAGTTTTTCACCAATACTGTTTGTGTGCTTCTTCCATCTTTGGTTTGGCCTACAAATGTGGTGGTTTGTTGTATTGCAAGTTTTAATTCAAAAGCGGTACTCAATATTGTTGTTGAATCAGTAGCTGAATACCATTTGTAAGGGCCGTTGCCAATTAATGCCAGCGAAAAGGAGTCTCCTGCACAAACGCTGTCTTGAGTATAGCTTTTCACAATAAAGGGTAAGCCTTCAATAGGATTCACTTGTATGGGGTTGCTAAATACCGTGTCCTTAATAATACTGGTTGTAGTATTAGTGGTTATGGGGCTATTGAAATCGAAATAAATATCGGCTTTGTTGGTAATTTGAGTTCCTTGTGCTATTCCGGCTTTGTGCCCAACTTTATAGGTAAAAAATCCGTTACTGCCTGCCTCATCGGTTGCACTATCAGGTAGATTAATATTGGCGAATGTCACTTCTAAAACGGGCTTACCCTGTCCTTTAATTGCATAACTATACTTGTGTGAGGCACTACCAATACTAAATGTTCTCAAATCAATATGGGTTGAAAGGGTATCGCGTACAATTATACTATAAGCTGTATCAGACCCCGTATTTTGAAAGCGGATTTTATAATACAACTCAGTGCCTGTTTTTATGTAGTTATTGTTTGTTACACCTAAAGGTGTTACTACTTTATCATTAGGGTCGTAGCTGTCTATAATTTCTTGGCAGTCCACATGCTTTTTCAACCTAAAATCATTTACAGGCAGTTTATTCACAAATCCTTTGCTAATTGTTCCTGCCCCTTCTCCTTCACAACCTTCAATGGTAGCTTGGGCGTATTGGCCCAAAGGATGACCGTTGTGTTGGTCAGCCTCCAGCCTAAAAGTAGAGAAATCAGCTTTAATAGTAAGCTGTAAGGTATCTTTCGCAGGCAGTTTATACTTACGGGTAGAAATCAATGCCGCGTCGCTGTATAAACGTAGCGGTAAGCTATCGCCCATATTCTTATCGGTTGAGTTGATAATTTCAAAACTCACCCACCCGTTAAGGCACTTTGCATTTACTGTCACTTCGGTACTATCCCAAGCAGCTGTATCTGTTTTATAGTTTACACCATCGCCTGTTATGTAGGCTTCTGTACACACCGTTAACCCTCGTATGCTCTCAATTCCGCATACAACCCTATCATAAAGTATTATGTTGCCGCTGCCAAACGGGGGAACCATCCCAACATTGAAAAGATAATTACCTTCTGCATCGGTGGTATAATTCATTGAAGCACTATCCAACGCCACATATTGGGGTAGTTTAACTTTTACTATTGTGTTTTGCGAATTACCAAATCCTGAATTACTATAGTTTACTACAGTAACGCTCGAAAAACAACGGCGACGACGATTGCTTGTAACTGTAACATTAAGTATGGCTTTAGTAACAACAGGCTTTAAACTAAAATTCGCAGTTACCGATTGACCTCCTGATACAATACTTACGTTTCTATCGCCATTGGCGGGTACATCAAACTTAACAACATTATCCGAGTATGCTTTTAACAGGCTGATTACATGATTTCCTATACCTAATGAAAACGAGTAATTACCCAAATTATCAGTAGTAGTAAAATAGCTCCCGGGGTTTAAAATAAGAGTAGTATTTGACAATGGTATATCAACTAATGAATCGTACACATTATTTGCTCCCATCTCAATATAAGCCCTGCCTTTTACAATACTTGCCCCTTGTGATGAAACACCGTACCTGAAAAGGTTATAGGTGTTATCTTTCTTATTAATCAAATATCCCAACGAAGGATTAATCATACATATCTCAGACGGCATACTTTTATCCATAGTAGAAGTATCGTTAAAACCTACCGTATCTAATGTCCAAGTAAGCGTTGGGTGATACCTGTAAACCTCATTACCCTTTTGCACCTTCCAGCCATTTATCGAATCATAAAATGAAAACTCGGTAGAAGCAGTGTTATTCCCCTCATTTCCACCACCCCAAGTTTTACCATAATTTTTTGTGCTGTACTCTCCTCCATCTGTAGTAACTACAAACTCGTATTTTTTATCAGGGGTAAAATACATTTGCCGCAAAGCAGCAGGATACTCTGATGAAAACTCTGTATAAGTGATAAAAGTAGTATCCCTCCACGTTTTGCCTCCATCATCTGTATGAAAAATTCTATTATCGTTATAATACCTTGCTACTCCTATGCTATCATCATAAAAATTAAGCCCATTCTCATATATATCAATGCAAGAACTTTTTTGCCAGTTTTTACCTCCGTCAGGCGTTCTGTATAAAAAACTGTATGACGTAACATAAAAAAGTTGTTCAGAGATGTAGTCTGCCGAAATAAACGGGTCTTTTTTTTCATTTAAAGGCATTTGAATCGGAGTCCAGCTATTACCACCATCGGTTGTTTTAATCAATAAGCCGTTCCATTCCTCTGCCATATTCAACGAATCAAAAAAGATAGAATCCCCGATTGCAATCCCTGTGTTCGCATCAAAAAAATGGAGATTACGTATTCTGAATTTATGTCCTAAATTAATACTCTCCCAGCTCACACCTGCGTTTCGCGAAACAATTAATGTGTTTTCGCCGTAAGCAAATAGAGTATTAGAATCGGACTTTGTAAGTTTTTCAATTAATAATATTGTTGGCTCACCATTAGGGAAGTAAAGGTTGCCTTGCCCAACTTTTTGCCACTTTTGTGCATTTGCACTCAAAATAACCAATAGAAAAACAATTGCTGTAAGAACTCTTTTCATAGAACTGTGTAACTGGAATAAAATTTTTTACAAAGGTACACAACCATTTTCTGAACCTTTTTACTACTTATCGAAAACCCTACTAATTATTCCTATAGCGAAAAGCTAAGGACTAACAGCTATTATGTTTATCTTAATTGCAGTAGCCAATTATTCGTGCATCCAATCAAACAATCTTCGTTACTTTTGCGCCTGCAAATGATTTCGTACCACAGCCATACCCGCAAAACGGAAGAAAAGTTTACCATACTGCTGCCCAGTTGGAACAATTTGGGATACCTGAAAACCTGCGTTGAAAGTATCCGCAAAAATTCAACGTTTGCGCACCAAATTGTTGTGCACGTTAATGATGGCAGCGACGGGACTTTGCAATGGCTTGAGGAACAAAAAATTGATTACACCCGCAGTGCTGAAAACGTTGGAATTTGTTTTGCACTGAATGCAGCCCGCACACTGGCATATACTGATTATATAGTATATATGAACGACGATATGTATGTGCTGCCGAATTGGGACAACGCACTACTTGGAGAAGTTGAAGCAGTGGGGCACACGTTGTTTTTTATCTCTGCTACCATGATAGAACCGTATGACAGCGGCAACCCTTGCGTGATAGCTCCGCACGATTACGGACGTGATTTACAATCGTTTCGCGAAACTGATTTGTTGAATGATTTTGCCAAGTTTGACAAAAAAGATTGGATGGGTGCCACTTGGCCTCCAAATATTGTGCACATAAATACATGGGATTTAGTAGGCGGTTACAGCACTGAGTTTTCACCCGGTATGTATAGCGACCCTGATTTTAGTATGAAGCTGTGGCACGCAGGTGTAAGGCTTTTTAAAGGGGCTGCAACAAGCCGTGTTTACCATTTTGGCTCAAAATCAACCCTGCGGATAAAGAAAAACAACGGCTATCGACAGTTTATAAAAAAATGGGGCATCACCCCGGGGTTATTTAATGCTACCTACATTAAACGCGGGGAGATATTTACGGGGTCTTCTGTTGAACCTACGGAGAGTTCAGCAACACGATGGCAAAAATTAAAAGCACGCATTAAAAGTTTTTAATCAGTAAATTAGACTATCAATTGCCCTTAGTAAATTAATATAACAATAGAATTTTGTATTAAAATCACTGATATTATAACACATAAGTATTCTTAATCCTATTTTTGCAGCTATGGAATCACCCGTAAAATTCACCGGGCTTATACCCGCCCTTGAAACTTGGAGCATGAACGCTACCCTGATGTTTTACACCGAAACACTTGGGTTTACGATTGACGGTAAGATGGATAATAAGGGTGATATTTTTTGGGTGATGCTTCGTCGCGATAATGTTTGGATAATTTTTGCCAAGCCTAATGAGATGGAGGGCAATGTGCGCGCAAAACTAACAGGCAACTTATATATATATGCCAACGATGTGGACACAATATGGAAATTTGTGAAAGACCGTGCCGAAGTGGTATATCCCATTGAAGATTTTAAATACGGTATGCGCGAGTTTGCCATACGCGATAACAACGGATACATTTTGTGTTTTGGCAAGCCTATTGCTAAGTAAGTTGTATGCAACTTACTAAACTGCTTATTGCTTCAATCATTTTTTTAACAATAGCTTCATGCGAAGCCAAGCAAAAAACCGAACCCGAAACAGGCAAGGTGAGCAGTGTATTTGCAAATACAACTACAAAACAAACACAAACAAATATGAACGATAGTAATGCAAGGCTTGATACTGCCACCTTTGGCGCAGGTTGCTTTTGGTGTGTAGAGGCTGTTTTTCAAGACTTAGACGGAGTGAAAGGTGTAGCCAGCGGATATAGCGGGGGCAAAATTAAAAACCCTACTTACCGTGAGGTATGCAGTGGACTAACCGGCCATGCTGAGGTGATACAAATAGCCTATAACCCCGATAAAATTTCTTTTGACGAGTTGCTGGAGGTATTTTGGCAAACCCACGACCCTACAACTTTGAACCAACAAGGGGCTGACAGGGGCACGCAATACCGTAGTGTGGTGTTTTATCATACCGAAGAACAAAAACTGCTTGCCGAAAAGTATAAAAAGGCATTGAACGATTCACAAGCGTTTACAAACCCTGTGGTGACTGAAATAAGCCCTTATACTGAGTTTTATAAAGCCGAAGATTACCACCAAAACTACTTTAACGAAAACGGGGAAGAACCTTACTGTCGTATGGTAATAAAACCCAAAGTTGATAAGTTTAAAAAGGTGTTTAAAGACAAACTGAAAAAAGAAGCTGCCCAATAAGCTCATAAAAATAAAAACAGCCCGCTTAGATATTTCTAAACGGGCTGTTTTTATTTATACGCTTACTACTATTCGTTTGCGTTCTTAATTATCTCCACTATCTCTTGGCTTACTCCGGTAAATGAGAAACCACCGTCGTGGAAAAGGTTTTGTTGGGTAACATAGCGGGTTAGGTCACTAAACATTGCCACGCAATAATCAGCACAAGCCTCAGCGGGCGCATTGCCCAATGGCGAAAGTTTTTCAGCATAATCAAAAAACGCATCAAAACCTTTCACACCCTGTCCGGCAGTAGTCATTGTAGGCGATTGAGAGATGGTATTTACACGCACCTTTTTGGCTTTACCGTAGTGGTAACCGAAACTGCGTGCAACCGATTCAAGCAAAGCTTTGGTATCAGCCATTTCGCTGTAATCAGGAAAAGTACGTTGTGCAGCAATGTATGTAAGTGCCAATATTGAGCCCCACTCATTCACCGCATCTTTTTGGTACAGAATATTCATCAAACGGTGGAACGACATTGCCGATATATCCAACGTTTTATGCATAAAATCATAATTCAAATCGGTGTAATGCTTGCCTTTACGTATGTTTAACGACATTCCTACCGAATGCAGCACAAAATCAAGCTTACCGCCCAATACCTCTTGCGATTCGTCAATCAGTTTCTCCAAATCCTCGGTCAAAGTCACATCAGCACCAATAACCTTAGCACCCGTTTTTTCAGCAAGGGCATTAATTGCACCCATGCGCAACGCAATAGGAGCATTAGTAAGCGTAAATTGCCCGCCCTCTTCGTGGCAGCGTTCGGCAACTTTCCAAGCTATCGAGTTTTCGTCCAAAGCACCGAAAATGATGCCGCGTTTTCCTTTCAATAAGTTATTAGCCATCGGTTTGTTATTTATGGGCACAAGTTTAAGAAAAATAAATGGCTTGCAAGGCCGTATAGGCTATTACAATTTTTTTAACCGGATTAAATACAGTAAGCCAACAACCTCTTTTAACTCTTGAAACTAAAAACTGAAAACTCTGCCCAATATTTGCCCTTGCTGTTTTTATCCAAAAATTGCATCTTTGCAATCCTTTAAAAATCAGAATAAAAATTACTACTATGGGTAAAGGCGATAAAAGAAGCAAAAAGGGCAAAATTACTTTGGGTTCATACGGAAACTCACGCCCTCACAAACTACAAAAAGTAAAAGCTGCTAAAACCAAAGCCGCTAAAAAAAGCTAATTACGCACCGCGTAATACATAAAAAAACCGATTAGCAGTGCTAATCGGTTTTTTTGTTTGTATAGTATCTATGTACTTCATCAAGGTGATAAACGCACCAGTTTCCAAAAATCTTCGCCGCCTTTTATGTATTTAAGTCGGTCGTGCAATCGGCTGGGGCGGCCTTGCCAAAACTCAACAGTATGCGGCAGCACCCTAAAACCACCCCAATGGGGCGGGCGCATCACATTTTTATCAGCATAAAATACAGTTAATTCTTCTAGTTTTTTATCCAACTCTTCCCTGCTTTCAATCTCATAGCTTTGTTCTGAAACCCATGCGCCTATTTGGCTGCCTTTGGGTCGCGATGCAAAATACTCATCCGATTCTTGGGTGGTAACTTTCTCCACTTCACCTTCTATGCGCACTTGCCTTTCAAGCTCAGGCCAAAAAAAAGTAAGAGCCGCATGCGGATTTGCGGTCAACATTTGCCCTTTATCGCTATGATAGTTGGTAAAAAATGTAAAACCCCTTTCGTCAAGCCCTTTCAATAAAACAATGCGTGAAGCAGGCTTTCCATCGGGTGTAGCAGTGGCAAGGTTCATGGCATTTACTTCCATCACTTCTGCCTCCATTGCCTCACGAAACCACTTGTCAAACTGAGCAAAAGGATCGGCAAGCATCCCGTTTTCGTTCAGGCTTGCACTTTGGTAATCCGTCCGTATTTCTGCAAGGGTCTTCACTGATTAAAAATTTTAAATCCGAAATTACTTTTAGCGCCTAAAAGGCAATCCTTTCATACTCCTACCCGCTCCCTGCAATTTGTTCATGGTTTTCATCATCTTGCGCATATCTTCAAATTGCTTTATCAATTGATTTACTTCCTGCACATCCCTGCCTGAGCCTAATGCAATACGCTTGCGGCGTGAACCGTTCATCACATCCGGGTTTTGGCGTTCGTGCGGGGTCATTGATTGTATAATGGCTTCAATGTGTTTAAAGCTGTCGTCGCTCACATCCACATCTTTTATCGCTTTGCCTATACCGGGTATCATCCCCATCAAATCCTTCAGGTTACCCATTTTCTTTATTTGCTGCAATTGGCTGTAAAAGTCTTCAAAGTTAAACTCGTTACGACTCAGCTTCTTTTGCAAGCGTTCGGCTTCTTCTTTATCAAATACCGATTGGGCACGCTCTACCAACGACACAATATCACCCATACCCAAAATACGTTGCGCCATACGGTCGGGATAAAACACATCCAATGCGTCCATCTTTTCACCCATGCTCACAAACTTAATGGGCTTGTTTACTACCGATTTGATAGATAACGCTGCACCACCTCGGGTATCACCGTCCAACTTGGTTAGTACCACCCCGTCAAAATCCAATCGTTGGTTAAAGGCTTCGGCAGTATTCACCGCGTCTTGTCCCGTCATTGAATCCACTACAAACAAAATCTCACCGGGAGTAATAGCCTTTTTCACATTGGCTATTTCGGTCATCATCTCCTCATCAACACTTAAACGACCGGCAGTATCCACAATCACAAGGTTGTGGCCGTGTTGCTTGGCGTGTTTTATTGCGTTTTCGGCAATTTGTACGGGGTTTTTATTTTCTTCTTCGGTATAAACAGCTACACCTACTTGTTCACCAAGCACTTTCAACTGGTTGATAGCCGCAGGACGGTAAACGTCGCACGCAACCAACAAAGGATTGCGCCCTTTGCTTTTAAGGTAACGAGCTAATTTTCCGCTAAAGGTGGTTTTACCACTACCCTGCAAACCTGCTATCAGTATAATGGCGGGGCTACCGCTAATATTAATATCAATTTTTTGGCCGCCCAGTAACTCTGTAAGTTCATCGCTTACAATTTTTATCATTTGCTGGCCGGGCGATACGCTGGTGAGCACATTTGCCCCCATTGCCTTGGTTTTTACCGTATCGGTAAAAGTTTTTGCAATCTTATAGTTAACGTCGGCATCTATAAGGGCTTTACGAATTTCCTTTATGGTTTCGGCTACGTTTAGCTCGGTAATTTTACCTTGTCCGCTAAGCGATTTAAAGGCCCTTTCTAACTTCGAACTTAAATTCTCAAACATTTTTAAGCGTATTTTTGCGGCTGCAAATGTATGCAATTGACTGAAGAATATGGCAAACACGCAATAGTGTTATTTGATGGCGTATGCAACTTATGCAACGGCAGTGTGCAGTTTGTAATAAAACGTGATACGGCAGATTATTTCAGGTTTGCAGCCCTACAATCAGAAACAGGGCAAAAGTTATTGCAGCAATCGGGGTTGCCTGCCAATCAACTTTCAACGTTTGTTTTCATTGAAAAGGGCAAACATTACACACAATCAACTGCTGCATTAAAAGTAGCAAGGCGTTTAAATGGTTTGTGGCCGCTTTTGTATGTATTTATTATTGTGCCGCCTTTTATCCGAAATTTTATTTACCGATTGATTGCTAACAACCGCTACCGCTGGTTTGGCAAACAAGAGAGTTGTATGATACCTACGCCCGAACTAAAGGCCAAATTTATCTGAGCAGGAGCACCGTCCCGCTAAACACGTGTTTACGACCAAATAAGTCAAGATATTCTATCTGATACACATACACATCCTGCTGGCATGGTACTCCCAAATAAGTTCCGTCCCATTGTTCAGCCACCTTATTGGTTTCAAATATTTCTTCACCGTATCGGTTGTAAATCCTCATTAAAAAACGTTTGGCCCAAAGCGGCCCATAAACGCCAAAAGTTTCATTGCCGCCACTTTGGTTGGGGGTAAAGGCATTAGGTATATGAAAGAAATAATCAGGAATAATATAAATAGTGGTATCGGCAGTATCACGACAATTTTCTGCTGAAATAGCTATCAATCGAACCTTATGATACCCTGTATCCCTGAAACCGTATTTAAAATTGCTGCCGTTATCAATGTATGTAGTATCTAAATACCATTCCAACCCTGTGTAATTTTGCGATTGGTTGATAAAATCATAGTAAATACGGGCGGTGTCATTGTCATCTTTATTCAATGTAAATTCCGCCACAGGCAAACTATGAACTATTACCCCGTTATTTATGGTATCTGTTGTTTCGCACCCCCAGTCTGAGGTTACTTTTAATACCACATCATAAGCACCTGCTGCATTGTATGTATGGTTTGCCCTGCGGGTGTTTGCATCAGCTACCCCGTCATTTTCAAAATCCCATTGCCACGTCCTGCCAAACCTTGCCGAATCAAAAAAGTTTACCGTTAAAGGCACACAACCTTCCATTGGGGTAATCAACGGATGTGTAATCGGATAATTACTCACCCGCACCTCACCCGGGTAGGTATATTCAGCCAAGCAACCTTGCGCATCAATCAAAAATACTTTGGGTTTATACAACCGCGATTCGGCAATTGTATCACCGGCTGCCCTTGTATATGTATGTGTACCGGGGTTGCCTGTACTATCAAACACACTACCGTCGCCATAATCAAAAAAGTACTCGCTGTAATCTTTGCTGCTGTCGGTAAAGGTTATCGTATGCGGATTACATCCCAAATCATCATCAAGAGTAAATTTGGCCACCGGCCCTAATATGGTTACGTAGGCCTGCCGCGAAAGCGTATCTGCACACCCCAGATTATTTTTTGCAATCAGGTTAGCATAAAAACCCTGCGGCCCGCTGTTTCTGAAATATATAACATTGTATTGCGGTACTGCGGGCATTACTACGCGCGGTGCGGCCTCTAATTGCCATATCAATGTATCGGCATTTATTGATGTATTATAATACTGTACGCTCACAGGGGCACAATATTTTAAAGTATCATTGGTATAAAAATTAGCTACCACTTTTATAGCTTTTACCTGATACACGGCCGTATCGTAACAAATACCATCTTTTGAAACTATTTGACGCACAGTATAAACGCCGCTATCAGCAAATTGTATTTTGGGATTTGCCACATTGGCCGATGGTAAAAAAGTAGCCGTATTGGGTGTAGCCGTCCATTGATAGCTATCGGGGGCAAGTTCAGCTTGATTAACTGTTGCTACCGAATCGCCAAAGCAAACTGAAGCAGGTATTGAAAACCCTGCCCTTACCCCTGAATATACTGATGAGGTAAACGCTATCGTATCAGAACATCCACTACCATTAGTAGCTGCAACCAACAAAATGTATTCACCTGTTTGGTTAAATGTTACTTGGGTAGATGCTGAATTGGGCGCTGAAAACACTACCCCTGCAACGGGTTTAGTATGCCAACTGTAATTAATTGTAGCATTACCGGGGTTTAAGAAATTATAATTTTGAATTACTGCTGCACTTGCATTGCCCACAAGCGGCACACAACTGGTAGGGTTGCTAAACTGTGCCGTAAGTGCTACCCCGCTTACTTTTATCAATGAATTAATACGCAGGGTATCAATACACCCCTGCGCCCACTGGATTGTTAAGATGGCATTGTATTGGCCTGCTTTATCAATTGTTACAGGAAATGCAGACCCTGAACCTTTATAATGAATGCCCGTATCGGCAGTATGTTGTAAACGCCAGCTATACTGATAGTTTACCGGAGAAATATCGGGTATTGAACTCGCTTGCAACGAGATAGGGACATCCACACAGGGCAAATAATTGTTGGCTGTTATTGTGGTGGTAGGTTTAATAATCTTAATAGGTGCCAATAAATTAGAGGTATCCTCACATTTTGAGTTATACACCTTCAACGCTACTTTATAATTACCGGTATCAGAAAAACTATAGGTAATGCGTGGGAAAGCCCCCGAGTTTTGGTGTTTTAATACTGTTACCCCGTCTTTGCCAAAAATTGTCCATTCATAAATATTCGGCTCACCCGATGAAAAAGCAGATGATGTTGATGTAAAGGTAACCGCATTGTTTGCACAACTTACCGTAGGGTCAACAATAAAATTAGAACGTCCCGTACGCCTACTTATGCTGGTAGTTTGCAACACCGAGTCGGAACAACCATTGCTTCCCCTAACAACCAACTCAAGCGCGTAGTACCCCATTCTGCTGGTATAAAATACAGGGATAGAATCCGTTGAAGTTGACTCAAGTACCCCGTCAGGATTATAAAACTTCCACAAATAGGTATGGGTTGCACCCGCTGCTAAGCGAGACCTGTTAAACAGATAAACTCTTGAGTTAGAATCGCATTCTACAGGATTTAACACCAAAAAATTGGCCACCGGCGGTGTTATATATACTATCCTGTTGATGGTTTTAGTAGTAATACACCCATTGTAATCCCTTATAACCGTAACAGTTTTATATCCCGTATCCGAAAAAACCACACGCTGGCTGTGCTGTGTTGAACCTGCCTGAGCATTTCC
The DNA here is from genome assembly GCA_035906255.1 of Bacteroidia bacterium. GTDB lineage: Bacteria > Bacteroidota > Bacteroidia > UBA8524 > UBA8524 > SB11. The sequence goes on from JAMIFM010000031.1 coordinate 65,806, forward strand.
GCTACCCAAATCCCACGTAAAGCTACCCCCCAACATTGGGTTTGATACATTCAGTATAAACTCCTCGCCCCTGCAACCTGAATTTTTTGAGGGGCTAACAGTAAACCCGATAGAATCTCCCAACACAAGGTAATCCGGTTTATTTACCGCATAACTGCAACCATCGGTGTTTATAATTTGCAGCAGCGATGTAAAAGTACCCGCAATAGTGTATTGAACGGTTGGAGCAGGTAATGATGATGTTGTTGGATTTGCGCCTGTAAAACTCCAATTGTATTGGCCGGGAGTGTGCCCTGCCGTAAGGTTTTTAACAGTATAAGTAACATTAAGCGGCACACAGCCTTTGGTTGTATCTGCCTCAAAATCAAAAGTAAGCGTATTGTATATCCGCACTGCTGAATCTTGCTTGTAATACACGGTGGGGCAATTAACCGAAGTAGCTGCCAGCACAATGCTCTTAATACCTGCGGATGTAAAAGGATAAATAAACTGTGCTGAAGTATCGGCAATTGGCAACCCATCAACTATCCAAGAACGCGATTGTGCGCCGGTACTAACATCAGTAACAGTTATTGTATCAGGGCCGTCACACAATACAGAACGGCTAACGGTGAATAGCGGAACAGGATTTTTATTAACAGTAATGTAATTGGGTTTTGATACAATACATTCTGTTATCCCGTCGGCAAAAACAACCCGCAGCGTAACGGTGTAATTTCCGGCAGTTGTATAGATGTATTGTCCGGTATCCTTACCTAAAACTGTTCCGAAACCGTAATTCCATTCAAAAGTACTTCCGGCAGGTACGTTCGTCGAAAAAAACTTGATTGATTTTGGTGCACAAACCGATGTTTCACTCGCATAAAAGTCAATACCTGCGCACTGTGCACCAAGTTTTCCCGACCATAAAATACTTATGGCAAGCAACACCAGTATAAGCATTTTAGCTTTCATGCTATGCAAAAATATAATGATTTTTTGGTTTGTTTGTTACTGTTTTATACCACCTGCTTAACTTTATGATAAACGGTTGTCATTTTTGTATAATATGTTAGTAATGTGTAGTAAATCACAACTTATTTTTATATTATTGTATAGTAAATGTTAAAAATTGAGAGAGGTTGTATTTGAATAGACGTATACTTTTAACCTGGGTTGTATTTTTTCTTTCTGTTTCTCTTTTCGCACAAAAACAAGCTAATGTTTGGCATTTTGGGCTTAATGCAGGTATCAGTTTTAACAGCAACCCTCCTTTCGCTTTAACTAACGGTGCGTTGGTTTCATACGAAGGGTGTGCTAGTATTTGCGCTCCTTCAGGCCAACTCTTATTTTATACCGATGGCCAAAAAGTTTGGACTGCCAACCATCAAATAATGCCCAACGGGCAAGGCCTTGCCGGCCATGTTTCAGCCACACAATCTTCAATTATCGTTCCCCGCCCCGGACACAAAGACCGTTATTATATTTTTACATTAGACCGCGAAGGCTTATCAAACGGTCTCAAGTACAGCGAGGTGAATATGTCGCTAAACTTGGGTTTCGGTGATGTTACAAGCACCAAAAACGTCTCAATGATTACCCCCCTTGCTGAAAAGCTAACCGCTACCCGCCACAGTAACGGTGTTGATTATTGGGTACTTGTGCACGGCACTATTGAAACTACTAATACAGCTAATGCTGCAAATTTTTACGCATTCAAAATTACTGAAAACGGCCCTGCCAGCACTCCTGTTACTTCCACTTTAGGTAATGCTCATTTAGGTGCCTCAGGTAAAGGCACTATCGGCTATATGAAATTTTCGCCCAACGGTAAAAAAGTTGCTTTGGCAGTAGGAGTTAATAGCTCAAATAAATTTGTTGACCTTTTTGATTTTGATGCAGAAGACGGTACTTTATCTAACCCGCTTACCATTGATGGATATGATATTGCCCCTTACGGAATTGAATTTTCTCCCGATAGCAAGCGCTTGTATGTAACATCAGGCAAAAGTTTATTTCAATACACTATTCCCGAAGTTAAAAATTCATCAGTACTTCGTTTTTCACAAAAAGAATTTACATCTGATGAAAACCTTTGGGCATTGCAATTGGGGCCTGATAAAAAAATATATTTCTGCAAGCAAAATACTACCATAGGTGCCATCAACTTCCCTAATAACGATGCTTCAACAGCAGGGTTTACCGATAATTCGTTTAACCTAAACGGCAAATGGGCAGTACAAGGCTTTCCTAATTTTATTACCAATTACTTTGCAGAAAACTACATTGTAGCTGAAAACCTTTGTGAGAACCAACCTACACAGTTTGGGTTTCTTGTAAACGGTATGGATTCTATCCAGTGGGATTTTGGAGATAATCCAAGCAACCCTGCCAATCGTACCAAAGGTTTTACCCCAATCTATACTTATAAGTTAGCAGGGGTTTATACCGTTACTGCTACCATATACTACAACGGCACTTCTGAAACCTTTAACCATCAGGTTGTCATCAACCGTCCGCCACAATTTACATTAGGTAATGATACGGTTTTGTGCAAATCGCAGTTCCTATCAGTAAAACTTAGCATACAGGGGGCAACTTATTTATGGAACAACGGTAGCAAAGTAGGCAACCGAATTATTACCACACCGGGACTACACTTTGTTGATGTTACAGCAATGGGCTGTTCAACAAGAGACTCTGTAAAAGTTACTTATAACATTTTAAACTCTGATTTCAGCATTGATAAACCTGTGCAATGTTTCAAAGACAATTCGTTTACTTTTACTTCGGTTGATACCAAAACCGCTAATAAATGGTTGCTTGACGATGTTACCATTGGTAACGGCACTACAAAAAAACACTCCTTTACTACATCAGGAACTCATAAAATTACACAGGTACTTACTTCTATTCATGGCTGCATCGATTCAACTACCAAGGATGTTAAAGTAAATCCTGATATTAAGGCTGATTTTATGATTGCCGCTGCTAATAATTGCGGCACATCAAATAAGTTCTTCTTCACCAACAATTCTTCTTATGCAGGTGATTACACCATTGAATTTGAAGTTGAAGGAAAGAAATTTTCTAAATCTCCTGTTGAATGGAATTTTAGTAAAGCAGGTACTTATACCGTAAAACTAATCGCTATCTCTTCTGACGGTTGCAGCGATGAAATAACCAAGAAGGTTACTGTGTTTGAAGGGCCTGATGCAACTTTCAAAACTGTTGAGCATAAGGTTTGCGATATTGATAACCGTTTCACATTTAAGAAAACTACTCCGCTAAAAAGCTACGAATCCATCGAATGGATTTCGGGTACTACAGTTATCAAAGGTCAGGAAGAAATTAATCTTTCATTCCCATCAGCCGGCACATATCCTGTAAAATTAATTGTAACCAACCTTGCAGGTTGCAGTATAACCACTGAAACTGATGTAACCGTATTCTCTTCACCTACGGTGAGTTTCAGCACCTCTAAAAATTCTACTTCATGCTTGGGTAATGCCCCTGTTGAATTTATTAATAATACAACAGGTGACCTGCCTATACAACAGTATGTTTGGGATTTTGGCGATAACACTACATCTGCGGATAAAAATCCAGTTAAAACGTTTTCTGCTAACTCAACTTACCTGGTTTCATTAACAGCTACTAATGATAAAGGCTGCAAAGTAACGGCGGTTAATACCGTTACAACTTTTGAAAAACCAAAGGCCAACGTAACCATAAATACTCTAAGTGCTTGCGAAGCTGACAACAAGTTTGAGTTTTCATTTTCAAATACAAATCCTTCTGCACCTGTATCAGCATACAGTTGGGAAGATGAAACAGGCAAAGTTTATAATGCTAACCCACTGCCAATTTCCTTTACCACTAAAGGTAAAAATACACTTGACCTTAAAATTGTTTCCCAAAATGGTTGCGAAGATATTAGTACCCACTCAGTAACCGTTTATGAAAACCCGCAAGGCACCATTGTAGTAAATAATGATGAACAATGCCTTGACCTAAACGCTTTTAAGCTAAGTGTAAATAGCACTAATGATGTTGATATTACCAACTACGTTTGGAAATTAGGCAACGGTAATGAGTTGTTTACTCCTTACCCTACCGCTAATTATTCTAATGCTGGCAAGTACACTATACAACTTGACGCTACATCAGCCGAAGGCTGTAAGGGTAATTTTACACCTATTGAAGTTACTGTGCACCCAACTCCGATATTCGAGATTGTGAGTATTGAAACTTGTGATAAGCAACCCGCCCGTTTGAAGATAAAAGGACTGAATAATTTTATACCCATCCGCGAATGGCTTTGGGATTTGGGCGATGGTGAACTTTCTACCGAGTCTCAACCTGTGTACACCTACCTTCACAGCGGAAACTATACACTAACAGCAACTGCGGTTTCAGATAAAGGGTGCAGGTATGTAACATCAAAAGCTAATGCGGTAAATGTTGTTAAATTACCTATTGCTGATTTTACTAATCAGAAAAAGCAGTGGGGATTTGATGAAACCGTTATCGAGTTTGTGCCCGTAGTTTCAGGCGATGTAAATTCGTACAAATGGGATTTTGGCAATGGACAATCATCAACCAAACAAACTGAACTGATTACTTACGAAAAAGCAGGCTATTATACGGTAGCACTTGAAGTAGCTAATAAAACAGGCTGCATTACCAAAGTGAGTAAAGATATTTTGATTGTTCCTCCGTTTGACGCTTATGTGCCTACCAGTTTCACTCCTAACAACGATGGCAAGAATGACTATTTTGGTATGGACGGTGTTGAATTTATCAGCAGCTACAAAATGCAGATATTTAACCGCTGGGGGCAAGAAATTTTTGTATCACACGATTTAAACCATCGTTGGGATGGTCGTTCAGACGATGTGGCCATGCCTACTGATATGTACTCTTACTCTATTAAAATTACCGATGCAGAAGGCAGACCTTATGCCCTAAACGGTACCATACACCTTATTCGCTAAACATTTTATTATTTCCGTTTCCTGAACAGTAATGGAAAAAGTATTCCGTTAACTGCTCCAATGGCATACCCCCCTGCAATATCACTGTAAAAATGCCTGCCGCTTTGGTTTCGCAAATATCCTGTTAGTGCAGGCAGCACAATAGCCCCTATCCAAACGGGTACTTTATATTTACTTTCAGGATAATACAAACAGTAGGTGGTAGCTGCAAAAAAACACGCCGCCGCCGAAACTGATGTGTGCATCGAAGGGAACGAATGGCCTGCATCACGGCTTAAACGCTTATCAAGCGGGACATCCGTGTTGTAAACATAAGGGCGCGCCTTATTTATAAATCCTTTTAACAGCATACTTTGCCCCATTGTAGCCAGCAAACATTGGGCATACACAATGTTATACGTTACGAACTCTTTTCTTATCTCTGGTAGCAAACTCATAGCTGCCGGAGCTGCCACACTGGTAAACGCAGCAACATCACTAAAAAACTTAGCTTGTGCATTATATTGATAAGTAGCCCGCCTGTCAATCGCATTTAAATTGTTTCGGTCAAACAAAGCCAAATCGGCAATGGTATAAGGTGTGGTTGATTGCGTTGCTATATATCCGGCCGCCATAAAACCAATGCTCCCCCCCGCTGTGTAATACACCGTTGGCCTTTTAAGTTTCAGCACTGTTTGTGCAAAGGTTTGTTTCGCTATCGTGCAAAACAGTATTCCAAAAGTTATTACAACGCTTATTTTTTTCATCGGTACAATCATACAAAAAATACGCTTCATCGGTTTTTTTCTACGTTTCGTAAAAACTAAAAAATCATAACAAATTGATTTAAAGACATTTAATTAGAAACAAAAGAAACATAGGAAACGTTTTTATTTAAAAATGTTTCTTGCGTTTATTCTTTTTCTACCTTTGCCACCGTTTTGCAATTACTACTTAAAATATTAGAAGGAAGCGAAAACCTTTTCTCGAGATACGGAATAAAAAGTATCACGATGGACGATGTGGCACGTGAACTGGGCATCAGTAAAAAAACATTGTACCAGTTTGTGAATGATAAAAATGACTTGGTTGAAAAAACCCTTGATTTTTACCTGCAACGTCACCGCCATACCTGCGAAGTACTTACCGAGGATAATAAAAACCCCATTGATGCCATGCTGGCCATTGGCGATTTTTTTTGCCAACAATTAAAAGATACCAGCCCTGCGTTGATGTTTGATTTGCGCAAATACCATTCAGGTTCATTTCATAAACTGGGCGAATACAAACTGGCTTGTATCTCTGAGCAACTTGAAAAGAACATGGAACGGGGTATAAAAGAAGGGTTTTACCGCCCTGATGTTGATACAAAAATCATTCCCCGCCTATACATGGTTATGGCCGATGCAGTACTTGAAAGTCCTTACTTCCCCCGCGATAAATTTAAGTTTGAAGATGTGGTTAAATCCATGCTCGCCTACCACATCTGCGGTATTGCAACCCCAAAAGGCATTGAATATTTAAACAAACAATCCAACAAAATATAATTAACTATGAAAATAAGACTAATACGGCTTTTGTTAGTGCTTGCGGTTGTAGCGGGCCTATACCTGCCCGCAACAGCGCAGGAGGCCACTAAGTTTTCGATTAAAGAGGCGGTTGAATACGCCAAGAAAAACAACCTTTCACTGCAAAAAACCCGCGTTGATGAAAAACTTTCTAACCAAAAGGTAAAAGAAATATTGGCAAGCGGGTTGCCACAAATAAGTGCCGGAGCAAGCTATACAAACAATATACAGATAGCTACCCAAAGGCTGCCAAACTTTATTAACGATGCGTTACCTCCCGGTTCGCCACGAGGCCCTGAATACATAAATGCCCAGTTTGGTTTGGCCAATGCTTTAACAGTAAACGGACAACTAAACCAATTGATTTTTGACGGAACTTACTTTTTAGGTGTTAAGGCCGCACAAGAATATGTAGCAATAAGCACATTAGCTACTGAGCAAACTGAGATTGAAGTGGAGGTTAACACAATAAAAGCCTACTACTCAGTTCTTATGGCCGATGAGCGTATTGAGCAACTAACCGCCAGCTTGCGTAGCCTTGACTCAACCTTGTTTACAATGAGTGCCATGACAACACAAGGTTTTGCAGAAGCGGTTGATACCACCCGCATAGCCCTTTCGCGTTCAAATCTTTCCATCCAAAAATCAAGGTTAGAAGACCAACGCAAAGTGATGTTGAATGTATTAAAACTTCAAATGGGTTTTGATATGAGTAAAGACATACAGCTAACTGAAACCAGCGAAACCCTTGAAGCAAAAATGAAGGTGCTGAACGTGGATGCAAACGGAAACATTGGTGCCCGCCCTGAGTATAAAATACTTGAGCAACAAATTAAATTAGGCATATTAGATAAACGCCGTTTTCAGGTAGGCTACTACCCTACCCTAAATGGTTTTATCAGTCACCAGCAAAATACCTTTGCCAGCAAAGGCGAGTTGAGCCAGTTGGGTAACCCTTGGTTTCCCGGTACTGCATGGGGTCTTACATTGCACGTGCCTATTTTTACAGGTTTCAGGCAACGTTCGTTTATACAACAAGCCGATTTAAGGTTGCAACAGTATAAACTAACTAAAACCCAGTTTGAGCAATCATACCAAAATGAGGTATTCACTGCCCGCACATCATACCTGCGCGCTCTTGAAAGTTATAACCTTCAAAAGAAAAATATGGAGTTGGCTACTGAGATTAAGCGCATTGCAAAAATTAAACTTCAAGAAGGTTTAGGCACATCTCTTGAGTACACCACCGCTGAAACTGAGAGTAATACTACTGAAACCAACCTTTTAATAGCCCTTTACGAGCTGATGGTATCTGAACTTGAATACCGCAAGGCCACAGGAGGCAAAATACTTGAATAAACAAAACAAACTATAAAAACAATCTCACCAAATCCCTAACACAAATGAAAAATATTATAGCATTGGCCTTAGTAGCAATATTGGCCATATCATGCGGAAAACAAGAAACTGATAAGCAAAAGCAGCTTGACGCTATGAAAGCCGAATACGCTGACTTGGGCAAAAAGATTGAAGAGCTTGAAAAAGAACTTTCATCAAAAAATAATACTGCTGATGTTGCTGTGCCTGTAAAAATGCACACACTGAACGATATAACCTTTAAACGCCCTGTAGAAATGCAAGGTGTGGTTGAAAGCGACAAAAACGTAATTGTGGGTAGCGAAGTTGCCGGACGCATTATTGATGTGCTGGTAAAAGAAGGCCAAAAAGTTAACGAAGGTCAATTAATAGCCCGTGTGAACGGAGATATTACTGCCAACTCAATACAAGAAGTTGAGAATGCTTTGAAACTGGCTGAAATAACCTACAAAAAACAAAAAGCCTTGCGCGACCAAAATGTAGGTACTGAAATGCAATTACTGCAAGCTGAAAACCAACGCGATGCTTTGAAAAAACAGCTTGAAACCTTGCGCAGCCAATACGCTAAGTACAACATTACATCACCCGTTAGTGGTATTGTTGATGATGTGATGATAAACGGTGGTGAGAATATTTTGCCCGGAATGTTAATTGCCCGAGTGGTAAACAACAACCAGCTTAAAGTTACCGCCCAAATATCAGAAAGGTATGTATCAGCAGTACAAATCGGTGATTCAGTATATCTTAAATTCCCCGGTATCAACTACACAATGGGAGCTAAAGTAGGTGCTGTTGGTCAAGTTATCGACCCTGCTAACCGCACGTTCACAATCACTGTAAATATCTTTAATAACAGCCAAAACCTTAAGCCAAACTTGCTGGCTATGGTTACCTTCTTTGATTATGTTAACAATAAAGCTATTGCTGTTCCCTCAAATGTTATAAGTGCTGACGGAGCAGGAAGTTTTGTATATGTAGTTGAAGAAAAAGGCGGCAAAACCTATGCAAAAAGAAGGGCTGTGAAAGCAGGGCAAACTGCAAACGCCCTTACTGAAATTACTGAAGGACTAAAAGCCGGCGACCGCGTGATTACTGAAAACACTAAAGGAGTTGCAGATGGTTCTTTGATTTCAATTGTAAAATAACCCAACCCTAATCAAGACAACTACTGTATGAGCACAGATAAAGATAAACAGCTCTTAAAAGAGTTTGGCCTTTCAACCTTCTCTATCAATAATAGAACCAGCGTGTATGTGTTGGTGTTTATTATTGCCATAGTGGGTTGGGTAGGCTATGGCGCGATGCCAAAAGAAAGCTTCCCCGAAATTAAGCAATCAATCATCTATGTGGGAACGGTGTACCCCGGTAACTCGCCCACTGATATGGAAAACCTTGTTACCCGCCCTATCGAAAAAGAAATAAAATCGCTAAAGGGTATCAAAAAGTTTACCTCTACTTCTATTCAAGATTATTCAACCATTATTGTTGAGTTTGACCTTGATATTACCCCCGAAGAAGCCTTGCAGGATGTGAAGGATGCGGTGGACAAGATTAAAGGTGATTTGCCGAACGACTTGCCCAACGACCCGAATATTTTTGAAATGGACTTCTCTGAATTTCCTGTAGTAAACGTAAACATATCGGGTAACTTTAGTTACGATGTGTTGAAAGAAAACGCAGAATACCTTGAAGACGAGTTTGAAAAACTACCGGAGATTTCTAAAGCCGAGATACGCGGTTTGCTTGACAAAGAGGTGCGTATATCGGTAGATAAAAACCAAATGGAAGCGATGCAAATCAGCTTCGGTGATATTGAAAATGCAATACGTTCTGAAAACATTTCAATGTCGGGTGGAGATATACAAAGTATCGACGGTGATAATATTAACCGCCGCAGCATACGTATTTCAGGTGAGTATAAAGATTACAGGGACTTGGCCAACATTATTGTGAAGGATGAGAACCAAAAAATTGTGTACCTGCGTGATATAGCTACCGTTGAGTTTGGCCCCGAAGAAGCCCAAAGTTTTGCCCGTTTGGATAAAAACCCCGTAGTATCAATTGATATTATGAAAAAATCGGGGGAAAACCTTTTGAACGGTATCGACAAGGTGAAAGAAATACTTGCCAAGGCTGAAAAAGATAAGCTGCCTAAAGGCATGAAGGTGGTACTAACCAACGACCAAAGTATTCAAACCCGTGATAACGTTAGCAACCTTGAAAACAGTATTATATCAGGTATCATCCTTGTAGTACTTATCCTGTTGTTCTTTATGGGTGTGCGCAACGCTTTGTTTGTGGGTATAGCCATTCCTTTATCAATGATGTTGGGATATGCCATCCTGTATTTTATGGGTGCAACCCTAAACATGATGGTACTGTTTTCACTGATTATGGCCTTGGGTATGTTGGTTGATAACGGTATTGTGGTAGTTGAAAACATCTACCGTTTATATACCAAAGAAGGCTTTAACAAATACGACGCATCAAAATACGGTATCGGTGAAGTAGCATGGCCTATTATCTCATCAACCCTTACTACTGTTGCGGCTTTCCTTCCCCTATTGTTCTGGAATGATTTGATTGGTGAGTTTATGAAATACCTACCTATCACCATCATTACCGTACTTTCAGCCTCATTGTTTGTGGCATTGGTTGTAAACCCAGTGCTTACTTCAAGAATGATGATAAGGGACGAGGACGATAAAGGCTCACCCATTCGCAAATTTTGGATATACAATATTGTATTAATCGTTCCGGGTTTATTACTTATTATTAGTGGTTCGCTAACTTTAGGCAACCTGTTATTACTATGGGCTTTATTGCGCATACTAACCCGTTTCTATTTTAAACCGGCCTCAGTGCGTTTCCAAAACAACGGTTTGGTAAAACTTGAAAACCTTTACCTGCGCACGGCAAAATGGTGTTTCACCCATACTAAAACCATTTTCTTCTCTACAACAGGTTTGATGATTTTCAGCTGGATGTTCTTTGCCGGCAGTAATGTAAAAGTCACGTTCTTCCCTGATAACGACCCCTTGTATTTCAACGTGTTTGTTGAAATGCCTTTGGGTACAGATATTGAGCAAACCAATGCTTTAACTAAACGACTTGAAACCAAAATTGACAGCGTGCTTAAACCACATAAAAAAATTGTGGAAGCGATGCTTGCCCAAGTAGGTGAAGGTACATCAGACCCTAACGAGGGTATCCAGCAAGGTGCTATGCCCCACAAGGCACGTATTACGGTTACGTTTATTAAAACTGAAGACCGGATGAAAATGGATGGCATTGCCACCACATCACAAGTGCTTGAAGAGGTGCGTGCAGCTTTGCAAGGAATACCTGAGGCCAATATTTCGGTAGAAAAGAACCGCGACGGCCCTCCGGTGGGTAAACCTATTAACGTTGAGGTGAGCGGTGAAGATTATGACACCTTGATTAAATACACCAACTTGATGCTTGCCTATATGGATGCTGAAAAGATACCCGGTGTGGATAAACTTGAAACCGACCTTGAGGACAGCAAACCTGAAATGGTAGTGAAAATTGACCGCGAGGCAGCACGCCGTTTCGGTATCTCAACTTTCAGTATTGCAAACACCATCCGTACAGGTAGTTTTGGTAAAGAAATCTCTAAGTTTAAAGAAGGTGAAGATGATTTCCCTATCAACTTGCGTTTGAAAAACGACCAACGGTATAGTGGCAGCAATTTGATGAACCAATTGATTACGTTCCGTAACCCCTCAAGCGGCCAAATTGTACAAGTGCCTATTTCGGCTGTTGCAACAGTAGATTACGGCAGCACTTTCGGGTCTGTTAAACGTAAGGATATGGACAGGGTTATCACCATCTATTCAAACGTGAAAGAAGGTTACAGTGCCAACGAAATTGTGCCTAAATACAAAACCTTACTTGAAGGGTTTGAGCTGCCTGCCGGATACGATTATAGATTTACGGGTGAACAAGAAGAGCAAAGCAAATCATCAGACTTTATGGGTCGTGCATTTCTTATTGCCTTCATGCTTATCTTCCTGATTATCGTTGCGCAGTTCAACAGTATTATCAACCCCGCCATCATTATGCTATCGGTATTGTTTAGTACCATTGGTGTATTTATGGGCTTCGGTATCTTTAAGATGGATTTTTCAATCCTGATGTGCGGTTTGGGTATCATCTCATTAGCGGGTGTGGCGGTAAACAACGCGATTGTGTTGATTGACTTTACCGACCTTAGCATTAAACGTCGCAAGCAAGAGCTTGGATTTAGCGAGGATGAAAATTTACCCGTAAAAGAGTTGATAGAAATTGTGGCAGTTTCAGGCAGTACACGTTTGCGTCCTGTATTGCTAACGGCTATTACTACTATATTAGGCCTTGTGCCCCTTGCAATGGGTATTAACATTAACTTCTTTACCATATTGAGCGAATACAATCCGCATATATACGTAGGCGGTGACAGTGCAATGTTCTGGGGGCCGTTATCGTGGACGATTATCTTCGGTTTGACGGTAACTACCTTCCTAACCTTGTATGTGGTTCCTGTAATGTATATTATCAGCGAGAAGATACAGATGCGTTGGTTTAGAAAGAAATCAACTGATGAACCGATAACACTTACCACTGAAAGTGAAACGGTAACAGAATAACCAAGCCCTCCTTTTTTAGTTTCGTTATAGTATCCCGCCTGTGCTTTGCGCAGGTGGGATTTTTTTTACATCTGAACTAATTTTTAACGATAAAAACAAAAAAAAACTACATTGCGGTAACATTTTTGGGACATTAAACATCTTAACAAAAACAAAAGAGTAAAAAATGAAAAAGCTTTACATTTTCTTAATGGCCGGTGCAATAGCACTTGGTGCTGTATCGTGCAGTAAAGACGATAATAGCAGTAGTAACAATAACGGCGGTGGCGGTGGCGGTAACCCAACACTTGATGTATGGGCAAAATCAACCGGAACTTTTGTTGGTGATGTTACTAACGGACAAGGTACTACTTCTAACATGACTGTTACGGTATCTAAACTTAGCGATGCTAAAGTGAGGATTACTCCCGGCCCCGAAAACACTAAAATGCAAACTGTTGATGTGTTTGTATTTAAAAACGATACCTCTATTTATCACCAACAAGGTACCCTTGACGGTAGCTTTTATGTGATTGCCAACAGCAACCCTCCACAAATTGTTTATACCCAAAACAGCGGTAACATTAGCTTCTTTGGCCAAAAACAATAATTGGTTTACAATATTGCTATAAACAAAAAGCCCCGCTTGCAGCGGGGCTTTTTGTTTATCATCGGTTGATGTAATCTAATTACCTCCCCAACGTTGAGTTCTTTCCTGCTTCCGCATCTTTCACCAATTGGTCGGCTTGCTTGCGGGCTTCGTTCACCAAGCCATCGGCTTTTGCATCTCCTTCGGCAATTGCTTTGTCAGCTTTGTTGCGGGCTTCTGCTTTAAGCTTATCGGCCACTTTTTGCGCCGCCGCCTTTGCAATAGGGTTATTACCTGCCAGTTTCACTTTATCATCAGCCTGTTTATTGGCTTCGGCCAAAATAGCATCCGCTTGTTTCCTCGTTTCTGCTTTTAAAGCATCTGCTTTTTTCTGCGCTTCGGCAATCAACTTATCGCCTTGCGCTTTGGCAGCATCAATACGTTTCTGCAATTCAGCATTGGCTTTATCAATCGCTTTGTCTTTTTCCTCGTTCAGCTTTTGCTTGGCTGCATCTTTCACATCATCCAGCGTGTTTTTCGCAATTTCTTTCAAGCTGGTTTTAATGGTAGGATTTGTAGTAAAACCTCCTATCAAGGCATTTACGTTAATTACTTCACTTGGTTTTAAGGCAATTCCTTTTTTGCCTACCTCGGCCAGCATATTATCCAATGCTGTATTTACTCCGCTGCCAAACAAGCTACGCGGAATATCCAGTTTCAAATCATAATCCAACGATTGGTCTAATCCTGATGAACCCGATACCAACATATTTACTCCGGCCGCAGCAAACTTAAACGGTTCAAGTTTTATGCGTCCATCTTCTATCTTAAACATCAGCAAAATCTTATTAAGGTCTAACGATTGTAGTTTATCCACCTTCAAAGCGTTCGAAAGTTTCATCATCGGCGGATAACCTGCAAGGGCTGCTTTGGGTATTTCTAATTTCCCGCTACTGGTAAGGCTACTCAACATAGGCATCATATCACCGCCTAAAAGAGTGTTTAAATCAAAGTTGGCCGATATTTTACCGTTTATGTATTGGGCAATGGGAGCCAACTGTTTCACAGTGTTCATGTATTTAAATGCCTCGCCTGCATCAATGCTTGTTACAGCAAAATTCAGTTTGGTTTCGGGCTTCAACGGATTAGCCGTGTTGTAGCTTCCGTTCATTTTTACATTACCTCCGAAAATATCGGTGCGCACATTGTTCAACACTACGGCACCATCGGCAACTTTAGCCATACCGCCCATGTTTTTCAACTCAAGGTTGTCATACAAAAAGCGATTCACGGCAAGGTTTAGTGTAAAATCAATATTCTTGGGCACTTCAATTACGGTAAGCGGCATTGTATCGGCAGGTGCAGGGGTTTCAGTACCATTGGTTTCTCCTGTTAAATATTGGTTGGCATCAAACAGGTTCGATTGCATATCCAACTCCCCTTTTAATGTACCGTTACCCAAAAAGTAACCAAAGAAATTACTTAAACTGCCTTTCATGCTCACATCACTATTGCCCAATACTGCTGCGAAAACAGGCATTTCAACCGTTTTGGGGTTAAAGTTCAATTGGGCATTGGTAATAGTGGTTTTTGGTAAGCTATCGGTATCATACACCACATTGGTAGCCGTCATACTTCCCGACGCATTAAAGTTTTCATAATTGCCGCTTTCAAGGGTTGATACACGGCCTTTAGCACTCATATCGGCGGCAATTAAACCGCTTAAGGTTGTTCCCTTTTCAAGTGGAGCAAGTTTTGAAATTTGAGCTAAATCAACCCTGCCCTTCACGTTCATATCCACATAAGGGTCGGTAGTTGGGTTTTTAGCCAATAGTTTTGCGCTAAAAGGCTCGTTAGCCAATACAAAATCAAACTTTTTCAGGTCTATAACCGTATTGTCAATCACCCCGTCAGGGTTAGTAACGTTCAGATTCACAAATATGCTGCGCATATCGGCAGGCATACCGGGGTATTGAAACATCCCGTTATCTATCACCAAGTTTATGATAAACGCGGGTAGCGATTTTTCATTATAAATACCTTTTAAGCTGCCGTCAAGTCCAAGTTTACCTGATGTTTTAACGTTTGCAAAATCTTTGGTATATACCGCAGGTATCAGCGATAAGATGTTTTTAAAATCGGTTTTGCGGGCAGCAAACTTCAAATCCATTTGTATATCCTCGGCAGGCATAGCCACAAACCCGTCGAAACCTGCAAACAGTTCATTTAGTTGAAGCTCGTTTTCTTTAAACGTAAACTTCATTTGCTTCATGTCCATTTCCAAGTCGGCCTTCAGGTTGGCTTTTACCTTGTTCAGGTAATTCATACCATCCATACCCACCGTTACCGCTTGTGCATCGGTTTTGGTTTGCAGGGTAAACAGGTCTTGGGTAAAATCGCCGCTAAGGGTATGGTTCAACCCCTCAAGCGCACTGTATATGCCCCCTTGTTGGTCGTCATACACAATACGTCCGTTTATAATTTCAAATTTCTTTAATCCAAGTTTAAATGACGACGCAGTATCAGCAGGTGCAGCCGTTGCAGTATCGCTACTCGGCTTCATAATATCCCAGTTGGCCTTACCGTCTTTGCGCACCTTTGCATAAATACGGGGGTTATCCAATACAATAGAGTTGATTTGGATTTTATCACCCGAAATAACTGACATCACATCTAACGTAGCTGAAAAATGCTGTACCGAAACCAGTGTATCGCTATCGGTACTATCTGCAATGCTGAATTTCTTCAACTCAATAGTAAACTGGGGGAAGTTTTTAAACAGACTAAGGGAAATATCGTTGTCAAAATCAACGGTAGCGGTAAGTTGTTTGTTGGCTTCTTTTTTCACCAACTCCACTATTTTTCCTTTAAAAATAAAGGGTAGGGCGATAACAACACCCAATAACACTACAATTAAAATGGCTGTGATTTTTAAAAACTTCTTCATCGGCTTTTTGTTTTATACGCTGCAAAGCTACTAAGTTAGACGGTTATAGCCTGTATTAGTTACATCCCTGCAAAAAATATCTCTGTTTTTATTCTTGTACCTTAAACGCAAAAACCAAGCCCCTATTTTACCAATCATCTTATTATTATTCTACTTTTGTTATATTATTACTATCAAAGGAATATGGCTAGATCAATCACTCAGTATAAAATATTCATTGCCTCACCCTCTGACGTAAATGAAGAACGATTATTAATTAAAGAGCAAGTAGATCTTTTAAATAAATCATTTTGTAAAAACTTATCCATTACACTTGATGTTGTTGGATGGGAAACCGACGTCTATCCTGAAATTGGAGATGAAGCGCAAGCAGTAATTAACAATCAAATAGGTGATGACTATGACATCTTTATTGGTATCATGTGGCAGAGATTTGGAACTCCCACAAAGAATTTTGAGTCAGGGACTGAAGAAGAATATAATAAGACTCTAAGAAGGTCGAAAAAATCAGAAGTAAAACTAATGTTTTACTTTAAAGAAGCAGACATAAGTTGGTCAAATTTGAATCTTGAACAATTAACAAAGGTTCAAAACTTTAAAGAAACCCTTAAAACTGACGGCGTACTGTATTTCCCGTACAAAACTATTTCTGATTTTAAAACAATGATTGCCAAGCATTTAATGATGAATTTAAGTGACTTAGTTCAAAACTCGATTTCTTCAACTACAACAGAACAGAATAATACATCAAAAAAAGAAATTGCTAAAGGATATTTAGACTTGTTAGAAGAATTTGCCATTTCAAATGGAGACTTAATAAAAATAATTCAACAAATCACTGAAGCTATTTCATTTATAGGCAAAATGATGAGCAAGCGTGCAAAAGAATTGTCAAACATAAACTCCGAAGATTTAACACCAGAAGAAAAAACAAGCAAAATAAAGTACCACCTTGACTATGAGGTTTCTGCCGACTTTAATCAATTTTGCACTAATCTTGATCAACTTACAATTTCCTATAAAACTACATTCACAAGAACATTTACAGTTTTCTCAGATGCCTACACTGCCTACGCGACAGATTTTATAGATACAGATCAAAGTTCTTTATCTGAAATAGAAGAACTAAAACAATTTGAAGATTCGCTCGCTAGTTCAATTGAAAGTTGTGAGGGAATGACAGCTTCTATAAAGACCCTTCCAGGTTTGACAACAAAATTTTTACAAGCTAAAAATAGGGCAACGAATTCACTAAATAACCTTTTAAATGAATTTCGATTAAGTCGATCCATCATACTTGACATAATTGAAAAGAGTGATAACAAGTGATAACAAAAAAAGACTGTCTAATTAGTATAGACAGCCTTTTCTTAAAGTATATTGTATTATGAGAAAAGTTAATCAACGGTAATTTCAAACGGCATACGGGTTTGTATGCCTTGTACACGCATTGCACGTTTCATTTGCATATAGTAAGTGTAGCTTTCGCCCAACTCTTCTTTCAGCATTTTGGCTTTGGTTTCAGCACTCATGCTTTTAAAGAATTCTTCAAACGGGTTTTTCTCAACAGGTAATTCGGTAATGCGGTAGTTAGTAAGTCCGGCTTTTTTGGCGGCAATATCCAACGCAGTTTGCATACCACCCATCACATCCACCAATCCGCGAGCTTTGGCATCCTCGGCAGTCCAAACACGGCCTTGTGCAATTTCGTGTACTGCGGCAGTATCCATTCCTCTACCTTTTGAAACAACTCCTAAGAACTGGCGGTACACTTCTTCAACATAGCTTTGTATGATAGCTTTTTCACCTTCGGTAAAGGGACGGTCGGGACGACCAAGTTCTGAGAACTCACCTTTTTTAACACCGTCTAAGTGAATACCTAACTTGTCGTTCAACAAACCTTTCATATTTGGCATCATGCCAAATACACCTATCGAACCTGTAATGGTGTTGGGTTGCGCCACTATGGTATCAGCAGCCATAGCTATGTAATAACCGCCTGATGCGGCCACATCACCCATAGATACGATAAGAGGTTTGGTTTTCTTTAACAAAGTAAGCTCGCGCAATATCACATCAGATGCCATTGCACTACCGCCGGGTGAGTTGATACGCAACACAACGGCTTTTATTTTATCGTTGGTACGGGCTTTAATAATGGCTTCGCGCAAATTGTGAGAGCCAACTGTGGCTTCATCTCCGCTACCGTCAACTATATCACCAACCGCATACAAAACGGCTATTTTACCTTGATTTTCGCTGTCTTTATTTTCACCGTCAACTTTTACATCACGGTAATCATACGCCGATACAAAATCTATTTTATCATCGCCGCCGGTACCCAATTTTTTACGGATTTCAGACAACACCTCGTCGTGGTGTTTCAACGCATCAATCAATTTCAAATCCACAGCAGCTTTTGCAGTGCGGATTTCCATTTTATCAGCAATCTCATACAATCGTGCAGTATCAATTTTGCGGCTTTCAGAAATACCTTTTATAAAAGTACCGTACAACGAAGTAAGGTACACGTTTATCTGCTCTTCGTTTTCAGGGCTTAAATCTTCACGGATAAATGGCTCAACAGCACCTTTAAATTTACCGGCCTTAAATACCTGCATCTCTATCCCCAACTTATCAAGCATGCTTTTAAAGAAGGTAATGTTTACCGACATACCGTTGAAAATCAACTCACCCGAAGGGTCTAAGAAAACCTTATCGGCAGTGCTTGCCAAATAATAATTTCGTTCGGTATAAATTTCTGAATAGGCATATACAAACTTGCCTGATTTTTTAAAGTCGATAATGGCTTCACGCAAATCTTGTATGTTGGCAAAACCAGCATGAAAACCTGCACCAAACTCAATAAAAATGCCGCTCATGTGGGCATCGGCCTTGGCCTTTTGTATGCTGCGGATTACATCATATACACCCGCGGAATTGTTAGCCTCAAAATTGCTGAAATTATAATTTACAAAGGGATTTTCAGAGGTGCGGTCTTCTAAGTAAGTATCCAGCTTCAGGTGCAATACACTGTTAGCCGATACTTTTACTTCTTTTTTCTCGCTAAAACTTGAAACCGTTGCGGCAATAATCCCGAAAACGATAAATACAAGTAAGATGCCTGCCAGCACAAAGCCAAACATTGAGGCAAACATCATTTTAAAAAATTGTTTCATGGTACTCTTTCGTGGTTAAAACTTAACAAGTTTAGTGATGGAACTTAAGGTTCCGTCATTTACTTGTACAAAGTAACAACCCGAAATCAGCGTCGCAACATTTATATCGGTAAAACTTTCATTTAAAACGGTAGAATAAACACATTTTCCTGCCAAATCGTAAAAGTTAACCGTAGCAGGGTAGTTCAATGCACGGTCGGTGCTAAGCGTAACCGCAGCATTTGCAGGGTTTGGATACAAACTGATATTGGTACGGGCAGCCTCATTAACACCCAAACCCGATACGTTGGCAGTAAAAGCCATAATGGTTTCGCTAAACCCTTGAGCTTTAAAACTGAACGAATCGGTAAAGTTAGCGCCTACTGTTTTAGCAGTGAAACTAAATGCCAAACGCTTGGTTTCGCCCGGCTGTATGGTAAATGAGCCTACCAATGCCGAAACGTTGGTTTGCGGTTTGGGATTAATAGCCGACAAGGTATAATCAACGGCTGCTTTGCCTGTGTTGGTTAAAACAGCTACATAATTAATCGTCTCGTTTAATGGCACATAGCCAAAGTTTACAGGCTGGCTGTAAGTAAGTTCATATTTCTTAACCGGAGTTGGGGCTGTGCCTGCAAAGTTGCTGATACGCTCAATAAACTCAGGGTGGTCGGTAAACGGATTGCGGTTGCCTTGCACTTGTGCTGCACGCTCATGCCTGATTGAATCTTTTGAAGTAACCGTGAACTGTGCCGCCCATACGCGCAACAAATCTTCCTGAGGGTCAAAAAAGTTGGTATAATCCTGATAACGGGTCACAAAGTAGAACATAGCCCTTGCCGCCGTGCCCTTGTGTTCGTTACGGGGCTCAAACTTTTGGTTATCGCTTAATGAGCCGCCTACCATCCAAACGGGCGAAGTAACAATCCCGAAGGGATCATCGCTACGGCGAGTATTGGCAGGCCCATCGGCAGGAAACAAATGATGCACATCTGAAAACATCGGGTCTTGCGAAGTGTATTTGCTGCGTGGGAAATTATGTTCAGCCGTAAAATCAGTAGTTACCGCCCCTGCACGGGTATTAAATTTGGCTTTTCGGCCTGTGTACACGCACTCAACACTATCGTTATTATTATCTACATAAGCATACATTTGGTCGCGCACCACAGTATAACCGAGTGTATTTGCAGATGAAATCTTTGTTTTCAATGCTGTCATCAGGTCGCCTTCCCACTTGTTTTGTGTAGTGCTGTAATAGGTATTGCTGTAAAATCCTGTACCCTTCAAATGCACATTATATGCCCCGTAAGGACTTTGGGTACTGATAATTAACTCATTATTATAGTCAACGTTGTGGCGGGGACGAAACCGCACATTCACCACTTTAGAATTCATGGCGGGAATATTCACCAAAGTATCGCTAAGGGTAAAATCGCTGTTGGTAGTCTTTAGCTTTACGCCTTGCATATCAAAGGGCGCATCGTTGTAAATAGTTACATTTACTCCTGATGTTACATATTTAAACAGGGTGCCGTACTTAACTGTATCAGTTGACACCCTTAGTTTTTGTGCATTTATGCCAAGAGCCACAAACATGGTGATGGCGGCAACGGTAATTTTCTTTATCATAAACCTTGCAAAATTAAGGCTTTGATTCTGCACATAGGTTGCCTTGCTATTAAATTAATGGAGACAATCTTACAAGGTTGATGTTAAAGCATCATCACCTCGACGGGCATAAAGCCCGCCTCTATTAACACACGTACCTCGACGGGTTTAAAACCCGTCGAGGGGGAATACCCAACAAAACAAGATTTCATATCCTGTCCAAATAGTTTTACTTACTAAACGAATTCAGAAATTTCATTTCAGTTTCAAAATCGTTATTGGCATGGTGCTGTTGCTGGTTCTGAATGTATTTGACTACGGCTCCCACCTTGTATGAGCTTACCGAGAAAGCACCATACCCGTCTTGCCATTCAAAATATTCTTCCATTTCAACCTGATGGTTTAACCATGTTGATGTTGCCCCTTTTATATTCTTTACTATTTCGCTTATTGTGTGTGTTGGGTTAAGTCGCAATAAAATATGAACATGATCAGGCATTCCATTCATTTCTACCACATCATACCCCTTGCTTTCAAATACTTCACGCATTTTTGAGTACAGCACTTTCTTTGCATCTTCATGAATTAAATATCTTCTCTTTTTAACTCCCCATACTAAATGAACCCAAAGCGATAACTTATTGTGTCCCATTTTAATTTTATTAAAACTATCATTATCTGACGGGCATAAAGCCCGCCCCTATTAATCCCCGATTCTTGACGGGTTTAAAACCCGTCGAGGGTATCGCCGCCATAGAACAGGATTTTATATCCTGTTATTTTATTTCCGTTTTATACCCTACGGATTAAAAAAGTAAACCGCTGATAACTGTTTAGTCTATCCACCTTTTAATGTAATTTTGCGCCATGGATTTAAGCGCACTCACTGCCCTATCGCCGGTTGACGGACGTTACCGCAAAACCACCCTTTCATTGGCTCAATACTTCTCTGAGTTTGGCCTGATACGCTACCGCGTTTTAGTGGAAATTGAATACCTGATATATTTATCGGAAATACCGTTGCCGCAATTGGCGGGGAAGATAAACGATGCACAAAAAAACCAGTTGCGCGATATATACCGCAACTTCATTTTAAGTGACGCTGAAGAAATAAAACACACTGAAAAGACTACTAACCACGATGTGAAAGCGGTGGAATATTTTGTGAAAGACCGTTTAAAGGAGCTTGACCTGACCGAAATAGGCGAATTTGTACATTTTGGCCTTACATCACAAGATGTAAACAACACCTCTGTGCCTTTGAGCTTAAAAGAAGGACTTAATGATGAATTACTTCCCAAGCTGAATGAGTTGAATGATTTGCTGCGTGTGAAAGCCGAAGAGTGGAAAAGCATTACTATGCTGGCTAAAACACACGGGCAGCCTGCATCGCCTACTAAATTAGGTAAAGAGATAATGGTATTTGTTGAACGTGTTGAAAACCAACTATTATTACTTAAAACCATCCCGTTTTCGGCAAAGTTTGGCGGTGCAACAGGTAATTTTAATGCTCACAATGTTGCCTATCCTGAACTTGACTGGCGTGAATTGGGCAATGAGTTCGTGAACAACCGCTTGGGACTTACCCGTATGCAATACACCACCCAAATTGAACACTACGATAATCTTGCCGCACTTTGTGATACGTTAAAACGTATCAACAACATTATGATTGATTTTTGCCGCGATGTGTGGACGTATATCTCGATGGATTATTTTAAGCAACAGCTAAAGGCCGGAGAAGTAGGCAGCAGTGCAATGCCGCATAAAGTAAACCCCATTGATTTTGAAAATGCTGAGGGAAACTTAGGTGTTGCTAATGCTTTGTTTGAACATTTTGCTGCAAAACTCCCCATTAGCC
>JAMIFM010000032.1:0-75635 GCA_035906255.1 Bacteroidia bacterium
CCGATTCGCAAAAATTATATGCTAACAATCCAAAAGGAAACTACTTTAGCTACAACCACAAAGACGGTGAAATGTATGGCGAGGGCAATGTGAACTTTGGTGTTAATACAGGCGAGCTTAAAATGAGTACCGCAGGTAATGTAACGCATTCACTAAAAGACTCTTCGTTTGAGATTAAATCAATTCTATTGCTTGATTTCCCGTTCCCTGAGCCTGCACTAAAACGTATGTATGACCAATTGGTGGCTAACGGTACCGGAAATGTTTCTTCAAACGAAACCGAACCTTTCTTAGAAAAAGCGTTAGCAGAAATTTTGGATGAAAAAGCGTTTGCCAAAGCCAAAGAAAGCATTGAAAAAACAGGCCGTGTTGAACCCATCAGCGAGTTGGCAAAAACACTCTTCTTTACTGATGTTGATTTTACTTGGAGTCCAAAAACCAAGTCGTTTAAAGCCGAAGGTAATTTTGGCTTATCAAACCTTGGAAAAGAAAAATTAGGTAAGAAGATGAGTGTGAATATTGAGATTGAACGCAAGCGCAGTGGGGATGAAATTACATTCTATATCGAATCGGGTAGTGATGATTGGTATTTCTTTAACTATGTTCGTAATAAGTTATACGTGCTTTCTACCGATAATGACTTCATGAACATTATCAAAGAAAACCTTGAAAAGTACACCAAAGACACATTTAGTATAGGTTTAGCCACTGACCAAGGCAGAAAGAAATTTTTGCGTAGTTTTGAAACCGAATAATACACCATGAACGAATTGCTTTTAGTAACCCTATTATGCCCTGTTGCCTACCTGTTGGGGTCGATACCCAGCGCGGTTTGGATAGGCAAGGCTATGTATGGTATTGATGTGCGCGATTATGGCAGCGGTAACGCCGGTGCCACCAATACCTTTAGGGTATTGGGCAAAAAAGCAGGCAGCATAGTGCTGCTGATGGATATGCTAAAGGGCTTTTTTGCTGCGTATTTAGTGAATTTAACAGGTATAATACCTAAAGATAACCCATTTAAATATGTGAACCTGCAACTGCTATACGGACTATTGGCAGTTGTGGGACACCTGTTTCCCATTTTTGCACAATTTAAAGGCGGCAAAGGCATTGCCACGCTGTTTGGCATGATTGTTTGCATTGATTATCAGCCTGCTTTGCTTTGTTTGGCCATATTTTTGTTTATACTATTTACAACAAGATATGTATCATTGGGGTCTATACTTGCAGCGGTATCTTTTCCGTTTCTTATAGTATATGTATTCCACGAAAAGGTACCCTTATTTATCGCCTTTGGTATTACAGCCGCGTTTTTGGTAATTTTAACCCACCAGAAAAACATCCGAAAACTGGTGAACGGTACTGAAAACAAGGCCAAAATTTTTAGAAAACACAGGCAAAATCCATAAATATAAAGGAGAGTAGTTTTATGAACATGAGCGGAACGTCAATAGAAACATTTGAAGAGGTTGACCTGCTTGAGTTACTTACAGAAACTCGCAAAATAGTATTGTATAACGACGACGTTAATACTTTTGACTTTGTGATTGACTGCTTGATTGATATTTGCAAGCACGACGAATTGCAGGCAGAACAGCTTACCCTTTTAGTGCATTATAAAGGCAAGGCTATTGTAAAAGAAGGTGAAGTTGAAAAACTGCAACCCATTTGTACCGCATTGGCAGACAAGGGACTTTCAGCCGTTATTGAATAATCTTAAATAACTTACAGAGTTAGTATAATGCGTTAGGCTTGGTTAGTTGTTCTTCAACAACTGCCAACCCCTCTTCAAAAGTATGAGGCTCATACCCCAATTTTTCACGTGATTTCGTAAGGTCGAAACCGGTGCGCGGCGGGCGTTTTGCAGGTTGTGTAAACGTGCTGCTGTCAGCACGGCCAATCAGGTTTTTATCAAGTTTCCAAAAATCGGCAACGCGTTGCGCCAACTCGTACACATTCATATAATCTCCCCCGCTTATATTGTATATACCCTGCGCCTGCTTCATTTCGGCCAAGTAGCAGCCCATTGCCAAATCTTCAGCAAGCGTTGGGGTGCGGTATTGGTCGTCAACCACATTAATTTGTTTGCCTTGCTCTAAGGAATTTTTAGCCCACAAAACAATATTGCTGCGGCTCATGTCATTTGCCACACCATATACCAATACGGTGCGCAGTATTGCCCAGTTTTTACTGTTTTCAATAATATACTGCTCAGCTTTCAGTTTGCTTTCACCATAGTAGCTCAACGGATTGGGAGTAGCCTCCTCAGTATAAGGGCCATTCTCACCGTCAAAAATAAAATCGGTTGATAAGTGTACCAAATGCACATCAAACTGGTTGCAGGCTTCTACCAAGTATTTCACAGAGTCAACATTCAGCTTATCACAAGCATCCTTTTCACTCTCGCAAGTATCCACGTTAGTCATCGCAGCAGTATTAATAACCGCCGTTGGGCAATACCGTATAATATTCAGCATTACCTCATCCTTATTGGTTACATCCATCTCCTGATATGTATACCCATATCCCTCAAACGCATTGTAGCGGTTAGCTCCCCTTGAAGTAGCTATAAGCTGCGCATCCCTTTTCCCCAGATATAAATCAAGTAACTTTTGCCCCAACAACCCATTGCTTCCTGTAATTAAAACTCTACGCATACAAATTGTTCGTACACGGACCCTCCTGTCCGTTAACTGCCTAAAAATAGCAGGTTACAATTATAGTTTATAAAATGCTAACTGTTTTGGTTTTTTATCGATTCGACATACTATTAAGATGAGTATATTATCCGCATTGCGTGAAAAGATTTTCATTCATTTGGTTTTATAACCGCAGAAATAAAATATAACGCTGTTCAAATAATTCATATATCATGTATAAAAACGCATATTATCTTTGATTTTGAAACACAGATTTACCTATGAAAAATTTTTTTCTCTTAACCCTTTTTGCGCTGTTTGGCCTTCTAAGCAGTTGTAAAAAAGACAGTAACAATGATACTCCTGCAAAAAGCGCATCTAACATTAATGAATTAAGCCCTTCTGCTTCTTTTGACTGGAGCACTACCCAACAAGTTACCTTGGATGTTACAGGCCAGCCTGTGCCCGTTGAAATTAAACACTTGCTAAAAGTGAAGGATCAAAACGGGGTGTTGCTTTTCAGTATTTACCACAAAATGAGCAATAACTTAAACATAAAGTTTGAGATACCGGCTGATGTAAAAAAGGTGGCTGTGGAGTATGGAAAAATTACAAAAAACGTTGATGTAGTTGCAAAAACCATCAAGTTTAAGTTTGCTCCCGAAATTGGCAACGAAGATTAATAAAAATTAAACGAGAGAAATACACATGAAACGTATATATTCACTTATAGCCATACTAACTGGGATTTTTTCCCTTAGTGCCAGTGCACAGCTAACCCTTGACTTTGAAAGTGGTGACCGTAGCCGTGAAGCAGGTAATTGCTGGGCATTTGGGGCAGTTAGTTTCAGCAGCAACTCAGCCCATAACATCACCGGTAAATGGGTAGGTCGCAGCAATTCAATGACCAACACATCTCCTAATGCTTCTTGGATAAAATCTCCGTTTGTTAAGTTAGGAAAAGGCGATATTACTTTTAAAGTTAAGCTCGAAAACACATCCGGCACTACAAAAACCGTACGCATTCGTTTTATAGAATATAATTCAGCCAACACAAGCACCGGAGAAGGAGCTATTTATTCAGATTCTTTTAGTTTTGATTGGTCGTCGTTAAATACAAAAGTTCAAAACATCAGCTATACTATACCCAATGCCATTGCAAACTCAAATACCCCATACAAGGTAATGATTAGCTTTTTGGGTACAGGAGGAAATAACAGGTGTAATATTGATGATATAGTGATACCCGGTACTTATTGGGCTGACCCTTCTAACAATTGTTTGCCATTATCCACTATCACCGATACAGATGGCGATGGGGTTTCTGATGAAGATGACGCCTTTGATACAGATAGATACAGAGCTTTTAAGTATTATATTAATGGTGAACAGTTTAGTACCTTATTATGTGAAGATTTATGGCCAAACCGTGGTGATTTTGACTTTAATGATTTGGTAGTTGACTATCGGTTGCTGGTAGTTGCAAACGCTGAAAATAATATAGTAGAACTAAAGTTTGAAATTGTAACACGCGCTATTGGTGGTAGTTTTCACAATGGCTTTGCTTGCGAGCTTACTGAAATTGATGCGGCAAGCATTATAAGTGTAACCGGAAATAAATTGAATGGTAAAGTATTTAAAGTTAGAGGCAATGGCACTGAAGAAGGTCCTGCTTATGCAAGCATACCATTTTTTGATGATGCCTACAATGTACTAACCTATCCGGGTGGTACAGGGGGAATAAATACAAATCCTGCATCTCCTAATGCTGCTTATGACAGTATGACTGTTGTTGTTACTTTTATGGACAAGGGTCAACCAGCAGCAGGCGGTGCTATTTTGTATGAAAACTTTATCAAAATAAACCGTATTAATCCATATTTAGTTGTTAACCAAGACCGCAATAAAGAGATACATCTAATTGATAAAAAGCCTACTTCAATGGCTTCGCCCAAAATGTTTGGCACAGGTGATGACGCTTCTGAACCAAACAGTAACCGTTACTACCGTTCGCAAAACAATTTACCGTGGATGATTTCTGTTTCACGCAGTATTCCATACGCGGCTGAAAAAGTTGAGTTTTCAAACGCATTCCCCTATTTTGTAAAATGGGCTGAAAGCGAAGGAAGAAGTTACGAAGACTGGTTTTTAGACCGAAGCGGTTACCGAAACCCTAAGTTTTTATATGGCAGATAACTTAAAACTGCTGTTTTAATAAAGAGGCTTTCTTAACATTAAGAAGGCCTCTTTTATTTTTTATAATACACTGTCTATTTAAAAAGGGTGATTTCACCCTGTTTTATGCAAAACTGTTGGGATAAGTTTGAAAAGGTATTTTAATAGTATACCTCTATCAGTTATTGTATTGATTATTAAAGAAAAGCTAAAGGGCGGGCAGCCGGAGTTTTTTTAAATTTTTTGTGTGTAAAAACATATGCATCCCTATCTATTGCATCATGCCTGCCCTTTTTTTATTCCAAATTGCTACTACAATTCTTAAAAAATTTTAACGCTTTAAATTTTATCTTTGCAAATTCTTTATGGTAACAATAACCGAGGAAACCATTGCAACGCAACCTATTACAGTAAATATGCAGCAACGCAACTTGTATATTGAAAGTTACGGGTGTGCTATGAATTTTAGCGACAGCGAAATTATTGCCTCAATTCTTTCAAAAGAAGGCTATAAAACAATAGCAAATGATGAAGGTGCCGATGTAATTTTTTTGAATACGTGCGCCATACGTGAAAATGCCGAAAGTAAGGTTTGGAACCGACTTACTGAGTTAAAAAGCATGAAAAAAACCAACCCCGACCTTGTGGTGGGTGTGTTGGGCTGCATGGCAGAACGTTTAAAAACCAAGCTGCTTGAGCAAGAAAAAATGGTGGATATAGTGGTGGGGCCTGATGCTTACCGCGATTTACCCAACCTGCTTGCTAAGGTTGAAGACGGACAGAAAGCAGTAAACGTATTGCTATCGCGCGAGGAGACTTATGCCGAAATTACCCCCGTGAGGCTGAATACCAATGGTATTAATGCCTTTATATCAATTATGAGGGGATGTGATAATATGTGTAGCTTTTGTGTTGTGCCTTTTACACGCGGGCGCGAACGTAGCCGTGATGCCCTATCGATTGTGGCTGAAGCTGCCGAGATGGCAAAACTGGGTTATAAAGAGGTTACCTTATTGGGGCAAAACGTTGACTCGTATAAGTGGGCTAACCCTGAAAACGAAACGGAAACAGTAAACTTTGCCCAATTGCTTGAAATGGTGGCATTAGTAAACCCTGATTTGCGCGTGCGTTTTTCTACCTCTCACCCAAAAGACATTACCGACGAGGTGTTGTACACGATGGTGAAATACGAAAACATTTGCAACTATATACACTTGCCCGTACAAAGCGGCAACAGCCGAATTTTAGATTTAATGAACCGCACGTATGACCGTGAGTGGTACATGGAGCGCGTGAATAAAATACGTGAGATTATCCCCGATTGTGGTATCAGTACGGATATTATTGCAGGATTTTGCAGCGAAACCGAAGAAGAGCACCAAGAAACCCTAAGTATTATTGAATCGTCTCGATTTGATTTTGCTTATATGTATGAGTATAGCGAACGCCCCGGCACATTAGCCGCCCGCAAATACCCTGATGATATTCCTACCGAGGTGAAAAGACGTCGCCTGCAAGAAATCATCAAACTGCAACACAATATGTCGAAGCAAAAAAATGCTGAATATATAGGCAAAGTTTGCAAAGTGTTGATTGAAGGTAATTCTAAAAAATCAGCCGACGAGTATAAAGGTCGTAACGACCAAAACGTAACCGTAATTTTCCCTAAAGAAAATGCAAAACCCGGTGAGTATGTAAATGTGTTGATTGAAAGCAGCACAACCACCAGCATTATTGGTCGCATTGTGTAATTAATGAAACTACGCGCCAAGCAACTTATTGACGGGGTATTGGGAGGCCTGCTGGTTATCTTTAACTTGATGGTGGCGCGCCCGCTTGGCTTGTTATTACGTCGTGACCACACCCTGCGCAAAGACCCCGATTATATTATAGTAATAAAAATGTTGGGGTTGGGCAGCCTTTTGCTGGCAAGTGATGCGTTGGTGTCACTAAAAAAACGCTACCCAAACGCTAAACTAATCCTAATCAGCGGCAAGGGGGTAGTACCCGGCATTGTACCCACCGGGCTTTTTCACCACGTATGGGTAATGGATGATAGCAGTTTGCCAAACCTGTTTCGCTCATCCATAGCCATCCTTACCAAAAGCTGGCGATTAAAAAACCGTTGGCTGGTTGATTTAGAGGTATATTCAAAACTTACCACCATATTTTCGTTATGGACGTTGTCGCTAAACCGTTTCGGATTTCAATTAAACAAAGTTCACTTCCGTAATTTTCTTAATACTCATAATTGCTACTTCAACCAGTTTTGCAATGTGCAGGATAATTACCGCAGCCTTGTGCGCATGATGGGCGTTGAAGAATTTACAGAGTTCTCAATCCCTGTAAAAGACAGTACAGGCCGCACCAACGAAGTTGCTAAGAAATACATTGCTATTAACAATACTTGCAGTGAGTTGGGCGGTTATTTACGAAAAATCCCTGCAAATACTTTGCAAGCAATTTGTACAAACATCATACAAAACACCCCATACATCATAGCCTTTACCGGTGCCCCTTCTGATTTTAAAGACAATGAGGCATTTATCAGCGAATATTTGGGCAATGCCGCAGAAAGGGTAGAGAATATTGCAGGTAAATACGGTTTTGCTGAGTACTATCGCTTTTTACACGAAGAGTGTGTATTGATGCTCACTATTGATTCAGCACCGTTATTCATAGCACTAAAAACAGGATTACCAACCGTATCGGTTTGGGGGCCAACCAACCCTACGCACCGCTTATCGGCAGATACTATTAATAGTGCCCGCCATAAAGTGCATTATTTGGCTGTTGAGTGTTCGCCCTGCTTGCACCACACCAAAGTATTGCCTTGTGGCGGCAACAATTTTTGCATGAAAAATATGCAGGCTGCCGATGTGCATACTCAAATACAAAATGTAATTTCGGCACTTTAATATGCAGGAATCCTCCATTACCAAATATCGCTGGTTCATTTTTGCCTTTTGTTTTATACTAATCTCGTGGCGTGCATTTACTGTTACTACAGCTAACGGAAACGGCCGCGACAACGTATTCGGTGATTCTTACAGCGATAAAAACGTGCTATCGGCCGCTCGATATTACTACGATTACGGATTTAACGGTACTTACTGGTTACCCACCCAACAATATGAAGGAAAAGGGGATACCAGCTTTAATGTTTATACCCATTACCCTCCCCTGCCTGATATATTGGCGGGTATTTACAGCAAAGTGTTAAACAGCACTTCTGAACCTGTGCTACGCATCTTTCCAATACTTTGGGCAATGGTGTTCTTTTTTGTGATATACCGTGTACTGGAGGTTATTTTAAAAGATAAAAACCAAGCCTTTATAGGCGGCAGCATATTGGTACTATCCAACTACTTTATCACATGGGCCGATAATCTGCACAAGCACACATTAGAAGAACTGCTTAAATGGCTGTATGTGTATTGCATCTACAAGTACTTTAACAACGAAGAACGCGAAAACAAATGGATAGCGTGGATGTGCATAATATTCCTATTAGCCATTAATGTATCGTTTGAGCCGCCAACCTATTTAGCGGTAGTGAGCATTGGTTTCAGCTTGCTATACTCACGCAAATTGTTTACAAAAGTTACTATGTTGCCCGGTATTGCCGCCGTAACGGGTTTTATGCTGCACATGTGGCAAAATGCTGCCTATTGGGGCAGTTGGTCAGTGGCCTATGAAGATATGATGGCAGCCTTTAAACTGCGTACCACAGGCGAAGAAACAGCAGGTTTTACGGTGAGCGAAATTGGAAATAAAGACTTTAGCTTGTTAGATATTGCCTTTGAATGGTTTAACCGCATGGAGCGTTTTTACCTTATTCCCGGTTGGGCAATTTTGGTATTGGCTATATGGGCAATGTGGCACATGTATAAACATCAACGCCAATTATTTTACATAGCACTCATTTTATTGCTTGCCTCAGTTTCATGGAGTTTTGCCATGTCGCACCACGCATACGTTCACATGTTCACCAGCAGGCAATGGGGTATTTGGATTGGTTTAATCTGCGCATACACCTTACCTTTATACTATATTGAAGTAAAGAAAGCCTTTACCGGTAAACAATACCCGAAAATCGCTTTCCATACTGTATTTATACTTTACATTACTGCTATGGCTGTAAGCCAGCAGGTGTATGGCCTGTACTTAAAAAACGGATTTGCCTTCGGTTACCTTTAATATGCAAACCAGTATTGAAGATTTTAGACGTAGCAGCCAGCGGCAAAAAGAAGAAAACAAATCATTTTATGCCCAACTAAAGCGTCGCAAACCCAAAAACCTTGATGACAGTTTTCATGAGCTGCACGAGGAGGTTTTTGCCGAAACCGATTGTTTGCTATGTGCCAATTGCTGCAAAACCACCAGCCCTATGTTTACCGACAGGGATATTGAACGTGTGGCAAAGGCTTTGCGTATGAAACCCGCAGATTTTATTGCCCACTATTTAAAGATTGATGAGGATGGTGATTATGTGTTGCTTTCTTCGCCCTGCCCGTTTTTAGACGGTGATAATTATTGTGTGGTATATAAAGACCGCCCTACCGCCTGCCGCGAATACCCCCATACTAACCGCAAGCGTATGGTGCAAATTTTGGATATTACTTTCCAAAATACTTTAATTTGTCCCGCAGTACTTGCTATTACTGAAAAGTTGAAAAAAGTATATTAAGCATTACAACCTCTGGTAAAAAATTATCGTTTGTTATATCGCAAGGGCAAATTGTGCCGCCTATATATAAACCAATGCCATATATTTGCAGGCTAAGTTTTTTTTTGATTGGCAAAAAACTTCTATTATTGAAGTTTGAATACGCCCTAACAACACCAAACTGAACGAATAAGTGAATATGAAAAAACTTCTATTAACAGTTTTACTGGCAACTGCGGCAAGCTATGCAGGCTTTGCACAGGTGCACCAATGCGCTACTGATGATGTTTACAAGCAAATGGTGGAGCAAGACCCAACCATTTTGCAGCGCAAAGAGCTATTTGACCAACAAGCACTTGAAAAAAGTAAAGAGTTGGTGAAGAAAACAGGGCAAATACGTATTATCCCCGTAGTATTTCACATCTTCCACAAAGCAGGTAACGAAAACATTTCTGACGCTCAAATACAACGTGAGTTGGATATTTTGAACGAAAGTTTCCGCCGTACCAGCCCTAAAGCAGCACAAACCCGTGATGTATTTAAAGGGGTGGCCTGCGATATGGAGATAGAGTTACGTTTGGCTCGTAAAGACCCTAAAGGTAATTGTACTAACGGTATCGTAAGGATTTATGAAGAAGAAACCGAAAACGGTACCAACAACATAAAACTTAAAAGCGTATGGCCTACCGACCGTTATTTGAACGTGTGGGTAACCGAAGAGATTGTGAACAACACCAACCTTCCAGGTATTGCAGGTTATGCTCAATTCCCTTGGTCGGGTAGCTATAACACTGATGGTGTTATTATCCGTTCAGACCAAATTGGTGATATGGGTACCAGCAACCCCGGAAACGCTACTACCGTAACACACGAAATCGGTCACTGGTTAGGTTTGCTACACACTTTCCAAGACAGTTGCTTGGGTGGTGACAAAGTAGATGACACCCCTCCATGTGCTGATAACAGGTCAACAATCCTTAGCTGTGATTATAACAGGAATACTTGTTCTAACGACAATCCTAATTTGCCCGACCAAATCGAGAACTTTATGGATTATACCATTGGTACCTGCCAAAACATGTTCTCCATCGGCCAAAAAGCTCGTGTGGATGCTACTATGGACAACTGGAGGCCTTACCTATGGTCAGTACAAAACATGATTGCCACAGGTACTGACGTTCCTAACGCTCCCGCTGCTTGTGCTCCAATAGCTGATTTTTATTCACTTGATAACCAACGTTCACGTAGCCAGTTTGCTTGTGCAGGTGGTGCAGCAGTTGATTTCAGGGATAACTCACACAATTTCTCAGGCACTATCACCCGTCAATGGATTTTTGAAGGTGGTACACCTGCAACTTCATCAGCCACCAACCCAACCGTATCATACGCTCAGGCAGGTAAGTTTGATGTTACTTTGATTGTAAGCAATGCAAACGGTTCTGATACAATGGTAATGGAAGACTATATTGATGTTATCCCAACCACTGCGCCTCAAACCGGGCCTTATACACAAGATTTTGAATTCCCTGTATTCCCAACGGATGGTTGGTTTACCAACAGCACTACTTTTACCGATTACCGCATTGTAGATGTAGGCCAAGGTACAGTGTTTGAGAACAACTCACGTACTTTGATGGCTCCTAACGGAAACGGTATTTCAGGTTCAAGGTTTGACTTGTATTCACCTTCACTAAACTTGGCAGTTATGTCAAGCCCGGTAGTATCATTCCATTATGCATTTGCCCAAAGGTTAAATGCAGCAGGAAACGGTTTAACTGCTGATGCGTTGAGGGTTTATTACTCAGCCGATTGTGGTCAAAGCTGGTTGCAATTGTGGGCTCGTTCAGGCGCACAATTAGGCACAGTGGGTTCTGGTACTCCCGGTAACACTTCATTTGTTCCTGCCGACCGTTCAAAATGGCGTCAGGTAGTGATAGCTCTTCCCGGTACTATTACCGCTGCTCAACGTCAAAATATCCGTTTCCGCTTCCAATTTGTAAGCAACGGAGGTAACAACTTCTACATTGATGCGATAAACTTCGGTTTCCCTTCATCAATTGAAGATGAGTTTTACACTTCTGACGAGAACTTTAACGTATATCCTAACCCTACAACTGATAAAACTAACGTAGGTGTAACTTTGATGCGCGACAGCGAAGTTAAAGTAAGCGTAACCGACATTTTGGGTCGCGAAGTTGCCGTTATTGCCAACGGTAAATTTGCCCAAGGTGCACAAGAGTTTGCTTTTGATGCTGCACAATACAACGCCACTCCCGGTTTGTATTTTGTACAACTAAATGTAAACGGAAACGTATTCACCAAAAAACTAATGGTTGAATAATCATCAACCAACTACATATAAAAAAGAAAGGCTGCCCTTGGGCAGCCTTTCTTTTTTATATTGTGACTTTGTATAACGGATAGCAGGAGGCAACTTATTACGCTCTGTTAACCCACTTGCAATAAGTTTCCTTGCTGCGCTTCGGAATGACAGGAAAACAAAGCACTATACATACTAACAAAAAAGGGACTCTCTCAAGTCCCTTTCTTTTATTGTTAAGCCCACTCGGTTAAAACTCTTGTTTACTCCATGCCTTAAAGAAATCTTTTTGGGCTTGAGTGGCATTGGTTTGTTTCACCAAATGGTACTCATCAAAATAAGTATTAGCACCTGCACTAAGCTGTATGGTTTTATCAGCATATATAGTATGAAGTCCGATTGTTATGCCGTTTGTATTCAATGCAAATACTTCATCAAAATGAATATCGACAGTATATTCTACCCCATTAATTGAGGTAATAAAAGCACCTAATGCTACCCCTGCTTTATCGGCAGGGCTATCTTCAGCAACTGCGGCTACAACAAGGTGTCCCGCAGAACGCACCGCTTTAATACCGTATAAACGCTCAAGAGTATCGGCAATAGGATTAACTACCAATGTTAAACCTAATTTATCAAGGGTTTGCGGCAATTGTTTTTCAATGTTTCCTTTGCCCCAAATAATATCTCTAAAATAGGCCTCCATATCTAACCCGCTCACCTCTTCAATAGCCGCCCTGTAATCTTCTTCGGTATAGCCTGCCCCGTTCATAAAGCAACGGTCATACATCAATTTAAGCACAGTATCCATACTGGCTTTGTTATCGGTTGCTTCACGAATTGCAACATCTGCAATAAGTGCTGATAACATCCCTTCAACATAAATAGAGACCTTACGCCCGGGTGTACCGGGCACGTAACCGTCAAGCCACGTGTCAAACGATGAATCGGCAACCGAATAGTTGTAACGACCCGTATTATCAAAGTGTCGTTGTAAATCTTTTGAAAACTCACCCGCGTAAGTTTCAAAGCTATTTACGCCTGAACGTAGTAACATATAATCACCATAATAGGTAGTGATGCCTTCATACACATACCCAAGTGTGCTGTAATTTTCTTTGGTGTAATCGTAGGGTAACATTGCTGCCGGCCTTAGCCGCTTTATGTTCCAAAAATGGAACAACTCGTGCGAACAAATAGCCAATAAATCGCGGTGTTTTTCAGGTGTATGAAACTCCATTCCAAGACCCATAGCTATCACGGTACTGTGGCAATGCTCAACCCCATGCCTGAAACTGTTAGGCATTAGATGTATCAGGTAATGATAGCCGTTTGACGGAAAATGATTGAATACCGCAACTTGCTCACGGGTATAGGCGGCTACCTCTTGCACAAACCTATCGGCATCCAAAGTGTGCTTTCCGCTAATCCAAACGTGTTGGGTTACACCTTCAACCACGGTACTGTAATGTTCTAATGATGGAGATGCCATTAATGGCGAATCGGCCAGTTCATCAAAGTTTTGTGCTTTTAGTGTTTTACCCTCCGAAGGTAATGCACAAGCAATTATGAAATTATCGGGAATGTCCAGCTTTAACTCGCAGGGTTTATCGATGCTTGTGGTTTCATATACCAAACAGTTAACGGGGTTCACATACAACATACTTTCGTCGGTATATGTAGAGCCTGCATCAAGCACAGCGGCAAAATATTGGTAGCTGATAGTGATAATACTGTTTCCAAGTGTTTGTACCAGCCACAAATCTTTGGTTACTTTAAAAAATGGAAGCTCGTTTCCCTTGCTATCAAGTACTGTAAACTTACGTACGTTTTTAGCAAAATTGCCCAATTCATACCTGCCGGGTCTCCACGAAGGCAGTTGAATTTCTACAATGTCTTGATTAACATTTTCAAGTATGGCTTCAATGGTAATATAGCGGTGGTGGGGTTGTGTGTGAAAAATAGTGTACTTCATCCGCTGCAAATGTAGGCTTTACCTGTGGGATATAAAAAGCGAGAGCCCACCATCCCGGCAGGCTCTTCACCAAACTAAGCGTGAAATAAATTTCTTAAAATCCGCCGAACGATAACCCGAATGAAAAGGGGTTAAGTTCAGGGCCTGCACCTTCACGGAACAGAGGAGTGAAAACATAGTTTCCAAACAGGGTAACGTTTCCGTAGCCTACTTTTACAAACGCACCGTAACGAAAATTATTCAGCAAGAAATCGTCGTACAATTTGTTTTTGCGTTTGCCATCGTCCTCACGCACAGTTTTGAAAAAGCTGGTAAGCCTGTAACCTGCGTGTGCACCGATGGTAATGTGGCCTCCACGAGAGCTGCCGGGATTAAAGTTAAAACGCAAGGCCACAGGAACGGTTAAAAACCTTGTGGTTAGCTTGTTGCGTTTAAACCCTTCGGTATTACGACCGGGGTACTGGATGCCGGTTCCAAATGAATCTACCCTGAAATCAATATCGTTACTGAAACGATAATCATTGTTATCATAGTTTATACCGTATACAAAATTCACATAGTGCCTGTACAGGTTTATTTTTTGCTGGTAAATACCTACGTTTACGTGTACTGAACGCCAAGGGTCAAGTTCAAGATTGCTAAGCGAAGTGGGCATTGAAGGGCTACCGTTGTGCAACAAACCGTTTAAGCCAATGTCAAAAGCAAACCAATCACTCTCAAAGTTTTTAAGGCGTTTGGCAGGCTTGGGTGTTTTGCCTTTGTTTACAAAGTCGCCGTTCTCAAAGTCAAATCCCATATCCTCTACTAAATCCAAGGGTACACGGATTACCTTTTTAATATCACCGTTGGCATTTTTGGTAATCACCTCAACATAATCGCCTGAGTCGCTTTCAATCGTAGTTACCACCACAATTTCTTTTTCTACGGTACTATCAGTAGTTGGCGGAGTATCGGCACACATATCCATATCATCAAAGTTCCAGTTTTTAAACTCCAACGCCCCCATGTTTTTAAACATTTCTGATAATCCTGCCATATCAATGGTGGTTTTCCCTTCGGCAGTTTCAATCACCAACTTATTACTGTCGGCCTTGGTTATTGTTGTTTTTTGGGCAAAAGCTGTCAAGCTCACCAATGATAGCATCATTGGCAGTAAGAATTTTCTATACATAGTTTTAATATTTGGTTTTAATGTTCAATATTTACCGACGGGTAAATAAACGGCCCTCCCATTCGTATTTTTCAGTTTCAAGGGTAATGGCCCAGTAGTCTTTGCCTTTATTATCTTCTTGTTTCTCGATGTTAACTTGTGGTTTTTGTAAATAATCAACCAAGCTGCCTATCCTATCCCCCACTTTAGCAAACCAGCCTTTTTTATCGGTAGCTTCGGGAGTACCAAATGCCATATCCGAAAGAGGTATTTGCAGTTCTTTTATTTCAGCAGGCTCAGCCACTGATACCCCAATTTCATATCCTTTGCTTTGCAACGTGGTGGTGGCAATCAGCTCTTTAATTACAGGTTGTTGCGCCTCAACCTCTGCTATTTCAATCGGCATTACCACCTTATCGTCTTTAGGAACATCGTTTTTAGGCTGGCTTACAGCAATTTGAATTGGGTTCTCTACTTGCCCTTTCTCCTCTGCCACATCCGCATTAACCTTTGTATCCCCTGTTATAGGGGTAGCCGTTGTTGCAGGTTTGTTGTCGGTCACAGCTACTCCGCCTTCTGTAACTGTATTTTGCGGTACGTATAACATTATTGCCAATACTATACTTGCAGCCACTGCTGCGGGCCAAAGTATATAACGCAGGGTTACCTTTTTAGCTACAGGCACGGGTTTCTTTAGTGCTGCTCTGTTTTTATATACTGTAGCTGTTTCGGGTACAAGCACAGTGCTTTTTAATTGCCTGTACTCACCCATCATTGCAGCATCTTCGGCCAACAATGCTTCCGCTTTTGCTTTCTCTGCCCCAGTAAGGTCACCTTCAAGGTAAGCCAATAGCAGCAACTCTCTTTCGTTCAGTTCTTCTTTCATATCAGCACTTCGGGTTTTCCTATAAATTCTTTTAATGCCATGCGTGCACGGTATATATATACCTTCACTTGCTCAATGCTTAACCCCGCTATTTCGCTAATCTCTTCATAACTATATCCCTCATAATCGCGAAGCAACACCACTGTACGTTGTTTTTCGGGCAAGCGTTCCAAGCCTTTGTTCAGTGCCTCGCGCAATCCGCTGTATTCGTTTGCAGGTAGCTCACTATCGTGTACTCCCTCTTCAATTTGCACCCACCGTTTGTTTTGCCTTATCACATCAATCATGTTGTTATAGGCTATTTTAAACAGGTAAGGTTTCACTTTTTCAAACAACACTTCATCGCGACGCACCCACAGTTTCTCAAACGTGTTTTGAACAATGTTGTCGGCCTCAAATTCATCCCCCATGTTTTTAAGGATAAACCTATATAGGCCGTCAGCATACATATCCACGCTTTGGTTATACTGCTGTTCTGTCATTGTTCTCTCGTTATACGGTGCAGGGTTACGGAAAGTTACACTATTTTTTAAAAAACATTCAATACACTGTTTTTCAGTTAATTAAAAACACATACTGATACTACATATATACAATTAATACGACCTTGTCCCTCAAATCAAAACCCTAAAAACAAAGACATCATGTTTACTAATTAAGGGCGGAAAAAAAATTAACCTGAATATAAAATTCAGGTCTTTTAAAAGTAGCGTTCCGAATGGTTTAAAACCATTCGGAACGAACCATGTGCAAGAGGCGGACTTTATACCCGTTGGCACAACAAGGGTAAAACTGTTGTTTTTGAGGTTGACTCTTTGTGTATTAATGCCTGTTAAAAATTCAACGGGGTGGATACACTTAGCTTAACTGCAAAGTTCTTGGCCGGTTTATCAAAACTGTAGGGGCCATAACGGTAAAATGCGCCGATACCGTAACCTGTGAACTTAACACGCAAAATATTATCTATTTGGATACCGCTTTCAAAAAAGCCTTTATCAGCTGATTTGAGAGCAAAGTTTTTGTGTGCACCGTTGTTATCAAACCCGCTTATGTACATATTGGTAACAAAAATCACATCGGGGCTGAATTTTTTGGTTTTAAACAGCAAACTGCCAAAGTTGTGGCGGAAAAATAATGCAGCATACCTATCACCAAAAAACTCATTGAAACGCATGGTTTCAAACGCCCACGAGGTAACAATGCTAAGGTTTTTATTATTAAAGCCCGATTTACCAAAGTGCAGTTCGGTATAAGGCACATTACCTTCAGTATTGCCTGCCATTAAACGCATATAGCTATGCCCTGTGTGGCGTACCCTAAAATCATACTCAGCAATTAAATCAGTACGGAAAAAGTCGAACTGCCCGTCCATCACATTATTAAATCCTTTGGTAAAGGTGGCATACACTATCGGCCATTTAGTATCTTTTGCTCTTAATTGTCCAAAAGAACGCACCAGCTTTTCGCCCGGTGCCCAGCGCAGCGATACAACTGCATTTGTAAAGCGGTAATACTGT
Source organism: Bacteroidia bacterium (assembly GCA_035906255.1). GTDB lineage: Bacteria > Bacteroidota > Bacteroidia > UBA8524 > UBA8524 > SB11. The sequence continues at coordinate 17,335 of JAMIFM010000032.1, forward strand.
TGCAACCCGTCGCCGTAACGGTAGGTTGTTGTTGCCAGCTTATTAACACGCTCTACTCCCACTTCAGCAGTTATATACCTTAGCAAACGAGTACCAAAAGTGGCCTTGCTGCGCTCTACCCTATCCATTACTGAAATATATAAGTAACGCATCGACTCCATTTTTGGAGTGGTGTACTGCCCCACAGGCTGCATACCCGTTTCCATTACATCATTGCTATACAACACATCAAAGTACGACGACTTGGTTTTGTTAAGGTATAATGTACCGTTACCGCCAAATTTGCTATGCAGGTCTTTAAAACCGTACGCATAAAAACCGCCCAGACTGAACCAGCGGCTAAGCCTGTCGTTGGTAGATAATCGAGCACCCAAACGTATTCCCTCAAAGTTGTTAAAACTCAATATATCAGCCAAGTGAATATTTAAAAACCCTACAGCCCATTTACCTGTTTGGGCTATTCGCAAAAACTCAAGCCTGCGGTCAAGGTTCAGTTCTTTACCCACACTGTCAACAATTACATACGTCAAAGAGTCTTTGGCACTTAGTTTTTCCTGCCTGTTTTTTTCCCAAAATTCTTCATCTTTATTCAAAGCATCGGGGGCAAAATCAAGCTCAACATTATCAAACTGCTTCTTTTTAAGTGCGGGAGCCAAATTAATGGCATACAAAGTTGTTTTGGCTTTGCCCAAAGGGGTTAGCTTGTAGCTTTTATTTTTGGTAGTATCTTCAAGACCTACCGAAATTCCTGCAAAAACAAACTCTGAGGTAAACAGCGAAGGGAAATAAACATCTTCGCCCATTTTTTGATAATTCTGCACCACTTGGGTAGAAAATCCGCCTGTTTCTTCCATTTTGGCAGTAGCTTTCAGCACCGCATATTTCTGGGTATGTATATATAACAAACCGCTTAGTCCGCTAAAGTTCTTACCCTTTCGGGGTTGGTAATAAATAACATAAGCAGTTTCACCTGCCTCCTCTACCGTATCTTGTAAAATAAAAAGGTATTTACGAGTGTTACCCTCTGCAATAGGGCTTAGGTATTCTTTACCCAATATTTTTATATAGTTTTTATAAAATGAGAACGACTGTATTTCTGTTGCCAACAAAGCATACTGTGCGTTTTGCAAACCCGATATACGGCTGGCTTCTACAGTTTCTTTATATTTTCCGGGCTTCATGTACAGCTTTTCGGTAATACTCTCCATCAAAAACAAATTCATTTTGTTTACGAGGGTATCCTCAAAACTGTCAAGGGTATCGTTTTCGTTAAAAAATGCGCTGTCAACGTCACGATTAATATTTACCACAAACTTGTTGTAGCTCTTATAGCTAAACGTTTCAAGGTTTTCGGGGTCGTGTTTTTTGCGGTTATCGTTCACCTTACGCATAATCACGTCAGCAGGGTTTTCACCGGGCATTACTACCGTTTCTTCCAACGATAAAGCCAGTGGTTTCAGTTTTACATCAAGGCGTGTGTGGCTTGCTATTTTTACCTCGTACTTTTCATACCCCATATAACTAAATACAAGTATTCCGCCCCCGGCAGGCAGGTCTATGGTAAAATTACCTTTCAAATCAGTATAAGTACCGTGTGTGGTGCCTTTTTGATAAATATTCACGTAGGCCAGTTGGCTTTTATCAGAGGCATCTGTAACAGCGCCCTCAACTGTAATGCTTTGCCCGATGGCTGAGTAGCAAGTTATTGCTATGATAAGTAGGAGTAGTAGTTTTTTCATCGTTTGCTTATACGAATAAAGGTATGTTTTTGTTACAAACAGAAAACTCATGGATAAAGTCAGCCTTTTATTCGACTTTTGCTAACGGATGGATGAAAAAACATCAACACTAACGCTGTTTTTTAAGCTGGTGCGGTACCCCAACCTGCTTATTATGGCTGCCACACAGGTATTTGCTGCCTTTTGCCTATCGGTTGAAGAATTTTCGGCGTTTACACACGCAGGGTTTATTTTCACACTGCTTGCCACCCTTTTTATTGCCGCAGGCGGATATATCATCAATGATATTTTTGATGCTGCTGCCGATACAGTAAACAAACCTGCTAAAACCTTTATAACCCCTGCCAACCGTAACTTTTTTGCCCAAGTTTATTACGGCCTAAGTATGGTGGGTATTTTACTGGGGTTGGCGGCCAATATAGTAGTGGGTATTATATGTGCTGCAATGGCAGTGCTGTTATACTTGTATAGTTACAAACTGAAAAAAACAGTGCTGCTGGGCAATATTTCAGTGGCATTTATGAGTGCCGTTACCCCGGGCATACTTATATGTGTATTGCCCAATCCAAGCAGGTCGTTTATTATACTATATGCAGGTTTTGCCTTTATTACCACATTGGTGCGTGAGGCAGTAAAGGATATTGAAGATGAGGAAGGCGACCGCACTGCCGGTTACTCTACCCTACCCGTAATATATGGTGAGGCCATTGCTAAAAAAATAACCGTAATATTGGCCGCAGCGCAGGTGATACTATTGTTGGTTTTTGCCTTATGGTGTTTAATTTCGCTTAGGTTATGGGCTTTTTATTACCTGATAGCATTAGTGGCCATTCCATCTGTAGGACTGGCTTTACTTATTTTTTGGGCAAAAGATAAAGACCATTATTCACAAGCAAGTTTGTTGTGCAAACTGATAATGATAACGGGCATAGCCTCGATGTATTTGGTTAATTAGCTTTATATAATATACCCGCTTGCGGTTGGTTAAAACTGACCGCTTTTGCAATTACAGCGTGCAGCGGGACTTAAGTCCCGCTGCACACTATAATTTTTAACAAAACAGGATTTCAATCCTGTTATAACGGATTATAGTATTTTGAGATGAAAAAACTGTTATTAGCCTCACAATCGCCCCGCAGACAGCAATTGCTGCACGATGCCGGTTTTGATTTTGAGGTGGTGAAGATTGATGTGGAAGAAGATTTCCCCGACCATTTGAAAGCGGAAGAAATCCCGATGTTTTTAGCTGAAAAGAAAGCAAACGGTTATGTGGGTGATTTAGATAATGCTATTGTAATTACTGCCGATACTACAGTATGGGTAGATAATAAGGTACTAAATAAGCCTGCCGACTTTGACGAAGCATTTGCCATGATTAAATCCCTTTCGGGCAAGGCACATCATGTTTATACGGGTGTTTGCCTGCGTGCAGCAGGTAAGCAGCATACATTTTTTAGTGATACCGAAGTGCATTTTGCTTCTATCTCCGATGAAGATATTGCGTACTACATTAATACCTACAAACCCTACGACAAAGCCGGTGCCTACGGCATACAAGAATGGATAGGCTACCGTTTTGTACAAAAAATAAACGGCGATTACAACAACGTGGTCGGTTTTCCTTTGGAGCAGTTTTGTAGGGAAATTGAAAAATTTGCCACCGATAACAAATAACTGATAACTATACCAATGGCAGGAAACTCAATAGGATTATTGTTCAGGATAACCACTTTTGGCGAATCGCACGGCGAGGCGGTGGGAGTTGTAATTGACGGTTGCCCCCCCATGCTTGAGGCGGACATTGATTTTATAAATGCTGAAATGGCGCGCCGTCGTCCGGGACAGTCCACTCTTACCACCCAACGCAACGAGAGCGACGAAGTACAGATACTAAGCGGGGTGTTTGAAGGTAAAACCACCGGAGCACCTATTGCGATTGTTATTCCGAATAAAGACCAACGCAGCGGCGATTATGAGGCACTGAAAGATGTTTATCGCCCTTCGCACGCTGATTATACTTACGAGGCCAAATACGGAATCCGTGATTACAGAGGCGGCGGACGTTCATCAGCAAGGGCAACGGCCGCAGTTGTGGCAGCAGGTGCTTTTGCTAAATTGTTGTTAAAACAACACAACATTATTATACAGGCGTATGTGAACCAAGTGGGCACAGTAGAAACCCCGCTTGCTTATACTGAACTGGATTTATCACTTGTTGAAAATAATCCCGTGCGATGCCCGCACCCTGATACTGCTGCTAAAATGATTGCACTGATAGAAGAAGCAAAGACGGAAGGCGACAGTTTGGGCGGTTGTATTACGTGTGTGATTAAAGGCGTGCCAGCCGGATTAGGTGAGCCTGTATTTGATAAACTGCAAGCCGACCTTGCCAAAGCCATGCTTACCATAAACGCTACCAAAGGATTTGAATACGGCAGTGGCTTTGAAGGCACTAAACTAAAGGGCAGCCAGCACAACGACAGTTTTATAACTGATAATGGTAAAGTAACTACCACCACTAACCACAGTGGCGGAATACAGGGCGGCATAAGCAACGGCACAGATATTTATTGCAAAGTGGCTTTTAAACCCACTGCTACCATTGCCAAAACCCAAAAAACAGTTGACAATGCAGGCCACGAGGTAGATTTAGCAGCCAAAGGCCGCCACGACCCCTGTGTATTGCCCCGTGCCGTACCCATTGTAGAGGCAATGGCAGCCATAGTATTAGCAGACCATTTATTACAGGCAAAAACCACCCGCTAAATTTATCCTGCCCATATTCAAGTAATTGGCTATTTTTGGCCGTTTACTAAACCTATAACATCCATGTTTAAAAAACTTCCCTTGCACACAAAAATCCTTATCGGATTAGTATTGGGTATTGTTTGGGGCATTATAGCCGCCAATTTAGGTTGGGCGCAAGCCAACAGTTGGTATGTGGCTCCGTTAGGAAAAATATTTGTAAACCTGCTAAAGCTCATTGCCATCCCAATGATTATCACCTCACTGGTGGTTGGGGTAGCCAGCCTTAACGACATTAATAAACTGGGTCGTATCGGCGGGCGCACATTGGGTATATTTATCATAACTACCGTTTTTGCCGTTACTATTGGATTAGTAATCACCACCATCATACGTCCGGGAGATGCCTTATCGGAAGAAACCAAAAACACCCTGATAAGCTCGTACCAAAGCTCAGCAGCAAAAAAAACAGAAGCTGCCCAAACTCTTACTGAGCAATCACCTTTGCAACCACTGGTAGATATTTTCCCTGAAAATCTTATCTCAGCAGCATCTGATAACCAAATGATGTTGTCAATGGTAGTAATAGCCATATTGTTTGGTGTAGCCACCATTTTAGTCCCCAAAGAAAAAGCGCAACCGCTTATTACTTTAATGAACAGTGCCAACGAGATAACCCTTAAAGTAGTGGATATTATAATGCTATTAGCACCCATTGGGGTATTTGCGCTTATATCATCTGTAATTACTGATTTGGCAGGCAGCAACCCTGCTGAAACGGTAAACCTGTTATTGGCACTTGCCCAATACTGCGGCGTGGTTTTACTGGGCTTACTATTGCATGCTTCATTGGTATATATGTCTATGGTGAAGTTTTTAGCTAAACTAAACCCTATGTGGTTTCTAAAAAAAATGCGCCCTGTGCATTTGTTGGCCTTTAGCACCAGCAGCAGTAATGCCACGTTGCCCCTTAACATGGAAAACACAGAAAAAAACATGGGGGTACATGAGGAAATTACCAGTTTTGTATTGCCTTTGGGGGCTACTGTGAATATGGACGGCACCAGCCTTTACCAATCGGTTGCAGCCATATTTATTGCACAGGTATTTAGCATTGATTTATCTTTTGCCGACCAATTACTGATTATAGTAACCGCAACTTTGGCTTCAATAGGCTCGGCAGGAGTGCCCGGTGCAGGCATGGTAATGCTGGCCATTGTATTAAACTCAGTAGGCATACCTGTTGAGGGCATAGCCCTTATAATGGGGCCCGACCGTATTTTGGATATGTGCCGCACGGTAATAAATGTAACCGGAGATACAACTGTAGCCACTGTAATAGCACGCAAAGAAGGAAAAATAATACCCGTAGAATAAATTTTTCCTTGACGTATCAACATTTCAAAAAAACACACAGTCTTTACATTTGTCATTTATCGGTAAAAAATTACCTTTGGCAGATTTCGGTAATACCCTAGTTCCTTTTATAATTTGAGCAACACAAGAGAAATGAAACGTTATTTAGTAGTATTTGCAACCTTGTTCGCCTTTAGTGCCGCATTTGCACAACACCAGCATGAGCCCTGCATTACAGACCACATCACCACTGATTATCTTAAAAATAATCCTGCTGCACAACAGCTAAAAGACCAGTTTTACACCCAATACGAGCAGTATTTGCAAAATCCGGTTAACACCTCACGCAAAAGCGGTGCTAAACGCATTATCCCTGTTGTTTTCCACGTAATACATATGTATGGAGACGAAAATATCTCTAAAGCACAGATTGAAGACCAAATAAGAGTTTTGAACGAAGATTTCAGCTATATGAATGCTGATAGGTCAAACATCCGCTCACAGTTTTTAGACGATGCTGCCGACGCGCAAATTGAATTCCGTTTGGCTACCATTGACCCAAGCGGTAATTGCACCGACGGTATTACCCGTACATACTCAACTCTAACTGTTGAAACCCGCGATGAGATTAAAAGCCTTATCCGTTGGGATAACAGAAAATACCTTAATATATGGGTAGTAAAATCTATCCGTTCACAAAACGGCGACCAAGGTACTACCTTGGGTTTTGCTTACCTGCCTTGGAGCTTACCGAACACAAACAATGTTGACGGTGTGGTAATACGTGCCGATTATGTAGGTACTGTAGGTACCAGTAGTGCTGCCAAAGCTGGACGCACACTTACCCACGAGGTAGGCCACTACTTGGGTTTATTGCACCCGTTTGAAAACGGTTGCGGTTCAAATTGCAGTAGTTCAGGCGACAGGGTATGCGATACCCCTCCTGTAGCTTCGCCTTCTTTTGGTTGCAATAAAAATGCAAACACCTGTAGCAACGACAGCCCTAATGAAATGGATCAAGTTGAAAACTTTATGGACTATGCTGACGGTAACTGCCAAAATATGTTCACTTGGGGACAAAAAACAATTATGGATTTGGTATTGAGCAATGCCACTTATCGCCAAACACTTGTTTCATCAGCAAACCTTATTGCCACAGGTACTGATGTAATTAAGGCTCCTTTGTGTAAACCCGTTGCTGATTTTAACTCTGTAGCCCGTATAGTATGCGCAGGAAACTCAATAATACTTAACGATGTTTCATGGGGTGGTAAAGCTGCCAGCCGCACTTGGACTATAACAGGCGGTACTCCTTCAAGTGCTACCGATTCAGCTATAACAGTTACTTACAATGCCGCAGGCACTTATAATGTTACATTACAAGTAACCAACACCAGCGGACAATCATCAGTAACCCGTCAAAACATTATTGTGGTTATGCCCGCAACTGCAACCACCAAAGCCCCTACCATTGAAGGTTTTGAAACGGCTACTTTCCCTCCTACCGGCTGGGCTAACACCAGCAACGTTACTGCCAAATGGGAACGTACTACCGTTGGAAGTGCAACAGGCAGTGCCAGCACAAGGGTACTAATTAACTCTTCTACCTCTACTGAAAACGTTTATACACTTACCCTGCCTGCTGTTGATTTAAATACATCACCCACTACAACGCTTGATTTTAAAGTGGCTTATGCACAACGTACAGGTGTAACCAGCGACCGTTTGCGCATACTATATTCAACCGATTGCGGTAATACTTGGTCATTCCTTGCACAACGTACAGGCAGCACCCTTGCTTCCACCTCAACCAACTACAACGGCACTTCATACGTGCCTGCGGGTGCGTCTGAATGGAGGTTGATTTCACTACCGTTAAGCACTATCAGCGCAGGTGTGCGCAAAAACGTAATCTTTAGTTTTGAAGCATACAGCAACGGTGGTAATAACATTTATTTGGATGACATTAATATTGGTGGTGCCGTTACTTCAGTAGAAACCTTTACCAAAGAAGAACTGGGTATGAGCGTACAGCCTAACCCATCTACCCAAATCAGTACATTATCATTCACCTTGCCTGCACCATCGGCGGTAGATATGAAAGTATATGATATTACAGGTAAAATGGTGTACGACTTTGGTTCGTCAAACCTTGAAGCCGGTTTCCAACACTTCCAAATAAACAAACTTGACAATAATTTAACCAACGGAATATACTTTGTGAAACTGTTGGTAAACAACACTCTTTATACAGAAAAACTTGTGTTCGTGCAATAATATACACGACACAAAGTTGTAATTTCAATTATAAGTCTTTTCTTTGGCGGCTGGTAACCAAACAGCCGCCAAAGTTGTTTTATAAGGTATGGTGAAAAATTTAGTAATTGTAGAGTCTCCCGCAAAGGCAAAAACCATTGAGGGCTTTTTAGGAAAAGACTTTACCGTAAAATCGTGCTTCGGGCATATTCGTGATTTAGCAAAAGACCATAACGGTGTTTTGATTGAGAAAAATTTTGAGCCGATATATGAAGTCCCTGACGAGAAAAAGCAGGTAGTATCAGAACTGAAAAAACTTGCAAAGGAAGCCGAAACGGTATGGTTAGCATCCGATGAGGACCGCGAGGGAGAAGCCATCTCATGGCACTTGGCCGAAGTATTAAAGCTGGATGATAAGCGCACACGTCGCATTGTTTTTCACGAGATTACCAAAACCGCCATCCTAAACGCTATCGAGAAACCCCGTAACATTAACAAACACCTTGTTGATGCGCAACAAGCCCGCCGTGTGCTTGACCGTATTGTGGGTTTTGAAATATCGCCCATACTTTGGAAAAAAGTTCGTCCGTCGTTGTCAGCAGGCCGTGTACAATCGGTTGCTGTGCGCCTGATTGTAGAACGTGAACGTGAAATTATGGAGTTTAACTCCACTTTTGCCTACCGCGTAGTAGCTGAATTTACCGACCGAAATACTAAAAAGACTTTTAAAGCCGAACTGCCCCAACGTTTTAACACACGCCAAGAAGCAGAGAAATTCTTAGAGCGTTGCAAAAATGCCACGTTTGAAGTTAAAAATATAGAAACCAAACCTTCAAAACGTACTCCGGCAGCACCTTTTACCACCAGCACACTTCAACAGGAAGCCAGCCGAAAACTGGGCTTTAGCGTAGCACAAACCATGCGTGTAGCACAAAAGCTATACGAAAGTGGATTGATTACCTATATGCGTACCGATTCGGTAAACCTGTCGGATTTGGCTCTAAACACCGCCAAGCAAGAAATACAAAGTGCCTACGGCGATAACTTTGTTCATACCCGCAAGTACCAAACTAAAACCAGCGGCGCACAAGAAGCGCACGAAGCGATACGTCCTACTTATTTCAACCGCCATACTATTGATGGTGAAAGTGCCGACCGCCGTTTATATGAATTGATTTGGAAACGTGCCATTGCCTCACAAATGAGCGATGCGTTGTTTGAAAGAACCACCGTTACCATTGGTATATCAACCACTTCTGAAACCTTGATAGCACAAGGCGAAGTATTGAAGTTTGAGGGCTTTTTGAAAGTGTACCTTGAAGGTACCGACGACGAGCACGAAGACGAAGACAACGCCATGCTACCCCCATTGAAAAATGGCGATACATTAAATTTGAATGCGTTAACGGCCACCCAAAAATTCAGCCGCCCTGCACCACGCTATACCGAGGCAAGTTTGGTGAAAAAGTTGGAAGAACTGGGCATTGGCCGTCCTTCTACCTACGCCCCTACTATCTCTACAATCCAAAAACGTGAGTATGTGGTGAAAGAAGAGCGTGAAGGTAAAGAGCGTAATTACGATGTAATTACACTTGCCAATAACAATATTACCCATAAAACCCACACTGAGATAACAGGTGCCGAAAAGGGTAAATTATTCCCAACGGATATTGGGATGTTGGTTACTGACTTTTTGCTAAAGCATTTTGACGGGATAATGGACTACCATTTTACCGCACAAGTGGAGGAGCAATTTGACGAGATTGCACGAGGCATGAACGAGTGGACTAAAATGCTGGGCACGTTTTATACGCCGTTTCATAAAACTGTAGAACAAACTACTACCGAAAGCGGAAAAGTAACCGGAGAACGCCATTTGGGCACTCACCCCGAAAGCGGAAAACCCATTATTGTGCGCATGAGCCGTTTTGGCCCCGTAGCACAAATTGGCGAAGGTACTGACGAGGAGAAACCACAATATGCCAACCTGCGCAAAGGGCAAATGCTTGAAACCATTACCCTTGAGGATGCCCTTGAATTGTTTAAACTGCCCCGCACCGTGGGAGTGTTTGAAGACAAAGAAATGAAAGTGAGCATTGGCAGATTTGGCCCTTATATTTCGCACAACAGCAAGTTTTACAGTATTCCAAAGGGCGATGACCCTTATACCATTGACGCCGAGCGTTCAATTGAAATTATGCTCGCCAAACGTAAAGCCGATGCTGAAAAGCTGATTAAAGAGTTTCCTTCACACGAAATTCAAATCTTAAACGGCCGCTGGGGTCCCTATTTTGCAAAAGGCAAAGACAATTATAAATTGCCAAAGGAACTGCAAAAAGACCCTAAAAACATTACTCTTGAGCAATGTTTGGATATCATAGCCAAAACACCGGCCACCCCAACTAAAAGGGCTGCGGCCAATAAAAAGGCCACTGCCAAGCCTGCCGCACCTAAAAGCGGTGGAAAAAAAGCAGGCTCAACTGCGAAGAAAAAAACGAAATAGGGTTTTATTTGTGCCGTAATGATTACGGAGCGCGAACTTGCGGCAATGCTCTCTTTATTGGATGACACCGACGAAGAGGTGGTGAAATCAGTAGAGGGGCATTTACTGTCGTTGGGAACCGAAGCGGTGACCTTGCTGGAGAAGTATTGGGATTCTGACGGCGACCCTCGTGTGCAGGAAAAGGTGGAGCGTTTGGTAAACATTATCCAATTTGACGCGCTGAAAAGTGAATTGATAGCATGGAAAAACACTGCCGACAAAGACCTTTTTGAAGGTTTTTACCTGATTACCCGCTACCAATACCCTAATCTTAACAAACAAGAGCTGGATAACAAGCTCAATAAAATAAAGCTGGATGCTTGGCTGGAGTTGAAATATGACCTTACCGCACTTGAAAAGGTGCGTATTCTTAACCATATTTTTTACGATGTTAACGGTTTTAAGGGCGATACTGCCACTTACCACTCACCGCAAAACTCGTTTATAAACACTGTGCTTGAACGCCGCAAAGGCAATCCTATATCATTGGCCATTATATATTCAATAATTGCTCAGCGGCTTAACATTCCCATCTTTGGGGTAAACCTGCCCCAACATTTTATATTGGCATACATGGATAATTATCCCTACCAACCGTTGGAATACCATGAAGAGCCTCCCCAATTATCGCCCGAATTATTTAGCGATGTGATGTTTTATATCAATCCTTTTAACAAGGGATTGGTGTTTAGCAAATACAATGTGGATGAATTTTTGCGTCAATTGCGTTTAGAACCGCTGGATAGTTACTTCCTCCCTTGCTCTAATGTGGAGATAATAAAACGCGTGGTACGTAACCTTGTAACAGCCTATACCCAAACCAACCAACGCGATAAGGTAGAACAATTGGCTCAGCTGATGGAAACCCTTGGCGGAAAAATAGACCTTGATGCTCCCGAAAACCCTTCGGATTTGGGAGATGAGGAGTGATACAAATTTTTCTGAATGTTGATGTTAGTTTTCGCTATTGGCAATTAGCCGTCTCACCCCTCGGCAGGCTTGGGAAACAACCGCGCTCAACTTACCTGTCAAATTGAGCGCAGCGAAATTTCTTATCCCAAATATGTTAACTCAATGCTAAAACACAATTATAATAAGATGCTTCCTACGTCAGCAGGACAGGAAATTAACTTAAATACTTCCCAACAATAGGCATCCTGCGGCCGCTGCCAAAGGCTTTGTTGGTAACTCGTAATATGGGTGGGGTTTGGTAACGCTTGTACTCGTTGTTGTTTACCATTTTTAATATGCGCAGCACAAGTGCTTCGTCATACCCCTGTGCAATAATTTCAGCAGGGCCTAAACGGTCTTCAATGTATAGCGAAAGTATCGTATCTAAAATATCGTATTCGGGTAAGCTATCGGTATCTTTTTGGTCGGGGCGTAACTCGGCACTGGGAGCTTTGGTTAAAATATTATTGGGTATCACCTCCCCGTTTTTGTTGATAAACCTTGCCAAATCGTACACTTGTACTTTGTACACATCGCCAATCACACTAAGTCCGCCACACATATCACCGTACAATGTTCCATACCCAACCGCCAGTTCGCTTTTATTACTGGTGTTCAGTAAAATATAGCCGTATTTATTGCTGATAGCCATTAGCAATATACCCCGGCTGCGGCTTTGTATGTTTTCTTCGGTAATATTAAACGGCTGGCCTGCAAAAATATCCTTCAATGTATCGTTAAAGGCATCGTAAGGCTTGGTAATCGGAATAATATCATACGGGTTTCCCAAGTTTTTGCATAGCTCCACTGCATCATCTACACTACCCTGACTGCTGAACGGTGAAGGCATCAAAACCGCCCGCACGTTTTCAGCCCCTAATGCCCTCACAGCAAGTGCCTGCACAACAGCAGAATCTATCCCGCCGCTACTACCCAAAATTGCTTTTGTGAACCCCGATTTTCTGAAATAATCGCGTATGCCTGTTACCAGCGCATCGTGCACCAGTTCTATCCGTTCGGTAGGTAAAAAACTATGGTCGTCGCCAATTTGGGTTAGCTGTCCGTTCTCAAAATCATACAGTTTAAACTCTTCGTCAAAGTAAGCCAGTTCATCCACCACCGTTCCGTTGGAATTAATGGCCATACTGCCGCCATCAAACACCAGTTCGGTTTGTGCTCCCACATGATTCACATACAACAACGGCAGTTTGTATTTCTGTACGTTTTGCAACAATATGTTCTTGCGGGTTTCAATATGAAACTGCCCGAAAGGTGACGCAGCAATGTTTACCATTAAACGGGGTTGCTGCTTATACAATTGGTCCATAGGCGATTGCGGGTACAACCGTTCGTTGCCAATGTTCCACAAATCTTCGCACACCGTCAGGGCAATATTTAAACCCGCTACCTGTATTGTTTGAAAAAATGTATTAGGCTCAAAATAGCGGTACTCATCAAATACATCGTAAGTAGGCAGCAAGGTTTTGTGCACAATAGTTTTCACTTCACCACCTTCTAATACATAAGCACTGTTGCGCAAAGGCTTGCCCGCTGCCGTATTTCGCGACGGTGCGCCAACAATAGCGGCTATACCTTTACACTCAGCAGCTATCAAATCTATATGCACCTCGCTAAGGCGTATAAAATCATTAAACTCTAAAAAATCTTTCGGTGGGTATCCCGTAAGGCATAATTCAGAAAATACAACAAGCGCAACACCTTGTGCCTTTGCCTGCTGTATGGTATCTATAATTTTGCGGGCGTTGTACTCAAAATTGCCTACATGGTAGTTTAGCTGTGCCAGCGCTATCTTCATCTATATTCTCGCTAAATATAAAATCCCACCGGCAAAGCCAATGGGATTTCAAAAATAAGCATATTAACGGGGCTTAAAACAACAAGCCTACGTTTATACCAAAATAGTTGTTGTAGGCTTTTGTATTGGGGGCAGACATTACATTAAACAACCCTGCACTGTATCGCAAGCCGCCAAATATTACGGTGTTTTTAGATAATGCATATTCATACCCTGCACCCACTAATAATGGTACTCTTACACCTCTTATATCGTCGTCTTCAACAACACTATTGTTAATATCAAAATCGCCGTCATCGTCGTTCACATTTCTGTCTTCATTACCGCCCTGCTTATTGGTAAAAATATCCTGATTGATATCGGCCTTTGCCCTCCACAAAATATTAAGTGCCAAACCTGCATCAAAATATACACGACCATACCCAAATTCATCTGTACGGAGTTTAATAGTAACCGGTATATCAATGTAGCGGGTTTTGTAGGTGTACTCTACATTGTTAAAGGTGCTTGAAGCACCTTTAACCCTCAATGAGTCATAACCAATCTTACCACCCATCTGAGTAAGGTGCAGCCCACCGCAAAACGCTACATTCTCATTCAGGTTGTTCTCAACAGTAATACCACCGCTAAGCCCCACACGAGAACCTTTTGATGAAATATTACGGCTATCAGGGCTCATCCAGCTAATTAAAGGCATTGCTGATATTGAGAATCTGTATTTTTTGTGGTTAAACACGCTGAAATCTTTTGATTGTATGGGCGTGATACGGGTACTGCTGTCTTGGGCAAAACAATGGAAAATTGTGAAAACAGATAGGGTAAGCAAGATAAGTTTTTTCATATTTTTGGCGTTCTTTAAAACGGTATGAGTACAAATTTCTGCAAAAAGAGCCTAACTTTCATCACACTGGCAGCTATATTATTGTTTGGGGTAGCTGGCTGCAAAGAAAATCGCTTAAAAATTGATGTTTCAGAAGTAAAAGCCGAAGTGGCTTTCAAACGGTTTGATAAAGATTTGATGGGTATTGACACTAACGCCATGCGAACAGCATTTACGACTCTCGAAAAAAAATACCCTGACTTTTTCCCGTCGTATTTTTCAGAAATTATTTCGTTAGGAAAATTTGACGACAGTACCGCTCCTGATAAACTAAGACAGCTTATTAATTATACCCCAACGCAGCAATTATTTTCAGTAATTGAAAAGAAATTTGTTTCGGTAGATGAATATAACGCGCAGATAACGGAGGCCTTCAAGCATTATAAACATTACTTTCCTGACGATACGTTGCCTGAGATTATTTACTTCCCCGGTATATTGAATAACGGATGTATTTATTACGGGAAACAAATTGCAGTGGGTTTAGATATGTATTTGGGCAAGGATTATCCGTATGAAAAAATGCCCCATCTTACCAATTACCTGACGGTAAAAATGCGCCCCGAATACCTGACCCGAAATGTAATAAATGCTTTGGGGTATTACCGCTACGAGCGTTTTTTGAAAGGAAAGCGTTTTATTGACCAAATGCTGCACGAAGGCAAGCAGGCATATTTTATGGATGCCATGATGCCTGATGCCCCTGATAGTATTAAACTGGCATTGAGTACCGAAAACCTGAAATGGTGTAAGGATAATGAATGGCAAATTTGGGCACATTTTGTTGACCCTAAGCTAAATGTGTTGTATAACAATAACCCTGAGGTAATTATCCGCTATTTTGAAGAAGGCCCTTTTACCAATGCCGAAGGAGTGCCCAACGATGAAACCCGCTCATCGCCACGTTTTGCTGTATGGGTGGGCAGAGAAATTGTGCGCCGCTATATGGATAATAACCCTAAAATTACTCTTGCAGAGTTAATGCGCGAAACCGACAGCGACAAAATACTGAAAGGAAGTAAATACCGTCCTTAATTGGTAATACTTGTTATTTTCTTTAAAGAGATACCGGTTAGATATCCCAAAATAGGGCCACCGACAAGCATTAGCGTAAGGTTAAGAAAAAACAGCCCTAAATTTCCTATGTGTATTTGCTTTGTATAATTAATGGCTGAAAATGCCAACACGGCTAACATCCATCCTACAATATTTGTTAGCGCCCAATTTTGGCTATCGGCTATATGCTTTTTCAGTAAATGCTGCTGCAATAACCCAACAGCAATGCCGCCAATGGCTACGCAGATAAATATGTAATAATCGCCTATTGATTGGCCGCCGAAATGCGAGATAAAATCAAAAATTAAAAAGGGTGCAGCCAATCCTAAAACAGTGAACCAAATCCATTTTTTTGTCACAAGTATTGCTTTGCGCAAGGCAAGCCATTGTGCAAAGCCTACACCAAGCCCCATCCCTACCCCAACAATAAACTGCCAACCCTCAATATGCAAAGAATCAAATAGAACTGAAAGAGTTAATACCAGAACAATACCCATAAACCACCCTGCAAAGTTTATCAGCACCCATTTTTTAAAGGTTATCATAGTTTTACGTTGTTTTTGGTTTTGGGGAGACGAATGGCATCTGCCTGTTAACGAGTAAATACCCGTTCAAAATCATCCCAAAACAACGGGTACGATTTTATTATAACCTGAGGGTTATTGATTTTTATTTCGGATAAAACCATTGAAAAAACCGATAGTGCCATTGCCAACCTATGATCGTTATAGGTATCAAACACAGTAGTTTGAGTACTGCTTAGAGCTTGTTTGTTGGGAATCAACTGCCAATAAGTACCCTGCTGATTAAATATCACTCCTACTTTTTCTAACTCGGTTGCGAGTGCCGCAGTACGGTCACTTTCTTTAATGGCAAGGCTTTCAAGACCATAAAAGCGGGCAGGTATTCCCATAACCCCGCATAGCGCAATAAAAGTAGGTGCTAAATCGGGGCAATCGGTAAAGTCATGCTCAAAGTTAGCAGCTACTGCCCCGCCGTTTTTAACCACCGCCCCTTTATCAGTAAATGCGGTAGTTACCCCAAAACTCTCCATTAAATTCGTTACTATGCTATCGCCTTGCAAACTGTGAGACAACAAACCATTTAACTGGATTTCAGCGTGGTTTGCAATGGCCGCCAAAGCGTACCAATACGACGCTGCCGACCAATCGCTTTCAACAGTAATTTGGGTTGGGGTGTATTTTCCTTCGGGGATAATTACGGTATTATCTTTAAAAACTACCGATACTCCGCATTGCTGCATAAGTCCTGCGGTAAGTACTATGTATGGTTTGGATGCTATTTTACCTTCTAATTGAAGGGTAAGCCCACCTTTAAGGTACGGGGCAATCATCATTAAAGCTGAAATGTATTGACTGCTAATGCCTGCATCAATGCTTATTGTTCCCCCTTTTAATTGTCCGCCATTAATCAGCAGAGGCGGATAACCTTCGGCTTGCAAATACTCAATATCAGCCCCCAATTCTTTTAGTTTTTCTACCAAAATACCAACGGGGCGTTGGTGCATCCGCGCTGTTCCCTTTAGCAGCCATTTTCCCTTGGTAATGGCAAAAAAAGCCGTCAGAAAACGCATTGCTGTGCCGGCATCGTGGCAATCAATTTCAGCCACTTCATCCGAAGCTAAAGATAAATTGCTCAAAATGCCGTTCAATACATGAGTATCGTTGGCTTGCGAAAGGTTATTAATCGTAATGGATTTACCCGACAACGCATTAATGACCAGTAAACGGTTAGCAATACTTTTTGAGGCCGGTAGGGTTATAATTCCCCTTACTTCGTTTTTAGTGACAGCAAGGGTTATTTGTTCCATGTAGAGGAGTTGTTTTATTTAACTTATGCCTTTACACCCTTTCCGACTCTCCCTATCAAGAGAGGTTCGCCGTCAAGGGGAAGGCACATAGTGCGAGTCCTTAAAACTTAATATCCAGTATTTTCATTAAATACTGCCCGTAACCGCTTTTCATCAAAGGGTCGGCAAGTTTTTGAAGTTGGGCACGGTCTATAAAGCCCATGCGGTAGGCTATCTCTTCGGGGCAACCAATTTTAAGACCTTGCCTTTCTTCAATCACCTGCACAAAAGTACCTGCCTGTATCAGCGAGTCGATGGTTCCGGTATCTAACCACGCTGTTCCCCTGTTCATCACAGCCACACTAAGTTTGCCGCGTTCAAGGTACACACGGTTAATGTCGGTAATTTCCAACTCCCCGCGTGAAGATGGTTTTAGGTGCTTGGCTACATCTACTACGTGGTTATCATAATAATACAACCCGGGTACAGCATAGTTTGATTTAGGCTGTGCAGGTTTTTCCTCAATGCTGATGGCGTTCATATCCTCATCAAACTCCACCACACCATAACGCTCAGGGTCGCTCACGTGGTAGGCAAACACAATACCTCCATCGGGGTTGTTGCAGGCTTGGAGGGTTTTTGAAAAACCTGAGCTGTAAAATATGTTATCGCCCAAAATAAGAGCTACTTTGTCTTTGCCTATAAAATCGGCTCCGATGGTAAATGCTTGCGCAAGTCCTTTGGGTTCGGGCTGTTCGGCATATTGAAACTCACACCCGAATTGGCTGCCGTCTCCCAATAGTTTTTTAAACAAGGGCAAATCATGCGGAGTTGAGATGATAAGTATTTCACGAATACCCGACAACATAAGGGTTGATAACGGATAGTAAATCATGGGTTTATCATACACGGGCATCAATTGTTTGCTGATAGCTATGGTTAGCGGATGCAACCTTGTGCCCGACCCTCCGGCAAGTATTATACCTTTCATAGTGCAATTATAATGAGTTTGCTGTTAATTGGTGATGATTATAGGCTGTTATACCACTGCAATGCTTGTTTTATTTCATCAGAAGTGCAGTAGTTATCTATCGACCCCATGCCTATGGTGCGCAGTAATGTGAAATTAATCCCTGCTTGGGTATTCTTTTTATCCGCGCCCATCAATTGCAATAGTTCATCAAAGCTATTTTCTTCTATTTTGGGTAATGAGTAGTGTTTTTTTATGCCTGCAACCACGCTTTGCAACTCCTCAGGCAAAAATCCTATTTTTTGTGACAGATAAGCCTCGCACAACATTCCCAACGCTACTGCTTCGCCGTGCAAAAGGTCTTTATTGTGTTGTAAAAACCATGATTCTACAGCGTGTCCAATGGTATGACCGAAGTTGAGCAACTTACGGGTGCCGTTTTCGTGCATATCTTCTTCTACAATATGGTCTTTAATTTCAACGCTTGTGGTAATCCATGTTTTTAACCTGCGGGGGTTAAAGTCTTGCAACTCTCCCCAATGAATAGCATCAGCAATTAGGGCGTGTTTCAGCATTTCAGCAAAGCCCGATTTTAGCTCCCGTTCAGGCAAAGTTTGCAAAAACGGTGGATGAATAAACACCCCCAACGGTTCTTTAAATACCCCAATGTAGTTTTTAAGTCCCTTGTAATCAACTCCCAACTTGCCCCCTACACTGGCATCTACCATCGCAAGCAAAGTGGTGGGGACGTTGATGAAATAAATGCCCCGCTGAAATAACGACGCACACAAACCTCCCATATCTCCGCCTACTCCGCCGCTAACATTTATAAGCAAACTTCGGCGGTTAGCGTGTTTGGCTATAAGAGCATCAAATATCAACTCACAAGTGGCAAGGGTTTTATGCTGCTCTCCCGAAGGAATTATGATTTTTTCAAAATCAAACCCCTGCAACAACGGCACACAATGTTGTGAGGTATTTTCATCAGCCAGCACAAAAATGCCTTCAAAATCGCGCGAGTTAACAAAGTTGGCAAGGTACTCGATGCCGTTATCGCTTATTACAATGTGGTCATTAATCAGTTGCATAGGGGTAGCTTTTGGTTGCTGTAAAATACAGTTTTTGGTTGTGAAAACAAATGCAGTGATGGTATAAACAGAAATGTTTTATAAGTCATCCCGAACTTGGTTCGGGATGACTTCTGTATTTACTGTGAATAGACAATGCTATGTTGAAACAAATTCAACATGACGGGGTTCTTGTCATAGCGAGGTCTCCCGAAGAAATCCGTTCTCAACACAGCAAACAGATTGCTTCGTCAGCCGAAGACGGCCACCTCGCAATGACGGTAGCAGCAATAACCTGTCCTGCTGACGAAGGAAGCATCCTATGACAATTGTGATTCAGCTTCGAGTTAACACATTTCGGATAAGAAATTTCGCTACGCTCAATTTGACAGCGGCTCTACGACTTGACCGCGAAAATAAAATCACTTTAAATTATCAGGTAATTGGTAGCCTGCCATCCAGCGTACCGTACGGTCGCGTTTGCGTTGTAATTTAGGTTTTAGTACCGCTGGGTTGCGTTCGCGCGGGTTGGGGAAACACACAACAATGGCAGCAGCTTCTTTGGCGGTTAGTTTTTCGGCAGGTTTCCTAAAATAGTAGTTTCCGGCAGCCTCAATACCATATACCCCTGTGCCCATTTCAATACTGTTCAGGTAAATTTCCATAATGCGGCGTTTAGTCCACATCACCTCAATCAAAAAAGTAAAAGGTATTTCAAGCACTTTGCGCACATAACGGGTGATGCCTTTTCCCGGAAAAAGAAATACGTTTTTGGCAGTCTGCTGGCTAATAGTACTACCGCCCCGCATGGGCTTTCCGTCATCGTCAGTATTGTTCTCGTAGGCATCCCTTATTGCCTTTAATTCAAAGCCCCAGTGGTTATTAAAGTGGGGATCTTCGGCAGTCATAGCTGCTACCACCACATTCTTGTTTATTTTTTCGTAGGGCACCCATTGGTGTTTAATCCCTTCAAACCTGATTACCATCAACGGGGTTAACGGCACGGGTACAACGCGGTACAACGTTGCTGAAAGCAATGCTATTTGAAACAGCAGGATAACGATGTTTTTTGTCCACCAAAAGGTTTTGCGTAAAACCTGCTTTACGTTGATGCGTTTGCCCATTTTGCAAAAGTAAAATTAATATTCTTGACACGCTGCTTAACACAAAAACAAGAATGGACATTTACTAAATTGTATCTTTGGGTATTAAGTTTACCATATAAAATACTTAAGCGAATGAAAAAATTAGCTATCCTACTGTTGATGCTGCCTGCCGTGTTATTGTTTTACGGTTGCCCTGTAGGGCTTGACTATTCTGCGGGAACACCCGGTACAGAAAAAATTGATAAAGCACTTTTGGGAACTTGGGTTACCGATAAGGCAGAACATGAGATTAAAAAAGTAACCATTACCAAAATAGATGAATACAGTTATAAACTGGTGGTGGAAGAAAAAGGAGAGATGTATTCTGTTGAGGGGGATGAATTTACTGGTTGGGTAACCACCATTAAAGGAAAGAAATTTTTATACGCCAAGCCAACCAGCGAGGCAAAATATTACCTCTATAACTATGAAGTAAGCAATAATAAACTTACTACTCAAGACGTAAGTTTGTTGGATGGCGGTGTTGATGCAGTAACATCTACAGAAACCCTACGTAAGCAAATAGAAACCTCGTTGGGTATGGAAGGTGGTCTTAGCGAAGAGGCAACTTTTACAAAGCAATAAATAAGATTAACCGAATAGTAACAAAAGCAGCCCTTACGGGCTGCTTTTGTTTTATAAGAAATGCTAACTTGCAGTTACTGATAATTAATCAAAAAGCGTAATGAAATACAGGCAATTGGGCAATACAGGTATTTATATCTCAGAAATAGGTATGGGTATGTGGCTTAACTTTAAGGTTGGTGGCGATAAAGAAACCATGTATGGCATACTAAATAAGGCCGTAGATAACGGTATCAATTTTTTTGATACTGCTGATATGTATTACAAAGGTGAAAGTGAAAAGGTGCTGGGTGACTGGATGGCAGGCAAAAACCGACAGGAGTTGGTGGTGGCAACCAAAGTATTCGGGCCGATGAGTAATCATTGGATGGCGCAGGGACTTTCGGTGCGGCACATACGAAATGCTTGCGAAGACAGTTTGCAACGTTTGCGCACTGATTATATCGACCTTTACCAATGCCACCGTTACGATATTGATACCCCGTTGGAAGAAACCTGCTATGCCATGCACAACCTTGTTGAGCGCGGATATATTTTACATTGGGGCGTGAGCCAATGGACGGCGGTGCAAATTGTGAATGCAATACGCATTTGTGAACGAAACGGGTGGAGAAAACCTATTAGTAACCAGCCCATTTATAATATGCTGAACCGTAGCCTTGAAGTGGATGTGATGGATGTATGCCATACTGAAGGACTGGGGTTAGTGTGCTACTCGCCGTTGGCGCAAGGCTTGTTAACGGGCAAGTACACCCGTGATACCGTACCCGATGATTCAAGGATGGCTGATGAAAACATCGGAACATTCTTTCCGCGCAAACGTATGACGGATGATTTTTTTGATATGCAGGAACAATTGTTGAAAATAGCCCAAAGTCTCAACTGCACAATGCCCGCGTTGGCATTGGCTTGGGCACTCAACAAAAAGCCCGTTACCTCATTAATTATAGGCGCGTCACGTTCAGAGCAGGTGGATGATAACTGCGCTGCAATCGAAGTTGAAATTACTGCTGAGATTGATGAGCAAATAGAAGAGTTATTGCAAAATGCCCCTGTTGACCAATACAGTGGGGTGCGTGTGGGTTGGGGTATTGTTAAAAAAGGGTATTGATACAATAAATGAACTATAGGGAAATAACACCAATACCTGCTTTGCAGCCTTATGTAAAGTTTTTTTGGACACTTGAAGTTAGTGGAGAAGCCAAAGGGGTTGAACGTGTGTTTCCTGACGGTTGTATTGAGTTAATATTTCACCTTAAAACCCCTTTTTCAAGGCTAACAGATGCAGGAGTTATTGCACAACCCAAAGCATTTATTGTAGGGCAATTAACCAAAGCATTACACCTTTTACCCTCAGCGCAATCACAAATTTTGGCGTTGCGGTTTACCCCCTTTGGGTTGGCCGCTTTTACTAATATTCCGGTACAATTATTTAGCGGAGCAGAGGTTCTTATCGAAGATATTTGGGGTCACGATGCCTGCATACTCACCGAGCGTATAAATACCCTTTCTGTTGATAGAGCTATTGATGTATTGCAGCAGTTTCTGCTAAAAAAGGTACGGCACAAACACATAAACGTTCAGATAGGTAAAATTGCGGGTGATATTTTAGTAAGTGCCGGCGAAAAATCAGTGCAGTATTGGGCAGAGAATGCTAACCTTAGCGAACGGCAGTTTAACCGGAGTTTTAAGGCAAACGTTGGGGTATCGCCCAAAGAGTTTATAAAAATAGCTCGGTTTAATAAAGTGCTCAGTTTCTTTG
Organism: Bacteroidia bacterium; assembly: GCA_035906255.1. Classification (GTDB taxonomy): domain Bacteria; phylum Bacteroidota; class Bacteroidia; order UBA8524; family UBA8524; genus SB11. The sequence continues at coordinate 40,015 of JAMIFM010000032.1, forward strand.
AGACTGAAACGCCTGCAAATCTTGGTGCTTTTGCACTGCAATGCGGCTATTACGACCAAGCCCATTTTATCAAAGATTTCAGGGAATACACGGGCATTACCCCGGGCAGTTTTGTGCAAGACAATAAAACATTAATCCCTGTTTAATAACGTCCGATTTTTACAATACGGAATGTAGTTGCACAAATAGTTTTGCATCACCTTTAAACAATAATATAACTATGGAAAACCTTGTAAACTGGATTGAAATCCCCGCCCTTGATTTTGACAGGGCAGTTAAATTTTACTCAACAATTTTAGGAGTAACAATTACCGCTAACGAATTTATGGGTACTCAAATGGGCTTTTTCCCGTCTGACGGCACCAATGTGTCGGGCGCAATTGTTCACGGGATGAACTATGCACCTGCAAACGGGGGAGTATTGGTGTACCTGAATGGCGGTACTGACCTAAGTGTTCCGTTGGCTAAAGTTGAAGCAGCAGGCGGTAAGATAATTATGCCTAAAACCCAAATTTCAGATGATATGGGCTACTTCGCCGTGTTTAATGATTCAGAAGGAAACATCATGGCGTTTCATTCAATGAGTTAATATGAAGATTATTTTAACCGTAATGGTTGGGCTTTTGATAACAGTTTCAACAAAAGCCCAAACCAATTTAAGTGTCACTGATTTTAGCTGGCTGGAAGGGAGTTGGCAGATTGATTTGAGCGAAATGCAAATTAAGGTGTTTGAGAGTTGGAAGAGAGGGGATGGGAATGCCTACCTTGGCGAAGGGTATGTGCTGAAAGGCAAAGATACCATTGTGAAAGAAGTGATAAAGATTGAAAAGATAGGCGAACATTGGGTGTGTATCGCCCAAATAAACGATAACGCCCCTGTGTTGTTTACGCTTAAAGCCGAATCAACTGCAAAAGCATTGGTTTTTGAAAATCTTGAGCACGACAATCCTCAACGCATACGCTATACATTCATCAGTAACAACGAGATGATGGCTCGCACGGAGGCAACTGTTGAAGGCAAAACTGTGAGCGAGGATTATCCTTTTGTGCGCCGTTAGTGCCTTAATGTAACGGTATGATTTACCGTTGTACTGCCTTGCAAATCAGTAAATGTTAATACCAACTCAGTTGAAGTAAGAGTGGCTATACTGTATGTATAGCCATTCATATTTAATTTGGTTTCGTTATTTAGAAACGACCAAGTGCCAATTTGTTCCTGCGGGTCGTTTGCATCGCACTTTGATGCGCCTTCGTCAATCGTCACACCTCCGTTTGTTGCAAATGTTATAATATCATCTTTTTCGCATTGGGGCAAATACGCGTAATAATCAGTAAATGTATTTCCCAAACTGTCTTGCAATCCCGGGTTCACCGTCCAGCCTTTGTACTTCCAAGAACTTGCTGTAAGTAATTCCTTTTTTGATACTTGCGGAGTGTTGTTATTGGCTGACGAGCCATCATTCTTACTACAAGAAGCAAACAGCAGCAAAACAAAAGCAAATAGAGGTAAATATGTTTTCATGCGGTGTATTATCATGGTAAAAGAGTATTAGCGGGGTATAAATTGTTGCCCGTCATTCCCAAATATACCCAATACCACAAAAAAAACTTTATTTGCGTTTACAATGTCGCCTCAGATACAAAAAATAGCCAAGTTGTATGTATTGCCTGCACTATTAGCAATACTGGTGTATTTTCCCTTATTTTATAATCTTGATAGGTTGCCGCTGATGCAATTTGACGAGGCAAGGGTGGCGATGTATGGGGGTAAAAACAAAACGTAGTAAAGAGGGTTAAAGAAATTTTTGCCCAAACCGCCCACACGAGTAGGGAAAGCAACAAATTTTTGCTTACCTGCACAGAAAAACAAAACGCACTTTTGTTTAATTTTTGTTGGGGTATAGTTTAATTATTACCCAGCAGCAGGGCCATAACACCACAAAACCTTTAAAAGTGGCTGTATAAGCGTTTAAACGGCGTTTATGCAGCCACTTTTTTTGCGCCCGCCACGCACGGGTATTTAAACACGTTTAAACAACAGTGGCAAGGGTTTGCGGCCATTTTTGCCGCACCAGGCTGCCAAATGCAATTTTTGCCACCCAAAACCACAAAAAAAAGTATTAGGGTGACATTTAGGGTGACATTTAGGGTGACAAAAACAGTAAAAAAACTATTCCAAATAGGGTGGATGTGCATTTTTTAAGTGTCTTTAAATTTAAAAACGCTTGTTTTTTACCCCCATAAAAATATAATGAACCCAAAAAAAATTAAAATTAACATATTGAAAATGAATGTTTTAACCAAAAAAACACATGTTTTTTGTGTTTGGTTTGCCATTTTTGATATGTTTGTTACATGGAATACAAAGAAAATGAAACATTTGTGGCCAAAATGGGAGACAGTTCTACCGTAGGGTACTATACAAACGGCAAGCTGTATTATAAGCTAAGCCCAATTGCAAGATATTTTGGATACACTGATGGAATTAGTAATGCCTACTATCCAAAAATAGGGTTGGATAACATTATACGTGTTGAAATGGGTAAGCAAAATATTGTATTTGTGAACCAAACCGGAGTTGAGAATATTTTAAAGTTTACTACTATGAATATACCCTATGACCGGATAAGTGCAGTATATAAAGATTTATTTAATATTGAAAGAGCGCCTGACGGAGCAGATTTTACTTATAAATTTACTGATAACCAAATGCTTGAGATAATTTTTGAGATAAATACTGTGCTTAAACCCACTATGACATCCGGTTTGATTAAAAAGTTAAAAAAAGGAAAAATATTATGAAAAAACTATACGTTGCAGTTGCATTATGTTTTATTTTAGTGGGTTGTAGTAAATCAGATAACCCTAAACCCAATAATGTAGATAGCCGAAAAGTTTGCAATCAACTTACACAAGATATTTATGATGCAAATGGTAATATTACTCAATCTTTAAAATACTATTATTCTAACAATAGATTGGACAGTGTAGTTGCTAATGCTACTGGTGCAAAACAAACAACAATATACATATACAGCAATGCATACCAAAGAAGGGTTGAGTTTTATGTATCAGGAGTAAAGCAATCAAACTTTGTTACACAAAAACTTGACTCGGAAGGGAATGTAATTGAATCACAATCAAGCCAACCAGGCACAGGAAAAGTAGTATATACATACTCATGCAATTAACCTTCTGAGCGTATGCCCCCTAAAACGCGGGCTATAGTATAAACATCCGTATCAGGCTGTATAAGAATATCATCAAAAGCTGCATTATCGCTGCGCAATATCCAGGTGGATAAACTTGTGCCCTTGTGTATGCGTTTTATCAGCACCCCGTTCACCGTATCAATAACGTATATACTACCCCATACAATAAAAGCATCTTTGCTTTGTTTTTTGCAGGCCACCAAATCACCTGAATTATAGGTGGGCATCATACTTTCGCCGCGCACAGGTATTATAAAATCTGCCTTTTTAAACTCAGGTATGTAGTAGTTTTCTAAAATATCCTTTTCCATCACCACAAAATCACCGGTACCCTTGCCCGCAAAAGCCTCTATGGGTACTAAGGGTATGCCTTTTTGGCTGCCATAAACAGCAGGCGGCTCTGCTGCTACCGTTATTTCACTACCGGGGGTGTTATAACCCTTATTAGCTTTCACCAACATCTCACCTTTACCAGTTATAATCCATTCTAAGTTTATATCAGGATACGCTTTGAGTATTTTCTCAATTTTGTCACTGCCAATATTGTGAGTTTTATCTAAAAACCCATTAGAAAGCCCAGATGCTTCATAAAAAGCACTCTTGCTAAGCCCCTTTTTTAATATATATAGCTTTATCCTTTCTGCTGAAGTTTGCTTCATTTAGATAATTCTCAAATTTTTTCTTGCTTAATTAGATTATACTCTATTATCTTTGTTCTCACAACTCCAAAGATATGACAACAAAACAGAAAAAGAGAGGGTTTAAACACCTGATTTTATACCCGGCAGTGGGTGAAATAACGGGGTGCACACCCGGCACAGTTAAACAAGTGCTAAACGGATACCGCCAAAATGAGTTGGTAGAAAAAGTGGCAGCGGGCTTTGAAAAGGGATACGAGATAGGCAAAGAGGAGATAATAAATAAAGTAAACGAGTAACGAACCCACAACTACACCCCGAAAACTACTATGCCATTTATAAAATTTGAAGAAACCCCTACCGGGCCTGCTGAGTTGGCCCTTGCCAATGCCTTGCAGGATTTGTGCAGGGTAAGCAACATGAGCGATTGCCGCAACCTTGCGCCTACCGTGCGTATGCTGGCAGAAAAGCACCTGTGCAATATGGTAACCGGCTGCGGCGGCAGCCACATATACATACACCGCGAGCATGAATTTGTAGTGGGCCAGCCGGCACACGAAAACAACCGACGCTGGGCCATTATTACCGATACCGAAGCATAACCCCAAAAACAATAAATATATGAATTACCAAAACATCAAAACGTTTGAAGATGCGCTGGCAGTTACCGGCGAAACCTTTAACCTGCCTGACGGCCTTAGTGCCGACACCATTGCTTACGAAAAGCTAAAAATAGTAGCCAAAGCCCTGAACGAAGGATGGTATCCCGATTGGACGGACGGCAGCCAACGCAAATACCAGGTGGTTTTGTACAACTACCAACCCGGCGGCGTTGGCTTCGATGCTTCGAACTTCGCTTACTGGGCTACGGCTACGACCTGCGGCTCGCGCCTTTGCTACCCCTCTGCTGAAATTGCCCTGTATGCCGGTGAGCAATTCCGCGACTTGTATAATCAATTTTTCAACTAAAACCCCAATAACACAATGAAAAACGAACAATTTAAAACCCTTGAGGGCGCATTTGCCCACCATGACCTTGACCTGAACGACCTGCCCGAAGCAGCTAAGGCTATTAAAACCTTTGAGGATGCCTGCGCAAAATTAGGTATTGAACCTGCCCCCCTGCCCGAAGTAGGGCACTTGCCGCAGGAGTTTCATGCTCCCATTATTAACCACTACAAGGCAATGGTAATAACCAAAGCACTGAACGACGGGTGGACACCTGACTATACCGACAATGACCAGTGGAAGTATGAACCCCGCTTTTGGATAGTAAAAGATGAGGATGCCCCCGGCGGCGTTGGCTTCGGTGCTTCGCTCTGCGGTTTCTGGGCTACGTGTGCGAGCTGCGGCTCGCGCCTTTGCTTCGCCTCGGCAGAGTTGTGTATTTACGCCACCATACAATTTGAGGACATATACAGCGGGCTGCTGTTATAACGGCCCAACTCCCTGCACGGTGCGCTTAGGCGGGCTGTTCGATTCAGCCACAGGGGGCTTATAAAGAAAAATCGAGTAAAACAGCATATACACATATACAAACAACAGATAATGAAAACGCTATATAGCAAATACTCTCAAAAAATGAAAAGACACGTAAGGGTTTTATACCTACGGGTGTTACGTCATCTGAGCCAAAATTCAATGTGCCTTTTAGCGATTCCTTGTATTTGTGAAAAAGCCGCTTTGTTGAAGACACTGAATCATATAAAGCAATGCTACCGGAAAGGATACCAAGTGCAATTAATGATACTGTGCCCACAAATGCATAATGAGTGCATGTGTCAGGAGATTTGCCAGCCCGAAACGAAACAAGTATGCCTAACAGGCCGGAAGCCATTAGTAGGATGTGTTTTAAAAAATCAGTTCGAGCCCTGTTGTGCTCTTTGCCAATCTCTAAAAGTTCTTTAACAGCATTATAAATACTCATACAGCAATAAAATAAGCCGCCAAGATACTAAAAATGCACCAAGCCTACGAAATACATAACGACCAGTACGGTGTGCGCATCAGCTACATATTATCGGATGCTGATAGAAAGCACAACGATAGTATTTGCGTGATTTCATACGACGCTTATAAGTGGAGGGCTTGCAGAAAAAAAGACTTCCGGCTGCGCGAGGGAAAAGGGGCGGGAAATGAAGCGCTGGTGTATTTTGAGGCACTTCCGCACGAATGGAAACAGCTGATGCTGAAAAAATTTGGTGACCCGCGCAAGGCCGCACACCCGATGGAAAAGTTTTATACCCCTGATGGCGAAGCAAGGCGTTTTTATACCCACTACCGCTTTAATGACGGCGAATATTTGAAGCCCGAACAGATTGAAAGGTACACCATAAATGCAAGCGTGCTTAATGCAATACAGTTGTTGGTACCCCACCGCTCTGCAGAACGAAAAATGCGGGGCATAAGCACAAAAAAACTATGGGAAAGTGTGGTAGATGATGTAAAGAGTTTTAACACCGTGCTGGCACAAAAACACAATACCCGCCACACCCTGCCCGAAAGCGGCGACAGGCTGCGCGACAGGCTGAAACTATACAACCAGCTTGGATACAGCGCACTGGTGGACGGACGTAATAAAAACAGCAACAGCGTGGTGGTAACACCCCTGATGGTGGATGTATGGAAACAGATATATGCAGGGCAGCGGGGGCAAAAGCCCAACCACCTGGAAGTGTACCGATACTACATGGCATTTTTGGAGGGCACCCTTGAGATAATAAACAACAATACCGGCGAGGCATACGACCCAACCCATATAGATTTTAAAAGCTGCAGCGATAAAACCGTGTACAGCTACCAAAACCAGTGGCAAAACAAAATTGCCACGCATGCACGCCGCACAGGAAACGCGCAACAATACAAAGGCCAGTTTATACCCTACCACAAAACAAAAGCACCTGAATTTGCAGGCAGCCTGATAAGTGTGGATGACAGGCAGCCCAAGCTTGAGTATGCCCCCGGCAAACGGATATGGAGTTATATAGCTGCCGATGTGGCCAGCCAGGCAATAACCTGCTGGGTGTACGGCGATACCAAAGAAGGATTGATATATGAGTTTTACAGGCAAATGGCCCGCAACTACGGCCAATGGGAACTGCCCTTACCCTATGAACTTGAAGGCGAAATGAGTCTTAACTCAGGCTTGCGGGAAACACTGCTAAAAAACGGGGCTATGTTTCAGCGCGTAAGGCTGGAAGCCAACAACGCAAGGGGTAAGATTATAGAAAGGATATTTAGGGATATAGCCCACAAATACGAAAAGTTGATACCCGGCTTTAAAGCCCGCCCCTTTGCCCGTGACGAGGCCAACCAACCCGGCCCCGAAAAACCACACTACTACACCAAAGAAGAGATTATACAGCTAAACAAGCGGGTGATATGGGAATGGAATAATGAACTGCACCCCAACCAAAAGCTGTATGAGGGAATGACGCGCTGGGATGTGTTTATGGATAAACAACACCCCGCATTGCTTGCGCATTACCCTACACATTGGGCGGGTTTCCTTCCGTATTTGGGCAAAGCGCAAAAAACAAGCCTGAACGTTGGCCGTATTAAGCTGCAATACAAAGATCGTATGCTGGGTATTAACGGGCAGGTAGCCCTGGGGGATGACTTAATAAACATAATGCGGCAGATAGAAGGCGAAGAGGTAATGGTGCACTGGCTGGATAACGATAAAGGACAGGTAATGAAAGCACTGGTATATACCCTTAGCGGCCAATACGTGTGCGAACTGATGGGCGATATGGAGTATAACCGTGCCAGCCTTGAGCGCACAGGGGATGACGAGGAAATTAGAAAAATAAACAGCGCATATACCAATACAGTGAACAGCTACATGCGCCGTGCGGTTAAAGAAATAGACACCGTAACACTGATACAGGCACCCAAACCGCAGGGCAGGTTTGTAATGCCGGGGCTGGATTATTACACCCCAACCGATGGGGATGCCGAGGTATTGCCGCCTATGGATGAGGAAAGCTATTTAATACCTGTTGAAACACCCGTTAAATCACTATTAGACAGATTTTAATAACCGATTAACCCAAAAATACACACATGCAACTTACCAAAGATTTTAAGCTGAAAGTAATAGAGGCCATAAAAAAGGCACGGGCCAATTATGGCGGCAGCGACGCGGATTATGCCAAGCACCTGGATATAAACAAAGCCATCCTTTCGCGCATACTTAACGGGGAAACAGAACGGGTGCTGGCTGATGGCGAGTGGCTAAGGCTTGCCCGCCATCTTGACGTAAACCCCAGCGAGCGCCGTTGGAATGCTGCCAAAACAGCAGTTTTTGAAGCCCTGCGACAAGAGATTGTGTTTTGCAAAACACACAGCAAAGGCCGTGTATTTGTAGATGATTGCGGTATAGGTAAAACCTTTACCGCCAAATACCTGAGCCGCGAACTGAAACATTGCTTTTATGTGGATTGCAGCCAGGCCAAAACCAAAAACCAGTTTGTAAAAGCCCTTGCCCGCGCCATCGGGGTAGATAATAAGGGCCGCGTGATGGATATAAAGGAAAACATTAAATATTACCTGGCCAATATGCTTGAAAAACCAATAGTGATATTGGACGAGGCCGGTGATTTGGATTACAACGCCTTTTTGGAAGTAAAAGAATTTTGGAATTCCACCGAAAACCGCTGTGGATGGTACTTAATGGGTGCCGAAGGCTTCCGCTACAAAATACAACGTGGCATAAACAGTAAAAAGGTAGGATACCGCGAAATATTCAGCCGTTTCAGCGATAAGTTTTCATCTATTGTGCCTGCCGACAGGCAGGAGCGCCTTGCGTTTTATAACCGATTGATTACCGATGTATTGAGTGCAAACGTAGGCGATAAAGCTATTATACCTGCGTTGGTTAAAAAGTGCCTCACCGTAGATGAAAGCGGCGAAATAGGCGGTGTGCGCCGTGCTGAAAGTTTATTGATACTTACACAAAGCGAAGCTGCGTAATGGAAAAGAAAACAAGATTAAAACGCGCGCTTACGGTGGCCAACCTGCAGGCAAAAAAATTTAGCCTGATACCGTTTGAAGAGGGTGGCCCCTGGCACAATGCTTTTTCGCAGCCTCAGGATACAGGTATAATATTTATTTGGGGCAACAGCGGAAACGGTAAAACCCAACTGATTATAGACCTGTGCAAAGAACTATGCAGGCACTACAAAGTAGTTTTTAACTCATTGGAAGAGGGCGCGGAACACACCCTGCAAGAAAAAAGTGTAAACACCGGCCTTAGCGTGGTGCAAAACAACTTACTGCTTGTGGAAGAGAGTATGGAAGAGTTAGCAGAGCGGTTGGATAAAAGCCGTAGCCCGCAGGTAGCCATAATTGATAGTGTACAATATACTGACCTGAACAAAACTAAATACAAGGATTTTAAAAGGCGGTTTAAGGGTAAAAAGCTACTCATATTTATAAGCCACGCTGATGGTAACGAACCTGCCGGAAGCCTTGCAAAATTTATCCGTTACGATGCTATGCTAAAAATATGGGTAAAGGGTTTCCGCGCCACCAGTATGGGCAGGTATTACGGCCCAACGAAACAGTACACTATTTGGAATGAAGGTTCTTCCGAGATATGGGGCGATAAAGAGTAAAATTATTTACCAAAAACTACAGATATGAAAGCAGAACAATTTAACCAAAAACACCCCGTAGGCAGCAAGCTGATAGCTGATGTGTATGTGGGGCGTTCAGTAGTAACCGTAACACACCCCGCCTATATGGAGGGTACAGAGGCGGTTTTTAAAGGCAACTACGGCACTACTACCAATGCACTGATACTTGTGGATTGGGTGGTAAAAGAAAGCGAGGTGCAACATGAAAACTGATGTAGAAGCTAAAATACAGCAGCTTACCGGTTGCACGTCGGACGAATATGCCATGCTGCAAAACAAACTTGGCATGGCATACTTAAACTACCGATACCCCGATGATATACAAGCTGTGCAGCTTACCAGCCAATCACGCGCATTTTGGCTATGGTACCGTAACCAATGGGATATTGCAGATATAGAATTTATCGGCACCTACATATACCACGATAATGACCCTGATGTAATAGCCTGGCTTCGTGAAGAGTGGGTTAAAATCCATCAACCCATCAATATAAAAGCCTATCCGGGCAGGTATGTGCTTTTGGAAGTTTGGGGCTATTTCAAACCTAAAAAACAAGGCAGAGAGGCGGTGGGAGTATGAGTATTTTAGAGTTAAAGCCCCTACAATTAAAGGATATACGGGCAAAAATAAAACACGTTGAGCAGGATATAAAAAACACTTACGGCGTTACCATCAAACTTAGCTTTTTGCACACAAAAGAGAATGTAGTTACCGATGTGGATTTAGATATAAGCACGCAGGCTACTGTGGGTGCTATAAAGAGGGCAGTGCTTGATTATTTTCAATGCCCGGAAGAAACCCTTATTACCGGCAATCGCGAGAAAAGTAAGGTAAGAGTTCGGCGTTTTTTTCTGCAGGCGCTAAAAGAATATACCGATTTATCACTAAAGCAACAGGGTTTACAAGTAGGTGGGCGAGACCATAGCACTGCCATCCATAACCACAACGAGTTTGATAACCAATACGATACCGATAAGTCATTTAGGGCGCAATGGATGGAGTTTAAAGGCTACGTGGATAAGTACTTATCTGATTTAGAAAAAAGTATGCCTGTAACACTGGAGGAGGTGGATGCTAAAATATCCCACAACGATGAGGTAGCAAAAATTGATGCAGAAATACTTGCGCTTGCTAATCAAATAGCTGATGCCACCAGCATAGATACTAAAAATGCGCTGTTGGATAAAAAGCGGGAATTAGTACTGAAAAAAGAACAATTAATAAACACCATTTAAAAACCATTTAAACAATAATAAAATCATGGCTACAAGAAAAAAAGCACCGGTACAAGCCCCTGCCAGTACCGAAGAGGTAAACAACCTAATGAGCAGCTTTGCAAAAGCTGATGCCCGCAAGCGACAAATAACCGCAGCGATGGATGTAAAGTTTGCAGAAATAAGGGACGGTTATGCCGCAGAACTGGACACACTTGAAAAGACTATGGATGAGGCGCAAAGCAAAATGCAAGTGTGGGCAGAAAGCAACAGAAAAGAACTGTTTGAGAAAAAGAAAAGCATGGATTTTTCACACGGCACAATTGGTTTTCGCATGGGAACACCAGCGCTAAAGCCCCGCAAGGGTTTCCAGTGGAAAGGCGTGCTTGAGTTGGTAAAACAAAAGTTAAACGCCTACGTGAAGGTGGAAGAGAGCGTGGATAAGGCCCGCCTTTTGGCCGACCGAGAAAGTCCCGAGGTGGCGCAGAGCCTTAACGGTGTTGGGCTGGAAGTAACCCAAACCGAAACCTTTTACATAGTACCCAAAACAGAGGAAGTAACCGCTTAAAAATAAACCTATGTGTACTACAATTAATGTTAACAGAACGGCTGTATTAACAGCTTACCGCAACGGCAGCGAAAGTTCGCGGGAAACCTTGCAAATTCTTTTCGGCAAAGATTTGTTTAACCAAAAAATCACCGAACAGGTGAAAACCTTTGAAGATGCGCTGGCAATAACCGGTGAGGACTGGTGCCCGCCGCAAGGTATGACATCTGACGAATTAGCTTACCGTAAGCTGAAAATTATTGCTAAAGCCCTGAACGAAGGGTGGACACCTGATTGGAGCAACCGCAACGAGTATAAATATACTGTATGGGCGGAGATTAAAGCCACAAAAGAGCAACCCGGCGGCGTTGGCTTCGTTGGTTCGGGCTGCGGTACCTGGCATACGATTACGAACTGCGGCTCGCGCCTTTGCTACAAATCAAGTGAACTGGCCCTATATGCAGGTAAGCAGTTTGAAGAGTTGTACAAAGATTTCTTTCTAATAAGGTAAAAATTTGGGTTGTGTGCCGCATGAGTTGTGGTGCTGTCCCGTAGTCCCGGCAGCGTTGGCTTCGATGATTCGAACTACGATAACTGGAATACGAATACGAACTGCAGCTCGCACCTATGTTGTGGGTTGAGTAAAAATATACGCGGCGCAAACCCTGCCACTTGGCAAAAAACAAACAAATGATAAAAGGCTTTGGTAGCCATAGCGAAAAAGACTTTTTGACAGCAAAGGAAAATGAAAAGAACAGGCAACATATACGCACAGATTTGTACGCTTGACAACCTGCGGTTGGCTGATAAAAAAGCACGTAGGGGCAAGGGAAATCAATATGGTGTCCGCGTTCATCAAAAGAACGCAGAAGATAACCTGCTGCGCCTGCAACATCTGCTGATGACTAAAACCTACGTGACCTCAAAATACACCACTTTTATTGTAAACGAGGGCAAAGAACGTGAGGTGTTTCGCCTGCCATACTTTCCTGACAGGATTTGCCACCACGCTATTATGAATGTGTTGGAGCCGATTTTCAAAGCAGTATTTACTGCTGATACTTATAGCTGCATACGCGGCAAGGGCATACACAATGCGTTTTATACCATCCGCCACGCACTGAAAGATGAACCGGGCACCAGGTATTGTTTAAAACTGGATATTAAGAAATTTTATCCCAGTATCAACCACGATGTGCTAAAGTCTTTATTGCGGCACAAGTTTAAGGATAACGATTTATTATACCTGTTAGATGAGATTATAGACAGCGCGCCCGGCCTTCCAATTGGCAATTACCTTTCACAATACCTTGCAAACTTTTACCTATGCTATTTTGACCATTGGTTGAAGGAAACAAAAGGTGTTAAACATTACTTCCGATATGCTGATGATATAGTGGTACTGGCAGATAGCAAACCATATTTACACACTCTACTGGCGGATATACGCCAATACCTTACCGAAAACCTGAAATTAGAAGTTAAAAACAACTATCAGGTATTCCCTGTTGCAAGCCGCAGCCTTGATTTTATAGGGTACAGGTTTTACCACACCCATACGCTGCTACGCAAAAGTATTAAGCAAAATTTTGCCCGCAAGCTGGCCAAAGGGGCCAACCCAAAAACCATAGCATCCTATAACGGGTGGCTTTCACACGCCAATTGCATTAACCTATACAATGAACTGATGAGAAAGTTTAGCGAACTAAATATAACCATTGAAAATAAGAGTTTCACGGGCGAGAAAATCGCTATAAAAAAAATACTCAACAAAGAAATATCGGTGGTGGCCTATAAAATAGGAGGCTCAAAATACACTGATAAAGGCACGGGTAAATGCCTTCACCTGCAAATAACCCTTAATGGCGATAAGCGGGTGGTGTTTACAGGCTCATCAACCCTGATGCAGCAAATTGAAAAAGTGCCCGCTGATGCATTTCCTTTTGTAACCACAATTATTGAAGTAGAAGATAGATACGAATTCACCTAATAACATAAAATTATGCTACTCGGATTTAAAAAACAGTTTGTGCCAAAAATACAGGCAGGCACCAAAATACATACTCTTCGTGATGACCCCGCCGACCGTTGGAAGCTGGGTAACAAAATACACATGGCCACCGGCATCCGCACGCCAAAGTATAACTGCTTTAACGATACCCACAACTGCAAAAGCACCCAAATGGTTACGCTGGGCTATGATAGCGAAGGCGAATTTTACATACAGGTGTTTAACGGCCAAACGCTGGCAGCAGAACTGCACGGCGTAGAACAGGAGATTTTTGCCAAAAACGACGGGTTTGATTCCCTGGAAGACTTAAAAGCGTGGTTTGACCCCGAAATACAAGCCAACGAAGGCACTTATACCCATAAAAAACTAATCCACTGGACTGATTATAAGTATTGATATGAAACAAATTAAACTATTTATAAGAGGGTTTTTGCAAGTGTTTTTAGTGTCAATTAGCACTCTTTGCATCGCCAACAAAATATACATAGCTGCTGCAATTGTCAGCTACTGTATAGGCTGGCTTTGGCAAGCAAACGTTAAACGAACAGTTGCAAATACGGCTATTGATATACATATATATAATATCGGCAGTTCAGTGGGTACTGTTACCGGAATTTATTTAGTGACAACTTTTATAAAGTAAAGATGGAATTTGAAGGTAAAAAAATAATGATAGGCATTAGTGCCGGTATCAATTCTGCCGCGGTGCTGTGCTGGTTTATAGAGCAAGGCTATCAACCAGCCGAATTACACTTATACTATGCCCACTTTAAAGAGCACAGCCCCGATAGTTTCCGGTTTATAAAAGAACAAATACGCTTCGCCCGCAAGAATATAACCAATGTAAAGGTAAAAATTACCCGCAATAGCGCATTGGAGTTTTTCAGAGGCAAAGAAATGATACCCCACCCGCGTTATTCACCGTGTTCCATTATGCTTAAAATAGAGCCTATGGCTGTTTATTGCTGGGAAAACCAAATAGACCATGACCTAATAGGATATGTGAAGCATGAAATAAGGCGTGTACACAACAGTATGAAAAACGCACCAGCCAACCTGTTTTTTTCAAAAGTATTTCCCATTAACCAGTTTACCGATGAGTGGTGTTTTGAAATTGTAGAGAAATATATCGGGTGGTATCCTGCTATTTATAAGATTAAAAACCCAGATGGCAGCCGACGTTATATGCATAATAACTGCCTGCCGTGTAAAAATGAAACGATTGAAGGTTTGCAAAACATTAAAGAGGACTTCCCTGGATATTTCGAAGCTGCTATGCAATTAAGTGCCGAGTTAAATGCCCATTGGGGCCGTGATGAAGATGGTTTTTATACCACCTTCGGAAAACAAGATTATGAAACCCAAGTATGTGAAGCCTGTATATTTTAATACCAAGTGAAATGAAACAGCATATAACCATAGGTGAGTTGGCTAAGTTGCCTAACATTCGTGTAATGCACTATACACTGGATGGCCCGCGCACGCCGCGCAGCCTGCATGAGCATGGTATGTGGGCGTGCAATACCTGTGGTGCTGTACATGATTTGTGCCTTCAATCTTGCCCTGCCTGTGGGGATGAGCGTTTTATATTGGTTGAGGAAGATTACCAACCTTTAACCGAGGATATACCTTTTAAAATCAACCAAAATGCCTTGTGATTATAAAGAGTATCCGGCCAACTGGCATACAGAAATTGTACCTGCAGTGCGCGAGCGTAGCGGCAACCGTTGCGAACAATGCTGTGTTATCAATCACCGAATTATACACAGCTTCCGCCCTACGCTTTTAAAATACAGATATGCCAGCGGGTGTTTGTTAATTGAATTGCAAAACAGGGTGTTATCAGGCCAAAACGTAAACAAGGCTTTAAAATACATGGGGCTTACTCGTGTTGTACTCACTACAGCACACCTTGACCATGATAAAAGCAATGAAAGTATAAGTATTGACCGTCTGCGCCATTGGTGCCAAACCTGCCATTTAAACTATGACCATAAAAAACACGTGGGTAAGTTGCAGATGGCAAGAAAAGGCGCAACCGGACATCCATCACTATTTTAATATAACTAAAAAATGGAAACAACATATATAGTAACGCGCGGGCAGGGGCCTAAAATGCTGTTTAGTTTTACCGATGCCGGTATTTTTACAAAACTGGAGTTGCACGGGGGCCTGAACGATGAGCAGTTTGCGTGGCTGCTAAAATATTTTCCGCAAACCGATGAACAGCTATTCAGGTGGCGCGGGTTGGGTTTTAGGGTAGAACAGGCCGTAAGTGATATATCATTTGAGGCATTTTATAACCAATACCCCCGAAAGGTGGGTAAAAAGGATGCCGAAAAAGCCTACAAGATGTTGCCAGAGAATGAAAAAATACTGGCTATTAGCGGGATAAAACGCTACAAACAATGGCTAAACTCACATCCCGGTATTGAAATACTATACCCCGCATCATTTATCAGGAAAGAGAGGTATAAAGATGAAGATTGAAAAGAAACCCAAAAGCCTGCTGGAGCGCAGGCGTGGTAAACTGTTTATTGTACTTAACCAACGCGGCCTTACTGCTTGGCGCAGCGATATAGTGATAGATTATACCGCCGGTGCCGAAACCAGCACCAGTGCACTTAATGAAGGTCACCTGCAATTACTTATCGATAAGATTGAACGCGGGCAGTATGATTGGGTAAAAGAAGGCGAAAAGCCACAAGCCCATCCTCATCAGCCCGCCGCAAAAGATGATGCCGACACCCGCCAGCGCATCCGCAGGGCCATTATCAGCAAGCTGAAAGAAATGGGGGCTATTACCGATAAGGGCGATGCCGACATGAAATTTATATACAATTTCATAAAAACCAAGTGGAAACAGCCATTTAACCAAATACCATCTAATAAGTTGCAAAAAATACTTGCAGTGCTGGAAACGGATTGGATGCCCTGGTTTTTCCGCAATAAGTCGCAAAACCCAAATTTCAGTATAAAAGATGAAAAAGACACTTCAACAGTATAATGTAAAATCAACTACCAACGGGCTCACAATTAGGCTGGATTATTACCGGCTGCAATTATTGGGGCAATCGTTGGATAGATGCTACACGCGCATCCAGCGTGATGGAATACAACATCTGCGCGAGCGTGAAGGGCTGACCAAAAGCCCTTCGGAAATAATACTGATTGAACTATGCTATAATGCCCAGCGTAAGGTGAATAAGAAAGTGGCCGAGCGGCTAAACTTTAACACGATTACATTGCCGCTTGCTGAAAGCTGTGCTCTTTGGGAATTGTATAAATACGGCTACCTGTACTATAATGTTGATGACAATGCTATTACTACTTTGTTCACAGAAATACATCCACTACTAAACTCATAACCGCCATGCCTAAATTAACAAACCAAGAACGTAAACGCAGGGATATATACCGGGATTTTGTAAAAATGGCATCCCCCCCTGTAAGCAAACAACTAAAGGTAATTTATGAAAAACTGGAGCAAGATTATTACCTCGACACCGGTACACTTGAAAAAATAGTGCGCCAAATGGCCAAAGAAGCGGGTAAAATAAAAAAGATTGAATAACGGGAAAAGAAAACCTGCGGTTGGGAAAGTAAAGTTTATCCCCCTATTCTGTGCAGGTAGGTTTGCTGCATGGAAAATATAATACAACAGATGATAGAGGACGCAAGGCGTTTATTTATCAAATCAAAACTTGACAAAGTGGGGATTAAAATAAACCCTATGGATGGGGAATTTGGGATTGAAATTGAAATACCCAATATGTGTGACCTTGAGGATGCTAAAAACGCCATTGCGCTGTCAGAAAAGTATGGCTTTACGAAGTCTTGTTTTATAGCCGATGACGGTAACCTGGTTATCCAGCTTTGTAGTTGATTCTATTAAAGATTTACAAACCCCGCCATCCAGCGGGGTTTTTTATTATCCGGGTATCACAAAATCAGTAATGGTAGTATCGGCAGGTCGGCTACTTTCAGTAGCAAAGGAGGTATCAACTTTAAGTGTTTTGCCCAGTGGTATGGTTTTTTGTGCTGCTGAGGTATCTGTTATTTCAGTGGCAAAAATCAGGGTGGTTACAATAAAGTTGCTATGGTCGTTATCCTCTTCCTCACCCATGCGGGTAAGCGGAGTGCATCCGGGATATTCAAAACCTTCCAGTGCCTGGTAAACGGCCTCGGTAAAATCAAAATAGCGCAGAGCCACATCTTTGTTGGTGCTGTCGGCATGGCTGTCGGCATAGTTCTCATACAATACGGTAAAACGCACTACGCATTGCCCGCGTTGCATCCCCGCCCCTGTGCGTGCATAAGCGGCCTCGCTAAATTCAATCAATACTGCGGGCATGGGCACCAGTGCTCCGGTATCATCCAGCAGGCGTACCTGCCCCATGTTTTTATCCACCCATTGCATACGCTCAACTGTGCGTAATTGTTCCTGCAGGGCTAAAAAAAGGTTTTTCTTAATGCTCATCGTTGTATGGATATTATAAATGAATCAATGTACCATTCAATTTTCGCTTCTAAATCGCGGCTGTGGTAAAATATGGGCCGTGCGGGTACGGTAAGGGTTTGTTTTTTGGTTAATGCAAGGTTGCGCCATATTTCTCCCGCAGCATCAAGGCTTCGGTTATTTTGGTTATTACCCGGCGTGCCGTCCTTTTTTAGTGTTTTTCCTGCACCGGCTTTGTAGGCCATTGCCCAAAAAAAACGCCGCATGGCAGGTGTAACGGGTATTTCCCCTCCCTGTTGGTGTATCAGTGCATAGTTGACGTTATTAAACACAATGGCCTTTTGCCGCGCCGTCATGTGCTGTATGCCCCTAAACAAATCACCCCCTTTGTATAATAACTGACGGCGCTTGCCGGGAAATTCAAACTTGCGTTGTTTCCAGGGAGTGAAAGCACCGTTTTGCACCCCTCCTTTCTTAAAGTTTTCACGGAAAAACTCAGCAGCGATAAAAGCAATATTGCGCATGGCAACATGGTTGCGGCTGCGGTAATTTTGCTTTACCCTGTCAAAGGTTATGTAGTTGCGGTTTTGCATTACAGTGCGCTTTCAAAATCAGTTACAGCACGGGTAAGTGAATCGGTTACCACGCGTTTCATGTCCGGCACAGCCTCATTGGTGCTACCTGTGTTAACCGTAAATTCCCGTATAAGGTTATCAATTTGCACACTTACATTGCGCACGCTGCGCCCCGCCGATACAGTAGGGCTGTATGGTGAAGCCGAACCGCCACCGGCTACGCTTGTAGCATCATCGTTACCAAATACCCAATTTCCGTTTTTGTCCTGTTTTAATCCAAAGGTTGAAAATTGCACCTGGCTTCCGTATTTACGGTTAGCAGATGTTACAAGGCTTGCAATTGCCTGCGGACTGGCTTTGCTGTAATCACCGGCACCCTGTCCGTACAAGCCCATTGCTAAATCCTGCACGCTTTTTGCATCGTTTAATAAGCCCCTACGGTCACCTTCGAAGCGTACTTTAAAAGTTATATCCCGCTCACGGTTAATTTTATTGTCTATTTCAATAAGTGCATTTTTAGCCCCTTCTATAAGTTTTAGGTGCTGTGATATTTGGCTGTTAAAACTGGCTTCAAATAATCCGGCGCTATCACCCATCCTTTGACGGGCTTCAACATCAAGAATTTTTCGCTCACTCCATGCCATTAATTTTAGTGTAGCCTGTTTTTCATCTTCAAATTCTTTTACCCTTTCTGCCCCAATCAAACCTACCCTTCGGGCTTTCATCACTTCATTGGCTTGTTCCTGAGCATATTTTAAATCCCACAGGGTATCTTTTTCAGTTATAAGGTTTTGAAGGTATTGCGGATAGGTAGCGTTAATTTTTTCACGCAACGCGATATACTCTTCGGTTCCTGGAATTAAACTTTGCAGGGTTTCAAAATTTTTGTTCAGTTCCGCATTAACTGCATATAATGGCTTTGCAACGTCCTGTTTGGGTATATACTCGCTCAGGGCTTGCATACCGGCAAGTTTAACCTGTTTCCATCCCAAGCTTACCCCCTCCAACTGCTCACCCAGAACCGCCATTGTTTTAACGGTTTGGTTTTCGATTCGGGTCATTTCAGCGCGGGTGCTTTGCATAGCAGTAGGTAAGCCACTGGCAAATGTGCGTTTTAGTTCTGCTGCAAACTTTGGTAAAAAGTCCTCGGCCATCAGTTTGCCGTCAGCCATCATTTTATCCAATTGGGCGTTAGTAACCCCCATAGCCCTTGCGGCAATATTAAAAGCACCAGGTATGCGCTCGCCTATTTGCCCACGTAGTTCCTCGGCTTGTACTTTGCCCTTGCCCATGATTTGGCTGAGGGCCAAAAAAGTGCCTTTTTGGTCTTCGGCACTCCTTCCCATCACCGTAAGTGCCCCGGCCACACTTTCGTACATTTCTTTTACCTGCTGATTGGTAACCTTAGTCCCAATTGCGCCCGCGCTCAATAGCGCAAACCCCTCTTTGGCAGCCATCAAATCATTGCCCAGCTTGTTGGCTGTTTGGTCTAAATACAACAGGTTTTTTTCGCCTTCTTTTGCATTGGCAAATTTGATAGCATTATCAAGGCTTTGCACCTGCATTTTAACCTCTGTAGCCTCGTTTGCAAAATCAATCGCCATTTTACCGGCTCCTAAAACAGCTGCAGGGGCTAAAAACCTGCCTAACCCACCCATGCCCAATGATAAACCGCCGCCGCCTGAATTTCCACCATTGTTGCCCATCGCCCCAAGAGCCTTATTGTATTTATGGCTCATTATGCGCATGTGCCTGTCAAGTCTTGTGGTAAGCTGCCCCATGCTTTTATCAATGGCGTTTGCCATTGTTTGCGTGCTTTTTTCAAAGTCTTTTCCAATAAGCCGCACCGCCCTATCCAAACCCATCACTTTTGCCTTACCGGCATCCACACCGCGCATATCGCCGGGGCGCATATTAATCACATATTCAAGCGATTTTTTCATTTTACGGTTTTTACTATATTTGTACTGTTTTGCCTGTGTCAGTTTGCTAATCACAAGCGGCTAAGGCTCCAATCAAAAGCTGCCCACGGGTGGCTTTTGGTGTTTTAGGGCAGCATATTAAAATCAAATTCACCAATCGCGTCACGCTCAATCAATATATCCTCGTCCAGTAAATCCAATTGCAGCACAATCAGCCGTATGCCTGTATAGTTTTCAGGTTGCCCGGATATGGCTTTTAATGCCCGTATTACAGCAGCTTTGTTATATACTGCGGTTTCGATAAACAGGCACGCTGTATTTGCTCCCTGCTTGCCTGCATTACTAACATCGTGCTTAATGGTATTGGTTAGGTTATTGCTTTTTATGTATTTAAATTCCACCGCATTATTGGCCGCAAGGCTGTCAGGGTTTTTAAATCCCGTAATTTTTGCATCAGGGGTAAGTGTAATCTTTGCCCCTGTTGTTTTTGCCAGGCGGGCGGCCTGCATCCTGTTTTGCCCTACTTCCGAGGGGTTTACTAACGGGTGTTCCAACACCTTGCCCTTTTTGAGTTGCGGGGACGATACATCCACATAGGCTTCCAGTTCGCTTTTTAGCCTGTTAATTTGTTGGTTTAACGGTCTTAAATCGCTAAAATCAACATCCTTTATGTAGGGATGAGTAGGCGATCCGGTAAAGGCTTTGCCATCCCTTCCGAAATTGCGGCGGAATTCAGCAGACAATGGATTGTCCTTTAAATCTGTTTCTAAAGGATGTACTTCGGGGCCTTCAAAATCACTGGTAACATAACAGCGACACCTATAACCATTGGGGGGATAATGAGTACGCCAAAAATTGTGTGTTATGGGTAGTTTTATATTGTCCCAGGGTCGGTGCTCATCGCGCACCCTGTCATCCTGCTGGGTGTGGTATTTTAGCCAGTTAAACCCGTCTGCCGCCCGCTGTTCAGCCTCGCTCCACCGCTTTGCACTTTCAGCTACTGCCCTAACGTGGTCGGCTTCCGCATCCAGTTGCGTAATATAGCTGGTATCAAATGCCAGCTTAAACTCACGCATAAAGGTTTCTTTGTCCACCCCAAAACCTTTTAATGAAGACATGGCCGCGCACAGCCGGTTATTTTTCACGCACGCAAACAAAAGGCTGTCCTGTTCAATCTGTGCCGCCCGCAGATACAATGCGCTACCCGGCTTTAAGGTGTCAAAACCACCCCCCAGTGTCTTGTACATGCCCTTGCGTAGCTGCTTAAAGGTATATACCGCAGTGGCCGTGTGCATACCGGTGGCTGTTATTTCACCGTTCCACAATTTGTTTGCCATGCTGTTGCCCAACTCATCCAGCTTTTGCCGCATGGCCCTGGGCAACTCCATTACAATATGTGCGGCCCTGTTACACATCTTTATTAAAGTACAGTTTTGTTATATCCCTCTGCTGTTTAATAAAGTTCTGCAAGGCATCCTGTTTGTTTTTTGCAGGTATAGTGGCAGCAGCAGATTGGGTGGGTTTACGGCGGCCATTAGTTTTAATGCTCAGCCGCTCGTTCATTTCCTGCTCGTCCACATCAAAGCCCATATCTTTAACCACTATTTTGTAAACCTCGGCCATATCTTTAATGCCCAGGCGCTCGGTATTATCAAACGCAAACACATCATCTTCACCAAACGGATAACCATACAAGCGCAAGCGGGGCAATACTTCATCGTTCACCAAATCTTCCACAAACCCCATATCGTCTTTTGTTACCTCGTCCTGTTCTTTTAGCAGGGCTTCCTGTTTGCCGTATGTGCCGCCTTGCTGGCTGGCATTTTTGTTGCCTGTCAGCAGTATTTCCAACTCTTCGTTTGCCCCTTTAACTTTTTGAAAGAACACATCAAACGCATCTGTTTGCTTGTTTTCCTTTATGTCAAGTTCGGTATCCTGCGGAAATATACCATAAGCTGCTGTACCCATTTCCTGCATCCATTTTTCAATCTCGGCCAATACTTTTTTATCTTGGCTGGCTGTTTTTACTGTACGGATCGGCAGGCCGAACAATTCCTCAAACTCGTCCCAATTTTGCCACGAGTGTTTTTTAAGAATGTATAGCGGCGCAGCAGCATCGTATAATCCTAAATCTTCCTCGCCATCAATAGAAATTACAAACCCGTTTAGCGGGGGGTCTGTGTAAATAAAATATTCAAACCCTCGCGGGTCAGGAAATACCGCATTCCACTCAGGCACCACGTGTTCGCGGGGCACCAGTTCCAGTTTTCTAAACTGTCCGGTTATCGGGTCAGGCTCTTTAAAATATACCAGACTGTGGCCGTGATAAGATGAGCGGACGGCCTGCTTTATCAGCTGCTTAAACCAGCGTTTGCGCAGCAGGCGTGTCTTTTCCTTATCTTCTTTGCCAGTAGTGGCATTCATTATTTTAAAGGGCTTGTTACTTACCCGTAACACCCTGTTTTTACTAATGCCCCTGATAAACCCATCCAGTTCTATATCCCGGTATAACTCAGTAAGCAGTATGCGGCGCGGGTTATAAATGTCCAGTGCCTCTGTGCGTGCGGCCTTCCATGTTTTTATTTCTTTGTTAAAAAGGCTGCGCTGCTGTTTTATGATGTTTACCATAAAACCTGCCGGGTCTTTTTTAGCAAGTTTCCGCAGGTCATCACGCACTACATTTTGCGGCGTTTTTGGCTGTATATTAAATACGCGTTGTATAAGGTTCATTTATACGCTGTTTAAATAAGGTTTAAATTTTACCACCGTTCGGAAGTTTTAGTGTTGGAGCCGAGGCGGAATGTTCCCTGTGCTCCCACGTCTTCCAGCAGCGGCAAATCAATATTGTTTTGTCCTTTGGCGGCCAGCTTTAAAATAGCAATGGTGTCATCGTATTGTTTCACCCGCATTTCAGGAATGTTGCGCGGGCTGATATGGCTGTGCAGGTGATAAACAGCGATTTTTACCGCAAAACTTACAATCAATTTATTACGCGGATCGGCAGCTTGCCAGTCGGCGGTATCGGTTAGGTCATCGCCGGGGCTGTCCACCAATGCTTTGTAAATCGTATCAGCAGTGTTATAAATATAATCCCCTACGCTCCATTGCTGGTTTGGAGTAAACCGGTATAGCAGGGTAAATATTTTGGATACATCATAGCGCCCTGCGAGGTAACTTTTAATTTCCTCAATAGCGGTGTCCTCGGCCATTTTCAACACCGAATTATCCGCCTGGACGAGTATCTGTTTCACCTCGTCTCTAACTACCATCCGGTAATCCTTATCCAATAAAAAGGTTATTTCCATCGTCATTGCCCCCTTTGTTTTTTTTAAACTTTTTGATGCGCAGGATAAGCAGGTAAATACTTAGTGCGGTTCCCACAAGCAAACCCAATTGCTGTAGTATATTTAACGCCTGCGAAAGCGTGGCCAGCCATGCGGCTACATTTACGGCACTTAAGCCAATATCTGCCAGTACGGATTTGGCCGTTTCCATTTGTTTACCATCCAGTTGCATGTTGTCTTTTACGGATTATAGGTTGAAAATCATTGTCAGGAATGTGCGGGTATAGATAATACCATGCGCCTTCATCGGCATCCGGTGAATCATCTGCTGAACGATAACCCGGCTCAATGCCTTTAAGTTGCTCAGTTCCCTCTATCATATCGGCATCGTTCATTTCATCAAGGTTGTAATACACGTGCCCGTCCAGATATTCGGGAGACATTTTTATGATCCTGGTGAATTTGTTTTCTTTATCCCTTGCATCGGGAATAATCATTAACGGTTTTTTCCTGTGGGCCTTGCGTCGGTTATTGTGCCGTTTTAATGCCTCCCTGATGGGCTTATTCATAAACTGCCGCTCCACGTACCAAATAACGCCTACCCCTGTTTGTATAGCATCGTCCATTTGGCTCATAAAATCAAAAGGTTCGTCAAGGTCACACTGTCGTACAAACTTTTTAAGGCAATGAAACTCGTACTCATTTGAGCCCGATATATAAAGCCCCCATACGCCCACTGCTTTATAATCGCTGGTAGGGTTATCTTCAAAAGAAGGGTCAAAATAGCCGATAACCATTTTGTACTTGCCCCATGTTTTTGCGGGCATGGTTTTCCACTTGATAAGTGAATCCTTAAAAATGGTGCCGTCCACGCCGCTTTCGTGGTAAAATTCGGGTTTGTGATAAATTCCGGCTTTCTGAATTTTGCGGCGCAACTCTTCAATGCTGTACCGTTCTTTCCACGCAGGCTGCCCACCCGCATCTATATAGCACTTTACGCCTTTGGGTTTTTCAGTAGCAAACACCTTGCTGTGGTATATGCCTTCACGCTTGGGGGCACCCGGTTTCATATCACCCACTATATGTGCCAGTACACTTTTAGGGTGGATACGGTTACCTGATACTACCACCCGCGAACCTTTAATTCCCAATGCAAAGTATAGTGCGCCAAAAATCCACTTCACTACTTTTTTAACGCGCTTGGTATTTTCTACCAGTTCATCATCATCTATATCATCAATTACGCAGTAATTAGGTCGTTTTTCCCGTTCGCGCATACCCCTGGGGCTTTGCTGCCTGCCTAACCCGCTAAAGTTTATCCCGTCTTTTGTTGTAAAATCACCATCCTGCCAGTTACCAAAGCTAAATTGCTCGCCAAAATCATTAATGTATCGTTTGTTGTGCTGTAGTTCTGCCTGCACATCGGAAAGCAGGTTGCAGGCATCAGTTTGGTTTTTGCCAACCAGCACCATGCCGGTAAGCTCTCCTTTGGCTTTTAAGCGAAGCGGTATAATTATATCTGCATGAACTGATTTTGCGTGTTCGCGGGGCCATTCCAGTATGGCAAGTATATTAGGGTCTTTACTAATTGCACTGTTGGCATCCTTATGGAAATATCCGCAATCGGTTTTCCCGTCATCGCAATAATGGGGAAAATAATACTTTACAAATTCGTTGTAGTTTTCATCCTTTAGCAGGTGTTTAAGGCGCGTTTGCTTTTGTTCAAAGGGTTCGTTAACAGGTATATCGGTTGCAGATTCTACCCGCTGGCAAAACTCCAACCACTCCTCGTATTCCCGTTTTTTAATTTCCTGTGCCATTGGTTAATAGTTCAGCTACAAATTCCTTTTGAAATGATATTATCAGCTTTGCCGCTTTCAAGTCGCGGCCCTGCAGCCAGCCGGTAAACTGTTTAAATACGTTGATGGCATTGGAAGCGTTAACCCCTTTACTGCTGAGCAGGTCTATAGCTTTGGCATACTTTACGGCATCATCGGCGGTAATTTTGCCCCCGTCCTCCATTTTGGCCGCAATGTTTTCGTACAGCCGTTTGATGATACTGTCTTTAGATAGCTGAACGGCTGCCTTGTGGGTTTCCCACCCCCCGGCTTTTACCCACTTACTCATTGTTACTTCGCTCACATCCAGCAAGTCGGCTATATCCTTTTGCGAAAGGTCGGTATCCATGTACAAGCGTTTCGCCTGATTTTTTTTGTCTGTAAGTGCCATTTCGCATACAAAGATGCCAAACCCCTTTTGTACTGCCATAATGGCATTTTCTTTATTGCTGTTTTTTCTGCAATAATGGCAGTTTTTACGCCATTATGAGGAATAGCAACTTGCCACAGGCTGCCATTCTGACAATCTTTGCGGTACAATTATGCCAAAACAGTGGTTTAACATAGTCAACCAAGCAGGGGTTCCTCAGATAAAAATCTTTGGTGACATCGGTACGGATGAAAACGAGGTGGATTACGAGAGTTTCCGCACTGAGTTTATGGCGCTGGAGCAGCAGTACAGCACAATAGAGCTTTGTTTCCATTGCAATGGCGGTAGCATGTTGGAAGGCTGGGCAATTGTTGACCTGCTTTTAAACACAAAGGCGCACACCATCGGCACTGTGGAAGGCATGGCGGCAAGTATGGGCGGAGCGTTGTTTTTGGCTTGCAAAGAGCGCAGAATGATGGCTAACGCCATGCTGATGATTCACCGCCCGCAGGCGGTATTTGCCGGTGAAGCCGAAGGCATGGAAGGTATGGTTTCGCTTCTTAAAGACATGGAAACCAAAGTGGTAGCTTTCTATGCAAAGCAAACCGGCCAGCCTGAAACGACCGTAAAAAGCTGGTTACAGCCGGGCAAGATGACCTGGGTGAATGCTGCTACATGCAAGCAATACGGTATATCCCACAAAACCATTGATGGCAACGGCATTTCTAACGCCGCTCCTTCAATCACCAATAAAAAGCCCTCAGAGGTTTTTGAGATTTATAACCAACTCAACCAAAACAAACCGGAGACAATGAATAAGTTTAAAACATGGGTGATGGCAAAACTGATGCAGTTTAACATTACCAACTCGCTGAATGATAACAGCGATGAGCAGGCCGTAATTAACGAAGCCGAAAAGCTGTTTAAGCACCAGCAGGATGAAATTACACGCCTCACCAATGAATTGAAAGCGGCCTCAACCGATAAAGTGAAAAACCTTATTGATACCGCCAAATCCGAGGGTAAAATTACTGATGAACAGGTAGCCAACTGGACAAAATTGGCCGAAAGTGATTTTGACACCGTTAAAAACACTTTTGCCGCCATGACCGGCAAACCGGTTGAAAACAAACCTGCAACAGTGGATTTGAACGCACACCTGAAAACCTCCCCCGCAGGCACTCAGCCTGCACCATCTGCACAATTTGACGTGAAAAACAAGGCTACCTGGGATATGGAAGCCTGGCAAAAGCATGACCCCGCAGGGCTTGCCAAAATGAAACGCGAAGAGTGGGATAAATACGCGGGGATGTTTAAAGCGCAATACGGCGTAGAACCTGACAAAAACTAATTAGCAAAAAAACAGAAAAGAGGAAAATACAATGAAAATCCGTAGTTCAGTAGCAATTATGTACACCCTGCTGGCCGCTTTTGTCGGCTTCTTTTTCGGCGCATTAGTGCTGAGTATTGCAGGGGTTGACCAGGTAGCCTATGAAGGCGCAAGCCTGCATATCAGCGGGGTAATTTCCCTTGCAGCCGTTTTATTGGTGAACCGCCCCAATGCAGTGGCTTTTGCCAATCCGTTTGTAACGGTATTCCGAAACGATTTGGAAAAAGTACTGTTTCCTGACAATACATTTTATAGCCGCTCGGTAGACGATACCGCCTTTGTTACCAATGGTAAAACGGTTCAATACCCTGTACAGGGCGTAAATCCTAATGTAGAAATAAATCGTAGCACATTGCCCGCGCCTATTACAAAACGCACGGATGATACTAACGATTATGACCTGGAAGAGTTTACCAGTGATCCTACCCTTATTAGCGATACCGAAGAGTTGGAAATCAATTATAACAAACGCCAATCGGTAATCATGCAGCACTCTGATACCATTAGCACTAAACTGGCCGATTATTTCGCCAACTTATGGCTGCCTGATGGTACGGATAACATCGTTCGCACCACCGGCGCAAACAGGGTGGCAACAGCACCGAGTGCCACTGGCAACCGTAAGGCCGTTACACAGGCTGATTTGATAAAAGTTGCCGAGGTGATGGACAGGATGAATGTGCCCCGTGACCAGCGTTTTGCGCTGATAACTCCCGCAATGGTAGCGGATATTATGGGTATTGAAGGGTTTGTGAGGCTTGACCAGATTGGCACCGCCAACCTGATTGAAGGCACCATAGGCCGCCTTTTGGGCTTTACCCTGTTGGTGCGTAATGGCACCGCAGTGTATGATAACAGCGGAACACCTGTTAAAAAGGCTTTTGGCGCAACCGCTGCAACCACTGATAATGAGGCCGCTTTGTTTTGGCACCCCCGCTTTGTGAACCGCGCTAAAGGCGAAATTAAAGTTTACAGCGATTTGGATAAGCCTGAATACTACGGCTCAATATTCAGTGCAATGGTGCGTGCAGGCGGTAAAATCCGTAAGGATAAAAAAGGCGTAATAGCCCTGGTGCAAGGCCAGTAATTTAACGAATTGTAGTTTTTGGGTGAATACCCCGGCCCGCTTCCTGTAAAAAGGGGCGGGCTTAGGGGCGTGAAGGGAATACCCACCAATACTTTTAGTTATGAACTCAATAGACAAATTAAAAGAACTAAAAACCACGTTCGACACACACCCCGGTGTTGGAGTGCTGTATGGCACCAGCGACGGGCAAACATTTTTTAAATCCGGCGATGCAAATAACCATGCGCGCAAACTTGCCGATAGTACTATAACACCGTATTCAAAATCACAGGTGGAAAAGCTGGTAAATGACGCTGACGCGCTTGCTGCAGATGCCGATAACGAAGTGGAAAACGCCAAAAAAGCTGAGGAAGCGGAAAACGCGCGTATAGCTGCCGAGTTGGAAGCTTCTGCTAAAAAAACAGAAGAGGAAGTGGGCGCTGACAATGAGGAAAAAGAAGGCGCGGCTACCGGTGAGGAAAACACCAAAGCCGGTGAACTGGCCGGGGAAGGTGAAGCGTCTTTAGAAGATGCTGAAAAAGCAGAAACCGGCAACAAAGGCAAGGGCAACAAAGGAAAATAAGCGCAATGCTTGAACTTGTATTATACCGCAAAGAATCTAACAGCCAGGAAACAGCAGGCGAACTATACCTGAACGGTAAACTGCTGTGCAAAACGCTGGAAGATGAAAAGCGGGCCGTGAAGGTGTGGGGCGAAACCCGCATACCTGCCGGTAAGTACGAGATAATACTGCGCACCTTTGGCGGCCACCATGAAAGCTACAAAAAACGCTTTGCCTTTCATAAAGGCATGCTGTGGCTGCAAAATGTACCCGGCTTTAAGGATATACTCATCCATATTGGAAACACCGATAAGGATACTGCAGGGTGCATACTGGTGGGTAACCGGCTTAGCAAACAGGATGGCAGGATAAGCCTGCTGCAAAGCACTGACGCTTACACAACAAATTATCCAATTATTGCCAACGCCATAGGGCGGGGCGAAAAAGTTTACATAACCATTAAAGACGAACAATAAAACCTACAAAAATGGCAAATCCTAAATACCCCTTTGGCCCCGCCGATGTGCAAACCAGCGTTGCAGATGCTGCTACAATTGAAGTGAGTGTAGCCAACCAAATGACTATTGTGCCCGTGGACACAATGGCGCAGGATACAACCGTAAACCTTACTGTTGATAGCGGCGTAGAGGCAGGTGCAATATTGGTAATAAAAGCAGGCAGTGACGGCACTGCCCGCGCGCTGGTGCAAGGCACCGGATTTTCATACACCACCAGCCAGGGCGGAACCATCAGTAAAGTGAAACACTTTATGTATGTGTATAACGGCAGCACTTTCGACCATGTGTCAACCGTAACGGCAAACTAACTAACAAAACGGGGTAGCGCA
The DNA here is from genome assembly GCA_035906255.1 of Bacteroidia bacterium. GTDB lineage: Bacteria > Bacteroidota > Bacteroidia > UBA8524 > UBA8524 > SB11. Next base: position 69,590 of record JAMIFM010000032.1, read on the forward strand.
GCGGTAGAGCAGTATAATCCACAGGTCGGCGGTTCGATTCCGCCCCCCGCAACTAATAAAATGAAAAACAGGATTTTCAATAACCCGATAACATCCACCATTGGCATTATAATCATAATTGCCAGTGTGGTTAGTGTATTTACTAACGGAATAAGCTGGACAGAAGCAGGCGTTGGTATTGGTTTGGGTATTGGCCTGTTGGTTTCAAAAGACAATCGTAATACAGGCGGTACAGCGGCTTTATTGATGTTGCTGTTACTGCTTTTTGGCGGCTGCAAAACACAATTGCCTGCCCAAAATACGGTTGAAGAAACCTATAAGGAAACGCTTAAAGATGTTCAGGTGGCAGTTCCGGGCGCAACCGTGAGTACGGGAATTGACAGTACTGCGCTGGCTGCCATACTGGAACAGATAAAAAAAGGCAGGGATACAATTATATACCGCAATAACCATGCGGTGTTAAAGTTTTATTCAGATACGGCAGGAAGGCTACAGGCAGAGTGTGAAGCCTTGCCGCAAGTTGTAAATACCCTGCAAAAAGAGATAGAGCGTATAAAAAAAGAAGCCGCAACAAAAACCGTAACGGAATACAAAACCCCGTTTTGGATTTGGTTTGTGTTAGGCGCAGCAGGCATTCTGATTTTGTTTTTAACAGTTAAAGCATTTTTTAAATAATGGCACTTAATTCAGTAACAGTAACACGTTTGCAAGGTGGCTTAGTGCCGCCGATGTAAAAACCATACTGGCGGTTGCCATTGCTGATGTGGATGGCTTGCAGGCCGCTTTGGATGCAAAGCTGGCGTTATCGGCATACAATGCCAATAACACCATTGTGTACAAAAACAATAGCGGCACCATAGCCGCTATTACGGTGGCCGCCTCACAATTTGTGGGCCGCAAAGCCGCCGGTGAAATTACCAACCTTACCGCTGCCGAAGCAAAAGCCATACTTGCCATAGCCATTGGGGATGTGAGCGGGCTGCAAACGGCGTTGGATGCTAAAGCAACAGCAGCCGATTTAACGACTGTTACCGGATACTTTAATGGCAAAAAGCAGGTGCATAATGGGCAGGTTACCCTTGTGGCAGGCATAGCAAACGTATCATGGGCAGGTTTTACAGATATTGACGAAATAAAGCTTTTTAGGCAAAGTGCCGGGGCCAACATGGGCCATTTGTACCCCGATGACAGAAACGGTGGCGTTGGCTTTAGTATCAACAGCACTAACCCGGCAGACATAGGCACCATATACTTTGAAGTTTGGAGGAGTATTTAAAAATGTTACCAACCGAAATACTATACCGGGGCGAAACTAAAGAAGTAAGGTTTACCCTAAAATCAGGCGGGTTGCCGCTAAACTTTGCTGATTTAAGCGAAGTAACCGTGCTGGTGCTGGTAAATAAGCAACTGGTTGGTAAATACCGCAAAACAGGCGGCACAGGCTGGGGCGATGTGGAGGCGGTGGCCGGTACTGGCAATGAAAATAAATGCACCGTGCTGTTAGATGCTGCCGATACAAGCTACTACTGGTTGGGTGAGTTGGCTTTTGAGTTGAGTTTCCCCGCCGGGGTAGAAGTGGAAGTGGAAAACGCCCCTGTGTTTTTTGTAAAAGATAGCGAAACAAGCAGGATATAATGGCAATTGATGTAGAAATATCAGTAAACAAAACAAATGTAACCGTAAATACCCCGGTTGCTAATGACGTGGGCATTGATACCCCGTTTGAACTTACCCCGCACCGTTTAGGCGATCATACTGATACGGCTGGGGCACTTACTGCTATTGCCAACCAATACCTGAAATTTGACGGTACAGATTGGGTACCCGCAACGCCGGATTGGATGACAACTAATCATCCGGCAAATGGTATAACAAATACTAAAATTGCAAATTGGGATACGGCGTTTGGATGGGGTAACCATGCCAGCGCAGGGTATGCTATACGGGCTAACAATTTAAGTGACCTAAGTAGTGCCGCAACCGCACGCACTAATCTTGGTTTTCCTACTGTAAATACTAATCAAGTGCTTTTCGGGGCTGCAAATAACCTGTACCAGCAAAATGCAAATTTTGTATTTGACGGTTCAAGTCTAATAATAGGGCATACTACGGCAGCAGCAACATTGCACGCTCGTGGGTCAAGTGCAACCGTAGGTGATGCAATTTTAATCCAAAATGGTGGCGCAAGCCCCGCAACACGTTTTAGGGTGGGTAATGATGGTACAACAAACTTGTGTAATCCTAACGTGCAACTTACTTATTCATCATCAATATTAACATTTACGTTAATTGGTGGTGGTGGTGTAGCAATAAACCCCGCAAATACACTTAGTAACGCTTTGTCGCAAGCCTTTAATATACAATCGTCAGGTGTAAGTGCAGCAGCGTCTGTTGCAACAAGACAACTTATGGTAGGTATTAGTGACACTCGTAGTTCGGGTGCAAGCAGGTACTCAGGTGTTGAAATAAACGGCACAATCAATCAAACAGGCACGGCAACAGGTATAGTATCTGCATTATACATAAATGGAACAGTAACTAATGCAAATGATTTTAGAGCTATTGAGGTGACAAGCGGTAAGGTGTTACTAAATGGAGTTAACAAGCATAGTTATTTAGTTACACACCGCCTAAGTGATACTGAGCGAAACGCACTCACAAACTTAGTAGCAGGGGCAATAATTTTTAACACTACCGCAGGGAAGCATCAGGGATATGACGGAACTAACTGGAATAACTTATGGTAATACAACAGACAATAAGCAATCATCCTCAAAATTTGCTTGCAAGAAAGGCTACATTGGTTAGTAGTGATTACAGACCTATAGACCAGCAAATAGTTGTGCGTTACTACATTGAGTATGTGGATAATGAAGGCAACATATTGCCCGGCCCCGGTATAACAGGTTATGAAAAAACATTTGTAATTGATAAAAACCACTTTGTTGATGCTAACGGAAACGTAGTTGAAACTGGTGGTATTATGAGTGAATATGATTTTTACATAAATGCCATTGATAACGGTTACAACTATTTTCAGTTACACGAATCAGCAATTCAATTATTAGATCAAAATGGAAGATTTAACTAAACAACTTACCCCCGCACAAGCATTGCAAGTTCTAAACAATGCGGTTAAAACACTTGCATTAAACTTTAACGATCACGTGTATCTTGATAGTTGTGTACAGGTTGTGGCGGCAGCTTTGCCAAAAGAACCAAATGGTGACCTTGAACCCAAAAAACAAAAAGAGTAATGGCACGTACACTAACGGAAATTGAAGCAGAAATGATTGCCGCCCAAGCGGTTGAACCCGGTTTGGCAGGGCTTACCAGCACAAGTAAAACAGCAATATACCGTTTGTGGCGCTCCATTGTTGCTATTGCCCAGCTGGTGTTAGAGCAGATGTGGGACGCAAAACAGGCCGAACTGGAAGCGCTGGCCGAATCGGCAGTGCCCGGTACTGAAAAATGGTATGCTGCCCGCTCATTGGAGTTTCAGTACGGCTATGCCCTTACCGAAAGCAACGGCAAATTATATTATTCTGTGATTGATGATGCCGCCAAAATAGTGGATAAGGTAGCGGTATTAAGCAATTCGGGTATTGTTACTATAAAAGTGGCAAAAGATAATGCGGGCACGCTGGAAAAACTAACCAGCGCTGAGCGCGTTGCGTTTCAATCATACATTAATGATATAAAGTTTGCAGGCACTCGCACCACTATTGTAAGCACCGACCCTGATTTAGTGAAACTGGTATCTTTTACCGTTTATTATGACGGTAAGCTAAACTTAGCCAGTTTCCAGTCTGCTGTTGAAACGGCGATTAATAACTATTTAAACGGTATTTATTTTGATGGTGCGCTGAATATAAACAAATTCCGTGATGCTGTTGAGGGGGTGAGTGGTGTAGAAGATACCGGCGATTTGGTAATACAATGCAAACCCGATGGGGGCAGCTATGCGGCAGTAACGCGCATTTACAATCCTTCATCCGGTTACTTTGCTATTGACCCTGCTTTCCCATTATCAGCACAAATTACCTACGTGGCCCAATGATTTACCTGTGGAACATAAAAGACTGGATAGAAAGGATATTGCCATATTTTTTGCGCAATGCCGTTTCCGTTGCGTGGTTATACGTGCTTATAAAGCCGGTGGAAACCTTGCACGGGCTTTTTCTTACTGTAGCTGCAGAACTGGACTATAAACTTAAATACACCAGCCAGCAAAAAGTACTGGCGGCGCTATTGAACAATGTTTTTGATGATACCCTGCGCCGGATTTATATTATTACAAATAGTGACGGCTCGCCGGTATATTACATTTATAAGATAGTAGAGGGTGAACCGCCGTTGTATGTGTATAAAACAACCGAAAGCGCATCACCCCGGTATGTTTATACTATCCCTGAGCAAACAGCATCAGGCCAGTTTACTGTTTATGTGCCCACTGCATTATCAGCCAGTGAATCGCTGATTATTGCGCGGGTAAATTATTACAAGCTGGCAGGCACAAGTTTTACAATTAAATATTTTTAACCATACTATGAATCGATTAGAATTTTTTACAGGCGGCCACCCATTCAGCACTGATGATATTACTTTTTTACAGGCAGCTGCACGGGATGGATTTAAGTTTAGCCTTGATTATGGCCCCGCTTATATTTTTAGTGGCTGCGAATTACAGGGCAATACATCCGGCCAGCCTGTAACCTGCACAGAGGGTTATATAGCTTATAAGGGCGAAATAATGTATGTGCCCGCCCACCAGGTTGTTGCAGATTATGATGATTTGAACATTATGGATTTGAGGTGGGAGCCCTATGAGGAAACTGATACTACATATTCACCCCGCGTGTATGCTGATTCCATTAGCCGTAATGTGCACATAAAAAGGATGGCGCGTGTTGTGGATGTGAGTGTTGTTGGGGTTGAAAATACTTTTTATAATCCCAAAAAAGATTTTGTTTTTCTAAGTAACGGATGGCAAGCGGGCACCAACACTGTGCCAACCCCATACTACCGTATGGAAGCAGGGCGGATACATTTGTACGGTGATATACACTTGGATGCTACGCCTTCTACGCCCAATTCGCCATTTACCCAATTAAATGAAGGATTGCGTCCCGAAGAGAATCAACAGTTTATTGTGCTTACAAGCGACACGTGGGATGGTACATTTAACATTACCAATCCTGATTTTACGTGGATAAGGGTTGATACTGACGGTAAATGCTGGGCAAATCAAACTGTAGGCGCTTCCACAAGTATAAATTTATCCGGTATTAGTTGGCGAATACATCATTAATGCATATTTTACAGCAGTATGGGTGTTTAAAAACCCGACAAAGGCAGGGCCATAGGCTCTGCCTTTTTTGTTAAAGAGAAATTGAGATGAAAGCGATTATTACAACCCCTATCACTTATTATGGCGGAAAACAAAAGATGCTGAGGCACATTTTACCGCTGATTCCAAAACATAACCTTTATTGTGAGCCATTTTTGGGTGGTGGCGCGGTGTTTTGGAGCAAAACATGCAGCCCTGTTGAGGTTTTAAATGATGCTGATGGCCGGATAATGAATTTTTATAAGGTTTGCCAAACCGAATTCGGCGCATTGCGAACCCTGATACTTGCTACGCCACATAGCCGAAAAGCGCACAGAGAGGCTGAGCAGGCATTAAAGTATCCTGATTTGTATAGCGACTTAAAGCGCGCATGGGCATTCTATGTTCAAACGCAGCAAGGATTTAGCGGCCAGTTGTTCGGTGGCTGGGGATATGAGCGAAAGACGAATAAAACAAGCCTGAAAGTATATAATAAACGGAGCCGGTTTATAAAGCACTTTCAGCAGCGTCTTAATTTAGTGCAATTGGAGTGCAACGATGCGTTGAAGGTGATTCAAAGCCGTGACAGCACTGATAGTTTCTTTTATTGTGACCCGCCATATTATAACTCAGATTGCGGACACTACAGAGGGTATTCCATTGACGATTATAGAGCCCTTTTAGATGTTTTGGCCGGGTTAAAAGGTAAATTTCTAT
>JAMIFM010000033.1:0-44101 GCA_035906255.1 Bacteroidia bacterium
GTAAGTTATTACATATACTCCGGTTTTAGCGTTGTTAACAGCACTGCTGTCAGTAGTTATTGCAACAGTGGTGTAATAATTATCAGTAGCCGTAGCTCCCAAATCATTAATTGCAGTAAATACTTCAATGGTAAGAGTATCAGCACCTGTTAAGGTAATTACAGGGGCAACAGCATCGTACACAATAACTGTGCGTGATACAGTTGTTTTATTTTGCCATGCATCGGCAACTTCATACGATAGAGTATAGGTACCTACTACATTAGTATTTACTGTTCCGCTTACTGTTATTGAAGCTGTAATATCCCTTCCGAAATAATCAGTAGCGGTGGCAGCAGAGTCAGTATACGATGCAAATACAGGTACGCTATCAGTAGCAAGTCCTTTTAGTGTAATAACCGGAGATTGTATTTGAGGAAGTACTATTTCTAACGGATAATCTTCAAATTCACCTATTTGGTTTAGCCCGCAAGGCTCGTTGTTGTTATTGTCATAAGCAACGCCGATGCGCATCACTGTCGAACCTTCTTTGGCAGACACGGGCACTGTGATATTGAAAGTATGCGAAAGAGTTTTGGCAGAGGTTTCTACACCAACTAACTCTCCTATATCAGTAAAATCACCATTTTGATTCCAGTCAATCCATACTTTACGATTAATTGGATTTCCGGCAGTAGAACGAGATACTTTTACTTCAAAAGTTTCGGTGTTTTGAACAACAGGGGTCGCAAAATAATTGAAATAATCGTTATAGCGTGTAGCACCGGCCGGGGTTATATAATTTATGTTTTTGTATTGCACCCTGCTAATGCCGATATCGGGTGCCAAGCTGGCCACTTTTGGAATGCAGTACTCAAACACCTCTATATAAGAAGTCTTTTCAATACTATCCGTACCTAAAAGATTGCTTACTTTTAGTTTAACGGTGTACAAGCCAGGGGTTTGGAAAGAAATTTGTGCGTCTTGCGCACTGCTTCCATTATGATAAGTGACTGAGGTCGAAGGAGTAACTTCCCATATCCACTGGTCAGGAGCAAACTTTGACATATCTGTTAAAGTAATTGTTGTGTTTGCAGGAATTCTTCTACGCGAAGACTCAAAATCGGCTACGGGCGATGAGGTGGCATCGACTACCACTATTTGTTTGATTATCGAATCGTTGCCTCCACAGCCTGAAATAATAATAAGTTTTACCTCATAGGTTCCGGCAGTATTCCATACAAAAGCATCCGAAGATTTCTTACCTCCATTCAGTCCGGTCTGTATTCCGGCAATCGTGTCAAAATCCCACTGGTAAGTAAGTTTACTTCCTATTGAGGAACTTACAAACCGAGCCATTTTACGGGTATAAATGGTATCGGGCAAAATGAAATCGGCTACAGGTGCCGGGGCAGCGGTATCAGGAAGAGAAACCCATGTGGCAACAAAGCCTGAGCCGGCCACTTGACTGCTGCTTACCCATTCCATAAATATTGCACCGCTAGGTGCGGTATAGGTGCCTGCACCCACACCCGTATTTCCTGAAAGAGTAGCCAACAAGTTACCTGTTTTGTCTTTCCCATTGTAAATGCGTAATACATCATTTATACCTATATCAAAACTATTGAAAGTAAGAGTTAAGGAATCTTTGATACACGGGGGGTCTATAAGGAAAGAACATGATTTGCTGGGTGAGTAGTTTCCGTTTTCACCACCATCATCTGTAATTTTTCCTAGGTAACTTTTAGAAACATTAACTGTTGAACACATTGTCACATTCTCAAGAGCACCTAAGTACAAAGGTTTACAGGTTTTATTTCCTGTTCCCACACTGTTGGATGCCGTAAGACACACTTCATAATAGCCGGGTGTTGCAAACCATATTTTGGGGTTTTGAGCGAACTCATCAGGCATAAAGTAAGCGTCACCGCCTACTGACCATTCCCATGATGAGGCGCCATATTTTGATATATCTAGAATTTGAAGCTGTTCGGTTAATGTCCTTTTTGCAATGGTAACAGGTGCATAAAAATCAGAAAGAGGGGTTCTGGTGGGGGAATAAACTGTAATTATTGCAGAGGTACTATCTTTTATATTACAATTTACATTACCTATATATGAAGTAAGAGATAGAGTATGCGTGCCTGCCGAACCAAAAGTATAATCCAGCATATTACTGTCTGATACGGCAACTCCGTCAATATACCAAGTAAATGCCAACGGCTCATCGGCAAGACTATTATACACATACAAAGGAGATGAAGCGTACACGCTATCCGGTAAGTATAAAACAAGAGGCTGCGGTTGTTTGTACTCTGATTCATCAGCGCCTATATCAGGTGTTCCTGTACAACGTGCTTCACCGTCAATATCAAAATCAATACCAGCGTATGAACCCTTCATGTCGGGTTGGAAAAGATTAACGTATAAATTGGTTGCTGAAACAAAAAAGGGATTGCGGTTGAAAGAAGCTATATTAAATGTCGGATAAGCAGCATTTAAAGCAGCTAAGTTTGAATAATCCACATTATTAACGCGGGCTAAAACGCCGCCACCGCCGTAGTAGTTATTATTATCCATTGCAAAAAATGCATTGGGTGTTGTAACTGCAATAACATAAGAATTAGCATTTGTGTTATCGTTTTGCAAGTGGTTGTTTCTAAAATCAATAAGGGTAGCTGTTGCAAACTCAGCCACACTGCGGTTTTGGCTAAGCATAAACGGAGGATTTTGGGCATTTGAGCGCAATGAGTTATGCAACACTTTTACATTACTGGTTGAATAGCAATAATAAGCCGATGAAGTTTGGCTACTTATCATGTTGTTAGCGACCAAAGAGCTGAAATTACTGTCGGTAGTACTGCCGTACATATCCCAAAAACCATAGTTTTTAGAATTAACCGTATTACCCACTACCTTGTAATTGAAGTTAGATACTCCCCATATCCCTGAGCCCAGTGTTTGAATATAATTGTTTTCTAGTATAAAATGATCCTGATACTGTGTGGTGATAGCATTAGAAGTCTGGTCAATAAGTGTGCAATTGCGGATTACATTATAATTCATGTTTGTAGAAGCCCCACCCATTATCCCTGTCTGGCCGTTATTTATTTCCAAACTATCCAGTAGGTTGTATTGGCCTCCATAATTTATGCCTGTTTTATACGCACCTGATAGGTTAATTATCAGGTTCGAAAAGTGCATGCTATCTCCTGTAGTGAAAACACCGTAACCTTGGGCACTTCCATTGGCTTCAATGGTCATATCACGTAAAGTTATAAAACCTTTAATAGCAAGGTTTACTGTTCCGTTAAGCGAGGTTGTGTCACGCAGAATAGTATTTTGTTTACCTGAACCTGAAATTTTAATAGGTGAAGAGGCTGATAATCCGGCCACAGTAAGCAATTCAATCCGTCCGGTATAAACACCCGGTTGTATCAAAATATTTACAGGACCGCAAATGCCATACTTATTAATATAAGCCGAAAATTGGTTAACGGAAGAAAAATTAGCACCGGAACCTCCAATGATGTAATTACCTGATAGAGAAGAACCTGTTGCCAATGCTATTGAATCATTCTTTGTATCGCTATCGGTTTGGCCATTGGGAGACGTAACCCAAGCGCTAAAGGTTTTTTCGGCTCCTGACGTAAATAAGAAACTATCCAGCAATATTTCCCTAGAATTGGGATTACCGCTTTCAGCATGGTCTAATGGAGTCGTAATAAGTATATCCGTTTGGGCGATACCATTATGTGTCCATTTGATGCGCACACTATCCAGTACGTTGTTTCCTGCATTTACCAATTTAACAATAACTTTTTGGTACCCTCCGCAAAAAAGGCCGTTGGGTGAGGTAAAGACCGTGAATGACGCATCATTAGCCGTCCTTATGATTTCGTCAGCACCGATAGAGGGTATTGTTGGGCGTGTGTTTTCGTCAATATCATGTGTGATGCCGACATTTACTCCGGGAAGTGAGGGAACATTTTTACTCAGGTGAAGGTTAAACTCTGAAATGTAGCCCGGTATGCGGTTGGTTGAATTACTGTTGTATTGGGTAAGTCCCGAAGTAAATGCATTGAAATTTGCGTAGCTGGTACCCTGTATTAGGGCCAGATTATTAGAGGCTGAATGGTAATTGTTATAATTTAGTGCTGAAAAAACGTTTACGCTGTCAGCCTGTAATGCAAAATATCCGTTTGTTGGATTTGCAGTCTGAAGGTGGTTATTTCTGAAATCTATTCCTTTGGATGCAATAAAGCGTACGGCGCTTGAATTAGATGGCTGGGTGACGTGAGTACTTAAGAAGTTATTATGCCATATCTTCAAATTTGCAGACTGTTCGCTAAAAAAGGCAAAACCGGCCTTTATTTTCGACATATTGTTATAGATAAGACCTTCGCTATTAGCAATATGAGGGTTGGTATTGATAAACTGCAAGTAAAACCCTCTGATACCTGTTTCAGTTATTGTATTACCTGATAGCTCAAAATCTGAGCAATATTGTAATTGTATACCCTGACCTCCGGCGGCTTGACCTGTAACACCTATGGTATTGTTTTTAATAACAAAATCCTGTTGTCCTACAAAGCTGATAGGTTCAGAGTTAATATTGGTAAAAGTACTATTAGTTACATTATTGCCCGGTTTGTAGTTAGTGGCTGAAGAGGTTGAGTTTACTCCAAGTACTCGTATAGCCCTGAAACCACCTATAAACTGGCAACTATCAATATGGTTATAACTACCTGTTGCTCCGCCACCATTGCTGGTTACTGATGTTGCCGACCCTGATATTACCACTAACGCAATATTTGCTTGGGCGGCAACTTTGCCGGTTATTTTTAGGTTAACAAGTTTATTGAAGTCTGCATTATTGTATAACAGTACTCCAACACCATAATTCCCTGTACTTATGGTAGTGGCAATAGTCATATCTCTGAGCGTTATATAATCAGCGCCGTTTAACAAGAAATTAGCCCAAGTAGCACTATTAGTACCATTATTAGCAATAACAGTACTGTCTATTCCTGCACCCTTAATGGTAATAGTATTGGAGGGTGAGGCTCCTGTGATTTGTGTAAGGGTTACTCTTTCGGTATAAGTACCCGGACGTATCAGAAAAGTTACAGGTGCTGAAATACCTTTTGAGGTAAGATCGGTTGTTGCAGCCTGGAGGGTGTTGTAATCTGGCGATGTTCCGCCTACGGTGTATGTGCCGGCCAGCGGTTGCGCCCATAGTTTAAAGCTGCCTGTAATAAGAATGAGCAGCACTAAGAGTGACTTGAAATTAAACATTACTTTATTATTTAGAACGATTCTAATTAGTAGCAAAAGTAATGGTAACAATCCTTAGAAGACAATCACTCAAAAAGGTGAAATATGCATACCCGTAAAGGGGTATTGATAGAAATGGAACAAGTTACTATACGTTAAAGATGAATTAATTACGAAACGGTCATAGTTTGATGTTCATTTTCATGCATACCTGTATGTTTTACTTTTGTTAGAAATAACCTCATCTAGTTCGATAACGTACTGCTCCTGGCTACAAACTAAGTAAAACCCTTGTGCCACAAGGGCTTTGTTGTTTAGCACAATTGAGTCCCAAAGAAATAATAGCGTAAACAACTGATTTACAGCATCATTATAGTTCGATTCTGCTTCGGTTTCCAAGATGTTTTATATACGACAAAATCAACTAATGACTGTCCCAACTTTTAATACAGTTATTTTGTTGTAAAATTATCAATAGAGTCTGAAACAACTAAAAAGGTGTTTTATGTATCTTTAAAAGTATCAAAGTCATTGTTGGAAAAATGAAAGCATTTATTGTTGACGATGAAAGACTATCAGTAGACTTGCTAAGAGTATCCATTAAAAGCTATTGCCCCGAATTGGATATTGTTGGTGAAGCAACAAATATTAATAGCGCATATATAGAAATTAACAAACAATACCCTGAGATTATTTTTCTTGATATTGAAATGCCGGGGGGTGACGGGTTTGAATTGTTGGAGAAATTGAATAACCAGTTTCAATTTCATACTGTATTTATAACTGCTCATGAGCAGTATGCCAGACATGCCATTAGGGCGGGTGCTGTTGATTATTTACTGAAACCTTTGGAAGGCAGCGAGTTAAAACAAACTGTCCAGCGGCTTCTATCCATTAAAGAAAGTAGAAGGCTAAATCCCCGGACACCGGTAGAGGGTGAGTTGGAGAAAAAAATAGTACTTAACCACCACAAAGGGTATAGTTTGGTAAAACTTAAGGATATAATCGACCTTAAAGCCGATAATAATTATACGGTGCTAACCCAAACCGACGGGAAGAAAATGGTTTGTTCGCAAACCCTTGGGAAATTTGAAACCGGGATACGGTCGGATTGGTTTTTTAGAATACATAGGTCACATATTATAAACTTATACCATTTACAGGGCTTCCTTTTTGCTGATGGCGGGTATGTACAAATGAGTAATGGTGAGAAAATAAGTGTGGCAGATAACAGGGTGAAATTGTTGAAAGAAAAGATAGACCGTTTTTGCTTATACCCATTCTGATATGTTTAAGCACGTGGCCTGTATAATATGTACATTGGTAATTACTAATGTGCTAAACGCCCAAACCCCGCCTGTTTTTAATCTTTCTACGGCTCAAGGACTACCCAGTACAAATATTTACAGGGTTTGCCAAGACGAAAAGGGGTTTTTATGGGTTGCCACTGAAAACGGGTTGTGCCGTTATGATGGGAGCGAAATTAAAGTGTGGGATACACGCAATGATTTGCCTGATAATAGCGTAATACATGTAAGCCACGGGTATAATGACCAATTGTGGGTATGCACCTATAACGGGGGAATATGTTTGTTTAAAAATGAAAACCTCACTGCTCTTAGTGATTCATTACGGCTTGTATTTGAGCAAATTATAAAAATAGCCCATACGCGCAAAAGCATTTTGTTAATAAACTCAAGAAAGTGGATATACCATTTAAAAAATGGCCAGGCCAGCATGCTTCGGCATAATGCAAAAGATACTCTTTTGTGTAAAAGCATCTTGCAGGTTGATGACACCTCGTGTATTTTCTTAACCCAGTTAGGGTTGTTCAAATATGGTGATAATTCAGGAATTAAACAGGTTAATTTATCACTGGATGATGATGTTCAAATCGTTTTTTCTTCGAGGAAAAAGCTTGTTGCATTGGCTAGCCAAAAAGTATATGTAATGAATGATAAATTACATATTGATAGTGTAATACAGCTTGATAGAAAACACATTTGGAATGATGTGGTGGTGGATTCGAAAGGGAATTTGTGGATGGCTTCGGGCAGTGAACTGATGCGGCTGGAGAAGACCGGAAAGTTGGTGACATTTAAAGAGTTGTTTAAATATCACCCTATAGTTATTAATGATTTATTTGTTGATAGTTGGGATAATATATGGGTGGCAACATATGGAGCCGGTTTATATTGTTTTTGGAATAAAGACATAGCGTATTTATCAGCTATACCCAACAAAATACATCACAACATTACTTCACTATATGCAAAAAATGATAATGTTTTTATATCCTCATTGGGGGGTATGCTTGCACGGTATAATAACGGAGAAATGCGTAAGGTGCCGCTTTCATGCAACGGGTTTAATGATTATGTGTACTTTAATTTAATGAGGAATGACACCCTTATTATTGGAAAAAACAATGGTTTGTGTTTTGCTACCGGTATAGAAAGTGAAAAATCACAAAAGTGTTCTTGCACTCAGCTCAAAGAAGGGGCAATTTCGGGCCTGGTAGATTCCAGGGGGCGTTTATGGATAGGCCACTATACGGGCATCTCTTATCATGATAAGGGAGAAGAGGTTTGGATTGATGCTATTAAACAAAAACGGGTAAATGCTATTTGTGAGTACCCAAACGGCACATTTTATTTTGGAACGGATAAGGGGCTTTATAATAGTGTAAACAACACCGTATTTCAGGTTTTTTGTCCAACAAAAGCGGATGCAAAATTTGTTACATCATTGGTGGCTGATAAAACGGGTAATTTGTGGATTGGTACAAGAGGGGGCTTGTATATTAAACAGGCGGGACAACTTTCTGTGAAACCATACAACCATACACTTTTATCCCGCACAAAAATCTCACAACTTATTGAAACCCCTGACGGGTCAATATGGATAGCTTCTTATCAAGGGGTTTATCGCTTTTATAATAAAAAGTTAATTGCATTTACCCGGCACAACGGGTTGATGTCGAACCATATATTATCGATAACAATGGATGCCGAAAAGAAACTGTGGGCAGGAACGCCCGATGGTATTTCAATAATCGGTAGCGAGCGATACGATGCTGAGACCGGGATTATACCCAGGCTGTTTATTACAAGTGTGAGTTATGGACAAAAAACCGAAATGTACCCTAAACAAATTTCTGTTAGAACAAAGGATAGAAATATAATTGTAAATTTTACTGCAATACTACTTCCAGCATCAACACAAATTAAATTTCAGTACCGCATAAAAGGTTTAAATGATGAGTGGCAGGAATTGCCTAACCGCTCTTTGGTACTTTCATCATTGCCTAAAGGTAAACACAGGCTTGAAATAAGGACATCAACCTATTCGCCCCAGGATAAAACAGAGTATGTAAGTTTAGATATAAATGTGGTGCCAATGGTTTATGAGCAATTGTTTTTTAAAATAACTATCGGGATATTATTGCTGATACTTTTTGCCTTAGTAGTAAACTATAGAATATGGACCGTACGCAGGCGGGAACGGACTAGGCACTGGAGAAAGATGCGTATAATGTACCTTAGACTACAGGCAGTGCAAACATCTTTAAATCCTCATTTTATTTTTAATTCATTAAATTCAATTCTTTCACTTCTTAAAACAGGCCGCAATGAACAAGCCGAAATTTACCTGTCAGGGTTTTCAAAATTATTGCGGAATACGCTTGAAACGAGTGCTAACACATCAATAACACTTAAAAAAGAAATAGAACGGTTAGACCAATACCTTGCTCTAGAAAAAGTGAGGTTTGCAGGTACTTTTGTATATAAAATTGAAGTGTTAGGTGATTTGGATATAGAGTGTGTGAAAATACCAATAATGGTGGTGCAGCCTTTTGTTGAAAATGCATTGAAACACGGTATACGTGAGCTGAATGAAAAGGAAGGGGTTATCAGAATTGTATTTGAGGTACAGAATGAAATACTAAAAATACGAATAGAAGATAACGGAATAGGATATTACACATCGATAAAATTAAAAGGCGAAACCGGGCACCGCTCATTGGGCATACAAATGGTGCAAAAACAATTGACGTTGCTTAATGGTGCAGGACGCGGTACATATACTATTACTATTACTGAAAAAGAAAAAGGGCAGGGTACCCTTGTAGAAATACACCTGCCCTTAGCGCGATAAACACTCCTCAAAATATTAATCAGTTAAAATCAATTTCTGGTTATATATTTTATTATCTACAGTAGCTTTCAGGAAATAAATTCCCGCCGGAAAATTACCGAGGTTAAGTTGTAACGAATGTTCGCCGTTGCTTACTTCTGGCATTATTTTTTGCCATACTATTTTTCCGTTAATGTCATACACCTGCATTTCAACCGATGCAGTCCTGTTTAGGCTATATGTAATTGTGCTTTGTTTGGTAAAAGGGTTAGGATTTACCGTAAGTAACGTTAATGCCACAGATTCTTCGTCAACAAGATTTTTATAATTATCACTATTTAATTTTCCAGTTTTTGACGAAGGACAGCTTGGATCGCAAGGTCGTATTGCAGCCAGAAAATAGTTTCCTGAACTTGGGGTTGAAACGAAATCAGGAATTAATAGCACATAATCTGATGCCCAAAATTCAACATTAGCTAATGGATTTATTGATACAATCTGACCCCCGGCAATAATTGTGTTATGGTGGTCATATACACCTGCCGGAACCTGTTGATTGCCTGCAATGACTAAAGGAGTGCAGGTGATGTCGGTAACAGCAACATCATCGATATTTAAATTTATTTCGCAATCAGTGGCTTGTGGATAAATCCAAAGCTGGCTATAATTTGCATTAGCTGTAAAAGTTACCGTAATCTGTGTCCAGTTTGAATACGATGAATTATCGGTTAATATTACTTGGCTGTTTGTTGGGTTTGGTATCGCCTCAAAACACGATGCTGAACCGTCTGAAGAAGTTTCAGGTACCCCATTTGCAGCACGTATAACAATGCCGGGTGCCGGCTGGCTACAGCTAAAGTGGATTGCCCTGGCATCAAAACACAACCGGTATGACCTGCCTTGCACAAAATTGTAGTCATAAAATACTCCCTCGCCTCTGCTATTATCGGTTGTTGAATAAACCATCAAACAATAATTTGAAGCGCCGCTGGTTTCAACTCGTGCCGTTCCGTGAGAACGGTGCCAGTTTGGGCAGCATCCGGGATTTAACCTGCCACCGCAAGGTGAAGTGGGGCAATTTATTATATTTTCAAAATCGCCGTTTGTCAGCATTTGAGCCGGAAGCACTAAGGGGGAGCCTATAAGGAATATTAATGCAACCGCATTTTTGACTAAATATTTCATAGTTATCTCCTTTCTTAATGTTGTTCAAGCTTTTCCAGCCTACTTTTTAAATCCATATTTTCCTTCTTTAGCTCAATAAGATATAAGGTCAGTTCTTCTACTTTTTCAAGTAGCTTGGCATCCATTGCAACAAGATCAACCCCCTCCTTTACCACTTCTTCGGCAGAAGGAATTCCGGGCAGATGATGGTTGGCTTGTATAAAACTGCTGACTTCGTGTAAAGGCATCAACCTATAATTGTCTGCAAATACATGGTCAGCCCATTTTGCTGAGTTTTTTACTGCGCATTTTACTTTCTCGGTCAAAATTCCTTTTTCAACATAAAGCCTGTAATCGGTATTTTTTCCGGGCATATCAGCCGATTGTAACCCTATTCCCACTGAGTTGTAAAAAAAGGCATTGCCATCAGGATCTAACCGCATAGAATTAATCCAACCCGAGCCATTATTAAAGCCAAATTTGAGGTTATTAGCTTCATTTGGGTCAGGCCATGTAGCCCCTCTTCTTAATAGCGACCAATAATCATTTCTTCCTTCAAACTTAAAGTCAATTACAGGAGCAAAATCCTGGCTGGTAGAACCTTCACCTTCCAATATCATCCTTTCACTTTTCACATGAAGTTTTGCTTGCGGGGTGCTTGTATTAAACCCAATATTACCATTAGCCCTCATATAAAAGGCATGGGTTGGGGCGGCCCATTCAACAATAAATGGCCTCAGGTAAGTATTAGCAATTTCATTCTCAAGCCTGAAACTATTGTCGTAATCATGGATAAAAGCCCACGTTTTGGGCATACCGCTATTGTCAGTAAATCGCATCCAGTTAATTAGGTTAGAGCCATTTTTCTTACCTAATTGAGTAAATACTGAATGCCCGCCATCATTTTGTAGAATCATGCCTTGAAACCAACCCGAGTTGCTGTAGCGAACATGAAGTTGCCCTGCTATTGGATTTAGCGGGCCAAATGGGGTTCCGATACCTACTCTGCCGTGCCTGTGAATATTTTGGCCGGTATTAGTAGCATTAGCCGAAGTAATCTCATCAATCCATGCAGGAGAAGTGTCTTGCGAAAAAGCAAAGCATACAGAGAACATTAACAGAAGAATTAAAACAATTGATCTTTTCATAATAGTTAATAAATTAGTATGAAGCTAAGTTCATAATAACAGCTTATGCTTTAGGAGCAATTGAGTAGAAGTACCTTTAACAAGGGTGAATGTGGGTTTGAAATTAGTGAATGAAGCGATAAAAGTTCACAGTTTGTCTGGCGGTGTTACAAAATATAAAACCTGAGCCATTAGAACCCTTTAACCTTACTAAAGCCAGCAGAAAGTTGATTTATTTTATCCAAGAGCAACAAATAGTTCGATAATAATTGCTCCGGGCTACTGAAGTTTGAAAACCCTTGCATTGCAAGGGTTTTGTTGCTTTTAAGAAATTCAGTCAATTTGAAATAATTTTATAATTAACTGATTTACAAATTATTGATAGTTCGATTCCGGCTCGTGCATTCACTGGTAGCAAGCCTAACCGTTTTAAAACTCTCTTTTAAATTCTAAATTTATTGCTTTTGTATTTTAAAATATGCTGAGCCGGCCTTACCTGTTAATTGCAGGTAATACATTGCCGGGACAAACAATTGCATATTTATGGTGTTTATGCCGCTTTCAAATTTGTAGTGTGCTATTTCCCTGCCGCTAATATCATACAATATTGCGGTGCAGGGTTCAGTTGTTTCAATATGTAAAATTCCCGTAGAAGGATTGGGGTATATATTTACACCGGATTGCATTGTGCCTTCAATACCAGAGCTGTGGGTAATTGTTGTATCAGCGGTGTTTTCACAGCCTGCAGCATTTTGCACGCTTACTTTAAAGGTGCCGTCGCCATACAGGTTTATATACACAGCGGCTGCAGTTTCAAGCGGCAGCAAAGTATCGTTCCTGTACCACATATAGACCGCATAAC
Source organism: Bacteroidia bacterium (assembly GCA_035906255.1). Lineage (GTDB taxonomy): Bacteria > Bacteroidota > Bacteroidia > UBA8524 > UBA8524 > SB11. The sequence goes on from JAMIFM010000033.1 coordinate 12,547, forward strand.
CAGCCGTAGCATACAAGGTATCTCCGCTGTATACAAACGAAGGAGTTGATGGCAACAGATGCACCATAACGGATACAGGTGTTGTTGTATCAGAGCAAAGGAAGCTATTTACAGCCACTGTATTTACCGGCCCTGCTACAGTAGTTTTAAAGGTTGAAGTACTGTCATTAGGTTGCCATACATTGTTGCTAGACCAAAAAAAGCGTGTGGCAGTAACACTGATGGCAGTTAAAGTAGCAGTATCGCCCTGACAAATGCTGTCGCTATCAACGGTTAAATGCACAGCAGGGGCGGGATGCACATATACAATGCGCACAGCAGAATCACTGCAACCGCTTGCACCCACCTTCAGCTGCACGGTATATATCCCGGCGCTGTCGTAATTGTGAGTAACAACAGAGTCTGTATATGAGTTGTTGCCCGTTTGCCAGTTGTAGGCTGTAACAGCCTGTGGCGTGGTATTGGTAAAGCTGAAGGTGTTATTATTTTCGCATTGTGTAGTATCATTGATGCTGAAAGAAGCCTGTGGCTGCTGCAATATATACACCTGGCGCATAGTACTGTCGGCACAGCCATGGTTGGTTTGCACCCAAAGCCTCACCGCATAGGAGCCAATAGTACTGTAGCTATGCGCAACTACAGAATCTGTGTAGGTATTTCCATCACCCGTTTGCCATTGGTATGAAGATATTGCAATATTGGTAGTATTGGTAAATGTAAAAGAATCTTTGCCTTCACACTGTGCAGAATCATTAATGGCAAAGGCGGCCATTGGGTTAGGATATACATACACATTTTGCAATACTGTATCGCTGCAGCCTGTGGCATAGGTAATAATACTGCTTACAGGAAACAGACCGGGGGTAGCGTATATTTTCACAGGGTGACGAACTGTATCATAAGTTCCATCGCCAAAATCCCAGCGGGTTTGTTGTGGTAACAGCGAATCAGTAGCAAGATTGGTAAAATCAAACCTGTTACCTGCATAACACTGGGCAGTATCCGATACTGCAAAAGCAGCTATCGGCAAAGTGCCTACAAATACCTGTTTTTGGACAGTGTCGGCACACCCAAATGAGGATTGTGCCACCAGCTTTACAGTGTAGGTACTATCATGCATATAAATGTGTTGAGCCACAATACCAGTATCAATATCCCCATCGCCCAAATTCCACGAAAGGCTCACGGTGCCGCTGCTGATGCCAGTGGTGCTGGTATATTCAAAATTATTGTAGCCAACGCACTGGGTATCATTGTTTATGGTAAAGCTGGCTACCGGTTGCGGATGAATTACTACCTGTTGTGTAAATGTGTCGTAATAATTAGCCGCCGATTTTGTTACCAGCTGTATGGTATATGTACCAGCTGCGGCGTATAGTTTTGGCAGTGGGCTGGCCAGTGTAGAGGTATCGGCGGCGCCCTCGCCAAAATTCCACCAATGTTCTACCGCATTACCAGATGTGTTGGTTATTTGTACAGGTATGTTATCAATACATTTGGCTGTATGGCTTGCCTGGAAAGAGGGTGCCGAACCAAGATCATATACCTCGAAGTAACGGCCTGAACTGGCACCCAGAAATACATAGCGACCTGCACCACTTATAGTAACCGGATTTGACGTAGGAAAATTAAGGTTTTCCATAATAGAATCGTTTCCATCCAGTACAGCCACTTTGTTTTTGCTCTTCCCGCTTATTTGGGTAAAAGCGCCTACTACATACGTAAGCGAGCCGTCGCGGTGCATTTTAGTTATTGTGTTGTTGGGGTTTGGTGTCCATGCAGTGCGGGTGCTTGCGTTTAGGTTCAGTTCTGTAAGCCTGTTCACCGTTACTGAATTGAGAGTAGTAAAATTACCTCCTGCTAGCAAAGTGGTGTCCTTCATCACTATTGAGTTAACATCTCCAAATTGTATGCGGGGTTTCCATTGCGATAGTGTCACGGTGTCTTTATGGAGTGCTGCAATTCTTCCGCGTACCGAATCGGACAGGGAGGTAAATGCCCCAGCTACATATATCATACTATCGCGTATGTGCATATCCAGCACATACGACGATGCCTTTGGGTTCCAACTGGTTACTTTGCCTGTATTGTAATTTACCGACCCTATATTATTGCGCACTTTACCGCCAAGTGTGCTAAAACTACCGCCCAGGTATAGAGTACTGTCGGATTTTTTAATGGTATGCACTGTGCCGTCCACATCCAGTTTCAGGGCAGTAGCAGTACCTTTATTTTTTGTTATTTCTGCAAAATTCCAGCGGGTATTGGTATCTAGTTTAACAAACAAACCGCCAACAGCAATGGTGCTATCAAGTACGTGTATGCTGTATACCCCGCTGCTGTTATTGCCGGTTATGATATTAGGTGCCCATGGGAGTAGTTCACCAGTACTTTTTTTCACTGCGGCAACGCGCATTCTTTTTACCCCACCGACTATTTGAAAAGAGCCGACAGCAAAAATCCTGCGGCCATCACTCACCACTGAACGGGGAAAACCTGTACCGAATTCTATATCCAAATGGTTATGCTTTCCGGTATTACGATTAAGGGCTGCTAAACCTTTCTGTGGACCATTGTAATAAGTACCTACGGCATAAATTGCAGTGTCATAGACAGCAATATCATAACTAATACTGCTATTGTTTATTTGTGGCACCCATGCTGTAGGCTTGCCCGATGCTAGGCCAATTTCTGCAAGGCTGTTGCGGGTTACACCATTTATCTGGGTGAAAGCGCCTCCTGCGTATAGGGTTGTATCGGCTACTTTAATATCCAGCAAATAGCCATTAACTACCGGGTTCCAAATGGTTGCTTTACCGCTTTGTGCGCCAATGGCGGCTATATTATTGCGGTTCACGGTGCCTATTTTAGTAAATCTGCCCCCCACGTACACAATCGTGTCTTTTATGGCAATGGTAGCTATGTGCATATCAGGGTCAGGGTTCCATGATGTTAGCGCACCGCTGTTTCTTTCCACACATGCTAGGTAATCGCGGCCTGCATGGGCAAATTCGCCGCCCACATATACCTTATCAGGGGTAACACAGATGGCACTTACAGTTTCATTAAACTCAGGTGCCCAATTATAAGCCTCACCCGAGTATTTGTTTATAGCCGCAATGCGTCCGCGGTTAACACCCACCATGTTATTATCTGCGCCACCTACCAATATTGTGGTATCGTATACATCAAGGCAGCCTATACTTATCAGCTCCGTAGACGTTTGAAGCATTTTGCCGCTTTTTTCGCCAAACACGGCAAATCCGCCTGTAGGTACCCCGTTTATTTTTTCAAAATACCCGGTAATATATATCAGTGTATCTACTTTTTTAACTGTGCGCACAAAATTATTTATTACCGCATAAGGCCCCCAGTTTTCGGCAACCCCGGTCGTACGGTTTATTTTGGCAACTTTTGCCCTTGAGCTTGAGCCCCCAATATCAGTAAAATGCCCCCCTACATATAAATGGGTATTGGTAGCTACAATATCCCTTACCCAGCCATTGCTGTTACATACCCACGCGGTGGCTTTTCCGCTGCGTTTGCCAATTTCAGCAAAATTGGACCTAGATAAGCCTCCCACTTTGGTAAAATCGCCGCCTGCATATATTACCGTATCGTGTACGGCAATCACATACACTTGTTTATCGGTATTGGGCGCCCAGTTGGTAAGTGCTCCCGTTTTTATATGGAACGAAGACAGGCCAACCCGGGTAAAGGTATCTACCTTGGAGTAATAACCGCCAGCATACACAGATGAATCAGAGATAACTATTGATTTAACCTCACCATTAAATATCGGGGTTTTCCAAGTTGTAAGCAGGCTTGTATTTAAGTTAAAAGAAGCGATGCCGCTCCTGCTTTCACTCATCACTGATGAAAACCCGCCGCAAATAAACAGCAGCGAGTCTTCTTTCACTATGCTATATACCCTGTTATTGGGGTTAAGTTGCATGGTGCTGTCTGGCAGCCCACTGGGCAACACGTGCATAAAATTTATATATGTTCTGCGGCTATGCACTGCCTCAAACTGGCCGCCTATATACCAGCCACCGCTGCCATCGCTTAATACAACATCGGTAATACCATACACGTTTACAGTATTGCCAATAACGGCGAGTGAGGATTTGCCCAACAGGGCTATGCCTGCCTGGCCGTTTATTCTTGTGAAATCACCCCCAATAAACAAGGTGTCGTTTATCAGCGTCATTGTTTTTATACCCGGGGCTTTGGTAATCCGTACCCTGCTTGTTACTACGCCATTGCTGTCTATATGCGCCAGTCCTGCACGGACCGAGTCTCCCACCATGGTAAAATACCCAGCAATGTATACCCCACCTTCCTCATCAGCGATAACTTTATCTATTACAGCGTTGGCTAATGGCCAGGTGCCATCTACAGTTTCCGGCTCCGAATCGTTTATCATTTTTACAGCCATGTACTGGCTATTTTTGCCTTTTACATATGCCCGGGTAAAATCGCCCCCCAAAAACACAGTGTCGTTGGTGCTTTCTATGGCTCTTACCGTATTATTAAAAGTAGGGAAATTTTCAAGCAGTACCTGTGCATGGCATATACTTCCAACAAAAAAAAGTACAGAAACTAAAAAGTGTTTCATTATCAATTGAATATAAAATATTGAGTAACCCCCAAAAGTATATAAAACGTATAATACTGGCTCGCTTCAACTAATAACCGGGCAAAGATGACAATAAGTGGAAGCTTTTTGTTTATAAGCGGGCAAATAAAAAAAAGCAAAAACTTGAAAACACAAGTTGAAGGGATTTCAGATTAAAAAGTATTTAGGATAAATAGTTCTAGTCTGTTTCATTTGTAAATAGGCTTTTTATACGTACATTATTATGTGCCGACGATAAAAGTACCTTATAGCTGTGAGATAATAAAGGATTGATTTCTAATAGTTCATGATTCAAAAAGTCCGAAAATTGCAACATTGAGCCTACAAACTACAACAATGCTTTTATCAGTGACCAAAACTTATCTTTAACTAAAAGATATACAAAGTTTGTTGAGTACCACACTTTTTTTTGCATTGGTCATTTTTATAGCACTGTTAATAGTAAATATTTTTGCTGCGAACAACTGGCTAATACTACTAAGCGTAACCCTTACAGGTATCATTTTTCTATATCATTCACCTAAAATAAGTACTATGCACAATGAACTGGCTGAACAGTACATTGAACAAAATAAATTTTAGATGCTCAATGTCAGCATTTGAAATGTATACAGCAGGGCTAAGTATTTGACCCTCTAAACAGGTTCAACAATTTTTCATACGTGTCATTACTTTTGGTTTCATTTGCAAATGATTGATTTTAAGGAAGAATGACTGAAGATGGTTCGATAATAAAACACTCCGGGCTACCGAAGCATAACGGTCTCTGATTTCAGAGGCCGTTTTTTGTTTAAAACCCTCGTCAATATTGAATAATTCGGATAAAATAGGGTTGTTTCCCGTAGTTCGATATTGGCCGTCCTGAAAAATCAGCTCCTCGTTAATTACCGAACCAATCTGTATGTGCCTCTATAATTAGGACAACTTTTACTTAGACTTTTCTGAACGTTCTCTATGAGTTTAAAAATTAATAGAATGATAATCTGCGTTGATGACAAAAGTATGCCTGAATGGAAAACAAAAAGGGTCTCAAAATTAATTGAGACCCTCTTGTTTGATAAACCTATTGATTATTAGTCTGTAATCACAATTCTTCCTGTTTTAAAGGTTCCGTCTGACGTTACCTTATAAATATAAGTTCCGCCGTTTAGGTTGGTTAAATCAACTATGGTTTTTCCATTTAGCATTATTTGCGAATAATGTACTAACTGTCCTGTTACCGTAGTTATTTCTAATTTTCCTAAGCCTTGATTTGTTTCTGTTGTTATCACATCAAAAATTACAAAATCTTTAGCAGGGTTTGGAGCAATAGAAACATCCATCTGTTGAGCACCGCCTGATGTGTTTTCATCAGTAATTATTTGCAGTTCTTCAGCTTCACCACTTTTTCTGATAATGGGTGCGCAACCGCAAGATACAGTACTCCATTTCGATTTTTTACCATCAGTTATACAGATAGACCTTACTTTCCAAGAGAAGCAAGCGGTTGAACTTACAAACAATGAGTTTGTTGTAGTAGCAATAGGTACAGAAATGTATTGCAATTGTTCACGACCACAGCATAGAGGGTCGCCGTAGTAAATTGAAACTTCATACGTCCTTCCGGGTATGGCATCCCACGATAGTAGTTGGCCACCCAGTGCTTGCCTGCATTTTAAGTTAAATGGTACTATCGGCAAGCAATTAAACTCTTCTGAGAAACATGAACATTTCAATTCACTCCACCTTGAAACTCCGTCGGGGCAAATAGTCCTTACTCTCCAAGAGAAACACCTGTGAGCAAACCTGCCCGAGTAGCTATTGGTAGTTAACGTATATCGGATGCTGGTTGGCAGTGCCAAAGAGCGGCAACACTCAGGGTCATTATAATTTATTTCTATTTCATAAGTCGCTCCCGGAATGTGTGTCCACGATAGTGTTTCGCTTCTGCTGTCACATTTAAGGTCGGTAGGGGTTTCAGGTTTGCATTCTACTGTTTCAGCGCACGAACATTTCAAATCGCTCCATTTTGATACACCATTAGGGCAGATTGATCTAACTCGCCATGAGAAACAACCTGTACCGCTTACAAAATAATTAGGATTGGTTGTTTGATATATAACAGTGCGTGGACGCAAGAACGAATTACAGCATTTAGGGTCGTTATAGTTTATTTCTATTTCATAAGTTACCCCTGGAATACTGCTCCATGAAAGCATTTGCCCGCCATGTGTTACTTCGCATTTCAGGTTGTTAGGTATTGTAGGGATACATTCAACTACCGGTATGCAAGAACATTTGCTTTCACTCCAATCCGATTTTGTTCCGTCAGGGCAAATCGAGCGTACTCTCCATGAGAAACACTTAGTTTCATAGGGGCCTGAATAACTGTTGGTGGCTAATTCATAAGTGCGGGTATATGGCCTTGCAAGTGTTCCGCAACACAATGGGTCGTTATAGGTTATTTCTAACTCATAAGTCATGCCCGGTATGTTTGCCCACGATAATGTTTGTACTCCATGGAAATATGAGCACATTAGTTTGCCCGGTACTTTAGGAATGCAAGGGTCTTCACAGATAATATCAAAAGTATCTGTATATACACAACCGGTTAATGTATCCGTAACAGTTACCCAAATTGGCATCATGCTTATTAGTGCTGATGTTGAGTTCGTTGTGAATCCGTTACTCCACATAATGGTATAACCTGCGCCTATAGAGCTGCCACTGCCGTCAACTACCCTTAACGGTACGGGTACGGTAGGATATTCACAAGGATCCCATGTGCAATACGATTCTATATTTATAGTATCGGGGCAACATTTAATCAAGAATGTATCTATCGAAACACAAGAATCCGGGCCTGTGATAGTCACAATTACTTGTTGATTAGGGAACACATAACCCACATTGTTATGGTTGGTTCCGTCATTACTCCACGTAATGGTATAAAGCGAAGGGTTGATTAAGAAGTTTGCCGTATCAGTAATAAATACAGGGAATGAATCGGTTGGATGTTCACAATAATCGCAGCAACCCATCGACGACCTTTCGTATTTGGTTTGTATCGATTTTTGGTAATCATCAATAATTTTCTGAATCATGGGGTCAACCTTAAACTCTTCACCCCTTGCATTTACATTACCACCTAACAAATCACAACAAGTTTGTAAGCTAAATTCAGGACAGGCTTCACATTCCTCCACGATTACAAACATGGTGTCGGCCAAATAACAATTAACGCCCCTTGAGAATGAGTATTCAAACATATACACTCCGGGTACGCTGAAACCTGTGGCATTAACTGTTTGACTATTTACAGAGCCTACAAAAGTAACAGGAGGGTTAGCATCTATCTGCGTCCAAGTGCTGATAGCATTTGGATTTAAGTTACCGTGAATATCAATAGCAGCACTACCGACTAAGGGTACGGTGTCGTTATCACAAATACGTATGTATGAGTCTGACCCTGCGCTTGGGTTTTGCAAAGTGGCCACATTTACTACCCACTGCATCGTATCCCTGCAAAATTGGCCATTGCCGATACTGGTCGATATAACTGCCCTAAAAATATAAGTGCCCTCACACGAGAAATCTAAACTGGAGGTAGGCGAGTAGTTAACGCCTGTTGATATAGAGGTACATCCCGTAGGGACTTGTAATGCATTCAATACAAAGTTATTACCAATTCCCACGGTTGTGATGTAGGTGTTAGGTGTGTAAAATGTTCCGGGCGACTGGCAGAAAATATTTAATGTATCCGCATCAGCTGTGAATCTGGTGGCTCGTCTTATCTGTACAAGTTTTGAGGCATTACATCGTATTGTAGGTACACCTGAAAAATTACAGCTATCACCTGTGGCATTAATAACAAAGTTGTAAAAGGCAGGTGTTTGGTCATGAATCAACGCATAGGCTTGGCCTGTGCCCGTTTGTACAATAGTAACAGGCGGAGTTCCTGCATATCCTGATACAGCCCAGTTACCATAGCTATAAAAAGAGTGTACTAGTGAGCTTAAAAACACAGTGTCGGGATAATCGTCGCAAACATATCGTGTTTCATTTGCGCCTATTCCGTTAGCCGATGAAATACAGATGTTGTAGGTAACCGTATCAGAACCGCCGGGACAAACCCCTGTTGACGTTACATTATAAATAATTTGGTAGGTACCGCTGGTAGTAAAATATATAGTAATCACCCTGTCGCCGGTAGTTGATGCAGGTACTGCAACACCGCTTGGCGGTATTATTTGCCACGAAGCAGTGGCTGAAGATGTTGAACAACCTAAAAATGAGCCAACAACACTTATCGTGTCGCCACATAAGCTTCTGTCTCCGCCACTAATTGTTACAGGTGATTGTACACGTAGGTATCTAACGGTTACAGTATCAATAGAAACACAGCCTCCGTTTGAAATAGTGTAGTAGTAAGTAACATTATCACAAGTGTTCCAAGGTGTCATACTTGCATTTAATGTTGTTCCTGATGGAGAAAAGGTGTGACCACTGGGGTTGGTTTGCGCACTCCAATAGCCTGTTTCGCCGGCAGCGGGGGTAGTTCCTGTAAGCTGCACTTGTGTACACACCACATACGGATTAGCTGTTACAGGGCCTGAACCATCCGATATTACAGCTTGCGTTACGGCAGGGGTTACCGTAATAACCACTGTATCTGTTTTCAGGGTGTTGTCGCTAGCGCAATTACCTGATATTACAAAAGTGTAATTGCCGGGTAAAAAACTGGGTGCACTGGTAAAAGAAGTAGTTAAGCTGGACGGGGAAGCTATTGTAACCGTTGTGCCCGAAGGGCTACTAACTACCGACCAGTTTACCGTTGATAGATTAATGCCGGATTGTGAGCCGTAAAGGTTAATCTTGGTTTCATTAAAGCAGTATGTAAGGTTACCACCTGCGTTAATATTGCAATCAACAAGCAGCGCAGAGGGTTCTTCGGCAACAAAAACACCTTCATCTTTAATTTGCTTGTGTGGCTCTTTAGCCGTGGAGCTTCGGGAATATCCCGTTGAGGCTGAGAGAAATAGGCATAGAAAAATGCCAATGATAGTTTTGATTTTTTTCATGAAGAATACAATTTTTAGTACGCTGCAATATAGAAGAAGCTTTGGGAACTTAAAATTTAGAGAACATTAATTACGCATTAAGAAACTAACCGCGATTAGTTATCCGCATTAAATGAGTTGATTAGATTATTTTTCGCAAGTCTATTAAACAATAAAAGCCTTTCAGTATATTTTGCTGAAAGACTTTTATTGAGGCAACACCCTGTTCTGTATGCGTGTTAATTTTTAGATGGTACTCGCTAATATACTGGCAATGTTTTAGTTGTCACACCTCAAAATAAAAGGTGCTGCCTTTACCAATTTCGCTTTTAACGCCTATACGTCCCCCTTGGGCTTCTATAAACTCTTTACTGATGGAAAGTCCCAAACCGGTTCCGGTTCTTGGGCTGCCCGGCACCTGAAAAAACCTTTCAAACAGCCTATCTTGGTATTTAGCTTCTATGCCTTTGCCTACATCAGTCACTGCAAAAAGTACCTTATCCTCGTTTCTGGTAACCGAAATAGTAATAACACTTTGTTCAGGCGAGTATTTTATTGCATTGGTAAGAAAATTAGTGAGTACCCAAATGGTTTTTTCAGCATCCATTCGCACCATTGGTAAATTAGTCTCAATATTCAATTGATAACTGATATTTTTTTGGCTTGCAATAAACTGTGTTGCTTCGGCAGCCTGTTCAACAATCTTTCTTGGCGAAGCAGCTTGTATGGTAAGCTGGATATTCCCTGTTTCAACTTGCGACATATTAAGTAACTCACCCGTAATCTTTAGTAAGCGGTTGGTATCGTCTTCAATACTTTTTGTAAGTTGTTGTTGGGCATTGTTCAAGTCGCCTGTTTTTTTGTTAGATAACAATTGAAGGCTCATTTTAATGGCCGAAATGGGGGTTTTTAACTCATGCGAAATAGTGGCAATAAAATTAGTTTTGGCAAAATCACGTTCTTTAAGGGCGGTAATATTTTTAAGCAAAATTACGTGCCCCAGCAATTTCGAACCACTTTCACCAATGGGTGTGTATGAAATATCAATAATCTCCTTCTCAAAATAATTTTCTTTTCCGCCCGTAACAATTTCTAAAGGTTTTGATAGTTGGGTATCAACGGTTGGCAACGGAAACATCATATCACGGATAAGGTTGCGGAATAAATCGTTACCTACTGAAACTTCGGGAGCAAATTTCCCTTTAATCTCTTTTTCTGTAACGTTTAAGATAGTAAGGGCGGGGGTATTAATAAAAATCACCCGTTTATCTTCATCCAAAACAATTAACGGGTCTTGTATTCCATTGATAATTGTTTCTACCCGTTTTTTTTCAAATAATATTTTTGATAAATTACTGCTTTCATACTCTTCTAAGCGAGCCGCCATTAAGTTAAACGTTCCTGCAACCTCACCAAACTCATCATTCCGTTCAATAGGTATCCTAAGAGAGTATTTTTTTTCTGCAATTTGGCGGATGCCATCATTTAATTGGCGAATGGGTTTTGAAAGATACGCAGGAAAAACAACCCAAATAATCACCGCCAGTGTAATACTGATTAATCCAGTGGCGGTTAACCAGCCGATACCTTTACTTGCAGTTGCTTCAGCTACATGACTTTTTTTAATAATGGCCTGCATATTCATGTGTATTACTTCATACAAATCACCGCGAAGCAATCGTTTCACACTATCAACATTGCCCGTGGTTTTTAGCTGGTAAAAATCAGCCCCAAGTTTGGCTGTTATTTCAGCCTCTCCGCTTTCTGTTATGTTTTTTTGTTGTTTGTGCAGGTAAAAATCAAACGAATCAGCCATGTTTTTGGGTGAATCGTGCTCCAACGCTACCAGCATTTTTTTTGCATATTCAACAGAATGATAATTGGCCTTTAATATATTTTCGGTATCATCTTTTAGTTCATTTAAATACTTTGATGATATATACGAAAGTGCCAATATAATTAGCACAAGTGCGCCAATGCTAAGAGCAAGTTTTGTTTTAATACTCATGATAATATGATTAAATCAACATCAGTAGAAGATAGTTTAGTAAGCAATTGATTAAATGTGCTGGTTGCCAAAATTATACGTATGAGGCTAAAGCGGGGTTTGCCTATACACACAGTGGTTATTTTTCGTTTTTCAGCTTCTGCAATTATAGCGTTTGCAACCGATGAGTTTTGGGCGTTAATAATCTCAGCACCCAATTCAGTAGCTAATTTAAAGTTATTAATAAGATGCCGTTGTTTATCAAGGGCTATTTTATCGGTACTTTCAGCAGGAGTTTGCACGTATAATACAAACCATTTGCTGTTGTAATAGTTTGCCAGCCGTGCGGTTTTGCGTATCACATGGCGTGCAGCTTTATCGTTGCTGCTAATACAAGCTAAAAACTTTTCGTGGCGCAGTGTAGTATTGCGGGGTAACTCGGTTTCTATTTTCCGCTCAACTTGTGAGGCCACTTCTTTTAACGCAAGCTCCCTAAGTTGTAATATGTGTTCGGGTTTAAAGAAATTAACAAGTGCCGTTTGTATTTTATCAGGGGTATATATTTTGCCTTCCTTTAGGCGAAGTATTAATTCATCCGCCGTTAAATCAATATTCACTACTTCATCAGCTTGCGCCAATACACTATCAGGTACACGTTCTTTTACATCAATACCTGTTATTTCTTTAATTTCATTATTCAGGCTTTCAATATGTTGTATGTTTAGGGCACTAATTACATTAATACCTGCCCCCAATATCTCCATCACATCTTGCCAGCGCTTTTCGTTTTTACTGCCTTCTATATTAGTGTGAGCCAATTCGTCAACAATCACAACCTCAGGGCGCAAGTTCAAAACGGCTTGTAAATCCATTTCTTCAAGCTCCTTACCCTTGTAGAATGTTTTTTTACGTGGCACAATGGGCAAACCTTCAGCCAGCGCATGGGTTTCGGGGCGATTGTGGGTTTCTATGTAACCTATTTTTATATCTATCCCGCTACGTAATAAGGTATGGGCTTCTTGCAGCATACGGTAGGTTTTGCCCACACCGGCACTCATGCCTATGTAAACTTTAAATTTTCCCCGCCTCGATTTTTTTATCAAGTCAAGAAAGTGCTGAACCGATGCTTCTTTTTCACTCATCAGAACCAAAGGGTTAGGTTTGATATTAATAAGTTCGAGGTATTAACCGCCGAACCGTTGCGTACATATACTTTTTTATCCGACCAAAATGTTCTGCCTTCAAACCGCACCATTATGTTATGTGCTATTTGATAATTGTATCCGGCAGATGCACTAAACGACGAAAATCCTGCGGCAGCAGTAACGGGGGTTATTTGCACGCTGTTGGGGTCGTTAAAATATTCAACCCTTGCCGCTACTGATGAAGCTTTGCCAAAACGCATCCTGCCTATCAGGTTGGCTTGCCACCAGTTGTCAGTAAGCATTTTTCCTGTTAAATCCCTGCGCTGTTGTATGCCGAAATAAGCACAGCCTGTGGCCGAAAATTTACTGTCGGGGTTATAAATAAAAAACACATCGGTAAAATACCTGCCCCGGTTCTGAGGTTTGGCAGGCGATACTTCGTTGCCTGCGTATGTATTCCAGTTTATCAGCCATTTTTTGGCAGGGCGGTACTCTACTTGTGTTCCTATTGATTTATCGCTGTTAAGGTCTTGTATCTGCTGCCAGCCGTTTAGCAAGTATAAATATACATTTAGCTTAGGGCTTACGGTGTAGCTGAGTTTTAAACCCGACAGGTAATAGGGTACATATTCAGGGGCAAAGGAGCGGGTGTACATTAAGTGGTCTTTTGATATGGCACTTTCGTTGGTGTATGGCGAGCCGAATACTCCTGCATCTAACCACAATTCGCGTTTTTTTGATAAACGTATGCCTGCATACCCTTCTACAATGTTTTTTAGTACACCGGGCTCATGGGTATAGTTGGCGTTGATATATGTGCCGAAGCCGGGTACAAAACGTGCCCGAATGTTTTGCGAGCTGTATTTTATATCTGCATAGACAAGGTTAATGGTAAACTCGTTATGGCGTGCCATTGAAACAAAATAAGGCCTGTCGCCCGATTTAGGTTCGTTAAAATCAAACCCGTAATAGGCATCTACATACCCGCCTACGGTAACTTTACCTTCTTTTTGTACGTCGGTAGTATCCATAACTCCTGTATTGGTAACCTGTGCGTAAAAAGATGAACAGGTAAGTATTAAACACATCGTTGCAACGCCTTTTTTCATTCCGTAAAATATTACGGTACAAAAATATTGGCTATTACTGCTTATACTTACCTGTTTTTAGTATTCTTTTTAGTTTGAGATAATTACATTCTAAACAATATTGCAAAAATTACTTTGTTTTCAGAGCGCACCAAATCAGGTCTCCAATCAGGAGGCAAAGCAGTGGTAGCATATCCTGTGGGAGAAGTTACCCCGCCCCTACCTGCAAAATAAGGTACGCTTGCTTGCCTGTGTACCCACTCTAACCTAAATGTGATGCTTTGGTTGGGCATCCAATCTAAATTGGTAGAAACATCCCATCCTTCAAATTTATCGCCGGGATTAGCACTAAACGGATATGCACCTTCGGTTTGTGTAGGGTTGTTGGGGTTTGGCAAAGGGCTGGCTTGTCCTGTAGGGTATAATACCAAATAACGGCCGGGGTTACGCATCACACCGCCACCCACTGTCCATGCAAACTTGTTTTTGGCAAACCATATACGGTTGTATATCATACCGCTCATAAAGTACTGGGCAGGGCCTTGCGCTGAGTCACCATTTTTTAAGCCGTTTACACCGCCGCCTTTTTCAAAACCAAAATCACCGGTTAATGAAAATGCCATCTTGCTGATGCCTTTTGATTCAGGACGGTCGTAGTAGCGTACTAACAAACTATTATCAGAGTGGAAACGGATACGGCCGGGTATCATGGCAGCATCTTTTCCGTAATAGTCGTTGGTTAGCAGTTTCACATTGCTGTTGGGCATCCATGTGATGTTTGTTCCGAAACCGGGCATTGAGTTGAACTTACCGTAGCTTTGCCAGCCGTTAATAATCCAAGGTTCAATTTTAAGGGTTTTGGTAGGGTGTATCTGAATACGCATCCCGTTAAAAAACCAAGGGGTATTATCTGATGTGAATGAGGCTTGGTATTCCCAGTTTTCAGGCTGGTAAAACGAGTTAAGACCTATGTATGACATAAATAACCCGAAATCAACGTTTATACCGTGCCATTTATTAAAATGGTATCCTGCATACGCCTCGCTGATGTAACGATATACGTTTGAGAGGTTGTATTGGCCTCTGTACGGGCTGTAATCGTTACGGGGCACAACGGTAGAGCGTGTGCCAAATTGGGTCATAAAACGTGCTCTGGCATTTTTGTAGTTAAAATCTCCGCCAAAGTGCAAGGCTGATAATTGCATCTCGTTGTGGCGTGCCAACGCAGTTGAGCCTACCACTGTATTATCTATCGGGTTATTAAACGAGTAGTTATAATTTAAATCAACCAATATCGACGGGGTAAAGTATTTCATGTCTTTAAAAACCGAAGAGTCCCTTCGGTCGCTACCATTTTGCCATGTTTGGTCAATACCTTCAAAAGGTTCTCCCTTTTGTTGAGCACTCAAGTGGGTTGTGATAAGTAGTAGCACTGCGGCCATACCCATTAACATAATTCTACGTTTCATTTCTTGTTTTTGGTGTTTTTAGTTTTGTTTATACTTACTAATCAAGTAGTTTATCAGGTGCATTTTTTTAGCCTCATCATAGGCATGGATTTCTTTTGAAATGAACTCCATATCGAGATAATGGTGAAGGATAAAATCGTCAGGAAAGGCTGTTTTTATATTTTTAAGGGACAAGGGGATGATTTTTGAATTATACCCCGTGCTGAAAAAGTAGGAAATAACAGGTTTGTAGTGCTTTGAGGCAAAATCCCTTTCTTCGGTCATGTATAATACTATTGCGCCTGCTTCAAGTATTTTATACTCCTCGTGGTTCTCTCCATAAAAGCGATACACACTGCCGTCATTATCCTCATACGCATAAATACTGTCTTTGTGATACCGTACTTGGGTTTCTCCCAGCACCACATCTATATAATCTCTGTTAAAAATGTAATGCTTCTTTATTTTCTGTTTTCCTTGTGTATTGCTGTCCACAAGGGCTTTTCGGCCTGTTGCAAAATCGTGGGCAGTTATATACACCCCGGGTGCTGCGGTTTTTGTGCTACCCGATTTTATTGTATCGGTGTTTGTATTTGCAACACCGTTTATCGGGAGCAGATGTATTAGTATGGCAAAAAATAAAAGTCTCATTACCTTATTTAATGGCATCTAAAGCCATATTTAATTTTAACACATTCACTTTTTCAGTACCCAATAGCCCCCACAAAGGCGACTCTGTGTATTGGGCTACCAATGTTTTTAATGTTTCAGGGTTGATGTTGCGGGCTTTTGCAACACGGGCAACCTGCACACGGGCTGCTTGTGGCGATATGTGCGGGTCTAATCCTGAGCCTGACGCGGTTACGATATCGGCAGGTATTTCTTCTTTTGAAATTGTGGGGTGATACACCAAAAAGGTATCTATGCGGGCTTGCACCGTTTGCAAATAATCGGGGTTGCTTGGGCCTTTGTTACTGCCGCCACTACCTGCTGCATTGTAGCCCACAGCAGAGGGGCGAGACCAAAAGTACCTGTCGTTATCAAATAACTGGCCTACGTTGCTGTATTGGGTTTGCCCGTTGTGTGTAACCACTTCTCCTTTGCCGTTATTAGGCGCGGCTTGGGCAATACCCCAAACTGAAATGGTGTAAATACCTGAAAAAAACACAAGGCAAACTATGGTGAGCCTTACGGCTATTTTTAAATCTTTCATGTTAGTGATGCTTAAATGAATAATGAAACCGCTATATCAATTAGTTTTATTCCGATAAACGGGATAATGACACCGCCCAAACCATACACCAACAGGTTGCGACGCAACAGGGCTGATGCCCCGATGGGGCGGTAAGCCACCCCGCGAAGTGCAAGGGGTATTAGCATGGGGATGATGATTGCATTGAATATAACTGCTGAAAGTATGGCACTTTGCGGGCTGTGCAGGTTCATAATATTCAGCCCCTGCAACGCAGGAATTGAAACGATAAACAGCGCAGGCACAATGGCAAAATATTTAGCCACATCGTTGGCAATGCTAAAGGTGGTAAGCGTTCCGCGTGTCATCAGCAATTGTTTGCCAATTTCAACCACTTCAATCAGCTTGGTAGGGTCGTTGTCCAAATCCACCATGTTTCCGGCCTCTTTAGCAGCCGATGTTCCGCTGTTCATAGCAACACCCACGTCGGCTTGGGCAAGGGCGGGGGCATCGTTAGTACCGTCGCCCATCATAGCTACCAATTTGCCGCTTTGTTGCTCGTTGCGTATGTATTGCAGCTTATCTTCGGGTTTGGCCTCGGCTATGTAATCATCAACCCCTGCTTTTTCAGCAATAAATTTGGCTGTTAACGGATTATCGCCCGTTACCATCACCGTTTTCACACCCATTTTACGCAAACGCTCAAAACGCTCTTGTATGCCTGTTTTAATGATGTCTTGCAATTCAACCACACCCAATACTTGTTCGTTTTCAATCACCACCAAAGGAGTTCCGCCGTTTGATGAAATTTGGTTAACGAATTGGGTAATTTCTTGGGGAAAGGTATTGCCCGCTGTTTCTACTTTGGCTTTTATAGCATCGTACGCTCCTTTGCGTATGCGGGTACCATTGGGCAAATTGATACCGCTGCTGCGGGTTTCGGCTGTAAATTTTACAAACTGTATCCCGTTCTCGGCTCTTTGCGAAACAGGGATTTTAATACCCTCGGTATGGGCAAGCTCCACAATACTTTTACCCTCTGGGGTATCATCAGCAATTGAGCTAAGGGCTGCGGCTGTTACCATTACATTTTTATCAATGCCGTTGGCGGTATAAAAACGGGTGGCTTTGCGGTTTCCAATGGTTATAGTACCTGTTTTATCCAGCAATAACACATCTACATCTCCGGCAGTTTCAACTGCTTTGCCCGATTTGGCAATAACATTTGCACGCAAGGCTCTATCCATACCTGCAATACCAATGGCCGAAAGCAAACCGCCAATAGTGGTGGGTATTAAACAAACAAACAATGCTATGTATGCTGAAATGGGAATATGAGTGCCCGCAAATAAGGCAAAGGGTTGCAGGGTAACACAAACGATGATGAACACAAGAGTGAAACCTGCTAACAAAATTGTAAGGGCAATTTCGTTGGGTGTTTTTTGGCGACTGGCTCCTTCAACCAATGCAATCATTTTATCTAAGAACGATTCGCCGGGTTGGGTAGTAACCTCTACTTTTATCTTGTCTGAAAGTACTTTAGTACCACCTGTTACGCTGCTTTTATCGCCGCCTGCTTCCCTTATCACGGGGGCACTTTCGCCTGTTATGGCACTTTCGTCAATAGTGGCAATACCTTCAATAATTTCACCGTCGGTAGGTACGGTATCTCCGGCTTCGCAAATAAACACATCCCCTTTTTTCAATTGGTTTGAGGGTACTGTTTCACCGCTCACCAATTTTGCAGGGGTCTCTTCACGGGTTTTGCGCAGTGTGTCGGCCTGTGCTTTTCCCCTTGCTTCGGCAATGGCTTCTGCAAAGTTGGCAAACAATAAGGTAAGCAGTAGGATGATGAACACGGTTAAGTTATAACCAAAGCTGCCTTGCTCGGTTTCACCTGCCAATACCCAACCGCAAACAAACAACATAACAATGGTGCCTATTTCTACCGTAAACATTACGGGGTTTTTAATCATCAATTTGGGATTTAGCTTGATGAAGGCTTGCTTTATAGCCCCGTTTACAAGTTGACCTTGAAATAACGAGGGGTTAGATTTTTCTCTTTTCATTTATATAAGGTTTGATATTACACCCCCTTTGTCTTTCCCCCTTGGTAGGGGGAACCTGCCGCACCGTTACCAGATTTGGTGTATTACAATGAGGGAGTCGCTATTTTTTTGTTTAATACAAATTGAAATACTCTGCCAAAGGGCCTAAAGTGAGTGCAGGGAAGAAGGCCAGCGCAGCTATAATGGCTATTACGGCAAACGTCATAAAACCAAAGGTTGGGGTATCGGTTTTTAAGGTGCCTGCACTTTCGGGGATGTATTTTTTGCTTGCCAAAATACCCGCAATGGCCACAGGGCCTATGATGGGCAGGTAACGAGCCAACAGCATGACGATGCCTGTTGAGATATTCCAAAACGGGGTATTATCGCCCAAACCTTCAAAGCCGCTACCGTTGTTGGCTGATGAAGAGGTAAACTCATACAGCATTTCACTAAAACCGTGAAAACCGGGGTTATTAAGCCATGCAGCCAACCCTTCGGGATTATTTGCAAACAGGTAGGATGCGAGGGCAGTACCTGAAAGTATAAGCAAAGGATGAAGCAAGGCCACTGCCATTGCTATTTTCATTTCGCGGGCTTCTATTTTCTTGCCCAAAAACTCAGGGGTACGCCCCACCATTAAACCGCTTATGAAAACGGCCAGAATGATGTATATATAAAAGTTAAGGAATCCTACACCCACACCACCGTAAAAGCCGTTTATCATCATACCCAGCATGGTAAACATACCTGTTAACGGGGTCATGCTGTCGTGCATAGCATTTACTGAGCCGTTTGAAGTACAAGTGGTATTGATGGCCCAATAAGCAGAAGCGGCTGAACCAAACCGTACTTCTTTGCCTTCCATACTGCCCATATTTTGTTGGATGCCCATTTGCGCTACGGCGGGGTTTCCATTCATTTCACTGGTAACTGAGGGAATTAGCAAAAGCAGGAATCCTGCGGTCATTACCCCGTAAATAGTCCAAGCCAGTTTTTTACGCTTTACTACATAGCCAAGTGCAAACACCATTGCAATGGGAATAAGGAAAAGGCTTGCGGTTTCTACAATATTGGTAAAGTAGTTAGGATTTTCGAGCGGGTGGGCAGAGTTTACTCCAAAAAAACCACCGCCATTAGTACCTAATTGTTTTATGGCGATAAAGGCGGCAGCAGGCCCGCGACTAACTTGTACCGTATCACCTTGTAATGTGGTGATGGTATCTTTGCCTTCAAAAGTCATAGGTACGCCGTTGAAGGCGAGCAAAACGGCTACAATAAAGGAAAGAGGCAACAAAATACGGGTGGCACTGCGTACAAAAAAACTGTAAAAATTACCCAGATTTTCGGCAGAGCGTTCTTTCATTGCCGTAAAAACAACTCCGCAAATGGCTATACCTGTTGCGGCACTTATAAACTGCCACAACATTAATATCAGTTGGCCTAAATACGAAAGGCCGCTTTCGCCCGAATAGTGTTGCAGGTTGGTATTGGTAATAAAACTAACTGCTGTATTAAAGGCCAAGTGCCAGCTCATAGAGGGATTACCGTCAGGGTTAAGAGGTAGCCACTCCATATTAGTTAGCACCAGTAAACAGATAACAA
Organism: Bacteroidia bacterium; assembly: GCA_035906255.1. GTDB lineage: Bacteria > Bacteroidota > Bacteroidia > UBA8524 > UBA8524 > SB11. The sequence goes on from JAMIFM010000033.1 coordinate 32,738, forward strand.
GCCAAACACCGTTAATGGTTAGTAACGCAATAAGGTGCTTTTTCCAGTTCATTTCAGTGGTAGGGTCTATGCCACCAAGTTTAAAAAACAGTTGGTCTAAGGGGTTAAACACACGGTCTAACCAAGTTTTTTCGTAATTGAATAGTTTCCCGATATAACGACCCAAAGGGATTGCTAAGGCAACCACAAGGACATACATTGCAACTATTCCAATAATTTCGGTATTCATTGTTCGTAAGGCTTAAAATTTCTCGGGCTTAATAAGTACATAGCACATATACCCGAATACTGCGATGGCGATAATAAACAAGGCTATCATTTTGATTATAAAATTAGTACGGGTTAAACTCCTGAACTGTTAACTTGGCGTTGATAGGCTTTGTATAAATTGGGAGATACGATGGGATTAAGGTAAATCTCTAATTCTCCCGATGCTTCCATGTGGCTTGAAACACTGTATATAAAAAGGTTATCAATAATGTTTCTTATGTTTTGACCTGATGTTTGCCACAATACTTCAATATCGGTAATACATTTTAAGGCTTCACTAAACCGGTTAGAATCAACCAGCTTAATTGTGTATGCTGAAAAGGCGAGCATCTGGCTTGTTAGGCTCTTAGCTGTTTTTACATTTGGGATTTCCATATCAAAAATGTCATTAACTGTTTTTGAAGAGAACCTCCCTCATTTATTGTTACAAATACTTGTTTAGGGAGCGTATTCTCTTTGCCGGATTATGCCAAAAGGTGTACCTACGGTGATTGGCGATTAGGAGTTAGATTTTAGTTGATTGACTATCATATATTTAATAAGTTTTTGAATGTCTTAGTATTATCCAAAAACAAAACAACCCTACCAAAATGGTAGGGTTGCTTTTTCATTTTGGTAGGGTTTTGCTCTCAATGGGTTGAAACCCATTGTTGTTAAAATTACAAAGCGAAGCGGGACTTAAGTCCCGCTTCGCTTTGTAATTGCAATAGAATAAGATTTTAATCTCATTCTATATCAACCAAGTTTATATTCCTCAATCTTTCGGTATAAGGTAGTAAGCCCGATATTTAATAAGCGTGCCGTTTCGGTTTTGTTACCCCCCGTATAGTTCAGTACTTTTTGGATGTGTATTTTCTCAGCACTTGCCAAATCAAAAGCCGATAGCTGATTGTTTGAAGTGGAGGTTATTGTTCTTAATTCAGAGGGGAGCGTTTCAATAGTAAGGCTATCGCCATCGCTAAGGATTACGCTACGCTCCACAATGTTTTTCAGTTCGCGTATGTTACCGGGCCAATGGTAGTGTTTCAAAACAGCCAAATAATCTTCGCTAATAGTAAAAGTATTCTTATTGGTTTTTGCTGAAAACTGTGCCGCAAAAAATAAGGCAAGGGCTTCAATATCTTCTACCCGCTCGCGTAGGGGTGGTAAACTAATCTCAAATACGTTTAACCTAAAGTATAAATCACTCCTAAAATGTCCTTCATCGCTCTCTTTTTTCAAATCGCGGTTGGTAGCAGCAATCAGCCTAAAATTTACTTTGTAGGTTTTGGTATCGCCTGCCTTCAAAAACTCTCCTGTTTCTAATATCCGCAATAGTTTAGCCTGTAAATCAAGCGGCATTTCGCCAATTTCGTCTAAAAACAGTGTACCTCCGGCCGCTTCTTCCACCAATCCTTTTTTATCTTTCAATGCGCCCGTAAAAGCACCTTGTTTGTAGCCAAACAATTCACTTTCAATAATCTCTTTACTAATGGCACTACAATTAAGTGCTACAAAGTTTTTTGTATGAAAGGGGCTTTGTTGGTGTATTGCTTGCGCAAAAACTTCCTTACCTGTTCCCGTTTCACCTGTAAGCAACACTGTTGTATTAAGGGGAGTAACTTTTTGGGCAAGGGTAATTGCGGCGTTAAATTTTTTTGAAGTGCCGGTAATTTTATTAAATGAAAACTTTTCTCCTACCCGTTGCTCAAGTTGTTTTACCCGTTTTTGCAACGCTGATTTTTCAATAGCCCGGTGCAGCAACGGGAGGATTTTATCATTATCATCGCCTTTTACAAGATAATCAAAAGCCCCGTTTTTAATCGCTTTAACCCCATCCGGTATATTTCCGTAGGCGGTTAATAGTATTATTTCGGTTTCAGGAAATTTGTTTTTTATATCCAATGTGAGGTCAACCCCACTACCATCAGGCAGCTTAACATCACAAAGCACTACATCAACGGTATGACGTTCAAGTTTTTTAAGGCCGGTTTTTAAATCTGCGGCCTCAATAACTTCAAAACCTTCACCGGCAAGTATTCTTGCTAATAGTGAACGTAGTTTTTCTTCGTCGTCAATAATGAGTATTGTGTTCAAAAGTGCAGCAAAGGTAAACGATTGATGAAATCAGGATGATTAACCGTTGAGATTATTTTATAAACTAACTAAAACCCTGTTCAGTAAAGAAAAGGGGGTGTTGTTTTTAATAGGTCAGACTACTACTCATTACTATTTTCCGTATTTCAGTTTCAAAGTAATAGTTAATTTCAAAATTATCATTCATTTGATTTTCTAATACAATTAAGCATACATCGCTATCCGGAAAATACAAATTAACAGATGTAAACCCGTCACCAAGTCCTGTATGGCCAAGATACGTTGGCATCACATTATCACTAACTCTGATACCATAGCCATATCCTATTTTATCTTGTCCAAAAACATTGTGCTGTGCCAAAGTATTATAAGTTATCATTAACACATAAATTTCGGGGATTATAATTTTTCCTTTGTGCAAATTATCGTTCCATATTGCTAAATCTTCAACTGTTGAAACTATTCCGTTAGCAGGCATTGAATTGCTGTTTATTTGAGCTGAGTCTAACACTTTAAAGGCATTGTCTTTATTAAAATGTCCCGAAACAAGTTTTTGGGTTTTATCTTTTGAATAACAGAATGTGTTATTCATTTTCAGTTGTTTAAACAGTTCCTCTGCATTCTCAGCAAAGGATTTTTTTGAAGAATACTCAATTATTTTTCCAAGTAAACTATACGATAAGTTTCCGTATTTAAACTCTGTACCTGCCTTAAAAAGCAATGGTTTTTCTGTGTCAATAATGCCGTGCGTGTGGTTAAGCAGTTGATGAACTGTTACAGTATCAGCCCAAGTTTGGGTTAAGTAGGGCAAATATTTTTTGATAGGTGCGTGCAGGTCAACGTTTCCCGCTTCTACCTCCCTTAAAAGTAAAACAGCCGTAATTTGCTTGCTGTTAGACATTATTTCAAATTGGTCGCTCAACTGTAGAGGAGTCTTTTTGTCAAAGTTGGCATAGCCATGCGCTTTTGAGTATTTTGTTTTTCCATTTTGAGTAATCAGTATAACTCCGTTAAAAGGCCGGATACTTGTATCCTTGATTAAACTGTCAATTTTTGCTGAGTAGTCATCCTTTTGTTGACTATATAAACCGCAACTTGAAAGCAATAAAACGCTGATTAGGTATGTAAGTCTGAAAAGTTGTTTCATTTCTATTAATAAACCGTTTCGTATTAGAACATTTGGTTAATACAAAGTTACTGTTTGTTTGCTGTTACCATCACAAAGGTTAATTTTTACAACAGGCTGATATTTGTCATAATAATGTCATGCTTCGCGTGTATTATTTGGATTGCTTCTAAATAACAATAGATTTGCTGCTTCAAAAACTGACGTAAACGCCCATAATGACTAAGCAAAACAGGCTCTTTTTATTTACAAACAAATTTGTTCTTGAAGAGTCTGTTAAGCAGTTAGTTAAATCAAATCCCCACTTTGCTGACCCTGAAGTATATGGTCTTTCGGGTGTTATGCCCCACCCCGACGCTAAAAACATAAAAGCCATAGCATTGGTGGATATGAGCGATAGAAACATTAGCCCCTTACCCCTCCTTCAAAACATCCGTCAACATATCCCGGCTTCAAGAGTAATCCTTATTGTGGGTAATCATCTAAGCCCATACACTCAACTTGCACGGATGGGCTTTAAAAACCTATTGATGATGGATTGTAATAAAGAAAATTTCTTGTTTGCAATGGCGGCTGCACTGCGGGAAGAAAAGTTTTTTTGCGACAGTATTTTGAGTGAGATGATTGAGGATGCAGAAAACAAGCAGCTAATTTCAGGTGCAAAGCTCTCAACCCGTGAGGAAGAAGTGCTGTACTTTATTTCAAAAGGGCTATCGGCAAAACAGATTGCCGAGCAATTATCAGTAAGCGAGCATACTATTACTACGCACCGCAAAAACATTAAGCGAAAGCTCAAAGTGAACAAAACGGCTGAATTAGTGTCGCTTAAATTAACCCATGATAAATAACTACCCTGAAAAGGGTATAACATTTACCCCTTTGTAGCGATTGTAACGGGTACAGAAAAACACAAAATTCGCGGCAATTTAGAATTAATCTAAATAAAGTGAATTATGTTCAGAATTAAACTCATAACAACCACCATTTTACTTATGTTGTGTAGTTCTTTGCTCAATGCGCAAGCATTATCGGGCAACTACACAATCGGGGGCACATCGCCCGATTTCCCAACCCTTTCCGGCGCTGTAGCCAGCTTAAACACCAATGGTGTTTCAGGACCGGTAGTGTTTAACATACGCTCCGGCACATACACGGAACGTATTACTATTGGACAAGTAGCAGGAGCTTCGGCAACGAATACTATTACGTTTAAAAGCGAAAAAAACCACAGCGACTCAGTTGCAGTAACCTATACGGCTGCTGCTGCTGCCGACAGGCCAACAGTATTACTAAACGGAACCGATTACATTACGTTTAGGGATATGACCATTACTACTGCCGGTGCTTCATTCGGGGCTTGTATATGGCTAACCAACAGTGCCGACAGTAATACATTTACCCAGCTAAAACTTAATGCGGGTACTACCCAAACTGGAACCAACCTGAGTGCCATTGTACTTAGCGGCACGGCAACTGCTTATTCGGCAGGCACTTCGGGAAGTTATAACACGTTTAGCAATCTTTTGGTAAACGGCGGCTACTATGGTGTATATATGCGCGGAGCAAATACAACCAACGATTATGAAACCAATAACCGCATCATCAACTCAACTTTTACGCTGCAATACTATTATGCAATTTACGCATACAGCCAGACCTATCCTGAAATTACAGGCAACACAATCACCCAGTTGAGGCGCGACCCCCACTACGGTATTTACCTTAATTACACCTCAAATATTACCGTTGCAGCCAATACAATAATAGGTTCAATTGGTATATACTGTGGTAATACCAATACTGTGTTATACAACTCAGGTTTTGCATCAATCATTACCAACAACATGGTACGAAGCACTAACAACCTTGCAATGAACATTCTTGCAGGTTCAAACCGTATCAAAATATATCATAACACATTAAGAGGAAATATTGCCGGAAACGGTACACTTTCATTAGCATCGGGTGTTGGCTTCTTAGACATTCAAAACAACATTATTGCCAACGACAACCCCAACGAAACAGGCTACACCCTGTATTCACAAGTAACCAATACCTGCGATAGTCTTGATGGAAACAGCTATATGTCAGAATGGAGCGGGGTGTACTTTGGAACTCTGTATAAAAGTCTTGACTCATTAAAAAGTAAGTTTCCATTATACAACACCAACTCATACTACAGCATTACAGGATTTGTTTCTGCTGAAAACCTGCACCTGAGTGGTAAAGGATTTGCCCCCCGAGTTAAATACATTGGGGTTGATAAAGATATTGACGGCAATACAAGAGGCACTACCTACACCACAGTGGGTGCCGATGAAGGAGTAGCATTAATGGCCAACGATGCCGCTATAAGCGGTTTTGCAGTAGCCACAAAATTGTTTTGCCCCGCAGGGTCTCAAACGGATGTAAAGATTTATGTATCCAACGCCGGAAATAATACCCTTAGCAATGTGGTGTTGAACTGGGAAGTGGACAGCGTAGTACAAACACCTGTAAACGTTAGCACTGCGCTATCGGCGGGAGGTGCTTCAGGTACTCTGTTAGTGAACTTAGGAAGCATATCATTTACACCCGGTGATAGTAAAACAATTAAGGTATGGACATCTGCACCCAACAGCACTACCGACCCACAATCACAAAACGACACCCTGCAAACTGTTTTCTCAAGCAGGTTGTCGGGTACTTATACAATTGGCGGCAGCAGCCCCGGCTTTGCATCGTTTAGCCAAGCCATTACTGCATTGGTAAACCAAGGTGTTTGCGGCCCCGTTGTTTTTGACGTGAGACCCGGAACCTATAATGAAAGAGTAGTAATGCCTGAAATTGCAGGTGTTTCGGATATAAACACCATTACTTTTAAAGGTGCCGGCACTACAGCTACCACACTTACCTACGCATCTACAGATGCCAATAACTGGGCAACATTGCTTATTAACGGTACCGATTACCTGCGGTTTAGGGATATGGCGATAGTAAACACCGGAACCAGCTATGGAACAGGTGTTTGGTTAACCAACCGCGCAATAAACTTTGTACTGAAAAACGTAAAAATTACCGTTGATACTACCACTACATCGCAAAATATTGCAGGCTTTGTGTTAAGTGGCTCCGCTACTGCAATGGCCAACGGTTATACCTATTGTGATTTTACAAACATTGATAGCGTTGAAATCATCGGCGGATATTACGGGATTAATTATGTGAGCGGTAGCGGCCTGAACGGGCACGCAAACAACAGCACAATAAGCAATAGCAAAATAAGCGGTTATGTTGCAGGCGGTATAAACGCTGTAGGACATAACTACATTTCTATTTTGGGTAACAACATCCAAACCTTGCGTAGCGGTTCATTTGCTTTTGGAGTATTGGTAAGTTACTCAGCCAACATAATCGTTAGCAACAACCGTATTTATACCAAAGGAGCTTACGGGCTTACGCTTGACTATGTTAACTTGGTAAATGCCAATGCTACCTATTCTTCACGTATCACCAATAATATGATTAGCTGCTACGGTGGTAGTGCCGTAAGGTTTACAAGTGCTTACACATTGAGCTTTTTACATAACTCGCTTCGCTCCGATTCTACTTCTGTTGCAACGGTAGTGATAGAAGATAATAACAGCAACTTCGATTTCCGTAACAACCATATTCAATTAGACGATACTGCCAAAACCGTTTATTTAGTTAAAACCGGAGTAAACGGAACTGCTTACTTCATAAACTTTGACAATAACAACTATTTCACCAACGGCGGATTTATAAGGTTAAACACCACATCATACGCTGATTTGGCAGCAGTGAAAACTGCGTTCAATACCCTTAACATTAAATCACAGGCAGTTAACCCTTCATTTACAGGATTTAACGATTTAACCCCTAAGAGCAGAGCTGCTGCTTTATACGGTGTGTATTTGCCGTTAGTAGATACGGATATAAGGGGAATGGCTCGTAACAAAAAATACCCTTCAATTGGTGCTTACGAATCTGCATTCAGTTTATCTGATAACGCATCAGTGTATGAACTTTCTGAACCTATGGGGTTATTCTGCGATACCACTGCCAAAAACGTTAAAGTAGTGGTAACCAACATGGGAAATACAGTAATTAATAGCGGTGAGGTACAATGGTCTATCAACGGAACGGTGCAAACGCCGGTTACCATTACCACCCCTATTGATACTTTAGGCGGAACAGGAAGCAATGCTGCTACCATACAATTGGCATCATTAAATTTTGCTGCCGGAACCTTGTATAAACTTAAAGTTTGGACGGCTTTGCCCAATGGTAATACCGATTCTAACCCTGCTGACGATACCTTACAAACTATTGTAGGGCAAGGCTTGAGCGGTGTTTATACCGTAGGCGGCAATACTGCCGACTTTGAAAACATCAGTACGGCCGTAAAAGCGTTAGAAAACAACGGTATGTGCGGCCCTGTCAAAATGCTTATTAATGCCGGAACTTACCATGAAAAACTGGTTCTTGGTGCTATTGGCGGTTTATCATCAACCAATACATTAGAATTTGCCGGTGCAGGAAGAAACAAAACCATCGTATCAGACTCGTTAAAAGGCACAGTATTCTACATTTCAGGGGCACAATATTTAACCCTTAGAGATATGACCATACACTCTATGGGAATACCTGCGGAGTTGAATAATCCCGCAGGTACAAAATCAGACTTTAACAAGTTTATAAACCTTGCGATAATGAGCGATAGCGTAGGTGCTACTGATAACTACGGTAACTGGAACGTGGTGGGCATTAAAGTAAATAACTCATCTATGAACTTGTTTGATAGTTTATCAATAAGTGGCGGTAACATGGGTATTGCCCTTATCGGTAACGGCGCGGGTAATACTATCAGTAACTCACACTTTACTGAGCAATACCACCACAGTATCTCTATTTCAGAACTATGGGGTAATGGCGGAGGCACCCAAAACAGCCTTGTGATTGATAAAAACTATTTTAACTCATACCGTTCAGTAGGTGGTGCATCACCGGGATTGAGCCAGTATGTTACTATTCTTATCCGCAACAATGCTACTGATATACGCATAAGCAACAACAGGATACATAGCGGACAAAACGGTATTTACCCTTACCAAACTTCGGTTTCGGGTGATATTTACAACAACATTATCGATACCCGCTTTTTGGGACTTAGCACCTATGGGTTGAACAACAATACAAAGGTGTACCACAATACTTTCTACAACCCATCAAGCACAGCCCTTAGCTTTAACTTATACACCTTTGGTAACAGCAAGGTTGATTTTAGGAACAACCACCTTATTACCACCCAAGCGGCCAGCTCGCCCGTGTATGTATATAGCTTTGCGGCAAACTTTACCTATTTTGATTATAACCACTTCTCGTATGCCAACGGTGCTATAATCACTAAAGGATATTATAACGATGCTTCGGATATGTTTGCCACACTGGCTAATTTCAAAGCCTACTATCCCCAGTTTAACCAAAACTCATTAGAAAATACCACATCGTTTGATGCCAACTTGTACGCCGCGGTAGATTTGCCCGGTACATACGTAGGTATAAACTTTGATATTGACGGCAGACCACGTTGCAAAACAAGACCTGCAATTGGTGCTACTGAGATTACTGACTATACGCTGAAACAAAGATTGACAGTACACTCTTCTGCCGATAGCGTATTTACAAATACTCCTGTAACATTCTCAACCAATTTCACCAATATCACTAACCAACAATTTGATTATAAGTGGTATTTGGATGGTGTACAGGTGGCTACAACCAAAGAGTTTACTAAAACCTTCACCACCACAGGCACACATACAATAAAGGCGGTTGCTGCAAACTGTATGAATGCCGATAGTATGGTGATAAACATACAGGTACACACACCAACCAGTGCTCCTAAAGCTGATTTTTATGCTCCTAAAACAGTTATCTCAAAGTATTATACCGAAGAACTGCAACTGTTTGACATATCAGCACACGGCCCTGATGAATGGACATGGACTATCACCCCTGCCAATACGGTTACTTTATTTGACGACAAGGCACAAAACCCCAAAGCAATTTTCCTTGGCAACCCAGGATATTACGATGTATGCCTGATTGCTAAAAACGGTTTGGGAGCAGATACTATTTGCAAAAGCAAATACATTGTGGTGTTAGACAGCCAGATTATGTGTTCAGGTGCTCCAAGCGTAACAACCCCTGCCGGTATATTGTATGATAACGGCGGACACGCAAATTACAGTCCCTCAAAAAACTGCGGCTTCCTGATTAATCCTTGCGCAGAAAAACTACAACTTACATTTAACAAATTAGCCTTAGCGGATAAAAACGACATAATAACCATTTATGACGGAACCAATAATAAAGGTGATTTGATAGGTGCATTCACATACGGACACGTACCTACATTGCCCTCATTAACGGCACATAGCGGAAGTGCTTATGTTGAATGGGCTTCGGATAACGCAGGTACCGACCAAGGGTTTGAGTTACAATGGCAATCGCAGGCAAACACTGCCCCTAAAGCTGATTTTACAGTACCGGTAACTATTTACAAGGGCGAGTATGCCACATTCAGCAGCATAAACAACCATGTAAGACAAAGCATACAGTGGGATATGGAAGCTGCCGCAGGTTATCAAGGCGGTACAGCAGAAGTCCAAAATTTTATGTGGGCCGATACAGGTGTGCACGAAGTAAAATTAATAATTACGGGCTGCGACGGCCAAGTAGATTCATTGGTTAAAACCATTTATGTAGTTGAGCCTGCGCAAGCACCCCAAGCAGGGTTTTATGCAAGCAAAACCCGTGTAAAAGCAGGTGTTCCAGTTAGCCTTATTGATACATCGTTGAACGGTGTTACCAACAGGCATTGGGAAATAACTCCTGCTGTAACCATTTCGTCGTCAATTCAAAAGAACACCGAAGTTGTGTTTACAACTCCGGGCACTTATACAGTGAAGTTGGTAGTGAGTAATGCTTTAGGAACTGATAGCGTTGAAAAAACCGCTTATATTGATGTGTTTGAATATTGCACACCAAACGTAAGCCAACTAAACAGCGACATCGGTATCTCAAAAGTATCGTATGCAGGTATTGATAACCCCACAAGTATTGGCAATAGCCGATACACCGATTACAGTAATACATTAACCGCCCCTAAAGTAAGGTTGAACAGTACTTTGCAAATAACTGTAGAAAGGAATACTACCATTGATGAAATGAGCCGTAAGGTATGGATTGACTGGAACCAAGACGGTGATTTTGACGATGCACAAGAAGAAGCCGCCTATGAAACTCCTGCCAAAACACTGGTGTACCAAGCCACTATTACAGTACCTGTAACAGCAAAACCCGGTTTCACGGTAATGCGTGTAGGAGCAACCTATGGCAACGGAACAACCCACCCTTGTAACCCTAACTCAATGGGCGAGTTTGAAGATTACCCTGTTGAAGTTGTGTTACCACCAATGCAAGCTCCTGTGATTACCTTAAACGGTGTAGCAACAGACAGTGTTGCCGTGTTTGCAACCTATACTGATGCTTTGGCTACTGCCAAAGATAATTTTGGAACCGATATTACTTCATCTATTACAAGCAGCGGTTTGGTTAATACAAATGTGGTAGGCAACTACAGCTTGTTGTATGAGGTTACGGATAATTGGGGTAATAAATCTTCGGTATCACGCACAGTTATTGTGTACGATGCTGTTGCCCCTGTAATTACCTTAACAGGTGCTGATACTCTTACCATTGAAGTATTTACTGCAATTAATGATTTGGGAGCTACGGCTACTGATAATTATTACACCACTGTTGCAATAACTACTGACAGCAGTGCTGTTAACAACGCTAAAACCGGAGTATATGTAATAACTTAC
>JAMIFM010000034.1:0-18051 GCA_035906255.1 Bacteroidia bacterium
GCTTGCTAAGATAAACGTAAACACCCCTTCTTAAATTATTTTGCCCCGCTAACACGTAGTATCTTTGCAGCCATAATACACTTACCATGCACACCAATCGATTGATAAACGCCAGTAGTCCCTATTTGCAGCAGCACGCCCACAATCCTGTAGATTGGTATGAGTGGAGCGAAGAGGCTTGGGAAAAAGCCCGTAATGAGGACAAACTTGTGTTGGTGAGTATTGGCTACAGTGCCTGCCACTGGTGTCACGTAATGGAACGGGAGAGCTTTGAAAATGAAGATACGGCGGCATTGATGAACGAATTTTTTGTGTGCATAAAAGTGGATAGGGAAGAACGCCCCGATGTTGACCAAGTGTATATGGATGCCGTACAATTAATTACAGGGCGTGGCGGTTGGCCGCTGAATATGTTTTGCCTGCCCGATGGGAGACCCTTGCACGGGGGGACTTATTTCCCTAACCGTGAGTGGAATCAGTTGCTTTTACAGTTGCACGATTTTTACCGCAACAAAAAGCAGGAAGCTCATGAGTTTGCAGCAAAACTTACCGACGGCGTGCGAAATATGGATGCGCTGACGGTTGCCCCGCAAGATGAAAGGTTTACGCCACAAGATATGGACGCACTGTATAATCTGTGGAAGCCTCAGTTTGATTGGACGGAAGGCGGTAATGAGCGTGTACCTAAATTCCCCATGCCGAATAACTGGCAATTTTTACTCAACTACGGTTTGCTGGCAAACAACCATGAGGCACTGCAATTTGCCGACCTTACCCTTGAAAAAATTGCACGGGGCGGTATAAACGACCTTTTGGGCGGCGGGTTTGCCCGCTACTCAACCGATGGAGTTTGGTTGGTACCCCATTTTGAAAAAATGCTGTATGATAACGGTCAATTAGTATCGGTGTATGCAAATATGCTGCGTGCTGACGGTAACCCCTTTTACAAGCAAGTAATTGATGAAACACTGGCCTTTGTTGGCAGAGAACTGACCGATGCCAACGGTGGTTTTTACAGCGCACTGGATGCCGACAGCGAAGGTGTTGAGGGTAAATTTTATGTATGGACTAAAGCAGAACTGGTTGATTTACTAGGAACTGATGAACCTTTGTTTAGTGCTTACTACAACTGTACCGAGGCTGGTAATTGGGAGCACGGGCTAAACATTTTGCACACCCAACAAAGTATGGAAGCCTTTGCTGCTGAAAAGGGACTTTCGTTACCTGAGTTTGAAGCCTTACTAACCCGTTGCCGCACTACCCTGATGGCTGCCCGAGATAAACGGGTACGCCCCGGGCTTGACGACAAGTTGATTTGCTGCTGGAATGCTTTGATGCTGAAAGGGTACGCCGATGCTTACCTTGCCACCCGCAATCAACACTATTTACAAGCAGCAATTGCCAATCAACAGTTTATCGAGGTTAACTTTTTGCAAAACAACCGTTTGCTGCGCATACACAAAGCGGGCAAAAACACCATCAATGCTTTTATGGAGGATTATGCCTGTGTGATTGATGCCTACCTGCAATTGTATCAATGTACGTTTGATGAAAACCTGCTGCACACTGCACAAGCCCTTACACAAACGTGCTTTGAGGAGTTTTACAGCGAAGAAAACAACCTGTTTTACTTCACATCAAAACTTGATGCTCCGTTGGTAGCCCGCAAAACCGATACTGGAGATGATGTAATATCATCGGCAAACGCAATAATGGCGGGTAACTTGTATAAACTGGCCTATTATTTTGGTACTACCCATTACAAAACCGTTGCTGAGGGTATGCTGGCTAAAATGGCACAACAACTGAAAAAATACCCAAGCTGGTATAGCCGTTGGGCTGATGTGGCGTTGATGCAAGCCTATGGATTGTATCAAATTGTAATAATAGGGGAGGATGCCCACCCATTGTACCAACAGTTTGCTGATTATATACCTAACGCCGTATTTGCAGTTAGCACAAACGGTAGTGAAAACCTGCCTTTGTTTGAAAACCGTTATGTGCAAGGTCAAACCCTGATATACATCTGCAAAAACGAAACCTGCTCATTGCCCGTAAAAACGGTAGAAGCCGCAATGGGATTGATGCAATAATCCCCAAGCGTTCGTTATTTCTTTTTTGTTGGGATTGGTTAATTCCCCGAATGGTTTTAAACCATTCGGGGCAAACTATCACAAAAGCGGCGGGCTTTATGCCCGTCGTTATGGTAGCGAAAACCTGCCTTTGTTTGAAAACCGCTATGTGCAAGGTCAAACCCTCATATACATCTGCAAAAACGAAACCTGCTCATTGCCCGTAAAAACGGTAGAAGCCGCAATGGGATTGATGTTATAACTTCTGAAACATCATTTTTGATGTTACGGTGTTACGCTGTTACAGTGTTATTTTGTTACAACCTTCAAAAAACGATTACTCAACGTACAGTAATTGGGTAAATGAAGAAATTGAGTATTACTCCTCGTAAGCAACCAAGAGTTTATAATTTTTATAATGGATATAGCTCGCCTTAACCGAAGTATCTTTTAAGATAACAGTTTCATTACCATTCTTATCATATTCTTTTATTTCTAATCCGTTATAAAGTTCAACGCTGGCAAATGGTTGTAAACTATCGCCTTCAAATCTTAAAAACATCGTCATACAACCCGCATATACCAAAAAGGCATCCATACATTTTAGTGTATTATTATAAGTAAGATTGGGGTAGTCTTCTGAATTTTTGATATGAGTAAGGTTCTTTGATGTTTTGTGATACAAAAAAAGAGTTCTTACTTCATTTGCGCTTAATAAATCTCCAAATCAACCAATCAAAAATTCCCTTACCCCGCTACCAAACGGCTGTATTTATTGCGATATTCAATAGGCGATAACCCTGTGATACGCTTAAACGTTAAACGGAATGCCTTAGGGTCGGTATAACCGATGTTGTACATCACCTCGTTCACATTATCGCGCGATGATTCCAAGCTCATTTTAGCCGCCTCCACCTTTACCCGTTGTATATATTCAGCCACCGTATTAGCCGTAGCCTTTTTAAACCTGCGTTCAAAATTACGGCGGCTCAAGGCAGCCTTTTCAGCCAGTTCATCCACCGTTAGTTTCTCTCGGTAGTTACTCTCGATATATTCCTGCGCCTTACGCACCGCCTCGTCCTCATGCCCTTTCTGCCCTTGGAACACCACAAACGATAATTGGTCTTTCCGTTCAATCTCAATCGCAAAAACCTTGGCACTCATAATGGCCATATCCCTGCCTGCAAACTTCTCAATCAAATACAAAATAAGGTTCAGGTAAGAAAAAGCCCCACCGCTTGAGTAGATACCGTTTTCATCCGTAATAATCCGTTCAGTAACCAACTCCACCTCGGGAAACATTTGGCGGAAAGCATTTTCGGCCAGCCAGTGCGTGGCACACTTCCTGCCGTTTACCAACCCTGTCGAGGCCAGTAAAAAAGCCCCCAAACACAAACTTGCCACCTCGGCACCGCCCTTGTATTGCTGCTCAATCCAGCCTATAAAAGGTTTGTTCACTTCTATCGCCTCCATAATATCCCCGTCAACCGCAGGAATGATAATAAGGTCGGTTTGTTTCACATCCTTTAGCAACGCATCCGCATTAATCGTGTATATGCCCCCCGAAAGTTTGGTTTGCTCCTTCATGCCCACCAACTGCACTTTAAACAAAGGGTCTTTTCCCTGCTCTCTAAAAAAATGGTTCACTTGGGTAAATAACTGGCGGGTGCCTTCAAGGCTGCCCAAAATGGCTTTCTCAGGTACAAGAATTGATACGTGCTTCATAAACTCAAAAGTAGTAAAAAAACTGTGACGCAAAACACCCCTTTTATTGCCGTATTACCACCCGAAACCTTTTGGTTGGCCGTTGTAGGTTTGTAGTGTAGTTTATAACCGTTGATACAGTGCATACATATTATTTAAAAAAAGATATACGGGTATTTTATACTACAGCGGCCTCGTTTCCCGAAGGGATTGAAGATGCTTTTTGTACCCTGATGGAGCGCGTGCCCGAAAGTGAAAAGAGGGCAGTAGTTGGGTTTTCGTGTGTTGATATAGAAGGCTACATCAGTTACCACGCAGCCATGATTGAACAGTATGAAAATGAGGGTGAGAAGTATGGTTTTAGTGCGTTTATAATACCCAGCGGCGAGTATATAACCGAAACGGTTACTAACTGGCGCAGCAAAACAGCCTCAGTAGAGCATACGTTTCGCAAACTGGCAAGGCATCCCAATGCTTCATGCCCCTGTGTAGAGTTGTACGAAGGCGATAACATGATTTGTATGGTAAAAGTGGATAGCGCCCTTTAAGTTGAGGGGATAAAAAATACTTGTGCAACCAAAAAGTTTCATATAGTTTTGCAACCGAAAGGTTTCATAAAAATGAGAAGAGATGTTTTTCAAGCAATAGCCGACCCCACCCGGCGCGAGATTTTGGGCATGATTGCCCACAAATCACTGAACGTTAATACGGTTTCAGAAAATTTTGATGTGAGCCGCGCGGCTATTTACAAACACATGAAAATACTGACGGAATGCGGTTTGATGGTAGTGAAACAGCAGGGACGGGAGCGATACTGTGAGGCAAAACTTGAAAAACTAAGTGAGGTGGCGGATTGGGTTGACCAATACCGTAAAATATGGACAGACCGATTGGATTCATTAGAGAACTATTTAACTCTATTACAAGCAAAACACAAAAGCGAAGATGGAAACAAGTAAACAAGGAGCAAGCGGCGGCAGCGACCGCGAATTGATGATAACAAGGGTGATAAACGCCCCGAGGGAATTGGTATTTGAAGCATGTACTAACCCTATACATTTAGCACAATGGTGGGGGCCAAACGGTTTCACTACCCAAACCCACCACATGGAGGTAACACCGGGCGGTATGTGGTTATATACAATGCACGGTGCTGATGGTATAGACTATGTAAACAAAGTAGTGTACGAAGAAGTGGTGCAGCCTGAAAAGTTACTGTTTACAATGAGCGATGCTAACGAAAACGGCGGAGATTCATTTAAAGTAACCATGTTGTTTGAAGAACACGGTTCAAAAACCACCTTACACATGAGGATGGTATTTGCCACATCGGCCGACCGTGACAGGATTGTGAAAGAAGCCGGTGCAGTTGAGGGCAACAAACAAACCTTCGACCGCTTGGAAGCATACCTACCCACCATGCAGGATGCCGATAAACAGGATTTGGTTTTGGTGAGAGAGTTGAAAGCTCCCCGTGAGTTGGTGTATAAAGTGTGGACTGAGGCCGAACACTTGGCACACTGGTGGGGGCCTGCGGGCATGGATATAAAAATTCACAAGTTTGATTTTAAACCCGAAGGCATTTTCCTATACAGTATGGAGGCTCCAAATGGATATGTAATGTACGGCAGGTTTAGGTTTGTTGAAATGAATGCGCCTGAAAAGATGGTATTTGTAAATTCATTTGCCGATGCAGAGGGGAATATTATCCGCACGGATATGTTGCCCAATTGGCCGCTTGAAATTCATAATACACTCACCCTAACTGAAAATAACGGAAAAACCACCCTTACCCTGCGTGGAAGACCCATAAATGCAACCGAAGCCGAGCTTAAAGCATTTAACGGCAACAAGCAAAGTATGCAACAAGGCTTTGGCGGCACATTTGCCCAATTGGAATCATACCTGCAAAAATTATAAACCATTAATAACCCTATAAAATTTAAGACTATGACAACACAGATTTTTGTTAACTTGGCAGTGAAAGATTTGAACAAATCAATTGCGTTTTTCACCAAACTCGGTTATTCATTCAATCCTCAGTTTACCGATGAAAATGCTACGTGCATGATAGTAAGCGATAACATCTTCGTGATGCTGTTGGTAGAGCCTTTCTTTAAAACGTTTACCACAAAAGAAATTTGCGACACCACAAAAGCAGTAGAAGTATTAAACTCTTTTAGTGCTGAAAGCAGAGAAAAGGTGGACGAAATAGTTGAAGCTGCCATTGCTGCCGGTGCTACAGGACAGGATACCAAAGACCATGGCTGGATGTATATACGCAGTTTCAGTGATTTGGACGGACACCATTGGGAATATGCACACATGGATTTGAGTGCCCTGCCTCAATAATGAGCCTTTACATTGAAATAAAGATTTCACAATAAACCGTAGCAACGGGTTTTAAAAACCCGTTGCTATTTATAAAATATGGCGAAGACTGATACCGAAAAAGTGAACGAGCTAATGGCCGCACTCGCACATCCATTAAAGGAGGAAATTGAAATGGTGCGCAGTATTATTAACAATGCCTCTGATAAAATAGCAGAGCGTGTAAAATGGAACTCGCCCAGTTTTTATTACATAAACGACGCTAAAAAAGACTTAGCGGCTGTGCACACCCGTGCGCAAGATTGCGTGCACGTTGTGTTTGTATTTTATAACGGCGGTATGATACACGAAAGTGACGGTTTACTTGAAGGAGATTATAAAGACAGGCGTATGGCAAAATTTTACAGTATGCAAGATGTGATGGATAAAAAAGCATCGCTTGAAAAAGTGGTGCGCGATTGGGTTTCGCTTATTGAAGAGTAGGCTGTTACTACCCAAAAATACTTAACAAACTAAAACTATGAAAATAACCATAATGTACATGTAACAGTGAGCGGTCAATTACCTTTAACCAAACAAAATTTGCCTGAATAGGTGTACCCGTTTACGGCATCAAACAAAACCATCAAAACAATAACTATTAATAACTATCCAAATGAAAACAACTAAAATACTATACTGGGTTTTTACCCTGCTGTTTGCAGCATTTATGATTTTTTCGGCCATCGGTAATATAATGGTCAATGAACAATCAGTACAATTTTTGGGCGACCACCTAAAATACCCCGTGTACTTTATTCCCTTTATCGGGTGGGCAAAATTATTGGGTTCAGTAGCAATACTTGTACCCGGTTTTCCGCGCATTAAAGAGTGGGCATACGCGGGTTTATTTTTTGATTTGATAGGAGCAGCCTATTCGTTACTGGCAACAGGCGACCCTATTACCCAAGTAGCAGGAATGCTGTTGCCTATTTTATTAGGGGTATTGTCCTATCTATTTTATCATAAAAAATTAAAACAGTCACAAAGCAACTAAACACAATTAAAAACTGTACGAGTATGGTAGAAGTATTTAAAACCAACGTGCAGCAAAATAAGCAGGCAAAAAAACTGATAGCAGTTTTATACAGCCACTTTCCCGATAGCAAAATCAATTTCGACCTTGAGGATTGCGATAAAATACTAAGGGTTGAAGGTAGAAATGTAGCTCCGCACCGTGTAGTATCACTGGTAGAAAACATGGGGTTTAACTGTGCTGAATTGGAGTGAAACCAAGAAGCAAAACTTCGGGATTATTTTGAATGGGCGGTTATCCGCCCTTGCAAATTTTCGCTTTGCCCTTTATTGGGCAAATGCACGTGCAAAACAATTAATAATTAGTAAAAGAGTAGAGAAATGACAGAGAATAAGAAGAGCTTTATTAGCAGGGCGGGTAAATTAATAGCCCAATCGCTAAAGGGCGAAGAGCAGGATTATACGGAAGGCAGCATACCCAAAGCGGTATTTCTGCTGGCAATCCCGATGATTTTAGAATTGAGTTTAGAAAGCGTGTTTGCCGTAGTAGATATGTTTTTTGTAGGCAAACTGGGTAAAAATGCCATTACCACAGTAGGCCTTACCGAATCGGTAATCACCTTGGTGTACTCAATAGCAATGGGGTTAAGTATCGGAGCTACCGCAGTAGTTGCCCGCCGTGTGGGCGAGAAAAACCCGCAGGCTGCTGCCCACGCAGGAGCACAGGTGTTAATTATAACCCTTATAGTTACTGTAATAGTAAGTATTATAGGCGTTGTATTTGCTTCGGATATACTAACGCTAATGGGCGGTAATGAAGAAGTAGTGAGAGAAGGCACCATATTTACCCAAATTATGTTTGGCGGCAGCTTATCCATTATGTTGCTGTTTATCATCAACGGTATATTCCGTGGCGCAGGCGATGCCACAATGGCCATGAAAAGCCTGTGGATAGCCAGCGTTATTAATATTATCCTATGCCCTATATTCATTAATATATGGGGATTAAAAGGTGCTGCAATAGCAACGGTTATTGGCCGTAGTGCAGGGGTATTTTACCAATGCTACCACTTATTTAACGGTAAAGGAAGTTTGCGGATGTTGAAAGAGTACTTTACCGTAGATATGGCAGTAGTTAAATCGCTGCTAAACGTAGCGTGGCCGGCCACATTACAGTTTTTTATTGCCAGCGGCAGTTGGATTGTACTTACCCGTTTGGTGGCCGAAACAGGCGGAACTACCGCATCAGCGGGTTACCAAATAGCTATCCGTAACGTAATATTTTTTATTCTGCCGGCATGGGGGCTTAGCAATGCCGCAGCAACGCTGGTAGGGCAAAACCTTGGCGCAAATAAGTTAGACAGGGCTGAAAAAAGCGTATTGCTTACAGCAAAATACAACGCCATATTTATGAGCTTTGTAATGTTACTGTTCCTATTCTTTTCAGTGCCTATCATCAGCTTGTTTTCAAAAGAGCAGGAAGTAATAGCCTACGGAGCAAAAGCTTTGCAAATAATTGGCGCAGGCTACATCTTTTACGGCATAGGCATGGTAATGACGCAGGCACTAAACGGCGCGGGCGATTCAAGAACACCAACGGTAATTAATTTTATCTGTTTTTGGATATTTCAGATACCCTTTGCGTATTTCTTGGCTAAAGGGTTAGACCTTAAAACAACAGGGGCATTTATTGCCGTGCCTGTAGCAGAAACATTAATAGCCATAATTGCATGGTATTACTTTAAACGCGGTAAGTGGAAAGAAGTAAAAGTGTAAAAATCTATAGGCAATAAACAAAAACAGCCAACGGTATCACCGTTGGCTGTTTTTGTTTATTGAGGTACTAAATTATTTAGCCACCTTTTGCACCACATTAATACCGGGGGCATTAACGTGCAAAATGTATAAGCCTTTAGCTACATCTTCAGTGTTAAGTTCGGTTACAGAGCCTGTAAACGCAGTTTCGGCTACCAGTTTACCTTCAAGGGTAAATAGCTTCACCGTTGCATTGTCAAAGGTTTGTTCTCCTTTATCAACATAAATGGCATTTGTAAACGGCACAGGATATACCTTCATACCTGCTTGCTCAGGAGTAAACACATTTAGTTTACCATCTTCGCCTACGCTAAGCGATGAAGTAAACACATTATCCCCCGCATTAGCAGAGCCATCATTGTTAGTTGCCAAAAATGCACCGTAAAAAGTAACAGGGCCGCTTCCTGTGGCAGGAGCAGTCCAAGTAAACGTCCAAGTTTTGCTACCACCTGCGCCCGTAGTACCTGTAAAAGAATGGGTGATATATTTATTGCTGCTCACCTGTGTAGTTGCATCAGCAGAACCCATTGTACCTGCCGCGGTGCCATTGGCTTTTTGCGGTGAAACCTGAAACCCGAATTTTGCAATGCCCGCTTGAGTGATTGAAGCCGTTATTTGATATTGGCTGCCTGCCACATATCCCGATGCAGGAATATTACTGGTAATCATGCCTGCACGTGGTGTAATAGTGCCGCCATGACAACCGTTTTGCGAGCAGGTTGCACCATCAAACGGTGAGCCTGAATTGCCTTGCGGGGCACCTGTGGCATTGCTATGGCCTACATTGGGGTTGATAGAGATGATAACGAAGCTAAAAATTGCAATTACAATAAATGTGTAGATGTACTTCATACAGTTTTCAAAATTTTAAGTAAAATAAAAAATCCTTGTCAAACTTTGACAAGGATTTTATAAAAAACGTTGCTACGTGTTGTGTTAAATTATTGGTGCGAGCTTAAATATTTAGCTACACCTTCAGCATCAGCTACCATACCGTCTTGGCCTTTTTCCCAATCAGCAGGGCATACCTCGCCTTTTTCTTCGTGGAATAATAAAGCATCCACCATACGCAAAGTTTCATCAACACTGCGACCCAAAGGCAAATCGTTTACCACTTGGTGGCGCACAGTACCTTCTTTATCAATCAAAAACAAACCACGGTAAGCAACAGCCTCATCGCCTTTATCACTTACAAACACCATGTGTCCGTTTTCGTTATAATCGTAATGACCGGCCAAAACGCCAAAGTTCATCGCGATAGTTTTCTCAAGGTCGGCTACCAATGGGAAGGTAACGCCTTGGATACCGCCTTTATCTTGAGGGGTATTTAACCAAGCCCAGTGGCTGAATTTAGAATCTATTGAACAACCTACCACTTGCACACCGCGTGCTTCAAAATCAGCCAAACGTTTTTGGAAGGCAAGAATTTCAGTGGGGCAAACAAAAGTGAAATCTAACGGGTAAAAGAAAAATACTACGTGTTTTTGACCAATGTATTGGGCTAATGAGAATTTTTCAGCAAAATCGCCACCGTTTATTACGGCATCAGCTTCAAAATAAGGGGCTTTCTTTCCAACTAATACTGACATTGTTTTTTATTTTATTTAGATTAACAGAATACGTGAAATTTGGTTTGCAAAAGTACAACTTTGTGAGGCTTCTAAATGAAATAATTGTTAGCAACGGATGAGAAAACTCCTTAAGTCTAAAATATATCTTTTGGTTGTTTTAACCACTGCCGCCATTGCCTTTGGCACAATCGGCTATATGGTAATAGAGGGGTATGACTTTTTAGAGGCGTTGTACATGACCATCATTACCCTTTCAACAACAGGTTTTGGCGAAATACGCCCCCTATCAGAAGCAGGGCGGATGTTTACCATCGTATTGCTTATCCTCACCCTAAGTATATTAGCCTATTCATTAGGCTCATTATCATCGTATCTTATGGACGGTGATTTTTTATTGCAGATTAGAAAGCGTCGAGCAAGAAATCAAACCAAACACATGCAAAACCATATAATTATTTGCGGGTATGGCCGCAACGGCCAAAAAGCAGCCGAAATGTTTGATGTACACAAAATACCGTATGTGGTAATTGAAGAAAACCATGAAAGAGCGGCACTGCTGCGCGAAAAAAATATCACCGTGTTTGAAGAAAACGCCTTAGACGATGAGGTATTAAAAGCCGCAGGCATATTGCACGCAAAAGCATTGCTTAGTTCACTGCCCAATGATACTGATAACCTGTACATTGTGTTATCGGCAAGGGAAATGAACAAAGGGCTTACCATTATAAGCCGTGCCAGTAATGATGGGGTAGAAAAAAAGCTGAAAATAGCAGGGGCAAGCAGTGTGGTGAAACCCGATACTATTGGGGGTACACACATGGCGCAGTTGGTAATTAACCCCGATGTAAAAGAATTTATTGATTTTGTATCGTACGATGCTGAAAATACGTTTAAAGAAATAGAAGTGCAGGAATACCCCAAACTGTGCGGAAAACCATTGCGTGAAATACGCAAACACGTTGAGTTGGATGTGAGCGTAATAGGACTTAAAAACCAAGCAGGGGAGTATTTGATTAACCCGCCATCAGACACGATAATGCAAGAAGGCCAACAACTGATAATTATGGCCACAACTGAGCAATTGAAAAACTTTAAACAACAATTTGCCTGATATTTGCAGCGCAAAACAAGCATGATACATCAGTTACAACACAGTTTTAAAGTAAATGCCGCCCGTGCAGCATTTTATATGCACGGCACGTGTTATACATACGCTCAACTGGCACAAAGGGCTTATACAATAGCCGCATGGTTGCAACAGCAAAACTTGCAACGCAAGCCTGTGGGCATTATAGCCGCTGATGAGTTTGATACCTATGCAGGCCTGTGTGGTATATTACTAAGCGGAGCACCGTATGTGCCCATATTATCCGATTATCCCAAAGACCGCAGCCAAAGCATTATTGAGCAAGCCGAAATTGATATTATCCTTAGTCCGATACCTGCAAGTGAGTTAAAAAATACTATTGCAGCAGAGAACAAGGTTGTTGAAATAGCCGGATTACCTGCTTTTGAGGGTGAGTTTGCCCTACCTCAAATAAACACAGAGCACCTTGCATATATACTGTTTACTTCAGGCAGTACAGGCAAGCCCAAAGGAGTACCGCTTACACACGGCAACTTATCATCTTTTATGGATGCGTTTTTTGCCTTAGGCTATAACATTACTGAAAACGACCGCTTTTTGCAGATGTTTGATTTAACGTTCGACCTTTCGGTAATGTCATACCTTGCTCCTTTGCTAAAAGGAGCTTGTGTGTACCCTGTGCCTGCCGAAGGTATGAAATACATGAGCATATATACCCTGCTTGAGGAGCAAGAAATAACCTTTAGCCTTATGGTACCCTCAATGCTTAGTTATTTGCGCCCCTATTTCGAAGATATTGATTTGCCTAAACTTCGCCACTCACTGTTTTGCGGCGAAGCCTTATATGCCGATATAGCCGCCGAATGGCAGCAATGCGTTCCCAATGCCTTACTGCAAAATGTTTACGGCCCTACCGAAGCTACCATTTTTTGCTTAACCTACAATTGCGTAAACGATATAAAACAATACAATGGCATGGTGTGTATAGGCAAGCCCATGCAAAATGTAGGCACATTGGTAGTTGATGAAAACAATAAGCCCGTTGTGCACGAAGATAAGGGCGAACTTTGTTTAAGCGGCGGACAAGTGACCCCCGGGTACTTAAACAACCCTGAGAAGAATGCAGAAGCGTTTTTTACATATAACAATGAACGTTATTACCGCACAGGCGATATTGTATATGCCGATGTAAACGGCGATTATATGTATTGTGGTCGTGTAGATTATCAGGTGAAAGTAAAGGGTGGTTTTAGGGTTGAGTTGAACGAAGTGGAAGCCCATGCCCGCCATTATACCCAACTAAGCGGCGTAGCAGCAGTTGCTCCCGTAAATACAATGGGTATAGCCCAAATATACCTGTACCTTGAAGGGTTTAACGGCGACGCTGCCGAAGTGCACGCATACCTTAAAACCCAAATGCCCGATTATATGCTACCCGAGCAGATATTATCGGTAGAGGTGTTCCCGTTGAACAACAACGGCAAAGTAGATAGAAAGGCATTAACCAATATGCTATCACAAACAGCCAATTAACAAACCATTTTTTTTAACGATATAAAATAAAAAAGGCTTCTACAAACGTAGAAGCCTTTTTTAGTATCAGTTACTTACTAATTAGCGAGTAACAGTGAATTTTTTAGAACCGATTACAGTATCACCTGATTTCAAGGTGTAGAAGTAAATACCGGGGTTAAATTCAGCAACGATTGAAGCAGTGTGGTCACCGGCTTCAACTTTTTCGTTGTTAAGAACGGTAGAAACTTTTTTACCCAATAGGTCATAAATTTCAATAGTAACGTTGCTTGCAGTTTTAACACCATAGTCGATAGACAAAATTTGTCCGTTAGCTACAGGGTTAGGGAATGCTTTACCTAAAGATAGGCCTAAGTCTTCAACTTCTTTAACGTTTACAGTTGAGTTACCTGATACGCGAACTTGAGCGTTAACGTACATTGGTGAGTTGAAAGCAACACCGGGCATAAAGCCGCTCCAGCCGTTAGCAGTTGTTTGACCGTAACGAGTGATGCTCCAAAGGATAAGTGAGTTATCAGCAAAGTTGCGGCTACGCAAAGTAGCAGGCAAACCGCTGGTTAGAGATACATAACGGTAACCGAAGTAGTTAACACCTTTAGCAGGCTTAACAAAACCGCGAGATTCGATAGTATCTTCTGGGCTCCAAGCATGACCTGGTTTGAAAGCTACAGTGTAAGCCAACCAGCTTGCAGGGTTGCGGCTGATAGCAGCACCAGTAGTACCTGAAATAGTAGTACCTACGTACTCAACCATTGCACCTGATCCCCAACCGGTAGCACCCAAAGTGGTAGTATCGGCAGCAGTCAACAATACAGTTTTAGTCATAAAAGGAGTCGCACCTGCAAGTGTGTTTTGGTTCAAACCGTCAACAGTTGCATACAACATAGTATCACCGTTACCGAAGATAACGCTACCACGAGTGATGTTGTTAGCTTCAGAGTTTTTGTAGAAGCTGATGTAGCAAGTATCAACCACGTTTACATCAGGGTTGTTCCTGCGGTATAGGTACAAGAAACCAACTGAATCCCAAGTGTATGAATCCCTTTGACCAAAGGTTAAGATTGGGTTGTTAGGATCGCTGGGAACAGCAGCCCAGTTATCGTGCCTCAAATCATACAAGTGACCAAAAGCGTGTGAGAACACATAGTTTCTTTCGTTGTCAGAGTTTACGTTAACTACTGTTGAGTCAGGGAACATCAAACTTACGTAGTTTTCGAAAGGACCGGTAGAGTTGTTACGGATAAACTCTTCAGGGTCGAACCAACCATTTACACCTCCGCCTTGTTTAGAGAAGCCGCCGCCGCCAAACTCAACTTTGTCAGAAGAGGGAAGGCCCTTAAACTTTTGGGGAATTTCGATGGTCTGTTGTGCGTTTGCCAACCCACAGGTAGCAACTGCTAAAGCCAGTAACAGTACTTTTTTCATCATATTGGTTTTAAGTTTGCAAAAATAATTATTTATGTGTAATGTCAAATAATTGTTAAATGTTTTTTGATACACTACACTATAAGACAGAGGCCTTTTTTGAAATGTTGTAGAAGTATTAAAAAAATATTTATCACCCTATATCTCCAAGCTGTGGCCTTATTAGTAGCTCTTCTACCACTGTTGACGGAGAAGTATTATAGGCCGCCCAAATGGCATCGGCCACATCTGTGGGGGGTACAAAACGTTCGGATGGCAAATCAACCCCTTCCCACGATGCAGTTAACGTAGCTCCGGGCAACACCGCAGTCACTTTAACATACTTATCTTTCAGTTCCTCGCGCAGTACCTTAGTCATACCAAGCAATCCAAACTTGCTGATGCAGTATGAACCGCCGTTGGTGTATGCAGTAATACTGGCAGTAGAGCATATATTAAAAATATGACTGTGTTTATTTTTAATAATAACAGGCAACAACATTCTTGTAAAATGGTAGGGCGCGGCAAGGTTCACAGCCATTAATTCTTCAAATACCCCGTCGGTCTCATTACTTATTTGCCCCGGTTTAAAAACACCCGCATTGTTCACCAGCACATCCGCACGACCCCATTCCTGTGTTATTGCATCCGTAAAACGTTGCAATTGGGTTTTATCGGCAACATCAACAGGCATAGCCAGCACCTTCACTTTGTATTGTGTTTGCAGGTAATTGGCAAACTCATCCAATTCTTTGGCATTTCGGGCGCAAACAGCCACAGCAAAGCCCTGTGCAGCAAATTTTTCAGCAATTGCCCTCCCTATTCCTTTTGATGCTCCCGTAACTATTGCGGTTTTCATGCCGTAAAAATAACCCTTCGGCAGCAAAAACCGTCAATTTGCCGTTTAGTACACGCCAATCCTTTTCAAAACATTTATCTTTACGCCGTTTTTAAACCACGCATGAATATTTTTTACCACTTTGGCAGGTATTTGTTGTTCATAAAAAGTATGTTTTCGCGTCCTGAAAAGTTTAAGGTGTACTACCAGCGAACTATGATGGAAATGAATTCAATCGGGATTGGGAGCCTGCCTATTGTAGCCATTATATCATTGTTTGTGGGGGGGGTAACCACCCTGCAAATTGCCTATCAGTTAGTAGCCGGGTTGGTACCTAAATCAATTATCGGCTCTATCGTTAGCGATTCTACCATTCTTGAGTTTGCACCCACCATCACCTGTTTGGTGCTGGCAGGCCGCGTAGGCTCAAACATAGCCTCTGAAATAGGCACCATGAAGGTGTCAGAGCAAATTGACGCTTTAGAGGTAATGGGCATTAACTCATCGGGTTTTCTTGCCTTGCCTAAAATTACAGCCGCCATTATTATGTTACCGTGCCTTATTATACTGGCTATGGTGCTTTCAATATGGGGTGGTATGCTGGTGGGCGATTTGGCGGGTATATTACCCATTGAGTCATTTTTAAAAGGTGCTCGTTCAACATTTAGAGGGTTCACAGTAACGTTTTCGTTGATAAAAGCAGCGGTGTATGCCTTTATAATCACCAGCGTATCCAGCTATCAGGGGTATTATACCACAGGTGGAGCACTTGAGGTAGGTACGTCCAGCACCCGTGCTGTGGTGTATAGCTGTGTAATGATTTTATTTGCCGATTATTTATTAGCCCAACTGCTGTTATAAGAGGATGATTGAAGTTAAGAACCTGAATAAAAGTTTTGGTGAAAAACATGTGCTGCAAAACGTTTCGGCCATGTTTGCCAAAGGCCGACCCAATTTGATTATTGGTGCAAGCGGAAGCGGAAAAAGTGTATTGATGAAATGTATGGTGGGGCTTGAACGGGTGGATACGGGCGAAATTTTATACGAAGGAAAAGATTTTGCCAATGCCGTGTACGACGAGAAAAAGGCAATACGACGTGAAATTGGAATGCTGTTTCAGGGTGGGGCGTTGTTTGATTCACTTACGGTGGAGCAAAACATTATGTTTCCTCTAAATATGTTCACCGAAATGGGTAAGGAAGAAAAGCTGGAACGTGTGAATTTTTGCCTTCAACGGGTAAACCTTGTAAACTCAAACAAACTACTACCTTCTGAAATTAGCGGCGGTATGAAAAAAAGGGTGGGCATTGCCCGGGCAATTGCACTAAACCCCAAGTTTTTGTTTTGTGATGAACCTAACAGTGGTCTTGACCCTGTTACCAGCCGTGTGATTGATAATTTGATTCTTGAAATTACCGAGGAGTACGAAATGACCACTATAATAAATACCCACGATATGAAAACGGTATTTGATATAGGCGAACGTATTGTATTTATTTATAAAGGAAAGAAAGAGTGGGAAGGTAATAAAGACCAAATACGCAGTGCCAACAGTGAGGCACTGGCTGAGTTTATTAACGCTTCAGTATTTTAGGCCGTAGCTGTTTTACGCCCTTTTTTGTCCAATACTTCCAAATAAAGGTCTTCTATTTTTCGGGTCATAGTTACGGAGTTAAACTCTTCTTGTACTGTTTTCAGTGCGTTTTGACCCAGTTTGGCGCGTAAATCAGCATCGTCAACAACTTTTATCAATGCCTTGGCCAATTCATCAGGCTTTTGCGGAGTTACCAACAAGCCGTTTTCACCATCTTTAATAATCTCTTTTGAGCCGTCAACAGCACTTACCACCACGCATTTGCGCATAGCAATGGCTTCCATCATACCAATGGGCAAACCTTCCCACAGCGAGGGTAGGCAATACACATCAATACCTGCCAGCACATTAGGTACATCCTGCCTAAAATTATCTACTATCACCCTATCACTAATACCCAGTGTTTTAATCAGTTCAAGCGTTTCTGCTTTCAAGGGGCCTTCGCCTATCATCAGCAGTGTAACGTCTTTGCGGGCATCACACACTTGTTTGTATGCCTTTATCATATTAATAGGGTCTTTTTGCACATCCATGCGCACAATGTAGCCTATCAATACATGGTTGGGGTTCACCTTATAATGCTCACGTATATTAGAAGTTACACCGTCGGCATTAAACTTTTTAAGGTCGATACCGTAACGGATTACTTTTGACTGAAATCCTTTAATGCAGCCCCTGCCTGTTTCTTGGTTAGAATAAGACACCGAAATTGTAACATCAACTTGGCGGGTTAAAAATGCTTCCGAAGCAATACGTGCATTTTTCTTCACAAAGCTCTGGTCGTCGTGAAACGACCATCCGTGTACAGTGTAAACCATTGGTATTCCCAGTTTTTTGCACGCCCACCATAAATTTGATGTAGCACGGGTACCATGATTATGTACAAAATCAATAGCGTTGTCTTGTAAAAACTTCTTTATTGTACCGTATTTGCCAAAGTCAAATCCCCTTTCAGTATATATGACATGGGTTTCAATACCCATGTTATTCAATTCATCCACCATAGGGCCGGGGGTAAAAGACAGCACCACAGGTTCAAAGCGCGGTTTATCCAATTCCTGCACTAATGTCCACACATGGCTTTCGCC
>JAMIFM010000035.1:0-19099 GCA_035906255.1 Bacteroidia bacterium
TTGCAAAGGTAATACTTTTCGTTTTTCTGTCAAGTATTATTTTAATCTTTTTTTTCAGCAACCTTTCGTGTCTCAGAGAACTATCCCTCTCAAATTTTGAAGGGGTTGCAAAGGTAATACTTTCCTTTTCTTTGTCAAGTATTATTTTAAACTTTTTTCTCGAAAACCTTACTCTCTCTATCAGAACGGGGTGCAAAGGTATGAATATTTTGAAGATTGCAAGCACTATTGTTAAGATTTGATTAACACGTGTGCTTACTACCTGTTTTTCAGCGGTATATTTTATCAGTGCAACGCTTAAAAACCAAGATGCATCAATGGTTTTAGCACAATTATTGATAGTTTTGCTTTACTATGATGGTGAAATTTGTTTGTATACTACTATTATATATAGGTATGGTTGGCTTTGCAGCAGCCCAGAGAGACAGTGGCTTTGTGGATTTGAAGGTGGGTGACTCTGTTACTTTGGGTACTTGCAGCCATGCACAGTATGGTTTTATGGGTATTGATATTGTAACTAAAACCCGTTGGGTGGACAGGGGCATACCATATGATAGTGTTTCGGGTGCGGGGTTTTACTATTACTTTTTTAATGAGGGGGACTTTGACAGCCGCAGACTGGGTTGCGAATATTCGGGTAAGAAGTTTAAGGTGGTGGGCTTTCAAACAGTGAAGGAGGAAAGCGGAAAGGAACGCTTAATTATCTTTGGTCGTATTAATAATGACCCGCTAACGGCTTTGTGGATTGAGGCGGATGAGGCGATTGCTGTAAAGGAACTTGTATTCTGATTATCTTTACGCCCGATTTTGAAGATACTTATTATCCGTTTCAGTTCTATTGGCGATATTGTGCTTACTACTCCGGTGGTGCGCTGCCTTAAACAGCAGATGCCGGGGGTTGAAGTACACTATCTTACCAAAAAGCAGTTTGTCCCGCTGCTTACTACTAATATATATATAGATAAGGTAATCGGTTTGGAAGATAGCCTTGGTGATACTATTAAGGTATTGCAGACTGAGGGGTATGACCGTGTGATTGATTTGCACAACAATTTGCGGACGTTGCGGGTGAAGACCTTGCTTCGTAGCCCGTCGGCATCCTTTGCGAAGCTGAATCTTAAGAAGTGGTTACTGGTGAATACTAAGGTGGATTGTATGCCTAAGGTTCATATTGTGGACCGCTATATAGAAACGGTAAAGAAGCTGGGTGTGAAGTATGATGGTTTGGGTATGGATTATTTTATACCTGCCGATACTGGAGTGGATGTGAAACAATGGCCTGAACAGTTTGCTAAGGGTTATGTGGCGTACGCTATAGGGGGACAGCACACAACTAAGAAGATGCCCAACCATAAGATTGCTGAGGTTTTGCAAGAGCTAAACTACCCCGTTGTTTTGTTGGGAGGAAAAGAGGACAGGGAAAACGGTGATACTATATTAAAACATGCTCCCTCCTGCCCTGCTATTAATTTGTGTGGTGAGTTAAGTTTGCACCAATCAGCGTGGGTAGCCAAAAATGCAAAGGGATTGATTAGCCACGATACGGGCATGATGCACATTGCAGCCGCATTGGATGTACCTATATTATCTATATGGGGAAATACTGTGCCGCAATTAGGTATGTATCCTTTTTATAAAGATGGGTCAACGGCTGCTTTAAAGGCCGAGATGTTTGAGGTGGTGGGATTAAAATGTCGCCCTTGTTCTAAAATAGGATTTGATAAATGCCCCAAGGGACATTTTGATTGCATGGAAGCTCAAAATTCAAAAGGGGTAGCGAAAGCTGCTTTAGAATTTACAATGAACCGCTAACGAAAACAATATTATAAATGTATTAATCAGTCAGTTGGAGCATCTTTCTTATACGGACGTATAATAAGACGTATTGCCCGCTGGTAGCTAAAGTAGCTCCACACCCAGTTTAATAGTACTACAAAACGATTACGGTAGCCGACAAGCATTAATAAGTGAACCAGCATCCATACATACCACGCAAACCAACCTTTAAATTTTATAAAAGGTAAATCAACAACGGCTTTGTTGCGGCCAATGGTTGCCATACTGCCTTTATCATAGTACTTAAAGGGCTTAAACGGTTTGCTTTTGCTAAGGCCGTTTAGGTTAGCCGCTAAATTGGCTGCCTGTTGCATAGCCACAGGTGCTACCATAGGGTGCCCTTTGGGATAATCTTCTGTAGCCATTGCAGCTACATCGCCTATGGCAAAAACGTTATCATACCCTGCTACTTTATTAAAGGTATCTACTTTATATCTTCCGCGTTCTATAGCGTCAGAATCAAGTCCGTCAATCAGTTTCCCCTTCACCCCTGCCGACCATATAACCGTTTCGGTATTCATGGTTGTACCGTTGCTCAATTTCAGTACTTGCCCGTCATACTCCTGCACAGCGGTATTTACAAGTACATGAACCCCCATATTCCTCAAAAATTTTGAAGCAGCATCGGATGCACTTTGACTCATTGCAGCCAACACTCTTGACCCTGCTTCAATCAAATGTATCGACATCAGGTTAGGGTCAAGTTCGGTATAATCGTAAGGGAGCACGTTGGTCTTAATTTCGGCCATTGCTCCTGCCAACTCTACCCCAGTAGGGCCTGCTCCTACTATCACAAAGTTCAATATCCTTTGTTTATCGGCTATAGTTGGGGCTGCCATTGCTTTTTCAAATTCCTGTAACAAATCGCTGCGTATGTCTAACGATTCAGGAATACTTTTTAATGGCATACTCCAATGCTCAATGCTTTGGTTACCGAAAAAGTTGGTGGTTGCTCCAGTGGCTATAACCAAATAATCGTATGAAAAGTTGCCTACGTTGGTGATAACAGTATTGTTTTTAGCATCTACCTGCTGCACCTCGGCCATGCGGAAGGCAACATTAGGCATAGGACCTATCATTTTGCGGTAAGGATAGGCTATTGCATCACTGCCCAAACCACCAGTAGCTACTTGGTATAGTAGCGGCTGAAAGGTGTGGTAGTTATGTTTATCAAGAAGAAATACCTTGTATTTAGATTTGTTTAGCTGCTTTGCCAGCCTAAGGCCTGCAAAACCGCCCCCAATGATAACTACCGTAGGGTACGGAAGTTCGTTAAATGCTAACGTCATGGAAGTAGGGATTGGTTACCGCAAAGGTCAGTGTTTTTTTGGGTTTTATTGTAGTTCGGCCACAAATTTTGTTACCTCGCTTTGTAAAAAAACGTTAGAGAATTTATACTCAAGCAACAATTTAATCGGTTTTGTAATCAGTGGTTATATACTCATGGTGCGTTTGGTTTACATATCACTGTTTTTTGCATGGTTAATAGCCTTGCCTCTAACCATACAGGCCCAAAAAGAAAACAACATCTGGTATTTTGGTACTAAATGCGGTCTTGATTTTTCAACCTCTCCCCCTACCCTGCTAATCAACGGTAAAACAAATACGCACGAGGGTAGTTCAACTGTTAGTGATGGGGCAGGGAATCTGTTATTTTATACAGACGGTATAACAGTATGGAATAAAGCCCATGCGGTGATGGATAACGGTACCGGCTTAAAAGGCAATTCTTCATCTACACAATCGTCAATGGTGGTAAAGGCACCCTGCAACAATAGCCAATACTATATTTTTACTCCCGATTGTTTAGAAGCACCGTCAAACGCCGTACACTATTCAGTAGTTGATATGCAGGCGAACGGAGGGTTAGGAAGTGTGGTTGAAAAAAACACCGTGTTGTTAAATACAAGGTCGTCAGAAAAAATAACTTCGATTAAAGATGCTACGGGGGGCTATTGGGTGGTTGTGCACCCCATTGACAGCAATGCCTTTTACAGTTACCACCTCACCTCAACCGGCATTAACCCAACTCCTGTAATTTCATACATAGGTTCGGTTTACAGAAACACGGTGGGTAATATCGGTTACTTAAAGTCATCTCCAAACGGTAAAAAAATTGCAGCCTGTTTGCAACAAAACGGCGGGCTTGAGCTTTTTGACTTTGATAATACCACAGGGGTTTTATCAAACCATGTACTGATAGACAGTTCAAATTCACCAACAAGCCAGTATTACGGTTGTTCCTTTTCACCGGATAATAATTTGTTGTATGCAGCAACCACTGCTTCAAAAACAATAACTCAGTTTGATATTTCTTTACCTACTTCGGCTGATATTATTGCATCGGCTATAAAAATCAGCCCGCCAGGAACACCCGGTATGCCTTTGGGGGCTTTGCAGTTGGCTCCTGACGGTAAAATATACGTTGCGGTAATGGGGTCTAGAACATTGGATGCTATTTCATCGCCCAATACTAAAGGTGTAGGATGCAATTATGTTCAACAAGCTATTTCTTTTCCTACCACAAGTCAGGCATTTGTTAAGCTGGGACTTCCAAATTTTATAGATAATCCTAACCCGTTTGGGCTCTCTGTTGATTTGGGGGCAGATACGTCTTTCTGTAAAACTAAATCAGTAACAATAGCACCGGTAACACCCATTGCGGGAAGTTATTTATGGAACAACGGAGCTACTACCGCCTCTATTTCTGTTGCAACAGCAGGCACTTATTGGGTAAAAGTAAGTGCTTTTTGCCAACACGGTTATGATACAATTAAAGTAACGGAGAAAAACCTGACGGTTGATATTGAG
The DNA here is from genome assembly GCA_035906255.1 of Bacteroidia bacterium. Taxonomy (GTDB): domain Bacteria; phylum Bacteroidota; class Bacteroidia; order UBA8524; family UBA8524; genus SB11. The sequence continues at coordinate 4,648 of JAMIFM010000035.1, forward strand.
CTGGGAAATGACACTGTGATATGCGGAAAGCAATATACGTTAGAGTTGCCCCCACCCCCAAGCGGGGTGAGTTACTCATGGTATAATGAATCGTCTTCAAGAAGTGTTACCATTACCCAAAGCGGAAAATACTGGGTGAAAGCAAATACGCCTTGCGGCTTGATTACTGATACTATTAATGTAACCTTTATTAAGGATAGTATTGCGCCGATACGTTTGGGTAACGACACTGTAATATGCGGCACTGTGCATACGCTGGGTACTGTTTGGGCACCGCAGGTGAATTATTTGTGGAATACGGGCGATACATTTCCAACACTTACGATTACTAAAACAGGCTCGTATTGGTTGAAAGCTGAAAACGCGTGTTATAAAAAGGCCGATACTATTTATGTAGAGTTTGTACAGGACTCGGTTTTAACAATTGATTTAGGAAACGACTCGCTACTTTGCGGCAGTAACCTGACATTGGATGCAGGGTATTTTTATAAGGCTAAGTATTTATGGAGTACGGGCGATACTACCCGAACCATTGTAGCAGATACCATTGCTACTTATTATGTAACCGTTATAACATACGGCTGCAATAATGTGATTAAAGACACGATAAAGGTAATGGCATTTTATACCACTCCTTTACAGTTTCCCAATGATACAGATATATGCAGGCATCATTTTGCCGATGGGTTTGATTTAAGCCCTAAAGGTTTTTATACCCGCTTTAACTGGAATACAGGAAGCACTGAACCTAAATTTATTGCTAAACAGGCAGGTTACTACGCCTTGCAAGTACGCGACACTTGCGGCTTTGTGTACAACGATGATATTACTATTATTGTTACTGATTGTATTTGCGATTTGTTTGTACCCAATGCTTTTACCCCCGATGGCGACGGATTGAATGATGTTTTTTACGTGAGTGAGTTTTGCGGCTTAATTAAATACCGTTTATGGATTTTTAATCGCTGGGGTGAATTAATGTTTGAGACAACTAATCCCAATGCCATTTGGGACGGTACCTACAAAGGTCAGGCAGTGCCCGAAGGTGTGTATGGCGTATTAATTGATTATACATTTGATAAGTTACCTTCTAAACCTGAGTATAGGGGTAATCTAACTGTTATCCGATAATTATTTACCTTCAATCATTATCTCTGCATCTTCGGGTAATATCATCGCATTGTTTTCACGCTCTATATCAGCCAAGTAATAACCGGGGTCAATAATAATTTGAGTTACTTCCTTTTTACCGTCAATCTCTATTGAGTAAAATGGATTTACCCACTGCCAATCGGCCAACGTGTTCATCTTTACCTTTCCAAAATCGGTTTTGGTACCACGCATTAGCGTAAGAGGAATATAATACCATTGACTGCTTCCATCGGCAAAACGCACCAACACTTCTAAAGGCATCATCATTTTTCCTTTACGTTCAAGTGAAATATAGGTTTTGTTTTTGGTAGTATAAAACGACTTCACAGCATAGTCAATCGTATTGGTCGTATTTACCCATTGTTCAAAATACCAATCCAGCTCCAGTCCGCTTATCTTTTCCATTACACGTTTTAGTGCAGTAGCATCGGGATGTTTAAACTTCCACTCGTTGTAAAAACGCAGCATACCGTTTTGGTAGTTGGTTTCGCCCACTATGTAGCGCAATTGGTGCAAAAACACACCGCCCTTATTATACGCCGATGAACCGTAACCACCGTTTGAATTAAAAAAATCTGCGTGGGTGGTAAGCGGTTCGTCCAACTCGGCTTCGGTCATTGCCCAATATCCTTTGTAACCGCTAAAAAACAATGGTTCGCCATCATCATATCCCAAATGGTTCATTACTTCATCCGAGGTATAAGTAGTAAATCCCTCATCCATCCAGCCGAAGTGGCTTTCATCAAATGCAAGTACTCCTTGGAACCAACTGTGGTTCATTTCGTGTACAGAAACTCCAACAAGACTTGAGAAACCGCGTTTACCTGTAATTAAAGTAGCCATAGGGTACTCCATACCACCATCTCCACCTTGCACAAAACTGTATTGCTTATAAGGATACTCACCGTAGTGGCTATTCATCCAGTTCATCGATTTTTCCATGTACTCGCCCAACTTGCTCCACGTTTGGTGCAGGGTATCGTTATTTTCATACACAAAATAAAACATCACTCCGTTTTGGCATTTGCGGTTTTTTACCACATAATCAGGGTCGGCAGCCCATACAAAATCATGCACATTGGGAGCTTTAAATTTCCAAGTCAGTTTTTTACCGTCGGCACGTTTCACTTTAGTTCCATCAGCCTCGTACCCATGCCCTATCTCATTTGCATTTTGTAAATAGCCCGTTCCGCCAATAATAAAATTTGAGTCAATAGAAATATTCACTTCAAAATCGCCCCAAATGCCATAAAACTCGCGGCCAATGTATTCATTAGCGTGCCAGCCCTGTACATCATATTCGCACATTTTTGGGTACCATTGCGCCATACTGTAATCTATACCTTCTGCATTGTTGCGGCCGCTGCGGCGTATTTGCACGGGTACTTGCGCATCAAACTCCATCTCAAACGTTGCCTTTTTTCCGGGTAAAATGGGTTTATCCAATTCCACTTCCAGTATAGTACCTTGTGTGGTATATTTTACATCGCTACCGTTTTGTTTTAAGCTGTTTATTTTTTGATAGCCCTGCTCTTCGGAACGCAGTTTACTTATCCTATCGCCGATATTTTTTTGTGGGTCTTGTATGGTACGGTTACGCACGTCCATTTCACTACCCGGCTGAAAAGCATTAAAATATAAATGGTAAAATACTTTGTATAAGGTATCGGGCGAATTATTAAAGTAGGTTAGCTTTTGTGTGCCTTTGTATTGGTGTTTGGTAACATCAAAATCAATGTTCATTACATACTCGGCACGTTGCTGCCAATATCCGTGTTGTGCGTTTGCGGCTATGGCAACCAATAAGCTAACGGCTAAATAAAAATACCTTGTCATTTCTTCTATCAAAAAAATTGTTGCGCGAGTTTAACCAATTGCAAGGGTTTTTGATACAATATGTTTTATGATTTAGACAAACAAAAAAGAATATCTGCTAACTTTACACCGTATGACGGTACACGACGTTTTGGAAAGAGCCAAGGAAGATTTTTTACGTGCCGATGATGATATAAGGCACCTACTGCACAACCACAAGGAACTGCTATGGAAACCCGCGCCTGATAAATGGAGTGCGGCACAGTGTATTGAGCATATTATGGTGAGTAATACCCGCTACTTTGATGCACTGGAAGAAAAACTGGCTAATTTGGACGGGAAAGAGAAAAATAAACAGCCCTATAAACCTACTTTTTGGGGTAAAGTGCTTTACAAGGCGGTTGACCCTGACCGAATGAAAGCGCACAAATCCAAAGCTCCTAAAATTTTTAACCCGCAACCTGTAGTTGAAATTCCTACACTGATTACAAGGTTTGAAAGAAGCCAGCAAGCGTTACACGGGTACTTGCATAAAACAATGGAAACGGACGCAACACAAAAAATAAAGTCGCCGGTTTCAAGATTCATCAGCTACTCGTTGGCCGATACAATGGCTATATTAAGTAAACACGAGATACGCCACTTTTTGCAAGCTAAAAATGTGTTAGCATTGAGAGGCTAACCCCTAAGCAAGTGCTATTACCAATACTTCCTTGGTTTTCGGGGTAACTTTAAAGCGGTCATCAACCCGCAATCCGGCTATACAAACCAAATGGTCTCCCGAGAAAAGCAACGGAAACTCCCCCTTACTAAAAAGAGGTACTTTTAAGTTAATAAATACATCACTCACCTTTTTCTTTTTCCGCATTCCCAACGGATAAAAATAATCCCCCTTTTTCCAACTCCTTACTGATAACGGAAACTGCAATTTTCCGACATCCAATTGCACAATGGCGGGGTTTTGCAAAATCTCGTACCCCGCAGCATTCAACCGTCGTATAGTATATACTTTACCTGCAAATGCAAAACCGGTAGCAGTTGCTTCAATAAAAAACTGCGTCGTTTCTTCTTCACCCCGTTCAAGCGGTCGCACAATAATTGCTTCGCGGTCTATCAACGCCTCACCCGCTTCACCATAAAACACAGTTCCGCTATGTCCTGCAAGGCTTTGTGCCATTTGTGCTACCACATCATTGCTAAACCCATACGGCTTCAATAATTCATATAAATACAACTGCGGTTGCGGCAAGGCCAACAAACCTGTTTTGTTTATCATCAACCCCTCCCCTTCTCTATGGGTTATTGTTGCTGTATTGGCAGTAATAACTTCATCTATAAGCTGACGGTATTGTCCCACCAAAACCGACAGATTGTAAAAACTTTCTTCGTAGTTGGGGTTTAAGCCTTTTAATACGGGCAATACCACATTTCTAAGTTTGTTGCGGCTATACTTATTAAGGCTGTTACTGCTATCTTCCCGCCATTTAAGTTTTTTGGCTTTTGCAAACTCTTCAATTTCAGAGCGGGTAGTCATTAATAATGGCCGCACCAGTTTATCCTCTTTTAACTTCATGCCTTGCAAGCCAGCCAAACCTGTTCCCCTGTTAACATTAAACAGCATTGTTTCCACTTGGTCGGTTTGGTGGTGGGCAGTCGCCAATAAATCGTACACCTCTTTGCCCATCAGCTCATAAAACCAGTTATAACGCAGTTGCCTTGCTGCTACTTGTGTAGAAACTTTGTGCTGCTTGGCATAGTTCAGCGTATCAAACCTGATTGAAAAAAAAGGCACCTGAAGTTTTTGGGCAAAGGATCGGGCAAAATCTTCGTCACCGTCGCTTTCGTCAGCACGCAAACTAAAATTACAGTGCGCAAGGGCTATTGTATAACCGTTTTCTTTTAACAATGTAGCCAACACCACACTATCAACACCCCCGCTAAAGGCTAAAAGTATTTTTTGTGCAGGCAATACCTTCACCTGATTTTGCATAAAAGCCCCGAAAGCCTGTAAACTTATTGGCATAATTTGTGAACAAAGGTCGCTAAAAATTACTTTTGCCAAAGCAACGGCATTAAGCCCTATGATAAAAGCCCTTTTTAAAACATCGATAACTATAGTTTTTGTTCTTATAACAATTGCTTTGAATGCCCAAACCAAGATAGAGTTGCTTGGTGCTGAGTATCTTGAGTATAAAGAAGCACAGTTTGGCAAAGTGCGTCGCCTGATTGGCGGTGTGGGCTTTAAGCACGAGGATGTTACCATGTATTGCGACAGTGCTTACCAAAACGAGGAAAAAAATACGTTTACCGCTTATAGTAACGTGAAGATTTATCAGGGAGACTCGGTGAGTTTGTTTGGTGATACGCTGTATTATGAAGGGAATACAAGAACGGCTTTATTAAAGGGTAAGGTGGTTACTCTAAACGACGGGCAAACCACCCTTACTACCGATGCCATTAATTATGATGCTAATTTAGGGGTGGGGTATTATACTACACACGGCCATATTGTGAGTAAAGAAAACACGATGGATAGCCGAATAGGTAGTTATGATACTAAAAGCAAAACCTTTGAGTTTAAAGACAGTGTGGTATTAGTGAACCCTGAATACGTGATGTATTGCGATACTTTGCAGTACAACACTGCAAATGAATATGCTTACTTTTTTGGCCCTACACGTATAATAAACACCAAAGACTCAACATTGGTGTATTGTGAGCAAGGTTGGTACAATACCAAAATCAACTATTCCCAGATAAAGAAGAATTCTTACATTTTTACTGAGGATAAAAAACTGTTTGCTGATAGTATGGTATATACCGGCAAAACAGGTATTGATGAAGCGTTTGGAAACATCAGGTTGGTGGATACTACTAATAAAATAGAAATACACGGCCAACGGGGTACTTATAACCGTAATATCAACAAAGCATGGGTTACCAAGGCACCGTTTGCAAGTATGCAGGTTGAAAAAGACACGTTGTTTGTTACTGCCGATACCCTGCTAACTACCTATGATACCATTTTGCGCAACCGTACTTTATATACCTACCATAAAACCAAGTTTTATAAAAAGGATATGCAGGGTTTGTGCGACTCGTTGCAATATTCATTTAAAGACTCGGTAATTAATATGGAAGGCAACCCCGTACTATGGAATGATAAGAACCAAATTACTGCCGATACTTTGCGGGTGTATATGAAAGACGGCCAACTGCAAATGATGCGCATGATGAAGAATACTTTTATTGTGATGGAACGTGACAGCGTAAAGTACAATCAAATAAAAGGACGCAATGCTGAAGCCTATTTTGCGGATAGAAGGCTAAAGCAAGTAACCGTGAACCAAGATGTGGAGAATGTGTATTATGTGGAGGAGGATACAGGCAAGTACATTGGTATGCAAAAAGTGATATGCGGCAGTTTGCGTATTGAAATTGACAGTAATAAAGTAGGCAAGGTATTTTACCACCTTTCGCCCGTTGGTGATTTACACCCTATGGACAAAATACCTGCGGGTGAGGATAGACTAAAAGGATTCAGTTGGTTGGCCAACATACGCCCTAATAGTAAGGAGGATGTTATCCCCGTATATGTGCCCGAGAAACAACCTGAAAAACCTGCGCCCAAGCAAAAAGAGAAGAAGAAAGAGAACAAACCGAAGGACAAGCCAAAGAAATAAGCTCCCTATAATAGTTCTCGTTATCTGATCAGATAAAAATTTTAACTTCCGATGTATCTTTTTTACCCTTTACAGATTATAGGGTAGATGAAGAAATGGTATTTGCTTTCCATAGCTCTGTTTGCAGGGGTTAGTAATTGTTTGTGCCAAAATGATTCAGCCTTACATTTTAACCCAGTTAACCCTCAAATAGGTCAACACATTTCAATTAATGGTGTTTTGGGTGATTTCCACTGGGGTGACTCCAATTCACAACTTTCTCTTTTAGACTCTGTTGCCGTATTCCTTAATAAGAATCCTACTATAATTGTTCAGTTGGAAAGCCATACTGATTGCCGAGCAAGTGCTGAATATAATCGCGACCTAAGCAAACGCAGGGCTGATACGGCAAGAAAGAAAATTTTAACCCGTTTGATCGATACTTCCCAATTGCCTAAAGCAATAGGAGTTGGCGAGGACAATCTATATCTTAAAAAATGTAACTGTGACCTTAGTGATTATGAACGGAAATATACTGAGGCCGAGCACCAACTTAACCGCCGAACCGTTTTACGTGTAATTGCAATAAAAGAAAAATAAGCACCGTTAAAAAACCAAACTACCTATGAACAGTAAAAAAATTTCCTTACTATTTTTTGTGTTGCTTTTTGCAACTGCCACTTATTCGCAAAGCGAATATTACTGGTTTACCCCCGGCGATGCCCAAGCCGTGAAGATGTATATTGAAAAACGTGCCCAAATAAGGGATAGCATTATTAAAAACAATATCCGTAATGTTATCTCTTATAATAAACAATACGATAAAAAAGGGAATGTTACCCGCACAATTGTTGCCACCGAAGAAACTTATGATAACAAAGGCGACCTTGTTATAAAATCTTTTTATGATTATAAAGGCCGCCCCACGTACACTTGTTATTATACTTATAACGCAGTGGGTCTTCAAACTGCTTTTAAAAAGGTGGACAAAAAAGGGAACTACCTTAACGGTTGGGAATATACTATAAATACAAATAACCTTGTTGAGAAGCGTACTTTTTATAGGAAAAAAGAAAACAAGGTTTCGTGGGCTGAATCAATTACCTATAACGGAGAAGGTCAACCATTAAAAACAGTAAACACCAATGAAAAAGGGGTCGTTTTCTCTTCTATCGAAAACGATTATAATACCGACGGAAGCAAAAAAGAAGTTCGTCAATACGGTAAAAAAGGAAAGTTAAAATCAGTAGTTAAATACGATTGCTTAGCTATTGGTATTGTATCAAACAGCAAAAACAAAGACACTGCATCAACCTGCACCAAAAGCACGTATGATGCCGACAGTAATCAAATTATTACGAACGAAACCGTTTTTCCTAACGGAAAAATGTGGCGTAGTATTTCAATCATTAACAAACAAGGAAAGCTGATTGAATGGAAATCTATCAATCCAAAAGGGCAAGAGGCCTATAAAGAAACTCATATTTATAATGAAAAAGGGCTTGAAATACAGCATACATTCAGTTCAAATAAATATAAACCACACAACTATCGAATAGAATATGAGTATAATGATGCGGGGCAAAATACTGTAACAAGGCGCTACAACAGAGATAATGTATTGTTGTACGAAAGCTTCCGGTTAATACGCTAAGCTGATTATTTGCATATCATTAAAAACGCACAGAAAATTTTCTGTGCGTTTTTGTTTATCCCCCCTAAATAATCACGTGCCGGTAATTGTAAAATCACAGTTCGGTTATAATCTTGCTGCAAGAAATGAAAGCAGAACTTAAATCCGTAGAAGAATATTTGAGGCAATGGGCCGATTCGGCCATACAATTCCTACCCAACCTTTTAGGCGCATTTGCCCTTATTACGGTTGGCTTTTGGCTGGTACGCATACTTGATAAAATATTGCACCGCTTTTTTGAACGCCGTGATTATGAAGTCTCGCTCGAAACCTTTTTGCGTAGTTTTATCGGTATAGGTCTTAAAATAGTTCTTATCATCACCGCAGCCGGAATTGTTGGTTTTCCAACAACTTCGTTGGTTGCCATATTCGGAGCAGCTGGTTTGGCTGTTGGCTTAGCCCTTCAAGGGTCGCTTTCAAACTTTGCGGGCGGTGTTTTGATACTCATTTTCCGTCCGTTTAAGGTAGGCGATTTGGTTACACTAAGCGGAGAATTTGGCGAAATAAAAGAAATCCAGATATTCAATACTATAATCCTAACTCCCGATAACCGCACGGTTATCTTCCCCAACGGGGCTATCTCAAACGGCACCATCATTAACCACAGTAAACACGGCAACCTTTTGGTTGAAATGAAGTTAAGTATTGATTTTACTGAAGATTTTGATAAGGTGCGTTCAATAATTCTGAAAGAATTAAACAATGACCCAAACGTATTAAAAACTCCAGCACCTGATGTATTTATTATAGGATACGGTGATACCTCGCTGCAACTTACTATACGTCCTTATGCAGAACCAAAACATTATTGGGACGTACATTTTACTACACTGAATAATCTGCGCAAGGCACTAATTGCAAACGGCGTTCGCGACCCCCAACCTGTTACCCGTATAATGGTATTAAAAAACGACTGATTGTAAAATCTGAATACTATCAAAAGTAGCTATGCCAACACATAGCCGCTTTTTTAGGATGATTACGCCTCAATGTTAAGAACAATTCCTTAATATTTGATTAACATCACGTAAACACAAGGTTAACATTATCGAAATACTTTTGCAACTGAATGAAAAACATACTGTTTGCAGTTTTATTGCTGATAACAAATACAATGGCCATAGCCGGAAATACTGACCCTGAAGCTAAATACAGCATTAAAGGACAGGTGACTGATGAAAAAGGAGATCCTTTGGCAGGAGTGGAAGTGTTTGTTGAAGGTATTGACAAGAAGGTATACACTGATTTTGACGGAAATTTTGAGGTGAACCAATTAAAAAACGGCACCTATACGCTTAAGTTTTCATACGTGGCATACAACGACGCTAAAAACGTATTCAAAACTATACAATCAAGCACAGAGTCCACCATCGTTAAATTGCAAAAACGGAAGCTAAAAATAGGCTAAGTACCTTTCAATACTACAATTGCTTTGCTCAAACCGGCTTTTCCTCCTGTTAAATAATTCTTGATTTAATGTTACGCAATTGTTAAATATTGTATTATCTTTGCTTTACAATATTCATCAAACACTTTAATAAAATAAAGCAATGAAAAAATCAATGTTTAACGCAGTAATTATGTTGTTTGCATTGGTTTTCTCAAGTGCGGCACTAAATGCTAATCCCACAGAAACCAATGTAAAAATCTTCTATGACCAAAATGGTAATCTTTACAATGGGATGTATTACACGTACTATGAAGGAGGGCTTGTTGAGAGCGAACTATATATAGTAGAGGGTAAAATCCAAGGGAAAGCGTACTTCTATTACGAAACAGGTAAAATGATGGAAGTGGGCAAGTATGTTGACGGTCAACGTCAAGGCGAATGGGTAAAATTTAACGAAGCCGGAAAAAAAATCAGTCAGGCCAACTTTAAGGATGACAAAAAAGACGGCGAATGGAAAATATACAACAATGCAGGGCAACTGCTTTTTGAAATGCACTACAGCATGGATAAAAAAGTAGGTACTTGGAAGCAATGGAACGATAAAGGCGAGTTAGTAGCTGAGCAAACCTACAACTAAGTACCCCGCAAAAGTTTCTTTTTTAATTTTTCTTTTCACAAGGCCCGCAGCAATGCGGGTTTTGTGTTTTATATCACTATACGCCGATTTTGCCGTCAATGATATAAACAATACCTTTGCTGCATGGTTGATACAAAAGAAAATTCACTGTATTATATTGATTTAGAAGACAATTTCGGTGCCCACAACTACCACCCTTTGCCCGTTGTGCTTGAAAAAGGAGAAGGTGTTTTTGTATGGGACGTGGAAGGGAAAAAATACTATGATTTTCTTTCGGCCTACAGTGCCGTTAACCAAGGGCACTGCCACCCGCGTATTATTAAAGCATTGGTTGACCAAGCACAACAACTTACACTTACTTCACGCGCTTTTCATAACAACGTATTAGGCGAATACGAAAAATACATCACCGAATACTTTGGATATGAGCGCGTATTGCCAATGAATACAGGCGTTGAAGGCGGTGAAACTGCCATAAAACTTTGCCGTCGCTGGGGTTATGAGGTAAAGGGCATTCCGGCAAACCAAGCCAAACTGATTTTTGTAGAAAATAATTTTCACGGGCGCACCTTCGGAGCTATTTCGGCCAGTACAGACCCCACCGCAACTAAGGGATTCGGCCCTTTGATACCGGGTTATGAAATTGTACCTTACAATAATACTGAGGCACTTGAAAAAGCATTCCAAGACCCTAATGTAGCCGGTTTTATGTTTGAGCCTATACAGGGCGAAGCCGGGGTTGTGATACCCGATGAAGGGTATTTAACTAAAGTTAGGGAATTGTGTACCCGATATAATGTATTAATGATTGCCGATGAGGTGCAAACAGGCATTGCCAGAACAGGGAAACTGCTTGCTTGCGACCACGAAACTGTAAAACCCGATATTTTGATTTTAGGCAAAGCCCTTTCAGGGGGTGTGTTGCCTGTATCAGCAGTATTAAGCAGTCACGAAATAATTTTAACTATCAAGCCGGGCGAACACGGCAGTACTTTTGGCGGTAACCCATTGGCTTGCAAAGTTGCTATGGCAGCTCTTGATGTGGTTAGGGATGAAAAACTGGCCGAAAATGCCGAAGCGATGGGAAAAATTTTCCGTGAGCGAATGATGTCAATTCAGTCAGAATTAATTACCGTAGTACGTGGTAAAGGGCTGCTAAATGCCGTTGTTATAAAACCTTTCGACAATGGAAAAACAGCGTGGGATGTGTGTCTGGCGTTAAAAGATAACGGGCTGCTTGCCAAACAAACTCACGGAGATATCATCCGTTTCGCTCCTCCCCTCACGATTAATGAAGAACAACTTCACGAAGCCTGCGATATAATTGAAAAAACCATTACCCTCTTGGGTTAATGGTTTTTAATATGTGGTAAAATACGATTACAAGGTTACCGATATACCCAATGAGGCAGTAATAACTTTGTTTTTTGCGGTGGCATTGTTTTTCTCCACGTCGGTTATGCCATACAAGTAACGTACTTCGGGCAAAATATTTATGTTAGAGATTCTCATACGCAAACCCAGTCCGGCAGCAATACTTGACGCATTTTTCTCAAAACGGTCGGTTACAGTTTGTGTGTTGGTATAGGGTTTTTGTATGGCATCTTTAACAGAAGCCAAACTTTCATAATTATAGCCGGCAAACACATAACATCCTATAAGCCTCAGCACTTTAAAATTATACACCACACTAAGGTTTATATCGGTATAGGTAAGCTTACGTATGGCCTCCACTTTTACATTACTGCTATCGTAATAATTCACCAAAGCCCCTTTAGGGTTGTATAACACTTCTGCCCTCAGCCCGAATTTCTTAAACAACCGCACCTGCCCAAAAAAACCTGCCATTACAAAACGTTCCTTATCAATGGTAAGTAAATCTGAGTTTTTTAATTCTGAGAAATTGGCAAAGTTGTAGCCGCCTCTAACCCCTACCTGAAACTTTGGTAATTCTTTTTGTGCATTGGCTATCAGGGAGAAAAATAGTAACACACTTATTACGCCAATTTTTTTCATCGTTATTAATTTTGTGATTCAAATTTGGCAATAAGTTTGAGCATTTAAAGCCGAAGATTTGCCCATTATAATCATTTAACGAACCGAGCGATGGAATTTGTGTCTAAAAACCCCTACACTGGTGAAATAAAATCAAGCTACCCGTTTGTAAGCCGTCAAGAAATTGATGCATCAATTGATGTAGCAAATGCTGCTTTTACTCATTGGAAAACGTTGTCGTTTGCGCGCAGGGGTGAGTATTTTAAAAAGCTGGCTAACCTTATGCAGGAACAAAAAAGTGAGTTGGCAGCTACGCTTACTTTTGAAATGGGGAAACCTTTGCGCGAGAGTAGTGCAGAATTAGACAAAACTATTGCTGCTTGCTTGTATTATGCCGATAATGCCGAACAACTTTTAAAAGGACAGTTGCTGAAAGGCAGCGACCTGCAAGCGGAGGTTATATACCAACCTTTGGGTGTAATCTTTGGTATTTTCCCTTGGAATTTCCCGTTTTGGCAAGTACTCCGTTTTGCCATCCCCACTTTGATGGCGGGCAACACAGCCATTTTTAAACACGCTCCCAATGTACCCGAATGTTCATTACACATTCAACGTTTGTTTGAGGCCGCAGGATTTCCGCATGGAGTGCTGCAAAATGTTTTTGCAGGATTAGATGATGTTGAGCACATTATTGCACATAGCAAAATAAAGGCTGTTACTTTAACAGGCAGTGAAAAAGCAGGCTCTTCAGTTGCTATGCTGGCCGGAAAGTATCTTAAAAAAAGTGTAATGGAGTTGGGCGGCAGTGATGCGTTTGTGGTGCTTGAAGATGCTGATTTGGAAAAAGCTCTAAAAGCTGCTTTACGTTCGCGTTTCCAAAACAGCGGACAAAGTTGCATTTCGGCCAAACGTTTTATCGTGAAAAAAGAGATTGCCGATAGTTTCACTCATTTATTGGTAGAGAAAGTAAAAGGATTAAAACAAGGCAACCCGTTTGAGGAAGGTATTACTATGGGGACTTTAGCCCGACCTGATTTGGCCGATAAGGTGGAGGAGCAACTGCAAATTACATTAAAAGCCGGGGCTAAGCTCCTTACAGGTGGCAAACGTATTGCCCCATCAGTAATAGAACCAACTGTAATAAGTCAAGTGCCATTAACTTCACCTGCATTTACTCAAGAAGTTTTTGGCCCTGTTGCGCCTATATTTGTGGTAGATACTGATGAAGAGGCTTTGCAATTAGCTAATTATACGGTGTATGGTTTAGGGGCATCGGTATGGACGCAAAACCCTGAAAGAGCCCGCCATTTTGCTGAGGGCATAAACAGCGGTATGGTGTATATTAACGAAATGGTGCGCAGTGTGCCTGAACTTCCTTTCGGGGGTATAAACAATTCAGGTTATGGTCGTGAGCTTTCAGTGTACGGCATTACTGAGTTTGTAAATATCAAAGGTATTTACACTACCCTTTCATAAGGGTTGCAGATGCTCTTCCAAATCGGCTACCGCCAACTTATTTCCTTTACGTCCGGTAACCATTACTTCAAACTCTTCCGCTTTTAGTTTTTCAGCGTGGGCTTCAATCCCGCCGGGAAACTTATCAATCATCTCACCCGTATCACGCACCACCCGCCAATACGGTGTAACACTTGGCTTACCTTCCTGCCTGTCCATTTCAGCAGCTTCGGCAACAATTCTCAAAAAAATGCCTGTGGTTAGCGGGCAGGTAGTATTGGTGTCATAATCACGGGCAAATTTTTTCCTCATTGCACCAATGGTTATCAGTTTCCCTTTGGGCACGCTGTTTACGAGTGTATCAATAATTTTAGGGGTAACAATTACCATAGTGCCTTGCCCCCATGCAGCAGGGCTATTAGGCGACAATTCTACAATTTCGTGCGAAGAAGGTTTCTCCATCTTCAACTTCCAATTTTTTGGTGCTTTTTTGGTACTCATTCCGATGCAAATTTAACACATCTTGTTTTGTTCATTTTAACTTCTTATTCGCGTTATACTCAAGCAACATTTCAGTCACAAAAATGTATCTTTGATTAAGTTATGCGTTTCGTAAACACAAAAAAGCTAATTTTCTCTTTGGGTATCAGCTT
>JAMIFM010000036.1:0-101117 GCA_035906255.1 Bacteroidia bacterium
ACTTGTGTGTTGAAATACGGGTGTAGTAGTTGGTTCAAGTGTTCAATGCCTGCAATGTCAAAATTAGCATCATCGTTAAAAATCAATTCATAACCGCCGTTTTGTATATAACCTATATTGTGGTCGCCCAAGCGGGCACGCAATTTATCCAAGCCGTTTTTTCGACTTAAGGCTATTTGCGCAACGGTTTCAGCGTCAGTGAGTTTAATATCCGACATCATTTCGCAAGCCTTTACAAAGCAAGCAAACCCTGCGTTTTTTGTACTTGCACCTGTTGGAAAAATACCCCTTTCAAGCACTAGTACCGATTTTTGCGGATTGTTCTCTTTTAACGAACAGGCAGTTGAAAGGCCTGTGATACCGCCCCCTATAATGATGATATCATAACGGGTAAATGAATTTTTTTCCCAAAAACTAATCATTGCTTTCCAAATTCAATATTCAATGATAATACTTTCCTTCTATTTTATGTTTTGTATAGATTTGGCAAAACGATTTTATGAATAGTTCTATAGCTCTTGCATTAAAAACCGAAACCGGCAGGCTGGGTATTATGTTACTTAAAAGATATTGGGAAAAGCAATTGGCCATTGTGGCCAGAAAAGCTACTACCGCAATGTTTGCTGATGAATGGAACATTGATAAGAGTTTATTATCGGTACTAAGTGTTGGCGAGGAACAAATACTGAAATTTCTTTTTATACAAAATCCTGCGTTTGACGAGCTTGAAACTTGGGTGCTTGAGATGAACGGAGGGACTTTGGATGCGGATAAAATAGCATCGTTTAATAAATCGCTGATAGAGGGTGATATTCCTGTAGCCCTTAGTGATGATACTGAAAAGGTATTAAGTGCCGATGATTTGGCATTTTGGGATGAAAACGGCTACGTAATTGTGCGTAATGCTGTAGGCAAACAGGAGTGTGAAGCCGCCGCCGCCGCTATTTGCAAACACATTGGGGTGGATTTAAACAACCCCGCTACGTGGTACAACGGCCAGAATAAGGCAGGGATAATGGTGCAATTATGGCAGCATGAGGTGCTTGAGAAAAACAGGCGTGCAAAACGGGTGCGTAATGCTTTTAGACAAATATGGGGTAGGGAGGATGTATTTGTGAATACAGACAGAGGCGGTTTTAATCCGCCTGAAACTGCTATGTATAAATTTCAAGGTTCGCCGTTGCATTGGGATGTGAGCCTTTCACAACCGATACCTTTTGGTACGCAGGGAATATTATATCTTACCGATACACAAGCCAACCAAGGTGCGTTTACAGCAGTACCGGGTTTTCAGCACAAAGTTGGACAGTGGTTGCAAAGTCTTCCGGATGGGGCAAATCCAAGAGATGAAAACTTGTATGCGCTTGGAGCCAAGCCAATAGCTGCAAACGCAGGCGATTTAATTATATGGCACCAAGCTTTACCGCACGGAGCAAGTCCCAATACATCAGTATTGCCTCGTGTGGTGCAGTACCTGAACTACAAACCGGTGATGATGGACATACACCCTGTTTGGTTATAATTTAGTTGGTTACGTATAAAAAGCTGCCGCTTTGTGATACACGGTAATTTTTAAGGGAAAAGCGCGACGCCCCGCTGATAAGTATTCCACCCTCAAGGGCGTAATGCGAATTACAGCAAGGTATCCAAGTGGTATCACTTTGAGATTTGTATGAACCGCAACGGGCAAATACGCCATTGTTTTCAACCGTTACCGTTGCACAGCTATCCTCCGGTTGGTGGGGGCAATTGCGCTCAAGCGCATAAAAAAGATCATCGTAATGATGATATATAATAATACCCCTTACGCCCCCGTTTTCATACACCCAATTGCCTTGTGACTGCAAAGGCAGGTATTGGGGCAAATTAAGGTTGATGGTAATATTTACGGGCACATTGGGCACATTGTTTTGTGTCTGCCCGTTATCCTTTTTACATTGTGCAAGCAAAAAAACGATAGCAGTAGCCATTATAGCCAATGCAGTGGGTTTATATAATCTGGCGAAAGTCATCATCACAATAAACGAACTAATAAATACAAATGTTGCTGTTTTTGAGGCTAAAACCAAAACAAAGCAAATAAGGTTTGCAGATTTGGCAAATAGCGTTAATTTTGCACTTCTGTTTAAAAAGGTCTCATGGCCGAGTGGCTAGGCACGGGTCTGCAAAACCCTTTACGGCGGTTCGAATCCGCCTGAGACCTCAAATCCCAATCATTAAAGCAGCTTCACCCTTGAAAGTTACTTTTTTAGGCACAGGCACTTCGCAGGGCATCCCCGTAATAGCTTGTGATTGTGAAGTTTGCCAATCACCCGACTCCAAAGACAAGCGTTTACGAACCTCGATACACGTTGAAATCAACGGGTTGAGTTTGGTGGTTGATACCGGCCCCGATTTTCGCCAACAAATGCTGCGCGAAAACATTAAAACCCTTGATGCAGTTATATTTACCCACGCCCACAAAGATCATATTGCAGGGATGGATGATATACGGGCGTATAACTTTACCCAACAAAAAGAAATGCCCGTGTACGCTGATAAGATTGTGCAAGAGGCATTGAGGCGTGATTTTCACTACGTATTTGCCGATGAAAAATACCCCGGCATTCCTGAAGTAACGCTTAACACCATTGAGTACGATACTGATTTTACTATTGGCGGTGCTACTATTACCCCTATAAAAGTGTGGCATTACCGTTTGCCCGTGTTGGGTTTCAGGTTTGGGGATTTTACCTACATTACTGATGCCAACCGTATCGACGAGGTTGAGAAAGAGAAGATAAAGGGTAGCAAAGCCCTTGTGCTGAATGCCCTTAGGAAAACGGAGCATATCTCGCATTTTACCTTGAGCGAAGCAATAGCCTTGGCACAAGAATTAAATGTGCCTGATACGTATTTAATACATCTGAGCCACCAAATGGGTAAACACGAAGAGGTGAGCAGAGAACTGCCCGAAAGGATACATATAGCTTACGACGGGTTACAACTGAATTTTTAATTTTAACGAAAGGGCTTCAATCCCTTTATATAGCAGCAAAATTATGTTTGAAAACGCAGGAAGAACCGAATTACAGGATTTAGGTGAATTTGGTTTGATAAAACATCTTACAGAGACCATACAGCATAAAAACGCACAAACTATAAAGGGTGTAGGAGACGATGCAGCCGTACTTGATTATGGTGATAAGAAAGTATTGGTAAGCACTGATATGCTTTTGGAGGGTGTGCATTTCGACCTTGCGTACACGCCGTTAATGCATTTGGGTTACAAGGCGGTGGCGGTGAATCTTTCAGACATTTATGCAATGAACGGTACGCCAAAACAAATCACTGTATCTATTGCTATTTCAAACCGATTTTCTTTAGAGGCTGTTGAAGAGTTATACAAAGGTATATATGCTGCCTGCGACCATTATAAAGTTGATTTAGTGGGGGGTGATACATCATCGTCAAGGCAGGGATTGGTACTATCAATTACTGCGGTTGGTGAGGTTGAAGATGGTAAAGCAGCCTATCGTAACGGAGCCAAAGAGGGCGATTTGTTGTGCCTTAGCGGTGATGTGGGCGGAGCATACATGGGCTTGCAATTACTTGAACGTGAGAAACAAGTGTTTTTGGCAAACCCGCAAATGCAACCTGATTTAGAAAATTGGGACTACATTGTGAGCCGCCAATTGAAACCCGAAGCCCGCAAGGATATTGTTGAATGGTTGGCAGGGAAGGGTATTGTGCCTACCGCTATGATTGATGTATCGGACGGGGTTGCCTCTGAAATTTTCCATTTGTGCAGCCAATCGGGAGTGGGGATGAATGTGTATGAAGATAAATTACCGATAGACCACCAGACCATACAAATGGCTGAAGAGTTTAAGCTGGATGTTACCACAGCGGCTTTGAACGGGGGTGAGGATTACGAACTGCTTTTTACTATCCCGCAAAGCGAGTACGATAAAATTAAAGACCATAAGCCTATTTCGGTAATAGGACATTGCACCGCGCAAGGGGAGGGTATTAACATCATTACCCGCAACAACAATAAGTTTGCCCTGAAAGCACAAGGCTGGCAACATTTGAAAATGGGTTGATACAGCATTAGCCACTTAGAGGGCAGAAGTAATCAAGGGATTGCTTCGTCAGCCGAAGACGGCTTCCTCGCAATGATGCTTCGCATCCTGTCGTTCCGAAGTGTAGCGAGGAAACTTCGGGCAAATGTGTTATCAAGACAGGATAAGATGCCTCGTACCTCGGCATGACAGCAGTTCTTCCGAAGCAATCCCATCGAAACGCGACAAAAGGATTGCTTCGCTTACCTGTATTTATTATTCGTTGATATTTGATATTACCTGCTCGCAATGACGGTATTTATTTGGCAGGCAGGGGGATTTCTTCGTCAGCCGAAGGACGGCTTCCTCGCAATGACGCTTAGCATCCTGTCGTTCCGAAGTGTAGCGAGGAAACTTCGGGCAAATGTGTTAACAAGGCAGGAGAAGGTGCTTCCTACGTCAGCATGACAGCAGTTCTCCCGAAGCAATCCCATCGAAACGCAACAAAAAGATTGCTTCGCTTACCTGTATTTATTATTCGTTGATATTTGATATTACCTGCTCGCAATGACGGTATTTATTTGGCAGGCAAGGGGATTGCTTCGTCAGCCGAAGACGGCTTCCTCGCAATGACGCTTAGCACCCTGTCGTTCCGAAGTGTAGCGAGGAAACTTCGGGCAAATGTGTTAACAAGGCAGGATAAGATGCTTCCTACGTCAGCATGACAGCAGTTCTCCCGAAGCAATCCCATTGAAACACGACAAAAGGCTCGCTTCGCTTACCTGTATTTATTATTCTTTGATATTTGATATTACCTGCTCGCAATGACGGTATTTATTTGGCAGGCAAGGGGATTTCTTCGTCAGCCGAAGACGGTTTCCTCGCAATGATGCTTAGTTCCTTATACCGCCGCCACCAATGGTAATACCCACATAAAAGCTCGATAGGTTACCCATGTTGCTCACTTTGGTATCGTTAGCTTCAAACCGCCAGTCTTGTGAAGGGAAATAATTTATTCCGGCCACTAATCCCAACATAAAGCAACTTCTACTACTGTTGTCGCCTTTACCTGTTATTAATTGCTGCACTCCAATCCCGGCTTCAAAGCCAAAACCGCCGGCTTTTATTTTCCTTTTTTCGCCGAGAGGTATTTGTTGGTTGGCATCAAAATCAATAGTCGCAAAGCTCGTGTTTTTAATTTCTAAGGTACTGCCGCCTCCGCCAATTCCTCCAAATCCATACATAAAGGTTCTTTCTTTTTTAACAAACAAGTACCCAAAATTAAAGAAACCCCCGCCGATGCTTAGTTTTACCTCGCTGTTTGATGAATTACCAAGTACAGTAGTTCCATAACCCCCACCACCGATAAGAAAGTTATTAAAAATACTGAAGCCCTTGCCGCCCATAGTACGACCTATTGAAGAAAAATTAAAAGTATTACCAAATAGGGTAGGACCCTGTAATCGGGTTTCAATAGCCTTGCTCAAAGGCCCTCCTATTCCGGCATTAAAATACCCGAAGCCTCCTTCATATTTTTGTGCAATTGCGGTATGGGCAAGCACAGTTAATATGCAAATGGAAATAAGTTTACTTAGTGTTCTCATAGTTTTTATTAAAATAATTGATTGATCCCGTTGTGCGGGAAAGATTTAAATTAGCCTTTGCTTGATTTTAGTCAGCTTTTGGCTTTATGTATTGTTGCAATGCTTCCACATATTTCTCAAATGCGGTTAGCCCCTGCGGAGTTAGCTTGCAAAGTGTTTGGGGGTAATTGTTGTGAAAACGCTTTTCAATATCTACATACCCTGCATCTTTCAGCTTATTCAATTGCACACTTAAGTTACCTGCCGTAGCCCCTGTTTTTTCTTTGATAAACGTAAACTCGGCCGATTGAACCCCCACCAGCAGGCTTACAACTGCCAATCGGAGTTGGCTGTGAAGTATGGGGTCCAAATCATTAAAGGCCATATTCGGGATTCCTTTCGCGTTTTGCCCGCAATATATAACCGGGTATGATATACCCACCTACAACAGATGCTCCTAATACCAACAAACCTTCAGGAAAATTGACCCAAACTAAGGCAGCAGCACATATCCAAGCGAATATACCGCCTACTATCAGCGGGACAAATTTTATTATCGTGCCTGTGGTTAGTGTACCCATTCCGTAAAAAATCATCAGGGCAATGTATGCAGCTTTAAAATCGGCAACCGCCGTAACCAGCACTAATACTAAAAAAAGCGAAACACCAATGTACATCCACATAGTACCTATATAGTCGTCGATATAACTGGTTACTGTAACAGTTTTGCTCATTCTGTATCCTGCTACAACAGAAGTTATTGCTGCACCTGTCATTAGCACAGGCCAAGGTAAAAAGTGGTATTCATATTCTTGTTTCCACAAAAAATAGTGCGATACAGATGCTATCAGCACCGCCCAGCCCCAAAGCAAAAAGAAGAAACTGTTGTTTTGAAGTTTGTTTTTGGCCGTATTAATCATTTGGGTAATGATTTGCAGGCTTTGTTTTTCATCAAATGGTTCCATGTTGATAGCGGTTAAATTAGTTTACAATAAGTTTAGCAGTGTATTGTTTGGTTTTTGCAGGCAATACAACATTGTAAATGCCTGTTGTAATGGGTTGCTCAAGCATATATTCAGCAGAAGTTGCAGTATGGTTTTGGTTTGCTTTGGATACCAGCCTGCCCGTTGCATCGTAAAGATATAGCATTACCACCTCATCTTGTAATCCTGCTACGTGTAGGGTTGATTGGTTCAGCCAGACCTTCACCGCCTCTTTGTCTGTTTCTTTTACTGTGTTAGACGGATTTTTGTGTACATAAATTCCCCTACGGATGTTTGAAAAGAATGGTGATTGCACACCTACCGAATCCATTTCTAATAAAGGAGCGTTGTTGTATAGGTTAAACCAGCTGTATTTAACCCTGTGTACTCGCTGCACATAGCCGCCTGCACCTTGCAGGGTATCGTAGTACAAGGTTTCTGTTCTTACCCTTACCACATTATTAAAAGTACCCTGAGGTAGTATTAGCGTTCCGTAACTATCAGCCGAAATGTTATAAGCACCTCCGCTTTTATAAGCATAAGTAGTGTATTTGTAGTGGTAAAGTGCTGTGCTTGTGTAAACTGCCTGATACGCTTGCGGTCTCACACAGCGCACTTGCGGTTGGGTATATTTAATTAATATCCCCGTAAAGTTTAACCATACACCTATTTCAAAGATGGTATCATTTTTCTCCTGCAAATACAGGGTTGTTCCGTCGTTACCTACTTCGGCAAGCGTAGCGGTGGGGAAACTGTCTCCCATTTCGGTAGTGCCGGGCAATACATACTGTCGGGTGTAGTTAGTTCCGGCTTTAACCAAGTGTGTAAAATCCCACACCACATTATCCCCGTTTTGGCCGGCCGTAATGTTGGTAGTATCAATCACGTGAAAGTTGGCCACACTGCCGACAGTAAATTTTTCATGTGCCGTGAGGGTGGGCTGCGCGCTAAGTGTGCCTATTGATAACACTACAGCGGCTAATGCAGGTAAAAAAATTGTTTTCATAGTTTTAAATCTCAATGCAAAAATAAAGTAGTTTATAAAATAAACCAAATTATTTTTTGGTAACTGCTTATATTAACGCTTGTTAGTTTAGGATTACAATCTGAAAATCATAAACAGGCTATACGCTAACACACAAAACTTTGCAGTTTTTTTAATGTTTCAGTGTTTAGATTATATTTGCACTCCTTAAAATTTTTGATATGAATTTCCAGCTTACGGAAGAAC
Organism: Bacteroidia bacterium; assembly: GCA_035906255.1. Taxonomy (GTDB): domain Bacteria; phylum Bacteroidota; class Bacteroidia; order UBA8524; family UBA8524; genus SB11. Next base: position 7,841 of record JAMIFM010000036.1, read on the forward strand.
ACTTAATGATACAAAAAGCAGCCCGCGATTTTGCGGAAACCGAATTGCTGCCCGGTGTAATTGAAAGGGATGAGAAATGCGAATTCCCTTACGAACAAATTAGAAAACTGGGCGAACTGGGCTTTTTGGGCATGATGGTGAGCCCCGAGTACGGCGGCAGCGGGTTAGATACCATTTCTTACGTGCTTGCCATGGAAGAAATATCAAAGGTGGATGCTTCGGCATCGGTAGTAATGTCGGTAAACAACTCGTTAGTTTGCTGGGGTTTGGAAACCTTTGGTAACGAAGAGCAAAAACGTAAATACCTTGTGCCCCTTGCCAAGGGTGAAATACACGGTGCATTTTGTTTGAGCGAGCCTGAAGCAGGTAGTGATGCTACATCACAACGCACCACTGCCGAAGATAAAGGCGATTATTATTTGTTGAACGGAACTAAGAACTGGATTACCAACGGTAACAGCGGTTCGGTATATTTAGTGATTGCCCAAACACATCCTGACAAAGGCCATAAAGGTATTAATGCTTTTATAGTTGAGAAGAACTGGGAAGGTGTGCAAGTGGGACGTAAAGAAGATAAAATGGGTATCCGCGGCAGCGATACGCACTCTATCATGTTCCAAGATGTGAAAGTGCCTAAAGAAAACCGTATCGGTGAAGATGGTTTCGGGTTTAAGTTTGCGATGAAAACTCTTGCAGGCGGCCGTATCGGTATTGCTTCGCAAGCGTTGGGTATTGCCAGCGGTGCTTATGAGCGTTCAATTGAATACAGCAAGCAACGTAAGGCGTTTGGTAAAGAAATCTCTCAACACCAAGCTATACAATTTAAGTTGGCCGATATGGCTACTGAAATTGAAGCAGCCCGTTTGCTTTGCCTTAAAGCTGCTTGGATGAAAGACCAACACCTTGATTATGGTTTGGCAAGCAGCATGGCTAAGGTATTTGCCAGCGAAACTGCCATGAAAACAACTACCGAAGCGGTACAAATACACGGCGGTTACGGTTATGTGCGCGAATACCACGTTGAGCGTATGATGCGTGATGCTAAAATTACCCAGATATACGAAGGCACCAGCGAGGTGAACCGTATCGTAATTTCACGTTCGATATTGAAAGACTAATCTGTTTAGGAATATTAATAGAAAGGGCTGTCTCATCTCAAGAGACGGCTCTTTTCTTTTTAAGGGGTTTTATAAACAGCTACACATTACTACCTAACAGCGGATCACTGTATGCACGGTTTATGATACTATCTCCCCGCCGCCATGTTCTTTATCCTTATCAGGTCTTGCTCTAACTGTTTCGGGGTTTTATACCGAACGCGGGTAATGTAGGTAACCTTTACGGGCTTAATGCCGCAAAACTTTAGAATGGCATTTTTGAGCATATTAGTACCGTCGTGCTGACGCAGGAAGCATCTTATTGCAATTGTGTTTAAACCTTTGATTTTACACATTTGTGCGAAGAAATTTCGCTGCACTCAATTTGACAGTGAAGGGCTGGAAGGCTGCTGTCATTCCCAACTTTACTGGGAATCAGTAAAGAGAGGGTACTTAGCTTAATAACTCAAACATTACACCTTCTTTAAGGGAGTAAGTAGAACAAAATAATTCACTAAGGTTGTTGGCACGCAAGGCGTAATCAATCAAACAACTGGCCACTACCATCATCTCAACACGGTAATCCACCAAACCTGCCATTTTTTTGCGGTCTTCAATAGTTGAAAGCAATAGTATTGTATGGATTTGGCTATAACTATTTAAAGGAATGTTACACCAAGTCTCGTTGTTTTCAAGTAAATGGCTACCAAAACGTTCATTCACAAGTTCGCAGATACTATCAAAAGAACCTGCCGACCCTACCAGTTTTGTTACAGGGAATTTAGCCACAGCCTCCCTAAGCGAAGCAAGGTGTTTTTCTAAAAAAGCATTAAGGGCTTCTAAGTCAGCAGCAGAAATTGGCTCAGTGGTGTGGAACATTTCTGCAAGGCGGGCAGCACCCACTTCAAAACTACCGAACCAATGTATTTTTTCGCGGTTGCCAAGTATAAACTCAACGCTGCCGCCCCCAATATCCATTACCAATACATTTTCATCGGTAAGGGGGTAGGCGTGTTTCACCCCGTTGTATATGAGTTCAGCTTCACGCAGCCCGTCAATGGTAGTAAGTTTAATACCTGTTTTGGCTAATACTTCAGCATTAAATTGTGCTCCGTTTGCGGCCGAACGTATCGCCGATGTAGCAAAGGCGGCTACTTTCTCAACCCCGTGTTCTTTAATTTTCTCACCAAAAAACGTAAGCGCATTTATACCCCGTTCGTATGCAGCAGGCCGTATGGTACCTTTATTAATACCCCCCTCACCCAATTTTACCGGAAACTGCATGCGGTATTCTGTAGTAAAAGCCCCTTGGTTTAGCGATACTATTAATAAATGAAACGTATTAGTACCGCAATCTATAACCGCCAGTTTTTGCATCCGTTGTATCTCTGCGTCTTAGTTAGGTGTATAATTTATTTATTGGCCAGCCAGCTTTCGGGGTTCAGGTTGCTGCTGTTTTGCCATACTTCAAAATGCAGTATGGTTTTACCTTCTTCGGCATCGTGGTATATGATACCAAGCTCTTGTTTAATTTTTACTTTATCGCCCCTGTTTACCAACACTTGGTCAAGGTGAGTGTACACTGTAAAGTAGTTACCGTGTTTCACCATCACTGCTTTTTGCATACCGGGTATCGAAAATACGGAACGCACCTCACCCTCAAATACACAACGGGCTTTAGCGCCTTTTACAGTGGCAATATCCACCCCGTTGTTTTCAATGGTAATATTTTTTAACTCAGGGTGTGCATACGTGCCAAATTTTCGTGCAATTATTCCGGTTTCAGTTGGCCAAGGCAATTTACCCTTATTGGCATTAAAACTCTTGGCAAGGGCAGCACCCTCGGGGGTTAACTCCATCTCGCCCTTTTTCTTACTATCCTCAGATTTGTTTTTACCCTTGCCCTCATTTTTATCTTTCTTCTCTGATTTTTTAATCTCTTCCTGTATCAGTTTCCGTATTTGGTCGGCAAGTTGCTTAGCAGCTTTTTCCTTTTGTTTAATCTCCTGCTTCAATTCTTTCTCTTTCTGTTGGAGGGTCTTTACCAGTTGTTGGTTTTCTTTCATGTCACCCTTCAACTCATCGTTCTCAGTTTCCTTTTGACCCAACAAGTCGTTTTTCTCACGTTTTATCGCTTTCAGCGTTTCAATTTTTCCCGTGATACTGTCTTGCATGTGCTTTATTAAAACCAATTGACGTTCGCGGTCTTCGCTTACCTGCTGCACATATTTTATACGTTTTACAGCTTGGTTAAAATTGTCGGAAGAAAGCACATAAGAAGCCAAATCGCCCGATTCACGCATTTTATAAGCACGGTACACCATATCGGCATATTCGTCTTTTAAGCGTTTCAGTTCATGGCCTAACTGTTCAAGTGTAGCATTTTCAAGGGTTATTTGCCCGTCAACCACTATAATCTCATCAGAGATAGTGCCTATTAACTCCTCGCGTACCTTTATTTGCTTATCCAGCAGGTTAAGTTCGTTCAGCGTTTTTTTCTTTTGCGAGCGGGTTTGGTCTAAGATTTTTTTGGTAAGTTTTATTTCCTGCTCTTTCTGCTTGCGTTTCTTTTCAAGCTCCTTGCGCGATTGCTGGGCAGAAGCTGTTATGGGCAGCAGCAGTATTAGTGCCGTGTATGTGATTACGATGAACCATCTACTTACGTTCATATTTTGCAGGTATCTTAAAAGGCCAGTCGGTTATGGTTAGAGTGCTAATATCGGAATATTTAAGCGATGCCTTCATTTGCTGGGTGTTGGTAACTGCGCTTAGCGATACTAAAGAAGGCAGTATGCGTGAGTTTTGCTCTACGAAATCGCTGTATATAACTTCCAGCTTATTGGCAGTTCCCGCCTCATCAGCATTTATTTTAACAGGTCTTAATGTTTCAGTATTAAAGGCTTCAACCAGTAAAAATTGTTTAATGCGGGTAGTTATTTTCAGTGCCTCGGCCGCATTTTCATACGACGAATTTTCATCATGCGTAAGTATTGAGTTGCCTACCAATGCGTCTTGTATTTGATTGATGGTGAGCGGTGTGCCGGTGTATGCCGCAATAAAATCAATTTTACGGCTGGTTATGGTTTTATCGTTGTAATTAATGATGTGTACCGAATCGGGGGTAATAAGCACGCGGGCTATTTCAAAGAAAATGGCGGATGCCGACATCCAAATTTTTTGACCGCGTTGCATACGCATATTAATGCTGATGGGTACTGGAGAACCTGAATAATCGCAGGTAGCATTGGCGGCAAAATATTCAAACTCGTAACGGTTGTTTTTTATGGCATCAAAAACCTCTGTTTTGTTATCAAGATTAACCGTTGAGTTATCTTTCGGCTTTGTGATTGATTTTTTGCTTTTGCATGAGGTAGCACCCAATGAAAGCACCAGCAACAATATTAGTACAGGGTATGCCGTGCGGATATTAATCTGAAAGTTTGCCTTCATTTATTTTTTTATCAAGTTGTGCCGAGGGATTTCCGTTTTGTTTTGCTTTACGCCAAGATTCAACAGCTTTATCTTTATTGCCTAACTGGTAATGTACATCACCCAAATGCTCTAATATATCACCATCAGTAGGAGAGAGGGCAAGAGCTTTTTCAATATAGGTTAACGCCTCCTCATACAATGAGCTTTTGTATAACACCCAACCGTAGGTATCTAAGTACGCGGCCTCGTTGGGCTTTAATTCGATGGCTTTTTTAGCCATGCTCAATGCTTTTTCTAACTGCTGTCCTTGTTGCGACAGGTAATAGGCATAGTTATTTAATACATAAGCATTGTTACCGTCAATTGCCAAGGCAGATTCAAGCGAGGCATAACACAACAAATATTCATGTAATTTATAATAGGCATCGCCCGCAATAGTGTGCAAGCCCATGTTTACAAAGTTGTCGCCTACCCCCAAATCAATCCCCGCTTGTGCGGTTGATGCAGCTTTCTTGTAGTTTTTTTGTTGGAACGATGCGTTGGCATTGTAATAATATAGCACCACCCTGTTAGGGAACAGTTCTAAAGCCTTATCGCTCTCGTCGTGCAGGTTTTTATAATCCCCTGCTTCTTCATAGCAAGCCAGTAATTGCTGCCATACTTTAAAGTTGTTATTATCCAGCGAGAGGGTAATTTTATATTGCTCGGCAGCTTTAACATACTGCTTATCGCCAAACAGCAAATCAGCATAAATGGCATGCGATTGGGGTTGGTCGGGATGCTTTTCTACGGCTATTTCAGCCAGTTCAAACACTTGTTTACGGTACTCAAGGTTGTTATCTCCCAAGGGAGCCATCGAAAGGATAACGTTTATCTTATCTTTTAACGATACCTCTTTATCTTTAAATGCAAGTTTCAGTTCATTAATAACCTTGGCACTATCACCCTCTTGCCTGTAAATATTTGCAAGGCCAAAGTGGGCGCGTCCGTTCTCAGGTTCTATCGCAAGTATTTTATTGTAATACTCAAGAGCTAAGTCTTTTTTACCTATTACCACATACAACTCCGCCAGCATACCCAAATAATCAGTATTACCGGGTACGTTGTTTACCAGCTTTTGTACTTCTTCAATCGCCTTTTCAGGCTTGTTCATGTATAGGTACAAATCTTCTTTCTTGCGCACCACTTCTTCCGAAAGACCAAAACGGGTTTCCATTTTATCCAGCACGGCTATCGCATCGGCAGGCTTGCTTGCCAATACCAATTGTTCGGCAGCATTGTCGTAGTGGTCGGCATTTTCAGGAGAAAGTTCTATCAGTTGAATAAAAATTGCTGCTGCGTCGGCATTCTTCCGAAAGGATTTTAGCAACAGTGCTTTTTCTTCAAGATACCATACGTTTTTGGGAGAAAGCTCAATGGCCTTATCAAGATAAGGAAGCACACCCGGTTTTCGGGTTTGTATATAACACAAGTATAACTGGTAATATACATCAGCAACTTTTTGAGTGATTTTGAGGCACTGCTCAAAATTTTGAGCGGCCTCTTCATACCTGCCCAGTTGCTTGTCTTTATTTCCTTCAAAAAATAGCGCGTCAAAACGCATTTTATCGGCCTCGGTAGCAAATACAGAGCCTCCTGAGCCGGCAGGAGCTTTGCGGGTATTGCCCGTGCTTTTAGGGCTTTTGCACCCTGCGGCAACAAATGCCGCCAGCAAAAAAATATATAGTATATGTATTGAAGGGCGCAAAGCGTAAGTATTTTTAAGAAAACGTAATATTAATAAAAATGTTACGCAAAAGGTAAACAGCTAAAACTATTCCACAACAGAATAGTCGCTGATACTCAAATCGTCTTGCTTACCTGTAAACGAGGCATGGCTGCCTATCATGCTGCCGGTTATGTTGGCGTTTTTGATAGAAGTGTGTTTTTGAACGATAGAATTTGAAACTACCGAGTTCTCAACTTTGCTGCCTTCGCCCAATGAAACGTAAGGGCCTACTACCGAGTTGGTAATGGTTACGTTATCACCTATAAAGCAAGGAGGGATAATTTGCGCATTGGTAAGTTTGGCGTTGGGGTTTGGCTTGCTGTATCGCTCACGTTCCAACTCAAGCACACGCTCGTTGGTATAAACGGTAGCTGCTTTGTTACCGCAATCCAGCCATTCTTTTACGGTACCGGGGTGGAACTGCAACCCTTTGTTTTTCATGTTTTCAAGGGCGTTGGTAAGCTGGTACTCGCCTTTGTCTTTAATATCGTTATCCAACAGGTATTTTATTTCTGCGGATAGATTATCACCGTCTTTAAAATAATAAATACCAATGATGGCAAGGTCAGAAACAAACTCTTGCGGTTTTTCTACAAACTCGCTGATATGACCATCGGCAGCAATTTTTACCACCCCGAATTGTTTAGGGTCTTCCACTTTATTCACCCAAATTACACCGTCTTTTCCTGCATCCAGTTTAAAATCGGCACGGAAAATTGTATCAGCAAAGGCAACAATAACATTGCCGCGCAAGCATGGCTCTGCACAATACACTGCGTGGGCAGTTCCCAATGCTTCATCCTGATAAAATATCTTTCCTTTTGCGCCAATATTTTCAGCAATTTTCAACAGGCTTGCTTCGGCCTCGGCACCAAAGTTTCTGCCAATTACAAAAGCTACCTCCTCAATTTTTTCGTTGCACATCGCCGATAAATCGTGCACAAGGTGCTCAACAATAGGCTTGCCTGCTACGGGGATAAGAGGTTTGGGGGTAGTTAGGGTGTGGGGTCTCATGCGTTTGCCCATACCCGCCATTGGTACTATAATATTCATTGGTAATTGGTGTCTTTAATATCTGTTAAACTAAATCTACTACTTCACTCCTGTATGACCGAATCCGCCCGCGTTCCGTTCTGTTTCGGTAAGCGTTTCAACGGGTTGCCATTGCACGGTTTCGTGGCGGGCTATCACCAGTTGGGCAATACGTTCGCCATCATTAATAATAAAATCTTCGGCTGATAAATTAACCAGTAATACTTTCACTTCGCCGCGATAGTCCGCATCAATAGTACCGGGGCTGTTTAGCACGGTAATACCGTTTTTAAAAGCCAAACCGCTACGTGGCCTTACTTGAGCCTCGTGGCTTTGGGGCAGTTCAATAAAAATTCCTGTGCTTATTAATTTCCGTTCAAGCGGCTTCAAGGTTTCAGGCCCTTCAAGGTTGGCTCTTAAATCCATTCCTGCCGACAATCCGGTTTGGTATTGTGGCAATGGGTGGTGCGAATTGTTTACTATCTTAACCTCTATCAAAACCTTTTATTGTTTTGGCCTGCGAATTTAGCATTTTGAATGAAAAATGCCTGTATTTATCTAACAGGGATATTAAACCAAAAGCTATGGGCAGTTGTTGTACTTTTGCACGCGTTTTTAAAAAGCAGGGTATGAATTTGTTTTATAAGCAGTATAGCCAAGCAGGCAAGCCGTTGTTTATTTTTCACGGGTTATTCGGGATGTTGGATAATTGGCACAATGTAGCCCAGCAACTGGCCGCAGATTACGCTGTTTACACAGTTGATTTACGTAATCACGGGCAATCGCCGCACAGCGATGAAATGAGTTACAGCCTGATGGCCGACGATATTGCACAATTGCTGGTATCGCTTAAATACGAGAAAGCCCACATACTGGGGCATAGCATGGGAGGGAAGACGGTGATGACTTTTGCGCTGAAATACCCCGCCATGATTGATAAACTGATTGTGGCTGATATTGGGATAAAGGCTTACCAACGCGGGCACGACGATATTTTTGATGCTATTATTCCGCTGAAACTGGAAACGTTTGAAACCCGCGGTGATATTGATCGTTACCTTACTCCGTTACTGCCTGAGTTTAGTACACGCCAGTTTATTCTTAAAAGCCTTGCGCGTAATACCGACGGTAGTTTTTATTGGAAAATGAACGTTGAGTCGATATACAAGAACTACGAAAACATTGTTGGAGCTATTAAATCAGCTAAGCCTTATATGGGTGAAACTATGTTTTTGCGGGGCGGAAAATCGAGGTATGTGACGGATGAAGATTGGAACGAAATCAACGCCCTTTTTCCCAATGCAAAACTAAGTACCATTGAAGGTGCAGGCCATTGGGTGCATGCTGAAAACCCTGCGGCTGTGGTAACTTTTGTGAAAGAGTTTTTGGGGTGATAACCTCAAACGTTTTTACGACGGATTAAAATCCGTCGCTTTTGAAATTACGATGCGCGGAGGACTTAAGTCCTCCGCGCATCGTAATTTTTGGCAGAATGGGATTTCAATCCTATTTGAGTTAAAATTCTATCAATAGCAGCGGGTTTGCTCTGCCTTCTCTATTTCCCCTTCCCTCCGAAAAAAGAAATGTTATATTTCGGTTAACATTTGCAAAGTTCAACTACACTTTACAACTCAAAAAAGTATAAGCACGTTTATCAAAGTACAATTGTCAAACCTATGAATATATTTAAAGCACTGCTGTGGAGCATCGTAGCAACAGTAGCTGTTCCTTTTGCAGTAAAGGGGCAAGCACCTACTATTGATGGCAGCGAATACTCATACCTGTACCGGCTTGAAAAGGAACAGGTTCGCTGGATGCTTGATAGTGCTTGGCTAAGTGATAAAAGCCCTATTCTTACCGCACCTGTTGATAGTTCGCTACGTGTTTATAACAGCAATCCTTTTGTGCCGCAAAAACTGGCAAGGGGGTATTATCTATCTGCCTATGCTGCTGATTTAACCATCAACGCCCAGTTGCACATCCACCAGCCGTTTTTTCCAACCATACAAGAAACCAACGGAGCGTGGTGGTTTGTGTTTAAAGATACTTTGCAAAGCATTGTAAAGGGGGGGACTCTTACCATGATTGGTACCAAAGAAAAAGATAGTGTAATAAGGTACGATTCATCGTGTATGTGCTATTCAGTTCCCTTGCAAAAGCACGATCGCTGGTTTTTGTTTGAAAAGGGCACAGAGTTTTATTACCTGAAAGTATATTCTCCCTACAAAAAAGTAAAACGCGAGTGTACCCGCCCTTGGTGGAAATTTTGGAAAAAATGCCGTCCCACCTATAACGATTATAACAATTACAGCTACAGATACCGCCCAAGAGGCTGGCGCAGGCTGTGGAATTGGGCAGCAACCACTTTTAGCCGCCCTGTAACCCCCATGCAGCTAAACCCCGGGTACATGGTAATTAACCAGCCCGAATACAAACACTTTGATTCGCTAAAGATGAAAGCCTTTTTGGTGAACCGTAAAGGCAAACCATTGAAAAAAGATTTGTATGTAAGAATCACCGCCCCGTCAAACCCATATCAACCGCTGCTTTTCAAAAAAATATCACCCGTCACGCGGGGGGCATACACGTTTGATATGGCAATACCTGATAGCTTCCTGCTCGACCAAACGTACACCATTTCAGTTACCGATAAATTGGGGCGGAGCTATAAATCACAACAATTTAAAGTAGCCGATTACGAACTTAAAAAAGTAAAATACAGTTGGGAAATTTCAGGCCCACAGGAATATTACAGGGGTAATGATATTGTGTTTTATGCCAAATCAGTAGATGCGAACAATCTGCCTTTACCTGATGCCACAGTGCGGTTGCGGTTAAGGATAGACCAAGTATTGGGCACTTATGATACATTGGTAACTTTTCACGACAGTGTTTTCACTTCGTGGTACGATACCTTACTGGCTTGCAGCCCTGATGGGTTAACCCCGATACACCTGCCCCAACGCCTGCTGCCCAATGCCGATTTGAGGGTTTTTGGCACCATGGATTTTACCAATGCCGATAACCAGCCCGGCCATGCCCAATGGCAGTTTAATATTTTGGCCGATTCTAAAAGGTATTTTTTAAAAGAAGACAGTAACGGACTAAGGGCGGGGTATGTGGTGCAAGGCCGCATACAAAAAGGAGTACCTGCGCGTTGGGTGGTTGAATATACCACAGGGGTGCGTAGAGAAACAGAAATTACCCTGCCGTATTATCAGGATTGGGAACCCGGTGCTACCATGTACCGTTTATTGGATACCGGCAGGCGCGAAGTAGCATCTTTTGCTATGCCCCGCCAAATACCAAAGCCCCCTGCGTTTATAGTAACCAAAACCTACGACTCGCTGCACGTTGATTTACAAAATCCCTTGGGTATTGAGGTGGGCTGGCGCATACTATCAGGCAAAAAACTAATTAAAAAAGGTGCGGGTAACAGCCTATCATACCACAAAAAGCTAAAAGGCACAAAACCCGTGTATGTGGTATATACTTACACTTGGGGCGGAAACCTGTTTACCTATGAAACCATTGCTTGGGTGAAGGAAAAACAATTGACGGTGAAAATTGAACAACCCGAAACTGTTTATCCCGGGCAGGAAATTGCCGTTGATATTACCGTTACCGATTATAAAAACCGTGGTGCAAGCGGGGTGAACCTTACGGCATATAGCGTGAACATGGAGTTTGATAATATACCGCACCCGCAACTGCCCTATTACGGCAAAAACTACGGTGGCCAGTTGGTTAAAAAGCCCATTACCAATATGAGTTTGTGGGAAAAAGGCTACCATTATACGCTGCCTTGCAATCCTTACATATACAATTGGATGGGATTGGCCAGACACCCATACTACCGTTTGATGTATAGCCGAACGGCATTAGGTGTTTTAACCGACAGTTTAACAGACGGGAAAACCCAGTTAAGCCTGTTTGCAAGAAACTCTAACACGAACTACAAAAACTACTATGCTGCATGGATTGACGATACACTGGTGTACTTGAACCCGAGCGGAGAAATGCCTAATGCGTACAGGGTGAAACCCGGCAAGCATAAAATAAGTATGCGTACGTATGAAGGCTTGTATGAAACAGACAGTATTGAATGCATAGCGGGGATGCGTACCCTTGTGGGGCTTAATATTGATAGTGTATATAACAACCGCACCATTAAACGCACTGAAATGTTGAAGGAGGTGAAGAAAGAGGAGTGCAGTTTATACCAATCTCATGTATTATACATTACAGGCGATAAGTATTCAATGTATGGTGATAGTGTGTCAAAAGCATATTTGCGCCAAGGCGGTAAAATTTACAACATAGGTAAGTTGCAAAAATCATACACGTACGGTCACCACGATAACCTGAGAAGTAACCAGTACTTCACTTACAAAGTAGGCCCTTTTGAAAAGGGCTGGATTGATTTAATTATAGACCAACGGGTAGTAACATTCTTCTTCAATCCTGAATATGTTTATACCTATTCGCTGGGTAGGGTAATGTCGTCAGAAGTGAATTACGACGATTTTATACCGCAACCGCTGCCTACTTACTACAGCTTTGCTGATACTGCTACCGAATTACCGCCGCCACCGCCCGAAGAACCCAAAGTAAACATTATAAAAAGTTACGCTTCAACCAATCCCTTGCAGCATCCCGGTATGCGTACATACTACCACCCTTATTGGATAGGTAAAGGAGGATTCTATCATGTATCCAACAGTAAGGCAAACCGTATCACCAACTGGTGGTTTATAAATAACGACAGCCTTGAATTATCAACCGTAATAGCATGGCAAACAGGTATGGTTCATCCCCATTTAATACCCGGTAATTATGATATAGTAATGATTACCGATACCAATAGCTTTAAGCTGCTGCGCAATGTGCAGGTAACCGACAGCTTCCATGTGTATTACCGTCCAACGGATGAAGGCTTTATGAAATACGACACCGTATTGATGTGGAGTTATTTAACCAAAGTGAAACTGATTAACAGAGGGCCTGTACCGTCATTCTACAAAACGCCTGTTAAATTAATAGTGAGTACTGACAACGAACCTGCCAAAGGATCAGAAAAAGTGGTAGGGGAGTTCAGTATCAACAGCCAGTACATTAGCAATGCCCTGATTGTGATAGAAGACGGCAAAGGTGGTTTTATTAATGGCGGACTTACCAACCAATACGGGTTTTACCAAGTACCGTTAAAACCGGGAACGTATTTTATGAAAATATTTACCCCCCAGTGGGATATGTTCCATGTAGAAAAGATAACGCTTAAAACTAAACAAAATACCATAGCCCATTTACACATTGGTAATTACAGCCCCGAGGTACTGGCAAGAAACTTTAACAATCTTCCCCGTTCACAAACTCGCGAAAGACTTACCAATAATGGTGAACAACCCCAATATAATAACACCGTATCGGGTGATTGTGCAGGAAACAACTGTGGCGATATAAAAGGAATGGTAACTGATGCCGCAACAGGAGAACCCTTAATAGGAGCCACAGTAATAATAGAGGGCCATAACATAAGTGCTGCAACCGACATAGACGGTGCCTACCGTATAAAAGGATTATCGGCAGGGACGTACACCCTTGTTGTGAGATACATAGGGTATCAAACCCAAAAAATAGTGAATGTGAGTGTGCGTACCGATGCAATTACCTTTTTAAATATAGAGTTAAGGGAGAACATTAGTGAGGTGGGAGAAGTGCTGGTTACAGAAAAAGCTCGTATGCCTGTGGTTAAAGGTGATGAATTGGGGTATAACAACGAAACATATTACTTGGCCGCTCCACCCAACTATGATTCGTATTCATCAGCATCAATGGAAGTGGTTACTACTTCGTCAATGAGTGTTAAAAGGAAAAAACTTATGAGCAAGTCTGATGATTTTGACAGTAAAGAAGAACAAAGCTACGAAGATGAATATAACCCTTTTAGAGATGGCAGGGCATTGGCCGATAGCACAGAAGTAAATTGGGTGGACAGGCAAAAAGAATCACAACGCTTGCAAGGAATGCTGGGTGATAGTAATGCTTTGCAGGTGCGCAAAACCTTCCGCGATTACGGGTATTGGATACCTAACCTTCTCACCAACCGCAAGGGCAAAGCAGGTTTCACTGTAAAACTGCCCGATAATCAAACCCAATGGCAATCATTTGTTCCGGCTATGGATGGTAAGCGTCGTACCGGTTTGGGGATTGCTACCATAAAAGCTTATAAACCGTTAACGGCCAACCTTTCAGTACCCCGTGTAATGGTAGCCGGCGACCGTTTAGAGATTACAGGAAAAACGGTGAATTACACGTCTGATTCAGTCGTTGTAAATGCCTTATTACGTGTAAACGATAAAGATTTATACAGCAACCCGATGGGCTTGCGCTACTACCAATTAGTGCAGCAGTTTTTACAACCCATGCAGGCAGGTGAAACGGTGGTGCAGTACAGCATTAAAATGGATAACGGTTATCTTGACGGCGAAATACGCAATGTGCCTGTGCTTGACAACGGATTGCTGGTGAACAATGGCGAAACCCAAACACTTGAAGGAAATATAGAATATACCTTATATCCCAAAGAAGGGTACAAAAACCGTGAGTTGATGGTGAGCAACCGAAAAGCAGTATTGCTGGAGGCAGAGTTGAACAAGTTGCGAAACTATCAATACGGTTGTGTGGAGCAAACAGCATCAAAACTAAAAGCACTATTACTTGAGAAAGAATTTGCAAAAGTATTGAACAAACCGTTTACCGATGAGAAAGAGATAAGTCAATGCGTTAAGCGTCTTGAAAAATACCAAAACACCGACGGTTCATGGGGATGGTGGAACCGTACCGTTGCCGATTACTGGATGACTATTTATGCCACCGATGCTCTGCAACGGGCTGTTAAAGCAGGGTATAAAACAAATAGTGCGCTTACGGGGGCACAACATTTATGGAGCGTGTACCAGCATTTAGCCATCCCTTATAAAATAAACTCGCTGGAGTTATTTATTAATGGCGGGTTTGGCACAGTGGCCGATAAAATATCAAAGCTTGATACCCTTAACCTTAACCTGCAAGAGCGTTATGCGTTGATGAAAGCCAAACAGGCATCGGGTATAAAAATTAATACCAAACCGCTACTGGAAGCTGTGCGCCAACCCAACGAAAAGCAGGCCGTATGGGGTGAAAAAGTATTCAATATCTCAGTAAACGAACTGCAAACCTCGGCCGTAGCCTACCAAATATTGCGTAACGAAGGCGGTCACGATGAATTACTGAAAAAAGTACGCAACTACTTCTTGTCGCAACCGCATACGGCAAGAAACACCATCGAGTCGGCCACTGTGTTGCAAACCTTTATGCAGGATATTGTTACTGAAGATAATAAGCGCAATGAGCTGATACCTGATTTCAGTATCAACGGCAAAGTAACTTCTTTACCCCTTACGATGAAAGTAGCCGCTACAGATACCGTAATGCTTGCCAAAAAGGGAAGTGAGTTGTTTTATGTGTACTCGTGGCAGCAGTTTGAGGCCAACCCTGATACACGCAATCATATTTTTGACATCTGGACGAAGTTTGAGCAGAACAAAAAGATTACCGATACTTTGCAAGCAGGTAAACCCGTTACCATGCACATAAGCATGACTATTGATAAAGAACGTGAGTACGTGATGCTTGAAATACCCATACCCGCAGGGTTTTCATACCAAAGCAAAACACCCGGTTACGCGTATGAAATACACCGTGAACATTTTGATGATAAGGTGGCTATTTTCTTTGGCAAATTACCCCGCGGCTTGTATAGCTTTAAGGTAGAATTATTGCCTAAATTTAAAGGACAAGTAACCCTGCTACCTGCGCATGCCGAAGAAATGTACTTCCCGCTTCACTTTGGCAACAACGCCAAACGCACCATTGTGATTGAATAAGTTGGTGTGAGTGTGGGTTGAAGGGAAGTCAATACTTAATAGGGTAGGGGAGCGTGAGATTATCACCTATATGGAGAGGCTCTGCACTTGACTATCGTCATTGCGAAAAACCGCTTTTGGGTTTTGAAGCAATCCGTAGGTTTGCCATCTGCTTTTAGAATTCCGTATTTAGATTTTAGAATGTCATATTGAGATTGCTTCAGGGAGACCCTCGCAATGACAGGATACCGCTGTGCTGATGATGAAAGAAGCATCGTATAACAATTGTGTTTATTATTACACTTGACCTATTTAAGATAAGAAATTTCGCTGCGCTCAATTTGACAGGGGAAAGTTATTTTGTTGCGGTGATTACCATCGTCCTTTCAAGCGTCCACGCTTGAAAGAGTTTTCAGTCGCGTCCACGCGAACAAATGGAATAGGTCTATAAAACCTGTATCGGTTTACATAAAGCGGCGGCGTACCATATCGGCAAGTTCAACAAACAAAGAGTTATCCTCTTCCCAGCTAAACTCACGTTTCAGGTTCCTGAAAAACGTATCCGCTTCATTACCATTAGTGAGGCCGTTAATATAATGTATTGATTTAGCGTATGCTTCGTGGTCGCCTTTAAAAAGTTGGTTAATAAACTCAAACTTCTTATTAATGCTAATGGCTTTCTTTAAATCGTGTATAGGGGTTTGTTGCAGCTTGGATACCAAATCATTGCCTTCGGGGGCAGTTTGCAAACGGTCGTTTAGTGAAGGCTCATTCACTACCTTGTTCACAGGTTGTACAACAGGAGCAGGGGGCGGTGTTACGGGTGCAACGGGAACCACAGGAGTTTCCTCAACTACAGGAGGTGCTATCGGCGCAACAGGCTCTTGTACTTTTGGAGGCTCAACTACGGGAGCTTCAACTACCACAGGTTTCACCGGAATTTCAACAGCAGGCGGAGGCGGAACAGGTTGTTCTACCTTGGGCATAGGTGCATCAATTTTTGGAGGAGCAGGTTCTACATAAGGAGTAGTTACCGGTTCTTTAACCGAAGCAGGCGGAGGTACGGGAACTGTAGTAACAACGGGAGCAGTAAACTCAGCAACGGTTGCCGTTGTATCGACACTGTTTAATTCTAAAACAGCATCGTACAAATCAACCGAGTATTTACGTAAAAGGTCGATATCTAACGTATTAAGGGATGATTTTTGTGCAAAACCGGTATTAAGGTCGATAATCTTAGCCGTTAATTGTTGAATTTTGTTGTGCAGTTCAGTCCTATTGCTCATTTTAAATTATTTTGCGCTTCAAATATAGCCCCCCTTTATGAGGCAAATGTTATAAAGCAGGGGTAAGTATTGCACGTGGCAATGTGTATAATTAGTAAAACCGTTAAAAGGCTCAGTATAGTATGTTTATAGAACCTACCGGAAACCGGGGCAGGCAAAAAGGATGGATAGAAGTGGTGTGCGGTTGTATGTTCAGCGGTAAAACCGAGGAGTTGATACGTCGTCTCAAAAGGGCAAGATTTGCTCACCAACGGGTAGAGATTTTTAAGCCGATGACGGATGTGCGCTACCACGAGCAAAACATTGTGTCGCACGATGCTACTGAGATTCGCTCAACACCTGTGGATTCTTCCCTTAATATATTATTGATGGCGGGCGATGCCGAAGTAATTGGCATTGACGAGGCACAGTTTTTTGACAATGAACTACCCAACGTATGCGCCGAGATGGCTGCACGCGGCATACGGGTAATTGTAGCAGGGCTGGATATGGATTACAGGGCGCAGCCGTTTGGCCCCATGCCCAACCTAATGGCAATGGCTGAGTTTGTAACCAAAGTACACGCAATATGTATGAAGTGCGGTGATTTGGCTACCCATTCATTCCGCACTGTACATCAAACCGACCAAGTTTTGTTAGGTGAAAAAGACAGCTACGAACCGCGTTGCCGCCGTTGTTTTAACGAAGATTTTACCTCTTGATTTTCCAACAGCATCGGATTTTATATCCGGTGAATCAATATGCCCTTCAAAGCCTATTTATAAACAATCGCCTGTTGCAGTAAACCAAATTTAACTTTGGTTTGTTAATATTGAAGATTGATTTAGTATTCACTATTTAAACATACATAACAATGGCTTTTGAATTATCCGCACTAGATTACGCATACAATGCGCTTGAACCGCACATTGATGCCCGCACAATGGAAATACACCATAGCAAACACCACCAAGCATACGTTACCAACCTTAATAATGCTATTGCCGGAACTGACGCTGAAGGCTTGAGCATTGAAGATATTTGCCGCAACATCAGCAAATATGCTCCCGCTGTTCGCAACAACGGTGGTGGTCATTACAACCACAGCTTGTTTTGGCAAGTAATGGCTCCCGGTAAAGGCGGAGTACCTGCCGGTGCATTGGGCGATGCTATCAACAGCACTTTCGGCTCATTTGATTCTTTTAAAGAAAAATTTGCCGCTGCCGCCGCTACCCGTTTTGGTAGTGGTTGGGCATGGTTGGTTAAAACTGCCGACGGTAAACTTGAAGTAACCAGCACCCCTAACCAAGATAACCCTTTGATGGACGTTGCCGATGTAAAAGGCACTCCGTTGTTGGGTATTGACGTTTGGGAACACGCATACTACCTAAACTACCAAAACCGCCGCCCCGATTACGTAGCCGCATTTTGGAATGTAATTAACTGGGATGCTGTAGCGGCTCGCTTTTAATTTACGATACTACTTATAACAAATAAAAAAGGGGCTTAAAGCCCCTTTTTTATTTTAAGCTGTTTATCCACTTGGCAATGGCAAGGGCATCTTCTTGCGGTAGGTGTTGGGGTAACATAGGCGAGTAACCCGGCCAGTTTTCGGGTTTGGGATTGTACATCAAACTCACCATTTGTTCATCGGTATATCCTTTTTTAGCAACTTCGGTAAAAGCAGGCCCCACCAGTTTTTCACTTGGTTTATGGCACGTGAAGCAGGTATGCTTATCTAATTTGGCTTGTATATCAGCAGGCGGTTCAACGGTTGTTGTTTGTTGGGTGGCCTGTTCAGTGTTTTGCGCAGGTTTCTTTTCTCCTCCGCAAGCTGCCAAAACAAGGCAGGAAACAATAAGTACACTATAATTTTTCATACGCTCGGAAATTTCAACAAAAATAAAACCTTGCGGCTGGTCAACGGTATAAATCTTTACGGGCAGGTAAAACGAAAGGTTGAAGCGTTAACGGTACTTTTTGGGTGGGGCAATTCTATGCCGCTGTTACGGTGTTATTGTGTTACACAGTTATCTTGTTACAAGTGTTACGTGCAGCACAAGGGTTGCTGGGTTTTGTCAATACATCGCAGTTACAGGAGGTCAAAGAACTTATTAGATTGGTAGTAATTTGGAAATGGTATAAATGAAGAAGTCCCGAGAAATCGGGACTTCCACAACTTTTTTATACAAAGGTGATAATTTGGGGCACGACCCCCAATACCATCAATAAAAAACTAACTTTTTATTTTTGCGTTCATATTTCAATTGTAGTTTTGATAGCTCCTCTATCATTACTTTTGATAGTTTTGTGCCATGTACAGGAATAATGTCTATTCTTTTGATGTTCTTTTTCTTTAACATCTTTCGCAAAATCTTTAATATAATTTTGTCTCCTTCGCCCAAATATAAAATTTCAACCTCCTGTAATTTTTTTGAGGTTAAAATCTTAGGCACTTTTGTTAAACTATCTGTTACAGCACCTATTGTTATACCCATTAACATTGGTAAAGAAGGTACGCTTTCAAATGTTTTATCAGATATTATACCGTTATTATAAATTCCTGATAAATTTGGTAATTTAGAAATGCTTTTAGGAAAAATAGGGAGGATATTATAATCAGTTACATTTATCTGCATTAAATTGTGATAGATAAATATACTGTCTTCTATTTTATTTATTGAAGCATATTCTTCAACAATCATAGAGTCTTTTAACAAATATACAGTATCTACTCTTAACAGATTTTTCTTTTGCCATTTTGTGGTAAACGTGACGTTAGTACTATATTCATCGACAAGAAACTCTTCTACACTATCTAAATTAATGCATTCTGTTATAATAGTTCTAACATATTTTACAACTTTCTTATCACAGGGCAGAGTGTCTTGTGCCTTAATATTGTTAATGAAAACAGCAATAATTATTGGTATAAAAAAATATTTCATGTGTTTAGGGTGCTTGATACATTCTTTTCCGCAAAATTAACAGATCATATTTTACCAACCATTTTTGACCACTATCCCCAACGACCACACCTACCTGTTAGAGAGATAAAAAATATTACCAGAACTGGACTCATATAACCCCTTGGAAGAATTAAAATCCTCAATATCGACAACAATAAATTTAGAATGAATTTTTGCTGTATAAAAATCTTCGGTTTTCTTGTAATAAGATACTGTACTAAAAAATAATTCATTCCCTCTGAGTGTATAATAACCAAACACATTCCCTTGTGTTTTTTTCTTTAAACTACACATCTCATTTATATCAGAAATAAAAAGTGAATGATAAATAACTAATCCGTCATCATAAAATATAAATGCAATACATGAATATTTTTTACACGAATCATTATCTATACGTTTCTCATAGAAGTAGTTATTGCTATCAATTAAAAAATAAATTGAGTTCATTTTTAATTCACTACTATCAACATCTACTTTATTAAACATTCCATAATAAGAAAGGTCTTTGGACTTAGGCTCTTCATAATTTGGCATATAGAACTTACATTGTGAAAACAAAACCAAAACCACAAATAAATTAAATAATCTAAGCATAATTATTATTTTGAGTTTCGATCATCATTATACCAGCCCAACTTAGTTTACTTTGATTTGAATGAGATTTGATCCCCCCCACAAGTAAAAAAGGGGCACCTAAAGCCATTTTCGTATTGGTTAACATTGGCAAGAAACCTCAATTCTCTTTCCCATTAAACCCGAAGCTATAATTCCTTCACAAACTTAGTAACACCCTTGTAGCCGTTGCCTTGCACTTGGATAAAGTAAATACCTGCGGGCAACTCGTTTATATATAACGTATTTGTTCCGTTTTCAATAGCAAACGTACGCACCTCTTTCCCCAAAAGGTTTAATAGGCTACCCTTAAGTGCAGGGCCGTTAAAACCTGCGGGAGCAATGGTAAGTTCATTAGCAGCAGGGTTGGGGTACACTGCCAGTTGCAAATTAGTTTCTGCAAGTTGGGCAATCCCCGCGGGGAAGGTAATATCCGTACTGTCAAACATCCCTTGGCTCAAATTATAATACGTACCCGATGGAGTAGTTTCCTTTTTCACCGCACGCACCATATACACGTTGTGGCCTTGCAAAGGATCGTTATCAATAAAAGTAGTTCCGTTAACCAACGTAAGATTGGCCTTCACATATTTGCCATACAAATGTGGGGCGCGGTACACATGGTAGCCCACCACATTAGCATCAGCAGAAGCCGTCCAGCTTACCGTTACTTTTTTAGTACCTGTTTCAACAGCGTCAATATTTGTGGGGGCTAATGCTACGTGCATACGCAACGTAGGGTCGCCCATCAAAGCAATGTGTATCAATCGTTGCGAGCCGTTAAAATTACCCTCATACAACGTACCGTTTTCGTTTTGGGTAAGGCGTGCACCATAGCCGATACACTCGCCTAGTGCCATGTGGTGCAAGGCCCAGTTAGGAATACCGCCCCAAAAACTGGCAAGTATCGATGGTTTTGAAGCCAATGCTGCACGCAGCAAAGCATCCTGTATGTCCCAATCGCCAAAATAACTACCTGCCAATGATGTAAAAATGGTTTTAATACTATCGGTGGCAAATTGTGCGGTATTTATTACCCCGCCGCACGATGAGTACCAGCCGCCGCCGCAACCCCCGCTCCACAAATACCAATCGTTTTTCAAATCGGTATAATAATCAACCCCGTTGTTCACATTATCTACAATGTTTGCAGGGGCAATCATAGGAGCAAAATTGCGCCAGTTTGAAGAGGCGATGGTAAACGACTGAAAGTTATCATCAATCAAAGCCCTTGCAGGAGCAGTAAGTTGGCCAATGCGGTAGCTGTGGTTTTTTTGCAGGTAATAGCGTAGCAAAGCAGTATCGCTTTGTCCTGCAAAAGCAGGCAAGCGCGATAAATCCACACGGCCTACCATCAAATCCACATCGCTGTCAAACTGGCTGGCGTCAAACTTACCATCGCCGGGTTGGTTTTTATTCTCAGCCCTCGAAGCTGATGAGGTACTCACAATATTATCCGTCCACAAACCGTCCACATCACCGTAATACCCGTCGCAAGGCCACGCCCCCGAATGGTCGGGGTGACCGTCAGGGTATATACTTCCCGAATAGGGCACAGGTACCCTCCCGAACAGTAATACCGCTTTTACATTGGGCACCGCCTTTATCTTATCCCTAACGGCAGTTACAGCATCCGTGCGTTCAGTAATAACGCGCTGTACTTGCCAACCGTCACCAATCAAATCCCTTTCAAGCATCGCCAGTTCAGTGGCCAGTGGCTGCAAATAATTATTGTCAATTACAAGTGCCAGCGTGCCGTGCAATTCTTCAGCAGCGTAGTTTATACCGGCATACACACTGCCCAGCGCACCCGTGCTGCCTCCTTCTTTATACACCAAGTATTCATACGCTTGTCCAATGGTAACAGCATTATCGGTATAAGTGCTGTCGCCCGTACCAAGGTTAGCATACACATTGCCCCAGTCTTTATCTTCCTTTGCTTTTCTAAACACCCGCAAACGGGTAGCATCAGTAAATTTTTGGAATTTGAGAGTAATGGATGCAGGGCTTTCGCTCACAGTTGCGCTAACCAATACCGAGCGGTTTTTATTGAATTGTGCCTTTACAGCAGGTGAAACAAAAAATAGGAGAGAGGTAAAGAGTAGAGTTTTTTTCATCAATTGTATAATTGGCTATTACAAGGCAATTTATAGAATTTAGAATAAAAACGGTGTACCAAACATTGCAAAAGCAACAGGAGTCATGCCCGTCGTCACATAGTCTGAATATTAAATTCAGACCTTTTGAAAGTAACGTTCCGAATGGTTTAAAACCATTCGGAACGAACCATTGCACAGCAACGGGCTTATGCCCGTTGTGAATTAGGTAACGCAGTAGCAACGGGTATACAACCCATTGCTACTCCTGATTAGCCAATATATCTTGTATATACGTAAGCACCTCATCCTTACCCGTTTTCTTCTCAGCCGAGGTAATAAAATAAGGAGGCAGGGTTTCCCACACCGTTAGCAACTCATCCAAAAAAGCAGCCGTGTTGCGTTTCAATTCGCTGGGTTTCAATTTATCGGCCTTAGTAAAAACAATACTCAACGGCAGCCCGTTTTCACCCAGCCAGTTAACAAATTCAATATCAATTTTTTGGGGCGGCAGGCGGCAATCAATCAGCACAAATACATTACAAAGCGGTTCGCGTTTCAGCATATACGAGCTAATCATCCCTTCCCATTTTTCACGCAGTGTTTTTGATACCTTAGCATAACCATAGCCGGGCAAATCCACCAAATACCAATACTCATCAATTAAAAAGTGGTTAATGGTTTGGGTTTTTCCCGGTGTAGCAGATGTTTTTGCCAATTTGGCCTGCCCTGTAAGCATATTAATAAGCGATGATTTGCCCACGTTTGAGCGGCCTATAAAAGCCATTTCGGGCAACCTTGTATTGGGAAGTTTACTAATCTCTGCAAAACTGCTTATAAACTTAGCACTTGTGATATTCATTACTTTTGGCCTCTATTTTGCTACCTTTGCAAACCTAAAACAAATTGTAATGTTTGCATACATATAATTATATAGTAGGCACATTGCAAACAACCCAAGCACAACCATTGGAAACCGTAACCCCTTATAAAGACTCAGAACTGGGTAAAAAGCAGCAGGTAGAAAAGATGTTTGACAGCATTGCCCACCGCTACGATTTTTTGAACCATTTTCTTTCGATGGGTATTGATAAAGGCTGGAGGCGCAAAGCCATCAACCTGCTAAAACCCATTAAGCCCCAAAGCGTACTTGATATTGCTACGGGAACAGGTGATATTGCCTTTGAGGTGAACAAGCGGTTGAACCCGCAAACCCTTGTGGGACTTGATTTATCAGAAGGGATGCTGAATTTTGCCCGCGAAAAAGCACAAAAACGCAATTTGCAGGATAAAATAAGTTTTGTGAAGGGCGACAGCGAAAATCTTGAGTTTGCAGACAATAGTTTTGATGCTGTTATCGTTGCTTTTGGTGTAAGGAACTTTGAAAACCTTCAAAAAGGACTGTCCGAAATTTTCAGGGTGTTGAAACCCGGAGGCAAATTGGTGGTGCTTGAATTTTCTAAACCTAAAAAAACACCCGTTAAGCAACTGTATAATTTTTACTTTAGCAATATCTTACCCCTGTGGGGAAAGATGATTTCAAAAGACCAAAGTGCATATACATACCTTCCGCAATCAGTAATGGCATTTCCTGAAGGGGATGCGTTTTGCGGGATTATGAAAAGCACAGGCTTTAATACAGTTGAACAGAAAACATTAACATTCGGCATTTGTACCGTTTATTCAGGCATACGACGATAATATCAGGTTGGCTTATCCTGTTGTTTAGCTGCGCTCACCTTAGCGCGCAACAATTGAATATGCCCAACTACTGGTCGAAAAAGAAATTGCATTTCGGGTTTACGTTGGGAGCTAATAACAACGATTTCAAAATCCGCATGGATAATCAGTTCCTAAACATCGATACCCTGCAAAGCATTTCAGTACGTCGTTTCCCCGGGTTTGTGTTGGGTGGTATTGCCGATTTCAGCTTTGCCGAAAACTTTAACCTGCGTGCCCTGCCCTCTATTGCGTTTGCACAACGCAACCTTGTATATAAATTTACCAACTCAAGAAGTAACCGTGAGGTAAAAATCGAATCGGTGTATTTAGAAGTACCCATTTTAGTAAAATACCGTACCCGCCGCTTTGGCAATTACGGGTTTTATGTAACAGGCGGCCTTAAATACAGTTACGATTTGGCTTCAAATATTGATGCACAACGCAGCCTTGCCGACCCGGTAGTGGCGGTGAAACCACACACATTTAGTTATGAATTAGGCGTGGGGTTTGATATTTATTTCCCTTTCTTTAAACTTTCACCTGAATTGAAGCTTACCAACGGCATCAGCAATGCGTTGGTAAAAGACGATTACGTATATACCGAAAGCATGAACGGTTTGTGGAGTCGCATCGTTAACTTTTCGTTTCACTTTGAATAAACCCCTACTTTTGCCCCTCGCATGAAATTTACAGTACAGGCAGAAGATAAAAACAGCAAAGCCCGCACGGGTGAGGTAGAAACCGCACATGGGGTGATACAAACCCCCATTTTTATGCCTGTTGGTACAGCAGGTACCGTAAAGGCAGTTACCCAACACGATTTAAAAGAACACATTAATGCCCAAATAATATTGGGTAATACCTACCATTTATACCTGCGTCCCGGTACGGATATTTTGAAACAGGCAGGCGGATTACATAAATTTATTAATTGGGATAGGCCCATACTTACCGATAGCGGCGGATATCAGGTGTTTTCATTGGCCGATAACCGTAAACTGACGGAAGAAGGGGCTAAATTTAAATCGCACATTGATGGCAGTATGCACCTGTTTACCCCCGAAGGGGTGATGGACATACAACGCCTGATTGGTGCCGATATAATTATGGCTTTTGACGAGTGTACACCATACCCTTGCGAGCCTAAGTATGCCAAAAACTCAATGGAGCTTACCCACCGTTGGCTAAAAAGATGTGTTGACCATTTTAGAGGCACAGACCCATTGTATGGGTACGAACAAACCCTTTTTCCTATTGTACAGGGCAGTGTGTATGCTGATTTGCGCAAACAATCGGCAGAATATATAGCAAGTATGGATTGCGAAGGCAATGCCATTGGAGGTCTTTCAGTAGGTGAGCCTGCCGAAATGATGTATGAAATGACGGAACTGGTGTGCGGTATTTTGCCACGCAGCAAGCCCCGCTACCTTATGGGAGTGGGTACCCCCGTTAACTTATTAGAGTGTATAGCCTTAGGTATTGATATGTTTGATTGTGTGATGCCTACCCGCAATGCACGAAACGGGATGCTGTTTACCGCCGAAGGCACATTAAATATGCGCAATGAGAAGTGGAAAGATGATTTTAGCCCTGTGGACGAGACTATTACTCCACACTTTAGCAAGGCTTACCTGCGTCATTTAATACACGCAGGCGAAATGTTGGGAGCAATGATAGCCAGCCGTCATAACCTTACGTTTTATTTGTGGTTGATGAAACAAGCCCGCGAAAAGATAAATGAAGGCACTTTTTTTGAATGGAAACAACAAATGGTTCCAAAATTGCAAAGAAGACTGTGAAAATGAGCTGCCACCGTCATCCTGAGCTTGCCGAAGGACAAATAACTGATAAACAACACCCATAACAGTGTTAACCATAATAGATAGGTACATATTAAAAAAATACTTCACCACCTTTTTCTTTTCATTAGGGCTGGCCATATTGGTATCCATTGTGGTTGATACTTCCGAAAAGATGGACGATTTCATAAGCTCCAAAGTATCATTAGGCGGGTTGGTGTTTGGGTATTACATTTATTTTGTCCCATACTTTTATAATCTGTTCAGTCCCCTGTTCACCTTTTTGGCCGTATTGCTTATTACCTCCAAAATGGCTTCCGACTCGGAGATTGTATCCATACTTGCCAGCGGGGTAAGTTTCAAAAGGCTTTTACGTCCGTTTATTATTGGGGCAGCAGTACTGGCTGTTATTACCTATTTATTAAACTCATGGGTGATACCCGAAACTGAGCAACGCCGTGTTGATTTTCAGAACCGTGTTTTAAAGGGTCGTAAACTGGATAATAACTGGAAAAACAATATTCATCGCCAGCTTGAAAAGGGTCAGTTTTTATACCTCCAAACCTATAATAATAAAGACAGTTTTGGCTATCACATGACATTAGACCGTTTTGAAGGGCTGGATTTAAAACAAAAAATATACGCAGAGAAACTGTACTGGAACGCCGAAAGCCAATCGTGGGCCTTACAGAATTATTTTATCCGTGAGTTTCTGCCATCGGGCGATGAGGGGATAAAGAAGGGCGACCAAATGGATATTTCGATGAACTTTAATCCCCAAGACGTTTTCAGGCGGAACGATGAAGTAGGGGTGTTGAACAACCGTGAAATTAACGAGTTTATCGAAGCCGAAAAAATACGCGGGGCAGAAAACATTGATTTTTATCTGATTGAGAAATACCGCCGCATAGCATTTCCTTTTGCGGGCATTATCCTCACCCTTATAGCCTTTGTAATATCATCGCGCAAAGTGCGCGGTGGGGTGGGCATACATCTTGGATTAGGCGTATTAATAGGAGGCAGCTTTATGTTGTTTAGCCATTTTGGTAACACCTTTGCCACCTCGGGCGGTTTAGACCCGTTAATAGCCGTTTGGATACCCAACGCCTTATTTCTGTTAATAGGGATATATCTATACACAAAAGCACCCAAATAATGGGGTTATCCACAATTGTTCATGTTCAATATCATAGTTTACAGCAATAAAATTCTTTTATTTTGCCGCAACCAAAAAGCATAGTAGTTTATGGATTTATTTGAGAAGATAGCAGGTAAGCCCGGTCCGCTGGGTATGTGGTCCGATGGGGCCGAAGGGTACTATATGTTTCCCAAACTTGAAGGCGAAATCAGTAGCCGGATGGTTTTCAGGGGTAAAACAAAACTTATTTGGAGCTTAAACAACTACTTGGGGCTGGCAAACCACCCCGATGTGCGCAAAGCTGATGCTGATGCCGCTGCACAATTTGGTATGGCTTACCCGATGGGTGCCCGCATGATGAGCGGTAACAGTAACTACCACGAGCAATTGGAGCGTGAACTGGCAAGTTTTGTAGGGTATGATGATGCAATACTGTTGAACTACGGCTATCAAGGTATGGTGAGTGCGATTGATACTTTGGTTGACCGCCACGATGTGATTGTGTACGATGCTGAAAGCCACGCCTGCATTATTGACGGGGTGCGCTTACACATGGGCAAACGTTTTGTGTATAACCACAACGATATGGACAGCCTTGAAACCCAGTTGAAGCGTGCTACCCGTGTAGCTGCTGAAAACAACGGGGGTATATTGGTAATTACCGAAGGTGTATTTGGAATGAGCGGCGCGCAAGGCAATATAAAAGGCATAGCAGCCCTTAAAGAAAAATACAACTTCCGTTTGTTTGTTGATGATGCGCACGGTTTTGGTACTATGGGAAAAACAGGTGCGGGAATAGGAGAGGAGCAAGACGTTACCAACGCAATTGATATTTATTTCGGAACCTTTGCTAAAAGCATGGCCGGTATAGGTGCCTTTATTGGCGGCAACAAAATGGTAGTAAAACACCTGCGCTACAATATGCGCTCGCAAATATTTGCCAAGAGCCTGCCTATGCCAATGGTTATTGGTGCTTTGAAACGCCTTGAACTATTGCGCAGCCAACCCGAACACAAAGAAAAATTGTGGACTATTGTAAACGCGTTACAAAACGGTTTACGAGAACGCGGCTTTAATATAGGTGTAACCACATCGCCCGTTACCCCTGTAATACTTAACGGTACCATACCCGAAGCCACAGCATTAACCCACGATTTGCGCGAGAACTATGATATATTCTGCTCAATAGTGGTATATCCGGTAGTGCCCAAAGGCGTTATATTACTACGTTTGATACCCACTGCTGCGCACAGCCTTGCCGATGTAGAAGAAACATTGAAAGCCTTTAGCGAAGTGAAAGAAAAACTGGCGCAAGGCGTTTACAACGTTGATAAACTGGTAGCAGTGTATTAAGCGGGATTTAAATCCCACGATAATAAAATTACAAGCCGAAGGCGGACTTAAGTCTGCCTGCGGCTTTTTAACTTTTAAAGCAATAGGTTTAAACCAGTTGACCGACGGATAAAAAGCATTACTTATGTGAGCATTCCGAATGGTTTTAAACCATTCGGAATGAATCTATGCAAAAGAGGCGGGCTTTATGCCCGTCGGGTGTATGCAGGTACAGACTTTGTACCTGTTTATAATCACAAATGCAACTGGCTTTACGCCCGACAGAGACATATAAACGCAGGACATTTTTAATAGCGACTTAGTGTCTTTGCGGCAAAAAAATCGGTGGAAGTTATTTTAACTTTTAGTCAACCCTTTTTTAACGTTAAAAACCAACAGATTTCAATCGGTTCTATAAATTCGTAACGTGAAACAATACATAAAGCAGTACTTTCAATTTAGCAGGCGTGAGCGCAACGGCATATTTATACTGCTTTTTGTTTTACTGGCGTTGATAATTGCAAGTTTCACAGTACCCCTTTGGGTAGGAGTTGATAGGGAAGGCGCGAAGAAACAATTTGAGCAGAACGCTCTCGAGCTTAAACAACTGGCAAATAAAGAAGAGACTGTTAATCAGGTTTCCCTAAAACCCTTCAACCCCAACAGCTATAGTTTAGATTCTTTGATGGCTTGCGGAGTACCCAAAAAACTGGCCTCACAAATTATTAACTACCGCAACAAAGTAGGCTTGTTTACCACCAAGGCTGATTTTGCCAAACTTTACAACCTAACCGATAGTTTATACAAAGTTTATTTACCATTTTTGGTACTACCCGATGGCGCAACCCAAAAAGAAAAGCAAACACATAATCGTGGTTTGGTAGAAATTAACACCGCCGATTCATTGCAACTGTTAGCTGTAAAAGGTATAGGCCCTTACTTTGCCCATAAAATCCTGCAATACCGCAGGCAATTGGGCGGTTACTTCAGTCTCAGTCAATTAGGTGAAGCCTTTACCATTCCTGTTGCCTCACTGGCCGAAAAACAACAGCGTATGAATGAGATTAAAGCACAGCTAACAGTAAACCCTGCACATATCAAAAAAATAAACATCAATACCGCTACCCAAAAACAACTGTCCGCACATCCTTATATCAGCTATAAACAATCAAAGGCAATACCCAAGCGCATTTCACGATACGGAAAATTATCAAGCTTAGATGACTTAACCGTTTCAGGTATCATTACAACACACGAAGCAACCTTGCTGGCGCACTACATTGATTTTTAAGACGTTCATAACCCGCCATTCGTCGAGAAACATACTTGGATGGGGAAAAGTTGAAAATTAGCCGTATTTTTGCCAAAATCGGAAATTGTTCAAAATGAGTTCAACAGGAGAAATGATAGATACTTCCACAACATTGGGTTTTGCAGAAACCGAAAACATGAAGATGGTGCGCGATATGGTGCGCGATTTTGCCGACCGCCATATAAGGCCTAAAATGATGGAATGGGACGAAAGTCAAGAGTTTCCCATCGAAGTGTTTAAACAATTAGGAGAACTGGGCTTGATGGGTGTTTTAGTCCCAACAGAATACGGCGGTTCAGGCTTCGGGTATTTTGAATATGCTACTGTAGTTAGTGAAATTGCTAAAGTTTGCGGCTCAATAGGTCTTTCAGTAGCCGCGCACAACTCATTGTGCACAGGCCACATAATGTATTTTGGTTCAGAAGAACAAAAACAAAAATACCTGCCAAAACTTGCTACTGCTGAGTGGATTGGAGCTTGGGGTTTAACAGAACCCAACACCGGTTCTGATGCATTCCGTATGATGACAGTGGGTGTGCAAGACGGTGATTACTGGGTGATAAACGGTGCAAAAAGCTGGATTACACACGGTAAAAGCGGTAATGTAGCTGTAGTAATGGTGCGCACAGGCGAGTTGCTTGACAGCAATGGTATTACAGCATTTGTAATTGAAAAAGGAACACCCGGCTTTAGTGCAGGCCGTAAAGAAAACAAACTTGGTATGCGCGCCAGCGAAACCACCGAGTTGATTTTTGAAAACTGCCGCGTGCATAAAAGCCAGATATTAGGCGAAGTTGGTCAAGGCTTTAAACAAGCTATGAAAGTACTTGAAGGTGGTCGTATCTCAATCGCAGCACTTTCATTAGGTATTGCCAAAGGAGCTTACGAAGCATCACTTAAATATGCCAAAGAGCGTGAGCAATTTGGTAAACCCATCGGCGAGTTTCAAGCCATTGGATTTAAATTAGCCGATATGGCTACCCAAATTGAAGCTTCTGAATTGTTGATTATGCAGGCAGCCGATTGCAAAAACCGCAATATGCCGTTAAACAAAATTTCGGCCATAGCTAAGTACTACGCTTCAGAAGTTGCCGTAAAAGTATCTACAGATGCTGTACAGATATTTGGCGGATATGGCTATACAAAAGATTATCCGGTAGAGAAATTTTACCGTGATAGCAAGCTGTGTACCATTGGCGAAGGCACATCAGAGATACAAAAGTTAGTAATCTCAAGAGAGATTTTGAAATAGCTTGCACATAACAGATTAGTGTATTATTTTTGCAACCCCATTTGGAATTTTATTTGACATGATTATAGTTAACGTAAAAGAAAACGAAAGCTTAGATAAAGCCCTTAAGAAGTTTAAAAAGAAGTTTGAAAAAACTGGAGTATTAAAAGAACTTCGTCGCCGTCAGGCCTTTGAGAAACCCTCAGTTTCTCGTCGTATGCAAATCATTAAGGCTGCTTACAAGCAATCGCAACAAATCACAGGCGAATAATTTCGGCCTGCTGGTTAATGATATTTAATTTCTGTATCTTTACACGTAAAGTGTGATGGATACAGAAATTTTGTTTTTTATTGAGTATCTGGCGGTTGAGAAAAAATACTCGCAACACACCATTGCCGCCTATCAAAACGATTTAGACCAATTTGCTCAATACGTAGCCCAAAACTACGGTGCAGTACAAACTACTGCCATCACCCATCAGCAAATCCGCAGTTGGTTAGCTAAATTACTTTCAGAAGGCGTAAAAGCCACATCAGTAAACCGAAAGATATCAAGCCTTAAAAGTTTCTTTAAATACCTCAAAAAAGCGGGCAAGGCCGATGGGAACCCTATGGCCAAAGTACAATCACCCAAAAAGCCCAAACAATTGCCTGTATTTGTTGAAAAAGGCAAAATGGAGGTATTAACCGAAAACATCCTGCCCGAAGACGGCGATGATTTTTTATCATTACGCAACCGCTTGGTGGTAGAAATGTTATACGGCACAGGAATGCGTTTAAGCGAGCTAATCAACCTGAAAGAAACCGATGTAGATTTTTACGCACAAACGCTAAAAGTACTCGGAAAACGCAACAAAGAGCGGATTATCCCTATTAGTAAGCCGTTGATAGAAATTGTTGAAAAATACCTTACAGCAAAGGCTGAAAATTACGAAAAATGTTTATATTTGTTATGCAACAAGGGAGACAAAATGTATCCCGGGCTGGTATATAAAATTGTGAAGGGGAATTTGTCATTGGTTACCACAGTAAAGAAAAGAAGTCCACACGTGTTGCGCCATACATTCGCTACCCATCTTTTAGAAAACGGCGCCGACCTTAATGCAATAAAAGAATTGCTTGGGCACGCTAATCTTGCGGCCACACAAGTTTACACTCACAACTCAATAGAACGCCTTAAGGAGGTACATAAAAAGTCCCATCCAAAATCATCATAAGTTTAACCCTAAATTTTACGAGCTATGCAAATCATGATTCAATCCATTCATTTCGATGCCGAC
Organism: Bacteroidia bacterium; assembly: GCA_035906255.1. Taxonomy (GTDB): domain Bacteria; phylum Bacteroidota; class Bacteroidia; order UBA8524; family UBA8524; genus SB11. The sequence goes on from JAMIFM010000036.1 coordinate 39,836, forward strand.
AGGAAACTTATTGCTTATATTCAGAAACGACTTGAGAAGTTGCTCACGTTCCATGACAACATCATTGATGCCAGCGTGTATCTTAAAGTTGAAAAAAGCGGAGACAATAACAACAAAACCCTCGAGGTTAAACTAAATGTTCAGAACCAAACTTTATTTTGTGAAGAGCACTGCCGCACGTTCGAATGCGCTATAGATTTGGCAGTTGAGTCACTTAAAATGCAGTTGAAAAAGTATAAGGATAAACTTCGTGCAGTAAATTTTTAAAATTTTCTTTGCACAAATAATTTTTTCATCTACTTTTGCAGTCCTTTGAAAAAGTACGAAACGTACTGACATCAAAGGACTGTTCTTTTTTATACAAAGCCACTTTAGCTCAGCTGGTAGAGCAACTGATTTGTAATCAGTAGGTCGCTGGTTCGATCCCGGCAAGTGGCTCGCATTTTAAATGCAAACGGGGAGATACCAGAGTGGCCAAATGGGACGGACTGTAAATCCGTTGGGAAACCTTCGAAGGTTCGAATCCTTCTCTCCCCACCAAATGCATAGCGTAAGTTGTGCAGGTTTGCGGGAGTAGCTCAGTTGGTAGAGCGACAGCCTTCCAAGCTGTAGGTCGCGGGTTCGAGCCTCGTCTCCCGCTCAAAAGCAAACCGGGCATTGTTATAGCACCCGCGAAACATGCAAGTGAAATGCAAACTGCCGTTGTAGCTCAGGGGTAGAGCACTTCCTTGGTAAGGAAGAGGTCGTGAGTTCAATTCTCATCAACGGCTCTAAAAGTGAAAAAGATTGGTGCAGAACAAAACAGAAAGAAGTTTATATTTTTAAACATAAAACGAATACTTAAACAAAAATAAAATGGCTAAAGAGAATTTCGACCGTTCAAAACCTCACGTGAACATTGGTACAATTGGTCACGTGGATCACGGTAAAACTACACTTACGGCTGCCATTACTAAAGTATTGGCTGACGCCGGTTTGTCAGAAGCCCGCTCATTTGATTCAATCGACGCAGCTCCTGAAGAAAAAGAACGCGGTATTACCATTAACACCGCCCACGTTGAATACCAAACTGCTAACCGTCACTACGCTCACGTAGATTGCCCAGGTCACGCTGACTATGTTAAGAACATGGTAACAGGTGCTGCTCAAATGGACGGTGCTATATTGGTGGTTGCTTCAACCGACGGTCCTATGCCTCAAACTCGCGAGCACATCCTTTTGGCTCGTCAGGTAGGTGTACCTCAACTTGTTGTATTTATGAACAAAGTTGACATGGTTGACGATCCCGAACTACTTGATCTAGTAGAAATGGAAATCCGCGAATTGTTGAGCTTCTACAACTTCGACGGTGACAATATCCCAGTTATCCGTGGTTCAGCACTTGGTGCTTTGAACGGCGAACCTAAGTGGGTTGACACTGTTAAAGCTCTTATGGATGCTGTTGACAACTGGATTCCAATTCCTCCACGTTTGACTGACCAACCTTTCTTGATGCCTATCGAGGACGTGTTCTCAATCACAGGTCGTGGTACCGTTGCTACCGGTAGGATTGAAAGGGGTGTTATCAACTCAGGTGACCCTGTAGAAATCATCGGTATGGGTTCTGAAAAACTAACCTCAACCGTTACTGGTATCGAGATGTTCCGTAAGATCCTTGATCGTGGTGAAGCCGGTGATAACGCTGGTTTGTTGCTACGTGGTATTGATAAAGAATCTATCCGTCGTGGTATGGTTATTTGCAAGCCAGGTTCAGTAACTCCTCACAAAGCATTCAAAGGCGAGGTGTATATCCTTACCAAAGAAGAAGGTGGTCGTCACACCCCATTCTTCAACAAATACAAGCCTCAGTTCTACTTCCGTACAACTGACGTTACAGGTGATGTTTCTCTTCCTGAAGGAACTGAAATGATTATGCCCGGTGATAACGTAACTATCACAGTTGCCCTTTTGAACCCTATCGCTATGGAAAAAGGTCTTCGTTTCGCTATCCGCGAAGGTGGACGTACCATCGGTGCAGGTCAGGTAACTGAAATTCTTGACTAATTCGTCGAGGATTTAAAATACAAATGATACGAAATCAATCCCGTTAACTCGGGATTGATTTTTGTATCTTATGAAAAACTTAAAAGTTAGGGGTATAGTTCAAAGGTAGAATAGCGGTCTCCAAAACCGTTGATATGGGTTCGAGTCCTGTTACCCCTGCGAAACCTGAATTATGAAAAGGGTAAAAGAATATATAGCTGCGTCATACGACGAATTAGTAACCAAAGTTAGCTGGCCTACTTGGGAAGAATTACAAGACAGTACCATATTAGTATTGGTGTCTTCAGTAATATTTGCTTTTGTAGTTTGGGCTGCTGATTTGGGCTTGAGTGAACTGCTGAAGCTTGTTTACTCGTTTTTTAAATAATAGAGGTACCGTATGCAGGATTTTAAGTGGTATGTAGTGAGGGCTATTAGTGGCCAGGAGAAAAAGGTAAAAGCCTACATAGAGAACGAACTTGCACGTGCAGGTCTTAGTGATTTTGTGCCGCAGGTACTTATCCCTATGGAAAAGGTGTACCAGATACGTAATGGCAAAAAAACCTCAAAAGAGCGTAGCTTTTATCCCGGATACATACTTATACAAGCAAACTTGGTGGGCGAAGTAGCCCCCATTATTATTGGTATAAACGGTGTAGTTGGATTTTTGGGAGCCAAAGACCAACCCATACCTTTGCGCCAAGCCGAAGTTGCCCGTATATTGGGTACAGTTGATGAGCAATCAGAAAAAGGCGAAACCGCAATAGAGCCCTTTATAGTTGGTGAAACCGTGAAAGTTACCGATGGTCCTTTCAGCGGTTTTAGCGGTACTATTGAAGAGGTGTACGAGGAGAAAAAGAAACTGAAGGTAATGGTTAAGATATTTGGCCGTCGCACACCTTTAGAGTTAAACTACGTACAAGTAGAAAAAGAACAATAATTCAAAATTAACACAACGTACAAGAAGCGGTAGCTTCCACCCGCAACTACTACCAAGTGATGATTTATAAATAACTGAAACAGAATGGCAAAGGAAATATTCACCTATATAAAACTACAGATTAAAGGTGGTGCAGCTAACCCTGCTCCCCCCATTGGTCCTGCACTGGGTGCCAAAGGTGTTAATATCATGGAGTTTTGTAAGCAGTTTAATGCCCGCACACAAGACAAAGCAGGCAAGGTTTGCCCCGTGGTGATAACCGTGTACACAGATAAGTCTTTCGACTTTATCTTGAAAACACCACCGGTTGCAGCACAACTGCTTGAAGTTTGCAAAATTCAAAAAGGCTCAGACCAACCTAACCGTAAAAAGTCAGGCTCGGTTTCTTGGGATCAAGTGAAGCAAATTGCTGAAGAAAAAATGCCTGATTTGAATTGCTTCACCGTAGAATCGGCAATGAAAATGGTTGCCGGTACTGCACGCAGTATGGGAATTACCGTTACCGGCACTGCACCTTGGGCATAATCTTAAACCACAAAACGAGTTGAGAAAACCATGGCACGTTTAACAAAGAAAAGAAAATTACAATTAGCAAAATACGATCCTAAACAAGCATATACGTTGGTAGATGCCGCCAAGATTGTAAAAGATATATCATTGACGAAGTTCGATTCGTCAGTTGATATTGACGTTCGCTTGGGTGTTGACCCTCGTAAATCAAACCAAATGGTTAGGGGCACAGCAGTGTTGCCTCATGGAACCGGAAAAACTATCCGTGTACTTGTACTTTGCACTCCAGATAAAGAACAAGAAGCACGCGACGCCGGTGCCGACCACGTTGGGCTTGACGATTACATTGCCAAAATTGAAAGCGGATGGACTGATATTGACATCATTATCACCATGCCTACAGTAATGGCAAAGTTGGGTAAACTAGGTAAAATACTAGGACCCCGTAACTTGATGCCCAACCCAAAATCCGGAACTGTTACGCTGGAAGTTGGTAAAGCTGTGAAGGACGTAAAAGCCGGTAAAATTGACTTTAAAGTTGATAAAACCGGTATCATCCACGCTTCGGTGGGAAAAGCTTCCTTCTCGCCTGAGCATCTCTACGACAATGCTGTTGAATTGATACAGACATTGGCAAAACTAAAGCCTGCTTCTGCTAAAGGTACTTACATTAAAAGTATCTACATCTCAAGCACGATGAGCCCCGGTGTTAATGTTGACACTAAATCGGTTCCCGGTATCTAATGCAGGGACTTAAAGTAAACGTAAAGAGACATGAATAAGCAAGAAAAAGAGGACATTGTTAACAGCTTGGCTGAGCAGTTGCGTAACTATAAATTTATTTATATTACAGATACTTCAAACCTAAGCGCTGGCAATGATAACAAACTTAGGCGCAGCTTACACAAGCAAGGTATAAAAATGCAGGTGGCTAAAAACACCTTAATCCGCAAAGCTATGGAAGCTTCGGGTAATAACTACGGCGAATTGCCAAGTATCCTTAAAGGTACTTCAGCAATTATGTTTAGTGATGATGCCAAAATACCTGCACTTGCCATTAAAGAATTCAGAAAATCAAACGATAAGCCTTTGTTAAAAGGTGCTTACATTGATTCTGACGTATTTATCGGCGATAGCCAGCTTGATGTACTTACTAAACTAAAATCACGCAACGAACTTATCGGCGAAGTTATCGGTTTGCTGCAATCACCTGCACAAAATGTTATTTCAGCATTGCAATCAGGTGGCAACAAATTGGCCGGTATTGTTAAGACCCTTGAAGAGAGGGCACAAGCATAACTTATTTCAAAAAACACAAAAACAATTTTTAACTCATTACAAACCTTTTTAAACAAATAATAAAATGGCAGATTTGAAACAATTCGCGGAACAGTTGGTTAGCTTAACAGTAAAAGACGTAAACGAACTTGCTAAAATTCTTAAAGAAGAATACGGTATCGAGCCCGCTGCTGCTGCTGTTGCAGTTGCTGCTGCTCCTGCTGGCGATGCAGCTCCTGCTGCTGCTGAGCAAACTGAATTTGACGTAATTCTAAGTTCAGCCGGTGCTGCTAAACTTAACGTTGTTAAGTTAGTAAAAGATCTTACCGGTTTGGGCTTGAAAGAAGCTAAAGACTTGGTTGACGGTGCACCAAAAGCTGTAAAAGAAAAAGTTTCTAAAGAAGAAGCTGAAGCTATTAAAGCTCAATTGGTTGAAGCCGGAGCTACTGTTGAAGTTAAGTAATCATACCGCCCCGATATTTATGCATAGACCCCGGATTTTCCGTGGGTCTATGTACTCTTTTATATACCTGCAACATTTCTCCCTCCTCATTTAATTTATTTTATACCCTTGGCAACTACAATAAACAACCAGGAAAGAATAAGTTTTGCGTCAATCGGGCAAGTAATTGATTACCCCGATTTTCTTGACGTACAACTACAATCCTTCCGCGAGTTTTTCCAGCTTGAAACCTCATCGGAAAACAGGAAAAACGAAGGGCTTTTCAAAGTTTTCTACGAAAACTTCCCTATTAGCGATACCAGGAACATTTTTGAATTGGAGTTCTTGGATTATTTTGTTGACCCTCCCCGCTATACCATTGCTGAGTGTATCGAAAGGGGTCTTACCTATAGCGTTCCACTTAAGGCAAAGTTGCGTCTTTCGTGTAACGACAAAGACCACGAAGATTTTCAAACAATTGTGCAGGATGTGTACTTAGGTACTATCCCTTACATGACTCCTAAAGGTACTTTTATTATTAACGGTGCTGAGCGTGTTGTAGTATCACAATTGCACAGGTCGCCCGGTGTATTTTTTGGGCAATCATACCATACCAACGGAACCAAGCTGTATTCAGCAAGGGTTATCCCATTTAAAGGTTCGTGGATGGAATTCGCTACCGACGTAAACAACGTAATGTATGCTTACATCGATAGGAAAAAGAAATTCCCCGTAACCACGTTGTTGCGTGCTATCGGGTTTGAAACCGATAAGGACATTCTTAACATTTTCGACCTAGCGGAAGAAATTAAAGTTAGCAAATCAGGCCTTAAAAAGGTAGTTGGCCGCAAATTGGCTGCAAGGGTACTACGTACTTGGGTAGAAGATTTTGTGGACGAAGATACCGGTGAGGTGGTTTCTATCGAACGTAATGAGGTAATTGTTGAGCGCGATGTTGTGCTTAATGACGACCACATTGATTTGATTATTGATGCCGGTGTGAAGGTTATCATCTTGAGTAAAGAAGATACTACCACCAACGATTTTGCTATTATATATAACACACTTCAAAAAGATACCTCAAACAACGGTAAAGAAGCCGTTGAGCATATCTACCGCCAGTTGCGTAACACTGATCCACCGGATGAGGAAACCGCACGCGGTATTATCGAGCGTTTGTTCTTCTCAGATAAACGTTACGATTTAGGTGATGTTGGTCGTTACCGTATCAACCGCAAATTGGAAATGAATATCCCAATGGAAGTTAAAGTACTTACCAAAGAGGATATCATCGCCATTATAAAATACCTTATTGAGCTAAGTAACTCTCGTGCTGATGTGGATGATATTGACCACTTGAGCAACCGCCGTGTTAGAACAGTGGGCGAGCAGTTGTATGCACAATTTGGAGTAGGTTTGGCTCGTATGGCTCGTACCATCCGTGAGCGTATGAACATTCGCGATAACGAGGTGTTTACCCCAACCGATTTGATTAACGCACGTACCCTATCGTCAGTTATCAACTCGTTCTTTGGTACCAACCAGCTATCGCAGTTTATGGATCAAACCAACCCCTTGGCTGAGATTACCCACAAGCGTCGTATGTCGGCACTTGGACCCGGTGGTCTTTCGCGTGAGCGTGCAGGTTTCGAGGTTCGTGACGTACACTATACCCATTATGGTCGTTTGTGTACTATTGAAACTCCTGAAGGTCCTAACATCGGTTTGATTTCATCACTATGCGTTCACGCCAAAATTAACGGCATGGGCTTTATCGAAACTCCTTACCGTAAGGTAGTTGAAGGTAGAGTTGCTGTTGATGAGCCTGTTGAATACCTAAGTGCTGAAGAAGAAGACCGTAAAACAATCGCACAGGCAAACTCTACGATTGATGAAAACGGAAACTTTGATACCGAAAAAGTAAAAGCAAGGTACGAGGGTGACTTCCCGATGGTGGATCCGCACATTGTGGATTATATGGACGTTGCTCCTAACCAGATTGTATCTATAGCAGCCTCACTTATTCCTTTCCTTGAGCACGATGATGCTAACCGTGCGCTGATGGGTTCTAACATGCAACGTCAGGCAGTGCCATTGTTGCGCCCTGATGCTCCTATCGTAGGTACAGGTTTGGAGAAAAAAGTAGCTGTTGACTCACGTACTTTGGTAATTGCCGAAGGTGATGGTGTGGTTGAATACTCAGACGCACTTGAAATACGTGTGAAATATGATTACACAGAAGATGAGAAGTTGGTAAGTTTTGCCGGTAACGTTAAAACATACCCTCTAATCAAGTTTTTGCGTACCAACCAAAATACAAGCATCAACCTTAAGCCGATTGTTAAAAAAGGCCAAAGGGTAACCAAAGGCGAACCACTTTGCGAAGGGTATGCAACCCGCGACGGTGAGTTGGCTTTGGGTAAAAACCTGTTAGTGGCATTCATGCCTTGGCAAGGTTACAACTTTGAGGATGCGATTGTAATTTCAGAAAAAGTAGTTCGCGACGATTGGTTTACCTCGCTGCACGTTACTGAGTATGAACTGGAAGTACGTGATACCAAACGTGGTGAAGAAGAATTAACCAACGATATACCCAACGTGAGCGAAGAAGCTACACGTAACCTTGACGAAAACGGTCTTATCCGCATAGGTGCCGAAGTAGGAGAGGGAGATATTTTGATTGGTAAAATCACTCCTAAAGGTGAAACTGAACCTTCGCCCGAAGAAAAACTGTTGCGTGCGATATTCGGTGATAAAGCAGGTGATGTGAAAGATGCTTCATTGAAAGCGCCCCCATCAACCAACGGTATCGTAATTGGCAAAAAACTATTCTCGCGTGTTAAGAAAGACAAAGTAACCAAAGGTGATGAAAAAACTAAGGTTACCAAACTTGAAACTGACCACGAGAAAGCAGTAGCAAGCATTAAAAACACATTGGTTGAAAAACTGTTTACAGTAGTTAACGGTAAAACTTCACAAGGTGTAAATAACGTGTACAACGAAGAGTTGATACCAAAAGGAGCCAAGTTTACACAAAAGAACTTGAGCGAAATTGATTACACCAACGTTAATGCTGATAACTGGACTACTGATAAAGCTAAAAATGAGCTAATCAAAGACATTTTGGTTAACTACAAAATAGCTGTAAACGAAGAGATATCAGACTTCCGTCGCAAGCATTTTGCACTTACTGTGGGTGATGAACTACCTACCGGTATTTTGAAACTTGCTAAAATATCTATTGCCAACAAGCGTAAGCTGAAAGTGGGTGATAAGATGGCGGGTCGTCACGGTAACAAAGGTATCGTGGCACGTATAGTAAGGGAAGAAGATATGCCTTTCTTGGCCGACGGAACTCCTGTAGATATTGTATTGAACCCACTGGGCGTACCTTCACGTATGAACCTTGGGCAGATATACGAAACTGTATTGGGATGGGCCGGCTTGAAGTTAGGTGTTAAATTTGCTACCCCTATTTTTGACGGTGCTTCTCAAGCAGAGATTGATAGCTACCTAAATAAAGCAGAGTTGCCCTTAAACGGTCAAACCTACTTGCACGATGGTCTTTCAGGCGAGCGTTTCCACCAACCCACTACCGTAGGTGTAATCTACATGATGAAACTGGGTCACATGGTTGATGATAAAATGCACGCACGTTCAATCGGGCCATACTCACTTATTACACAACAACCTTTGGGTGGTAAAGCCCAGTTTGGTGGTCAGCGTTTTGGTGAGATGGAGGTATGGGCGTTGGAAGCATTCGGTGCATCAAACATCCTTCAAGAAATCCTTACCATCAAGTCAGATGATATCGTAGGCCGTGCCAAAACCTATGAAGCCATTGTGAAAGGTGATAACCTGCCACAACCCGGCATACCTGAGTCGTTCAATGTATTAATGCATGAACTTCGCGGTTTAGGTTTGGATATCAACCTTGAATAGTTTTTTAAAAGTTAACAATCACCTTTTTGTAATAAAAGACACTATATGTCGTCAAAAAAAGATTTAAAAGTAAAAGGTAACTTCACCAAAATACGTGTAGGATTGGCTTCGCCCGAAACCATCCTACAACGTTCATACGGTGAGGTAACCAAGCCCGAAACCATAAACTACCGTTCATACAAGCCCGAAATGGGCGGTTTGTTTTGCGAAAGGATTTTTGGGCCTGTAAAAGATTACGAATGCCATTGTGGTAAATACAAACGTATCCGTTATAAAGGCATCGTGTGCGACCGTTGCGGGGTGGAGGTTACAGAAAAGAAAGTACGTCGCGAGCGTATGGGACACATCCAATTGGTGGTGCCCGTAGCTCACATTTGGTACTTCCGTTCATTGCCAAATAAAATAGGTTACCTGTTGGGCTTGCCTACCAAAAAGCTTGATATGATTATTTACTACGAACGTTACGTAGTAATTCAAGCCGGTGTGAAAGCACAAGACGGTGTAAACTATTTGGATTTCTTGACCGAAGAAGAATACCTTGATATTCTTGACTCGTTGCCAAAAGAAAACCAATACCTTGAAGATACTGACCCTAACAAGTTCATCGCCAAAATGGGTGCTGAAGGTTTGTGGGATTTGCTTTCAAGGATTAAACTTGACGACCTTTCATACTCACTTCGTCACCAAGCAGCCAACGAAACTTCACAACAACGTAAGCAAGAAGCCTTGAAACGTTTGAAAGTTATCGAAGGTTTCCGTAGTGCAAACGAAGAAGTTGAAAACCGTCCCGAGTGGATGATAATGAAGATATTGCCCGTTATCCCTCCTGAGTTGCGCCCATTGGTGCCTTTGGAAGGCGGACGTTTTGCAACATCGGATTTGAACGACCTTTACCGCCGCGTAATCATACGTAACAACCGTTTGAAACGCCTTATAGAGATTAAAGCTCCTGAGGTGATTTTGCGTAACGAGAAGCGTATGTTGCAAGAAGCGGTTGACTCGTTGCTGGATAACACCCGTCGTGCCAATGCTGTGAAATCAGAAGGTAACCGCCCGCTGAAATCACTAAGCGATATGCTTAAAGGTAAACAAGGACGTTTCCGTCAGAACCTTTTGGGTAAAAGGGTTGACTATTCAGGCCGTTCAGTAATTGTGGTAGGTCCTACTCTTGCAATGCACGAGTGCGGTTTGCCAAAAGGTATGGCTGCTGAGTTGTTTAAACCGTTTATTATCCGCAAACTGATTGAAAGGGGTATTGTTAAAACCGTAAAATCAGCTAAAAAGATAGTTGACCGTAAAGAAGCGGTAATATGGGAGATTTTGGAAAACATCCTAAAAGCTCACCCCGTATTGCTAAACCGTGCTCCTACGCTGCACAGGTTGGGTATCCAAGCCTTCCAACCTAAATTGGTTGAAGGTAAGGCCATCCGTTTGCACCCGTTGGTATGTACAGGTTTTAACGCGGATTTTGACGGTGACCAGATGGCGGTTCACGTTCCACTTGGAAACGCGGCCATATTGGAAGCCCAAATATTAATGCTTGCTCCTCACAACATTTTGAACCCTGCTAACGGTGCCCCAATCGCGGTACCATCACAGGACATGGTGTTGGGATTGTATTATATAACCAAACAACGCCGCAGCACCCCTGAAAAACCGGTGAAAGGCGAAGGCCTTACTTTCTATGGTTCAGAAGAAGCTATCATTGCCTTTAACGAAGGCCGTGTAGAACTTCACACCATGGTAAAATGTAAAGTGGTAGTAAGGGAAAACAAGCAACTGATTGAAAAAATCATTGAAACCAGCGTTGGCCGTATCATTTTTAACCTTGTGGTTCCACACGGTTTCGGATACGTAAACCAATTGCTTACCAAAAAATCATTGCGTGATACCATTGGTGATATGGTGAAAGAATTTGGCGTACAAAAAACTGCTAAGTTCCTTGATGATATCAAAAACCTTGGTTTCCACTACGCATTCAAAGGCGGTCTTTCATTTAACTTGGCGTATGTAAACATACCTCAGGAAAAACAAAAACTGATTGACCAAGCCAAAGAAGAGGTAGATGAGATTTGGAGTAACTACAACATGGGTTTCATCACCAATAACGAGCGTTACAACCAGGTAATTGATATCTGGACCCGTATCAACTCTCGTATTTCTGATAGCCTGCTTAAACACTTGAGTACTGACGACCAAGGTTTCAACCCCATTTATATGATGTTGGATTCAGGAGCGCGTGGTTCTAAAGAGCAGATTCGTCAGTTAGGTGGTATGAGGGGATTGATGGCCAAGCCACAGAAAAACGTTGGCGGTGGTACAGGTGAGATTATCGAGAACCCCATTATCTCAAACTTTAAAGAAGGTCTTTCAGTACTTGAATATTTCATCTCTACGCACGGTGCTCGTAAAGGTTTGGCCGATACGGCGTTAAAAACTGCGGATGCGGGTTACCTAACCCGTCGTTTGCACGACGTTGCCCAAGATGTGATTATTACTGATAAAGATTGCGGTACGCTTCGTGGTATTCCAACCGCAGCGTTGAAAGACAACGAGGATATTGTGGAAAGCTTGTACGAGCGTATTTTGGGACGTACCTGTTTGTATGATATTATCGACCCTATTAGCGGTGAGATGATATGCCCCGCAGGTTCTGAACTAACCGAAGATATCTCTAAGAAAATTGATGCATCGGCTATTGAGACGGTTGAAATCCGCTCAGTACTTACCTGCGAAAGCAAAAACGGTGTGTGCGGCAAGTGCTACGGACGTAACCTTGCTACCGGCCGCATGGTTCAAAAAGGTGAAGCTGTGGGTGTAATTGCTGCACAGTCAATCGGTGAACCCGGCACACAGCTTACCCTGCGTACCTTCCACGTGGGTGGTGCTGCATCAGGTTCAGCTACAGAATCAACACAAGTTGCCAAATTTGGCGGTATTGTAAGGTTTGAAGATATACGTACAGTTAAAGTGAACGGAACTAACGGTGAACAAATCGTAGTATTAGGTCGTTCAGGCGAGGTGCGTATAGTTGACGAAAACACAGGCAATACCATTATAACCAATAACATACCTTACGGTGCTCACTTGATGGTTACAGAAGGCCAACGCATTGAAAAAGGCGATACCATCTGTACTTGGGATCCTTTCAACGCGGTGATTATGACCGAACACTCAGGTAAAATTGTGTTCGAAAACATTATCGAAGGCATTACCTTCCGCGAAGAGAGCGACGAACAAACAGGCCACAAAGAAAAAGTTACCATTGATAGCAAGGATAAAACCAAAATACCTTCTATTAAGATTGTTGACAGCAAAGGTGAAACCTTAAAAGAATACAACATTCCCGTAGGTTCTCACATTGTGGTTGATGATAAAGATAAAGTTGAAGGTGGACGTATCCTTGTAAAAATACCTCGTGTTACCTCACGTAACCGAGATATTACCGGTGGTCTTCCACGTGTAACTGAATTGTTTGAAGCCCGTAACCCATCAAACCCTGCTGTTGTATCTGAGATTGACGGTGTGGTTAGCTACGGTGGTATCAAACGTGGTAACCGTGAGATTATGGTTGAGTCTAAAGACGGTGAAGTACGTAAGTACATGGCACCTTTATCTAAACACATTCTTGTGCAGGATAATGACTTTATCAAGGCCGGTGACCCATTGAGCGACGGAGCTATTACCCCTCAGGATATATTGCGTATCCAAGGCCCAAGTGCTGTACAACGTTATATCGTAAACGGTATTCAAGAGGTTTACCGCTTGCAGGGTGTAAAAATCAACGATAAGCACATTGAGGTGATTGTACGCCAGATGATGCAAAAAGTTGAAATTACCGACCCCGGAGATACTCGTTTCTTGGAAGGTGAAGCCGTAACCCGTTTGAACTTTAACGAGGAAAACGACTGGATTTACGACAAGAAAATTGTTTCTGATGCCGGTGATTCAGGCAGCCTGAAAGTAGGCCAGATAGTTACTTTACGTAAACTGCGCGACGAAAATTCGATGCTGAAACGTAAGGATATGAAACTGGTTGAAGCACGCGATGCTGTATCAGCTACCGCACGCCCCGTTGTAATGGGTATTACCAAAGCATCGTTGGGTACACAAAGCTGGATGAGTGCTGCGTCGTTCCAGGAAACCACCAAGGTATTGAACGAAGCTTCAATATCAGCCAAAGTGGATTACTTGGGCGGTTTGAAAGAAAACGTTATTGTAGGTCACCTGATACCAGCAGGTACCGGTTTGCGCGAATACGAAAAAATGATCGTAGGCTCGCAAGAAGAATACGATATGTTGATGGCCACCAAAGACTAATTAACTCCCTTTTGGGAAACTATATAAAACCCACAGGTGCAAACCTGTGGGTTTTTTGTTGCCTCAAATGCACTAATGCACCCTGCAATACCTTAGATTTGTACTACTAAACATATACCATAATGAGCGAAGAGAACACACAGCAAATAGATATTGAACTAAGTGAAGATGTAGCTGATGGTACCTACTCAAACCTTGCTATCATCACGCATTCGCATTCAGAATTTATTATTGATTTTATACGCATGATGCCCGGCGTGCCCAAAGCAAAAGTGAAATCGAGGGTGATACTTACCCCCACCCACGCTAAAAGGCTGTTGATGGCCCTTAGCGATAACGTGAATAAGTTTGAAGAGAGCTTTGGCACAATAAACAACGAAGAATCGTTTCCCAGTTTCCCCATGAATTTTGGCGGCCCGACGGGGCAAGCCTAAAAATGTCAAATTTGAAATTTCAAATTACTAATTGAACCAGTGAGCGACACGAAAAAGCCTTTAATTTTAGTAACCAACGATGATGGCATATCAGCCCCCGGTATCCGTTTTTTAGTAGAATTGATGAAGCAATTGGGCGACGTGATAATAGTAGCCCCTGCGGGCCCGCAATCGGGTATGGGGCACGCTATTACTATATCGAAACCATTGCGTTTGGATAAAGTGGATTTATATCCCGGTATCGAAGCTTACCAAGCATCTGGTACCCCTGTAGATTGTGTGAAGATGGCTGTTGATGTGGTATTGCACCGCAAACCAGATTTATTGGTATCAGGTATCAACCACGGTTCCAACTCGTCAATAAACGTAATCTATTCAGGCACCATGTCAGCAGCTGTTGAAGGGGCGATAGAAGGCATACCTTCTGTTGGCTTCTCGTTGTGCGATTACAGTTACTCAGCTAATTTTGCTCCCCTTGAGAAGTTTGTATTGAGCATTTGCAATAATGTACTTAAAAACGGATTGCCCAAGGGCTCGTTATTAAATGTGAATTTCCCTAAGGTGGATAATGATTCAGAAATCAAAGGAATTAAGATTTGCCGCCAATGTAAAGGTAAATGGCAAGAGAACTTTGACGAACGTGCCGACCCGGGCGGGCGCAAGTACTATTGGCTAACCGGACGCTTTTTGAATGAAGACCACGGTGAAGATACTGATGAATGGGCACTTGCAAATAATTATGTTTCAGTGGTTCCCACACAATTCGACCTTACAGCGTACCATGCAATTCCCTATTTGAACGACTGGGATTTGCAATAATGAGTAAAAAGAGGGTGAAAATACCTGTACTAAATTAAATACTTAGCCAACAAATTTGTGGTGGATATGTGTTTAACCGAAAGAAATTATTTAACGCAGATGCAGCAATTTTGTTCCTGTAAATAAATAATTGCTGTATGTTATTAATGATTATCCCTAGCATTGCCGATGTGGTATTGGCTTCTGTAGTTTGCTTAGGTCTTGTGGTTATGATGATTGACATCGCCTCTAAGAAAAAGCAAAAAGCGGCTTAAACTCATCAGGTAGGTTTAACAATCAAAAAAAGCCATTGGAATAGCTGATAACTATCAGTTAACCGATGGCTTTTGTGTTTTTACTTATTAATTAATCACCAATTCTTAAGTTTAGTTATTATAGATAGATAATAAGATTGGGGTAGTGCTATATAAATCCGTATAAAAAGAATGCCCCGTTATTAAAGGACATTTTAATAACGGGGGCAATATATTTTTAGGAATCTTAATAATTCTTAGCCATATCAAGCAGCTTAGCCTTTACCTCATCGTTTACGGGGTAAAGCGGCAGGCGCACATGAGTACCGCATATATTCATGTAGTTTAGCAACTCTTTAACGCCACCGGGGCTACCGTCGGCAAAAATTCCGATGCTCAAATCCAGTAGTTTGTAATGCAGTTTACGGGCAGCAACATAATCGCCGGCAAGCGCAAGGCGTACCATTTCGCTCCAATCAGCAGGGTAAGCATTGGCAATTACTGAAATCACACCGTCCATACCTGCACCAATTAGCGGCAAAGTAATCGCATCATCACCGCTGATAACCAAAAAGTCATCAGGCTTATTTTTGATAATGGCCATACACTGCTCCATGTTACCGCTGGCTTCTTTCATCCCGATAATATTGGGGTGTTTGGCAAGGGTAAGAGTGGTTGCAGCCGTCATATTACTACCTGTACGTCCCGGTACATTGTATAGTATCACGGGGCGGGGGCAGGCATCAGCTATGGCTGTATAGTGGTGGATTAAACCTTGTTGGTTGGGTTTATTGTAATAAGGGCTAACGGATAATACAGCATCAAAACCTGTAAAATCAAAAGCGGCAATAGTTTCCAGTATTTCGGCCGTATTGTTACCGCCGATACCCATTACCAATGGCACACGGCCATTATTAACCCGCTTTATTGTATCAACCACTTGCTGTTTTTCTTGTTTATTCAGGGTGGCAGTTTCTCCGGTAGTACCTAAAATAACGATGTACTCGCATTTTCCGTTGATAATATGGTTGGTAACGTTTTCCAAACCTTCAAAATCAACCTCGTTGTTTGCTTTAAACGGGGTAACAATGGCTACACCCGTGCCTCTGAATTTATTCATGTATCAAGTGGTTTTGGGCTGCAAAATTCAGCCAATTTTTTGTAAATAATGTAATAGTTGAGAAACAAAGTCACTCTCTTTAGTTTCCAGCATCAAATCGTAAGCGTCGGAATAGGTTTGAGAATACCTGCCTACCGTACATTTGGCCGAAGATTTCACCATCAGGTAGGGGAAAATAACACTGTTATTAGTACTGATATTTATCAGGTAATCAAACGCAGTATTGAGGTACGACTTTAGGTTGATATGTACAGGCAAGCCCGCCCAGTTCAGGTGGGTACGGTTAAAATACTCGTTACCGTATGCGATGTGAAGATTTGGAGGGAATTTTTTAGCATTGAAATACCCCATTAGCAGTACTTCCTTTTTTTGGCCGCGTAAAATTTCGGCTAATTGCAACGCTGTTTTTTGCTCAACATCGTTATCAGCATCAAACACAATCCCAATAAGTTTGGCGTTTTCCAACGGAGTAAACCTACGGTCGCGGTGTTTTTTCTTTTTCACCTCGGCCTTATAGTAATAAAGTCCTATGCGTTGTTTAATTCCCAAGTACGATGTTGTGTGTTACTACAAATATACGATAAATAGGGGAGGGCGGGATACTTTGTGCTATTCCGGCAAGGGAGGTTTATATAACCTTTGGACAGAACTGTAAAAGTTCATAGTATTATAAAACCCATTTAGGTAAGTAGATTGTAATAATTTAATATGCCACAAAGGCACGAAGGCACTAATAAGTTAGTAGTGCCTTCGTGCCTTTGTGGCCAACAGAGCGTAGTTTTAATTTTTGAGATAAATGTGTGAACAATTGGGGTGCAGAATTTCATATTCTACATAATGAGTTAAAATTAGCAGGTACGGACTAACCATTAATCATCGCCATAAACTCTTGTTCGCTAATGATGGTAATGCCTAAATCAGTAGCTTTTTTCAGTTTTTCAGGCCCCATTTTATCACCTGCTACCAAGTAATCTAATTTACCTGATACACCGCTAACGTTACGGCCGCCATTGTTTTCAATCAAGGCTTTCAAATCATCACGACCGATACTGAAAACACCCGACACTAAGAAACTCTTGCCTTGCAGTTTTTCGCTGCGTTCAATGCTGGTATCTTCCTCAATTTCAAAGCGTAAGCCGTTGTCTTTCATTTTCTGAATGATGACTCGGTTGTTTTCATCACTAAAAAAGCGGACAACATTCACGGCAATACGTTCTCCTATATCATGTATGGCCGACATTTCTTCAACTGAGGCGGCGGCCAAAGCATCAATGTTTTTAAAGTGTTTAGCCAGCTTTTTGGCAACGGTTTCGCCTACCATACGGATACCCAGTGCAAACAGTAAACGTTCAAACGGAATTTGTTTAGAAAGTTCAATACCCTTTAAAATATTCTGTACTGATTTTTCCTGCAATGAGCGTTTTTTCTTTTCGCCCAAATCATCGCCAACCTCAAACTCAAGTCCTATTAATTGCTCGTAGGTAAGCGTATATAAATCAGCATAGCTGCTAATCAATCCTTTATCGTACAATCCGCTGATAGTTTCAGCGCCAATACTACTGATATCCATCGCACGGCGACCTATAAAATGGTCTATTTTACCTTTTAGTTGGGGCTTGCAACCGCTTTCGTTGGGGCAATAGTGTATTGCTTCGCCGTCTTTACGCTGCAATTCAGTGCCGCATTCGGGGCAATGAGTTGCATACATAATTTTGGCAGCATCGGGGCGGCGTTTGCTTTCATCAACACCCGTTACTTTAGGTATAATCTCACCGCCCTTTTCCACAAACACTGTATCGTTTTCATGCAAGTCAAGGCGGTCAATCTCATCAGCATTATACAAACTGGCTCTCTTTACTGTTGTGCCTGCTAAAAATACAGGGGTAAGGTTGGCAACGGGCGTAATAGCACCCGTGCGCCCCACTTGGTAAGTAACTTTCTCAAGCAGGGTTGATGCACTTTCTGCTTTGTATTTAAATGATATTGCCCAGCGTGGAACTTTGGCCGTAAAGCCCAGCTCTTGCTGTTGCAGGTAGTTGTTTACTTTAAGTACCACCCCGTCAATATCATAACTGAGGTTGTGGCGTTCAGTATCGTATTTTTTGATAAAAGCCATCACCTCATCCAAGTTGCGACATAGTTTATAATGGTCGCTCACTTTAAAACCCCATTGTTCTGCTTTTTTCAAATTTTCGGCATGGGTTTCGGCAACAGGGGTATCAGTATAAATGTAGTACAAGAAGGCATCCAGCGGACGTTTGGCAACCTCTTTCGGGTCTTGCTGTTTCATAGTCCCCGATGCAAAGTTGCGGGGGTTCTTATACAAACGTTCCTTTATCTCGTCCTCATCCAAGCCTTTTTCGCGCAGTTCGGCAGCCAGTTTATCCTTTAACCGTTCAAAAGTTTTAAGGTGCATAAAAATCTCACCGCGTATTTCAAACTCTTCGGGGTAATCGCCGGGAGGCAACTTGTGCGGAATGCTTTTTATGGTTTTAACGTTGTTGGTAACATCGTCGCCCTGCACACCGTCGCCGCGCGTAACGGCTCGAACCAACTCGCCTTTTTTATAGGTAATGCTGATAGCAAGCCCGTCAAACTTCAATTCCACCACATATTCAAACCCATCGCCAATGGATTTGCGGATGCGGTTATCAAACTCAGCCAGTTCTTCTTCGCTATAAGTATTCCCCAAACTCATCATGGGGTACTTGTGCTTCACCGTCACAAACTCTTTGGTGATGGCACCGCCCACTTGCTGGGTGGGGGAGTTGGGGTGCATCAACTCAGGGTATTCAGCTTCCAGCTTTTCCAGTTCTTTTAGCAGAAAATCAAAATCGGTATCGCTGATTACAGGTTGCGAAAGCACATAATAGCGGTAGTTATGGTCGGCCAGTTCGGCGGTCAGTTTATCAATACGTAGTTTAGCTTCTTCGCGGGTCATAGGTGGTTGCAAGTTAAAACAGTTTGCAGATTTTTTAAACCCGACTGTGTTTAAGAAATTGGGAGTACATCAACGCCAAGGATATTTACACGTTTGTACAAAAAATGAACACGTTGGTGAAAACATCGAAAATTGTTTTTGAACAATTGGGAATTTGACAGTACAATCACAACAGTGTGTTTTGTGGCGGATGCTGAAAAGCCTTAACAGAGTAAGCAACTAAACTACCTACCGATGAAAAACCCATTACCAATTAAATTAAAATTTTTATCAGCCTTAGCATTTTTGTTGCTGAGTTCCGTAGCATTTGGACAAAACTTGGTTCAAAACGGAAGTTTTGAATTGTCTTCCCCATTTGTTCCAGATACACCTGCGTATTATTCATTTATTACTCAGACTTCAGCAACAACGATTGCCAATTGGACCCGAACCGGCAATGTTGATCTTCACCATGCAAGGCATCATAGTATGGGCTGCCCTCCGGGTGGGGATACGCAGCACGTAGATTTAAACAAGACGGGAACACTTACTCAGACAATAACAGGTTTAGCAACAGGTGGAAAATACACATTGACCTTTTATTCTAGTGTGCATGCTCTAATGTTTTGTGGTGGTACTTCGTCGGCGACTGTAACATTTGGCACAATGGTAAACCAGACACTAAATCTTACTTCTTCAGATAAACCGTGGACGTTACATACCTTTACTTTTACCGCAAATGCAACTTCAGCTGTTTTATCCATGTCAAGTAATGGTAGTTGTTACGACTATGGTGGGGTACTGTTTGATTTATTTTCAATCATTCCGCTATGCGATACGGGATGCCAAGACGATGATTGGTACGAAATGGGAACAACACTTGCACCTATGTCAAATACAGTAAGAGCATACCGGATAGGGGATGCTTTAATAGGCACTAGTAATCCTTATTATTGGAATTATAAGTTGGTGATTGATAACCGTGAAGACATCCACCAACAAAATAATTTGCGTAATGCTATTCACGCTACAGCTAGGCATACTCAATGCAGTTTTGGGTACGGAATATTGGTAAACACCAATCGACTGGGTGGAACTAAGGCTTTTGCGGCACAAGGTGACAGTATAGACAGGGCGGTGATATTTGGCAATGGTAAAAGCTGGTTCAGCAATGTGATGACATTGGGTGGAAACGCACCCGCTGATGCTTGCGAAGATTTCCCATCTGTTCATATTCTTACTATCAATGGTACAGGTTTGATTAACGGAATGAATTTAACTTCTGACAGCAGGTTTAAAACCGATGTAAAACCCATTGAAAAAACCGATGAGATTATCAATAAACTGAACCCTGTTATTTACAAGTTTAAAACAGAGGAGTTTAAAGACAGGAATTTCCCCGCGGGAAATACCTACGGTTTCATAGCCCAAGAGTTGAAAGAAGTGCTGCCATACACAGTTACCGAAGAAACCGACGGGTATTTGTCTGTTAACTACATTGCTATTATCCCTGTGCTTACTCAAGCAATTAAAGAGCAACAAGAAAAAATTAAGAAGCTGGAAGAAAAGGTGGCTGTAATGGAAGGTATTAATAAACAACAAGGTACGCTTGAAGGTAGCACCGAGCCTCAGAAAGTTGAGATAAACAAAACAGCAATGTTGATGCAAAACAACCCTAACCCGCTGAGTGATGTAACCTTTATTGATTACTACTTGCCTGCTACTACTGTATCGGCATTTATAAAAGTTACCGATAACAACGGTCGTTTAATTCAGGCATTCCCGATTGAAAAAACAGGGTATGGTCAATTAGAATTAAATTGTTTGAACATGGCCACCGGTACCTACTATTATTCATTGATAGTGGATAACAACGTAATTGCCACCAAAACCATGTTAATAGCTAAGCATTAGAAAGAGTAGTTAGCCTATGATAGATGCAGGATGCTAAGGGTAAAACCTTACGCATCCTGTTTTTTTTAACGGGGGTGAAACCCCATTTTATCAATAATTACAAAGGGCTGTCTCAAAAGTAAATACACGCGCAGTTTTCTCGTCATTGCGAGGTCTTCCGAAGCAATCCCGCGCAATCAATACAAACGGATTGCTTCAAAACTCAAAAGCAGTTTTTCGCAATAACGACGACTTGCCTCTTAATCCACCACCAAATCAAATTCCCTTTAAAAACTCAATAGTATTCACCCCGTCGGCATAATCCCACAACGCAGGGTTTTGTGTTTCACCCGGAGCAATCACATTTCCTAAATCAGCCTCACTCACCACACATTGTATTTCCTCGGCGTGTTCAGCAACAAACGCTTTCATATCATCCAAGTGCTCATAAAAAGCATAGTTTACCGTACCAATGGGGGCATAAATTTTTTCATCTTCCCTAAACAACATAAAGCCGTTATCAAGGTGCGCATCCATATTCATTAACAACAATGCCCTGTGGTACACATAGTTATTTGCATACTTGTTGTGGTTTATCAAATCGCCGTAGGGTAAGGTATTGTCAATAAACTTTACAATATCAAACCCTTTGGGTAGCCATACTTGGGTAACATTACGGCAACCCTTGCCAAAATACCCCGTAATATCTCCCGCAATTTTTGTCATCGTTTCAGGGCTTTCGTTACCCGTTAGTACCGCAATACTGTTGCGGTTTTTACGGATAACATTGGGGTATTTGCTAAAATAGTACTCAAAATAGCGAGCCGTATTGTTACTGCCTGTAGCAATTACAGCATCCAGTTTTTCAATACGTTCAGCCGTTTGTATATAGCCCGCCATTTCAGGGTCGGCCTGTATCAATGTATCCACAAAAAACGTAATCAGTTCCTCGTCCTCGCTTGATGGCTTCACTACTACCTTATTACCCGTAATCAATACACTGATAATATCGTGCAACCCCACCAAGGGAATATTACCTGCCGCAATAATCCCAACCGTTTTGGGGTGGGCATTATCTGTTATCTGTTCCCTGTCAATCCATTGTTGCAGGCTTTCAGGAGTAAGTTTTTTGCTCCAATAGTCAACAGCTAATCCAATGTTTTCAGGGGTAAACCATTGGTTGGCGGTATAAGCTTTGTGCATGGCAAGCACCAGTTCAGCGTCGCTTCTGTCCCCCAATACTTTGCCGGTATAGTACAAAGCGTTTAAAATATCATTCAGTTTCATTCTAAATTATAAAAATCAAAGGTCGTACGTTAGGTAAATACCCTGTACGAGTAGTAATTTTGCAAAAATACAATTTTGCCATGGCTATAATCATAACCGAAGAGTGCATTAATTGTGGTGCTTGTGAACCCGAGTGCCCCAATACTGCCATATATGAAGCGGGTGTTTTGTGGGCATACGGTGATGGGAACGAGATTAGCGGTACATTTTCATACGACGGCAGAGAATTGAATGCCGAAGAAAAGCACGAGCCGATAAATAAAGAAGTATATTACATTGTACCTGATAAATGCACGGAGTGCGAAGGGTTTCACGAAGAACCCCAATGTGCTGCCGTGTGCCCTGTTGACTGTTGCGTGCCCGACCCCGACCACGTGGAAACTAAGGAGCACCTGTTGAACAAAAAAGAGTGGTTGCATTTATAATCCCTTAAACTAATTGTATGCAAGGCATTTGCCCTTTTTCTTCGGTGCCGTTACGCACTGAACCATCAAGCAAAAGCGAGATGGTTTCGCAACTATTGTTTGGTGAAACCTATCGGGTGATTGGCCGAGAGGGTAGCTGGATGCAAGTAGTGTGCGATTTTGACGATTACCAAGGCTGGTTGCACGAAAACCAGTTTGTAGAGGCAAAGCCGACCGAAGGTCAAAGAGTATTATTAAACAGTGCTTTTGGAGAATTAGTGCATAATAATGAGCGCATCCGCCTTTCGATGGGTTCGGTACTGTACTTAAACGATGCCGGACAAGCTGTACACAACGGCAAGATATGGGAGGTGAAGGGAGAAGTACGCAATACCGTTACAACCCCCAACCGTGATGTGATGACGGGTGATGCGTTGCAGTTTGTTAATACTCCTTATTTGTGGGGTGGGCGTGCTGTTTGGGGCATCGACTGTTCAGGGTTTACACAAGTGATTTATAAACTGAACGGAATATCGCTAATGCGCGATGCTTATCAGCAAGCCTCGCAAGGTGAAACGCTCTCGTTTTTAGATGAAACGGAACCGGGCGACCTTGCCTTTTTTGATAATGAAGACGGAAAAATAATACACGTAGGTATTTTGCTTGATTCACGACGCATTATCCACGCAGGCGGCTGTGTTCGCATTGATAAAATTGACCAGCAAGGGATTTTTAACGTAGATACAGGACGTTATACCCACAAACTGCGCCTGATTAAAAAAGTAGTTTAGAGTAAGTTTTTAGTGCTAAGTGATTATGGATTGATGATTACCAACACCTAATCCCTAACAACCAATCCCCAACCACCATCTTGAGCTTGCCGAAAGATGCCTATCGAAAGATGCTTGCCGAAAGATGCTTGCCGAAAGATAAAGGCAACATTTTACTTTTACGGCCGTTCATGTATTAACAAAAACACTATTTTTGACCCTAATGAGTTGGTTGTACCCACTGTTTTTCGCCGCATTGGCATCCATTGCCATCCCTATCATCATACACCTATTCAATTTCAGGCGGTTTAAGCGTATTTATTTTACCAACGTAGCCCTGTTGCAAGAAGTGCAGCAAGAAACCCGCTCACGTCGCAACCTAAAACATATTTTAGTGCTGATGGCGCGCATATTTGCCATCGTGTTTATCGTGTTGGCTTTTGTGCAGCCGTTTATCCCCGCCACTTCGGGCGCGGCAAGGCAGGGTGTATCGGCAGTGAGTGTATATGTAGATAATTCATTCAGCATGAGTAGTGTAGGTAACGAGGGCGAGCTGTTGCAAGTTGCCAAAAACAAAGCCCGCGATATTGCTAATGCCTATTCATCAACCGATTTGTTTCAACTGCTTACGGCTGATTTTGAAGGCAAGCACCAACGCTTGGTGAACCGTGAAGAATTTTTGCGGATGATTGATGAACTACAGGTTTCGCCTGCATCACGCAAGCTTAGTGAGATAATTGCCCGCCAAAAAGAAGCACTGAATAAAGATCCGATGGCCAATAAAACGGCCTATGTACTATCTGATTTTCAGCAAAACATGATAGATGCCGAGGCCATAAATGCCGATACCACTATACTTACCGAGTTGGTGAAACTGGAAGGAAACCCCAAAGCTAACCTTAGTGTTGATTCGGCATGGTTATTAACCCCTTATGTGCAGGCCAATCAAACCGCACAATTAATGGTGCGGGTGAAAAACTTTGGCGACGAACAAGAGAATATTCCCCTCACCTTAAAAATAAACAACGTACAAAAGGGGTTGGCCAACTTTAGCATCGGTAAAAACGAAACCAAGGATATTGAACTATCGTTTACGTCCACAACTTCGGGTTGGCAAAATGCTGAATTGGCGGTAATGGACGACCCTATCACTTTTGATGATAAGTTGTTTTTTGCCTTTGAGGTGAAACAGGAAATTAACATTCTTTCCATCTCGCCCGAAGGGTCTTCAAAATTTATAGGGGCGGTGTACGGTAAGATAGATGCCTATTACAAACTTACCGAAGTAAGCGATAAACAACTGGATTATTCATCCTTTTCAAAATACACCTTAATTGTTTTAAACGGAGTAAAAACCGTATCAAGCGGGTTAAGTGCCGAGTTAGGCAAGTTTGTAACTGCGGGCGGCTCATTGGTGGTGTTTCCTGCGGCGGATAAAATTATTGATAAAAGTGTAAACGACTTTTTAGTCTCGATAGGGGCAAGCCCCTTGCAAGCCTACGTAGAAGCCAACCAGCGCGTTGAAGGGCTAACCGTTGCTCATCCGTTGTTCAGGCACATTTTTGAAAAAACAGGCGACAACATGGATAAACCAGTGTTGCAAAAATACTTTGTGATGCAAGGAACAGCGGGTGAACCCATCATGCGTTTACAAAGCGGGCAAAGTTTTCTTACCCATTATACCAACGCTTCCGGCCATGTGTATTTGTTTAATTCACCCCTAAACGGCGAGTGGAATAATTTTGCCACCCATGCGCTGTTTGTACCTATTATGCTCAACATGGCTTTAAACAGTGTGCAAAGCCCTGATTTGTTTTATACCATAGGAAACGGGCAGTTGGTAAAGCTGAACCTTGCCGCAGGCAAAGACCAAGTGTATAAACTGAAGTTAGATAAAGCCGAGTTAATACCCCAAATGGTGGTGAAAGATAACAAACTGAACCTTGCCGCAGGTACTGAGTTAAAACAACCCGGAAACTACTCGCTGGAAAGCGGCGGACAAGATGTAGGGGTGAGGGTGGCCTTTAACTACAACCGAAACGAATCGGCTAATACTTATTTCAGCGAAAAAGAATTAGAAGAGCAGATAAAAATACAAGGTATTAAAGTGCTGAAAAATACCCCCAAAGGCATACAGGCAGCCATAGTTGAGGCCGATAAAGGTGTGCAATTATGGAGGTATTGTATCATGATGGGCTTGTTTTTCCTTTTATGTGAAGTATTATTGCTAAGATTTTTAAAGTAGCCGTAATGCACCTGCTGATAAAAAACACCACAGTATCACAACCCAACAGCCCCTTAAACGGCAAAACCCAAGATATTTTAATTGAAAACGGCAAGATTAAGTCCATTGTGGCTGCCAATACTGCTTCATCCGATGGAGCAACAGTTGTTGACGGCACGGGCACTTATACTTCCGTTGGTTTTATGGATATACGCGTCCAGTTTGCCGACCCCGGTTTTGAACAGCGCGAAGACATACAAAGCGGTTGCAAGGCAGCCGCAGCAGGTGGTTTTACAGGAGTTGCTATATTGCCCTCTACCCAGCCGCCTGTTCACTCAAAATCAGAAGTTGAATACATATTGAGCAGAGCCAAAGGGCAGGTAACTACCGTGTACCCAATGGGCTGCATTACCCATAGCCGCGAAGGGGAAGAACTAGCCGAAATGTATGACATGCACACTGCGGGTGCCGTAGCGTTTAGCGATGGTAACAAAGCCATTGCTGATAGCGGATTAATGAGCCGCGCCTTGTTATATGCCAAAGGGTTTAACGGATTGCTTTGTGTTCATCCTGAGGATAGCGGCCTTGCCAAAGGCGGTCAGATGAACGAAGGAGTGGTTTCTACGCGTTTGGGTATGAAAGGCATTCCTAATCTTGCAGAAGAATTGATAGTGAAGCGTGATATTGAATTGGCGCGTTACAACAATTGTAGGGTACATTTTTCACACATCAGCGCTGCCGGTTCAGTAGAACTGATACGTCGGGCAAAAGCCGACGGCTTGCAAGTAACTGCCGATGTTTCAATTGCCCATCTTGTTTGGACGGATGAAGTATTGGAAGAATACGACAGTAATTTTAAACTTACTCCACCCTTACGCACGCAAACCGATGTGGACGCTTTGATAGCAGGTATTAAGGATAGAACGATAGATGCCATTTGCACCGACCATAATCCGCAGGACGCAGAAAATAAGGTGCTTGAATATGAATACGCATCACCCGGTATGCTGGGCTTGCAAACTTTTTTACCCCTTGCTCTTACGCTAAAGGAAACGATAGGTTGGGATATTTTACTGAAAGCAGTTACTGAAAATCCCCGCAGGATTTTGGGAATTGAAACTCCGGTTATTGCAGAGGGACAGCAAGCAAACCTTGTTGTGTACTCACCCAACGCTAAGTGGACATTTGATAAAAAAACCAACTATTCAAAATCGGTAAACTCGCCTTTGTGGAGTAGTGAACTTACGGGCAAAGTGGTTGTTACAGTTAATAACAATAATATCCTTCAATTTTAATACATAAGACAATGGAAGCACGGATTTTTACCCCCATAAAAGATGCCTTACAGGCAATGGTAACTGGGTTTGTTGAAGGAAGTAAGAAAAACGGACTTAGTATTGATGAAGAGCAGCATCAATCGTTTTTGAATGAGTTGGTAACTGCTTTTTCGCAGATAGACGGTTTTGAAACCAAGATGAACAATGTGGACGAGGTGTTTGGGCGATATCCTGCGTTTGCTCCTCTTGGCGAGTTTTGTTTTGATTTGCTGATGATTAATTTCTTTACAGCGGATGCTAAAGATTTAGACGACGGTTACCTTGAATCGCAGGAGTGGCTGGATATTGAAGAGAAGACCCTTGACAGGGGTACTGAATTTTTGAACATCCTGTTGTATATTAATGAGTGCAAAGAGATTGGTGTCGATATATCGCTGGATGACTTTTTGAAAGAGTTTTTGCTTACCGAAGACGATTTGTATCAAGAGGAGTACGCGATATACGAACCGATAATCAAAAACCAGCATTTGGTTGATGCAGACATCAAAGACATTGTAAATGCCGCTGCAAATATTGCCGATAGTGAAGTACAGGAAGTATTTGTGTCGTTGATGGCCTATTTTAACGATGGTGAAAGCTATGCCGAGCGTTTGCAGCAAATACTTACATTATCTAATAATAAACCCGTTGATGCTGCCTTGTTTGTGGCTTTGAACGGTTTTACCAACAGTTTAGACAGCTTAGAAGAATAGCGGGAAAGCAGTTATTGAGCTGCCTGCCAAATTATAGTCCCTTTTTTATTGATATAAGCATAGCCTTTAGTGGTTTCAACCAGTGCGTGGTTGTAGCGAAAGCGTGCACCGCGGTCAAACTTAAAATCAATAGCTACGGCACCTTTGGCATCAATAAAGCCCCATTTGGCAAAGTCTTTTTCAACGCAAGCCAAACCACCGCTAAACTCACGTGCGCCCGTGTATTGATAATCAACTACCACTTCCCCTTTTTTATTAATAAAGCCCCATTTATCGTTTTTGCGCACAGGGGCAAGTCCGTTGGCAAAAAAGCCTGCGCGTTCAAAGCTGTCTTTAATCACTTGGCCGCCTTTGGTATCAATATAAGTCCATTTGCCTGCAAAGTTCTTTTGTACGGCAATTACTCCTTCACCCACCTGAGTAAGGTCATTATACTCCGGTTGAATTATCCATTGGCCTTTTTTATCAATCAACCCCCACTTGCCTTTGGTTTGTGCTTGTGCAAACCCTTCTGAAAACTCGTAGCATAATTGAAACTTAGCTTCAATTACGGATTTACCCTCTTTGTTTATGTAGCCCCATTTGCCACCTGTGTTCACGCGTGCCAACCCCTCGCTAAAATCACCCGCCCCGTCAAAAACAGTGCTTATTACCACGTCCATTTTATCGTTGATAAACACATACCTGAAACCTTTGTTATTGTTATGCACCACACTGGCCAGCCCTTCGCTAAACTGGTTGCCCATAGTAAATGCAGGAGCTATTATCTCAGCACCAAAGCTATCAATATAGCCTGCCATCCCGTCTTTAATCATCATTAAACGGTTCGCATCGGTTTGGGCGTTTAATGCACCTGTAAGTGCCAAGGCAAGGGCTAAAAAGGTATTTTTTTTCATAAGGTATGTAATTCTATTAGCTTACTCGGGTACGTATCCATTCGCAAAAATCGTGCAGGTATTTTTTGTTTTCAGCAGGCATATCAATCGTTTCCAGCAGATTGTATGCCTCGGTAAAATAGCTTTCACTTTTTTGGGTAGCCAGTTCCTTTATTCCTAAAATGTTGTATATGGCAGTAACGGCAACCACTTTTTCAGCAGGTATAAAATCCGAAACGTTTATCCAGTTGGTTAATTGGCTTTTGGTTTCCCCTTCGGCCAATTCAAGGGCTTTTATCAATAAATAGGTTTTTTTATTACTGATAATATCACCGCCCGCTTGTTTACCTACCTTTTCATTATCGCCAAATACATCCAGTACATCGTCCATCAACTGAAAACCAATACCTACTAACTCTCCAAAACGATAGATGTTTTTTGCACCATCAGGGGTTGCATGAGCCATCATCGCTCCGGTTTGCAAGGCACAACCTAAAAGTACCGCCGTTTTAAGGCGTATCATTTCAATGTATTCAGCTTCGGTAACATTTTCACGGCCTTCAAAATCCATGTCTTGCTGTTGGCCTTCGCATACCTCAATTGCCGTTTGGTTAAAAACATCCAGCAAAGGTTTTTGTAACGAAATATCAGCATCGCGCACCAAATCAATTGCCTTAATCATCATCAGGTCGCCGGCAAGTATAGCCGTAGGTTCGTTCCACTTTACGTGCACAGTGGGTTTACCTCTGCGCAACGGAGCCACGTCCATAATATCGTCGTGCATCAGCGTAAAATTGTGAAACACCTCAATACCCAATGCCTGTTTCAAAGCAGTGTCCATTGCACCGCCAAACAGTTCGCAGCTCATAAGGGTTAGAACGGGGCGCATACGTTTCCCTCCCAACGCAAGGATATAATTTAAAGGCTCGTAAAGGTTTTTAGGATTTCCCGCAAACGGGTGTTTTTCAATTTCGCTGTTAATGTATGAAAGGTACTCTTCGTAGGGGCGCATGGGGCAAAGATACGTTTAGAAGTCAATAGTCGGCGGTCAACAGTCCATAGTAGTTTTACTGTGGACTGTTGTCTGTGGACTGACGACCTAATTAAACCATTGCAAAATCAATTTGACGTTTTACAGGGTCAGTTTTTTTCACCTTTACCATCACCGGGTCACCCAAACGGTATTTGCGTTTGCTGCGTTTGCCGATAATGGCTTGCTCTTTCTCGTTAAACTCATAAAAATCATCAAACAAGGTGTTAAGGCGTACCATACCCTCGCATTTGTTTTCAATAATTTCTACATAAATGCCCCATTCGGTAACACCCGAAATAATACCGCTAAACACCCGTCCGATAGCAGATTGCAGGTATTCGGCCTGTTTATATTTTACTGAAGCGCGCTCAGCATCGGCTGCTTTTTGCTCCATTTGGCTGCTGTGTTTGCAACGTTTTTCCCATTCTTGCGATGTTTTTTCACTACCCCCTTCAAGGTATTTTTCAAGCAAACGGTGGGTTAGCAAATCGGGGTAACGACGGATGGGACTGGTAAAGTGACTGTAAAAATCAAATGCCAATCCGTAGTGCCCTGTTTTTTGTGTGGTATATACCGCTTTAGACATGGTGCGGATGGCCATGTTTTGCAGGATACCTTGCTCAGGTTTTCCCTCAGTAGCAGCCGTTAGCTCGTTAATAGATTTAGTAATGGCTTTGTGCGAATCCAGCTTTAAGTTATATCCGAAACGTTTTGCAAATGCTGAAAAATCTTGCAGCTTTTTATCATCCGGAGCATCATGCACGCGGTACACAAACACGTTGGGGTCTTTTTGCTTGGGCGTACGGTATTTATAACCATATTCGGCCACTTTGCGGTTGGCCAGCAGCATAAACTCTTCAATCAGTTTATGAGCATCTTTGCGTTCCTTTTTATACACGCCTAACGGTTTACCGTTCTCATCAAGGTTAAATTTCACCTCATCGGTTTCAAAATTTATAGCCCCGTGCCTAAAGCGTTCTTCTTTCAGCTTTTTGGCAATGTTGTTTAGGATGGTTAATTCTTCGGCCAAATCACCCTCACCGCTTTCCAAACGCTCTTGGGCTTCTTCGTAAGTAAACCTGCGTTGCGAGTGTATTACTGTTTTGCCCAGCCATTGATTAATAATCTGCCCTTTGTCGTTCATTTCAAAAACGGCAGAAAAGGTAAGTTTATCTTCATTGGGGCGAAGCGAACATACCCCGTTACTCAACTTTTCAGGCAACATGGGGATGGTACGATCAACCAAATACACCGATGTGGCACGGTTAAAAGCATCCTCTTCCAGCTTAGTGCCCGGCCTCACGTAGTGTGAAACATCAGCAATATGCACACCCACTTCAAAGTGACCGTTTTCTAATCGTTTAAACGATAAAGCATCGTCAAAGTCCTTAGCATCGGCGGGGTCAATCGTAAAGGTAAGCGTATCCCTAAAATCGGTACGTTTCTTAATCTCGTTCTTGCTGATGGTTGTCGGGATTTTATCCGCCTCTTTCTCTACCTCCAGAGGAAACTCAACAGGGAAACCGAATTCCGCTACAATAGCGTGCATTTCGGTATCGTTTTCACCCGGTTCGCCCAATACATGGGTAATTTTACCGAAAGGATTTTTAGCCTCTTCAGGCCAATCAGTAAGGCGGGCAATTACCTTTTGTCCGTCAAGAGCCCCGTTCAGGTGCTCATTAGGGATAAAAATATCCGCATACATCCGTTTATCGTCAGGCACCAAAAACGAGAAGTTTTTATTGCGTTGCAATGTGCCCACATAATCGGTTTTGTTGCGGTGCAGTACTTCAAGCACAAACCCTTCGGGACGTTTACTTTTTTTGCGTGCGTATAAAGTAACCGCTACGCGGTCGCCGTTAAGCCCGTGGTTTAAATCATCGGCCGAGATAAAAATATCGGTTTCACCTTCATCAGGTACAAGGAAAGCAGCACCCCTTTGGGTAACTTCCAATATACCTTCAATCGTATTTACAGGATTTTCGTAATGGTATTTTCCGCGTTCAATTTCACCAATCTTTCCGTCTTTCTTCAGTTCCTCTAATAACTGGACAACGTTTTTGTTTAATTTTTCAATGCCCAGCCTTGCACTTATTTGCTTATGGTTCATCAGGCGGGTAGGGTTGTCTTTAAATACTTGTAGTATAAGAGGTTTAAGTTCTTTCTTAGAATATGCCATTTGTAATGGTAGTTTGAAATAAAAATAATGTAAGATGTTTTCGCAACATCAATCTAATAATACACAATAATACGTTTTTGTTTTGAGCTTAAAAAGAAGGCCGTATTGTGTAATGGTTAAAGTTAGCTGTAATTACAACGGACGAGGGGCTAAAGCATTTGCTAATCGCAGGTCGCAAAATTAGTCTGAATATAAAATTCAGACCTTTTGCGAATGATGTTCCGAATGGTTTTAAACCATTCGGAACAAACCGGTACACAAGAGGCGGGCTTTATGCCCGTCGGGGAACGGAACTACCTCAAAAGTAAATTTTAGGTTTTTTTTGCTACGACAGGTTTTTAACCGTCTATTCATTCTTGCCCAGCAAATACAGCGCACCTACTCTAAAATCAAACAGGTTTATATCCATCCCGAACGATGAATTGCTGCTTCGTTCAATTACCCCTTTCTTTTCAGGCTGCCATGTTTGCGAAAAATACAAGTTGCCCAAATCAAAAGTAAGCTGCCAGCGTTTGCTTAACACAACGTACACACCCGGATTTATATTAATGCCCAAGGTATAAAACGGATATTTAATTTTTGTATCACTACGCACGGTATCACTTTCAACATAATACTCGTCCCTTCGCACAAACGTTCCTGAAAACATCACCTGTCCCTGCACAAAAAAGCCTACTCTTTCAGTGCCCTTTATGTACCAGCGCGAACCCGCACCAACACCCACATTGGTAGCGTTAGAAAGGGTTTCGCGTATATCCTTAGTTCCTGCACTGGTTCCGGCTTCAAAATTTCGTTGCAGGGTGCTGTAGTTAATCCCTACAACACCGTAAGTATATAACTTGTCGGTTAAAAATTGCCCTGAGTGTACACGGAAGTTGAACCCTGTGCCCAATTCTTCTGAAAAATTGTTGCTGGAGTTGCTTTGTGCATTGCGCGAGTTAAGAAAAGAAAACTCTCCGCCCACAGCCCAACGTCCTTTATACATTTGTGCGCTTGCCTGTATTGCAAACAAGCTGCCGAACAATAAAACCAATACCCTCATTTTAGTTTTCATTTTTAGAATCGTCAGAAATTATTAAATAATTTACCCCAATAAAAAAGCCCTTTGCTACCGATGAGAAATCGATAACTACCCTATCACTGTTGCTTAATGGGGTGTTTTGGCGGATGATTTTTTGGTAATTGTAGGTAATGGAAAAAGGTTGATAGCCTGCCGAAACCGATAAGTGCGGCAGCACAAAATACTGTATTCCGGTTGAGATTTTCCCGTCCACGTAACGCGCCCTGTCTTGGCGTGGTCTGTCGTCAGAAAAAAGAGTAGATAGCTTATCTCCCCTTATTAGCGATCCCCAGTTAACATTTACAGTACTCACCCAATACAAGCGGTCGCTAATAGGCAGGTAATAAGATGAAAAAATACCCACGCCCAGTTCAAGCTCATAATACTGATTTTTTAAGCGGTAAGAGTTTCCTGCTGAATCCTGTAGCGTATAGGTATCGCTGGTGCCTGTATAATTTACATTCGTGCCAAACCCCACTAACAATCTTGGGGTAAAAAATACACCTATGCGGGGAGCAAACCTAAGGGTAGTTTGCCCGTCAATACCCGTAGAGGCAGTTGCGGGCAGCTGCGCTTTTTGTCGTCCAAAGGCCAAATTACCGCCCAGCATAAAGTCGCCTTTTTTTACTTGGCCGCTTGCTATAACAGTCATACTACCAAGTAATAACGAGAAAAAAACTTTTTTCAAATGCTTTAAAATATTTATCGAATACCATACAATAATAACACTACTCCCAACGCTTTTTTCATAACTTACACCCACTTTCAACACTTCTGCACCACCCTATGACTAACAAATTAAATGCCTTACTTATTGCCTTGCTGTTGGCAACTCTTTTTTCGTGTTCGCGTAACCCTATAAATATGGTGAGTTATGTGAAAAATTTCGGCGAAGAAATACAAACGCAGCAGAACCTTATTTTTTCTTTTAACCATGACGTGGTGGATGAAGCGAGCGTTGGGAAATGGGATTCAACCGAGTACATTCAGTTATCGCCGAAGGTTGAGGGGCGGTTCAGGTGGGCAAGCCGTCGCGAATTGGTGTTTTCACCTGCAAAAGGGTTTAAACCCAGTACAGAATATAAAGCAGAGTTTTCTAAGAAAGTACTCAAAAAGGCTGAGAACAAAAAGCTGTTTATCGGAAAGGATTATGAGGCGGTGAAGTTTCATACCGAATATTTACAGCCTGAATCTATCAGTGCTTTTTGGGCTAAGGGCAAGGATGGCAACGGTATTGTAATACGCTTGGGTGTTAATTTTAATTACGAGGTTGACCCCGCCCAGTTGAAAAGTTTAATGAAGGTGAGCATAGGTGGTACCGACGCATCGTTTACGCCTGATAACACTACAGCCGGAAAGGAGTTGTTTTTTACTATAAACGGGTCGCCGTTTGGCAAAGAACAAGCGTTGATTGTAGCGAAGTTTATGAAAGGTATTAAGCTGACTACGAGTGACTATACTACCGACCAAGAACATGAACTATCGCAAGTGCTTGCCTCACGGTATGATTTGGTGATTCAGAATGTTGAAAGCGGTTTTAAAGATAACAAAGGGTTTGTGCGCGTAATTACCTCGCAAGAGATTGATGCTACTACATTGGATAAGGCATTTACCCTTGACCCGATGGTGAATAATAAAGCCGAACTGACCGAAAACGGGGTGCTGATAACGGGTGATTTCTTGATAAACAACACCTACTCGCTGACGCTGAAAAAAGAGTTTTTTAAAGGGGCTTTGGGTGGAGTACTAAAGGCAGATTCACGTCACGAGGTGTTTTTTGGCGAAATGCCGCCCAGCATCAGTTTCACCAGCAAAAAGGCCATTTACCTAAGCAAATCAGGCAGCCGTAACATTGGGATCAACATTGTGAATGTGCCCGAAGTACAGGTGAAAATCATAAAAATATACGAGAACAACATACTGGCCTATATGCGTGGCAACAGCTACGGTTATTACGATTATTACTACGAGGATTATGGCGGCGAGTATAATAATAACGACCGCACGTATGATATGGATAATGGCGGCCAGTATAGCAGTGTGGTATCAGAACGTACGGTAAAAACCAGCGACTTACCCCGCATAAACGGTATTGCCACCCTAAACCTTGATATGCCCCAAATAGATGAGTTTAAGGGAATATACGTGGTGCAGGTGTCCTCAAAAACCGATTATTACCTTAATGCCAGCAAGCTGGTATCCATATCAGATATAGGGGTGATAAGCAAACAAACCGAAAACGATTTGTTTATCTATACCAATTCTATTCTTACTGCCAAACCCTTGGGCGATGTAGAGGTTCATATTATCAGTACCAACAACCAAGATGCGTTTACCGTAAAAACCGATAGCAAAGGGTTTGCGGTGGTAAAAGACTTCAAGGATAAGATGCGCCACTTTAGCCCAGCTATGCTAACGGCAAGATTGGGGGATGATTTTAACTATATGCTGTTGAGTCAGACAGGAGTTGAAACCTCGCGGTTTGATGTAGGCGGAAAACGGGAACATCCTTCGGGCTGGGATGTGTTTATTTACGGCGACCGTAACATATACCGTCCCGGCGAAAAAGTGTTCTTTAATACCATTGTACGTAATACCAAGTGGGAGCCTGTGGCTGATGTGCCTTTGAAGGTGAAATTGGTGATGCCTAACGGGAAAGAATACACCAGTTTGCGCAAAAACACCAACGGGCAAGGCTCAGTAGATGGGGCATTTGATATTGCCACATCAGCCGTTACAGGTAATTATACGATTGAAGTGTATAACGGCAACGATGTGCTGTTAAACTCAAGAAGTATAGGGATTGAGGAATTTATGCCCGACCGTATAAAATCAACCCTCACACTAAATAAGCCTTATTATAACTTAACTGATAAAGTAATTGCCTCTATTGAGGCAGTAAACTACTTTGGGCCTCCTGCGGCCAACCGTAACTACGAAATGGAGTTGCGCCTTACCCGTAAGGATTTTAACCCCAAAAATTACAGTGATTTTAACTTTCATGTGAGTGCCAAGCAAAACTTTATGGAGAACCTGCGCGAAGGAAAAACCAGCGATGCAGGGCTTGGCTCACAAACGTTTGAATTGGATGCTGCTTATAAAGACATGGGCTTGTTGGAAGGTACGGTGTTTGCCACTGTTTTTGATGAAAGCGGCCGACCCGTGAACCGCAGCAAACGCTTTGATATTGTTACCCAACCTGTGTTATACGGTATTAAGCTGGACGATTATTACCTGAAAACCCACGAACCAATGCAAGCCAAACTGGTAGCAGTGGATAGGGAAGGTAAATTGGTAGCCAACGCCAAAGGATTGGTACAGGTAGTGCAATACGAGTGGCAATCAGTGCTTACAAGGGGCTACAACGATAATTTTTATTATACCTCAAAACGGGTAGAAAAGGTGATGGAGAGCAAAACCATTGGGTTTGGAAAGGGAGAAGCCGTATTTACCTACGTTCCGCCCGTATCAGGCTCGTATGAAATACGGGTGATGCGTGAAGGAGCAGAGCGTTATGTAGCTTATGATTTTTATGCTTACCGTTGGGGAGCAACCCTTACCACATCGTTTGATGTAAGTACCGAAGGCAGCGTGGATATTGTTTTTGATAAAGAGAAATACGAAGTGGGCGATAAAGCCAAAGTGCTGTTTAAAACTCCTTTTATCGGTAAACTGCTGGTTACCATTGAGCGTAACGGTATCTATGACTATCGTGTGATAGAGACTGATAAAAAATCGGCAGAGATAGAACTGCCTGTTAAAGAAGATTTTTTACCCAACGTTTATATATCGGCCACACTGATAAAACCCCTTACCAACAGTGGAGTGCCCTTAATGGTGGCGCACGGCTACGGTAACCTTTCAGTAGAAAAGAAAAGCACCATATTACCGGTGGCGATTACTGCGGTAGAGAAATCACGCTCAACCACCAAGCAAAAAATTACAGTAAAAACCAAAGCCGAAGCAGGCATACAAGTAACACTGGCCGTAGTTGATGAGGGAATATTAGCACTTAAAAACTTCCCCACGCCTGACCCGCACGGGCACTTTTACGCCCGCCGCGCCCTTGAGGTAAACAGCTACGATTTATACCCCTTTTTGTTTCCTGAAATATCTAACCGAAGCACAACCGGAGGCGACGGATACGACCTTGAAAAGCGGGTGAACCCCCTTAGTAACAACCGAGTAAAACTAGTGGCATTTTGGAGTGGCGTACTTACTACCAACAGCAGCGGTGAAGTAACCTATGAAGTTGACCTGCCCAAGTTTAGTGGCGATTTGCGCATTATGGCAGTGGCTTACAAAAACGGCAACTTCGGTTCGGGCAGTAAAAACATGAAAGTAGCCGACCCCTTGGTGGTTTCAACAGGGTTACCCCGTTTCTTCTCACCCGGCGATGAAATACAAATGCCTGTAAACATCAACAATACCACTGCAAAAAATGCCAATGCAAAAGTAACGGTGAGTATCACAGGGCCTGTACAAGCCGTTGTGGGGGCTAATGAAAACATTACCATAACTGCGAATAAAGAAAACTTAGTGGTGTTTAAACTTAAAGCACTGCCTCAGATAGGTAATGCAAAAATTAAAGTAGCAGTGCAGGGATTGGGCGAAACCTTTGTGGGTGAAACAGAAATTACCGTGCGGCCTTCTACTTCCTTACTGAAAAGTACACTTTCAGGAACGATGAAACCGGGCGAAACCAAAGAATTGGCATTAAATCCTGATTATATACCATCGTCAATAGCCACCAAACTGGTGGTTAGTAAAAACCCGATGGTTGAGTTTATTGATAAATTCAGCTATTTGGTGGGTTATCCTCACGGTTGTGTAGAGCAAACCGTATCGGC
Organism: Bacteroidia bacterium; assembly: GCA_035906255.1. Classification (GTDB taxonomy): domain Bacteria; phylum Bacteroidota; class Bacteroidia; order UBA8524; family UBA8524; genus SB11. The sequence goes on from JAMIFM010000036.1 coordinate 77,420, forward strand.
GGCGTTCCCTCAGTTATACTTTGCTGATTTTCTTAAAAACTCAACTATGAAAAACCGCACGTTACTAAGCAGCGGTGAAGATGACCGTAACCCTGAATATAACGTACGCCAAGCCATACGGAAATTGCAGGGTATGCAATTGTATAACGGCGGTATGAGTTATTGGCAAGGCGGTTACGAAGAATCGTGGTGGGGCAGTATTTATGCAGCACACTTTTTAATTGAAGCCGAAAAAGCAGGATTTGATGTGGATAATAACGTGTTAGACAGGTTATTGGATTATATCACATACAAAACAGGCAATAAAGAATTGGTAGAGTACCGATACTACACGGGTGAAAACTACATCTATAAAAAATACGCCTCGCGCGATGTGATATACAGCTTGTATGTATTGAGCCGTGCGGGCAAGCCCAACCGCTCGCTGCTTAACTACTACAAAGGCAACAAAGAAGTACTTACCATCGATTCTCGGTATATGCTGGCGGCCGCATACGCGCTTATATCGGATAAAGTATCGTTTAACGAGATGCTGCCCAATGATTATATAGAATATGACCTAACAAAAGCCACAGGCGGTAGTTTCTATTCGCCCGTGCGCAACCTTGCCATATCGTTGCACGCCTTGGTTGAAAGTGATATAAACCACAAGCAAATACCTGCAATGGCACGTAATCTTACCCAACAATTAAAAGGCGGACGCTATTTAAGTACTCAAGAACTATCGTTTGGTTTCCTTGCATTGGGCAAACTGGCGCAGAATGCTAACAAATCCGATGTATCGGCTATTGTAAAAGTGGATGGTAAAACCGTAGGAAACTTCTCAAACAAAGATTTAGTGTTGGATAATGCAGCGTTGGGCAACAAACAAGTAACCATAAACTCATCAGGCACGGGTACTTTGTATTATTATTACGAGATGGAGGGAATAAGCTCAACAGGTAAATACGACCAAGTAGATAATTTCTTGCGCGTTCGTAAAGAGTTTTTCGACCGCTACGGAAATAAACTGTCGGGTACAACCTTCAAGCAAAACGAGTTGATTGTGGTGCGGATTTCAATTGCGGCACTTAGTAACATGGACATTGATAATGTGGTGGTAACTGATATGCTGCCCGCAGGATTTGAAATTGAGAACCCGCGCATTACCGAAGGCCGTGATTATGAATGGACACAAAACCGTGCTTATACCCAACATTTTGATGTACGCGATGACAGGATTAACTTTTACCTGAACCCCGAGAACAGGGAGCGGTATATTTATTATACGGTGCGGGCGGTAACCAAAGGTACGTTTATAATGGGGCCAGTGGGTGCTGATGCCATGTATAACGGCGAATACCGTTCATACAACGGAGCGGGTACTATTACGATACAGTAGGGGAGAAGTGCCCTATAATATAACATTGCTAAGGGCGTGGGGTTATGTGCTCCACGCCTTTTGCTTTGTGTTGATTTTCATAGCGACGGGTTTCTTATCCGTTTGTTCTAACGGGCAGTTGTTGCAAGGGTTCGGAGCCGTCTCAAAAGTTGAGGCAGCCCCTTTTTTGAGTGCCTTGTTCCCCTGTGATTCCGAAGCGTAGCGAGGAAACTTATTGCAAGTGTGCTAACAAAACGTGATAAGTTGCTTCCTACGTCAGCATGGCAGCACACCTAAATTCCTTATGGTGATTTGCGCCTCCTCGTCATTGCGAGGGACTCCCCGAAGCAATCCCCAGAAACAAAATGAGGCTCGCTCAAAAGTAAATTTTACGCTGTATTTTATCACGACAGGGCAAAACCTGTTGTTTTTGTAATTACCTTCCAGCGAAGGACTTAAGTCCTTCGCTGGAAGGTAATCATAATAGTAGGGGTTTTCAAACCCCTATCTTTTGAGGTGGTTTCGTTATCCAACGGGCATAAAGCCCGTCACTGTTGCAAGGTTTCGTTCCGAATGGTTTTAAACCATTCGAAACGTTGCCCTCAAAAAACCTGAGTTTTATATTCAGGGTAAGGGTATGCACGGGTACAAACAAAAAAAGCACCCTGAATTTCTTCGGGTGCTTATATAACTAATAAATAGTGTTCTTATTCTTCTGTTGAAGCAGGAGCTTCGGTAGCAGGAGCCTCTTCGGCAACTTCAGCTACAGGAGCAGCAACCTTTGCAGGTTTTGCTTTTGGTGCAGCAGGTGCTGCAACAGTTTCTTCAACAAATGGAGAAATTGAAACAAACGAACGGTTGTCTTTACGTTTGGTAAACACTACAGTGCCATCAACCAAAGCAAACAACGTGTGGTCTTTACCGATACCAACGTTTTCAGCAGGGTGGTGTTTGGTACCACGTTGCCTTACGATGATATTGCCGGCAATAGCCAACTGACCGCCGTATATTTTTACTCCCAAACGTTTACTGTGCGATTCGCGACCGTTTTTCGAACTCCCCGCACCTTTCTTGTGAGCCATAGTATTATTCTTTTAAACTTACGTTAAACTAATTGAAAAAATTAAGCAGTGATACCGTCGATTTTAATTTTGGTAAATTGTTGACGGTGACCGTTTTGTTTTTGGTAGCCTTTGCGGCGTTTTTTCTTAAACACGATAACCTTATCGCCTTTCAAGTGCTCAAGCACAGTGGCGGTTACTTTAGCGCCTTCAACAGTGGGAGTTCCAACTTTAATGTTTCCTCCGTTATCAACCAACAACACTTTATCAAAGCTAAGGCTTTCACCTTCGTTGTGGGCGTTTAAACGGTGAACGAAAAGATTTTGGTCTTTCTCCACTTTAAACTGCTGACCGGCAATTTCTACTATTGCGTACATCACTTTTATTTTTAAAGGACGGCAAAGATACGAAAGTTTATGAGAAATAAAAACCTGATTGCCACTTTTTAAACAAGTTGGCTACGTGTCAATTGAAAATCATTTTAAATTTTAGTGCAACCCTTTGGTAGAACAAACGCTCTTTCAAGCCATATACAATAACCTATACAAATATATGAAAAACAACAGTTTTCGCCTATTATTCAGTCTTTTCACCCTTTGTTGTCTTTTGTCTTTCGGCTGTAAAGACGAAGAAACAAACAACACCCCGTCGCCAAACGGTAACAACTCGGGCACATCTTTGCTATCGGGTGCGCAAACAGGTCAGGCGTTTACCGGTTCAGTAAGCGATTTCACATTAGCCGTCGACAACAATTCAGTAGTGTTGCTGGCTGCCCAAAACTCAACAGGGAAAATCTATGCCATTGATTTGAAGGACAACGACGCTTCTAAAGCTGCGGCCAACACAATTACGGCTCCTGTAACTACTTTTAGCACAAACATAGCAGCAAGCTTAGGCATTCCGGTAACTTCAATACGCTACGTTAATATTGAAGTAAATCCTATTTCAAAAGCTGTTTACGCATTGGTACGCAACACACAAAACAGCAGCCAAACATTGTTTAAAATTACCAACGCAGGCAATACCGTTGCTCAGTTGGATGTGAGCAATGTAAGCTACAGTACTATCACTTTTTCAAGTACCGACCAATTGATTAATGACATGACTTGGGGTAACAACACCCTGTATTTTAGCTACAGCCATGCTACCGCATTGGATGGCTCGGTGGCTACTGCCGTAGCACCTTTTGCACACAATTCATCAGCTTCAGCACGTGCTACCAGTGTGTACAAAAGCAATTGGGGCGGAAATTATTTTACCGATGCCCCTTTGGAGAGCATGACTTATGGTGAGGTAGATGGCGAAAAACGCTTGATGGGAGTTACCGTATGCGCACCCGGTTATTCATTTAAAACCAGTGATATTGCCAACGGATCGGGCTTGTTGCAAGTGAACGAGTATTTTAACCTTAATACAGGAATTGCTCAAAAAGTGTTTTGTGTAACTAACAATAACACTACTTACATGATTGAAGTACACGATAATGGTCGCATTGTTCGTGTGGGTGAGAGATACCTGAACGGAAGCGAGAATGCTAATGAAAGCGGTCGTTGGATTATGACCTTCCAAAACGGTAATATGGTTCCAGCTCCCGGGTTAACTGAGCAAGACTTGAAGGTAATAGCCCCTGCAAATACCTATATAATGGCTTCAAAATATAGCGAAACCAAACTATTGGTAGTAAGCCGTCAAGGCGGTCAACTTTCAGTATTAGATATTTAATCAAACAATAGCGCCAACAAAACGTGAAGCACTGTATAATAGCAAGGGCGGGGAGTATATTGTTGCTAACCTTCATAATTGCCTGTAGCAACAAAACACCATCGATACAACCCGTTGTTGATGCAAGCAATCCTTACAAGCCCCTTATAAAAATACAAGTAACAGCAACACAGGCGCAACAAGCACAAAAGGCCGGATGGGAAACCATGTCCGGCCTTTTTGTAATTGATAATGGCAAAACAGCTACCACACCTATTGGTTGTAGCTACACATATACTAACGATACCTTATACTTTACCCCCCGCCAGTCTTTAGGAGCCAATATGCAATTTGCAGTGCTGCATATTATTGGCGGCGATACCTTAAAAACAGAATATGCTACCCCAGCAACCCCAAAAGATATTTCAGCCCCTGCCGTTGCAGAAATATATCCCTTAGCCGATACTGTACCCGCAAACATTTTAATGTTTCATGCCACCTTTACAAAACCAATGGTAGAAGATGCACAAGCCTATAAGCAGATAAAACTACTGGATGAAAATGGAGCAGAAAAACAGATGGTGTGGAGGCATAAATCAAACTGGACAAACGATGGCAAACATTTGGTATTAATGCTGCACCCCGGCAGAGTGAAACGTGGCATACATTATTTTGAAGAAGGGGATAAACTGTTTGAGGAGGGCAAGAAATACACGCTGGTAATAACTTCGGTATTACGCGACCGTGACAACCAACCGCTTGAAAAAGAGTTTACCAAAACATTTGTGGTAGCAACAGCCGATAGGGCAATTCCTTTGCTTAAACAACAAAGTTTAATAGTGCCTAAAGGCGGTACACAACAACCCCTTGAGGTGGTGTTTGATGACCGAATGGACTACGGCACTATGCAGATTGGTTTAGAAGTAACAAATAGCAAAGGAGAAAAAATAGAAGGAGCAACATACCCAATAAATGATAGGGTGTGGGCTTTTGTTCCTGCAAAACATTGGATTGCAACAGAGTATAAATTGTTGCTTAATACTTACGTTACCGATTTATCAGGTAATCACCTTACTCGCAGGTTTGAAGAAGAGGACATTGAAGAAATGAAACAACGGCAAACTATCGGGCTGTCTTTCTTTCCCCAATAATAAATTATACATAAGCCTTTTTCTCCAAAAAGAATGGCAAAAACCATCTTTTGTTGCATTTAAAAGTTATCATAATACATTATAAAAAAGCAATTTAAGTGAAGGTGGTTTTAGTTCTGAAACCACATTTTGTAAGAAATTTTTATACAAAATCAGGTTAGTTTTTTTGTGTAAAATTTGGTTTTTTATAAAAATAAGACAAACTTTTACCCAACTATTTCAAACCAACCTGCGTTTTTGTGAATGAGGCATCAGTAGCGGTTATGTTTACTTGGAGGCACAGTAAGAAAACTGTATCAGTTATTATCATCGGTTTTTTTTGCATAGTTTCTGTATTTGCACAAATCTCCGGAATGAAAGTGTATTCTCAGTTCGATGGATATGCGGCAACAACTGGCTATGTAATTACGCAAGACGAGAAGGGCTTTATTTGGGTGGGGACGGATAAAGGGGCTATTTGTTTTGACGGGAAACGGTTTAAAGTTATTGACGAACGAATGGGGTTGATTGACAAAGAGATTTTAATGGCAGCCCCCTGCAACGATGGTAAAGTATTGCTAACCCCTTTACTTAATAATATATCATACTATCAAGATGGTAGGGTAGTAACCCCGCAACAAAACTCAACACTAAAGCAAATACACAACAAACAGATTAACCACACCCGTATTGATAAGATAACGGGTAAAATATGGTTGTGTGATGAAGGATTAAACAAAACAATCTTTTGTTTTTATAATGGCATTGTTACAAAACAAAAGATATATACAGAGGGCGGTTTTTTTTCAGTGAAGGTGATAAACGACCGCATTTTAATGCATTTAAAGGACAAGAAGAGGACAATACTGTGGTATAATGTTTTGAACCACAAAGTAGATACACTGGACATAGATTATGACTTTAGTGATGCCGGAACAGTAAACATCACAGTTACCGATGATGCAAAACACCTTGTAGTATATGATGTAAAGCATAAAAAAATAGCAGGCTACAATATAGCAGGTAATAAAACCATTAAACTGTTTGAGAATTATACGCACCGTTCGCTATACCACGTAGTATTGGATAAAAACAGCCATTTGTGGGTGCTTTCAAGCGATAACGGGGTTGAGTATTGGGGAGATATTGCAAAAATAACTGAGGCATCATCACCCGTAGATTTGTTTAGCGATGTTACGATTAACCATGTATTTGTTGACAGGGATGATAATGTATGGCTTACAACAAGGGGCAATGGATTGTTTTTTCTTTCACAAAAGCATTGGCAAAATGCCTTGCAAACCATTCCGCTAAAATTGGCCGATATGGTTCCCGATTGCATAACAGGTGATGGAAAAAGAATTTTTTTCGGTCACAAAATGGCTAAAATCTCGGTTCGCGAAAATCAAACCACATCCATATTGAGCTTACCCATAAAAAGCAACCAATCCATATCCCTTATAAAAGTAGTTAGTAACAATATAGTGATAGCTGGCAGGGGCAATATGATGTACATTAACGACATTAAGCAACCTGCCGAAGTGATGAAATCGCATACCACGCATACCATAAAAGATGTGGTAAAATATAATACAGGCGCACTGCTAATGGCCACACATGACGGAGTGCACATAATTCGCACTATCGTAGTTAGGGGAATGGAAGAAGGAATAGAACAGTGTATTTACAGGGGCAGAGCTACCTCTGTTAGCAGCACCAAAAGCGGGATTATTCTAATAGGTACGCCTAACGGCTTGTATATAAAAGAATCGGTTATAGCACCTAACAAAAAAGTTAGGCATTCTGTCTTAAGCGGGGCTCACGTTACTGCAATAACACATTCAGAAAACGGGTATGCGTTAGTGGGTACCAGTGTGAATGGATTATTTGCATATAACTATAAAACAGGAGAGGTTAAGCAGATAAACAACAAAATAAAGCAGAGTACAGGAAGCATTAAACACATATACTGTCAAAACGATTCAACGTATTGGTTGGCAACTGATAGGGGCGCACACTGCATCCGTTTCGATTCTTTTATGAACGATAAGGATGTAAAACTCTACACATTTTTTGATGGCCTGCCTTCAAACAACGTTATAGGAATATATACCCACAACGATACTGCCTTTTTAGCCACATCGGGCGGTTTGGGGATACTTTTGCCAAGCAGGGAAACCACTGCTACATCACGCCCGCCAATAGCGTGGGTGTTAGTTGCCAAATACAGCGATACCAGCATACAGTTTCCTCAAAAACTTACCATCGGCCCCGGTCAAAACGACGTCCAGTTCTCGCTAAGCGCAATTTCCTACGAGAGCTTTGGAAATATAAAATACCAATACAGGTTACTGGGATTGACGGATAATTGGGTAACTACTGAAAGCCCTGATATAAGCTTTAGCGGATTACCGCCGGGGCAATATCAATTGCAGGTATTTGCCTTAAACTACGATGGAGTTAAGAGTTTACAAGCCATCGTGCTGCCTGTAATTGTATTACCCTCGTTTTGGCAAACATGGTGGTTTAAGTTGCTTATAGCAACAGTTGTTCTAATAGCCATCGCTTTTTTAATAGTGTGGTGGGTGCAACGCTATAAAAACATACACTACAGGCAATTACAACAGAAAAGAAAACTGGCCGAATTAGAACTGGAAGCCATTAAGGCACAAATTAACCCCCATTTTGTGTTTAACTGTCTAAACTCAATCCAAGTGTTTAGCTATAAAAACGAGCACGATTTGGTAAAACAATACATTAATCTTTTTGCCAAACTCATACGCCAAACCATGCAATACTCGCAAGAAACGTTTATTACATTGGGTGAAGAGCGTGAGTATCTTACCAATTATCTTAAACTTGAGAAAATAAGGTTTAAAGAGAAGCTGGATTACAAACTATGGGTTGATGAATCGTTAAGCTCCACAACATTATTACCTGCAATGTTGGTGCAACCGTATGTAGAAAATGCGCTTAAACACGGTATAGGAGCGGTAAAGGGAAAGCAAGGTTTTGTTACCATAAACTTTTACAAAAATGAGGGGGGTGCGTTGGTAGCAACTATTGCAGATAATGGCCCGGGAATATCGCAGCAAAACAATATTGGCGGTAGAAAAACCTTAGGCATGAGACTTTCAGGCAGTAGGGCGCACACCTATAATCAATTGTTTAACTTAGATATACAAGTTAATATAAAACCAAATACTGCTGATGAGGGTGGTACCGTTATAGAACTTATAATACCATTAATTGCATATGAAAACACAAAATTTTAAAGCACTCATTGTGGATGATGAGGACGATGCCCGCGAAATGGTAAGCATACTGCTTACTCAAATGTTTCCGTCTGTTGAAATTGTAGGGCAAAGGGATGGCGTTGATACCGCAGCCCAAGCCATCTACAGTTTTGAACCGGATATTTTGTTTTTAGACATAGAGATGTCTGACGGTACTGGCTTTGACCTTTTAACCCGATTGGCTTACCAGCCTGATATTGTAATATTTGTAACTGCCTTTGATAATTATGCGATAAAGGCCATAAAGGCTTCGGCTTTTGATTATATATTAAAACCTATTGATGCCGAAGAGTTTAGGCAAACAATGAATCTTGCCTTGAAGCGTCTTGAGCGCAAACGTTTTTCAAATACTTTTGGCGGTGCAATGGCAACCCTGCAAAATGATACAGGGAAGATAGGCTTGCCTGTATTAAACGGGGTAAATTATGTGGATGTTGATACCATTTTATATTGCGAAGCCGACGATAATTATACCATAGTACATTTTACCAACTTTGCAAAAACATTGGTATCTCGCACACTTTCACATTTTGAAAACGATTTGAGGAAGTACAATTTCTTTAGGTCGCACAACAAATACTTGGTAAATATGAAATACATCAGTGCTTATACTAAAGGCAAAGACGGAGGGTTTATTACGCTGGCAAACCGCATTGAACTTAAAGTGGCACTACGCAAAAAAACCGACCTGCTGAAAACCCTATCACACGTTGAGTAGGGCAGGTTGTCACTCAGGTAATTCGGTTAATTAACTTAAAGGCCAGTTTAGGGGAAATACGCGAAACAAAATACAACAGCTTTACTGCGCCCACACGTATCTCTTGTTTCCCATTGCTAACACCTTTTAGCATTTTGCTCACCGCATCCTCAGGCATAATGGCAATTTTTGGCACACTGCCATTATGCCAAGGGGTGTTTACCACAGGCATCATTACCTCAATAATCTTCACGTTCGTATCTTTTAATCGGTACCGCATTACTTGTGTAAATGAGTGCAAGGCCGCTTTTGTAGCATTGTAAATGGGATATTCGGCTCGCGGAGCATAAATAAGACCGGTAGTGATATTAATAATTGCCGCGTGGGGTTTATTTTCAAACAACGGCAAAAACAGCTTGGTGAGTGCAATTGGTGCTAATAAGTTAGTGGTCACCTCAGCTTGTGTTTTTTTAATCATCAAGGCATCCTTTCTAAAGTCAGTTCGATGCACAATAGCCGCATTGTTTATCAGCACACTGCAATTAGAATATTGTTGTTGTATAAACTCCAATAGTTTTGCCTGCCCCTCATCGGTGCTTACATCACAGGCAATAGTGATAAGCAAGGGGTATAACCGCTTAGCAGCCGTTAGTTTTTCTTCATCCCTGCCGCAAATAATCACGGTGTTTTGTAAATCTATCAGTTGTTTAGCAAGCTCAAGCCCTATGCCTGAACTACCGCCTGTGATAAGAATAGTTTGGTGTTGTAGTTTCATTGCTCACGATATATAATGAGGCAAAGAACCCAATCTGTACAAGCAAAAACATTAACCTATGTTAACGCTTTATTTTTTTTAAACGACTTAACGAAACAGGGGATATACCCAAATATGATGCGATAAGATGTTGTTTTACCCGCTTTTCTAAATCGGGAAATTCGGTTTTAAAAATTTGGTAGCGTTGTTCAGCGTCCAGCAACAGCAAATCGCGCTCACGCTTTTCTTTAACCGTAAAGGCTTTTTCTAAAAAATAGATAAGCAAGTCCTTCCAGCACTCATGGCCGCTTTTTAGCTGTTCCCAATCCGTATAACTTAGTTCATACACTACACTATCTTCTAATGCTTCAATAAACATAGCCGAAGGTTTTTGGGCAATCATGGCTGAGTATGCGGTGATGAAGTTCCCGTCAAGTATAAAATTTTTGGTGTACTCAGTCCCGTTCCCGTCAATATAAAAATACCTGAATAATCCTTTATAAACAAAGGCAAACCGTTTGGGTATTTGCCCCTCGCGGATAAAAAGCTCACCCTTTTCCATAAGCCTTTTAGTAGCCATAGCCTCAAACTTTTTCCCCTCGGTATCCGGCAGTGTTATTATGCGTTGCAACAATTCAATAATGGCTTCCATCAGCTAAAACTATGCTTTGGAGCAAGATAATTCAACGGAGTGTAAACCAAATACCGATTTAGTTAATATTGTATATATCATCTGTAAACAACTAAAACTATGAATACAACAGCCCACATTGCTAAACATTTTAGGGAAGTACACTTTGGCGGTAACTGGACGTGGTCTAACCTTAAAGATAATTTAGAGGGGGTAACTTGGCAAGAAGCCATTACCAAGGTACACTCATTTAACACAATAGCAACCCTTGTGTATCACACCAATTATTATGTTGATGCCGTATTAAAGGTATTTAAAGGCGAACGCCTGACGGCTAACGACAAGTACAGCTTTGCACACCCGCCTATTAATTCACAAGAAGATTGGGATAAAATGCTGGATAAGGTTTGGAACGATGCTAAAGAGTTTGCCGATTTGCTGGAGCAAATGCCCGATAGCAAACTTTGGGAAAACATTGCCGATGAAAAATACGGGATTTATTACCGCAACCTGCACGGTATAGTTGAACATACCCACTATCATTTAGGGCAGATTGCGCTGATAAAGAAAATTTTAAAAGAAGGATAGGTACAAATAAAAACCCCCTGCCATAAATAAATAGCAAGGGGATATATAATTGTGTAGAGTACAGTTAGTGCGAGTGTTCCTCGGTATGGGCGGGCTGTGTTTGCTCAGCAGGATTACCGCTGTTTTTCTTTATAGTTTGAGGATGCCAGCCCCAAAGGCTTAGCAGAATAAAAAAGCCGATAACATACCCAAGCGCTACGTGCCAGCCATTTTTTAACCAAGCACCCACCGATTTGGCTTGGGGGTACATATTTGATAAAGCCACACCAGCCGATGAACCAAACCAAATCATAGAGCCGCCGAAACCCACTGCATAAGCAAGCATGCCCCAATCGTAGCCGTCTTGCTGGATAGCCAATGCCGTTAAAGGTATATTATCAAACACTGCCGAAACAAAGCCTAATATAAAGGCTGTTTGCCACGAAGCTGCTGGCAATTCATTCACAGGCATCATTGATGCGCACAATACCAGTGATAACAGAAATACGGTGCCCGATAGCGAAGCAGGAATTTCTTTCCAGTCGGTTTTAGTAAACGCGGCACACAACAATATTGCTGCCCAAACACCTGCGGCAGGTAAATCAAGGTAGATATTGGTTAAAATGGCACCGGTAAGTATCAAAACTACAGCAATCAATTTTTTGCCGTCAACTTTTGCATTAGGGGTGGCATCTTTTTGTATCGGTTGAAATTTATGTTGCTGGCGGGCTGCAATAATTCCAAACACAATAAGGGCAGGTACTGCCGCCACAAAAGCGTGCAACACCTCAAGCGGGTTCACACCCGCAATCCACATCATTGTAGTAGTAGTATCACCCACTACACTGCCAGAGCCGCCTGCATTACTTGCAGCTACAATGGCGGCAAGGTAGCCTATGTGTACATTGCCCTTAAATACCACCAACGCAATAGTACCGCCTATCATGGCCGCCGCTATATTGTCGAGAAAAGAAGAAATAACAGCTATTAGTATTAATAATACAAAGCCGCCTGTCCAACTGTCGGGCAGGTAATTAGGCAAAATATCAGGCACGCCTGAATGTTCAAAGTGTTTTGCAAGAATAGCAAACCCCAGCAACAACCCCGCAAGGTTAAGAATAGTCATTTTCTCATGGTCGAGGTGATGAACAATATCAAAAGCAGGGTCGAAAAATATTTTGTAAATAGTGATAACAGCCAAACCCGTTAGTGCCACATACAGTGTTTTGTGGTGAAAAAGGGCTACCCCCAACAGGGTTAAGGCAAAAAAGATAAACTCTAAGCGAATGCCGGCTATAGCGTGTGGTTGTGAAACCTCGCCCACTCCTTGGGCAAAGCTCAATACCGGCATAAGTAACATGGCGGCTAAAAAAGTTAGTATGTATTTCATTAGGTGCTGTTTTGGGTGATGTACTTATTTAAATATGCGTTAGTTGATGGGTATTACTCAAAATCAATCAAAGTGAAATCTTAGTGGGTAAAAATCCTGAACTATGTAAAAATGTATGTATCAAGCCTTGGTAGGTGCCTGAAATGATAAAAGATACCTTGAAATTGGGTTATAGGCGTAGTTGCCTATTGGCTGTTGTGATAGAGCTAAATCCCCTTTTTTGTTTAGAAGTGAGGGATTCATTTTCAGAATGGATTTTAGCCAGCATGAATTGTATTTGTGAGAACGCAGCTAAAATCAGCTTCTGTTTTTTCCGTTTGGTATAATCCTCATCGGTTTTATACGTGGGCCCGTTATGAGTACTTAAACTGTTTTCAGCAGACGAAACATTCCAATCGGCAGCTTGTATAGCACATATCCTGTCGTGGTTTTCTTCTTCAACTTTTACAGTTAACCCCTCGGCATCATTATATTTTGTTAGCAATGAAGATAACGCCCCAACACACAATAGCACTGCTATTAGGAAAAGAAAACGATGTTGGGTTTTTTTCAAGCAGAAAACTTTTGTTATGTAAAATTAGGAGTTGTTTTATTAGAAACAACATTACAGTATAAATACTTTGATTTTAGTTATAAAGCTGTAGGTTCATTATCAGTTTAATAGGCCGTTCATTAAGAAATTGTTAAATTAAAAAGCCCGCCCATATAGAGCGAGCTTTTAACCAAAATGGAGCAAACAATGCTAAAACTCTACACGGTAGCTAAGTATAGGGATAAGCGGGGTTTGATACCAGTATTTTGCGGTGCCCGTATTTTTATCATAGTACTGGCCGCCTATGTTTTTGTGGTTGGTGGCATTTTGCAAATCGAGGGCAAGGGTGGTGGTAATGTTTTTATAATTACGTTTCATGCTCAGGCGCACATCTATGCGGTAGTAATCGGGAGCTTTGCTTGCAAACGCTTTCGATTCGTAAAATTTGGCTTCGTTATGTGCAATAGAAGCCGCAAGGTCAATAGGCGTGTACCTGAAACCGCCCATATTTACTGATTTTATGCTCACACCTATTACCCTGTCTTTGTTGCCTCTCTTATAAGCCCATTCTTTGCCTGCTGTTAACGTAATTACATAATTGGTATTGAAACGGGTATTGTACCATACATCGTCCAATGTTTTGTACTTAGATTCATACAACGATGCCGACAGCAGGTAATAAAAGTTTTTATGCAAAAACCGTTCGTAGGTTAGCTCAGCACCGTAGTTTTTGCCAAACCCTTTGTTTACTAATGGTTCGGTATTATAACCCTCAACACTGTTAAGTATCGAGAAGTGTTTGTCTTTATCAGCACTCACCGGCACATTAAACAAATGCTGGTAGTACATCTCAAGTTTTATGTGCGAGTAGCTGTTTATGTTAAAATCATATCCGGTAACAATGTGGTGCGATTTACTTAGCCCAAGGTTTTTATTAGGGGTAGTGGTAGTATTGTTTTCGGTTTTTTGGGCAAAATATACACCTATGGGTTGCAACTGGCTGTGTAAACCATAACCCAGTATAAAACTACCCCTGCTGTTTGCAGCATATTTTAATGATAAACGAGGTTCTATTGAGTTAGAATTGTTTAGCAGTAATTGTTGGTAGTGCAAGCCCATATTAGCAGTCAATCTTTTGGTAAGCAGGTAATTCCACTGGAAAAAACCTTGTACCGAGTAGGTATTATCGTTCACATTCAGCCTTTCCGTTAATTCAGTACTGTCTGTTTTATCTTTCATCCTAAGGTTAAAGCCCAAGCGGTTTATAATTAACCCGCTGCGGATGCTGCTTTTTGCCGATAGCTTTTGGGTATATACTGATGAAAGGGTGGTTTTGTTTTGGGTATATTTTTGCTCGTATTGTTTAATAAAGGTAGTGTAATCGGATTGCAATTCCTCTTCGTTGTAACCATTTTGGTTTCCCGAAAACACCAATGCAGTTTTAAGATAAGATTTGTTTTTAAAGTTAATGGTATGGGTAAGTCCCACTGCCCCCGTATTGCTTAAAAACCGCGAGTTTGATTTATAAAACTCATCCTCTTCCCATTTTAGCGAATCTTTCTTTGCGTAAGCATTTTGCGAACTGATACCGCCAAAACCAAAGACGCTGAAATTACCTGTTTTTTTTGTAGGCAGATACACATTAAACGATAAATCCTGAAAGTTGGTAACAGCATCGCCCAACGGTACACCTATTTTTCCTAATAGTGATAGGGTAGAGTAGCGGTAGTTGATAAGATAAGACCCTTCATACCCTTTTTTTATAGGGCCTTCGGCGGCAAAATCCAAGCCGAGCATTCCTGCCTGAAAAGTATATTCCCTTTTTTGGTTGTTGCCTTTGCGTAATCTCAAATCAAATACTCCTGATAAGGCATTACCGTATTCAGCAGCAAATGCCCCGGTTGAAAAATCAGAATTACTCAACAATTGTGAACTAATAATAGAAATACCCCCACCCGATGTGCCCACGTTTGCAAAGTGGTTGGGGTTAGGTATTTCAACACCTTCCATGCGCCAAAGCAAGCCGTTAGGAGAGTTTCCCCTGATAGAGATAGTATTGCTTCCATCGCCCGCGTGCACAACTCCCGCAAAAGAAGTTGCCATACGACCGGGGTCGTTTACTGCCGCTGCATACTTTTGGGTCTCTTCTACAGTAAAAGGGCGTGTGCTAACGGTTGACATACTGTTGAGCGGGATATTCTTTTTTGCGGTAACCTCTACTTCTTGGGCAGTAACCACATCTTCTTCAAGGTTAATGGTTAATACCAGTTCCTTCCCTGCATTTACGGTTAAGTTTTGTAAAAACTGTTCTTTATAACCTAAATAAGTAACTTTAATTGTTTGTTTGCCAACGGGCACTTCTTTAAGGGTAAAATTTCCATTTTCATCACTCACAGCTCCTATAACGGGGGTAATATCTTGTACGATTAATAGTGCCCCTATTAAGGGCGATAACGAAATCTTATCAACCACTGTGCCTCTGATAGTTTGGGTAGCGACGGTTTGACCGTTGGTTATTAAGGGTGAGACCAGTAATACAAAAAGCGAGATAATTAATTGCTTAAATTTCATAGTTTGTTGTGTTAATTATCTCTTTGACAATTGAAACAACAAATACCCCTATGTGCGGTATTATAAAAATTTAAGAGATGCTTTTGCGCCTACCCACATAGTGCTTTGCACATTACCAATAGTATTATGGCCAAAAGTTTGCGGGGCAATTGAATTGAAGGTGTTTATGAATGAATTATCGGTTTTTTCTTGCTGGAAGAAGTTAAACGTGGGGCCAAACGCAATGTTTATTTTTTTGGCAAGGGCATAAGAATAGCTCACATTTGCCCTGCTTAGTATATTGGTTTTTATTTTACCGGGGTTGGTATTTTGTAATTGTTGGGTAGTTACATCAAACAAAAGTCCCTTCTTTGGAGTAAGTTTTTTATAGATACCAAATCCGTAACCGTATGTCCAAAAAGGTTGCGAGCCAAAATTGCTGTAGCCCGCAAACAGTATGTTGTGAAACTTATTTACCCCGCTCCTAAAGCCTAAGGTTGTAATTTTAAGTTCATCAACAGATAATTCAATTTTGTGGTACCCCGTTCTGATGTAACTAAATACACCCACCGGTATCCCGCTGCTGCTATCGGCAAAGTTAAAACAGGCTACCTGCGCACCGTTTATGTTTTTGGCTATATTTATAACCCCTGCCACTTGCACCCCATCTACCTCATTTGCCACATTTATAACTCCTCCTACCTGCACACCTGAAACTTTATTGGCAATATTCATTATCCCTCCCACTTGTACCCCGTCAATATCTTTCGCAGTATTCATCACCCCGCCTATTTGTGTACCGCGAGCATATTTGGCAGTGTTCAAAATTCCTCCAATCTGCACATCGCGTATAGTATCCGTTGCCAAATTATAAATACCGCCAATTTGCAGGCCGTTTATGGTTTTGGCATAGTTAAAAATTCCTCCGATTTGTAACCCCGTTACGTTGCTTCGGCTTATATTATAAATACCACCCGCTTGTACCCCATTAATAATAGCAGCATGGTTAAATATGCCACCCAATTGCACTCCATCTACATCTTTGGCTACAATGTTAAAAATTCCTCCTGCCTGTACCCCGTGATAATATCCGCTAACAACATTAAATATGCCGCCTGCTTGCACACCATCAGTGTTTCCTCCTACTATATTAAAAATTCCTCCCGTTTGAACGTGCTTTACGTTGCCCCCCACAATATTGCCCACGCCCGCCATTTGCACATATTGTACGTCACCAAAATCATAGTTCAATAATCCGGCTATTTCCAATCCGTCAATCCCTTTCGATTTCCCTATTAAAACGTTTAACGACAGTTTGTTAATGGTGTTGTATGATAAGAGCTTGTTGGTGCTTAGCGGGGGCACTAATGAAAAAGATACTTTTGTAAACAAGGTATCACGTATGTTCCTAAAATTGGCGTTTAGCTCTTTCTGTTTTTGCCAAAACTTGCTAATAGGTACTGTGGTGTCTTTCGCTACACTATCAATTACAGGTACTACGGGAGCACTATCGGCAACGGTATCTATATTTATTACAGTGTCTTGGGTAGGAATTGTAACCACTTGCGGGATGCTGATAGGGGAGAGGGTCATCCACAATTCTTTATCAGAAGTACCTGTAATAATCAATACGGTATCTTTATAGTTTTCTTTTGCAACCGAAACGGATAAATCGCCTGCTTCGGCAGATACTACCAGTTTAAAATAACCGAAAGAATCAGTAATGGCTGATTGTTTGATTGATTTAATAAAGATACTGGCATCTTTAACCTTTGTACTGTCGTTAGCATTAAAGAGGTAGCCGCTGATAGTAAAAGTACTTTTTTTAGCGGGGGGGATGGGTTCGCTGTACTTAATAATGATGTATTTCTTTTTTAGTTTATAGCTGCAAGAAACAGGCTTTAGCAAAGCATTAAGTACTACCCGAAGGGGTTTGTTATAAAAGCTGACAGATGTTTTACGTTGGTCGTCAAACTGTTTTGAGTTATATGAAAAAACAACTCCGGTTTGATTGCTGATAATCCTGAAAATTTCGGCATAGGTTTGATTACTTGCGTTTACCGTAACCGACTTTTCAAGTAAAGGAGTATCAGAGGCATGGGCTGCTATAAGGTTGGCAAACACTAAAACAATCCAAAGGAAGTGCTTAATTGTTACAGCGGTTGCCTTTAATAATGTATCCATTGTCGGTTTTTGTAAAAGTTAGCTCCAACGTTTCAGTAATCACATCAAGCATGGTTTCCAGTTTTTCACCTGTAAACCTTGCTGTTAGCCTGCAATCTTCAATGTTTTTGCTTTCAATGCTTATGTTGGTGTTAAAAGCTGCACTTAGTTTTTGCACCACTTCTTTTAATGAATGATGCGTAAATGCAAATGTTTGTGTAGAAGCAGTTTCGGGAGCAATTACAATTTTCTTTTGTGACTTAATATAGATAGCACTTTCGCCTTTGTTCAGCGTTACCTCCGCATTTATGCTGTCATACAACAGCACAATACCCTCATCAACCAAAACGCTTATTGTATCTTGGTTGGGCGATGTGGTTATTTTGAATTTAGTACCAATATCTTTTACATACACATTGCCAACATCTACCAACATAGGCAATTGCTCAGAGTGGGTAACCTCAAAATAGGCAGAACCTTTAAGTCTCACTAAACGGTTGGTTTTTCCATATCCCTCATCAATCGTTAAACTCGAGTTTGGCTCAATAACAGCAACCGTACTTTCTTCAAGCACTACTTTCTTTTGGGTATCCAGTGCGGCGTAAGTAGTACTATCACCGCCCGATGATTGATTAAAATAATTAAAAACAAGCACAGAGGCAGCTATTAATACTATAGCAGCGGCATACTTAAATAGCCCCCTTAGTTTAAAAACAGGTGTGTGTGTTGCTCCATAGCCTTCATAATCCAGCTTGCTTTTTACGGTTTCAAAAGCAGCTTGTATATTGGTGTTGGTAAGCGCATTAATCTGATAATCGGCAAAAAACAGTTTTTCGCACTCAAGGTAATAGGCCAAGTTATCGGCACTTTGCTCCTTCCAGTCTTCCAACTCCATAGCTTCCTCGGGGCCGGCTTCACCTGCCAAATACTTGCTTATTAATTCATCTGTATTTGTCTCTTTCATCAGCACTAAATTTGAGTGAACAGAATAAGTAAGGGCATGTATTCTTTAAGCTCAGTGCGTAAAATTTTTAACGCTTTACCCATTTGGTTTTCAACAGTTTTAACTGAGATACCTAATGTGTCGGCTATTTGCTGGTATTTTAAGTTACCGTAGCGGCTCATTTTAAAAATCTTACCGCATTGTTCAGGCAGTTGGTTTATTGCATCGTCAATTTTTTGTTTTAATTCTTTGGCTATAACAACGTCAGAAGTGTGTTCAACAGTAGCTGTGCGTATAGAGTCAACAGCGTAAGTTTCGCGAACAGCTATTTGTTTTATGCGGTTAAGGCAGGCGTTGTGTACTGATTTATAGAGAAAAGCACGTAGCGAGGTGTGAATATCAATCTCATCACGTTTTTGCCACACGTTAATATATACCTGTTGCACCACATCCTCAGCCTCGCCCGAGTCTTTCAGAAACGTGAAACTGTAATTTACTAATGGCTTGTAGTATTGGTTAAAAAGCATTTCAAAAGCCTTTATATCATCAAGTTTAAAAGGTGCTTCTTCTTTGCTGTTTTCCATTTGTAGGCAGCAAAGTTAAACATACTTTTATACAAGACAATTGAAAGCGTATTTACCCCTACGTATCAAGAAATGATTTATTGAGATGTTGTTGTAGAAATATGGTATATGTTTACTAAAACAATTTCCTCAATGAGAAATATATAAGGTTTTAAGGGGATAAGTGAATTATGTACTGCTTTTAGAAGCCTTAGCTTCAAGGGTTCTGCCTGTTTTGTTAAGTGCCTCAATTCTATTACGCACGTGTAGTTTTTCGTAAATATTATAAATATGGGTACGGATGGTATGTACGCTCAGGAATAACTTTTCGGCTACTTCTTTGTTGCCATACCCTTTGCCAAGTAAATCAAGTATTTCGTTTTCCCGTTTGCTAAGGGTTACTTCGTTGTCAGCAAATCCCGGGTTTTCCCTAAAAGCATTTACCACTTTGCGGGCAATATCACTGCTCATAGGTGCCCCACCCTTTACCAGTTCTTTTATCGCATCCAAAAGGGTTTCTCCAGCGGCCTTTTTTAAAATATAACCATTTGCACCTGCTTTTAATGCCCTGAATATTTTTTCCGAATCTTCAAAAACCGTACACATCATTATCAAAATATCAGGGTAATGTTTCTTCACATAGCGGGTAAACTCAATACCGTCCATGCCCGGCAAGTTTATATCCATTAGCACCACTTGGGGTTTCGATTGTTTTATTCCTTCCATTGCTTCTTCGGCACTGGTGTACGATGTGCAGAAAAAATCGTTATGGCCGTTAATAATAAACGAGATGCATAACCTCATATCGGGTTGATCTTCAACAATGCAAATTTCAATAGGCATATTCATAATTGGTAGTTTATTGCAATGGTATTTTGGCTTTTACAGTGCAGCCTGTGTTGGGTTGTGAGTTAATATCTACAGTGCCGCATAATGCAGTTGCCCGCCGGTGCATATTGCCCAAGCCGTTTCCGCCTGATGATTGCTGCAAAACAAACCCTTTACCATTGTCTTTTATTTCAAGGCACAATGTGTTGCTTTGTTGTAAAAGAAAATTGATGCTCACTTCACTTGCTTCTGAATGCTTGATAATGTTGTGCAGGCTTTCCTTAATTATTAAAAATATATTACGGCTTACATCGGCTTTCACAAGGTGGTCGGTAAAAACATTCTCATCAATGGTTATTGTGTTTTTTATGCCGTGTTCCTCAAGCAGTCGAGCACAGTAGTTGTGCAAATACGCAGCAAGGTTGTGAAGCGTATGGTTAGCAGCATTTAACGTCCATATCACCTCATTCATTTTATTAATCACCTCGTTTGAAGATTTCTCGAGCTTATCAACCATATCCGTAAACGGCACAGTATGCGGCGAGTTTTCTTTCAATATGCGAGATAGGAGAACAATGTGGGTTAATTCTGCCCCAATATCGTCGTGTATATCCGCCGCTATTCGGTTCCGCTCTTTTTCAACGGCTTCGTTTTGTTTCAATAAGGCCAGTTGCAGCCTGAAACGTTTGGTAAATCTGTTGCGGATAATAATGTATAAGCCCGCAGCAGCGCAAAGTAATATCAGACCTTTGAATGTTAAAGTGGAATAAAAGGGAGGTGATATAGTAAAGGCTATTTCTTTTGATGCACTCCAATCACTGTTTGATTTTTTTGCTTGTATCTCAATGGTAAAATTACCGTGATGCAAGTCGCTAAATTCCAATTGGGTAGCCGATGTGGTGTGCCACTCATAACTACCCGCAAACCGATACCTGTATGTTACCTTACCTGAATTAACCATCACGGGGGCGATGTATTCCATTCGTATCCGTTGCCGACTGTATGGAAAAACAATTGCCGTATTGGTAGGATAAACGGTTTCGTTTACTTTAAAACTTAAAATGGTAAGCACCGGAGGCGGTACAGAGGGTTGCTTTCGCAAGGGCAACGAAAAAGTTGATAACCCCTCGGCAGTTGCTGCATAGAGGGTGTTATTCAAAAATGCAATATCATTTACGTCAATTGAGAGTAGCCCGTCATCAAGTCCTATCGTCTGAATAATGCGTAGTTGCCCGTTTTTGTATGAGGCAACAGTTATCCCACCGTTGGATACAATGTATAATGTATCATTACGTATATACACCCGACGGCATATTATGCCTTCCAGCCCTTCTGCACGACCTAAGCTGGCTACAATCTTATCATTTTTTAGTGCTAAAATACCATCACTATACGTTGCTAAGAAAATTGTCCCGTCGGCATTTTGTGCAAAATGTTGTGTTCGCACGTTTAGCCTTGGTTCAGCAACAGCAAGGTTTTTAGAGGTGGTATTTTGTGACTTATATAATCCATCTAAACAACTTATGTAGCACGTGTTTTGCGTATCAAAAAAACAACTGTAGATACGTGAGGTGTAAGGGACGGTGTGTGTGATTTGGGTTCGTAACGATGGTTGTTGTACGGTAAAAATGGAGGTAGGGATTATGCCATATACCGTACCCTTATTGTCTTTAGCAAGTCCTTTAACTGGAGCAAAATATCCTTTACCATGTACATTTTTTAACGGAACTCGTTTATACACGCCTTTGGCTTTCTTTTGCAACAGCACACACGTTTCATCGGTAGCACACCAAATATTGCCTTCTTTATCCGATTGTATCTGCAACACTCTGTTGTAATTACGGTTTCCGAAATTCAGGTCGTAGTGCCTTATTTCAGTACCGTTTATGCGAGTTATAAATCCGTTGCTGTAGCCTGTCCACAATGAGCCTTCCTTATCGTTATGTATGCATAATACGTTTTTTTGTAGTAGCCGTTCTTTAATCCCCGGTAAAACATCTTCAATCAGTTTTTTATAAGGTATTTTAAACAACCCTTTATTTCCCGTACAAAACCACAAATTATCCTCATTATCAATGGCTACAATGGCATACATATCCTTTAATACCTGCACGGCCTGAGCATACCCGTTACCCGTGTATCTATAGAAAAAGGTGTTGTGCCTGCGATTACATATCCAAATGTTATTACGTTTGTCCATTAGCATAATCACATCCTCCTTATTCCCTAACGGTATTTTTTGCATGGGTAATAAAAGGATGCTGGCAGTATCATTCATTGTGTATAACCCGTTATCGTTTATATACAAGATTTTGGAAGGGTCTTTTGAGTTTGCGTTCCATACTTTGAAGCCTCCGCTTGAAAAGTTTTTGTATGGGTTTTTTACTTCTTTGGGTTCAGAACCTGAAACAAGAAACATTTTATCAGTATGTGTAATGCAATACACTTTTCTTTTATCTGTGCTGAGATAAAAGGCTTTTATAAAATCGAGGCTATCTAAAAGGTGGCTTAAATTGAAACAAGTTATTTTATCATTCGTATCAATTTTTATTATTGAGTGATTTTTGCCCCTTAAGTGGGCATATAATTCGTCTGTAGCCGTTTCAACAAATTCAGAAATTACGCCATACTTTGAGAGTTTTTTGAGTAAGCTATCGTTGTTGGAATTATGCAACTTTCCGTTAAGGTAATAACTTTGGTGTGCGCTGAAGGGAATAAACCATATCCGGCCTTTTTTATCCTCATACAGGTTTAATACTTCGTTATCGCCCAATCCATTTTCAGTAGTATAATTCACAAAGTTTGTTCCGTCAAAACGGCTAACACCTGCATCAGTGGTTACCCACAAAAAACCGTTTTTATCCTGTAATACATTATAAATGGTTTGGGTTGGCAGGCCATCTTTTACTGTGTAATGGTCAAACCCCGGTAAGTCTTCTTGTGCTTTGCTTGCAAAAACACAAAAAACAAGGGCTATCAATGCAAAAGTTAAGTTTTTACCGTTCATAGTAAGACTGCACAGGGCAGCTTATATAACTTTGGATTGCTAAAACATTGGACATTTGTGCACTTGAAAAGACTAAAAGCAAAAGTTTCCTTAGTTCAATTGAAAGTAGCCTCCATACAAGTATGCAAAATCAAGTACCTAATACGAATGTATTAAAATAGCACTAATTGTGTATTAAAAATTAAGACTTAATACGTATTGGGATAGTTATCAAGAGAGGTAATATTATGGTATGTAAGTGAGTATATAAGGTTTAGGAAAAAGGTAGCCTTGCTTAATTGATAAAACTTTTACGTAGGGTTGACATTATAAGACCATGTAAACAAAAAAAGCCGCCCTTTTTGTGGGGGGCGGCTTTTAAATTAAACTACTATACAATTCAATTGACTATTGTACATTCATTTTTATGGTTTGCCTGTGTCCGTTGTTTTCCAGTATTACCATATAAATACCGGGAGCAACATTTTGAAGCAGTATCGATTGCTTAGTTGCAGAGATAGAATCCTCCAACACTTTAGCTCCCAA
>JAMIFM010000037.1:0-475129 GCA_035906255.1 Bacteroidia bacterium
CACAAAAGGGGCAAAAGTGCGTACAATAGGCACAAAGCGGGCAATAATGATGGTTTTGGGGCCGTATTTCTCATAAAAAGCATGGGTTTTGTCCAAATGCTCCGGTTTCACAAGATTTCGCCCGAATAACTTAACTTTTGTAGCTCCTACGCCAATGTAGCGTCCCACCCAATAGTTTACCGTATCGCCCAAAAAGGCAGCAATAAATAATAAGCCGAGAATATAAAACAGATTTAGTGAACCTGCTGCTGCAAAAGCCCCTGCGGCAAACAACAACGAGTCGCCGGGAAGGAAAGGCATCACAATTAATCCTGTTTCTATAAATATAATAGCGAATAAGATGCCATACGTCCAGTTGCCATACTCTTGTATAATCAACAACAGCTTCTCATCAAGGTGAAGAATAAAATCAATCAGAAACTTAATATATTCCATTGCAAAATTTTGCGCAAAGTAACCGTTAATTTAGCACATTGCCTGCGCAGGATTGTTATTTTTGTTGCGGCACAATGTAAGTGCCGCCCAAAACGTTATACACCTGATGAAAACCCTAAAAAAAGTATTGATACTTCTTCTGCTTGCTTTTTGTGTAGCCTCTGTTACTTCATGCAAATCAAGCAAAGGGGGCGGTTGCAATTGCCCCACTTTCTAAACGGTTAGCGAGTTCGTCAAAAATCACCGTAATACACCTGATAACAAGGCAGTTTCAGTTCATCGCGCCACATATTCACCACTTGGTCGCGGTCGTCAAGTACAAACTCAACAAAGTACTTACCCTGTACGTGGGCATCAAAAATCTCACGTTTAATAATAGCATCCCTGCGGTTGTCCTCGTCCTTGCGCAACACCAATAAATCATACGGTATGTTGTGCAAAGCCAGCCAACGCTCGGTATTGGGTTGGTGCATTTGCTTACGGCCTGAAAACAGTAACACCTTATATCCAAGTTTATGGTAAGTTTTCACCGTATTAGCCACAGGTGTATTTAGTAAATCATTTTCACAACCCTCAGCATTAAAAGGGTCGCGCCCGTTTAGCAAAGCAAGCGTACCGTCAAGGTCGCATATAATTACCTTAGGTAAAGTATCATTTTGTTGGGCATACCGCACTCCGTCGTCATAAAACTGGCGGTGCATCTGGCGTATCACACGTTCGCCCACAGGCTTCTCACGTTGGGCATCACGGGCAATGCACTCGTGCAGTGGGGTATCAAACTCCTTCACCTCAACGGTTACTTTATCGTTGTGCTGTTTATTAAACTCTTCAACAAGCTGGCTGATTCGTGCATGGTTTCTGGTTGAAAGGTTAGTATCATCCACCACCACACTTTTGCCTTCTTCAAGCGCTTTCACAATCAGCATATCACGTACCTTTTTCACAAACTTCTCGTTACCGTTGCTGTTGTAGCCGTTATCAAACATCATCCGCAAATCATCGCGGTTAATGCGTTTAAACACATTTGGGTTTTCATCCACCAACTGCTTGGCATAGGTTGATTTACCGCTGGCGGGCAGCCCCCGCATCAATATCACTTTCTTCATCTATTCTTCAAAATTACTAAAGGGTTTAGAAAACGTTGGACGTAACATTTTCCATATCGCATCGCTGTAATCGCGTTTATCCAACATATTGAACAAAATTGCAGGATAGCTACATTGCTGAAAATACAAGGCCGTTTCTTTACGGTCGCCCAAATCCTTAAACTCTGCCAATGCAGTGTTTTCAATCTCAGCATAGGCACTTAGTAAGTCGGCATTGGTCTTTTTCACCCAACTGTAAAACTCGTCGGGCACGCGGTCAAGCAGCTCATCCAAAGTATTACCTGCTCGCAAGTACTCCCAAATGCTAATGTTAGATACTTGGGTAATAATACGGTGTATGCGTATGTATTCCTTAAATTTAACCTTATAGCGAAGTCCACTCGCAAAGCGTATCACAAAGCCTTCGCGGTTATTTTCTTCAAGTGCTTGTAATTGGTTTATATCATTAATACCACTGTATCGTTTCACAATAGGGAAACCCACATCGGGCAGGGTATCTTCAAGCCCTGTGGCTATATCTAGCACGCTTAGCAATACCAAATCTTCGGTGGAACCATAATCCACCACAATGCGGTTTTCAGGGTAAATAATCTCAAACAGATAGGTTTTAGCCGGATTTAGCAGCGGCAACACGTGGCTGTATTTTTCGTGCAAAATAGCATTAGCTTTCACCGATTGGTCGCTGGTAAAAGAGCCTCGGGTGGCAATATGCGGTTGGTTATTGTACCAATACAAAATGCCCAGCGAGCCATCCATCTTTTCATAAACTTCAAACGGTTCATTAGGAATATGCTGGTTTTCCTGTTCACCCAAATTAAAAAACTTTTGAAAAGGTCGGGCTACCACATTCATAGCCCCGTCCATAATCAGTCCCCTGCAATTCAGTGTAACCTCATTCCAAACCCTTTCATATTGGGCTTTGGGCGAATAATTGTAAATAAACAAATCGGCCTTGGGGTGGTTTTGTCGCACTACAAACCCATCGGCCATCATTTCGTTTAACAGCGAAATATCAAACATCATAAACAGGTGCTAAAATACACCAAGTTGTACAAGTATTACTTGCCGGATTAAAATCGGGTATCCATGTGATTACGTATTGCGGCGGGACTTAAGTCCCGCCGCAATACGTAATCTTAACAGCAATAGGTTTTAACCTGTCGTTATGTCCGTTAATATCGCCCCGACGGGCATAAAGCCCGCCTCTATTGCAGCGGCGCACCCCCGAAGGGTTTTAAACCCTTCGGGATGTCATGCTAAAAGACCTGAATTTTATAGTCAGGTCTTTTAGCATATTTATCAGGATTAAATCAATGGATGCGTCCTAAACAGCATCGGGTTTTATACCCGATGTCGCAGACACGGACGAGAGAAATAACCGCCTAATTGTGGCTACGGTACGTTTCATTGGCTCGTTTTTACGGGTCGAAATATCAAAACACACATTCTTTTAAGGGTTTACGACCTTTGCTGCTGTACAATAAGTATCTTGTATATATTTATGAAACTAACCGCCACCTTTTTTGTACTTCTGTCGCTGTTTGCCCTGTCATGCAAAAAGAAAGTAAACACGGTTACTCCTCAATCAAAGGATATAACCGAAGTTGTATATGCCAGTGGGGTGCTTGAGCCCCAAAACCAGTTTATGCTATACTCGTTGGCCGACGGAACAATTGCCGAGATTTTTGTGGCCGAGGGGGATACAATTAGTGCCGCACAAACCTTATTGCGTGTGGATGGTAACGCTACCGAAGCCCGCCTGTATTCGGCCGAAGAAATATACAAGACTGCACAGCAAAACTATGGCGATAACTCGCCGGCATTGCAGGAATTAAAAGCCCAGCTATCAACCCTTAAAAGCCGTTTGCAGATAGACAGCACCAATTATGTGCGCTACAAACGCTTGTATAACGAAAATGCAGTTAAAAAAGCTGATTACGAGAAAGCCGAGCTTACCTACATTAACTCACAAAACGATTATAAAGCTACAAAGCAACGCATTGAAAACCTAAGGGCACAATTGTACGTAACCTTGCAAAATGCCCAAAGCCAATACAAAATAACCCAAGACGATGCAGCCAATTACCTTGTGAAAAGCGGAGTTAGAGGACGTGTGTATGATTTGCTGAAAGAAAAAGGCGAAGTGGTGCGCCGTAGTGAGGCTATTGCCATTATTGGCGATGCTGAAAATGTGGTGCTTAAGATGAGTGTTGACGAAAGCGATATTGAAAAAATAAGAGTGGGGCAGCAGGTGTTGGTGCAAATTGAAGCCTACGGAGAGAAGATATTTAAGGCAAAAGTTACCCGCATTTATCCGGCAATGAACAAGAAAGACTTTGCTTTTAGGGTAGATGCCGCTATGACGGATGCTTTGCCTGCAATTTTCTCAGGAACAAATATTGAGGCGAATATTATCATACAGGAAAAGAAAAATGTATTGTGCCTGCCCAAAAGTGCCCTATTGCCCGGTGACACCGTATTAGTGAAAACCACAGACGGTGAAAAGAAACTAAGAGTGCAAAAAGGCATTGAGAACTTTGAGTATGTGGAGGTAACAGGCGGAGTGGATGCCAACACCCAAATAATAACCAAGTGAGGCTTGCCATGAAAATTTTGCCCTACTTACCCATACACATTGCTACCACACACTTGGTATCACGCAAAAAAACCACCATTGTGGCTGTTTTAGGCGTAACCTTTGGTATAGCCATGTTTATCATTATGATTAGTTTTATGACGGGGATAAACGATTTCCTTTCAGAAACTACTCTTACCTCAACATCGCACATACGGTTGTACAATGATGTGGAGCTTTCAAAAACCACCATTACTGATAAGTATTACAGCAACCCCAACCACCTGACGGTGATACACAGTCCGCGCCCTAAAAATGAGTTGCCCAAACTTAAAAACGGGCTGCATGTGGCTGAGCAGTTAAAAAAACAGCCCGAGGTACTGGCTGTTTCTCCCACCGTTAGCGCACAAGTGTTTTATAACTACGGCCCTACGCAATTAAACGGCATACTTACAGGGGTTGATATTTTGGCCGAAGACCGGATGTTTGACCTGAAACCCAAAATGCGCAGCGGTGAGATAGAAGATCTGTTGGCAGGCAGCGATGCAATACTAATGGGTGTGGGGCTGGCAAAAAAACTGAACGTAAAAAAGGGCGATAAAGTAATCGTATCCACTCCTTTGGGTGGAACGCTGACCCTTACTATTGCAGGCACATTTTCGTACGGGGTAGGGGCAATAGATAATAGCCGAAGCTATGCCACCTTGCAAACAGTACAAAAAATACTGGGGCAAAGCAGCAGCTACATTACTGATATTAACCTTAAACTGAAGGACATTAACCAAGCCAAAAACTTTGCTCCGCAATACGCAAGCAGTTTTGGCTACACGGCCGAGGATTGGGAAACCGCCAACGCAACCATATTGGTAAGTTTTGTAATACGCAACGCCCTCACCATTGTTGTGGTTTCAACACTGCTTATTGTGGCCGGTTTTGGCATATACAACATTATGAGTATGACAATTAACGAGAAGATGAAAGACATTGCCATACTTAAAGCCACAGGGTTTGCAGGCAAAGATGTAGTAGGCATATTTATGGCACAAGCAGTGATAATAGGCATTAGCGGCGCAATGCTTGGATTGGTGATTGGTTTTGCTGTAAGTAAATTCTTAAACTCCTTGCCGTTTGATGGAGGTGAGTTTTTGGCAATGGATCATTTTCCGGTGGCGTTTGAGGTGAAACACTATGTGTTTGGGATAGCCTTTGGTATAATAACCACCTTTTTTGCAGGATGGTTTCCATCGCGGCGTGCTGCAAAGATAGACCCTGTAAGGATTTTGAGAGGATAGCCGCCCTGAGCGAAGTAGATAAGGGTTACTTTGCAATACCCCAACTTCCTGAAAGGGGCTTTGTAAAGTCCTCTTTAGGGGAAATGTAGCAAATAAAACAAATGATAGCGTTAAAAGCTGAAAATATAACCAAGTACTTCTATGAGCCTCAAAAATTCAAAGTGCTGAATAATATCAACTTTGAGGTGAGAAAGGGAGAGTTTCTGAGCCTTGTGGGTAAATCGGGCTGCGGAAAATCAACCCTGTTGTATGTACTCTCAACAATGGATACCGATTACGAAGGTATGCTTATGATTGATGATGTGGCTGTAACAGGTAAAACCCAAAACCAACTGGCTCATATCCGTAATGAAAAAATCGGTTTTGTGTTCCAGTTTCACTTTTTATTGCCTGAGTTCAGTTGCTTGGATAATGTGATGATGCCCGCCCTTAAACTGGGCAAATACGGCCGCGATGAAATACGCGACCGTGCGTATGAAAAATTGAAAATACTGGGCATGGAAGAGCAGGCTCTTAAAGCTACCTCTAAACTCTCAGGCGGACAGCAACAGCGGGTTGCCATTGCCCGTGCGCTGATAAACGACCCGTTGTTGATAATGGGCGACGAGCCTACGGGAAACCTTGACACAAAGAACACCCAAATAGTTTTTGATATATTTAAACAGCTAACGGTAGAATATAACCAAACCATTGTAGCTGTTACCCACGACAAGGGGTTTGCAAAAAACTCCGACCGTATTATTGTGATGCAAGACGGGGAAATAATTGATAAGGACTTTTTTGATGAATAAGTGTAAAAAACAACATCCCATTGTCTATTCAAAGGCAATGCACCGCACAGGTATTATATTATCGCTGGCCGTCATCGGGTTGGTGGTACGCATGGTATTTTTTCCTGATTTAGCCACTCCCAATACTCACATACAAAGCTTCTTTCTAAGCCTTGTTGTAATATCATTTTTGTGGCATGGGTTAGAAAAAATAAACAATTTCTTAAACCGTAAAGTACCCTATTCAAAAGGCGTGATGCGCCGCATAGCTATCCAGCTCATTGTGGGGCAGGTGTTTTTTTACAGTTTTTTGGTAGTAATGGGCTTGTGTGTTGCACCTCTTTTTAAAAAGGTTCCTCTAACCCGCGAAATCATTTTCTCAGCATTAGTAGTGTACCTGCTTATTAACATAGCTGCCAACTCAGCCATTATCGGTTTCCATTTTTTTAACGAGTGGAAAAAATCACTCTTACAACAATCTATGCTTGAAAAAGAAAAATCACAGGCACATTTTGAGAACCTTAAAAACCAGTTGAACCCGCACTTTTTGTTCAACAGTTTATCATCGTTAAACAGCCTGATATTTGAAAATCCTGAATTGGCTTCAAAATTTTTGAAACAGTTATCAAAAGTGTATCGTTACCTGTTGGAGAACAATCAAACCGAATATGTACCATTGGAGACTGAAATCAGTTTTGTGCAGCACTACATCTCGTTGCTACAAACCCGTTTTGGCAAAGGGCTTGAGGTAAAAATGCAGCCGCCTACACCCGAAGAGGCTCACTACCGTATTATACCCGTTACCTTGCAGATATTGGTAGAAAACGCCATCAAACACAATATAACCTACGAAGACACTCCCCTTACACTTGAAATATATACCCAAAACGGATATTTGGTGGTGCAAAACAACCACCAACCCAAAACCCGTATAGAGGGCAGCAATAAAAAGGGGCTTGATAACCTGCGCGACCTTTATTACTACACCACAGGCAAAGAAGCCATTATTGAAAGTTCGCCACAGTTGTTTACCGTTAAAATTCCATTGATAGCCGCATGAAAGCCGTAATTGTTGAAGATGAAAAATTAATAGCTGCCGACCTTAATAAGATGTTGGCGCACTGTTGCCCTGATATTGAAATATTGGCTACCTTAAACAGCCTTAAAGCATCAGTAGAGTGGTTTACTACCAACCCAACGCCCGATTTGGTGTTTATGGACATACAGTTGAGCGACGGTACCAGCTTTGAAATATTTGATAAAACAGGTTTGCAATGCCCCGTAATATTTACCACAGCATACAACGAGTATGCGATAAGAGCCTTTAAGGTAAATAGCGTTGATTATTTGCTGAAACCAATTGATGAAGATGAGTTGAAACGCGCCGTTGAAAAGTACCGTAAAGTGTATTTGCTAAACGGCAATGCCGTTCCGCTGCAAGCGCAGTTACAAGCACTTGTTCAACAAATTTATCCGGCATCCAACCCAAAACATAAAGAGCGGTTTATAGTGCATTACAAAAACACGTTGATGCCCGTTAATACTGACCAAATTGCCTTGTTTGCCCGCGACGAGTTAGTGTTTATTTACACACAAGACGGGGAACGCTACATTCCTGACCATTACAACAGCCTTGATGAAATTGAGGCTGAACTTGACCCGCAGGTGTTTTTCAGAGCCAACAGGCAGGTGATAGTAAACATCAAAATGATTGAAAATTACCGTGCTGATTATACAGGCAAATTGCATGTGAAATTAAAAACAGCCCTTTACCCCGAAACGGACATAAGCCGCGAAAAAGCCTCAGTGTTTA
This sequence comes from Bacteroidia bacterium, assembly GCA_035906255.1. Taxonomy (GTDB): domain Bacteria; phylum Bacteroidota; class Bacteroidia; order UBA8524; family UBA8524; genus SB11. The sequence goes on from JAMIFM010000037.1 coordinate 7,992, forward strand.
AAAAGTGGCTGGGGTAATTTTTCTATAACGATTAGACTCTCCTGCTGAGCGGTAGTGAAGCATCTTATCCCGCCTTGTTAACACAATTTCAATAAGATTCCTCGCTACGCTTCGGAATGACAGATAGGTGTGTCATCAAAAATCGTTCGAGTGTAAAAGCTCTGCGCGGTTGCTTCCACCTATTAAGGGGGAACACAAGGGGGTGTCGGCTAATAAGGATTGCTTCGGCAGACCTCGCAATGACGGGACATTACTGTCATGCTGAACGATAGTGAAGCATCTTATCGTACCTTGTTTACATATTTGCTATAAGGTTCTTCCCTGCGGTCAGAATGACAACGGGTAGCTTTCTAAACCTCAACAATACCTTTTCCTTGGCGTATAATCTCAGGCACTTCGCCTGTACAGTCAATCACTGTTGAAGGTTGGTTACCCCCTGCACCTCCGTCAATTACCGCATCGGTAATTTTTTCATACACTTCATATATCTCGTCGGGTTCAGTTAAATACTCTTGTATCTCATCCTCACTATGTATTGAGGCTGAAACCATCGGGTGGCCTAATTTATCAATAATAGCTTGGCAAATGGCATTATCAGGTACACGGATACCCACCGTTTTTTTGTTGGTTTTAAAAATCTTGGGCACATTGCTGTTGGCCTTTAAAATAAACGTATAAGCGCCGGGCAATACCCGTTTCATCAACTTAAATGTCGGTGTGCCTATGGGTGTAGTAAACTCTGATAAATTGCCCAAGTCTTTACAAATGAGCGAAAGGTTAGCTTTTTCGGGTTTTTTGCCCAAAATTCGACACACGCGTTCAATAGCCCTGTTATTAAAGGCATCACAGCCCAATGCATAAATACTATCAGTAGGGAATACAACAACCCCGCCTTTGGCAATAACCTCCACCGCCTTTTCAATTAAACGGTCTTGAGGGTTATCGGGGTGAATTTCAAGCAACATACTACAAAGTACGGCAAAAAAACTGCCAGATAGGAGTATATGCAAAAACTCATAACTAATTATTTCTTTTTTAAACCACAAAAATTCAAAACATTGATAATCATTAATCTATATTCATATTAGTTTTTATGAAAACACGATGCCTAATAAGTTATCAAGGTCGTTCTTGAAAAAATTATGGGTATGATTTACACTATTTTAACCCCCAATTCAGTACTTTCGCTGTTAAATACCCTACATGGCAAAAAAGCTACTTGCTGTTGACGACGAAAAGTCGATACTAATGATCCTGAACCATGTGTTTGGGAAGAAATATGAGGTAGTGCAAAAAACCAATGCAAAAGATGCGTTGGAGTGGATGCAGCAGGGCAACATACCCGACGTGATTATTGCTGACATGAATATGCCCGAAATGAGCGGTTTGGATTTTATTCACCAAATTCGTTCAAGCGGCTTTTTCAGGGATGTTCCGTTGGTAATGCTATCAGGTAACGAAAGTACCGCCGATAAGATAAAATGTTTAAAAGCGGGGGCGGATGACTATATGGTGAAGCCGTTTAACCCCGAAGAACTTGAAGCCCGCATAGAAAATATTTTCCGCAGGATAAAGAATGACTAAGCCCAACGCTCATAAGCTGCCCCGTATTGCTCTTATTCATCCCGATCTTGCCTATGCCGAGAACTTGGTAGAGCGGTTTAAGGATAAATACGAGATAGCCATTTTTAAAAATGGGTTCACTTTTTTTGAGTGGCTGAATGCCTCTGAAAAATTTGGACTTTTGCTAACCTACGGGCCTGTGAACGGGCCTAATACGGCCGGCTTACAAATGCAACTAAGGGCATCGCACCAGCTTACCAACGTGCCTATGGCTGTGGTGGTAGAAAAAATTACACCTGCTATTCGCAAAGAGGCATTAGAAGCTGGTATAGCCGAATTGTTTGACACCAAAACCACTGATGATGAGTTTGCTCTGCGTGCTGATTATTTGATAGCCAACCCGCCTATTGCACGCGGAAAAGAGAAAAAACTGCCCGCCATACCTGAGTATTCAATGCCTTGGAACAAACGGGCGTTTGATATTTTCTTTTCATCGTTAGCACTTTTAATGCTTTCGCCTTTGTTCTTAATCATTGCACTGGCTGTTCGATTAGAGTCTAAAGGCCCTGTATTCTACTACTCGTTAAGGGTGGGTACAGGTTATAATATTTTCAGGTTTTACAAGTTCCGCAGTATGTACACCAATGCGGATGCAAGGCTTAAAGACTTGAAGCACCTGAACCAGTATCAAAACAAGCCCGAAGCTGAACAAAAAGAAAGCAGCAGTCCGCAAAAGCAGGTTACTGATAAAGAAAAACTACTGTTGTATGCTGATAATAAGGTAATGACGGAGGATGAGTACAAACAATACCGTTTGCAAAAGGATGGTAGTACTTTTATTAAGATTAAAGACGACCCCCGCGTTACCAAAGTAGGTAAGTTTATACGCAATACCAGTATTGATGAGCTGCCCCAGTTATGGAACGTATTGAAAGGGGATATGAGTATTGTGGGCAACCGCCCTTTGCCTATGTATGAAGCAGAGAAACTGACCACCGACCGTTTTGCCTTGCGTTTTATGGCTCCTGCGGGCATTACAGGGTTGTGGCAGGTTACTAAGCGCGGCAAGAAAGGTGAAATGAGCGAAGAAGAACGCATTGGCCTTGATAATGATTATGCCCGTAACTACTCATTATGGTTTGATATCAAACTGATATTAAAAACCATTCCTGCCCTGTTCCAAAAAGAGAACGTGTAATTAACCTTGAGTCGGGTTGTGGAACGAAAGTCTTGAACCTGCCAAAAGGAATCTCTTAATAACACACCTGCCATTCAGGGCGAAGAAACATATTACAAATTTGGTAATCACAGCCTCACCATTATACAGTAGGGCAAGTAATGGTAAAGCAAAACACTATCTGATACGGTACTCTAACCCGCATTATTTTAAGTATTTTTGGCAGCAAATCACCCGCACTTGAAAGAGTTTCTTACCAAAAACCTTAAGTGGCTTGCCGCAATGCTTGTATTTGCTACCGTGTATGTGTTGTACACCGACGGCGTTATGCTGCAACCCGATAGGTTTATCATAGGCCGCTTGGATATGAAAAGCGATGTACCTGTGTTTTATAATAACATTTACCTGTTTGAAAAAAAGGTAACCGCCGGCCAAAGCCCGCTGCATAACGACATGGAAATGTACCCCGCGGGGTTCAGCATGGCCATGAATTCGCACAATTTTATCATGGGTGCATTTTGTTTGTTGTTTGATGATAATACCGTAGGATTGAATGTGGGGTTGTGGTTATCCTTTATTCTTTCAGGGTTGGGGGCGGCATTGTTATGCTACCGTTTTGTGCCTAACTACTGGGCGGCGTTGCTGGCAGGGTTTATTTTTGCCTTTTCACCGTGGAAAATGATAAAGCTGCAAGACCATCATTGGTTTGCGCTCACAGCGGCCATTCCGTTTTATATCTATCATTTTATTGATGTATTTACGTTTGAAGGCCGACGGTTTTTGCCTGCCGTTGCCAGCTACAAAAAACTGATATATTGTTTGCTGCTGGGGATTATTACTGCGCTTTCAGAATATTACTTAACGTTTTTCCTGCTCTATTTTTCTGCTTTTTATATCATCATCAAACACTATGTGCAGCCTTGGCGCATTAACTTTAAAAAACTGAAAACATGGGTGTTGATTGCACTTATTACGGGTATTGCCAGTACAGCAGTAAGCCTGTTGGATGCTATGGGCTGGGACGATAAGGGGGCATTTTTTTGGGGGGGTGATTTGGCTGCCTACTTTTTGCCTGTGTATAGCCCGCGGGTTACTTCACTATTAGGCAGCGCAGGGCTTGAAATCCCTGCTTACCAAGAAAACTTTTTCTTTCTCGGTTTTTCGTTTATTACCTTCACCATCGCAACTGTATTTATCTCCCGCAAACAAAAAACCACCGCACCTGCCGATGTTAGAACCTTTGCATGGCTCTCGCTACTGTTTGTAATGCTTAGTTTGCCCGTATTAAAAGTATTGGGACATTTCTTGTTCTACCTGCCCACAGCCCTTATCCATTACATCCCGTTTGTAAACAATGTACGCGTAATCACCCGCATATTTGTGCTGTTTAGTCTGTTATTCCCAATAGTGGTATTGTGGTATTTTAACAGTTCCTTGAAAAAACAGGTGGTAACGGCGGTATCTATAGCTTTATTGGCAACATTATTTATCGAGTTTAAACCCGCACCTTACCAAACCATTGACAAACATAATACCCCCGATGAGGTGTATGAGTTAAAAGCCTTGAAAGGAGATGTAGTACTGCCCATCCCTGCGGGGTTGCGCGACGGGTTCACACAAATAGGGCTTAATAACTCTGATATGCTGTATTTTCAAACCATTTTTGATAAAAAGATGATTGGCGGTTATACAGCACGACTTTCTAATAAGGTGAAACAATTATATCTGATAGACCCTGTGATGCGGGATATATTAAAGTTATCTGAAAACCCTAACCAAGTGCTTCCCAAACCCACACTGCAACAGGTGGATGCGTTTTTTGCTGCTTTTGCTCCCGATATTATTTTTATACACCCAAAATACAGGGCAACCGCCGCTGAAAGGTATATATTTGAAATAGCAGGCCGCAAAGGATTTCGCCTTGCCAATGCAGGAGAGTACCTGATAATGACCCGACACTGATGCCTAAAAAACCAAGATACAGTTTAACGGCCTTTTGGCTGATAGTGGTATTGTATGTTTTGCTGTTTATGAACGGCAAAGAGTGGCTTAAAAAGGATGCGTTGCGCCATGATATGACTTCATACTATGCGTATTTGCCGGCAGTATTTGTGGAACAGGATATTACACTGAACAGTGAGTCGGCTCGTCAAAACATGTATTACTGGTGGAGCGTTGAATCGCCCGGCCGGCCGGGTCGTGTAATACGTATGAGTATGGGGGTTAGCTACCTGCACCTGCCCTTTTTCTTAATGGCGCACATCACTGCAAAACCTTTGGGGCATGCTGCCGACGGAATAAACCCGCATTATTTTTTCTTTATCATACTGGGTAGTATGTTTTATGGTTTGGCAGGCCTTTGGCTATTGCGAAAGTTGCTGCTAACTTATTACAGTGATGCGGTAACAGCTATTACACTGGTGCTGATAGCTGCGGGCACTAATTTGCTGTACTACACCCTTTCAGAGGGGCCAATGAGCCACGTTTATAATTTTTTTCTTGTGATTGCCTTGCTGCACCTCACCATAAAATGGCACCAAAAACCCGCAATAGGCAACACCGTATTGTTGGGTTTGGTAATGGGCATTATTACCCTTGCAAGGCCGCTAAACGTGCTGCTGGCTTTGTTACCCATCTTGTACAATGTGCATTCAAAAGAAAGTTTGCTGCAAAAGCTGCAATTGGTAAAAACCCGCTGGTACTTTGTACTACTGGCTTTTGCTTTTGCCTTTCTGGCATTACTGCCCCAATTATTATATTGGAAATACTTTAGCAGCAAATGGCTGTTTTATACCTATGGAGAAGAGGGTTTCTTTTTCACCAAATCACAAGTATTAAACGGGTTGTTTAGCTACCGCAAAGGCTGGTGGTTATACACCCCTGTGATGGCTTTGGCTGTGACAGGTTTCTTTGTAATAAAAAAATACGCTAAAGAATGGGCTTGGGGACTTTGGCTGTTTCTGCCTGTTTTTGTTTGGTGCGTATATAGCTGGTGGTCGTGGTGGTATGGCGGTAGCTTTGGCTCGCGGCCAATGATTGATATCTACGGTGCGATGGCTTTGCCGCTGGCAGCATTGTTTACGTGGGCACTACAACGCAAATGGACGGGTGCAACGTTTTTGGTGCTTGGCGCATTCTTTGTATATCTAAACGGGTTTCAAACATGGCAGTACAAAAAGTCGCTGATACATTGGGACAGTATGAGTAAAGCCGTGTATTGGAAAGTGTTTTTGAGCAAGAAATGGCCGGATGATTACGGCGATTTGCTTAAACACCCCGATTATGAAAAGGCCATAAAAGGCGAGAAAGAATATTAATGATGGTTAAAAAAACGCTGTTTGTACTGTTACTGGTTTTATTTATCATACCTCTGCACGCCATTGAAGGGCGGTTGGCGGTTACTACCTATTCTAATTTTTTCGACCGCTGGTACAAAAGTAATGCTGAGGTTCCGCTGGGGGCTATTCCACAAACTTCGCAAATCTATAAAAGACAAGCGTTTTATATGCTGCCGCTAATTAGCGGCTTTGGCACCGATGCTAAAAAGAAGGCCAATGTAACTTATAATCTTACCATTAAAAAAGGGACGACAGTATTGCTTGACCGCAAGAATGTGAAGGGCTTAACAAAGGTGGTGAACGATACTTCGGCGGTGTTTTTGTGCGAAACGGTATTAAACTATGAGTTTACAGCCGATGCTAAGGGCGGTGAGTATGAAATTGCTATTACTGTAACTGACCATTCTAACGGGGAGAAAACCACTTTCGGGCAAACCATCAGCGTGAGTGCGTATAAGTACATTCCCCGCAAGTTTACCGTACCTGATAGCTTTTTTGTATGGCAAAACTACTGCTACGAAGGGCTTGAACCTGACAGGGAGATTGACGGATTGCTTTATTTTTCACAACCGAAAATGCAGCTTGACCCTGAAAAAACCTTGCCTATGTTGGGATTTTTTGCTGAGCTGTTTAAGGGCAAGTTTTACTTATTAAATGCCGTTGAAGAACATTTTACAAAAATGGATACGAATGAACGGTTGACTACTATCCACATTTTGAATTTGGTGAGCTATGCGCCCCAAAGCCTTCAAAAAAAGTTTAATGTTGATGAACAGCAGTATTATGAAGGGGTGAAGGGTTACGGCTTGCCTGTGATACCTGATAGCACTGTGAAAAACCCTTTTTTGTTGAATTTACTGTGGGCTAAGTTTTTTGCATCGGGGAGTTTTGAACACGCTAAAAAAATTGCTGAAACACTTGAATTATCTAAGTACGAGGGAGCAATGGCCCGTTATACAGAATCGGGGAAAACTGAAAAAGACCAGCAAGAGGCATTTTGGGAGACTGTTTATCAGAAAACCGTTCAGGATTTACTGCAACGCTTGCCTAATCACCCCCTGTTTAATGGATATTGTTTGTATATGCTAAGTGCTAAAGAAACCGCTCCCGAGGTAGCTACCCAATTAGAGCGTGTGGTGGTGAGATAATCTGTCCTTCGACAAGCTCAGGGTGGTGCCACACTTGCTCAGCCATGCTGAACGACAGTGAAGCACCTTGTCCTGCTTTGTTAACACAATTTCAATAAGATTCCTCGCTACGCTTCGGAATGACACGTGTGGTGCGTCATTGCGAAAAACCGCTTTTGGGTTTTGAAGCAATCTGTTGGTAAAGTTCCTTTCAGGGGATTTAGGGGCGGATTGCTTCGGGAGACCTCGCAATGGCAGATAAGTATATAGGTTCCTTCAAGCGTCCGCGCTTGAAGTGGCTTTTATGTCGCGTCCACGCGAACCAACTATATGTAGCGGGACGCTACTCTCCTTATTCCTGAAGCGCGGACGCTTCGGAATGACAGTTTTAAAACGATAATTGTACTTGGAATTTTACGCCGAAAGGGCGCGCGGCGGGGTTGTTCAGATGGGTGAGGCGGTGTACAAAATCAACCCGTAGTACACGGAATATATTTTCTAAACCGTAACCTACTTCAATATATGGTTCGCGGTTAATTTCTCCGAAACTTGATACTGGACGGCCATTCATATCCACTTTAGGCAGCATGGCAAGGTTTTGCGGGGTTACTGAACCCCAAACGCCTTTACCGGTAGCAAACAAACGCAACTTCCATTTTTTAACTAAAGGCAGGCGGTTGGTAAGCAGGCCTTCAAAATGGTGCTCGTAGTTCATAGCCACATATTGGTCGGTTACAAACTCAAAAAAGTTCATCAGGTTATAGGCACTGCGGCTGCTAACAATAGCCTCGTTGCCGCGCTGTACAAACAACAAAGGATAGGGTAACGGGTCAAATACCTTACCCGCACTAAATATGTAATCACCTTGCCCAAGTGTACCAAAAACAATGTATTGGCGTATTTCTACTTCGGCTTTGTTATAGTTAAATCCGCTCCCCAGCACATCTTTAAACCCGCGTGTGTAAGAAAACTTGAAACGGGGTGCGTTAGCGTTACCAATGCTCACACGGTCGTTACCGTCAATAATAAACAACTCCTTCATGGCTATGCGTGCTTCCAGCGTAACCGATGAATTGATAAAATCTGTTGATATTGAAGAATTGGCCGGATCTTCGGGGTTTTGATAATATGCGAAGTTAAAGTTGCGGATAGGGGTGAAACTGTACGATTTATTTTGCACCGATATTTTAGCAGTAATGCCTTTTTTTAGTTCACGGCTTGCCCATGTTTTGTATTCAACGGTGCGGTTCAATTGGTCGGCCTGAAACAGCGACAATTGTGTAAACAAGTTGCTGGTAGAGTAATCTTGGTCGCTTACCCCAATTTGTTCCACATCGTTTTTATATTTCAGTCCCACAATTGTCCATCGCCTGCGAGATAAAATTCTCTCAACCTGTCCGCTGTATTTAAAGCGTCCGTCCAGTGTACCGTATGCTCCGTATCCTCTTATCGTCCACTTCTTGCTGAAATATTCGTTGGTTTTAAATCCAACTCTAAAACGGTTACCCTCAAGGTTATTATAGCCGTAAAACAAGGCATAGGGGCCAATTTCTACTTTGCCAAAATCTTTAAACCCGTTAATGGCAATATCCACGTACTCTATCCATGTCTTCACGGCAGGAAGGTTGCGCAGGGTATCCACCATTTTATACACCCGTTTTTCACTTTCGCTTATCTGCTCGTGGCGGTTTTCATTCCAAAATTCATCATCAAATTGGGTAGCATCTTCAGCCACCTCCAGTCTGTTTTCGTAAAACTTCACCGGCTTAGGCTGGTTCACCACAAAATCTTTGTTTGAGGTATAGAACAACGCCACCATACCGGGTGTGTTCTCACTCAACTCCTGTATGTTTATCAGTACCCTTGTTTTTGAAGGCAGCCAAGGGCCCGCACTGGTCATTTCAAGCTCCTGCTGTATTTTAAGTTTATCAATAAAATTCAGGTTTGCCTTGCTGCTAATCTCAAGCATTGCCCGTTTCAAGGCATAGGTTGAGTCTTGTATCCAAATTTTGCCTGTAAAAGCCAAATCACCCTCGCGTTTGGGGTTCACCTGCAACTCGTAGCAGGGTTTTCCGTCAATCTCCACCGTATCACGTATGGTAAACACATAATACATGAGTGCTGAACCGGCTATGGGCGATACAAAGTTTTTATCCAGTATGTTTACCCAGTTGTTGTAAAAATTATATTGCTGAAAGCTGGAACCGATAATCTGCGAAGTGAGGCTACCATCTGTTACACCCACGCCCACCACTTTTGTGGCTTTGATGTATTCGCGGGTATGGTAGGGTTTCATCAACACATAAAAATCTGATAAACTTTCAGAAATAAATACAGGCAAAATGGGTTTGCCTCCTTCTGAAAGGTGGGCAACGGTATCAAACAAGGGTAAAATGGGCTGTGCCATTTTCTTGTTTTTAAATTTCTCCGAGAGGTTATCTACCGCCAGTTGTATTTTGGTGAAGCTCTCGTACTGGTAGGCTTCCAGCGACTTAAACTCGTTAAAGTCTCTGCGTTCATCCACCTTTCGGATAATTTTATTGGCAGGGTTTTCGCCGGGGGTAACCACTACTTCTGATACTTCAGAAATGGTTTCTTCAAGCTGAAAATCAACAACCTGTGAAATGCCTTGTTTTATGGGTTTAACAATTATATCGTATCCCATAAAAGAGGCCATTACAGAATCAACCTTTGTTGCGATGGTGATACTGTAATAGCCGTCAAAATTGGTGCTTGCACCAATGGTAGTACCTTTAAAAACCACATTCACATACGGCATGGCCTCGCCTGTGGCAGCGTCGGTAACTCGACCGCTTACCGCAGTTTGCTGTGCTAATGCAGCAGTTGCCTGCATGCACAGCAGTACCAATATGTATGTGAGGTGTTTTACCATATAGGCTCTATTCGTTTATCAGCGTAATAGTAAATTTAACGTCTTTCATCGGACGGTCGCCGGGCATGGTTTGTACCGCTGCTATTGCATCAATTACTTCCATTCCGCTTATTACCTCTCCAAATACCGTATAGTTCATGTCCAATAACGGTGTTCCGCCAATGGTTGTGTATGCCGCTATTTGCTCAGGGGTGTAGGTGATACCGTTTTGCATACCTATCATTTGTAAGCGGACACTGTCAAGCACCTGTCCTTGGACAATATAAAACTGGCAACCGCTGCTGCGTTTCTGCGGGTTTACCTTATCGCCTTGACGGGCGGCCGCAAGCGCACCTTTTTTGTGTATTAGTTTGGGGTTAAACTCAGCAGGAACTGTATAACCTATATCACCAGCACCAAGTTGCTGGCCGGGGGTTGCTGTTTTTGACTGAGGGTCGCCGCCTTGTATCATAAAGTTACGTATAACCCTGTGAAATAGCAAGTTGTGGTAAAACGAATCGTTTACCAGTTTAATAAAATTATCCCTGTGTTGTGGGGTTTCGTTGTATAGCTTCAACACTATATTCCCATGCTCTGTGCTTATTTGCACTTTTTGTTCTTTATTTTCCACTTTGGTATTGGTAGTTGGTGTTTGTTTTGATACGGTGGTTTGTTGTGCAAAACCTGTTTGCAGGTTAGCGGCCACACATATAAGTACGATAATCAGTTTGCTTGCGGTTTTCATAAGTGAATAAACTTTGCTTTATTTTATAATGCTACAATAGTTTTGCCGTTTTTATTCTTTCAGTTTTATGTTGAAGCGTATATCGCCAAAGGGGCGGCTGTAACCGTCAACCGTTTGGTTAGCAATAGCGTCCACAACGTTTAATCCGCTCACTACCTCGCCAAATACGGTATATTGTCCGTCAAGAGAGGGTGCTCCGCCCTTTTCGTAAGCCTTTAATTGCTCAGGCGAATATTGGTAACCGCGATAATAAGCCATGTTTTGCAAATCATCAGGGTTGGTGTGTTGGCCTTGTACAATATAAAACTGGCATCCGCTGCTGCGTTTCTCAGGGTTTTCAGTCCTTGCTGCTGCCAATGCACCCTTTTTGTGTATTAGTTTGTTGTTAATTTCAGCAGGTATGGTATAGCCTACATCTCCGGCTCCCAGTTGTTGACCGGGTTTTGCGGTTTTAGAATCAGGGTCGCCGCCTTGTATCATAAACCCTTTTATCACCCTATGGAACAACAAATCAGTATAATACCCGTCTTTCACAAGTTTTATAAAGTTATCACGGTGTTGCGGGGTTTCGTTATATAGTTTCAACACTATTTTTCCGGCAGCCGTAGTAATTTCTACCAATTGCTCTTTTTGCCCTGTTGTATCTTTAGTTTCCTCAATAACGGGTTGTGTTGCCGCTTGGGTATCTTGTGCGGGAGTTTGTGGTGTGTTTTTTGGGGATGGTTTGCACGCAGCCCAAGTAAGCAGGGCACTAAACGCAATAAAAACTGTCTTTTTCATCTGTATTGTCTCAAACAAAAGTTGCTATAAAGTGCTAACATACAAAATTTGCACGTTGCATACACTGTATAGAGGCATAAAGTTACATATCCGTTTAGTTACATGGCCTCAAAATACTCAATAATGTGTTGGCGCAAGTATATCTCCTGTTCAAAAACATTAATAAACGGCGGGTTTTTAACCAACTTCCAGTGTGGCCATCCGTCTTGGTCGGTACCTTCCAACTCGTAATACCCTGATTGGCTCAGTAACTTGCATACAGCAATGTGCATCAGGGCTACTTTCTCTTCTTTGGTAAATTTTTCTTTCACTCTACCCAACTCACGTATCCCAATCAGCAATAAAAAAGCATTTAAGTCGGGTTTTTTGCCGTACTCAGCGGTCATTTTCTCTTCCAACTCCTTCCAGCGGAGTGTTATATCTTCAGTCATACAGTATTTTAAATTTAAATGATAAACGGTTATGAATTACCCACATTTGGCTTGCGAAAGTAGCGGGATTTCTAATTTTATGTAACTTGCAAGTTTAATAAAAACGTTGAGTTAGATGGGGATTATTAAATCCATAGTACAAAAGGGGATTGAAATTAAGCAGCGGTTTGATATTAATCAGCCTAAGGCGTATGATACACAAGCGAAAGTTTTGCGCAAACTGATTGAAAAGGCAAGAGATACAGAGTTTGGCAAACAATACGGTTTCGACGAGATTTTTTTTAGCCCTAATATAAGCGAGGAGTTTGCCGGCCGTGTTCCGATTGGTGATTACTCTACAATGTTACCTTGGTGGGAGCGTGCCCGTGCAGGGGAAGCTGACATGGCATGGCCGGGAAAGGTGAATTACTTTGCACTGAGTTCGGGAACGTCTGACGGGGCAAGTAAGTATATACCCGTTACGGGCGAAATGCTTAAAACAATAAAACGCACCAGTGCCCGCCAGTTACTGAATATTGCGCGCACCGAAGGTTTGCCTAAGGACGCAATGACTAAAGACTCACTAATGGTGAGCGGCAGTACTGATTTGGAGTTTAACGGAATAAATTACAGCGGCGACCTTAGCGGGATTACTACGGGCAATTTACCCGTATGGTTTCAGCCGTTTTCTAAGCCTGTTAAGGAAACCCGAAAAAAGCGCGACTGGCAGGAGAAGATTGATGAAATGGTGCGCGACGCTAAGAAGTGGGATGTGGGAATGATTGCGGGGGTGCCTGCTTGGGTGCAGATTTTGTTTGAAAATATTATTGATTATTATAAGCTAAACAACATACACGATATATGGCCTAATTTTAAAGTGTATGTACACGGTGGGCACTCGTTTGACCCGTATAGAAAGGCTTTTGAGAAATTGCTTGGTCAGCCTGTATATTATTTTGAAACTTATCTTGCCTCTGAAGGGTTTATGGGTTTTAAAACATCGCCCGATTCACTGGGGATGCGCTTGCAGATAAAAGGCGGGTTGTATTTTGAGTTTGTGCCTTTTGATACCACTAATTTTACGGATGAGGGGGTGATGAAACCTGAAGCAAAAGCCTTAACACTAATGGATGTGGAGCTGGGAAAAGAGTATGCCATGTTGGTTTCTACTTGTGCAGGGGCTTGGCGATACATGATTGGCGATGTGGTGAAGTTTGTTGATTTTAAAAACCTTGAGGTGGTTATTACCGGCCGTACTAAGCACTTTTTGAGTTTGGTGGGCGAACACCTTTCGGTGGATAATATGACAAAGGCGGTGGCCATGCTGAGCAATGAACTGAATATTGAAATGCGTGAGTTTATGGTGTGCGGTGAGCGTTACGACTCATTGTTTGCGCACCATTGGTATATTGCCTGCGACGGTGGAATTGATAAGGCCTACGTGAAAAACCGTTTGGATGAGTTGCTGAAAGAGTTGAATGACGATTACGCGGTAGAGCGTAGGCATGCGCTAAAAGAAATTATTGTGGATGTTGTGCCTACTGATTACTTTATCCGTTGGATGGAGAAAATGGGTAAGCTGGGTTCGCAAAATAAGATACCGAGAGTGTTGAAAGGTAGGATGCTTGACGAATGGAAAGCCTTTTTGGCCGAGCAGCCTGCCACTATGAAATAATACCGATTAACTGTTTTTTTGCCTGATGCGCTGCCAACGGCGCAATAAAAACATTCCGGTGGCTATGGCTGCGGTGATAAGATACACCCACGCTTTGCCATTTGTAAAACCTTCGCTGATAAGCAGGTAAAAAAACACGGCAATACTTGCAATGGCTATCACCAGCCACATTATTTCAATGAATCGAGTCAACATGGGTGCTACTATCGGTTTTAACGTCTTTGAGGCTTAGTATGCCCCTTATTTTAAAAATCTTGTACTCTGTAAAGTTTTGGTTTGATTCAAAACCATCCCCGTAAATCACTTCATCAGGGGTAGTTATTTTCACAAACTGGTCGGTATATATTTTTTTGCTTGCTTGGTTCCAAGTCAGCTTTTCGGTATTCAAACGCTCACCCTTAATATTTTCAAGGCGCACGTCGTTCCGTACCTCAATAATTTTCTCGTTTTCGTGGCTAATGGCGTAGTTGGCATCCAATTGGTTCTCCTTCACCCCTTGTTTGTTAAAAAACAATGCCTTTACTCCCTTTTTCATTTCAAGGTATGGGTTTTTACCACTGTACCGTTCCATTAACGGTGAATGTATTTGCGCAATACGATGGCCTGAGTCGGTAATATTTATCTCAACGCCTGTTGCCTTCTCAGGATAAACCGTATCGTTTTGCAGCTGCTTCACTTTTTGCCAATCGCCTGTTTTAACACACGATTGCATAGCAAAAAACAGAACCGCCAAAACAATTAGGGCACTATAATATGTGTTGTTTTTTATCATGAAACCCAACAGGGGTTATTTTATTTAGCCACAAAGGCACTAAGGTATAAACAACGGATGTTTTTTGCCTTAGTGCCTTTGCAGCGGGTTTAGTATAATTTATGTAACTAAAGATTATTGCCTTACGCGCAAGGTGGTGCTTTCACCAATCCAGCAACCGGTGTTTACGGTGCTGCCTTCTGTTTTGTTTTCAAAGAAAACATCTTCGCGTTGAGGCCAGCGGGCGGCAGCAATTGCCATACGTGAGTTAGCCTTATCAGCTATCGATGGGTCAACACTTTTAGCTTGTACAAACTTATCGTAAGCTGCCAAGTATGGGTATTGGCTTTCAACTTTTCCGGTTCCGCAACCGCCTGCACAAGCCATATAAGCATTGCCTATTACCATGTAGGCTTCTCCGCTTTTTGGGTTGTTATCAAGTGCTTTTCTTGCGTATGTACGTGCACTTGAGCAGTCGTTCGTGCTAAGTTCTAAACTGGCCAATACAACATAATAATCGGCTTTGGCCAATTTATCAGTTTCAAGCTCTGCGGCTTTTTCGTAGTAAGTTTTTGATTTTGAGTTATTACCTTTCTCTTGGAATGCCTTAGCAAGTGCAGCAGCAGCAGCAGCCGAGGGATTTAGTTTAAAGTTCTGCTCAGCTACATCTAAGTAAAAATCAGTTTTTGCACAGTTAGGAGCGCGCTTCAACAAAGCAATAATCTTTTCAACCAATGCAGGGTCTTCAGGCGTAGCTTGAAACTTAGGTTGGTATAGTTGGGTAAGTTTTTCGCAGGTTAAGTAGGGGCTTCCCAAATCAACCACGGCTGATTCTACCCACTCCCACAAACGCATTGCTTGTCCGGTACGGGCAGTGTCTTTTGCAGCAGGGTCGTTGTATTGGGCACGCTTCTCTTTCAGGTTAGCATCTATAATGGCAGATAGTTTATCAAACCAATTAATTACTTCGTCGTCGGCAATTAAGCCCCCGTTTTTGTTTTGTTGTACAGTGGCTGCCATCAAATCAAAAATCACCATTTCAGCACTTTTGTTACCTTCTATTTCAATAGACTCACGCAATAGAGTGATAGCATCGGCGGTTTTTTCAGGGAAATATTTAAACATATCCCTGCCTTTGCGGCCTACTACGTTACCATTACGGCCAAACAAACGCAAACGGGTATCGTACACTTGCATCAAGGTATCTGCATACGCTTTGATGGTAGCGGTTTCCTTTGGATTGGTTTTGCTAATCATTACTGCCATCAGGTAAGCACCGTCGGCGGTAATATACTCCTTAAAACAAGGGGCATTTTGGTAGGCATAACGCCAAAAAGGCAATGCCTCAACATATTTCTTGTTTTGAAATTGCTCGCGGTACAGCGATACGTTTTTGCGGGTTTCGGCGCTGTCTGTTCCTAATGTGTTTGCGCACTCGGGCTCAGTACCGCCGTTTCCGTCTTTTTGGGGTGTTTGGTCAACCTCTACTGTTTCAGCAACCATTGCCCCGTTATTTGTAGCGGGTGTTGCAACAGTAGCTGTGGCCTTGCACGCCAAGCCAAAAGAACCTGCCAGCAAAGCCGCTGATAAAATAAATATTTGTGATACTTTCATAATTGCTGATTTACTCATATTTATACTTTACAAACCATTTATCGGTTATTGATAAGCCTAAAAAGAAGCGAATGTAATTCTCCTTTATTAAGTCATCTTTAATTAGTCCTCTGCTATTGTATTCAACCCCAAGATTGATATACGATACAAGGCTGTTAAATGGTTTTACAGGGAAACCTAATCCAAAATTGATACCATACTCACTAATCTGTGTATTTTTATATACAACTTGAGTATTTGAGTAGCGTATTCCTGCCCTGTACTGTATGTATTTAAGGTATTTTTTTGTGATGTCGGTTGATTTACTTGCCAATAATGGTTGGTAAGAAGCTCCGACTGAAAAACTATTCAAATCTTTTAATCCTGCATTTTGACCGAAGGATGTGTATGACGACCATTGTTGGCTAAAATACTCAGCCCCTATAAACCAAAGGTTTTTGCGGCCGGTTTTTGTAAATCCTATCCCTGCCGAAAACCCTGCGGGAAGTGAAAGGGTACCTTTTTGCCCTTCTAAATATTGGGTGGTGTCGCGGCGGTAATCATTGTTCAAATATTGATACACCGTACGGGCATACAGCTCTTGTTTTGTATTTAGGTTTGAGCCTAAATGGTAGGTAGCCCCCACATTTAATACCCATTTATTCTCGTTGCTTTTTTTGCTGCGGTAAATGGTATCGTGGTATTGCAGGCCAATATCAAAATTAAATCCGCCTACAAAACGGGTGCGGTCTTCGCGGTAATCAAGATACACCGAATCAGGATTGAAATATACTTTTTCGGTTGAAACTAACTGACCGAATATGTAGGAAGCATTAAACCCTATAGAGAAATTATGAAATAAGGTTTTACCCATGCCCACATAAAAGCGGTTAAGTCCGCCGCTGCCTTCTTGTATATTGGTATAGTTTCCTGTAGAAGTATCGGTTGTGGTGGTTGACGACTTGAAGCCTATGGCACTGTATGGGGTTAACCCGAAAGCACCGCCCCATCCGCGTCTTGGATTAATGGGCAAGCCTAATGAAAAATACCCTAAGGCTACTGTGTTTGTTTTTTGCGACAGGGTTTTGTTTTCAATAGTACCTAATGAGGCATTTAAGCCTGCTTGATATACTGTATAACGCAGAGCCGAATATGAGGCAGGGTTGCCGATACTATAATCGGTTTCGCTACGTAATGATTGTGTAATTCTTCCTATAGCCTGCTGTTGTGCAAACCCGTAAAACTGCAAATCGCCCGTTCCAAACCCCGAGTAGGGCGAACGGGTTAGATTTTGTGCAAACAAATTTCCTGCGGCACCTATCCCCAGCAACATCCAAATGGCTTTACGCAACATGCGGTAAATTGTATATTAAAATTTCGTTCAAGCCTGTGATTACCAAATCAGAGGCGGCAAATATCTCACTTTCGCACCGTTTCGCCAAAAAATCTGTATCACCCCCGCACATTAACACCTGCAAAAGGCCATGCCGTTGTTTATAACGGGCAATAAAGCCGTTTATTTCATTCACTGCCCCATAAACTGCACCTGTTTGCAAAGCAGTTTGAGTGCTGTTGCCCGTAAAATCTTCAGGCCATTCTAAAGGAGCAAGGGGCAATTTTCCTGTAAAATGCTGCATGGCTTTCAGGCGCATTTCAAGGCCGGGGCTTATGCTGCCACCGTAATATTTTTTTTCGCTGTCTATAAAATCATAGGTAATGCAGGTGCCAGCATCTATCACCAAGCAATTTTGTCCCGCAAAATATTTCAGTGCCCCGCAAACCCCGGCAATTCTGTCTTTTCCCAACGTTTTTGGGGTTGCGTATAAGTTGGTAAAAGGCAGGTGGCAATCATCATCAAAAAAAACTACTTGTACCCCAATTCCTTCAAAATAAGGCTTCAATACTTGGTAATCATGCCGCACACTGCTCACCAATATTGCTTGTATGGTATAACCGCCCAGTAATTGTTTTAAAACCTCAGCACTAACATCAACGGCAGTTGTTTTATGCACCACCTCTCCTTGTGCTGATACCACAGCGTATTTAGTACTGGTATTACCTTGGTCAATAATAAGATTCATACGGTAGTGTTTATAAAACGAAACTTATCTCTTTAAAGTTGTAAAAAAATTCGGTGCCGTTTTCTTCCATTATCAATTGTCCGGCGGTGTTCACCCCTTTAATAATGCCTTGGGTTAATTGTTCCTCTCTATAAAAATTTACAACAGTATTTAAGCCCCAAAGGCGTTGCAGGTAAGCTGTTTTTAAATCATAAAAACGGCCTTGTATTAATAAATCGTAACGGGCTTGCATACAAGAACACCATTGGCGCACTAGTTCTTCTAAATCATAGGTTTGCCCGTTTTCTACAGCCAGCGATGTAGCCGTTAGTCCTTCAAACTCCGTTTGGTTAATGTTTATACCTATACCTATAATAGATGATTGCAATTTGCTGCCCATCAGGCTGTTTTCAATCAAAATCCCGCAAATTTTTCGCCTGCCTATATAAATGTCGTTAGGCCATTTCATCACTGCACCTTGCACGTAGCTATCCAATAAATCTATTACTGAAAGCGATACCGCCATGTTTAAATAAAACTGGTCGGCAGGGGCTAAAAAATGCGGGTACACCACACAGCTAAAAGTTAAATTTAACCCTGCCTGCACTTGCCACACATTGCCGCGCTGCCCCCTTCCCTCGTATTGGTGCCCTGTACGCACTACCAATCCGTTTGGGGGTTGCGGTTCCTCGTTCAGCAAGGTACGGCAATAGGTATTGGTAGATGCTGTTTGGGGCAAATACAAGTATGCTGAACCTATGGTTCCGTTATTTGAAATGGTTTGAAACAAATGCGCTATTTTTGCCGACAAATTAAGCGATTAAAATTTGATGAGTAAAAAAACAACGGTTGATGAAGGCTTGGTGCTGTGCGATGTGATAGTAAAAGGTATGGAAGAAAAGAAGGCACACGATATTGTAGTGCTGGATTTGAGAAAGATAAAAAGTGCTGTGGCTGATTTTTTTGTGATTTGCCACGGGGATAGTGATACGCAAGTAGAAGCAATAGGCCGCTCTATTGATGAGGAGGTTGAAAAAGCTTTGAACGAACGCCCTTGGCACAAGGAAGGTTTTGAGAATGCTGAATGGGTATTGTTGGATTATGTGAATGTGGTGGCGCACGTGTTTTTGAATGAAAAACGTGAGTTTTATGCCATTGAAGAGCTTTGGGGCGATGCAGCGATAACACGCTATTAGTACTCTCCCGCCGAAAGGCTTACAAACGTTTTTTGAAGTTATTTACCTTGTCCGTGTATGGATTACTTGCTGTTTATAGCCGGCTTTTTCTTTGTGATTTACGGAGCCAATTTTTTGGTGGACGGAGCCGCTGCTATAGCAAAAAAACTGCACGTGAGCAGTTTGGTTATCGGGCTTACTATTGTTGCTTTCGGCACATCGGCACCCGAGTTGGTAGTAACCATATTGGCCAGCATAAATGGTAATAACGATATTGCATTTGGCAACGTAGTAGGCAGCAATATTCTTAATGTACTGCTTATACTTGGTATTGCGGCATTGCTTTCACCCCTAACGGTACATAAAAATACAGTTTGGAAAGAAATTCCTTTGGCCTTATTGGCTGCGCTCTTGATATTTTTGCTTGGCAGTGATGTGCTGATAGACCCTTCTTATCTTTCGCAAGGTATTCCCAAACAATCGGCTTTGCCCTTAGCGGGTGTGCTTTCGCACATTGACGGTTGGGTGCTTATCTGTTTTTTTATGGTGTTTTTATACTATGCTTTTGCCAGTGCAAAGCAGGGGATAGGAGAGGGGGTGGGCACTGAAACTGATGAAGTGGTTACAATGCCTGTGGCAAAATCGTCCTTTTATATTTTGTTTGGTTTAGCGGGACTTATTGTAGGCGGCCGTTGGATTGTGAACGGGGCTATACAGCTATCAGCTCTTATTGGATTAAGCGAAAAATTTATCGGCCTCACGGTTGTTTCGTTAGGCACCAGCTTACCTGAATTGGCTACAACTGTGGTGGCGGCTCGCAAACAACAATCTGATATTGCCATAGGCAACGTAGTGGGCAGTAATATTTTTAATACTTTTTTGATACTTGGCGCGGGTGCTATAGCAAACCCCATTACTGTTACTGTTTTTGGACAAGTAGATACTTTGGTTAATATAGGTGCCAGTGTTTTGTTATTCTCGTTGCTGTTTGTGGGTCGCAAACATACCATTGGCAGGTATGAGGGGATAATTTTCTTATCAGGTTATGCGGCATATATGGCATATCTGTTATACCGAGAATAATCACTAAAAATTTTTCACAGTTAAAAAGCGGATGCTATTTGGTGTAGTTTTGCACCACCAAGAGAATCATCCTTTTATGGTATATCTATTATTCGTTGTAGGCTTTGCTATGGTTATTTACGGAGCCAATTTTTTGGTTGACGGAGCTTCATCGGTAGCAAAAAAATTTAATGTAAGTAATCTTGTAATTGGATTAACGGTGGTGGCCTTTGGCACCTCAATGCCTGAGTTAATTGTAACCTCGCTGGCAAGTATTAGCGGTGCCAATGAGATTGCATTGGGAAATGTGGTGGGTAGCAACATTTTTAATGTGTTGTTTATCTTGGGCATATCGGCTCTTATTTACCCGCTTACAGTGCACCGCAATACCGTTTGGAAGGAAATACCCTTAACTTTATTAAGTGCTGTTTTGATTTTGGTGGCGGGTAGCGATATATTTTTGGACAACGACCAACCCGATGTTTTTGCTACCTATAATGCCACTTCGCAATCACCCTTAGCGGGTGCATTAACCCGTATTGACGGGCTGGTGATGCTAATGTTTTTTGTCGTTTTTATTTTTTATGTATTTGCCACTGCAAAGGATGCAGGGGGAGAAGGCGGCGAAGAAATAAAACTAATGCCCCCTGCAAAATCAATACTGTATATAGTATTGGGATTAGCGGGTCTTGTATTTGGCGGCAAATGGGTGGTTGACGGGGCTGTTGAAATTGCCTTTGCAATGGGTTTGAGTGAGAAGTTTGTGGGGCTTACTATTGTGGCGGCGGGTACCAGCTTGCCTGAACTGGCCACCAGTACTATTGCTGCATACAAACGCCAAACTGATATTGCCATTGGAAACGTAGTAGGCAGTAATATTTTTAATGCTTTCTTTATTTTGGGTACGGGTGCTTTCATTAGGCCGATACCTATCAACACTTACGGACAAGTTGATGCCGGAGTTAATATTTTAACCAGTTTGTTGTTGTTTGGGCTGCTGTTTGTGGGCAAACGCCACACCATAGGCCGTTTTGAGGGCATTGTATTTTTGCTGGCATATACCGCCTACACCATGTATTTGATACAACGCGGATAGCAGGGTATCCAAAAAATCATAAATAATTTTCAATGTGTATCTTTGGCCAATGGGCCGATGGGTACTTAAACTGCTGCTTTTTATTGCTGCGCTTGCTGCAATAAATTATCCTGCACTGGTAAACGGCTATCCATTACTTTATTCCGATTCGGGCACATACATCGCTTCAGGGTTTATTAATTATCTACCCGTTGACCGACCTTATTATTACGCTTGGTTTGTACGGCACAGCAGCCTATGGTATAGCCTTTGGTTGGTGTTGCTGGCACAATCGCTTATATTGTTTTATGTAATGCGGTTGGCAGTACGTTACTTAACCAACCGACAAGAAACTATACTCCCTGCTTGCATTTTATTAATAGGGCTTGGACTTACCAGCGGACTGGCGTACAATAACAGCCAACTAATGGCCGATGTATTTTCTTCCATTGCATTGTTGTGTGCGGGCATTTTACTGGCAGGCAAAAACATCAAAAGTAACCACCGCTTTTGGCTCACTGTTATTATGCTTTTCAGCATATCGGTGCACAGTTCCCATTTGCTTATTATTAGTGTTGTTGCATTGTTGCTTTGGCTGGTGCGGCTTGCGTATAAAAGAAAACCTTTTTTTAGTGAACGGAATAAGAACCACAAAACACTGGTGTTTTGGGGCATAGGTGCTTGGCTGGTTATCAGCCTGTTTAATTATTGGCTGGGAGCAGGCTTTAAACCTTCACGAACCGGCAATATATTTTTAGTAGCCCGGTGTATTGAAACCGGAGCAGCTAAAGTTTATCTTGATAAGCATTGTCCCGCTGCCCCTGCTGATTTATGTGCAGAAAAGAATAATTTACCCCCGAACGCTGTAGCTTTTTTGTGGAAGTTTGGCAGCGGCCCTTTGTACGATGGTGTTTGTATGCAGGAGGATTGGAGCAATTGTTGGATTGCGAAAGATAAAGAATACGGTAAACTTGTGAAAGGTATTGTGGCTTACGGCCCCTCAAGAAAGGTGTTGATTGACAAATGTGTTAGCGACAGTTGGAAGCAGTTGGGTATGTTTGATTTAGGTTACCTTACTCCAATGGCCGAAGGCTCGCCGGTATATGTGGGCATAAAAGATTTTTTTGGCCGCGAGATGGAACAATACAAAAATGCAGCCCAATACCATCAAACGTTACACTTTGAAACTGCGTCAAAAATACAACGATGCACGGTGTATGCAGCTTTGTTGGTAATTGTGGTGTTTGCAGGTATCAGCATCCGCCAAAAGCAATATAATGGCGCTACGGCTTTTGCACTTACTATAATTTTAGGTTGCCTGATAAACGGTATAGTGTGTGCCTCACTCTCGGGAGTAGTAGATAGGTATATGGCCCGCATGATTTGGCTGCTGCCGTTAGCTGCGGTATTTTTTATTTGGCAATGGGTTCTCTTAAAACAAAAGGCTAAACAAGGCAGTGATTGATATTTTTAAGCGACGTGATATTTTTGGAATAGCTGTTTTTACAGCCGCTTTGGGCATACTGATTTGGTATTTTGCTGCTAAACTGGGCATTTTTACCAAGCTGGGCTACCAGTCTGATTTATACACGCACATACAAATTTGCAGGGGATGGTTGCAAGGCCGCCCGTTGATGCACGAAAACTGCTACGGGTATCACGGTAAACTGCATAACTACTTTTTTGATTTGGCTATGGGGCCTTTTGTGCTCAAATGGGGGGCAACAGGTATTTTTATCGTGCAGTTTGCACTGTATTTATGGGCGTTGTGGTACACATTTCCGATATTATATAAAAAATCAGAAGAGATTAACCACAAACTGCTGGTGGCTGTGTTTTACATTGCTGTGTTTTGCGGCCCTGTTTCGTTTTGGTTGTATGACGACCCTGATTACGGTTTCCACACCGAAATGCTGTATGTACCGCTGGGTTTTATTTTCACACTATCTCTTTACAAAAAGCAGCATTGGGTTTCCGCTATCGTTGCTTTGCTAATGGTTTCGATAAAAGAAGACGGGGCTGTATTGGTAGCCTGTTTGCATTTGTTTTATCTGGCAATACAATTCACCGCAAAAAATAGTACTACTAAACGATGGTTGCTGCAATCTTTGTTGTGGGGTGGGGTATATGTGGTTGTTTTTGCAGCGGGTATTTTCTACCTCAAATACCAAAACGATTTTGGTTATGACCGCCTTAGCGAATCGTTTGAGCGCATAGGATTGCAAACCGCTCAAGCCAAGCGCGATTACTTTATACCCATATTCAAAAGTTTTGGGTTGTTGCTATTGCCCTTTGCAGCCGTGCTGTTATTTATGCGGGTTACCAATTACAAAGTATGGTTGTGGTGGCTGGCGTTTATGTTGCCTGTAGTGGCTGTGAATCTTGTATCGGGGTTTGTGTATTTCCCTGCAAAATATTTCTCGTTGGTGTGGGTGCCTCGTTTCTCGCTCACATTTGCCCAATTTTTAAGTATGGGCAGTTTGTGCCTGCTGTTATTTTCGCGGGCATGGTTCCGCCCTGCGTTTGTGTGTTTTGTAACAGCTTTTTCAGTGGCTTTTATACTCTTCAATCGCCAAGAAAAACTATTACTGTCCGAGCGGGGATATTCTTTTAACTATGCCGCAATAAAGGTACTTAAAGAAAAACACCCGCATACCTATTACCCGCATTGGGACGGTGTACGCAAGGTAGCTGCGGTGCTTCCGTATGATTATCCTGTATCACCGCCTTATAAACTGTTTGGCTATTTTCATAAACACGATGTGATTTGGACTAACAAAATTTTTGTAGCGTGGCAAAAACCCCGTATGATTATTTGTGATGAGGGCAATATTGAGAATGTTATCCCCGACCAATTGCTTCAGCACCCCGACTCGGTGGTAACCCCTAACATGAGATACTATTTTGAGGCTGAAGACCGCCATTATTTGATTGAAGCGGGTGTGACGGTTAAGTAATTGATAATTTGATTAAAAACATTGGATTTACACTTGTTTTGGAACAGCTTTTGAACGGTTTACAGCAAAACCAAATTTTATGAAAAAATTATTACTTACCCTAACCGTTGTGCTGTTTGGTGCTGTTGCCGCCATGGCTCAAAACGAACCTAAAATTACTTTTAAAGAAACCATGTTTGATTATGGTAACATTGCTCACAATGTGCCTGCCGTGCATGAGTTTACATTTACCAATACCGGTAATGCCCCTTTAATTATTACTAATGCAAAAGCGGGTTGCGGTTGCACCACCCCTGAGTTTCCCAAAGAGCCTATTATGCCCGGCAAAACCGGAATAATAAAAGTTACTTTTAATGCTGCGGCTATGGGCGGGTTTACTAAAACCGCTACTGTTGATTCTAACGGCGGCCAAATTACCCTTACAATAAAAGGTACTGTGGTTGAAAAAGCTACACAACCTACTCCTCCCGTTGTAGCCCCCAATAAATAATACTAATAATAAACTCACCCTTGTTTGATAAACTAACGCAAGGGTGAGTTATTTTTGTGCTGCTATGATGAATTTACTGCTTTTCGTTCAGCTACTTACCGTAGCCGTTATGCCTGCAAAAACCCATGAAGGCAAGGCAAAAATTACGTTTACCGAGCATACGATTAAGCTGGGTGATGTATATCCGGGCGAGCGTTACGAAAGGGTTTTTACGTTTAAAAACACAGGCGGTGCACCATTGGTAATTAACGATATTGAAACTGCTTGCGGCTGCACGGTAGTAAAGTATTCAAAAGAACCCATCATGCCCGGTAAGGAGGGTGAAGTGAAGGTAGATTTTATCCCGAAAGAGAATTACGGGTTTACTTCCAAATCGTTCATCGTTTCTTCTAATGCCGAAAATGACACTGAGTATTTGTATTTGCAGGCGACTATTAAACTGAAACCCCGCAAAAAATAATTTCTTATGAAGTACTTTTTTACCCTTTTACTTTCATTAACTGTTGTGGCTGTGAGTGCACAGGCTAAACTGACTATCGACAGTACGCTGCATGATTTTGGAACGATGAAAGAGGGTGAAAAGGTTACACATAAGTTTATTATTAAAAACACGGGTACAACCCCTTTATATATTATTAATGTTACCCGCCCGTGCGGCTGTACTACTCCTACGTATTCGCAAGACCCGATAGAACCGGGGAAAACAGGTGAAATTGTAGTGCAGTATGACTCTGACGGACACCCGGGTATTTTTGCCAAACAATTGCAAATACAATCTAACGACCCTGAAAAGTACCACACGATTACTGTTACCGGTACTGTGATTGCAAAACCCACCACCGAGACCCCAAAAACACCAACCGTACCTGCGGGCAGGGCTGACGATTAGATTTTTCTGATTTTTTCGACACGTTCAGCAATTACCACTTCGCCACTTGTTCTACTGAACGATAGCAAAGCATTTTATCCCGTTTTGTGAACACAATTGCTATAAGATTCCTCGTTGCACTCGGAATGACAGATGCGGATTCGTCATTGCGAAAAACCGTTTTTGGGTTTTAAAGCAATCTGTTGGTAAAGTCCCCTTTAGGGGATTTAGGGGCGGATAGCTTCGGGAGACTTCGCAATGACATGAAACAGCCGTCCTTCTGGGGCAGGAAGCATCTTTGTGTAACGTTTTAACACAGATGCCCAAAACACTCCTTCGGCAAGCTCAGGACCTGCGGCCGCACAAACTCGTCACGCGTAAAGTCCCCTTTAGGGGATTTAGGGGTCAGGATAGCTTCGGGAGGCCTCGCAATGACGTGATACTACTGTCATGCTGAGTGATAGCGAAGCATCTTATCCCGCCTTGTTAACACAATTGTAATAAGATTCCTCGCTATGCTCGGAATGACAGTATGCTAAACTATTGCAGTGTATAGCGCAACGATATACCCCCTTGCGTAATAGCCGTTGGGAAGGCATTTGATGTAGCAGGGGTAGTAACACGACGGTCGTAGTAGAAGCGTAAGTTCAGCTTCTCGTTCAGCATATAATCAATTTGCGGTTTAATGGCCAAGATACGTTGCCCCTGTGTGGGAGTTGTAACAAGGTTTTGCAAATCGCGGCGCATGGTAGCCACATCACGGATTGAGAAATCAATACGGATGTTCAAATCGTTTTTAAGGAACGGTTTGCGACCGCCGATTTTAAACGGCAGATATATTTCTTTAGCGCGATAACCCAAACCGATTACAAACTCAACGTTACGGGTTTCGCTTAAACTATAGTTAGACAGCGAAAGTGCCAGTGTACGTGATGATTTGTACTCAAAGTTGGCGGTAACGTTATTGATAAAGTTAATATCAATACGAATTAGCGGGTTAAAGCTCTCGTTAATAGTTACCGAGCGTATCTCATACTTGGGGTAGAAGTTACTGTCAAGCGGGTTCACACTATCAGTACGGCTTAGCAATGTAGTGTATTGGGGCACACTGTATGTTGAACTGTATGACGATGAAAGGGTAATGCTGCTTGCAAATTTCTTCACGGCCTTCAACCTGCTTAAACCATTATAGTTTACACGGATAGAAGGGAAAGGTACTTTGGGGA
The DNA here is from genome assembly GCA_035906255.1 of Bacteroidia bacterium. Taxonomy (GTDB): domain Bacteria; phylum Bacteroidota; class Bacteroidia; order UBA8524; family UBA8524; genus SB11. Next base: position 34,936 of record JAMIFM010000037.1, read on the forward strand.
ACAAATCAAGGTTTTGGTCAGAAGCATTTTTGCCTGTATAAGCCGACAAGAACGATGAAATAAGCACATCTTGATTTTTATTCGTGTATCCTTCGGGGAAACCTGTTTGCGAAGTTCCCGTAGAACGGGGATTTTCAGCAGCAAGGCGTTGGGCAATAATAAAGCGGTTGTTCAGCATTTGGTCAAACGAAGGTGAACTGGTATTGATAAACTTCTTCTCCAATGCAGTACGCAAGGTTGAAATACCCACTTGGAAACTTCCTTGCTCTTGGAAACCGTAATCACGGAATGCGTCAGTAGCCTCATCGTACCTAAACACACTCTGCATATTTTGGGTATGACTGCGGATAAAGCGCAACTCAACCCTAAAATCTTTTATCGGTTCTAAAGTAGCATTGGCACTAAACTCTTGCTTGCTGGTTTGTATAAAGTACTGGTTTTGTTGGGTATCAATACTCAAAAATCCTTCACGAGCCATGCGGTAACGTACCTCAGGGTCTTGACTACCGAATACAAAATCCCAACCGGGGGCGTTGCGTTCAGCATCGTTACCGGCATACAACGGTTTATGTCTGAAACCGGGCAGCGTAGTACCTTTGGTTGAGGTATAATTTACCGATGCGTTTTTAAGCATCATCAGTGTTTTGGCCAGCGCAGTACCAAAGCCTGAAAGGGGAGATTCTTCGCTCTTCTTTTTCTTCTTCTTTTTCTTGTCGTCGCCTTCACCTTCCTCTTCCTCTGGGTCGGTTTTCTGCTCCGCCTTTGATTGTTTAGGCTGGTTTTGGTTAATACGGCGCAATGCAGGGAACTTGTTATACAAGTTCATCATATTAAACTGTGCAGTGTACGAATAGTTTTGTGAGTTTTGGATGGTATTTCCCAAAAACGGTGTTGCCGGTGGGGCGGTTGTCCAACCGTAGTTGGCACTATATCGCGTGCTTGCGGTAATCCAGTCCGTCAAAGGCAATTTGGCAAGCGGTAGCGTATAGTTTACATTGGTTACTTGGGTAAAGTTAGTAGTACGTCCCAAGCCAACCAAATTGTTTTGTATCGTATCCAGTTTGCTGGGGTCTTCGTTCTTGTCAATACGCCCGATGGGCTCATCAATACGTGCATTTGCTGTCGATTGGTAATCAATCTTCAACGATTTTGTCAAATCCCACCGCATATCATACACGCGGTTCATGGTAAAGTTTTTATCGTACAAGATGGGCACAATGGTTAGCGGCCCATCGTTATTACGGTTTATCAAGCGTGCATAATAACGGTCAACATCCGCCCTTACCGAGAAGCTTTGAGGATATAAAGTGAAGTTAAAATCGCGCACTAACTGTAAGTATTTACCGCCTTTAATTTTCTTAAACGGCTCAATGCTTTTGGCAGCAGTGGCAAAAGTGTAGCCCACGCTTCCGCGCCAAGTACGTTGCAAGCTGGCCGCAATTTGCTGGTTGCGCCTAAATACCTCTTGGAATGAGAAACTACCATTAAGGTTTTCAATATCCCACAGTTTGGCAGTACCGCCGCCCGTGCGATTCTTGCGCACATTACTAAAGTTATAGCTGCGCCTTGCCGTGTAATCCTCGGCAGCATTCAAAATCTCTTGTTTTTGCTCTTCAGTTTGGGCAGTACGCAGGGTAGTACTTAATAATATATCAGGGTTTAGCGGGTTGTATTTAGGGCGGATAAACTGCTCGCCGCGCTGCATAAAGAAGGGTACGGTAATGCCCCACTTAGCAGGGAAAAACTTACCTAACTCAAGCGAGGTTTGCATATCATACAAGAAAATCTCGTTCAAACTGCGGTCATTCAGTTTCTTATCAATACCTCCCCAACCTATAGATTGGTAGTTACCCGATAGTGTAAATGTTCCCAAATCGGCCAGTTTGGTTACTAACCTTGCTGTGGCAGCCTCGCCGCCTTGGTTATTAAATTCAACCACGCGTAACTCGTTAAACCAAATCTCACCGCATTTTTCTAAACCGTCATCAGCACCCGGGTTGTCATTTTTCAAAGGGTTGCGTACCCCCAACATAATTACCCGCACGTTGCTCATATCGGGCAAACCTTTTAAAGTAATGCGTTTACCGCCACCCATATCATACACAAAGTCTTGTGTTAGCGGGGCTTTGGCATTTTCACGCAATTGCTTGGCTAAATAAAACTCTTCAAGGGCAATGTTTATTTCGTTTTCACTGGGCCATACCTGCTGGGCATCACGGCTGCTGTTTGGAGTTACCAGCAGTGGCAATTCGTATTCGTAGTAGTTATTTTCAAGGTCGGTACCCACACGGATAAACGCCTTTACATCGCCGTTTCTAAGGTTATTGTCCTCGCCTTCGGCGTGCACAAACATACGCAGGCGTTTATAGTTACGGATATCGAAACGGGTGGTTTTAAACACACCGCGAGCATCGCCGTCTTTAAGGTTACAAAAACGTACCGAAAGCGATTGCTCGTTTTGTTGCACGTTGTTTGGGGTTGTTACGTCCAACTCACGGAAGAAACCGGGAGGCAACACATAGTTTACAGGTACACGGGTACCGTTCTCTTCAATGTTTACGGTTGATACCGAGAAGTTAGTATTATCGCCGGGCGAACCGGGAGGGGTAGGAACACCCACGCTAAGCGGCTTGGTATAACGCCTCCAATCGGCACGCACCAGTTGCATTTGGGCAAAACGTAATACAACGGGTTGGTCAAAATCTTTTAGGAATAAACGGGCAAAGCGGATGGATTTAAAATCGCTGATGTTACCCACTTTGCGGCTGTATGAGTTAATAGGGATTCGCAATTGGTACCAAGTTACCTGCTCCACTTGTCCGTTAGCCAAGGTTACAGGCACAGATGCGCTATCGGTTACGTAGTTTTTACCTACTACCAGCGAACCGGGTTTCAAATCAATTTTGTATTGGTAGTATTCCTCAGTAATGTTTAAGCTGAAATCGCGGTTAATATCCTCATCGTCGGGTTGGTTAGTGCGGGTGATGGGGTAGCCGTCAGGCCTGAATGTAGCCGGTTTAGAGTTACCCTCTTGTCCGTTTATTTGTTGGTGACGTTGTAAAATACCCATGCTTTGGGCATCAAAAGCACCGCTGCTGTGAAACTTATAATTATCGCGGGCGGGGTCTTCAAGAGCATTCAAATAAGCGGCTGATGAAGCTCCGTGCACGTTTCGCATACTGTCTAGATACAAAGCATAAATCACACGCTCAGTAGCGTCGTTCATACCGTCAAGACCCACATCTTGCGCATCGCGCACATCCGGGTCGGCATCAAAAGCGTTGTTAATAGCAGGCACGTTAGGCACTATTGCCCACTCGGTAGTATCAATCAACGGAAGCGGGGTATTGGGCTTGGGTAAGCCGTTTTCAAAACTCTTACGTGTATCGCGCAATACATCTTCTGATATTGAACCAAGGTTTAAGTATAGCGAACCGCCCGAAAGGTTGTTTGAGTTAAACTTACCATCTTGTATCGTTCCGTTAGGCCCTGTAAGAAAAGGGTCTAACATCCAAATCTCAACATAATCAATGTTTGCTGCCTCAAAGTCGTTTTGGTCGATACGGCGCATAATACCTCCCCAACTGTTTTTGGGGTTGGCCATTTCTCCTTGAGCATTAAGGTTAGACACCGAGTAGTTATAAGGGCCCGGCTTATAGGGGTAATATGCCAAATCAAAGGTAGGAAGGTTAACGGGTACCCCTTGTTGTAACTGGCGGTTGGGGAATACTTCGGTTTGGTTTACCTGCCTTGAATAGTGGTTCGACATTATGGTTGCATCGCGCAGGTTGCTTGGGGTAGGGGGGCTGCTGGTGGTAAGTTCGCTAAGGAAAATGTTATCTAACGAGTACCAAGCCAAGCGGGCGCGGTTTTGCCCGAATGCCAGTGAGTTTGAAGGCGATTGTGTTTCAGGAAACAAATCGGGTTGACCCTCGGGCGTGCTGGCAATAAACCAACCCGTACCTAAGCGCAAATCAAACGGAGTTTCGCTGGCTTCAAAATCATCTATAAATGCAGTACCGCGCTGGCCAATGGTTTTAGGGTCGTGCGGGAATAGCTTAGCCCCTTCAAAACTAAACTGGATGTTGGATGGTTCTTTGGTGCTGATAAAAGGTAAACGGTCAATTAAACGGGTCAATCCGCGTGATTCGCGGCGTATGGTACCGTCAACACCCACAATGGTATTTAGCAAAGGCTCTTCACCAATGTTTACTTTTGGGGTGATAGGACGTTCGTATAAGTGCATTACCGTACCGCCCACTATAAAGTCTTTATCAATCTTATAATCGAAACGGGCACCCATCAGGGTTTTTTGCTGAATGCTGAAAAGGTTATTGTTTTCGGAGGTTACTTTGATTACAGCCCCTGAGTTTAGGATACCTGTGTTTAATATTTTTACACGGCCTACGGTATAATCAACAATGTAATCCGTACCCTCGGTAAGCAGGGTACCGTTGGCGGTTACCCGCACCGACCCTTTTGGGACGTTGATAGCATTTAGCGAAATTTCGGAGTTGGACGAGCCTTGATAGCTTCCCCGCAAAAAGAATTTGTTTTTTAATACCTCTTGTTGCGCCAGCCATTTGGTAGAATCGTACAAGGCATCAAAGGCGTAATAATCGGCGTTTTTCTGTTGGGTGAATTTTGTTCGTAAGTAACGGCCAAAGGGTTCTCTCACAGGGAATATGATACGACCCGTTGCTACGTTTATCGTTACTCCGTCAATAAAGTCGAAAATACCATCGGGGGTAGGCTCGTTTTGCTGGTTTACCTTATCGCAGCTAAGTACCGAAATAAGCGGGGTTGCTGTTGAAAAATTAGGCTCATCGGGTATTACGGGGATGTAGTTCAAATCAGCACCCGTAGGGTCATCGGCATATATTACGTTTAGTTTAAACTGGTCTTTTTTAACACTGAATGCACCCAGCGAGTAGATGTTTTTCATCATCAAATCCCAAATGGGCAGTGCGGTAGTAATAGTACTACCCTTTAGCATTTTCAGCATCAGCACCTTAGGCTGGTTTGGGTCGGGCGATTGTATCTGGCGGGCAAATTCACCCACTTTATACACTTGCCCGTTCATGGTATATTCAAAGGCAACAGCCAATATCTCGTCGTTATTTAGCTGTTGGTTCAATGATATATAACCCAAACGCTGGTTTAGTGTAAACTCATTAGTACCCAATTGGCGGGCGTTATTCAGCAACTGAAAATCCTGTATGGGGTTTAGTCCCATAGTTTGGCGCAGGTGGTTCACTGCATCATTACTTTCCCTTGCAGCGGCGTTAGCAGGCAACTGCATGGTGTTGTACAATGTGTTTGAAGTATTATCAGGATTAACTGAGGCGGTGGGGTTTAGCCACTGGTTGTTATAGGGCGTAACCTCGCCCATATCCATAAAACCTAATACGTCGCGGGTGTTTTCAAACACTCCTGTACGGTTGGTTACCCAAACCTCAACGTTGGTAATCAGTACAGGTGAACTGATGAATGGCGAAGTACTGCACCATTGGTCGTAGTTGTTGGCAAAATACTGGCTCAAAAAATAGTGACGGTTTACGTCGTAGTTATCGGCCTGTATATCAAAATTGGTTACCTGTGCACCGCCTGTTACCTCTGTTTCAGTGGTTTGCCCGCGTTGCTGGGTAAAGATGGTGGTTACCATTAAGCGGCCAAACTGCATTTGCAGCTTTGCACCAAACAAACTTTGCCCACCTTGTATCAAACTGCTGTTAAGGGGCAAACTAACGTTACCCAACTGCACATTTTTAATAATGTCGTCTTCTTTACCTTCCCAGTTAAGGTTTATCTGGTTATCAAAATCAAAGGTAGCTTCGGTATCGTAACGCCAGTTGGTTTTAAAACGGTCGCCGATGGTACCTGTTAAGTTAAATTGTATTTTCTGACGGAAATCGAACTGGCCGTTACGTTGCTGGCGCACTGTGAAGGCAGGGTTACGCACCACATTAAAGTTCCACCCGAAAATAATCTCGGCTGAACCTTGCGGTCTCAAATCTACCAAGCCGCTACCAAACAAGCGGTCAATAATTTTAGGGCCTGTTTTTAGTTTATCAAAAATGTTACCGTTGCTTTGTACGTAGTTTTGGGCTTTTGAGCGTTGGCGAAAGTAATCTTGGTTTTCTTTTTTGCGGCGTTCTTCAAGGTATTGTTCAAGGTCTTTAGATTCAGGCAACCGGTAATCATCGCCGCCTATGGTTTGTTTCTCAACATATTGTCCCGTTGCCGAGTCGTAAACAACCTCTTTTTTAATATTGGCAGGGTCTTCTAAATCAAGGCCGTTTGTTTCCTTGTCTTCAAAGTTCTTTTTATCCTTAATGGGGTATTTCAGCTTAGAGCTGTCTCCGGCAGTACTGTCTCCCGGCCCTCCTTTCTTTTTGGTGCTGTCAGCATCAATATATTCCCCGCCTGCAAACCATGTGCGGTTTGCATCGGGTACAGTTATGGCAAGTATGGGCAATACAAAGCCCAACACCACAAATAAAGCAACATTTTTTGGCGAACCCATTAAAACAGTTTCTTACTTACTTTCCTCAGTTTAGCTTTGGTTAGTTTCCAAAAGTAAAGTTATCTCCGATAGGCTGTTATTTTTTGTAGTTACAACTATAAGTTTTTTAGTGCAATTTTTATAATCTGTTCTACTTCAATATCTCCCTTCGCATCATCCACAACTTTCTTTACCACTTTCTCAACGTTGGCCCTGTTAAAGCCCAGCATAAGCAGTGCGCTTATTGCCTCTTGCCTTGCTGTGCTTTGTGCCCCGCTGCCTGCGGTATGCATTTCTATACCTGTACTCTCTCCTTTTTTCACTTTATCCTGCAATTCAAGTACTAAGCGCTGGGCGGTTTTTGGGCCAATACCCTTAACCGCTTTTAGTAACGAGATATCTCCCGTTAATATTGCGTGGTTTAAATCGCCCGGAGTTAACGACGAAAGTATCATTCGTGCTGTTGAGGGTCCAACGCCGTTTACCGAAATTAAATTACGAAAAAGTGACCTTTCTCCTTCGTCGAAAAAGCCAAAAATGGTATGGCTATCCTCTTTTATCGAAAGGTGAGTGAGAAGACGTACGTTTTCTTCGTCTTTGATTTTTTGGAATGTATATAAGGAAATTTGAGCTTCATAGCCAACACCGCCGCCGGTTTCTATCACCACCATGGTTGGCGACATAAGGGCTACTCTTCCTTTTATAAAAGCTATCATCTAAATGAATATGAAGCGGCTAAAGTAGCAAATTTTGTTGACGTACAAAGAGCCTTTATAGCTAAGGTTGCCTTTCGTATATATTTTATACGGCGGCAGGTACTGCTATTTTTAATAGGTTGGCAAACATGGCCATACCGTCGGTATTGTACAATTCATCGGCTGATGCGCGTTCAGGATGGGGCATCATACCAAATACGTTTTTGGTTTTGTTGGTAATGCCTGCAATGTTGTGCAATGCTCCGTTAGGGTTTGCTTCAGCAGTTACATTTCCGGTTTCATCGCAATACCTGAAAAGTATCTGTCCGTTTTCAGTCAAACTTTTGATAGTTTCTTCATCAGCATAGTAGTTACCCTCGCCATGCGCAATGGGTATTTTAAGAGCTTTGTTTTTATCCAACCCGTTTGTTAAAACGGATTCGGCCTCAGGTTTAATATAAACGTTTGAGCAGATAAATTTGCGGCTGGTGTTGTGCATCAAAGCACCGGGCAGTAAGCCGCTTTCGCATAAAATCTGGAAACCGTTGCAAATACCCATCACATATCCGCCTTTGTTGGCAAACTCAATCACGCTGTTCATAATGGGTGATAGTTTTGCAATAGCACCGCTGCGCAAATAATCGCCATACGAAAAGCCACCGGGAAGAAATACCATATCACAACCTTGCAAATCGGTATCCTTGTGCCAAAGTTCAACCACTTCTTGTTGGGTAACTTTTTTTAACGTTTGGATTAAGTCTTGGTCGCAGTTTGACCCGGGGAATATTACAACACCAAATTTCATTAACGGGGAGATTTTGTGCAAAGGTAAGCAGTTTTTATTATCGGTTGTTAGTTATTGAGTTATTCGTTGGCAGGTAAATGTTTAATGATAAATGTTCGATGCTAACTCAACGTATAAAACTCTATCTTTTCGGTATTGTGTGAGCGGATAATGCCTGCCGAAATAAGGTTCACCAATATTTTACTGGCTCTCCACCGCGATATGTTTATCAGCTTGCAATATTGTTTCAGCGTGATGCGGTGGTTTTTTGCAAGATAATCCAGCAATGCCTGCTCTTTACTGGTAATTTGTATCAGGGTATCTTTTTGTGCAGCTTCGCGTTTCAGCACATCCACCACTATTTTACTGGCCAGCAGGCTTTGGTCTTTTACCCGCACATACACCCACCACCTTCCCTCATCGTCTTTGGCATAATAAGGTTTATCAGGCCCTTCGGGCACAATAGCTTCCAGCACAACTTTACCGTCAAGTTCCCATTCGTTTATCACCAGTTCAACGGTGGGTTTGCAGTAAAAATCGCTGGCAAGAGTAAGCATGTACTTCTCGTCTTCGGTACGCACCCCCGCAATACTTTTGTTATCGCGGATACCGATAAGCAGCCGCCCGCCCTTGCGGTTGGCAAAAGAAACAATGGTTTTGGCAATTTTTGAGGCACTGCTTATCTCTTGTTTAAAATCAAGCGTTTCGTTTTCGCCTTTTTGTATCAATTGCCTCAATTCTTTCATCTCAATTCAAGTATAACAAAAACCAATTACAAGTTTGCCTGTTTATTACGTTTTGAGGTTGGCATAATTAACACAGCCTTGTTATTTTCGCGCCCGTATAAAAATCATAGATAAGGTAGATAATGGCAAAATATAAAATCTCAGTAGCAAAGGGTGATGGCATAGGCCCTGAAATAATGGATGCCGTAATTTCGATTTTCGACGCAGCTAAGGTGAGCATTGACTATGAGTATGTGGAGATGGGAAAAGATGTGTTTTTGAAAGGTTTTAATGCAGGGATGACTCCCGAAGCTGAACGCAGCATTGAAAGCAACGGTATTTTGTTTAAAGGCCCTATGGAAACGCCTAAAGGCAAAGGGATGAAGAGTATTAACGTAACTGCACGTAAAAAGTGGAGCACGTTTGCCAACAATCGTCATTTTCAAACCTTGAACGGGGTTGAGACCGTTTACTCAAAAGCAGGTATTCCTATTGATATTACCATTGTTCGCGAGAACATCGAAGGTACTTACGGTGGTATTGAGCATTTGAACACCCACGATGTGGCACTTTGCCGTCGTTTCATAACACGTCCCGGTAGCGCACAAGTGCACCGTTTTGCCTTTGAATTGGCACGTCGTAACGGTAACAAAAGCGTAGTGTGTGGTCACAAGGCTAACATTATGAAGGTGACAGATGGTATGTTTTTGGAAACTTTTTACGAGGTAGCTAAAGACTATCCGGATATTGAGGCCAAAGATGTAATTATTGATGACTTGTGTATGAAACTGGTAGTGCGCCCCAACGATTACGAAGTGGTGGTACTAACCAACTTGCAAGGTGATATCGTATCGGATTTGTGTGCCGGTTTGGTGGGTGGTTTGGGCTTTGCCCCTTCGGCCAACATTGGTGAGCGTATCTCGATATTTGAGGCCGTACACGGTACTGCCCCTGATATTGCAGGTAAAAACATAGCCAATCCAACATCACTATTGCTAAGCGGTATTATGATGTTGCGCCACTTAGGCTTTTATGCAGAGGCTGACAGTATTGAAAACTCGTTGTTGCACACCCTTGAAACAGGTGTACATACCGGTGATTTTGGTGATAAATCAATTCCTTCAGTAAATACCACAGGTTTTGCACAAGCTATTATAAATAATTTGGGCAAAGTGCCTGCAAAAACTGCTCCCCGCAATACCCCCGCACTTGATTATACATGGCAAAAACCTGCTTTCCCCGAGGTGCAGCCTATGATGGTAACTCCGCAAAAAGCTGAGAAAACATTGGTGGGTGCTGATTATTTTATTGAAAGTGATGAGCACGTAAACAGTATTGCCGATAAATTAAAATCAATAGTGCCCGCAGGTTTTGAAATGCAAACCATTACCAATAGGGGTACGCAGGTATGGCCGACAGGCTCTATACTTACCGAGTGTGTAAACCATTATTGTGTGCGTATAGCCAAGCCCGAAGGAGCTGCTACCCAGCAAGAAGTATTTGATATTGCCGGCAAGCTGGCCGCCCTGTATTTTATCACTTCTACCGAAATGCTTATAAACATGGGCGATGTGCGCGGATATAGCTTGGCGCAAGGACAATAAGAAAATATAAATTATATTGTAGAACGTCGCAAGGATGCCTTGCGGCGTTTTTTATTGAATAGGCTTTGCTTCTTTCGGTTCGCTACGACTTACCAATAGGCCAAAAGCAGCGGTAGTAAAGAAAGAGAACAACGCATACACTGCAGCAGGGATAGCAATGGCAGGGTTATTTAGCATATACGGGCCAGATGCAACGGCAATGGCCAACGCCGTGTTTTGCAAGCCCACCTCTACAGAAATAGTGGCTTGACTTTTCAAATCAAGTTTAAAATACTTGGCAGTATAAAATGCAGCCATCATGCCTGCCACATTTAGCAGCAGCGTTAGCGGCACTACCCGCCAATAATCGCGGATAGGGATATTGATGTTTTCGTTTTTCTCCAAAAAAATGGCTCCCACCATCGCCACCGCCAACAAGCCCGTCATAACATATTTAAGCGGTTTTCGCACCTTATCGGCAAAACGTGCCCAGTGCCTGCGTATGTATATACCAACGGCAGCGGGGATAACGGTTATCAATAATATTTGTATCAGGGTTTCCCAAAAGGGCAGGTGGATTGATGCGTCTTGGTTCATGTATGCCCCCAATGCCAAACTTACCAAAATAGGAATGGTAAACTGAGTAAGGAAGCTATTTACCGTAGTAATAGATACCGAAAGGGCAAGATTACTATTAATAAGGTAGTTTACAAGGTTTGAGGTAGCACCACCCGGGCAGGCTGCCAACAACACAATACCCACCTTTAATTCAGGGCTGAGACCGGGAATAATCAATGTGATTAAAAAAGCCAACGCCGGCAACAATATCATTTGTGCCAGCAAGCCAATACCCAACCCTTTAGGGTTTTTGATAATGTTTAAGAAATCGCGACGGGTAAGAGACAGACCCATGCCCACCATAATAAAGGCAAGGGTGGAGGGTAGCAAGTATTGTGAAAAAAACTTAGTCTCTATCACTACGTAGTGTGGTTACGGCAATATTACACTTATAAAGCCATAAAAATACCGTAGCAATAAAAAATGTACTTTTATGCTATAAAACAATACGCTATGTACCTTTGTAAAGCGTTATATATAGTAGTATGAAGAAGTCGTTATTTATTGTTGCCGGTGCAGTAATAGCCATTACGGTAGTTGCATTACTGGCTTTTGAGCAACCCGAGAAAACCGTAAACAAACCCGAGAGTATAAAAGCACCCGCCCTGCCTGAGAAATTGTTGTTTGCAGGCGAAAATGTGCCCTTGAAAGATTTTGATGTGCGGGAACGGTTTGACAGGGAACTGATGATAAACACGTTTTATCACTCGCAAACCTTGTTTGCCTTGAAAAAAACCAAACGGTTTTTTCCTGTAATGGAAGCTGTGATGAAGAAAAACGGCCTGCCCGATGATTTTAAATACCTTGCCGTTGCCGAAAGCGGTTTGGATAATGTGGTATCGCCTGCAAAAGCCGAAGGTTTCTGGCAGTTTTTAGAAAGCACGGGTAAACGCTACGGATTAGAGATAAACGAAGAAGTGGACGAACGCTACCATCTTGAAAAGGCTACCGAAGCTGCGTGCAAGTACTTGAAAGACAACAAGGATAAACTGGGTAACTGGACGCTTGCGGCGGCTGCCTATAACATGGGTGAGAACGGGGTAGATAATGCCATTAAAAAGCAAGGGGTGGGCAGCTATTATGATTTGTTGCTGAATAAAGAAACCTCGCGTTACCTGTTCAGAATACTTGCAATAAAAGAAATATACGGTAATCCTGCTAAATACGGGTTTGTAGTAGATAGCACCGAATACTACCCTGTGATTGATACTTATACCGTTACTCTTGATAGCGCGGTAGATAACCTTGCCCAATACGCCATCAGTCAGGGGATTAATTACAAAGTGCTTAAACTGCTTAACCCTTGGTTGCGTAAACCTTACCTTAAAAACAAAGGCAAGAAATCATATACCATTGTGTTGCCTAAAGATAAGAGTTTTATCACGCTACCCGCTACAGCACCCGTTAGTCCTGCTACGGGTGAAGAAACCGAATAAATGTGGGATGTGTGCAAACAAAAAAAGCGGCCTTGGCCGCTTTTTTTGTTATATCGTTTCAGATAAATTCTACCAATCGTCCTCGTCAACCTCAACAGGCTCACGCATCGCTTTGGTCATATCCACCACCATTTTGCGTACTGCCGCATCAGCAGCCCTCAAATAGCGGTCGTAGTTTACCACATTCTTTTCCGATTTCATGTAAAACTCAAGGTACACATAATTAATGTCTTTCTTGTCTGAAGTTTCAGGCAATAAGTGTGTCATATTGCTCACATGGTACTTGTACTTTCCGTCCTTAAAACGCATGGTAAGCGTAAACTCCACCTGTCCGTACTCGTTTGATGAATACTTGTTGTAACGTACACGCATCGGCAGCTTCACCTTCACCTTAAACTTTTCATACAAAACATCGTCGGTAAATACCTTTGCCAACTCCTTTTGTTTTTTATCGGCGTGCCATTTGCCGGTTACCCAGCGTTTAGCGCGCAAATACAAAGAGTCGTAGTAAGAGTCTGTTTGCTCAATAATACTGTCGTAAGTAATCAGTTCAGAAATTGAGTCAACAGGCATCACAATACGTACATAGGGTTTTTTTTCTGGTTTTTTAGGCTCGTCTTCCGAACCGTCAGAACCACTAACCCCGGGAATATCGCTGCTTCCGCCGTCAATATTCTCATCGTAATAATCAAAACTTTGGGTGTCTGCCGGTTGTTCAGAGTCATCGGGTTGTGCCAAAGCAGCAGCAACCGGAATTATTATAAAAGCCACCAGCCATACAATTGCCTTACCGTTGGGCATATTGCGAAGTAAAGTAGTAAACATTAAGATCCTTAACCTATTACTGTGTTTGTTAAAAGTTGGCAAATTTAGTTTTTTCGGCAAATAATTCATCCTTTTGCAATAAGGGTTTGTCAAAATAATATTCCACTGTCAGTTCCTTATTTGTTTTTTCACCATATTTGGGCTTTAAACAATGAGAAAGCAAACAATAATTCTAATCATAACGTCGCTTACCTTAGCTTATTGTAATCCGTCGCAAAACAATAAAAACAAAAACCAGACCATGATTTTAAAAGACCCGCATTCATACGCAAAACCTAACGATGTAGCCGTTAAACACTTACATCTTAACCTTACGGCCGATTTTTCCACAAAAACATTAGACGGTTTTGCAGAGCTTACTTTAGAAAATAAAACAGGCAGCACAGAGTTGTGGCTGGATACCAAAGACCTTACTATAAAAAAAGTTGAGCAGGACGGTGCTGAAACCAAATACGAACTTGGCCAGCCTGATGTACACTTAGGCCAAAGCCTCAAAGTAGATATTTTATCAACTACCCAAAAGGTAAAAGTATATTATACCACCAGCCCCAATGCGGAGGCATTGCAGTGGCTTTCGCCCTCACAAACCAAAGGCAAAAAACACCCGTTTTTATTCAGCCAGTCGCAAGCCATATTGGCACGTACGTGGATACCCTTGCAAGACGGCCCGGGGGTAAAGTTTACGTATAGCGCAACCATAAAAACCGACCCTAAACTGATGGTGTTGATGAGCGCCGAAAATGATACCACCCTGCATACCGATGGGGTGTATAACTTTAAGATGCCGCAGGCCATTCCCAGTTATTTGATGGCGATAACCATCGGTAACTTTGAATACAGGAGTTTGGGCACGGATTGCGGCGTGTATGCCGAGCCTGAAATGATTGAAAAAAGCGCATGGGAGTTTGTTGACCTTGAGAAGATGATAAACAGTGCAGGCGAGCTATACGGCCCTTACGCGTGGGGTAAATACGACGTAATTGTGTTACCTCCGAGTTTCCCCTTCGGCGGGATGGAAAACCCCCGTTTAACGTTTGCAACACCAACCATTATTGCGGGCGACCGTTCATTGGTTTCACTCATTGCGCACGAGTTGGCGCATAGCTGGAGCGGTAACCTTGTGACCAACGAAACTTGGGCTGACTTTTGGCTGAACGAAGGCTTTACGGTGTATTTTGAACGCCGTATTATGGAAAAAATTTATGGTGCCGAGCTAAGCGAAATGATGGCCGCCCTTGCTTTGGGTGAATTGAAAAACACCATAAATGAATTTGGGGACACGAGCGACGATACCAAGTTGAAACTTAACCTTGAAGGCCGTAATCCTGACGACGGCGTAAGCGACATAGCGTATGAAAAAGGTTATTTCTTCTTACGGACTATTGAAAATGCTGTAGGCCGCGAAAAATGGGATGCCTTTGTGAAAAAGTACTTCAACACGTTTGCGTTTAAAACCATGAACACTGAAGACTTTTTGATTTACCTTGATAATGAGTTAATACACGGTGATAAGGCTCTGCAAGAGCAAATACAAATTGAAAAATGGGTATATACCGCCGGTTTGCCCCAAAACTGTCCCCAGCCCAAATCAGGAGAGTTTAATAAAGTATTGGCACAGGTTGAAGCCTTTAAAGGAGGTAAAAAGGCAACCGAGTTAGACACTAAGGGCTGGATGACCCAGCATTGGCAATACTTTTTACGCAACCTTCCCCAACCGCTTACCCTTGCACAAATGGGTGATTTGGACGCGGCCTTTAAGTTTACCAACACCGGTAACAGCGAAATTGCCTGCGATTGGTTCCAGCTTGCAATTGCCGCCGATTACAAAACTGCTTACCCCAAAATGGAAGAGTTTTTAATTGCCGTTGGCCGTCGTAAATTCTTAAAACCTTTGTATGGCAAACTGATACAAACCCCCGAAGGCAAAGAATGGGCAAAAGCAGTGTATGTAAAAGCCCGCCCGGGGTATCACGCCGTAGCCATCAATACTATTGATGATATGCTTGGGGTGAAAGAAAGTGCTGCAAATTAAACCTTTCGACTTGCGTCATTGCGAGGAGGAACGACGAAGCAATCCGTTTACTATATGTAAAGGGATTGCTTTTGAAACTGAAGACAGTTTCCTCGCAACGATGATATTTTTATGAATTTCTTCAACACATCCGCTTCTTATGAACAAAAGATTGAAGTACCCTTGTTTGCTCAGAAGCAGGTAGAGGTATGGATGAAACGCGATGATTTACTGCACCCTTTTGTGAGCGGCAATAAATACCGCAAACTGAAATATTTGGTGCAAGAGGCTCAACAACAGGGTAAACAACATCTTGTAACGTTTGGCGGAGCATATAGCAACCACTTGGTAGCAACTGCCAGTGCAGGGGCTGCATTGGGGCTGAAAACCACCGCCATTGTTCGTGGAGAAGAAGAATTTAACAACCCCATGCTTTCTATTTGCAGACTATACGGCATGGAGTTTAAGCAGGTGAGTAGGGAAGAATATCGAAACAAAGATGCTGCCTTTGCAACGTTTTTTGGTGATAGTACTGAGGTGTACCGTATTGAAGAAGGCGGTTACTCCACATTAGGTGCTAAAGGTTGCACAGATATTCACTCAGAACTTACCCAAATCTACCAACATATTTTTTGCGCAGTAGGCACGGGTACAACGGTAGCGGGCTTAATTAACGGCGCGCCCGAAGGCACACAAGTGCACGGGATAGTGGTATTGAAGGGTGCGGAATACCTGAAAAACGAAATAGATAGCCTATTAGTCAACCCCAAGAATTACACTTTGCACCATAATTTTTACTTTGGGGGATATGGAAAGTTTGATGCTGAAATTATCAGCTTTATCAAGCAGTTTGCTGCTCAAACAGGCATTTTGTTAGACCCTGTGTACACCGCCAAAATGATGATGGGCTTACAGCAATTAGTGCAGCAAGATTATTTTAGTCCTAATTCAAAAATAGTAGCCATACATACAGGCGGCTTGTGGGGACTTACTTCTGAGAAGGCGGTGAAAATGATACCATAACTCCTCTTATTACCATTCAAAGCGACTTTAACAAATGTAATTAAGATTCCTCGCTTCACTCAGCATAAAAGGAGAGGGGGACTGTATCTGAGGCTTGCCGTTTGCATATTCTCTTTAGAAAGTTTAGTATGGGTAGTCACCTAAATAACGAAAAGAGCCGTCTCAATTTTTGAGACGGCTCTTTTTAAGTATGTATTTTAACGCAGGTTAGCGTTCAATTTTAAAATCATTCATAAATGCAGTGGTGAAGTTGCCCGCACGGAAGTTAGGGTCTTTCATTATCTGCAATTGCAAGGGTATAGTGGTTTCAACACCCTCAATGATAAACTCGCTCAAAGCACGCTCCATTTTTACAATAGTTTCTTCGCGGGTTTGTGCTGATACAATCAGCTTGGCAATCATACTATCGTAGTTTGGAGGGATAACATACCCTGCATAAATGTGGCTGTCAACACGCACACCGTGTCCGCCGGGTTTGTGCAGGTTAATAATTTTACCTGGGCTTGGGCGGAAGTTATTGTATGGGTCTTCCGCATTTATGCGGCACTCCATAGCGTGTTTTTGAGGCAAATAGTTTTTACCGCTGATGGGTACACCGGCAGCAATTAAAATTTGTTCCTTCACCAAGTCGTAGTTAATTACCTCTTCGGTTACAGGATGCTCCACCTGAATACGGGTGTTCATCTCCATAAAGTAGAAGTTGCGGTATTTATCAACCAAAAATTCAACGGTACCTACACCTTCGTAGCTGATAGATTCGCCTGCTGCAACGGCTGCTGCACCCATTTTCTCCCTCAATTCAGGAGTAACAAACGGTGACGGAGCTTCTTCAATCAGTTTTTGGTGACGGCGTTGCACTGAGCAATCACGCTCGCTAAGGTGGCATACTTTGCCGTATTGGTCGCCTGCCAATTGTATTTCAATGTGGCGGGGTTCTTCAATATATTTTTCAAGATAAATACCATCGTTGCCAAAAGCAGCTTTTGCTTCTTGGCGGGCACTATCCCATGCAGCTTCAAAGGCTTTATCTTCCCAAATAATACGCATCCCGCGTCCACCACCACCGGCAGTAGCTTTTATAATTACGGGGTAGCCTATTTCTTTGGCCAGTTTCATACCTTCTTTAGCATCTTTAAGCAAACCGTCGCTACCGGGTATGGTAGGTACGCCTGCTTTTTTCATGGTATCTTTAGCATTCGATTTATCGCCCATCGAATTAATCATTTCAGGCGATGCCCCAATGAATTTAATACCGTGATCGCGGCAAATGCTTGAGAATTTTGCGTTTTCAGAAAGGAAACCGTAACCGGGGTGTATTGCATCAGCATTGGTTATCTCTGCTGCCGCAATAATATTGGGCATGCTAAGATAACTTTGGGGGCTGGGTGCAGGGCCTATACATACAGCTTCGTCGGCAAATCGTACGTGCAGGCTATCCCTGTCGGCAGTTGAATATACCGCAACGGTTTTAATGCCCATTTCTTTACAGGTGCGTATAATACGCAGGGCTATTTCGCCACGGTTGGCTATTAATATCTTTTTAAACATTTCAGAATTGGGGGTTAGTTAATCTGAAATTTCAAATTTGAAATTTGAAATCGATTATGCAGGCTCTACTTCAAATAGAGGCTGGTCGTATTCTACGGGTTGGGCGTTATCTACCAATACCCTTACTATACGGCCTGAGATTTCTGATTCAATCTCATTGAATAATTTCATTGCCTCAACAATACACACTACTTTACCGGGTGCTATCTCATCGCCTACGTTTACAAATGAAGGTTTATCGGGAGAAGCAGAGCGGTAGAAAGTACCAATCATTGGTGATTTGATGGTGATGGTATTGCCTGATTTTGCAGGAGCTGCGGGTGCAGCAGGCTCATCAGCCCTTGGAGCCACAGGAGCCGCAGGTGCTACCGGAGCAGCAGGCAATGAGGCTTGAATAATTTGGGGCTGTACGGCGGGTGCCTGTAAAATGGTTGGAGCAGCCTTTTTTATAGAAAGTTTAAAATCTTTTTTCTCCAGTTCAACCTCATCAACGCCTGATTCGGAAACAAATTTGATAAGGGATTGTATTTCTTTTAATTCCATATAAACAATTATTCTATGGGTGGGTAATTTAGACTATCAAAAATGAAAAAGATTTGGGATTAAAACAAGTAAAGAAAATCAACCGTTGTATGCCCACTTAACATACATCGAACCCCAAGTGAAACCACCGCCAAAGGTGCTTAGGATAAGGTTATCGCCTTTTTTAAGTTGTTTTTCGTAATCCCACAAAAGTAACGGCAAGGTGCCGTTGGTGGTGTTGCCATAACGTTGGATATTAGTCATCACCTTTTCGCGGGGAAGATTAATACGTTCAGCAGTGGCATCTATAATGCGCAGGTTGGCCTGATGAGGCACTAACCATGCTATTTCTTCGGGTTGCAGGTTGTTGCGGCTGATAACCTGATGGGTAACATCGGCCATGTTGGTAACGGCAAACTTAAATACCACTTTACCGTCTTGATACACATAATGCTCGCGGGCATCAATAGTTTCGTGGCTGGGTGGTTTTAGTGAGCCGCCTGCTTTTTGGTGCAGGAACTGGCGGCCTGAACCGTCGGATTTAAGAATTGAATCCAATACACCGTATCCATCGTAGCTTGGCTCAAGTAATACTGCGCCCATACCGTCGCCAAATATGATGCAGGTATTGCGGTCGGTATAATCAATGATTGACGACATTTTGTCGCCTGCCACTACTAATACTTTTTTGTATTTACCGCTTTCAACCATTTTACTGCCCACTTCCATACCGTATAAAAATCCTGAGCAAGCCGCGCTAAGGTCGAAACCCCAAGCGTTTTTCGCTCCGATTTTATCGCAAAGTATGTTTGCAGTTGCAGGGAAAATCAAATCACCGGTAATGGTACAACATACCACCATGTCGATTTCTTCGGGGGTTATCCCGCGCTTATCAAGCAAGTTGTGTATGGCACCAACGGCCATATCACTGGTTGCTTTTCCCGGTTCTTTAAGAATATGACGCTCGCTTATGCCTGTTCGGGTGCGTATCCATTCATCAGATGTTTCAACCAATTTTTCAAGATCAAAATTGGAAAGCACATCGGGGGGAACATACCCGCCCACGGCAGTTATAGCTGCGGTAATTTTTTCCATGTTAATGTATTACACAGACATTGAAAACGATGTCCTGATTTTATCTGTCAGTTTAGTTTCGGCAACATCGCGGCCAAGTTTTATCATGTTGAAAAATGCTTTTTCGCGTGATATACCATGACCTATAATAACGGGTGCATTTACACCCAAAATGGCGGTGCCGCCATAATTTTCATAATCAAAACGGCTTAAGAATTCGTCTTGTACGCCGCGTTTGGTAAGCAGGTAGCACATAGATTCGCAGGCTTTTAACACTGCATTTCCTGTGAAACCGTCGCACACAATCACGTCTGACGTATCTAAAAACAAATCGCGACCCTCAGCATTCCCTACAAAGTTGTAAAGATTAGTGCCTTCCATCAGTTGGTAAGCTGCTTGGGTAACAATGCTTCCCTTTTCTTTTTCTTCGCCAAGGTTTAGCAAAGAAATACGGGGGTTTTCGATTTTATAAACGTGTTGTGCGTATAGTGAGCCTAACAGGCCAAATTGAAAAAGCACATCGGGCTTGCAATCGGCATTTGCACCCACATCAAGCATATAGCCCAAACCGCCTGTGTATTTAGGCAGTATGGTACCAATTGCAGGACGGATTATGCCTTCGATGGTTTTAACGCTATACATTGCGCCCACCATCATAGCACCGGTGTTTCCTGCGCTGGCAAAAGCATCAATCTGTCCGGCTTTTAACAAACCGAAACCAATTGCTATGCTTGATTCTTTCTTTTGGGTGATTGCCTTAACGGGTGATTCTGACATACCGATGGTTTCAGGGGCATGTACAAAATTAAACTGGCTGATGTTGCTGCCCAATTGCTCAAAAATAGGAGCGGCAGCATCTTTATCGCCAATTAGCACCAACTCTGTGCCGGGTAGTTCGGCAGCAGCTTTTATGCAGCCTTTAATGGCCTCAAGGGGGGCATAATCGCCACCCATAATATCTATCCCAATCCGCATGTTGCTTTCGGGCCTTATTCGTCGTTTTTACCCTTCATCACCTTAACGCCTTTGTACATACCGGTTTCAACGTTTACGCGGTGGTACAAAGATGCTTCGCCGGTGGTAGGATCTACAAAAATAGGCCTGCTGTCCAATTTATGGTGTGTCCTTCTTTTGTCCCTGCGGGTTTTCGAAATTTTGCGCTTAGGATGTGCCATTGTTCTATTGTTTTATCTTCTTTAAACTAAAGTAAATCTTTCAATTTGTCCCATCGTGGGTCTTCGGCCTCGTCATCGTCGTTGCCGTATTCCACACGGTTAAGTTTTTCTATCACCTTACTGTCGCACCCTTCGGGTACTCCTGCTTCTTCGCAAACTTTGCGTATAGGCAGCGCAAGGTATATACAGTCGTATATGTGCTGGGTAGCGTTAAACACGCCTTCACCCATTGGTACATATATTATTTCGTCCTCGTCTTCTTTGTGCCCCTCTATCAACTTCACTACCAATTCAAGTTCACCCTTCACCGGAAAATCAATCAGGTTAAGGCATCGGTCGCACTCTACCTTTACGGTTCCTTCGGCAGTAATGTGTGTGTCGAAAGTATTGGCAGTTTTTTCAATGGAAACGCTAACAGTAATGTTGCCTTCTTTAATCGTGCTCTCTTCAAAACTCTCAAAAAAACGATTACTTACTTCAAACCTGTAATCATCAGCTATGTGCTTTATTTTCAGCAGGTCTATCGTATATTTCTCTCCGGCAGCCATATCAGTGCTTCACAAAAATAGTCGGCAAAAATACGGTAAATGAATGAGAATAAAAAATGCTAACAATTATTTGTTGGCTGGGCTGAAAATTAGACACCACGTAAGTGCCGCAAACATACCTCTTTTTATCCCCCATTAATCCATTAAAACTCCATACGGAACCGCTCTTTCTTAAGCGGCATAAATTTTAACGGGTTCTGGCTGATTTCATTTTCGTGGCGACGCGTGCGCAGTAAATCCAACGCAAGGTATATGGCAGCTCTCATTGAGCCTTCATCGGCGCGGTTTTTACCTGCAATATCATACGCCGTTCCGTGGTCGGGCGATGTACGTATTATCGGTAACCCTGCCGTAAAATTCACCCCATATTCTTTCTCCATGTACTTAAACGGAATAAGTCCTTGGTCGTGGTACATGGCAAGCACCGCATCGTATTTACGGTGTTGGCGCGCTGAGAAGAAACCATCGGCGGCATAAGGGCCAAAAGCCAATATACCTTCGTTTTTAGCCTGCTCAATGGCAGGAGCTATAATGGTGGTTTCCTCATCGCCTATCAAACCGCCGTCGCCTGCATGGGGATTAAGTGCCAACACAGCAATACGGGGTTTGGGTATCGAAAAATCGTTTTGTAAACAGGTGCGCAAGGTGTGCAGTTTTTCTACAATCTTGGCTACTGAAAGGTTGGCCGAAACGTTTTTAACAGCTACGTGGCCTGTAACCAATCCTACCCTCAGTTCCTCGCCCACCAGCAGCATCATGTGCTGTTCAGCACCAAACTGCTCGGCCAAGTACTCGGTATGGCCGGGGAAACGGAAATCGGGGTTTTGAATGGTATTTTTATCAATGGGCGCGGTAACTATGGCATCTAACAAACCATCTTTTGCAGCTTTAACGGCGGCATCTAATGATTTAAAGGCGTATCCCCCTGCTGTTTCTGTAGGAATACCGGGTTTTATCTCGGTTTCTTCTTCCCAGCAAGTAACAAGGTTTAAGCGTTTAGCATTTACTTGGTCAGCCGATTTTATGTAGTTAAAGTTAATCTCGTTCATCTCAAGGGTTTTGCGATAGAACGATATTACCTTAACTGAACCAAAAACTATGGGCGTGCAGTATTGCAGCAAGCGAGTATCGGCAAGGGCTTTCAATATAATTTCAACACCTATGCCGTTATAATCTCCCAGCGTGATGCCTATTTTGGGTAGTTGGGGTTGGCTCATAATGTATAAGGGTAGTTTAAAAAACGATTAAACCTGCGGTTTATTTTTTGCTGCCGTAGTTGCTTAAATAATCAAGCACCAAACGCACACCAATACCGGTTCCGTTTTTCACACGGTAGCCGTCGCCACTATGCAAAAATGCACCACCGGCAATATCAAAGTGCATCCAAGGATAATCAGTAAAATACTCAAGAAATTTTCCGGCAGTAATAGCACCGGCTATAGGGCCGCCAATGTTTTTAATCTCGGCAATATCCGATTTGATAAGGTCTTTGTATTCGTCCCAAAACGGAAACTCTACCAAACGTTCGTGCACGTTATTACCGCTCACCTTAAGGGCATTTTTGGTTACTTCAGGCGCAGTACCCATGCACACAATGCCTTGCGGGCCAATGGCTGCCGCCGCAGCACCCGTAAGGGTTGCAAAATCCATTACCAACTCAGGCTTGAATTTTTTGGCGTACGAAAGGGCATCGGCTAATATCATGCGGCCTTCGGCATCGGTATTCAGCACTTCAACGTTCAAACCGCTGTGCATGGTTATTACATCACCGGGAGTGTAGGCGTTTTCGCCGGGGCGGTTATCAGTGGCGGGTATCAGCGATATAATATGTACGGGCAACTTCATTTTTGCCGCCGCATATATTGAGCAGGCAGCTACGGCAGCCCCTCCCATATCGCTCTTCATGTAATCCATGCTGTTTGGGGTAGGTTTCAAGCTCAAACCGCCTGTATCGTACACCACTCCTTTACCTACTAATACAATAGGATTTTTGTTTACTGCTTTAGCGGGCTTATACTCCATTATAGTAAACGTGGGCGGAGTTTGGCTACCCATGTTTACGGCCAATAAACCACCAAATTTTAGCGATTCAATCTTGGCTTTGGTAAGCACTTCTACTTTTACTCCTGCATCTTTACCCAACTTTTCAAACTCTTTTGCCATTTGCACGGCATCAAGGTATGATTGGGGCTCGTTTACCAAAGTACGGGCAATACAAGTGGCTTCAACAACGGTATTAAGGTTGGCAGCATCGTCGGCTTTCACACCCTCGGCTACTATATTAATAGTAGTAAGGCTGTTTTTTTCTTTCTCAGCCTCTTTGCGGTATTTTAAAAACTGGTAGTTGGCAAGTGCCAATCCCTCAGCCATTGCTATATAAACAGCTTTATTTTTTATATCGCCTGATACAGTAACTGCTTCTTGTTTATTTGCATTTAAAGCGGCGCAAATTTTTGCACCTGCTTGGCGGTATTTTTCTAAATTTTTGGCATCGGTATCCATGCCCGGCTCTAATACAATAAATGTAAGTTGGCCAAGGTTGTTCACCGTTATGGTTTTATCGTCGCCTTTTAGTTTTTCTTTAACAAATGATATTTCGCCTTTCTCAAGACCGAAATCTTCCCATTTGGTTTTTTTAGTACCAATAATTACAAGGGGTAATTTATTATCAATGCTTTTTGCTTTGTGAACG
This sequence comes from Bacteroidia bacterium, assembly GCA_035906255.1. Classification (GTDB taxonomy): domain Bacteria; phylum Bacteroidota; class Bacteroidia; order UBA8524; family UBA8524; genus SB11. The sequence goes on from JAMIFM010000037.1 coordinate 58,700, forward strand.
GTAGCAGTAGTCATAATACTATTCAAGATGGGTTTAAAAGCAGCAAACCTACGCTATTTAGTACAGAAACGCAAAACGGGGCGGACTGTGCTTGTTTTGACTGTATTGAAAGACAATGTTGTTTTTAATTTTGATGCGTGCCTGCATCGAAGCGTTAGTAAATAGAAAATAACCCCTATCTTGCACGGCATATTTGTGAGACCGACCCTCGACCAAATTAAGGCTCCCATTGAGCAGGAACTTGCGTTGTTTGAAACTAAATTCAGACAGAGCATGAAAAGTGAGGTATCTTTATTAGATACCATTATGACGTATATAGTAAAACGTAAGGGCAAGCAAATGCGCCCTATGTTTGTACTGTTTACGGCTAAACTGAATGGTGGAATTAGCGAGGCTACCCACAGGGGAGCGGCTCTTGTAGAGTTGTTGCACACAGCTACTCTTGTGCACGATGATGTTGTTGACGATTCTTACAAACGCAGGGGCTTTTTCTCCATCAACGCCCTTTGGAAAAATAAAATAGCTGTTTTAGTAGGTGATTATTTGCTTAGCAGGGGGCTATTGCTGGCCGTTACTAATAAAGATTTTCATTTACTGGAAATTGTAAACGATGCGGTGCAAAAGATGAGTGAGGGTGAGTTGCTGCAAATTGAAAAGGCTCGCAAACTGAATTTGGTGGAGGATGTTTATTTTGACATTATTACCAAAAAAACGGCTTCTCTAATAGCTTCATGTTGTGCCATTGGCGCAGCCAGTGTGATTGATGATGCTGAAAAGATTGAGCAAATGCGTGATTTTGGGGAGAAGATTGGTATTGCTTTTCAAATTAAAGACGATTTGTTTGATTACGGTGCGGATGATATAGGCAAGCCAACGGGTATAGATATTAAAGAGAAAAAACTTACTCTGCCCCTTATATATGCGTTAAATAATGCTCCGGCTGATGTGAAACGCAAGCTGGTGTATATAATTAAGAATGAAAATACGAATACCCGCAAAGTGAAAGAGGTGGTGGATTATGTGCACAAAAGCGGCGGTATTGAGTATGCGAAAGCGGCCATGAACCGATACAGAGAGGATGCTCTTCAAATCCTGTCAAAATTTCCTGATAATGAAGCCCGCACAAGCCTACAACAACTGGTTGATTATGTAATTGACCGTAGGAAGTAATTTTTTATTTAACGATTCTTTTCCGACGGGCATAAAGCCCACCGCTGTTGTATAGTTTGTTCTGAATGGTTTAAAATTAACGCGCTTAAAATTACAAAGCTCGGAGGACTTAAGTCCTCCGAGCTTTGTAATTTTAACAAAATAGGGTTTCAACCCTATTGGTATTAGTAAGAAAATTATAGCTCTTTTATCAAACGCCCCATTTATCGGGGGCTTCGCGCCATTTGCGCAAACTATCAAGGTCAGAAGGTTCAACATAACCCTCTTGCTTGGCTGTTTTAATCAATACTTGGTAATCGGCCAATGAAAAGAATTTACACTTTGCATTTTTAAAGTTTTGCTCGGCCAATTCAAATCCGTAACTGAAAATACAACCCAATCCAAGCACTTTTACCCCCGCTTCGCGCAAGGCTTCCACCGCTTTCAGGCTGCTACCGCCTGTACTCACAAGGTCTTCAACCACCACCACTTTTTGGCCGGTTTTCAAATCACCCTCAATCATGTTTTGGCGACCGTGTTTTTTAGGCTCGGGGCGTATGTACGCAAACGGCAAGTCGAGCACATCAGCCACTAACGCTCCGGGAGCAATGCCCGCAGTGGCCACACCCACAATAGCTTCCACATCGGGGTAGGTCTCATGTATTTTTTTTGCAAGTTTTTTCTTGATATAAGTCCTCACCTCGGGGTGTGATAACGACAAACGGTTGTCGCAGTAGATGGGAGACTTCCATCCTGATGCCCAAGTAAAAGGTTTATTCGGGCGTAATTGGATGGCGTTGATTTCTAAAAGGTATTGTGCTATTTTCGCACCTGTTTTGCTGGCAGCCATGGGTGCAAACCTATACCAAACCAAAAATATTTGCAAACTAACTGTCACATTACTACAATAAAAAAGATGCTTATTTAGTTTAGTGCTTTTCCGCCCAGCCTGATGATAAAGATATTTATTAACGAACACCCTTTGGTGATTTCTGATGATAGCGAAGACCTCTTCAGGCTTAAAAACCTGCGGCTGATGGACGACGATGATAAGTCGTTGATGCGGGCGGTTGAAATGCTTGAAAACAGCGACCGCCAGCTTGCCAATTTCGGCATTTTTGTGCCTACGGTGGATGAGAAAGACACTTTTAAGCGGTTTAAAAAATATTATAAAGAAATACAGGCCGCAGGCGGCGTAGTGCTGAACGATAAGGGCGATGTGCTGCTGATAATGCGCCAAGGAAAGTGGGATTTGCCCAAAGGCAAAAAAGACGATGAGGAGAAACTGGAAAGTGCAGCAGTACGGGAAGTGAAAGAAGAATGCGGGGTGAAAAACATAAAGTTGGGTGATTTTATCACCAAATCATACCATACCTACCAGCTTGACGGCGGAAGGGTGCTAAAAACCACGCACTGGTTTTTTATGCATATCGACCATCCCGAAGAGTTTACCCCACAGCAAGAAGAAAATATTACCCAAGTACAGTGGTTTAATATTTCTGATTTGAATTTAGGCCAGTTAGATACTTACAATTCTATTCGCGATGTGATGCACGTGGCTTTGCAGAAATAAAAGAAATTAACCCCGTATAAAACAAGAACGGCTGCCCTTGGGCAGCCGTTCTTGTTTTATACGGGCAACTGGATTAAAAATCATCCTCGTCTTCTTCATCTTCATCGGCAAATTGGTTTTCCATCTGCTCAATAAAAATAAAATCAACGGCTTCATCATCCGATGGCAAGCTGTTAATTCCTGCTTTTTCCATCACCTCAGCATTTTCGTCGCTCAATTCGGTAAGTATAATGCTACCGCCTGCTTTGTTTGCCAACGCATCAATTGATGAAAGCAAACTTTTTTGGTCTTTATCAATTGCCGCAAGTGCCTTTCCGTTAAAAATTAAAAAGGGGGTTGTTTTCACCAATTTAGCACACTCAGTCTTTAGCGCATCAACATTGTCGGCACTTAGCGCAGCTTCTTCAAGTTTAATCAGGGAGTAATTTTCGTTCTTCTTTACCGTAAAGTTCATGGGTTAAGTATATTCTTATTCGTCCGACAAAATTCTTCACTTTATTTTCGCAATTCAAATAAAAGGTTTTTAATTTTTACACCCTATTGTTTATTACTTATTTATGAAAACTGCATTAATTACGGGCGCGACAGCAGGCATAGGTGAAGCCTGCGCCAACATACTGGCACAAAACGGATACCGACTTATACTGACAGGCCGTCGCAAAGACCGTTTGGAAACTGTTGCTGCCCAATTGGTTGCTAAACACAACGCACAGGTATATACCCTTAATTTTGATGTGCGTAGCCGTGTTGCGGTGGATGAGGCCATTAGCAGTTTGCCTGATGGGTGGAAAGATATTGACCTGCTGGTTAACAATGCCGGGCTTGCTATGGGGCTTGCCCCGTTTGAAGATGGAAATATTGACCATTGGGAAACCATGATTGATACGAACATAAAGGGCTTACTGTATGTGAGCAAGGCCGTATTACCGCAAATGATAGCGCGGAACACGGGACATATTATAAACATCAGTTCTATTGCGGGTAAAGAGGTGTATAGCATGGGCAATGTGTATTGTGCCAGCAAACACGCTGTGGATGCCTTAACACGCAGTATGCGGTTAGATTTGGCTAAATATCCGGTAAAAGTATCGATGGTGTGCCCCGGTGCGGTTGAAACGGAGTTTTCGATAGTGCGGTTTGAGGGGGATGCTGAACGCGCCAAGAAAGTATATGATGGTTTTGAAAACCTTGTGGCCGATGATATTGCCGATGCTGTTTGGTACATTGCAAGCCGCCCGCCCCATGTAAACATAAATGATATTGTAGTAATGCCAACCGCCCAGCCTATGGCAGGTATGATTGTGAGGAAATAATACAATACATTGCGTAGGGTTTTACACCCTACGCAATGTTATATATAGCAGCTTATTTCCATGCCCCTATAATTGCACCCATTATCATAAAAGTAACAGCATTGTAACCCGCATTAATGAGGAACAATGTGAACGACCTCCTCTCAAACAGGTAGTTAACACCAAAAGACAAACCCACCCAACCAATTCCGGCCAACGCTCCTGCTGCAATACCCCAGCCCAAATCGGCAGGGCCGGAAAGGAAAGCCGCAAGGTTGTAACTCATTACTAAGGATAAAATAAATGACAGGCCAAAAATTTTGGCCATGTTCCCTTTCTTCAACTCATCGGCAGTCAAACCCGCCTCACGCATCCAAATATTGCCAAACAATGCAGGCGAATACCAAATTCCGCCGATAATAAATGCTGATAAAGCAGCCACAATGGTGGCAAGGTGGTTAATCTCTATGTTCTGCATAAAAAAGTGTAATTTGTGGTTACAAAACTTAGCCGCGCTTATCCGAAAATGAAAAAAAATACCCTGAAAACGGATATTGAAGCACTGAAAACGGAAATCGTGCTACCGGAACCCTCTGTGAATGAGACGTTGAATGACACTACTATCCGTTTAATAGGAATACCCTTTTTCGGGTTGGTAATACCCAATATCAGCGGTTTAATACGGTTAGAGTTATACAGCTTTGCTGAAATTGTGCTGGGTCACCTTTATTTTATCTTTATCGCTTTTTGCATTTGGCAAGGGAACCGCTTTCTATTGTTTAAACTTCGCAGGGTGTATTCTTGGCTAAATAATCCGTTCCAAAAAATTATATCACTGTTTATGGCCAACTTGTTATATACCGTACCCCTTACCATTGGTTTGTGCTGGTTGTGGTACACCTATCTGGCCAATGATTCTATCAACTGGAATATTATCACCAATGTTACTCTCATCTGTGTTATCTGCGTAATATTTATCACCCATGTGTACGAAATGGTGTTTTTGGCAAAAAACTGGGAGGCAAACAAGCAAACAAACGAACAGTTGCAAATTACCCTTAATAAATATCTGATTATCAATACTCCTGTTACAACTGAGGATATGAAGTTGGTAGAAGAAAAGCCTGCCGTAAAAACACGTATTATGGTAAAAAAGGGGAGCGATTATACGTACCTCACCTCGCAACAAACTGCCTATTTTTATACGCTTGATAAAATAGTGTTTGCCATCAATACACAAGGTGAACGTTTTATGGTGGATTATACCCTTACTGAACTGGAGAATATGCTGCCGCCAAAAGAGTATTACCGTGTCAACCGTCAATACCTTATCAATATTGTTGCAATACAAAAATTCAGGCCTTCGTATAAAGGCAAGTTGTTATTAAAAATAACCCACTGCCCCGATGAAATTACCGTTAGTCAGGAAACCGCTATCGGTTTTAAACAGTGGATTGAAGCATAGCCATATACTATCGGCATCTTCACTCCGTTAAGCAGTAATAATGAAAGCTATTCAACCGTTAATCATAACCGCTCTTATTTTGATAGCACAAGGCTGCTATTCTCAGCCCAACCAAGCTGATAGTGTGCTTGAAAAACAAACGTTAAAACAAATTACGGTACACGATACGACCATAAAAACCATTCATGTATATGTGGCGTTGTGCGATAATAAATACCAAGGCATTGTGCCTGTGCCCAAAAAGATAGGAAACGGGCAAGACCCTTTTAACAACTTGTATTGGGGTTGCGGATACGGTATAAAAAGCTATTTTAAAAACAGTGCCGAATGGAAACTTGTTCGCACCACAAAAGACAGCGGTTATGTGCTTGAACGGTGCGTTTTTAAAAACAAAAAACACACTAATGTTTATCTGATAGCCGATGCGTACGATGGTGCCTACATAAAACAATGCACCGTTGATTTTTTGCGCGGTACGGCAGGCACTGAAAAAGACACCCTGAATATTGACGGGAAAACCATAGGAATAAAAGGCAATGCCTTGCTTACTGCATACATTGGGCACAATGGATTAATGGATTTTAGCGTAGGGCTTGACTTTGAGAATACCGACGGCAAAGAAAGAAAAACCATTATGCTGGCTTGTATCAGCAAAGATTATTTTAAAGGATTTATAAAACAGGCAGGGGCTTACCCGCTGGTTTGGACTACGGGTTTGATGGCACCGGAAGCATACACACTGCACGATGCGGTAGGGGCATGGATAAGTGGTGAAACAAATGCTAATGTGAGATTAAAAGCAGCGGCAGCGTATCATAAATACCAAAAATGCGGGGAAAAAGCGGCCAAAAATTTACTGGTGACAGGCTGGTGATTTATTCGATATAAATCACTGATTTTTAAAAATTTCTGAATTAATATTACTGGAATTTTCGTTAGATTTGTTAAAAGGCTTCGTAATTTGGAATATTACTATGAATACCTATACGGCCGTAAAAATAACAGTTGCATATATTCTTGTGGGTTTTGTGTGGATTGTAGCCGGCGACTCGGTAGTAGGTGTTTTTATAGAAACGAAGTCCCTTAGCCCCATTTCAATTTTCTATATTAATCTTGCCAAAGGAATATTATATGTGCTGCTAACGGGAGTTGCTTTGTTTTTATACACGCGCAGGTCTATCTCTAAACTTACAAATACCGAAGAGCGGTTTAAGTCATACTCCCAGAGAATTACCCACATAATGGATTCCATCACCGATGGCTTTGTTACCTTAGATAATAATTGGAAATTTATTTTTGTAAATAAAACCTTTCAGGAAATTTCAGGGAAGCGTAAAGACGAGTTAATAGGGCACTCGTTGTGGGAGCTTTTTCCCCAATTAAAAGAAACCATATTTTTTGACAGGCTTAACAAAGCGGTATCTGAGCGGGTGAGCCTTCACTTTGAGGAACAGTATTTTGAAAACGGCCATTGGTATAGTTCAGGCGTATATCCAATCGACCAAGGTTTGGCTATTTATTTTTCAGACATCACTGAAAACTATTATATGCGTGATGAGATATTTAAAACCAAAAAAAACCTTAATGCCCTGATAAATAATACCTCGGATTTAATTTGGTCGTTGGGAATAGACCTCAAATTAATTTCATTCAATGACGCCTATAAAGAGTTTGTACGCTCTTTTACGGGCGTAGCTGCCAATGAGGGGGATGATGTGGCTTGCAGGATACTTCCGGGTCTTGACCCTAAGCGATGGGATGTGCATTATGAAAGGGCATTTGGCGGTGATATTTTTTCGCAAGAAGAGTACTATACATTGCCCGATGGCAATTTGCTGTACTTTGACGTTAATTTTAATCCCATTTTTAACGAAGAAAAAAAGGTGATTGGTGTGGGCTGCTTTGCCCGTAATGTAACAGACCGGAAAAAGCATGAAATGGAAGTGGAGGAGCAAAACAAAAAACTAATGGAAATAGCATGGCTCCAATCACATGAAGTGCGGGGGCCGCTTAGCACTCTTATGGGACTTATGGCGTTATTTAACACACATGACCTTAACGACCCTGAGAATGTTAACATTTTGCAGATGATGGAAATTACTGCAAAAAAATTGGATGAGGTGGTGCAAAGCATTGTGGCAAAAGCAAACGATGTGCGCGAGGTAAATGATGATTTGGCAGGCAGGCAAGGGGCACAATCTTAAAAAATTTTAGTACAGTAAACTTTCTTATTTATCTTCGCCCAATTTTTTAGGTATCACTACCTGCTAATCCACTATGCCCAAAGACTCCTCAATAAAATCAGTACTTATTATCGGTAGCGGCCCCATTATTATTGGTCAGGCCTGCGAATTTGATTACTCAGGCAGCCAAGCTGCACGCTCTTTAAAAGAAGAAGGGATTGAAGTTACTCTTATCAACTCAAACCCTGCTACTATTATGACCGACCCTGTAACGGCCGACAATGTGTATTTGTTGCCTCTTACCGTTCAGTCGATAGAGCAAATTTTAAAAGAACGCCACATAGATTGTGTGTTACCAACTATGGGTGGTCAAACCGCACTAAACTTGTGCAAAGAAGCTGATGAAATTGGTCTTTGGGAAAAATACAATGTCCGCATTATAGGTGTAGATATTGCTGCGATTGAAAAAACCGAAAATCGCGAACAATTCCGCCAGTTGATGGTAGATTTGGGTATCGGTATAGCTCCTTCAAAAGTGGCTAACTCTTTTCTTGAAGGTAAAGAAATAGCGCAAGAAATAGGCTTTCCGCTGGTTATACGCCCATCATACACACTGGGTGGCACTGGCGGTGGTTTTGTATGGAAAAAAGAAGAATTTGATGCCGCACTTAGTCGTGGTTTGCAAGCCTCTCCTACCCACGAAGTACTGGTTGAAAAAGCAGTATTCGGTTGGAAAGAATATGAATTGGAGTTGCTGCGCGATAAAAACGACAACATTGCGGTGATATGTACCATTGAGAATTTTGACCCAATGGGCATACATACTGGCGACAGTATCACCATTGCGCCTGCAATGACTTTGAGCGATACTTGTTTCCAAGAGATGCGCAACATGGCTTTTAAAATGATGCGCTCTATCGGTACGTTTGCCGGCGGTTGTAACGTGCAATTTGCGGTAAACCCCGAAGATGAAGCCATTATTTCGGTAGAGATTAACCCCCGCGTATCACGTTCATCAGCTCTTGCATCAAAAGCAACCGGATACCCTATTGCCAAAATAGCCTCAAAACTGGCCATCGGTTATACATTAGATGAACTGAAAAACCCCGTAACCAAAACTACTTCGGCGTTTTTTGAGCCTGCTATCGACTACGTTATCGTTAAAATACCCCGTTGGAATTTTGATAAATTCCGCGAGGCCGATACCCGCCTTGGATTGCAAATGAAATCAGTGGGTGAGGTAATGGCCATAGGCCGCAGTTTCCAAGAGGCTTTGCAAAAAGCTTGTCAATCGCTTGAAATACGTAAAATAGGCTTGGGTGCTGATGGTTTGCACGAAACCAATCTTGAAAAGATTATCGCCAAGCTGGAAGTTCCTTCATGGGACAGGTTGTTTTATATTAAAGATGCTATTGCCCTTGGGGTGCCTATTACCACCATTCAAAAAATTACGCAAATTGACCGTTGGTTCTTAACCCAAATACAAGATTTGGTAAAAACCGACAATGAGATACGCCGTTTCAGCTTAGGAAACATTCCACGCGAGCTGTTGTTGGAAGCTAAACAAAAAGGCTACAGCGACGCTCAAATAGCCCACCTGATACGTAACTGCACCGAAGACGAGGTGTATGCAAAACGTAAAGAACTGGGTATTAAACGCGTGTATAAAATGGTTGATACCTGCTCTGCTGAATTTCCAAGCAGTACCAATTACTTTTACTCAACTTTTGACGGCGAAAACGAATCGGTAATATCTGATAAAAAGAAAATCATTGTATTAGGTTCAGGCCCTAACCGCATAGGTCAAGGTATCGAATTTGATTACAGTTGTGTACACGGCCTTTTGGCTGCCAAAGAGTGCGGCTACGAGGCGATAATGGTAAACTGTAACCCCGAAACCGTTTCTACTGATTTTGATATGGCGGATAAGCTATACTTTGAACCGGTATTTTGGGAACACCTTATTGAGCTGATTGAAATGGAAAAACCCGAAGGGGTTATCGTTCAGTTGGGTGGACAAACTGCATTGAAGTTATCTGAAAAACTGCACGAGAAAGGGATAAAAATCATCGGTACATCGTATGACAACATGGATATTGCCGAAGACCGAGGCCGTTTCTCTGATTTGTTGAAAGAGTTGGATATACCTTACCCCGATTACGGCGTGGCGATTGATGCCGATGAGGCGATTGAGATTGCCCACCGCGTGGGTTACCCTGTGTTGGTACGACCCAGCTATGTATTGGGCGGACAAGGGATGAAAATTGTGATTAATGATGAAGAGTTGGAAAGTGCTGTAATAGGTTTGCTGGGCGACTTGCCGGGCAACCGTGTGTTGATTGACCATTTTCTTGACCGTGCAGAGGAAGCCGAAACCGACAGTATTTGCGACGGTGAAGAGGTACACATTGTGGGTATGATGGAGCATATAGAGCCTGCCGGTATCCACAGCGGTGATTCATCAGCGGTATTGCCCCCGTTTAATCTTTCGCAAGCAGTGAAGGATAAAATGGCCGAATACAGCAAAAAGCTGGCGACGGCTCTTAACGTAAGGGGCTTGCTAAACATACAGTTTGCCATTAAAAACGAGAAAGTGTATGTGATTGAGGCCAATCCGCGCGCTTCACGCACAGTTCCGTTTATTTGCAAAGCCTACCAGATACCTTACGTAAACATTGCTACTAAAGTAATGTTGGGTGTAAATAAATTGAAAGACTTTACGTTTGAGGAGAAACTTGACGGGTATGCCATTAAGCAACCTGTATTCTCGTTTGATAAATTCCCCAACGTAAACAAAGAACTCGGGCCTGAAATGAAATCAACAGGAGAGGCTATCTTGTTCATCAAAGATTTGAACGACCCTGTGTTCCGCCAGTTCTACAAAGAAAAATCAATGTTCTTAAGCAGGTAACAGCTACCTGTTTATACATACTGCAAAACGGTATTTGTGGCTTTCATCCGTCATAAATACCGTTTTGTCTTTTAGTTCCCACCCAAGCGTTTTTATAATATGTATATTTGCCCCACCAAGGTAAATAGCAGTCTGCAATAATGAAGTTCATTTTATATCTTATACTTTTCTATTTCATCATCCGTTTTTTGCGTGGTTTATTCCAAACCAATGTGGTAATAAAAAACTACCACTATCATAGTAACCAACAACAGCAAAAAGAAGAAAAAGACGGAAAAATAAAGATTATCAAAGGCCCGGATAACGGCTCGCACAAGTCGGACAACATGGGTGAATATGTTGATTACGAAGACGTAAAATAGTCAACTCCGTTATTCAATCTTCTCTATTGCCACCCTTGCAAACACGTGGTAATCGCTTTTTATACCGTCAATCTCATATACTGAGAAAAAAATTGTGTCTTTTAAATCATCACCCACCTGATGACCTAAGCAAATAGAGGTTGTCTCTTCGCATTTGTAATAAGCGTCAACCAAACTGGGGGTTGAATTAAGGGCAATACCCAAAGTGCCAATACAAATATTATTCTTTAATAATTCGGCGGGATTGCTTTCATATTTTTTAGGATACAGCATACAATACCCGGGATAGTTTTGACTATCCGTGGGGTACACAGGGGCAGCCATCTCATCTTGCATACTAACTAATGAAAATCCCGTGATGCGGTAAGTTCCCTTTTGCAGCGTTATACTACCGTCTTTTTCCAACGTAATGTCTTTACCTTCTTGGGCTTCTGTTGTGTTAAACAACCTTCGGTTCAGTCCGTTTTTCATTACCACATTAGAATCGTGGGCAAACTCAGCGTAAACGGCATACGATTTTTTCCCTTCGCGGCACTGCTTATCGCCACCGCAGGCAGCAAACAGCAACATAACAACCGGTATGGCTACAAATGCAATGATAGGTTTCATAGATTGTTGATTTTATGCAAGATAATAAAAATCAATCCGCTGCAATATGATTTTATTATCACCGCCTTTAATACACCTGCACCCTCCTCCGCATTAGAAGTATATTTTCCGTAATTTCGTTCTGCATGAAAAAAATACAGGAAGTGGCCGCCCGCGTGGGCATTGCTGAAGAACAACTAATTCCCTACGGACATTATAAAGCCAAAGTTTCACCCCAATGGGATGAAGCCAAAATACAACAAGGCAAACTGATTTTGGTTACCGCCATTAGTCCAAACAAAGCAGGAGTGGGCAAAACCACCACATCAGTAGCGTTGAGCATGGGTTTGAACCGTATAGGCAAAAAAAGTGTACTTGCTTTGCGCGAGCCATCGTTGGGGCCTTGCTTTGGTATGAAGGGCGGAGCAACAGGCGGCGGTTATGTAACTGTAGAACCGTCTGACGATATTAACCTGCATTTTAATGGTGATTTTCATGCCATCACTTGTGCCAATAATACATTGGCGGCATTGGTTGATAATCATAATTATTTTAACAAAGGGGCGGCCAACGGCTTGCGCCAAATAGTGTGGAAACGGGTGCTGGATGTAAACGACCGCAGCCTGCGCAACATTATTACAGGGCTTGACGGCAACGGCATACCTACTGAAACAGGGTTTGATATTACTCCTGCCAGTGAGATTATGGCGATTTTTTGCCTATCGAAAGATTTGGAAGATTTGCGCCGCCGCATTGATAATATTTTGGTGGGCTATACCAATGATAAAAAACCGATGTATGTGCGTGATTTGCAAGTGGGCGGGGCTATTGTGGCCTTGTTGCGTGATGCGCTGATGCCCAATTTGGTGCAGGATGTTGACGGCGGGGCTGCGTTTATACACGGTGGGCCGTTTGCCAACATTGCGCACGGTTGCAATAGTATTATTGCTACCAAAATGGCCTTGCAACTGGGTGATTATGCAGTAACCGAGGCAGGTTTTGGTAGTGATTTAGGGGCTGAGAAATTTTTGAATATAAAATGCCGTACCGCAGGCTTGCAGCCTGCTTTGAGTGTATTGGTAGCCACTACCTTATCGCTGAAATTACACGGCGGGGCGCATGAAAAAGAGTTGAAACTGCCCAATATGGATGCCTTGCAAAAGGGGATGCACAACTTAGAACGGCACTTGGATATTTTAAAATCGTTCGGGCAAACGGTGGTAGTAGCTATTAACCGCCACCCATCTGATACCGATGATGAAATAAGCTACATAGCCAACTGGTGTGCTGAACGGGGTGCCAAATGCGCTACCCACAGCGGCTTTGGCGACGGTAGCGCAGGGGTTGAGGAATTGGCCAAATTGGTGGTAAGCGAGGCTGAAAATAACCCCTCTAAACCTATACAACACACGTACTCGCTTGAAGACAGTATTGAAACTAAATTGAACAATATTGTAACAACTATTTATAAAGGCAAATCGGTTTCGTTAAGCAAAAAGGCGCAAACAGCACTGAAAAAGATAACCGAGATGGGGCTTAATACCCTGCCCGTTTGTATTGCCAAAACCCAGTATAATTTTAGCAGCAATGCCGATGAACCCTCGGATGTGAAAGACTTTACCCTGTTTGTTGAAGATTTGGTGATAAACACCGGAGCTGGCTTTATTGTGGCTGTTTGCGGCGAAATGATGCGTATGCCCGGCTTGCCCAAAGAGCCGCAAGCCATTCACATTGATGTAGTGCAGGGCGAGATTATAGGAGTGAGCGAAAAACCACCCGTACGCCCTACACAGGTGAAGGGTGAGTAAGTTGTACTGCTCGAATATAAAATTCGAGCTTTTACGCACAACGTCGCGGATGGTTTTAAACCATTCGCGACGAACCCCATAACAACGGCGGGCTTTATGCCCGTCGGGAAAAGCGTTGTTTCAACAAATACTCTCTTTTTAAATATTGGCTCAAAAGCACGGGTTTAAAACCCGTGCTTTAAATAGCATTTAGTAATCAGTATTTTTCCTCTACCCCCAGCGCAAACAATGCGTAATCATACTTTACAGGGTCGGCAGGGTCAAGTCTTCGCAATTGTTCCGTCAGTTCAAGGGCAGCTTGCCAATCGGCAACCGTCCGTTTCAAAATACCCAATCCCAGTGCTACCCTGTGCACATGTGTATCTAACGGACATATTAATTGCGCAGGGCTCATTTTCTTCCAAATGCCAAAATCAACCCCCATCCCGTCATTTCGTACCATCCATCGTAAAAACATATTCAGTCGTTTACAAGCCGATTTTTTTGCAGGCGTAGCAACGTGTTTCATCGTTCTTTGCGGAAAGTAGGGTAAACTAAAAAACAGTTGGTTAAATCCTATCAAAGCCTTTTCAGTAGTGGTGTCTTTTGCTCCCATGTGTTGTGCAAAGGCATCTTCAAGGCTGTTGTTTTGGCGGTAGTATTGGGTAAAAAACTCAATAAAATACAGCAAATCCGTATCGTTAAACGTGCGGTGTACAAAGCCCGCAAAGCGTTCGCGCTCTTTCTCCTCGTGGTTCAGCAAAAAATCGTGCGGGGCATTGTCCATCCATCCCATCAGTTTTTTGCAGTTGGCAATAATAGTGGTACGTTGCCCCCACGCCAGTGTAGCAGCAAAAAAAGCAGCCACTTCAATATCCTGTTTTTTAGTGAACAGATGCGGGATACAAACAGGGTCGTTCTCAACAAATGCAGGGCGGTTGTACTGAGCAACTTTTGTATCTAAAAAATCTTTCAGTTTTTGGTTTACCAAGGCAGTGCTTTCTTAAACGGCGAGTTGTTTTGATGAATGCGGATGGCCTTAAATGATAAAAACAAGGCTATTACCAGCGATATCATTGCCCCTATGGCAAGGTTGGGGTAATTATTAAGCATTAGTAAAAAATCATACGTGCCGTGAAAAAATATGGCACCCAACAACCCCAATACGATATAAAGCGTGCGGAAGCGGGGTTTAAATTTTGCTAAGCCTACAAAATATCCCATAATTACGGCAAACGATGCGTGTGCAGGCACGGCAGTAAGCATTCGCAGCAGGGCAGTAGTGTAATTACCTGCTCCTTCCATAAACACATACAGTACGTTTTCAAGGGTGGCAAACCCCATGCTAATCATAACGGCGTAAGTAATCCCGTCAAAAGGTTCATCAAAAAAAGGTTTCCGGTAAAAGCGGCGTAAGAAAATAAATTTGGCACCTTCTTCAGCAAAGGCAACCGTTATAAAGGCATACAAAAAGGTATCAGTCACACTTTTGCCGCCACCTAATAACGGCACTTTGGCTAAAGATACCGACGCAATAACCGCAGGTACTGTGCTCACTATCCCTAATACAAACGCCCATACCAGTTGACGAAAGGGCTCGCGGTCGTACCTGTCTTTCAAATAAACAAACAAGGCGATGGCAATACCCGGACCGATGGTAAGTGCCAATAGCAAAATATCCATTTGTGTTGCAAGATACCAAAAAACCTGCAACGGGCGGTAAGCCTTGCAGCATCATTGCCTGTGTATTTTGCACACACATTGCAAAAATATATTTGCAACATTGGGCAATTGATAAAAAAGTAGTGTTATTTTGCAGGTTCTTAAAATACGTGGGCACTTTACAGCAGAGATTTTTGGATGAACCCTTTTAGCTTTTTAACGCAAGAATTAGCCATAGACTTGGGTACCGCAAATACCCTGATTATTACCAGAGACAAGGTAGTAGTTGACGAACCGTCGATAATAGCAGTACATCGCGGCTCCGGTCAGGTAGTGGCTATTGGTAACCAAGCCATGCAAATGCACGGCAAAACCCACGAAGACATTAAAACCATCCGACCGCTGAAAGACGGTGTAATTGCCGACTTTAACGCTGCTGAGCAGATGATACGCGGGATGATAAAAATGATAAGCCCGGGTCGTAAGCTTTTTACCCCCAACCTTCGCATGGTTATTTGTATTCCTTCGGGTATTACCGAGGTAGAGAAACGTGCTGTAAAAGACAGTGCCGAGCGTGCGGGCGGTAAAGAGGTGTACATGATACACGAGCCTATGGCTGCTGCAATAGGTATAGGGATAGATGTATCAGAGCCGATGGGTAACATGATTATTGATATTGGCGGTGGTACTACCGAAATTGCGGTAATAGCTTTGGGCGGTATTGTGTGCGACCAAAGTATAAGGGTGGCAGGTGATGAGTTTACTGCCGATATTATGGATTATATGCGCCGCCAGCACAACCTGCTGGTAGGTGAACGTACGGCAGAACGTATGAAAATTGAAGTGGGCAGTGCTTTGAGCGAGTTGGAAAACCCTCCCGAAGATTTTGCGGTAAACGGTCGCGATTTGATGACGGGTATCCCCAAGCAGATAAAAGTTAACTACTCTGAAATTGCGTTGGCATTGGATAAATCCATCTCAAAAATTGAAGAAGCTATTTTGAGGGCACTGGAATTAACCCCTCCCGAGCTTTCTGCCGATATTTTCCAAACAGGATTGTATTTAACCGGCGGCGGGGCTTTGCTTCGCGGTCTTGATAAGCGTATTGCGGCCAAAACCAAATTGCCTGTTTATGTTGCTGACGATCCCCTTAGGGCAGTAGTTAGGGGCACAGGTATTGCGCTGAAAAACGTTGACACATTTAAATTTTTAATGACTTGAGGAAAGGGGGTAGAGTAATACCATGCGCAACCTGCTGCTGTTTATAGCCCGCTACCATTTGTTTTTTATTTTCCTGCTTTTACAAGGTATTTCGCTTTTTCTTATCGTACAGCAAAACTATTATCAGCGTGCTGTATTTGTAAACACTTCTAACCAAGTTACAGGCCAGTTTTACCAACGGGTGAGCGATGTGAAAGAATATTTCAGCCTGCGCACCGTGAACGACGCTCTTGCGGCTGAAAATGCCCGATTGCGTGCCCAGCTAAAAGAATCACAATACGTTGATACCAGTAAATTCGGGATAAAAGAAGATACTACCCTGCACCAAAAGTACACCTACATTGATGCTGACGTAATACGCAATACGGTAAACTTTAAAAACAACTACCTTACCCTTAACAGGGGGAGCAAACACGGTGTAATTGAGGGCATGGGTGTTATCAGTAGTGAAGGTGTTGCAGGTACTGTTTACAAAGTATCGACAAACTTTTGCACGGTAATTTCGTTGTTGAATACAAACACGCGCATCCCGCCCAAAATAGAAGGGAATGATTATTTCGGTACGCTTACTTGGGACGGTAAAGACCCTCGTTTTGCATCGCTGGAACAAATAAATATGCACGTGCCTGTAAAAGAAGGCCAGCGTGTGGTTACCAGTAATTACAGTAAAATTTACCCTGAAAACATCCCCATTGGTACTATTGAAACTAAATATGTACCGCCGGGCGAAAACTTTTATAAAATTAAGGTTCGCCTGTTTACTAATTTTGAAACATTACGCAAGGTGTATATTGTAAGAAACCTGTTGCAGGCCGAGCAAGACACTTTGGAAAGAAGGAGCGACGTTGACCCCCGGTAGTATTATACGGTACATATTAATGTTTATAATGCTGTTGCTGCTGCAAACAGTAGTTATAGACCCTATTAACCTTGGTGCATACGCCACCCCGGTGCTTTATGTGCTGTTTATAATGCTGTGGCCCACTAATGTGAAACCTTGGGTTACACTGGTTGTTTGTTTTGCCGCCGGCCAAATAGCCGATATATTTTCAGCAACGGGCGGCATACATTCATTCACAATGGTGCTCACGGCCTTGGTTCGCTACTACATACAACCGCTTTTTGTGAGTAAAGACGAGGCCGAAAAAGCCTACGAACCCAACCTGTTTAATTTGGGCTACCGTTTGTTTTTCTTTTATGCCCTAAGCCTCACCTTAACATACCACCTCGTTTTCAGCTTTTTGGAAAAATTTTCGCTTCACTACTTTTTTTCAACCCTTGCCACAGCCATCATCAGCACGCTACTATCCGTAGTGATGATATTTTTAATTCAGTTACTATTTTATAGGATAAGGCCCGAAGAGGTATGACATTATCAGAAAACCGCCACTTCTTGTACTATGCCATTTTTGGTGTGGTAGGGCTGTCTATTGCCATACGCCTGTTTTATCTGCAAGTAATTGATAAAAGCTACGAAGAACTTGCCCGCGATATTTCGCGCCGTGAAATTGTGCAGTTTCCGCCTCGGGGACTTATTTATGACCGCAACGGGGTGTTGCTGGTATATAACGATGTGATTTATGATTTGATGGTAGTGCCCCGGCAAGTGAAGGATTTGGACACAACGGCCTTTTGCGACCTGCTGAAAATTACCCGCGAGCAGTTTGTGGAGAAGATGAAAAAGGCCATTATTATGAATGGCGACCGCCGTTCATCGGTGTTTGAGAAACAAATCTCGCCAAAGGCATACGCATCATTCCAAGAAAAACTATTCAACTTTACCGGCTTTTTTATAGAAGTGCGTACCGACCGTAAATACAATACGCACAGTATGGCGCACGTATTAGGTAATACCGGCGAGGTTTCTGAAAAAAGGATTGAACAATCCAATGGGTATTACCGACAAGGTGAGTTTGTGGGGCTAAACGGTATTGAACGCTCGTACGAAGAATTACTGCGCGGCACCAAAGGGGTACGTAATATGATGGTGGACGTTTGGGGACGCGAAATAGGCCCTTATGGAGGTGGTGCTTTAGATACCGTGCCTGCCAGCGGCACCAATCTGTATGTAACCTTAGATGCCGAATTACAGGCATTGGGCGAAAAACTGCTGCAAAATAAAGTGGGCAGCGTGGTAGCTATTGAACCCTCAACAGGTGATATATTGGCATTGGTGAGCAGTCCCGGTTACGACCCTAATGAGTTCATAGGTCGTGAACGGGGTAATAATTACATGAAGCTGCTGCGCGACCCCATGAAACCGCTGTTCAACCGTCCGCTAAATGCTCCTTATCCCCCCGGTTCGGTGTTTAAAATTATTGAATCGTTAATCGGACAACAAGAAGGTACACTAACCCCCGAAACCATGTATGGTTGCGGTGGTGGTTATCGCGTGGGCAATCACACCGTAAAATGTAGTCACCGCCACTATTCACCGTTGGATTTGCGCGGTGCGATTGAACAAAGCTGTAACCCCTATTACTGCCACGTATTCAGGGCTATTATGGATCAGAAGAAGTTTAAAAGTACTGCCGAAGCTTACGATAATTGGTACAAACACATGCAGTCTTTCGGGGTGGGTACGCAGTTGGGAATTGACCTTTACGGTGAATCGAAAGGAATACTTTATCCCTATACCTATTTTGATAAATTGTACGGCAAAAACTCGTGGCGCAGTACCAATGTTATTTCGCTGTCCATCGGGCAGGGCGAGGTAGGTATTACCCCCTTGCAAATGGCCAATGTGGTAGCTATTGTAGCCAATAGGGGATATTTTATCACCCCGCATATTTTAAAATACATAGGCGACGAAAAGAAAATACCCGACGAGTTTACTAAACGCAGGTATGCATCGGTAGATACCCAATACTATGAAACCGTAGTAGAAGGGATGGCTCGTGTGGTAAACAATGGTACAGCGCGGATAGCCCAGATAAAAGACATACAAGTGTGCGGAAAAACAGGTACGGCACAAAACCCGCACGGTGATGACCACTCTGTATTTATTGGATTTGCCCCGATGTATAACCCCAAAATTGCCATTGCAGTGGTGGTAGAAAACGGTGGTTTTGGCGCAAGGTGGGCTGCCCCCATAGCAAGTTTAATGATGGAGTATTACCTGAGTAAACACGCGCCCACTACCCGCCCCGACTTGCAAAAACGGATGGAAGAAGGAAACCTTATAAACAAAGTGCCCAATGTCCAATAACGAGGAACGGATAATACGCTCAGGAACGTTTGATTGGCTTACCATTTTCATTTACCTGATAATGGTGGGATGGGGGTTTCTTGCTATCTACTCTGCTGATTTTGACACTAACAGCCCCGGTATTTTTTCGCTAAGCCATAGTTATGGCCGTCAGATAATATGGATAGGTGCTTCGTTGGTAATAGCGTTGATAATACTCCTGCTCGACCATCGTATTTATCCTGCCTTCGGCTACATTATATACGGCATTATTATACTCTCGCTCGTCTCCGTATTTTTCCTCGTCACAAAACGCGTTGGCGGAGGTCTCTCGTGGTTCGAGATAGGCTCGTTCAAATTTCAACCCTCAGAGTTTGCTAAGTTTGCTACGGCTCTTGCCCTTGCCAAGTACCTTAGCGGCTACGGCATCAGTTTTAAAGACACTAAAACCCAGCTTATTTGCTTCGGCATCATTATACTGCCCATGGGGCTTGTATTGCTGCAAAACGATACGGGTAGCGCATTGGTGTTTACGGCCTTTTTCCTTGCCTTGTTCAGAGAGGGGCTTTCAGGCATCTGGCTGTTTAGCGCATTATACGCGGGCATACTATTCTTGGCCTCTATACTGGTTGAAGACATTAATATTATTCTGCTCATCCTTACGGCCATTTCAGCTCTTATATTCCTGCTGGTGCGCAAAAACCGCTCGGCGATATTAATACTGGTTGCTGTGTGGGCTTTATCGTGCGGGTTTTCGTACAGTGTTGATTATTTGTATAACAATGTATTAAAAGACCACCAACGCCAACGTATCGAAGTAATGTTAGGTAGGGTTGATGATATAAAAGGTGTTGGCTACAACGTTTACCATAGTAAGGTGGCTATTGGTTCAGGCGGTATTTACGGGAAAGGCTTTTTACAAGGCACCCAAACCCGTTTGCGCTACGTACCTGAGCAAAACACCGATTTTATTTTTTGTACTATTGGTGAGGAATACGGCTTTGTGGGCTCTTTTGGGCTGGTAATACTGTTTGTGAGCCTGCTGGTGCGGATAGTACAACTTGCCGAACGGCAGCGCAGCCGCTTTAATCGTGTGTATGCCTATGGGGTGGCCTCCATAATATTCCTGCACTTCACCATCAACCTGTCAATGACGGTGGGGTTGTTTCCCGTAGTAGGCATTCCTTTGCCTTTTTTCAGCTACGGAGGGTCATCATTGCTAAGCTTCACAATTATGCTGTTTATATTGATACGACTGGATGCAAACCGCACCAATGAAGTAAAAAGAGCTTTTGAGATATAACTGTATGATTTATTGCATAAAAAAATTTAGAAAAAAACGTAGTTTCTAATAAAATTTTAATGTTGTAACAGGCAATCATTGCGAACAAATGTTAACTTTGGCACGTTTAATAGGTAGGCATTCAAAAAATTTAAACTTATAATACTTTTTCGAGGGAATTTATGGACAAACTGAAAGAGAAGTTCGCTTCTATCGCGCTTCCGATGGCACAGGAAGTGAAAGAATTGATAAAAACACACGGGGACGTGGTGTTGGGTTCGTACACAGTGGAGAATGTGTACGGAGGTATGAAAGGTATGATTGGATTGGTAACTGAAACTTCGTTGCTGGATGCTGAAGAAGGTATCCGTTTCCGTGGTTATACTATTCCTGAATTGCGCGAAAAACTTCCAAAAGCCCCCGGCGGTTCAGAGCCATTGCCCGAAGGTTTGTTTTATTTGATGCTTACCGGTGAGTTGCCTTCGCAAGAAGATGTAACCTTTATCTCGAAACAGTTGGAAGAACGTGCTGAAGTTCCTGCGCACGTATATAAAACCCTTGATGCGTTGCCTTTAACTACGCACCCAATGACGCAGCTAACCATAGGTATCATGGCCATGCAAACCGAAAGCGTGTTTGCAGCTGCTTATGAGAAGGGCATGAGCAAAAAAGACTATTGGGATTATACCTACGAAGATTCGTTGAACCTGATAGCCCGTTTGCCCCGTGTAGCTTCGTACATTTACCGCCGTACCTACAAAAACAATGAGCATATTGCACCATTGCAAGGTATGGACTGGGGTGCAAACTTTGCACACATGCTTGGTTTGGGCGATAGCGCCCCTATTAAAGCGTTGATGCGTTTGTACCTAACCATTCATGCCGACCATGAAGGTGGTAACGTATCAGCACATACGACCCATTTGGTGGGTTCAGCCCTAAGCGATCCTTACCTTTCATTGGCAGCTGCCATGAACGGTCTTGCAGGTCCTTTGCACGGCTTGGCTAACCAAGAGGTAATTAAGTGGATTTTTGAAATGGTGGAAGAGTTGGGAACCAGCAAACCTACCAAAGAGCAAATTGCCGCTTACGTAAACAAAACGCTTAAAGAAGGCAAAGTGGTGCCCGGATACGGACACGCTGTGTTGCGCAAAACCGACCCCCGCTTTACTGCCCAGGCTGATTTTGCTAAACGCCACAATATTGACGACGACTTTGTGAACATTGTATGGAATGTGTATGAAGTAGTGCCTCCGATTTTGGAAAACCTTGGCAAGGTGAAAAACCCTTGGCCAAACGTTGATGCTCATAGTGGTGCCCTATTGGTGCATTTCGGTATGAAAGAGTACGATTTTTACACCGTAATGTTTGGTGTATCACGCGCATTGGGCGTGTTGGCTCAATTGATTTGGGATCGTGCGCTGGCACATCCAATCGAACGTCCGAAATCGGTAACTACTGAGTGGATGAAAGAAAAAGTAAAAGCCTCGTTAGCAAAAGGATAATCAACCTAAAACATTTGATATACAAGAAGCCCCGTTTGGGGCTTTTTTGTTTTGTAACGGGTTTGAAAACCCGTTTTGGTCTAAATTACAATGCGAAGCGGGACTTAAGTCCCGCTTCGCATTGTAATCTCAATAACAGCAGATTTCAATCTGTTGGATAAAAATATTCTTATTTCTTCCTAAATAAATACACCTCGTAATTGTGTCCGCCCAGCGTGGTAAAAGAATCTTTGGGAGTAATTTGGTGTATCAGCTCATAATCGGGGTTGCCTTTAATATCCTGCAACGGATATTGACATTCATTAGGGCCAAAGTGCATATCATACACTATCAGGCTACCCTGCGGTACCTCGTTGCTGCGTTTGGCATCGTGCAAATATGCCCGCTGATTAGAGTCAAACGGGTCAACATCAAAAGCAATAGCAGCCGTTGGTGCAAAATAATACACCTTATTGCCTGCTTTATAGTATTGGCTTTGCTTGTACCAATTTCCGGCATCGTACAACGTAGTTTCCTCAGGCCCCAGCATTATTGGCAACTTATAATTGTTAATGGGATACTGTACCACATAAAACAGTATGGTAGCCACAATGGCCAAGCGTAAGTTAGGGTTGGCTACAAAGGGTTTGTAAATAGCCTCAATGCCCCTTGTGCCGATAAGAGCCAATAAAGGCATAATACTGCCGAACACACGACCCAATCCCGCCGAGCCTTGTATCCCGTAGTACCAAACAATACTATGGGCAAAGAAAAATGCCAGTGCAAGCACCAAAATAAGGAACCAATGCCTCAACTGCGGCTCTGCCTGAGCAAGTCCTGTTGTTTTTGATGCCCTGTTGAGACGGAAAAACAGCGACAAAAACCCGATAATAAACAGCCACTTTTGCGGCTCACCGATTATGTAGCGGTAAGCATCAGCATAGTGCCAAAAGTAATTACCGTGTCCATATACACCGTTTTTGCCCGAATAGGGGTTTTGGCTAAACACCCAAAGCAAATCGTGGTAATGGTAAAAATAGCCTATCAGGCTATACACCAATAAACCCGCACCCAAAAACAAAAATGGGATAAACTTGCGTTGTGTAAGGAAAAATATACCCACCAACGGTAGCAGTATAAAGCCTTCTGTACGGGCAAAGGGCAATAGCGAGAAAATAACTGCCGAAGCATAGTATTTTTCAGCCACCAAAAAGTAAATGCCGGCAGCCAGTACCATACTAAAAGTAACCTCGGTAAGGGCGGAGTTTAACTCTAAAAAATATAGCGGCGCAAACAGCACTAAAACTACGGATGCCATAGCTGTTTTCAGCCCCAAGCGGTCGGCAGTTTTGTAGGTAAACCAAGCAGTAACCATACCTGCCAAGCAGTTGAATATTTTAGCCCCTGTAAAGCCCCATTGTGCAAAGGGCGATAGCAGCAAAGTGTGCAGCGGTTTACCCCAGTGGTCTAAAAAATTTTCGGGGTGAATAAACGCATAACGGGCAATCAGGTAGTGCTGGAAACTATCCTCGCCACCCTCTGTACCGGTGGATATAGACACCAGCCACGCAAAAGCACCAAACAATAATGCCAGTGCTACTAATACTATATGGTCTTGTTTTATTTGCAAGCACTGCAAAACTAAGGCTTTGCCGTAAAAACGCAACCACCTTGTGTTACGATGTTATCCTGTTACGCAGTTATGCTGTTATTTTTGTTACGCACTGCACAAGGGTTTGCGGGTTTTACCAATCAACAAGCAATTTTAAGGCTTTCAAAGAACCGATTAGCCTATAATTGGTGTTTGTTAAAAATGTGGGGGCATTTCCTGAGCAATGCCGAAGGAATGCAGGGTTATCATTCCTCTACTTTCTTAGCATACAATTCAGCTGTTTTTGTTAGTCTGCTCTTAATCCGTTGTTGCAACCTGCGCGGCGATAGCACCTTCATCCGTTCTCCAAAGCCCAGTATTTCACGTTCCAATTCATAGTTCATCACCACATTAATAGTAATATAGATACCGCTCTCATCTTCTCTTTTTAACTCTTGCGAAGGGTGCAAAGGTTTAGTTATCACGTACGGTGCATTTTCCTTATCCACCCACAAAGCAATAAGTTGCGGCCTTTCGTGCAGGGTTTTAGTTACCCCAATCACATCGTCAAAAAACGTATGCGGGTTAAATGCCGCTTCCTTAAACGGTTCACCCGGCATTTCACTAAACCCTATAAAACGGTCAAGCGCCAGTAAGGTAGTTGTAGTTTCCTTATGGTCTTTTCTTCTACCCAGCAAAAACCAGCGGTTACGAAACTCCTTTAATAAATACGGGTATATAACAATTGCCGAAGGTTGTTTACTTTTAAACGATTGATATGTAACCAGCAGGGTTTTCTTATTCACTAACGCTTTGTGCAGCGGGTCGATGTGTTCTAAACCCTTTAGCAATTCATTCTTCTCAAAATCAATGTACGATATCCCTTTATGCTGCTGCTTATAAATTTTATCCTCCAAGCGGCTCACCATTTCAGTAAGCTCATTAAAATAACTAAACCCTTTAAACTGCTTCAATACACCCACTACCTCCGCCAGTGTATCCACGTCCTGCTTACTCAGCGGATTATTGGTAATACTGTAACTACGGTCGTCATAGTTGTAAAACTTCTTATCCTGCACCACAATAGGTGCATTATAACCCAGTTTGTCACTGCGCATATTTTGTATGTCTAACTGCACCGTGCGGCGGCTCACCCCCTGTGTTATGCCCTCGTATTCGTACAAGGCATTCGCACAGGCTTCCACAAGGTCGTCCAGCGTCCATTTTCTAAAGCGGTTACGCAGGCATTGGTCAATCGTTTTATAGCGTAAAAGAGCCAGTTTATTTAAAGGCATGGATAAAAACGGTTTTTTTTCTCTCAAAACTACAAAATACTACGCAATGTATTTGCGCACATTCAAATTTATAATTTGAGAATTCAAATTAATGAACATGAAAATCAGCTATTTATAAAAAATTAAAGAGTTTTTTATTCCTACGCAATTCCGATGCGTAGTACGTCCCAACCTTTGTATCAGCAAAACAGCTAAAAGAATTTAAAAACAAAAGGAGGACACAAAGTATGCGTTTCAACATCTTTAAAAAAGAAAACAACACAGCGAGCACAATAAAGCCTACTGTGAACCATGAAAACGCACCTGCGTATACACTTACCCCTGAGGTAGAGTTGTATACTGCCGTAGCAACTACCGGACTTAGTGACAATTTTTACGAAAAGGCCGGTAAAAAGCTGGAGCGTATTCAATCGCTTATTGCAAAAAACAACCCTGAGTTTGTGGCAAAACTGGCGGTTTATACCCGTACACAAATGCACTTACGAAGCGTACCCCTTGTATTGGCGGTTGAGTTGGCAAAAACAAATAACGGTAATGCCTTGGTAAGCAAAACCGTAAACGGTGTGGTGCACCGTGCCGATGAAATTGCGGAGTTGCTGGCTTATTACCAAATAGCCAATGCACGCAAAGGGACTAAAAAGCTGAACCGTTTATCAAAACAGGTGCAAAAGGGATTGGCATTGGCTTTTAACAAGTTTGATGAATACCAATTTGCCAAATACAACCGTGATGCGGAAGTGAAATTGCGCGATGCGCTGTTTCTTGTTCACCCCAAAGCATCGGGCGAAGAACAACAAGCCGTGTTTGCCAAAATAGCCAACGGTACTTTGCAAACACCCTATACATGGGAAACTGAACTATCAGCACTTGGCCAACATAAGTTTGAAAGCCCCGTTGTGAAAGCAGCCGCTTTTAAAGTAAAATGGGAGGAATTGATAGCAAGCAACAAAATGGGTTATATGGCTACTATGCGTAACCTGCGCAATATGTTAGAGGCAAACGTGTCGATGGCACACCTTGAGAAAGTAGCCGCCTATTTAAGTAATGAAAAGGCTGTGGCCAACTCAAAACAGTTGCCCTTTCGTTTCTTGGCGGCCTACCGTGAGCTAAAGACACTAAAACATAAAGGTGTAAGCACGCTGTTGAGTGCTCTTGAAGATGCAGTAACCGCCAGTGCGGCAAATATTGCAGGTTTTGATAGCAACACCGGCGTAGTGATAGCTTGTGATGTTTCAAGCTCGATGCAGAAAGCGGTATCAGCCAAAAGTAAAGTAATGCTGTACGATGTGGGTTTGATGTTGGGTATGTTGTTGCAATCGCGTTGTAAAAATGTGGTAAGCGGTATGTTTGGTGATAACTGGAAGATAATAAACATGCCTAAACGCAATGTATTATCAAACGTAAACGAATACTACCGTCGCGAAGGTGAAGTGGGGTATGCTACCAACGGTTACAAAGTAATTGCTGATTTGATACGCCGCAACGAGGTAGTGGATAAAGTGATGATGTTTACTGATGTGCAATTGTGGAGTGTAGGCCAAACAGGTAACCAAATGGAGCTTCACTGGAAGCAATACAAAAAAATAGCCCCCAATGCAAAGTTGTATTTGTTTGACTTGGCTGGTTATGGCAACACACCTTTAAGTACCGCATGCCATGATGTGCACCTGATAGCCGGCTGGAGCGATAAAATATTTGATTTGTTGGCAGCTATGGAAAACGGCCAAACCGCCGTAGAAGTGATACATAAAATGGAGTTGTAATAAAACCACCCCAACCCCTCCTTTGCTATACACTTGCCATGCAAGGAGGGGAGCAACCCGCAAGCTAATGAGCCTGTGTGGTTGTTTCCCCTCCTGACTAGGGCTCTGTGCATGGAACAGGAGGGGACTAAGGGGAGGTCAAAAAAACGGACCGTAGGCCTAATGGTTAGGGCACCCCACTGTCTATGGGATATTCAAACGGGTTCGACTCCCGTACGGTCCGCCGCAACAAGCTGCCATGCTGAACGAAGAGAAGCATCTTAGCACAAATATGTCAACGTTGACATATTCGGCATAAGATTCCTCCTTCGTCGGAATGACAGGAAGAATGTTCTTTGAAAAAATGTGTTTCAATGTTTGCTCACCCTGCTATCGGTAGGGAGTTCAAGTAGTTAAGTACACCCCTTTGCAAGAAGGCAAAGGGGGAACTTTTAACCACACAAGGTGAGCAAGAAATTTGCAGAAATGCCGTAGGGAAGGAATACTTCGCGCAATTTTGGGGTAGGTGGGCGGTAATAACCGTGCCTCCCGGGTGCAAATCCCGGCATGCGTTGGCCCCGTTCCTTTCCCGTTTTTCGCTTTCTGTAATAAAATATTCCAAACAGTGTCGTTGATAAGGGTTACTTCGAATTCGGATCGGGCGGTCGCGGGTTCGAGTCCCGCCGGGGCGACAAATTCTCAATGTCATGCAGGCGAAGGAAGCAGCTTAGCCCGATTGTGTAAATAAACAAATGGGTATAAGATCCCTCGTTCCTCGGTATGACAAAATTCTCATATCACGCCCCGTAGCTCAGTTGGTTAGAGCACCATGTTCTCTTTTCGCTTTTTACCTGTTTGGATTCTTAAAAATATTGAAAGATGCCGTAAGCAAGGGTTACTTCCGGCAAGCCTTAACTGGCGAGCAGGTTCGAGCCCTGCTATACCCTTGTTGCCTAATGCTCTTTCACCTTTAAAACACAGCAGTGCCGTATGGTAAGAAGTACTTCGCTTTTAACGATGACCTCACTTTCTGCCGCTTTTGCCTGCTTTAAAGTAAAATATTAAAATATACGGTGCCGTAAGTAAGGGATACTTCGATTACCCTTTAGGCCGTCGGTTCGAGTCCGACTATCGGTGTGCAACACCCGGTATAGCTCAGTTGGTAGAGCAAGAGACAACAAGACCCTTACTGCCTTTTGCCCGTTTTAACCCCTTCCTAAGTATTGGGATGTAATCATCATCCAACGACTCCTTCCTCTCAAGGGGAAGGCGACTATGTGAACGTCGAGCTAAGGATTAAGCGGGTAGGGGTATTTCTGCGGATTAAAATCCCCCGATTTTGCAATTATCTATTTGAGCGGACTTAAGTCCGCTCAAATAGAGTAATCTCAACAAAATTGGGTTTCAACCCGATTACAAATAACAATATTGGATAGTGTCGTAGAATAGGGATACTTCGATTCACACCGGATGATGCAGGTACAAACCCTGCGGGTCTACAAGCCGTAGTTTAATCAAAACGTCCGGAGAAAGACCATTTTCGCTTTTCACCTATCCATTACAAACAGTGCCGTTGGCAAGGATTCCTTCGACTTCCAATTGAAAAACGAACCTTGCCGCTTTTGCCTGTTTTTAATTATTACCTTTTGCTGAATATTTGGTTGGCACAGTTACTTGTAATACCGATTATTAAATACCAATCCGTTTTTTTGCTGTTGTATAAACGGCCATCGTGCGGGGCGCACCATCAAGTTGTCAATGTATAAAAGCTCGTTGGGCTTCGCTCCGTCCTTCAACAGTTGCACACGGGTTTTACCTTTGGTAGTATTGTAATTATATTCTACCAACATCCAGTCATTCATCACTGCCTGCAAATGGTTTAGTACGTGAACGCGCTCTCTTCCTTTGGCTTCATCCACCAGCAACTTCAATTGCGGCAGTCCTTCAGTATGGGCGTATATCCAAAACGAAACAGAAATACTGTCTCCTAAATCTTCAAATGCGGTATCAATAAGCGTCGTGGTTTCAGCACCGCTCACTTCCAAAGCTCCCTTGCCCTCAAAAAAAAGTTTCGTAGCATTGCTTTCGTAGTCTCTGAAAATAAAAGGACTTACTTCAAATTCTGTATTTCCCACAAAATCTATAATGTGTTTTGCCCTTTGCTGTATCAGCGTTTCCAGTTTTTGTGCCGTTACTTCATATAATCGGAAACTGTCGGTTTGGGCAATGGGATGTAATTCGCGGTAAAAAGGCAGGGAAGTGCTATCCCGCAAGAAATGTAATAGCAGGTAAGGCTTGGTAGCTTTTTTGAGCAGGGTAGGGGCATAGGTAATCTCGTAGCCCATTTCTAATTGCTGCAAAGTTTGGGCAAGTGAGGTTCTACTCATTTTTACTGCCTGCAACGGTATGCCCGTTTGCCACGATAGCAGCATACTTTGCCCTACAATGGTATCAGACAAAGGGACTTTGCCAATATTCTCCGAGCCTTCATGATAAAAGGGGATAGGAATAATAGCCTCGTATTTGTCAGGGTTAAGGTGTTGGGGTACCCAAGTGAGTGGTTGGCGGGGATTATCAATAATACTGCGGGAGTGGAGGTTATACAGTGTTCCCTCTATTGCCAAAACGCCAACCATTGCCCAAGGTAGCCAACGGTAGCGGGCGTTTTCGCGAATTTTGGTAAACACATATACCAACGCAAAAATATTGAGTCCGTAAAAAACCACCCAAAGTAGGCGTCCTAAGCTGCGAAACTGCTTTAGCAAGCCCAAATATTTTGATATGGAAGGAATATTGAACAAGAACGGCACAAACGCAGCATATACAAACACCATACAGACTGCCAGCAGTAAGACCTTCAAAAACTGTTGATTATAGGAAGGGATAGCCGGAGTTTGCTCGCTTTTCTTTTTTGTTTTAGCATAGATGCCGTTTCCTATTGCCCACAGTATAAATAGCAACAAGGGCAATCCTGCATAAGCAATGGTTTCTACCGATACTTTGCGAACGCCTAATGCCTGCTTTAACGGTTTAAAATATTCATAATCAAGCGGCAGTAACAAGCCTTCCCAATAGGCGGCGTATTCTACAATGCCGTAGGGTTGTGTGGGACGGTCGGTAACAGTGTCTGTCAATTTCAACCACAAAAAATACAACCCGAAAGGCAACACAATTTGTATAAACAGATGGGGAATTGCCTTTTTTACGTTGATACCGTTCCCTTTGCGTAGTAAAAAAACAAACCAAACACACAGCACCAAGGCACCCACAATTACCAAATAATACACGTGTATAAACAACAGCAGCAATAGGGTAAGCCCCATAGCAAGGCTTAGCTTAAACACAGGCCTCTCAAAAAACCTATATAGCCACCAAATAAATAAAGGCACTACAAAACAATACGCAAGGGCAAAATGCCCATCGAAACGGTCGATTTGCGGCGACATCATCCCCAATGCTACCGCTGCTGCAACAGCAAACCATTGGTGGCCGGTAAAAGCAAAAAACAGTTTATAAAGTATGCCAATAGCCACCAGCAGCCCAATAAACAGCAACAGGTTATTAATGCCCACAGCCACATTACCCACAGGGGTAATGTTAGTGTTTACAAAACGGGCAGCATTGCTAATAAGGGGTTGGTTATCGGTAAATACTACGTGCTCGCCCCAAGGGTGGTTCATACCCCTAAAGTGGTTGTAGCTGCTATCGTGCTGTACGTGCCATGCAAAGGTGTAATAGTTTTTTATCCCATCCCCCCCGGGGCTAAATAAATAGCTGTTAGGGCTAACAATAAATTTGCCGTAAAACAACAGGATAACTGCACAGCCTATACCCAGTGCCCACCAAATGCCGTATTTGCCGGGGGTATTATTCATAGGGCTGGTGGCGACGCACGATGCGTAATATTTTTATAAAATTCCAGAATTCGCCCGTAAGTATTTTCAGGTTCATTTTAGAGAACACCACATCACTGCGAAGTACCACAAACACAGGTTCCATTTTCACTGCTTTGGTTTTGCTGGCAATGGCAATAAACTCCATGTCAAACAAAAACCGCTCAATGGTAGTGCTCATAAACACCTTTTTGCCACGCTGGTTAAATCCTTTTAATCCGCATTGGGTATCGGTAATGGGTAGCCTGAACACTACTTTAAATACAAACCGCAATACTTTTGATATCCATTTGCGTTTTAGCGGAGTGTTTTCGTAATACTCATTATCACGTGTACCGATGGCAATATCACTTCCCTGTTCCAAACTTTGCACAATTTTCACCATACTTTCGTATTCGTACGGAAAATCAATATCGGTGTATAGTATCAACCCGTCATCTATGCCTTTTACCCCTTCGCGCAAAGCATATCCTTTGCCGTGATTAACAGGATAAGAGATATAAGTTACATTGGGCAGGTGTTGGTGCAGGTATTGCAATTGTGCCTCGCCAATACCGTTTGCAGAAGCGTCATTCACCACCACGGGATGAATTTGGTAGGCAGGCAGGTATTGTTTTATATCATTAAAATGATTGCACAACTGCACTTCCCAGCCCTCATGGGGATTATAGCAGGGTACAACGATATGCAGGGCTTGGGTCATGTAGCGTTTGTGGCAAAAATATACAAAAAAGGAATGTAGTGTTGGAATATCGGTTGGGGCATACAGTGTTTCTGCACCTGTGAATTCCATTTTCAGTAGGATGAAACCCAACGTAAGCGATAAAGCATAGAATTACCCTTAGGGGAAGGCGACTATATAAACGTAAAGCTAATGGGTTATCGGGTAGGGGTATTTCTACGGGCATAAAGCCCGTCCTTTGTGAGTGGTGCGTTCCGAATGGTTTTAAACCATTCGGAACGGAAACAAGCCTTATAATCTGTAGTGCAGTTTTGGTAACCAAACACCATAAAAAAAGGAGCTTCGTGCCCCTTTTTTATCAATTTGTTTCAACTAATTCTCAGCAAAATTCTTTGTATGCCTCTGTAAGATGGGTAGCAATCATATCAGCACTACGGCCTTCAATATGATGCCTCTCAATAAAATGAACCAGTTGGCCGTCTTTAAATATTGCCATTGCAGGTGACGATGGCGGATAGGGCATAAAGTACTCGCGTGCTTTAGCTACTGCATCGGTTTCCATGCCGGCAAATACAGTGTACAGATTGGCAGGTTTTTTATCACCGCCAAGCGACCTGATGGCACCGGGTCTTGCTGTTCCCGCTGCACAACCGCAAACTGAGTTTACAAGCACCAATGATGTTCCTTGGCTGTTTTCTATTGCGCCTACTACTTCTTCGGGAGTTAAAAGTTCGGTAAAACCGTTATCGGTTAGCTCTTTGCGCATGGGCGCTACAAGCATTTCGGGATATGAAGCCATGTTATTTGTTGTTTAAACGTTAAATATTGAACTACAAAGTTACCACATTCACCTAAAAAGTGTGCCAAAGGTTTAGGAGGTTATTTTAATGCCAATTCTACCTGAATCATTTTATGGTCAGAGCCGTAGCTAAGACCCCTCTTATAGTTGTATGCCTTAAATGCAGGGGTGTGCAGTATATAATCAATCCTGAATGACGGATACGGGCCTGAGTAAGTAGCACCCAGTCCGCTACCGCATTCTACAAAAGCATCGCGAAGGTTTTGGGTCATTTTCCCGTAGGTGTAGCTCAAAGGGGTGTCATTAAAATCGCCGCACAATACAATTTTATAGGGCGAGTTTTCAATTTCCATCAATACCGAATCTACTTGCGGCACTCTGTTCACAAATCCGTTACGCAGCCTGCGAACAATGTTTTTTGAACCTTCTAAGGCTTCATGTTTAGTATCTATAGAATCTAATTTTACCTTATTCAGCAAAAACGACTGAAAGTGCACGTTAAATACCCTTATCGTGTCTTTGCCCATCACAACATCTGCCCACATGGCTCCGTTGGGACTTCGCTTTTTTCCGAATGTAAACCCTTTGTGGCGTATGATTTTGTGTTTTGAAGCTATGATGAGGCTATTGGTTACTTTATCCCGTTCAACATAGTTAAATCCTTTCCCTATAGCCAGTTTCAGTTCTTCTAACGAGGTGTTTTTGGAGTTAATACCCACCCAGCGGTTAAACTCCTGCATACACACTATATCCGGGTTTTCTTCATCCAACGTTGTAAAAAACGCTGTATAAGGGTTTGCCTGTTTCCTCCGCTCGTCAAAATTTTGAATATTGAAGCTCACCACCTTGATGGTTTTTTTATCGGCAGGTTTAGTAGTGCCTGAAATCTGATAATAACGACCTATGTATGAAAAGCCAAAAACTATTGCCCCTACTGAAATAAACACATGGAGCTTTGCCTGTACTAACCAGTACAACACAAACACTACATTAGCAATAAGTAAGGGGATATAGGCAAGTCCCAGCAGTGAAAAAGGCCAAAGTGTTTGAGGACTGACTACAGGTGACAGGTAACTGCCGAGCAAAAGGGCAGCGGCAATAATATTTAGTACAAAAACAACTTTGTTGAGTATAAACATTAATCCTGCTTGCTGGCCTTATAAAGCAAATCGCGTTCTTTACGGGTGAGGCTTTCATACCCCGATTGACTGATTTTATCTAATATAGCGTCTATTACCTCCTGATTGGGTTCGTATTCATCATCAAAATCGGTGATGGTTGAAGAGCTATACACCGTGGTTTCTTTTTTTACCACAGTTAAGTTGGGTTTGCGTTTAAACAGTCCGCTTATAAAATCGCCGATATTCTCTATGCCGCTACCGAAGGTTGAACTGCGACGCAAATGACGGCCATAAAAGTAACCGAATATTATACCGCCCAAATGGGCAATTTGTCCGCCTACGTTGCCGTGAGGTAAGTTTAGCAACAATAATGTAACTACGCCCAATGCCACCCAGCGAAGCGAAATATAAAAGTTAAAGAATGATACTTCGTAGTAAGGTAAAAATGTTCCAAGTGCTACTACAATGGCCATAACACCGGGAGACGCGCCTAATAATTGCTGCCCCTGATGGTTGGCAAGCATGGGCAAAGTATTGTTTGCCACCACAAAAAATACCGCCCCAATAATACCGCCCCATAAGTATGTAGCAAGAGCTTTGGTATTGCCTGCATACTCGCGGAAAATATTGCCCAGCCAATACAAAAACACCATGTTTACTAACAGGTGAATGAGACCGATATGAAAAAAATTGTGGGTGATGATTGTCCAAGGGCGCAGGACGAACAATGAGGCATCAGCAGGTACGGCAAAGAAAGCAGTGAACTGAAGGAACATTGCATCGAAGTTTCCTCCCGAAATTGCCCAAAGCACAACTGACGTGAGAGCCGCAAACAGAAATACCAACACGTTAATTATTACTAATTTACGTGCCATATTGTTGCCCTCGGCGTAAAAACGCTTAAAATCGTCAATCGCTCTCATCCGTTTTTAATAAAACGAGTTTCTGTTACTTTTATTCCAGTACTTCACTAAAATATATCCAAACAATGCACCGCCAAGATGGGCAAAGTGTGCCACACTATCACCGGGATTATTTTGGATACCCAAATATAACTCCATTGCCGCATAAAAGCCCACAAAATACTTGGCTTTTATAGGAAACGGGATAAAGAACATAAACAGTTCTGTATTGGGATGGTAAAGCGCAAATGCAATAAGTACGCCAAATACAGCACCTGATGCACCTACTGTAGGAATATTTAATTTCTTAACCAACAGCGAGTTCAGGGATTGGGTAAACTCGGCTACATCTGCTTTATTTTCTATAATACCACTCGTAAATATAGACCGCATTTCGCCGATATACGTTGTATCAGGGGTGAAACCGGTTGCTTTTATTGCTGCTACAAAATTATCGACTGTTGGGTTGGCTGTAAAAAAATCAATGGCTCCCTGTGCCCTGTAAACCTCAATTCCGGTAACGGTTTGGTGCAGTAATGCCGCGCCTAATGCCGTAAACAGGTAAAAGAAAATAAACCGCTTAGGCCCCCAACTATGCTCTAAGGTGGCACCAAACATCCACAAGGCAAACATGTTTGAGAACAGGTGTAAAAATCCTAGCCCAGGATCATAAACACCCGAACGATCAATTCCACCATGCATAAACATGTGGGTAATAATCTGATAAGGTTTAAATTCAGTTGATGTCCAGTAGTGCAGACCCAGTACATCAATAAGGTTCACCCTGAAACTGGCATCAAACACCATCGTTGCCAAAAAAAACAAACCGTTTATAATCAGCAGGTTTTTTACGGCTAAAGGGATACTGCCAAAAGGGCTGGGTCTATAATTGTAATAACTCATTACTCAAATCGTTTTGCCAGTTCTTGCGGTGCAAAGGTAATAAAAACGGGTTTGCCCGCAGGTGTGTAGGCAGGCACTTCACAATTCATCAACTGGTTGGCAAGCTCAGTTGTTTCTTTAGCAGTAAGCAACGTGCCTCTTGCAATGGCCGATTGCCTTGCCATTGCACGCATCAACGCCTCACGGGGGCCTAACTTTAAACCCTGCAAATTCTCCTTATACTTTTGTAAAACACCTTCTAACAACTCTTTAGGTTCACCTTTCTTCACATCAGCAGGTGTTCCGTTTACTATGAAAGTGTTATTACCAAACGGATTGATGTCGAACCCTAATAAACGAACTTGGTCTATCACTTCATCCAGCATGGCATAGTCCATTGGTAAAAACTCAACCACACGGGGAAACAGCAATTGCTGTGAAGGGAAACCGTTACCGTCCATCGCACGTGCATATTCTTCATACAATACACGCTCGTGTGCCGCTTGTTGGTCAGCTATAAAAAGTCCCTTTTCAGTAGTAAATACCAAATACGCCCCCGCATACTGAAATATACCCTGTACAAACTCTTGGGGGCGGTCTTCGGGCACAGTACGCAATTGTTCCTGCTTAAATAAGTCAGGCGGTGGCACTAATGTTTCTTCTTTGGCAAGCGGGGCAAAAATCTCTTGCCACTTACCTAAGTTTTGTTTTTGGCGGGTTGTTTGCCCTCCAAAGGGGTTAAAACTGCGGTCAACCTTTATCTGTGGTTCTTGGGGTAGCTTATCCGTAAAAACGGTTTCGCTTATCAAACGGTTAAAGGCATCATTTTCAGCCGCTGCGGATGTATCATCGGGCAATAACAAATGTTGCCCCAATGCCTTGCGGCAAACCGATTTAAGTATCTGATAGAGGTATTTTTCATCCTCAAACTTTATTTCGGTTTTTGTGGGATGTACATTTATATCAATTTTTGACGGAGGTATCTCCATAAACACCACATACGAGGGATGGGTATCTTTGGCTATCAACTCATCATACGCCGAGGTTACGGCGTGGTTTAAATAAGCACTTTTAATAAAGCGTCCGTTCACAAAAAAGAACTGGTCTCCGCGTGTTTTCTTAGCCAATTGGGGCTGACCCAAAAACACACGGGTTTTCATCAAATCGGTATCTTCTTCATCGTATAGCAACTGGGCAGGGTCTTTAATCCCCAGTAGCCCAGCTATACGTTGCACCTGTGTACCTGCTTTCAGGTTATATACCTCGTTATCGTTGTTTATCAATGTGAAGCCGATGGCCGGATTGGGCATGGATACACGGATAAACTCTTCTAAAATATGGCGGGTTTCAACAGGTATTGACTTTAAAAAATTGCGCCTTGCGGGGATATTAAAAAACAAGTTGCGTACACTGATATTGGTACCGGCAGGTGCGGCCACACTTTCTTGCTTTTTAACCTCCGAGGCCTCCATCAATATATAAGTAGCCAACTCGTCATTAGCGCGGCGGGTGCGCATTTCAACATGGGCAACCGCTGCAATAGATGCCATTGCCTCGCCGCGAAACCCAAACGAGGTAATTTGAAATAAATCTTCGGCTTTACGGATTTTTGAGGTAGCATGGCGTTCCCAACACAAGCGGGCATCGGTAGTGCTCATGCCTTTACCGTTGTCTATCACCTGTATCAGGGTACTGCCGCCCTCTTTAATTATCAGCTTTATATCAGTGGCCCCTGCATCAACTGAATTCTCCATCAACTCCTTCACTACCGATGCGGGCCTTTGTACCACCTCTCCGGCAGCAATCTGGTTGGCTATCGCATCAGGCAAAACACTGATTATGTCGCTCATCAACGGGTATTACAAATACTTGTATAAAAAATAAAAACACAGCAGCAAGATGCCGCCTATGAACAGCACACGTACATTGGTTAACAAATCAGGACGGCGGGCGTGTTTACCCTGCGCCCTAAAATCGATACGCTGACGAATGGCATCGCGAGAATATTCCGATTCACCTTTCATCTCATTGCGTATGGCATC
Organism: Bacteroidia bacterium; assembly: GCA_035906255.1. Classification (GTDB taxonomy): domain Bacteria; phylum Bacteroidota; class Bacteroidia; order UBA8524; family UBA8524; genus SB11. The sequence goes on from JAMIFM010000037.1 coordinate 95,795, forward strand.
CACACGGCGTTGCAAATCTTCTTTTTGCTCGTCGTAGTAACGGGGTTGGTAGTTGAACTGCTTGTTACGAGCTGTTTTGAAAAATTTTAAATTCTCTAAAAACATAGCTGAATTGATTTACAAAGGTACTTAATTAATTACTACAAGGATGGTGCCCCAAGTTGTTTTAACGGCAAAATGGCATCTGTTGACGATTTAGATACCCTCTCCCTGTTTTTTATAAAACGAGATTTTATTGTTTAAGGGTTGGATAGGTTACCAAAGAAGATGCTACGCTATTGTTCAGCAGGACATAAAACCATCATTGCGAGGTCAGCCGAAGCAATCCACCTTGAAATAACGTACAGATTGCTTCAAAACCCAAAAGCAGTTTTTCGCAATGACGAACCTGCATCTGTCATTCCAAGCACAGCGAGGAATCTTTGCGCAAATGTGTAAACAAGACGGGATAGGATGCTTCCTGCGTCAGCATGACAGTGTTTAATGTATTGTAAATATACATTTCTTTCTCTTCTCCAACCCTTCTCCACAAACCTGCGTTCTGTTTGTTAACTTTGCGCACCGATGAAGAAGATTAAAACCAGTTTGATTGTCCTTTCAATATTGTTAGTGGCGGCTATTATTACCCTGCCGTTGATTGAATATTTTAAAAAACCGAAACTTACCGAACGCAAGGATTTTGCCATTGAGAATGTTGCGGAGATTGACAGTATTTTTTTGGTGAACCGCGCGGGTGAGAACACCTTGTTGCGCAAGCAAGCCGACGGACGCTGGACGGTGAACAACCAGTTTAATGCAGCCCCCGACAAAATTGAACGCTTGCTAAAAACCATGAATAAGTTGGAGGCTAAAAATCCAGTAGCACAAACTGCCCAACAACGCATTGTGAATGATTTGGCGGTGAGCGGTATAAAAGTGCAGGCGTTTATGAAAGAGGGAAATACCAAAACCTATTACGTGGGTGGACAAACTGCCGATGAAATGGGCACTTTTATGTATATGGATGGCTCAACCATACCGTTTGTGGTGCACATACCGGGGTTTAGGGGCTACCTTACCCCCCGCTACAGTGTGAACCCTTTAGACTGGCGCGATAAGGCTATTTTTGCAACACCTGTTGACAAGCTGGCTGCGGTGCAGGTTACCTATCCTGATAGTGCACAAAAATCGTTTCAGCTGTTGAAGGATGCTGCCAATAATTTTGCGGTGAAACAAAACGGTGCGGTTGCTCCCGCTACTAAGCAAGAGTTTGCAAAGTTGTATGCTGCCCAGTTTAACAACATTACGTTTGAGGCATATTTGAGCGGCTATTCGAAAAGTTTTACCGACTCTTTACAACAGGCCAAACCCAAAGCCATTGTGGCCATTACCCGCACTGATGGTAGCACAGGAACGTTGCGCATCTATTATAAGCCTGTAACTTCTGATACAAAATCGTTGTACGATGATAAGGGTAATATGCTGGTGTATGACAGTGATAATTATTTTGCACTGATTGACGGCAGCCCTGAGCTAATTACCGTGCAGGATTATATTTTCCGTCACGTACTCAAAAGCTATAAAGATTTTGTGAAGCAATAAAAAATAAAAAAGGGGCTTAACGCCCCTTTTTTATTGTGTGTTAAAGAGTATGTTTACTTAATCGTTACCATTTCAAAGTTTAATACTTTGCCCGATGGTGAAAATAAACCAATGGTATAAGTTCCTTTTTCGGTTAGCGAGAGGTCATAATAAAATGCAATCAAATCAGGTTCACAACCCAACTCAATTACTTCGGGTTCACCACCGCCAGATTTGGTTATTTTTAATGTAAATGAGCTAGATTTTAAGCCATTTTCGTGGCTAACTAATACTACAAATTTTGCAGCACCTTTGTTCAGTTTAAACTCTTTACGGGCATTAATGGGGTTGCCTTCTTCATTTACTGAATCGCAAAAAGTAATTTTAAATCCTTTTGCATGGGCTTCGTCAATCTCATCAACCACTGCTTCTTCTTCAGCAGCAACTAACTCAAGATTACCTACAGCAAGGTTCTTTTTAGCTGCATTTTTAATGATTACTCTATAATAGCCTGTTTCAGTAAAATTCAGGCCAAACAATACCCAGCTTTTCTTATCCTCAATATCTACAACATATTCTTCAAACTCAACGTAAGCTCCGGCATCGTCTTTCTTCTCAAGAGAAACTACTAATTGGACATCGGTAATCGGTTTTTTATTGTTGGTGTACAACACATTTATTGCGCCGCCTTCGCTGGCAGAAATAGCCCATACATCAGCAGCTCCAATCGGTTCGCCGGCTTCGGATGCATCTTCAACAAAATACACTTTGTTTTGGGCAATGGCTACCGTAACTGCCATAAATAAAGCAAACAACAGGCTTAGTTTTTTTAGGTTCATGTACGTTGGTTTTTGTTTTTTTCTCAAAAATATAAAACCTAAACCATTAATAGTTAAGCAACCATTCTATTTTTTCTGCTACTTTATCTGCATTGGGCAATATTTCCTTTTCAAGCCCCATGTTTAGCGGTATTGCAGGAATATTTGCCGTACCCAACGTTTGCACAGGGGCATCCAATTGCTGGAAGCATTGGTTGCTTATGCGGCCTGCTATTGCTTCGGCAAATGAGTTGCGTAAGGTCTCTTCGGTTAGCACCAATACTTTGCCGTGACGCTTGGTAGCTTCAAATATGGCTTCGTCGTCGCAAGGGTTCAAGGTTCGTAAGTCTAATATTTCTACTTGCCCTGCAAACTTCTTGGCTGCCAACATGGCCCAATACACACCCATGCCGTAGGTAACAATCGCCACGCTTTCACCATTTTCCTGCATCTCGGCATCAGCATGTTGCACGATGCGGGCTTTGCCCAGCGGAATTACGTAGTCTTCAGATGGTTCAGGGCTTTTAGCAGCTTCGGTACAGGGCATTTTACTCCAGTAAATTCCTTTGTGCTCAAATACTACAACGGGGTTAGGGTCATAGTAAGCGGCCTTCAACAAGCCTTTCATATCAGCAGCGTTGCTGGGATATACTATTTTAATACCTTTTATCTGCAAGATACTTGATTCAACAGTACCCGAGTGGTAAGGGCCACCACCGCCATAAGCCCCCGTAGGGATGCGGATAACTGCGCTTACAGGATATTTGCCCACAGTAAGGTAGCACGATTTTGAAAGTTCGGTTACCAACTGGTTTACTCCCGGCCATATATAATCGGCAAATTGTATTTCAACAATAGGCTTCACCCCAACTGCACTCATACCTGCGGTAGAACCTACAATATAGGCTTCTTGTATCGGGGTATTAAACACACGGTTATCGCCGTATTTGCCGGCTAAGGTTGCAGCCTCACGAAATACACCGCCCAACCTGCGGCCTACATCTTGTCCGTAGAATATAGCTTCGGGGTGGTTGCGCAAAATTTCGTCCATTGCAAACAGCGCGGCATCTACCATTATCACAGGGTCTTTGCCTGCGGGGCTACGTTCGCCTTTTTCCTCGGTAATCGGTGTGGGGGCAAACTCGTGCATCAACGCTGTTGAAGGGTCGGGGTCGGGAGAATTTACTGCGCGTTCAAACTCAGCAGTAATATAAGTGCGGGCGTTTTCCAGCTTTTCATCCAACGATGATTCGCTTTCACCCAGTTCAATCAATAACTTTCTAAGACGTGGGAACGGGTCGATACTGGTGTGTTTGGCCATATCCTCATCCGTGCGGTACCATTCTTTACGCACACCTGATGTATGGTGACCCAATAAAGGTACTTTAACGTGTACAAGTATAGGTTTGCGTTTAGTGCGTACATACTCAATGGCTTTGCCCATCTGCTCGTAGCATTCTACAAAATCGCTGCCGTCAATGCGTTGGCGTTTCAAGCCTTTAAAGCCTGCCGCATACTCGTAAGCGTCCATAGCCCGCATTTCATCACCACTGGCAGATATACCCCAATCATTGTCTTGTATCAGGTACAATATAGGAAGGTCAGCCAATACCGCTATTTGGAAGGCCTCAGCCACTTCGCCCTCAGTAACAGAGCCGTCTCCTAACGAACATAAAACCACAGGTTTTTCGATGCTTTGAAGCAGGTTTTGCTTTTCAAGATATTGTACCCCGTGTGCCATCCCTGTTGCAGGGATTGCCTGCATACCTGTTGCACTGCTTTGGTGCGGCATTTTAGGCATATTGGGGCGGTTTAGCGAGGGGTGCGCATAATATGTGCGTCCGCCCGAAAACGGGTCGTCGGCTTTGGCCAGCAGTTGCAGCATCAGCTCGTAGGGAGCCATGCCCATGCCCAGCAACATACTTTCATCACGGTAATACGGTGCGGCGTAGTCGTGGGGTTTAAGCTGCATCCCTGCGGCAAGTTGTATTGCTTCGTGCCCTTTTGAGGTTGAGTGTACATATTTGCAAATCTGGCGGTTGGCATCGTAGGTTTCAGCCATAGCGCGGGCATTGCACATCATTTCAAAAGCACGGAGCAGTATATCTTTGGTTACCATTAGGCGAAAAAAAAGAAAGCGCAATGTTAGTAAAAAATGGGGGGGATTGCGAATGTTTACCCCTTGTATTATTTGAATGGCTTTTTTGTTTTTTAGCGGGACAACCGGGACACCGTTACACCCAATAATAACAATGGTTTTCATGTCCCACCCAACTGGGACAGTTTATCACTTTTGGGTTTTAACGGTTGTAGGGATAAAGTATAGTTTGAATTTAAGAGGTGCGTTCCTTCATGCGTCTGCGCTTGAAGAGGCTTTAATGTTGCGTCCACGCGAACCAATTATATAGCGGGACGCTACTCTCTTGATTCCCGAAGCGAGGACGCTTCGGGGAACGCCCTGTGTACTCATGTCATGCTGAACGATAGTGAAGCATCTTATTCCACCGTGCCAACACAGTTGTAATAAGGTTTCTCGCTACGCTCGGAAAGAAAGGATATACTCGTCATTGCGAAAAAGCCGTCTTCGGCTGACAAAGCAATCTGTTTAAACACCTCCCTTATCCCACACACTAACCCACCGAAAGAGGGAAACCCCAGCACATTGCCCTTGACAATAAGGTTCTTCCCTACGGTCAGAATGACAGGGTAGGGTTTTATATTAAACCCCGTGATTTTAACTCAAGATATTTGTTAATGGTGTTTACCGATAGGTCTTGCGGCGGGGTTAAAATGCTCTGTATGCCATATTTAAGCAACTCTGCTGCTATCTGACGTTTTTCATACATCATTTTTTCGGCAATGGTTTTAATGTAAACGTCTTCCAACGTAAAGGCGGTGTTGTGGGTAAGTGCTTCCAATTCTGTGTTTTCAAAGAAAATCACTACCAGTAAATGGTTTTTGGCAAGTCCTCTAAAAAACGGCAAGTACCTGCGCAGCGAGGTCATCGATTCAAAATTGGTATAAAACAACAGTAAGCTGCGTTGTTTTATCTGCCTGCGTATAGTAGCATACAACAATTCGTGGTTAGCTTCAAGGTAGCGGGTTTTTTGGGCATACAAGGTTTCCAGTATTTTGCCCATTTGGTCAGGTTTACGTTCAGCCTGTAATATGCTCACCTTCTCCTCGGTAAAGGTAATTAGTCCCGCTTTGTCGTATTTTTTGATAGCAATATTGCTGATAACCAAACTTGAGTTAATGGCATAATCCATCAGGCTAAGTCCCTCAAAAGGCATTTTCATCACCCTGCCTTTATCAATAATACTGTACACCTGCTGCGATTTTTCATCCTGATATTGGTTCACCATAAACCCGCCTTTTCGGGCAGTAGCCTTCCAATTTATCGTGCGAAAATCATCGCCCGCCACATAATCGCGTATCTGCTCAAATTCAAAATTATGCCCAATGCGGCGTATCTTTTTAATCCCTGCCATCACCAAACGGTTGCTAATGGCTAACAACTCGTATTTGTGCATTTGTATGTACGACGGGTACACGGGCACGGTTATTTCTTCATCAAACTTATAACGGCGGTTCACAAGCCCTAAAACAGTACTTGCAAATACATTCAGTGTATTAAAGGTGTATTCTCCGCGTTTGGTGGGGCGAAGCTCATAGGTAAATTGCTTGTTTGTACCTGCCTTGATTGAAAAATAAGAGGTGTTGTTGCGGTACTGAAACTGTTCGGGTACTTCGTCAATCACCTCAGTATAGATAAGAAACGGATAACGGTTGTTTACCTCCACCAAAATGGGGTTAGGATCGCCGTTACTCAACTTATCTGCCATTGTACGCGAAGCATTGATGCCGGTTTTGCATGAATACAGTACCAATATATCTACAACCGCTATCCCTACGTACACATACAAAATGGCTTTACCCGCTGCAAACAACACGGGTAGGAAAAACCCTGCCACCAACACAATAGCAATGATTGCCAGCCCGTAGAAGAAACGGTTGGTGAGGTATAGTGATTTTATATATGTAATGAGTAACAAATTTTTTTAACGTTTTGTGGCTTCCTTCGGCAGGCTTCCTTCGACAAGCTCAGGAAACAAGCTCAGGATTGCATTTATCTGGGGACCTCCACTTTTTCAATCAATTGTTTCACAATATCGTTGGCAGTAGCTCCTTCCATTTCTTTTTCGGGGGTAAGGATGATACGGTGGCGCAATACGGGGTAAGCGGCTTCCTGCACATCATCGGGGCTAACGAAATCCCGTCCGCGTATGGCTGCAAAGGCTTTTGCTGCATTCATAATATTTAACGAAGCACGCGGAGAAGCACCCAAATACAACCCGCTAAAGTTGCGCGATTGCTGCACTAAAGTGGCTATGTAGGTAAGCAGTTTTTCATCAATAAAAATCTGTTTTACTGTTTTTTGATGTGCCAATAACTCCTCACGACTAATAACAGGATTTATCAAATCGACAGTGTTTGTTGCGGTTTGGCTGTTGAAATCGGTAAGTATTTTAATCTCTTCTTGTAAAGATGGATATTCTATCTCTATTTTAAACAAAAAGCGGTCAAGCTGTGCTTCGGGCAGTCGGTAGGTACCCTCCTGCTCAATAGGGTTTTGGGTGGCAAATACAATAAAGGGGGCTTCTAATACCGATGTTTTTCCATCGGCTGTTATCTGGCGTTCTTCCATTACCTCAAACAATGCAGCCTGTGTTTTGGCAGGGGCACGGTTTATTTCGTCAATCAATACAATATTGCTGAAAACAGGCCCTTTTCTAAATTCAAACTCATGGGTTTTTTGGTTGAAGATAGAAGTACCTATAATATCACTGGGCATTAAATCAGGGGTGAATTGTATGCGTGAAAACCCTACCGAAAACGATTTTGCCAATAGTTTGCTGGTAAGGGTTTTGGCTATACCCGGCACTCCTTCAAGCAATACGTGGCCGTTGGCCAGTAAGGCCACAATCATTTGGTCTATCATACGGTGCTGACCCACTATTACTTTGGCCATCTCTTCCCGTATTTTTTCTATCGACTGCGAAAGGTGGCTTATATCCACTCTGTTTTCAAATTCTTCCATCAGTTGGCTTTTTTATAAAAGTTATCGATTACTTTACTTAGTTCTAATACCCTATCGGGGGTAAGTCCGCTTGTTTTTCGAACGGTTACTATTAAATAGTACATAAACCGTACATCCTTTTCGGCTACCCCGCTTTTTTCTGCAAGCAACAGGGCAAACTCAGGATTTTCAAAATCAAACCGCAGGTAGTAGCGGGTATAGACAAACTGTATAAGGTGCTGTACTTTTTTTGCGGCTATATCGGCATGGTTGCCTTTATTAAAATACAACTGCCCTATGGTGCGAGTAAACTCCAGCGAGGTATTGGCAAGCGGCTCAATAACGGGGATGGGTTTTTGCCTGCGTTTGGTGCGGAATATAAAAAACAGTGCTACCCCGAACAACGCAAGGTAAAATGCCCATTTAAAGGCCGGCTGCCCCAGTACATAGGTGAGTGGCGAACCTGTTTTAACAGACCCGCTGTTTTCTCCCATTTCTTTATAAAACTCGTCCCACAATATGGTTTGCTGCGGCAAGTAGGATAAGGTATTGAACGTGTGCTTGTAGTTATTGCCCATCAATACATACATATTGCTGTACATTTTGGGGTTGGTATGCAGCAGTATTTTACCTTTTCCGCAGGTGTATTGTACAAAGTTTACCAACGAATCATTAAGCACACCCAGTACTGTAAGGTTTTTATCAGGGTTGGTATCTACTTCAAAATAGGTAACGTTTTCCTTAAAAGGGTATGCAAACCTATCGGCTTTTAATGAAGGGTTCACCAACTTGGCATACAGTACACTATCCTTGCTAAAGTATTTGGGGTATTGCATGGCTCGTATGCCTATATCCTCAAGGGTGATGTTATTAAAATATTCGGATGAGATAAATACTGCATTGCCCCGTTTGGCATACTCTAACAATTTTTCCCATTCGTACTCATCAATACTGCCTTGTGATGTTATTATCAGCAGACTTGATTTTCCCCCCGCAATTTTCTCTGCCTCATCAATATACAGGTACGGGGTTTTTTCCTGGTGTTTTATCTCTTTTCCGCCGTTAAGCTCTTTTATTTGCCGGTACACTATGTAGCTGCCGTAGGGTATTTTATCTTGGGCAGCATAGGTTTCCGACCAATCAATAGGTTGGGGCGTGCCTAACTCAACGCTGAATAGCACTGCAAACAAAAGCACAGCCGCCAATATGTATTTAGCTGTCCCTGTTTTCATTTGCTTTTAGTTTTTTATCGCTCTTAACTAATTCAGAGTAGGTTTCTTCAGCTTTCTTAAACAGGTTTTCAGTGGCTTCAAAATCACCGTAAAACACATACTCAAAATAAAAAGTAAGCAGTTTAAACGGTGCTTTTACTACCCCCGAAGGTAATTCGTATAAATACTGGCTGTTGGTTTTATTAATGGTTAGGGTGATAAGACCTGCCGCTGATAATTGCTTTAATGCAAGGGTATAATAAATGCGTATGGCTTCTTTATAATTTTTTGCGGCTATAGCCTTCTGCAATTGGCTTTGCAAACTACTTGTACTTGCTGATAAATCAATAAACTCAGTACGCAGGCTTTCATTGCCGCTGCCTACATTTCCTCTTCGCCAAAGGGTACGTATCTCATTTTTAAGTGAAAAATACACAACGCTCGCCACTACTAAACCCAATAAAATCCATTGCAAGGTCTTTTGCTGACCCATGCTAAGTTTTGCCAATTTTGACCCGAATAATTTATCGCCCAACCAACGCCAAAACCTCGCCCAAGCACTTTCGCCTTTTTCGTAGCTTTTTTCGTAACTAAAATCGCTATTGTTTTTATACTCCTCTATTTGCTCGTTGGCAGGTTGCCTTGGGGCTACGGTGCTTTTATCAAACAGGGCAGTATCTATCCCGTTGCTTGCTTGGGCAAAAGCTGCAAGGGCACACCATGTGCAAAATATGAGAAGTATTAAGATTTTTAGCTTCAAGACTTAGTATTGCTCTTCGGGTTTTATATCAATGGTTTGGTTCATGGCCTCAACTTTCTTCCTCAGCCCGATGTACTCAGCTTTTTCAAGCAAACCGAAAAAAGCAAACCCGCTGGTGCTGAATTGAAATAAATAGCCAAAAAAGAGCACAATGGGTGATATGGTAAAATACACTATTAAAAGTGTTTTTACTGTCCTCATATCAACTTGCTCGGTACTTGTTTTTAAAACCTCAAAACTTTGGAGCAGAGTCTGATATACAAATGTTACCAGCAATTGCACCGCAACGGCAGAAACAAAGGTAACAGCCATAGTTTGCCAAAAACTGCCGCGCAATAAGCGCACCACCCTGCCTATGGAATCGAAAAAACTCTCGTTTTCATAATATACCACCGGTAATAGTATGGTGATAAACGTAACTGACATTAGCATCATCAAAACGAACACTGTGAAAATTATTATAGGGCCAATAAATGGGATGAACGCAAATAAGGATAATACTATAGTTAGAACAAATGAAAAGAGGGCAAATGCTAAGAATAATACTACCAAATATCCCAACAAAAAGAAAAACAAGCGTATTGCTCGGTTGCGCACCTCTTGCCATACATCGGCGGGGGTAATGTTTTCTTTGTTTTCGCCATACAATTTAATGTAGCCAAATATTACGCTTATTGCCAATACAACGGTAATAAAAGCAAACAACATGGTTAAAAAGAAGTCCCAACTGAAGAACATATCAAAAAGTATGTTCTGCCTGCTTCTGTTATAGTACGAGTCGGCTTGGGCGGCCGTGTCAATTATTTTTATTGAAAACATTGACATCAGTACTGATGAAAGTACATACAAAGGGGCAACAATTACTACAAGGCTGCGTAATAAGCCCTTAAAGTTGCGCTTTATAAAGGCTACACTATCGGCAAATACCTGACTAAAATCGCGTTGTTTATATAACTCAACCTTGTTGTGCATACAATTTCTTATGGAGTTTTTTGGGAAGTATAATATAGTACCACACTATAAAAGGTAATGTGATGCCTATGGATAAGATACCTACTATGGGTTCTTTATAATGACGGGTTACAAAGCTCTCTAAAAAGCCTGCTATTATAAACAACGGCACTAATCCAACGGCTATTTTTATAACGATGCGAGCATTGTTTTTTAGTGATTGCATACGGGTGTAACTGCCGGGAAATAATATGCTGTTTCCCAGCAATATGCCTGCTCCGCCTGCTATTACAATGCTCGAAATCTCAATCACCCCATGTATCCAAACCGTCATCATGGCAGTGCCCAATACCCCTTCGTTATGCAAAAAGGTAAAAAACACGCCTACCATTACACCGTTGCGCACCAGCTCAATGCAGGTGAACACCGAGGCTAATATGCCCAATGCTATTATCCGTAACGATACCATGATGTTATTAAAGGTGATGTGAAAAAACATATCGGTGCTGCCGCTATCACCGTATATGCCCATAGGGTCGCCTTTTGCAATATTATCCAACGTGGTATTTACATATCCGTTCCCAAAAAAGAACCTCGGAAAGTCTTTATCAAAGTAAGTAGAAACAATGCCCGCCAATATTGCCAGCACAAATACTATCAATGCAATGCGCATGGGTGTGCGGGCTTGCTGTATGGCAAGGGGCACCTCATACATCCAAAAATTAAGCACACGGCCTTGTTTTTCTTTTTTATTGCGGTAGATGGTTTGGTGGGCTTTCACCGCCAACCCGTTAAGATACTGTGTGGTTTTTGATTGCGGGTAATAGGTTTGCGCATACGATAAATCGTCAGTAATCTCAACAAACAGCTCCGCCAACTTATCGGGGTGGGCATTAGCCGTTTGTGCCATTTGGTCTTCAAACGCTTTCCACTTCTGATGGTTTTGTTTTGTAAAAGCTGCCTCACGCATAGATGTTAATTCCCTGCTTACCCTTGCAAAATATATATTTGAACTGAGATATTGGCCGCTGTTTTGTTATTTTTGACGAATACGTTACCCCGAAAACTCATTATTTCTGTACCCATGTCTGAAAATCTGATAATTAATACCACTCAAAACGTACGCCTTAATTTTGAACTTGCCAGTTTGGGCGACCGCCTTTTGGCAGGAATAATAGATATTTTGATACTTTGGGGGGTTGTTATTGTTTTTCGTTTGCAGCTACCCAACAGTACACCTGCAATGGTTATTATGCTTTCTATTATTGTACTGTACCACCCGTTGTTTGAGATTTTTAATAACGGGCAAAGTATCGGTAAGCTGGTAATGAAAACCCGTGTTATCCGGTTAGACGGTACTGAACCCACTGTTGGCGACTATGCGCTGCGTTGGTTGCTGGGCTTGTTTGAAGTGTTGATTTCGCAAGGTTCGGTAGCTATGATTTCTTTTTTGTTTGGTGAAAAAAGCCAACGTTTGGGCGATATGGCAGCAGGTACTACGGTAGCTAAACTTAAATCGCGTGTTACTCTTGAGCAAACTTTGTTTGAAAATACCGACGATAATTATGTACCCCATTACCAACAAGCGGGTGAATTATCAACTATTGATATTGAAACTTTAAAGGAAGTAATGGAAGCTGTTAAGAAAACATATACCGTGAGTACTATTACGCTGATTGAGAAAGCACGCTCAACCATTGAAGCTAAACTGGGTATAAAGGCCGCCGAAAAGGATACTCTCTCTTTTTTGGAGCGTATTATAAAAGATTATAACTTCATCAGCTCAAAAGATTAGCACCGCTATTGCTGCAAGCATCGCTTATACATCTGTACGGTGTTGTTAAGCCCCAAATACAAGGCATCGCATATCAGTGCATGGCCTATTGAAACTTCCAGCAAACCTTCGATATTCTTATAAAAATACGTAAGGTTATTCAAATCCAAATCATGCCCTGCATTAATGCCCAAACCTAATGAGTTGGCTATTTTGGCTACTTCGCAATAAGGAGCTATGGCTTTTTCTTTATCGGTTAAAAAACCGTGCGCGTATGCCTCGGTATATAACTCTACACGGTCAGTACCCGTTTCTTTTGCTCCCTCTATTAAAGCAGGCACAGGGTCGATAAAAATAGAGGTGCGGATACCGTTCTCTTTAAACAACGCAATCACATCTTTTAAATACTCCTTGTGTTTAATAGTATCCCAACCCTGATTGCTGGTAAGTGCATTTTCAGCATCGGGCACTAAGGTAACCTGTGTGGGTTTCACTTTCAGCACCAAATCCACAAAACTTTGGGTGCGCGGGTTGCCCTCAATATTAAACTCGGTTTTCACCACATCCTTCAACGCATATACATCTGCATAGCGTATGTGTCGCTCATCAGGCCTTGGGTGCACCGTTATCCCATCAGCACCAAAAGCTTCACAATCAATAGCAGCTTTCACTACATCGGGGTTATTACCGCCCCTTGCATTACGCAGGGTTGCAAACTTGTTTATATTAACACTTAATTTAGTCACTCGGTTACTCAAATAAACTTTCCCCGCAAAGAAACAGTCAAAAGCCCCGCTTGTAAAGAAAATAATAATAATTAATCACAAACCCCGTATTTTGTAACATTTATTCACCGCCGGTGAAAGTAGTTTTAGCCATAGTAAGTGTTGTAGTATTAGGGTATGGGTGCGGCAAAAAGGGAAGTGTAAGTAACGAACAGTTTGAGGCCGGGAAAGGACGGGTTGACTCGCTAAAACAGGTGGCTTTTGAACTGCAATACGACAATCCCAAAGCTTGCGACAGCCTTGCCGGAATTATTTATACGCTATCAGAGAACCTGAACTACAAAAACGGGGAAGCTGAGGCATGGTTTTTAAGAAGCTCTGCCCAACAGCAAATGGGCAACCACGATTCTGCCATCACCCTTGTTGAAAAATCATTAGCTGTTTTTACTAAAATTGGTGATAAACCGGGCATAGCCCGCTGTTATAATGATTTGGGTATTAACTATGATTTTAAAGCCTACTACGATAAGGCTATTGCCAACTATCTGCAAAGCCTGAAACTGTTTGAAGAGCTTAAAGATACCCGAGGGCAAGCCAATGCGTATAATAATATCGGTCTCATCCACCAAAACCAATTTAATTTCAGAGAGGCTTCAATAAATTATAAAAAAGCTTACGACCTTTCGGTAATCAATGGGCACGAAGACAGCAGGCTAAATGTCCTGAATAATATGGGCAGCAATTATGTTGAGTTAAAAAACTACGATTCTGCCCTCACCTGTTTTGAGGTACTGCTTGATGCGGATTTGAAATCAGGAAATAAGACGTTTATAGCGTACTCATATAACAACGTGGGTGAGGCTTATTTGGGGCTGCGTGAATACGATAAGGCACTGGTGAACCTTAGAAAATCGAAAGAGCTTAAGGAAGAATTGGGCAACAAGCGTGCATTGGCCAATACGCTCAAAAATCTCGGGCATTTATACCTTGAAACGAAGGAATATGACTCAGCCGAAAAGTACTTGCAAGAGGCTCTTACTGTATCAAAAGAGCTGGATTTACCTGAAATAAAGAAAAGCAGTCTTGAACTGTTGCACCAATTGTTTGTGGCAACCGGCAAATACAAAGATGCTCTTGATTGTTACAAACAAGCCGAAGAGGTTAAACACGCTATCAGTTATGATAAGAAGAATGCTGAGATAAGCGAATTGGAGAAGAGGTTTGCGCTTGAAAAATCGGCCAACGAGCTTGAAAAATCAGTGCAAAAGGGTAAGGTGAGCCGCATGATGGTGATTATTTACGGCACTCTTAGTATGTTGTTATTGGCCGTATTGGGGATTGTTTGGTACTCGTTACGGCAAAAACAAAAAACCAATCGTTTGCTGGTGGCCTACCAACAGCAGTTGGAAGAAAAGAACCACTTGCTGGAAGAAAAAAACAGCGAAATAAACCGTCAGAAAAAAGAGGTTGAGGTAGCATTGGCCGCCCGCTCACGCTTCCTGTCGTTTATGAGCCACGAGATACGTACCCCGCTAAACGGTATTACAGGCTTGGTAGATTTGTTGCAAACCATGCCAATGGCCGATGGGCAAGACGAGTTTATCAGTGCTTTAAAGCAATCGTCGGATAACCTGATGTTGTTATTGAACAATGTGCTTGACCTTAGCCGTTTGGAAACGGGCAAGGTGGATTTGGAAGAAATTGGGGTGGATGTGAATAAGGTTTTGCGTGACCAGTTGCTGTTGTATAAGGGTAGTGCTTTGCTACGTGAAACCGAAGTGGATGTTTTTGTGGGTGAAGATGTGCCCGAAAAACTGCAAGGCGATCCTTTCCGCTTGGCTCAAATCATATCCAACCTTATTAATAATGCAATTAAGTTTACAAAAGGCGGTAAAGTATCTATACGGTGTACATTAGTACAACGGGATGATGATACCGCCAAGCTGCTTTTTGAAGTAATAGATACGGGCATAGGTATTCCTGACGACCAGCTTAAAAACATCCTGCAACCTTTTGCACAAGCCGAAAGCTATACAACACGTAAGTACGGTGGAACAGGTTTGGGGCTTACTATCATTAACCGATTGCTTGCGCTAATGCACTCGCAGCTACAAATTAGCAGTAAACTTGGTATGGGTTCCCGTTTTTATTTTGAGTTAACGCTACCCATTTACCGCGCTCCGCTGATTGCAGAAAACGGAGTGCCCAAAACACCGCAGGATGCCGGACTGGAAGGATTAAAGATTTTGGTGGTTGAAGATAATACTACCAACATACTTTTGTTTACCCGCATACTGGCCGGCTGGAAAACTGAATATGATGTGGCCGATAACGGTTATAAAGCCCTTGAATTTGTTGAGCAAAAGGAATACGACATTATTTTGATGGATTTGCACCTGCCTAAAATATCGGGGTATGAAACGGCTGAAAAGATAAAACACGGCAATACCGTTAACCGAACCACTCCTATACTTGCTATTACCGCTGCCGATACCAGCGAGGTAAATAACCACCCGCTACGCAGCAACCTAAACCATGTGATGTATAAGCCTGTTTTGTATAAAGAGTTGATGGCCAATATTAAACGGCTTACAAATAAATAACCTGCTGACGACTAATAAGTCTATAAGGCATAAAACACAAAAGGAGGCTGTCTCAAAAATTGAGGCAGCCTCCTTTTGTGTTAGTATGTTCAGCACTTTGTTCTCCTGTCATTCCGAAGCGCAGCGAGGAAACTTATTGCAAGCGTGTTAACAAAGCGCGATAAGATGCTTCCTACGTCAGCATGACAGGGCTATCCGTCATTGCGAGGGGCTTCCCAACGCAATCCCTCAGAAACAAAAAAGGCTGTCTTTTGAGATAGCCTCCTTTTGTGTTAGTATGTTCAGCACTTTGTTCTCCTGTCATTCCGAAGCGTAGCGAGGAAACTTATTTCAAGCGTGCTAACAAAGCGCGGTAAGTTGCTTCCTACGTCAGCATGACAGGGCTATCCGTCATTGCGAAGGTCTTCCCAAAGCAATCCCTCAGAAACAAAAAAGGCTGTCTTTTGAGACAGCCCTTTTTTTATCTTTAACGGGTATTGATTAGTACCTGTAATCGTCGGTTTTGAAGGGGCCTTCAACAGTAACACCAATGTATGATGCCTGCTCAGGAGAAAGAGTCTCCAATTTAGCACCTACGTGGTCAAGGTGAAGGGCAGCCACTTTCTCATCAAGGTGACGAGGCAATACGTAAACTTTGTTTTCGTATTTACCGTGGTTGCTCCACAATTCAATCTGAGCAAGGGTTTGGTTACTGAATGAGTTACTCATTACAAATGATGGGTGACCTGTAGCACAACCCAAGTTTACCAAACGGCCTTCAGCCAACACGATGATTTCTTTACCATCTACATTGTAAACATCTACCTGAGGTTTAACAGTGTATTTAGTAGTACCGTAGTTAGCATTCAACCAAGCCATGTCAATTTCATTGTCAAAGTGGCCTATGTTACACACGATTGATTTATCGCGCATATTTTTAAAGTGTTGCTCACCCACAATACGGAAGTTACCGGTAGCAGTTACTATAATGGTAGCTTCTTTAATAGCATCAGCCATAGTCCTTACCTCGTAACCGTCCATCACAGCTTGCAAAGCACAAATAGGGTCAATTTCAGTAACAATAACACGGGCACCTGCACCACGCAACGAAGCGGCAGAACCTTTACCCACATCACCGTAACCAGCAACCACAGCCACTTTACCGGCCATCATAATATCAGTAGCACGGCGGATAGCATCCACCAAGCTCTCGCGGCAACCGTATTTGTTATCAAATTTAGATTTGGTAACAGAGTCGTTTACGTTGATAGCGGGCATTGGCAAGCTGCCTTTACGCTCGCGGTCTTTCAAACGCAATACACCGGTAGTTGTTTCTTCGCTGATACCGCGAATACCTGCAATAAGGTCAGGGTTTTTATCAAGAACCACGTTGGTAAGGTCACCACCGTCGTCCAAAATCATGTTCAAAGGCTCTTGGTTTTCACCAAAGTAAATGGTTTGCTCAATGCACCATTCGTATTCTTCTTCAGTCATACCCTTCCAAGCATACACAGGAATACCGGCAGCGGCAATAGCAGCAGCAGCGTGATCTTGTGTTGAGAAGATGTTGCAAGATGACCATTGAACTTGTGCGCCTAATTCAACCAAAGTTTCAATAAGCACAGCCGTTTGGATAGTCATGTGAAGGCAACCTGCAATGCGGGCACCTTTTAGGGGTTTGCTAGGGCCAAACTCTTTGCGGATGGCCATCAAGCCGGGCATTTCAGCCTCGGCAAGCCTGATTTCTTTACGGCCCCACTCGGCCAGCGAAATGTCTTTTACCTTATAAGAAAGGTGGGTGGTTTTAGTTGTCATTTAAAGTGAAGATTTTTAAAAGTCTGCAAAATTAAAACAATATTTTGGTTAAACGTTTTACTAAAAGGTTAATGTGATACAAAATCTGCGGTAAAAAGTACACAAAAAACACCCCGTGTGTAACCCACACCTGTGCAAAGAATTAATGCACGCCGCGCACACCTATTTTTCTATTTTTACCCCCCGAATATGAGCCCCTATTTAATTCTTGGCAGCATAGGCGGATATTTTCTGCTGTTGTTGCTTATAGCATGGTACACCAGCCGCAAAACCAATGCACAAGGCTATTTTTTGGGAAACAAAGCCTCCCCTTGGTTTGCCGTTGCCTTAGGCATGATTGGCGATTCATTGTCGGGCGTTACGTTCATTTCTGTACCGGGTAAGGTGGGCACCGCCTCGCATTTTTCGTACCTGCAACTGGTTATCGGGTTTTGGTTGGGCTATTTTGTAATAGCATACGTATTGCTGCCTGTTTACTACCGCATGAATTTAACCAGTATCTACACCTATCTTGAAGAGCGGTTTGGCAAAAGTTCACAAAAAACGGGGGCACTGTACTTTATGCTTTCGCGTTTGCTGGGTGCGGCGGCAAGGCTATACCTCACAGCCTCTGTAATCCAGTATTTTGTGTTTGATAAATTCGGAGTGCCGTTCGGTTTATCCGTTTCCATAATCATTATTCTTATCCTGTTATATACCTACCGAGGGGGCATACAAACCCTTGTGTGGACGGATACCTTTCAGTCGTTATTACTACTGGGTGCTGTAATGTTTACTATTATCTCCATCACAAACAGTATGAACTGGAGCCTAAGTGAAATGATTGGTAATGTATATAATAGTGAGTATGCCGATGTTTTGGTGTTTGACTGGAAAGGCAAATCGTTTTGGTTGAAGGATTTACTGGGCGGTATGTTTATTAGCATTACTATGACTGGCTTAGACCAAAACATGATGCAGAAAAATCTTAGCTGCCCCAACCTTGGTGATGCGCAAAAAAATGTGGTGAGCTTTAGTTTTGTAATGGTGCTGGTAAACGTGTTTTTTCTTTCGTTGGGGGCGTTACTGTATATGTACTCTGCTCACATCGGGTTTCAAATACCTGCCAAAACCGATGAGTTGTTTCCACAACTTGCACTTAACCATTTAGGATTTGCTGCCGCAATAGCATTTATAATCGGGCTAACGGCCTCAACCTTTTCAAGTGCCGATAGTGTGCTAACCACGTTAACTACTTCATTTTACATTGATTTTTTACAACTGGATAAAAACAATACGCTCACTGAAGCTGAAAAAAACCGTAAACGGCACGTAATACACGTTGTGTTTGCACTGTTGCTGCTTGGGGTAATTTTGATATTTAAAGTACTTAATAAGCAGGCAATTATTGATACCGTGTTTTTAGTGGCCGGCTATACTTATGGCCCTTTGCTGGGTTTGTTTGCTTTTGGCCTGTTTACCAAGCGCAGCTTGCGCGATGCTTATGTGCCGTTTGTGTGCGTATGCGCCCCTGTGCTTACCTATTTTATTGCCACTAATGCCCCTGCTTGGCTAAACGGTTATCAATTTGGCTTTGAGTTATTACTACTTAACGGATTGCTCACTTTTATAGGTTTACAATTAATTGCCGATAAAAAGTATGAAAGACAAATACAATAACGAAACGGAAAAAAGCTGGCCGGTGATGAAGATTACCGACTCGTGGCAGATTTTTAAGATTATGGCCGAGTTTGTTCAAGGGTTTGAAAAACTATCTGCCATAGGCCCTTGTGTATCAATTTTCGGTTCATCACGCACCAAACCTGATAATAAATACTACCCGCTGGCCGCTGAGGTGGCTGAAAAGTTATGCGCGGCAGGCTACGGGGTAATGACGGGTGGAGGCCCCGGTATTATGGAAGCGGGCAACAAGGGTGCTAACAATGTGGGCGGAAAATCGGTTGGGGTGAATATTGATTTGCCGTTTGAAACTAAACCCAATGATTTTATCGACCGCGATAAGCTGATACACTTTGATTACTTTTTTGTACGTAAGGTGATGTTGGTAAAGTATGCACAGGCGTTTGTGGTGTTTCCCGGCGGTTACGGAACGCTTGACGAGTTGTTTGAAGCATTAACTTTAATTCAAACCCAAAAGATTGATAAGTTTCCGATAGTGCTGGTAGGCACTGAATACTGGCAGGGAATGATTGATTGGATACAAAAGGTGATGCTGGAGTGGGAAGGTAATATCAGTGCCAATGATATGTTTTTGTTTAAAACGGCTGATAAGGCCGATGAGGTGATAAATATTATCACTGAGTTTTATAAAACGGATGTGCTGCAACCAAACTTCTAACTATTGATATTCCACATAAACAAAAAACCCTTGTTTGGCAACAAACAAGGGTTGTATAAAGTGGTTTACTATAAAATTATTTGTTGGGGTTTACTACCGCAGGTGTAGGTTGTGAGGTTTTTTCAACCACATTACCTTTAATAGTAAGTGTTTGTACACCTGCATTTGAGTTAACAGTTACTGATTTAGTGAAGTTACCCATTGAAGCAGCGTTGTAAACTACTTTTATAACACCGGTTTTACCGGGCATAATAGGCTCTTTAGTGTACTCAGGTACTGTGCAACCGCATGAAGCGTTTGCGCTGTTAATAATCAACGGGGCTTTTCCTGTGTTAGTAAAAAGGAATTCGTGAGTAGCAGGTACATTTTGAGGAATGTTACCGTAATCGTGCATAATTTCACGGAATTTCATTTGTGGGCCGTCGGTAGGTTGGCTATCAGTACCAACTTGAGCGTTTGTTGTAAAAATACCGGCCAAAGCAATTGTGAGTGTGAGTAATAACTTTTTCATTGATTTGTATGTTTTTATAATCCTTTTTTCAAATTTTATTCCAAAATAGCAATACTCCAAGAATTTTCTACAAGGCTATGCAAAAAAAACAAAGGGCAACACCGTCGCAGGCATGGGTAAAGATACAGAAATACTGTGCCTACCAAGAGCGTTGCCACCGTGAGGTACGGGATAAATTATACGAAATAGGCTTGGTGAGTGAGGATGTAGATGACCTGATAGTGCGGCTTATTGAAGAAAATTACCTGAACGAGGAGCGGTTTGCCCAAGCGTTTGCGGGCGGAAAATTCCGTGTTAAAAAATGGGGAAGGGTGAAAATTGTGCATGAACTGAAGGCAAGAGATATTTCAGCGTACTGCATAAAACAGGCAATGAAAGAAATTGACGATGTAGTGTATTATGAACAACTGAAAACTTTACTATACAAACGCTGGGAAGAGATGAAGAAAGAGCAAAATGCGTATGCCCGTAAAAGCAAAACAGGCTCATACCTTATTGCTAAAGGGTACGAGCCTGATTTGGTATGGGATATTCTTAAAGAACTATCCTAAGTATGATTTCAAGATTTTGCTTTTTGAAGATTTACGCAGGCGGCGCAAGGCTTTTTCTTTAATCTGGCGCACGCGTTCGCGGGTTAGTCCCACTTTTTCGCTGATATCTTCAAGGGTATGTGCAGGGCCACCGTCCAAACCGTAGTAATACTTCAACACATCGCGTTCTTTTTCAGAAAGCGTGCTGATAACGCGGTTAATCTCTTTTTGCAACGACTCGTTAATCAAATGCAAATCAGGATGAGGTTCATCGTTATTATCCAACACACCCAACAAGGTATTGTCTTCACCTTCTGCCAACGGAGCGTCGATAGAAAGGTGACGGCCGCTGGTACGCAAAGCGTTTTCAACCTCAGCCGTTGGTATTTCTAATGCATTAGCAATTTCTTCTGCTGTTGGCTCACGTTCAAGTTTTTGCTCCAATTCAGCAGCAATGTTACCAATACGGCCTATTGAACCAACTTTGTTCAAAGGCAAACGTACAATACGGCTTTGGTCTGCCAATGCTTGCAGGATTGACTGACGAATCCACCACACAGCATACGAAATAAATTTAAAACCACGGGTTTCGTCAAAGCGTTTAGCCGCTTTAATAAGGCCAAGGTTACCCTCGTTAATAAGGTCGCCCAAAGTAAGCCCTTGATTTTGGTACTGTTTTGATACAGACACCACAAACCTAAGGTTGGCATTTACCAGTTTTTCCAACGCCACTTGGTCTCCTTCTCTGATACGGCGGGCAAGTTCTACTTCTTCCTGCGCATCAATCATCGGCACTTTGCTAATCTCATTCAGATACTTATCCAGCGATTTGTTCTCGCGGTTGGTAAACTGCTTACTGATTTTGAGCTGTCTCATTTATAAATGACTTTTGTTTTGTTTCGTGAAGGGAAAATACAATAATCTGACACTACTGCCAAAAAAGTTCGCAAATATCGTTGATTTGGGTATTAAAATCAAGATGTTAAGACAGTACGTTATACGTCAAAAATCCGGCCAAATATGCTAAAACTGCCAAATAAATAAACTGTATTGCCGGCCATTTAAGCCCTCCTGTTTCTTTATACATTACAGCTACCGTACTGGAGCACTGTAAGGCAAAGGCATAGAACATAAGCAGCGAAAATGCCACTGCCACACTAAATACAGGCTTACCGGTTTTGGGGTTGATTTCTTGTGCCATTTTTGCACGGATGATATCAAGGTCGGTCTCTTCACTGCCAAGGCTATACAAGGTGGCCATAGTGCCCACAAACACCTCGCGGGCGGCAAATGAGCTTACCAGTGCAATGCCTATTTTCCAATCATAGCCCAGCGGACGTATCACAGGCTCTATAAACCTGCCTAACTCACCTGCATACGAAGCGGCGAGCTTTTCGGCAGCAACGGCGTTTTCTATCTCTTTCTCCGTTAAATTTTTGGTATATTCTGTTTGGCCGTATTTATATTCAATTTTAGCAAATCTGTCACCGGGCGCAAATGAGGCCAATACCCACAACGATACTGATACAATAAGGATAATAACGCCTGCCTGCCTCACAAACGATGATGCTTTTGTAACCATTATTTTGGCCGTGTTTTTTAATTGCGGCCATTGGTAATCGGGCATTTCCATCACAAAATAAGAAGGGCTGCTATCTTTCAACACCATTTTAAATACCCAAGCAACAAAAATGGCAAACACAATACCCATAAAATACATGGCCATTAATGCTAAACCACGATAATCCAATAAAAAGCCTGCGTTACCCTCGGGTACAATAAAGGCTATTAGCAACAGATACACGGGCAACCTTGCCGAGCAACTCATCAACGGGGTTACCAACAGGGTTATCAGGCGGTCTTTTTTGTTTTCGATATTGCGGGCAGCCATCATGGCAGGGATAGCACAGGCGGCTCCACTTAACAAGGGAACTACCGATTTGCCATTCAATCCTACTTTATGCATGAGCCTGTCGGAAAGAAACGCTACACGCGCCATATAACCGCTCTCTTCCATAATTGAGAGGAAAAAGAACAAAAAGAGAATTTGCGGTAAAAAAACAACAACGCCTGCTATACCGGGTAAAATACCTTGTGCTATCAAGCTGCCCCAAAGACTGCCTTTCAGCGCATCGCCTGTTATATTGCTTAGCCATGCAAAACCTGCTTCTATGGCATCCATCGGGTATTGGGCGAGGGTATATATGCACTGGAAAATGATGTAGAGAGCAACCAAAAAAATTAATGGGCCTGCTATCCTGTGGGTAAGCAGGGTATCAATTTTTCTTGAGGTTTCGCGGTTTTTAACCGTTTTTATTTTTGATGTGATGCTACCCGCCAGCTTGGCGATGGTGTGCGTGCGTTCTTCAAGTTCCGTTTCTTGTAAATGCAGTGCATCGGGCAATTGCCCTTTGTTTACTGTATTTACAAAAGCGGTGTACATATTTTCTATCGACTTTCCGGGGTTTTGCTCCAATATGCCCATGTGTGCATGGGCAGGTACTTTCCAAAACTTTTTGTATGAGGGTTGGGCATCTGCCAATGCCGGAAATACCTCATCAATACCCTGTCCTGTATGGGCACTGATAAGCACCGTTTTTACCCCGAATATTTTCTCTGCTTCTTTGGCTACTGCTTGTGCGGCTGATGCTTCGCCCAAATCAGCTTTATTAATGGCAAGCACGATGGGTAGTTGCAAATCGGCCAATTGGGTAAACAACATCAGGCTGCGCTGCAATTGCCCGTAATCGGCAATAAACAGCAATGCGTCGGGCTTTTCAGCATCTTGTTCTCCTGTAAACGCATTAACGCTTATATGTTCGTCTTCTGATTTCGGGTAAAGACTATAAATGCCGGGGAAATCGGTAACCAACCAGTCTTTTTGTTGCCACTGCACGTGGCCTGAAACTTTTTCAACGGTTACTCCTGTGAAGTTGCCCACTTTCTGACTTAGCCCCGTCAGTTGGTTAAACACGGATGTTTTACCACTATTGGGATTACCTGCCAAACCTATTTTAATGGGGCTACCGCTCACACTAACCGTATCTTTATTGTTTTAGCTTCGTTTTTCCGCAGACTTATTTTGCTTCCCATTACTTCAACGGCAATAGGGTCGCCCAAGGGGGCTGTGGCATATAACTGCACCTCGGCACCGGGTACTAATCCGATTTCAAGAAATTTCAGCACCAAAGGGCTATTTTCAAAGGCTTCAATAATAGCGGTTTGTCCGTATTTCAAGTCAGCAAGTACCATGCGGTATAAAGGCCGCAATTTAGAATATTTCTAAGTAACTTAATATGCCAAAAGTCATGCTTTGGTGAATTCTTATACAGGACAAGATAGTTAACGCTGCTACTTTGAAATTCCTCAACAGGGTGGGACTTAAGTCCCACCCTGTTGAGGAATTTCTATAAGACCGGATTTCAATCCGGTATCCTTCGTTATTGCACTAAACAAAAAAGCAACAGGTAGTGCCTGCTGCTTTTGATGTTATTTGGTTTAAATGGGCTTACTTAATCCGTATTTTTAAAGGGATGCTCACAAAAACCCGCACAGCGTGGGCACCTTGATAACCGGGGTTCCAGCGAGGCATTTTGGCAGCTAATTTGGCAAATGCTTCAGCAGCTTCGGGATAGCCCCCATCTTTTACAATTTCAATATTGGTTACCGAACCGTCTTTTTCGATCACGCATTTAAGGGTAAGGGAGATGGTACTTTTAGTAGCTGTTTCTAATACAATAGCGGGCACTACATAGTTCTTTTGGAAGAATTTAGTCCGTGCTTCTTCACCCCCCACAAATTCGGGGAACTTACTTGGCACCCAAATAGGTTCTTCATCGATAAATACTTCGGGGCCTTCATCAACAACAGGGCGGGGCCTGTTAAATACATTTTTCCAATCGTCATTGGTTACCACTTTTTGTGTTTCATCAATACTTTTAATCACCTTGTCGTTGTCAACAATTTTAAGCTGGTTCGGGTCGGGGTTTGGCTGTTCCAGTTTGTCTGTCTTGGTGATAATCTCTTCATTTTGGTATTCAATAATCCTAATCTCACCAAGGTCGTAAGCGGTAGTATCCACAAAACCTTCTTCTTTCACATACACCGTCTCCCCTTCCACTGTCCATCTAAAAGCTCCCAACGTAATCAATAATCCGATTAGCAAACCAATTTGGTAGAATACGGGGCGAAGGTTACGCACCCTTGCGGTAATTTCATGTCGTGCTGCCATAGTAGTAATTTTTTAAGTGATGAATTACTTATAAAACGTATCCGGCTATTGCAAACTGTCACAAAATTGTCATTTGAATACAATTATTCGTCGAATTAGAACAGGGTTGAAACCCTACCTTGTTAAGATTACCTTCCGTAACGGGACTTAAGTCCCGTTACGGAAGGTAATTGTTATGAGCGGATTTCAATCCGCCGAAAATGTACCCTCACGATAACTTATTAGCCAGATGCTTGCACAGTTGCCTTTCCCTGCTATGAATAAGTCAATCGTGTAAACATCGGTGGAAAGATGGTGTGTTCCCCGCAGCGTCCTCGCTTCGGGAATCAAGAGAGTAGCGTCCCGCTATATAATTGGTTCGCGTGATGCAACATTAAAGCCACTTCAAGCGCGGACGCCTGAAGAAACCTATATACTTACCCGTCATTGCGAAGAACCTTACTACAACTGTGTTAACACGGTGGGATAAGATACTTCACTATCGTTCAGCATGGCATGAGGACACGGGGAGTTCCCCGAAGCGAGGACGCTTCGGGGAACAAGAGAGTAGCGTCCCGCTATATAATTGGTTCGCGTGGACGCGACATTAAAACCACTTCAAGCGCGGACGCTTGAAGGAACCTATACTTACCCGTCATTGCGAAGAACCTTATTACAACTGTGTTGACACAATGGGATAAGATGCTTCACTATCGTTCAGCATGACATGAGGACACAGAGAGTCCCCCGAAGCGTCCTCGCTTCGGGGACAAAGAGAGAGCAGCGTCCCGCTATATAATTGGTTCGCGTGGACGCAACATAAGAGCCACTTCAAGGGCGGACGCTTGAAGAAACGTGGTAATACCTGATTAAATGCTTACTGCTAAATGTTCAATGTTAACTGAAAATCTGTTCTCTTACCTGTTCAAGTGTTTTACTATCCAACAGGTGATGCCCTGTATCGGGCAATAACAGGATGGGTTGGCTAAGTTTTTTAGCAAACCGTACAGCATCTTTATAGCTCACCACCACATCTTTTTTGCCATATAACAATACCACACGGGTATCGTTGGCATTTAGCCTTTGTTGTAATTGTTTTGGAGAACAGCTAAAGTTTTTCAGTACCCGCCAGCGTTTATACAAAAGATTTCGTTTTTCAAACGTATCAATCTTGCGCATAATGAAACCTTGCAAAGTAGTGCCCAATAATTTGGTAAAGGTAAAAATGGGAGCGGGGTGGGTTACAAAGCGGCTAAACATAAAATTACCAAATTGTGTTCCTACAGCAAATTTGTAAAACCCCTCATTACCTATTCCTGTGGCGGCAGCGAGCCAAAGCAGGTTAACCCGTTCAGCAAAGAGAAAGGTAGTAAACGTTGCTACACGACCGCCGATGCTGTACCCGAATATCGAAAACTTTTGGGGGTTGCCGTTTTCAGCCAAAATAGCTGTTACAATGTGTTTCCAATCAGTGGCGGTAGGAAGTTCGGCCTCTTCCCATGCAGATTGGCCGTGATAAAAAATTTCGATACTGACAACTGTGAACCTGCTGCTGAAAACATCACCCAAAATACTAAGTGAAGCGGCCTCTTTACCATAGCCGTGAAAGGCCAGCAATAACTCATTACCGCTACCAAACACCTGATACGAAACAGTGGAGGCTTTATATTTTATTGAGCGGTACAAACTATTTACGTTTTTTGAGCTGTAGTTTTCCTTTTTTATCTTCCAATACGCCTACTTTTTTAAGAATACGTATTGGGGAGATACCGATACCGTACGTGTAGTTGGGAGCACTGAAATCATCACTCACAATCGATGAAAACAAGGCATAACGGTAGCCCAAACCTGCACTCACATTTAGCCAATCGGTAATGCGGTACATTGCCCTGAAGTTAAACTCAAACGGAACAAAACCGGGGCGCACTTGTTCAAGTTGTTCACCTGTGGCAGCATTATAACGGGTGCGCTTCCCTTTCCCATAACCTACTTGCACAGGCACAGCCAGCTCCCAATGCTCAGAGTTATATACCACATACTCGCAAGTGGCACTTACGTATGTCATTGATAAATCCTGTCTCACACGTCGCTCAGAAGTAGTGTACTGGTTTTCGATAAAGGTTCGCGATACTTTAAAACGGTTACCGTACACCCCGATAAACAAGCGCACCTTGTCGCCAAAATCAGCCCCAACGCGCAAGCCGTCAACTACAACCGGAGATTCCCTGAAAAAACTATGCTTACCATCCAACTCCACCACAAACGATGGCTTTTTATTGCCCACATAATACTTAATGGTATCCCAAGGGTTATACTGGCTTTTTGCAGTGGCGCAAAAAAGCATAAGCAGCCCTAAGGCTGCCATGTTTTTTAAAAAGGGTATGTATAATGTTGCTCCGTTTTTTTGCACGGGTATTACAAACACATTTAGTTTGAAGCAGTTGGTTTGGGTTTGTCTAAGGCAATGCCTGTTTCTTTTATCTTTCCGTAGCCGCCATAAACGTTGCGTACTCTTTCAAAACCATGTTTTTTAAGGATAGAAGCAGCAATCATTGAGCGGTAACCACCTGCACAATGCACGTAGTAATCTTCGGTTTTAGATAACGTATTCAGGTCTTTTTCAAGATTTTGCAGTGTAACCCAACGGGCATCTTTAATGTGACCGTCGTTAAACTCACCCTCTTTGCGCACATCCAACACGGTTATTTGTCCGTGCTTATAATCCATTTCAAGTTCCTCCGGCTCTACCGATATTACCATATCAACAGGTTTACCTGCTTGTGCCCATGCTTCAAAGCCTCCGGCAAGGTAGCCGCGTATGTCTTCAAAACCGGTGCGGGCAAGGCGGGTAATAGCTTGTTCCTCGTTGCCTGCATTGCATACTAAAGCAACGGGAGATTTTATATCTAACAAGGTAGCTGCCCAAATGGCAAACTGCCCGTCAAGACCAATATTTATTGATTTTGGAATAAACCCTGTTTCAAAATCGGCAGGTTTGCGGCAATCTACCACTACCATACCTTCGGCAAGTGCCTTTTCAATATCGCTCACCGTAAGGTTTGTATTGCCTTTGGCTATCACCTCTTCAATAGGCAGGTAGCCTGCTTTGTTCATTTTAGCGTCGGCAAAAAAGTAGGCTGGGGCTGGGGCAATACCATCAGTAAGGGTTTTTATAAACGTGTCCTTATCCATGTCTTGCAAGGCATAGTTCAGTTTCTTTTGCTCGCCCAAGGTGCTGTAAGTTTCTTTACCGATGTTTTTACCGCAAGCAGAACCGGGGCCATGTGCAGGGTAAAGGATTAAACTATCGGGCAGGGTTTTAATTTTTTGGTTCAAAGATTCGTACATCATGCCTGCCAACTCCTCTTTGGTCATCATTCCGTCCAACAAGTCAGGACGACCCACATCACCCACAAATACGGTATCACCCGTAAAAATGCTGTATGGATTACCTTCTTCATCATACAATAAATAGCAAGAAGATTCGGGAGTATGACCGGGTGTATGCAGTACTTCAAAAGTTAGCAATCCCACCTGTATTTTTTCACCGTCTTTGGCTTCGTGTATCTCAAAGTTTGTTTTAGCAGTAGGGCCAAACACAATGGGAGCCCCTGTTTTCTTTGCCAAATCAATATGTCCCGATACGAAATCGGCGTGAAAGTGGGTTTCAAAAATGTACTTTATGATAGCACCGCGCTGGTTTGCCTTTTCAATATAGGCATCCACATCGCGCAGGGGGTCAATAATTACCGCTTCTCCTTCTGATTCTACATAATAAGTAGCTTGTGCAAGGCAGTTGGTGTATAGTTGTTCAACAAACATAACGGTTAAGATGAAATGGTTAATTCAAAGGTAAGGGTTAAAAACGTGTTTTGGTAAGTAGGGCGTTATAGCTGTTTAGCTACCGTTCCCACAAATTCTTTCAGGTAAAAAGGCTCAAAATAGGCCACATCTTCAAAACGCTGCTGCGTATATGCTTCAAAGGCTAATGCACCGTTGTGTATTGCACTTGGGTATATATCTTCAACAAACACCGCGTTTGGGTGTTGTATTGTGCCTTTGCATTTATCAGCCCCGTCACCAAAAAAAACTATTTGTTGTGCGGCAAGTTCAGTGCCAAAAGAAGTTTCGTCAATTATCAGGGCTTCCGTTTCCTTTACTACATTGTATTGCGGGTTATACAGCGCACAATACACCTCCATTCGGCGGGCATCAATCATGGGGCACAATAGCGTGTTGGCAGTGGTGTATTGTAACAATGCAGGATTGCAAGCCATTGTTTGCAGCGAGTTAAGTGCTATAAGCGGTTTGTTGAGGGCGTAACAAAGCCCTTTAGCTGCTGATACACCTATGCGCAAACCTGTATATGAACCGGGGCCTTTGCCCACTGCCACCGCATCAATTTGTGATAACGATAAGCCTGCTTCTTTTACCACTGAATCAATAAACAAGGTAATGTTGGCACTGTGGCTGTTGCGACGGCTGTCTTCACGCAAGGCAATTACTTGTCCGTTGGTTTGTAGTGCAACGGAGCAAATGCCTGTGGAAGTTTCTATGCTAAGTATATGAGTCAAACGAAGGTTAAAAATAATTCTCTATCACCAATTTAATAATCACCAGCAAGGCAAACAGGGCAAAAATGGTTTTTATAACAGGGGAAGGCGTTTTGTGTGAAAGATTTACTCCAAACCCAACCGTAATAAAGGTGCCTGCCGCCATTGGCAATGCTACCGAATATACAATGTAGCCGATATGGGGCAACACAACATCGGCTGATGGTGTAGAGATGAAATATTTTATAGAAAGCATGGTGGCGATTAAAGGCACTACACCTGCCGATACGGAGGTAGCTTTTTTAATATCCATCTTCAAAAAATCAGTAAAGCTGGGCACCATAATCATACCGCCGCCCAAGCCTGAAAAGGCCGTAAAGCCCCCTGTCAGTAGTCCTATCAAACCAAATTTGTGTGGTTTGGGTTCGGCTGCTTCTTTGGGCGATTCACGTTTGCGGGTATAAAGCATCCGTAAAATCATGGGGGTTAGCATTAATAAAAAAACAAGGTTAAAAGTTTCTTTACTATACCAAGTGCCTTGTTGTATAAGCCATGTGAAAAACCAAGCGGTTATAATGGCGGGTATGGCTGTATAGATGATATATTTAGGGTAAAAGTTTTTGATACGGTATTGTTTATAGCTGTTTAACACCCCTGTGAAAATGATAATGAACAACGAGTTAGCAATAATAAACTGAGCCAAATCTTCGCGGGGAAAACCAAAACGGGTGAATACAAAATCGAGAATGGGGATGAAAATAATGCCGCCGCCTACCCCCAGCAAGCCCGACATGAAACCTCCGGCTGCACCTGCGGCCAGTAATAGTAGTATATCAAGAATATCGTATTGCAAAACGGGTGTATATGTGTGCGGCAAAAATACTCTTTTGGCTCGGTACTATATAGGTTGTGATGCGGTAACTTATTGTATTATGCCTTATTAGTGTGGTACTTTTTACAGCTGCAATAAAAAAGCCGCTGTAAAATCTATACAGCGGCTTTTATTATATAGTATCAAACACTATTAATGTTCGTGGTCGTGGTCATGTCCCTCATGGTCATGGTCGTGACCTTCGTGGCTGTGGCCATTGTGGTGGGCGTGGTTGTGCTCGTTGATAATTTTATAAAACTCATCAGTACCCACTTCTTTTTCTTCAATGGTAACCATACCTTTCACAGTACCTATTACGGCGCGGTTAATAGCAATTTCAGCCATACGGTTGCGGTAATCGTCTTTCTTCAATTGCTCATCGCTAAACGCCTTCACCGTACTTGGGTCGGGGTTATACATACCGTATTGGTTAAACAGGTTAAAGGTATATCCCAACGATGCTTTTTCAATCTCTTCAGGAGTCGCCTCAAGGTTGTGCAACCTTTCAAACTTATCACGCACTAATGAATAACGTAAACCTGATTTTTCAGCAGTGTATTTACTCTCAATAGTATCAGGGGTATAAGTTTTGCTTTGGGTATCCATCAACCAACGCTTCAAGAAAGTATCAGGCAAGTCAAACGTGTGTTTGTCAGTAATCAAATGGCTGATTTCATGCTCAAGGTGGTGGTTGGCTTCGTTTTCAAAATAAAAGCCCAATTCGGCTTCTACCTTTTGCCTAAAGTCTTCAACGGTAGTAACTACACCTGCACCAAACATTTTGTCAAACAACTCTTGGTTAACCTCAGCATCAATGTAACGCTTAATTTCAACCACTTTCATATCAAAAGTAGGGTTCAAATCATTCACGCCTTCTTTAGGTATTCCAAGCGCGTTGCCAATCACAGTTTCATTGCCGTTAAACAAGTCAAAAATATTCACTTTCAACTCAGTGTCTTTTGCAATCCCTACCAATTGTTTTTTCAAGTCTTCGTTGGTTACCAACTCAGCAGTTAATGATACACGACGATTAGCAATACCACCTTCAAGCGGTTGGCCGGCTTCGTCAAGTTCAGTCACATCAGCATATATCACGTCTTTCTCTTCAGCCACTTCCACGTCGCTAATTTCAGCATAACGTTTTTGTATGTTGGCAATCTCCTCATTAATCATTTTCTCATCCACCTTTATTTTATAAAGGGTTAAAACGTCTTGAGTACTAATGTTAATTTCAAAATCAGGCATCAAACCCAAATCAAAAGCAAACACAAAATCTTCATCAGCATCAAAGTTTATTTTGCTTTCTTCGGTATCGCTCATCAAAGGCTGACCCAATATTTCAATATTATTATCACGCAGGTAATCAAACAGGTATTGCGATGCAAGGCGGTTTACCTCATCAACCTTCACACTGCGGCCGTAGTTTTTCTGTACAATCCCCATAGGGGCTTTTCCGGGGCGGAAACCCGGCATTGATACTTTGCGTTGAAGCTCTTTCAGTTCTTTTTCAATAGCCGGCCTGTAATCTTCAGGCGTAAGGGTTATAGAAAGTTTCGCGTTTAAATCGTCGGTTTTGGCAAATTTTGCGTCCACTTTGGTATGTTATTAATTGTAATATGTAGTAATAGGAAAAGCCCTCAAAAAAGGCTGGCAAAAATAGGTATATTATATTAAAAATGCAGAATGTATAGCTAAAACCTTGCCAATCCGCCGTTTATATGAGGCAGAGGTACGGGTTGTGCCAATACGGCAGGTTACTTTTTGTCCGCTTTTTTATCCTTGCGGCCAAAGATTGAGAAATGCACGTAGCGTTTGGGGTGCTCCTTCATATCCTTTAACAAAGCATCTAAAGACGATGCTGACTGCTCAAGGTTGTTATATAGCTTCTTGTCGTTTACCAGCAAGCCTATACTGCCTTCCCCTTTGTTTATTTTATCAGTAATAAGCGCCACTTCTTTCAGCGTAGCCTCAGCATTGGCAACTACTTGTTTAATGTTTGATGCGGCCAATGTATCACTCACGCGGCGCAAATTGGCTATTACCGCATTAATATTCTCGTTGTTGTTTTTAAGATTGTTGCTTATAGACAGCACATTGCCGAAAATAGCATCCAGTTTCTGGCTTTGCTCAGCCACCAACTTATCCAGATTATCAGAAGTAGATTTAAAGTTATGGGTAATGTGGTCAAGATTAGCAATAGTACCGCGAAGGTGTGCTCCGCTTTCGCCCCCTACTACAGAATCCAGTGAAACTAATATGCTTTCTATTTTCTCTTTCAGCGGTTTAGCAATATCAGACAGTGAGCTGGTAAGCGAAGGTTCGGTTTCGCTTATAAGAGTACTGCCGCTTTCAAGCAACTTAGGTTTGCCCGATAATACAAGCTCTATGGCCTTTGAGCCGAACAAATCGGCACTGATAATGCGTGCAATAGAACTGTCGCCCACTTCAATATCACTAAACACCTCAATAGCCACCTTCACCCTCATATTATCCTCGGGCATCAAGCCTACTTTGGTTACTTGTCCCACTTTGTAACCGTTCACAGTTACGGCAGTAGAGCCGGTTAACCCCTCTACTCTGTCGTAGATGGCATAATACACTTTTGTGCTTGTGAAAAGGTCTTTACCTTTTAGAAAATTATAGCCCAATACCAGCAGGGTAATTGCTATGGCGGCAAGGGCACCTACTTTCGTTTCGTTAGATACTTTAAAACTCACTTCGGGCAAATTTAGTTAAATAGTTGCAATAGCCACTTATTTTACCACAAACCGTCAGTTTTTGGGGATAAACCGCAATTGCGAAAAATGCAATTATATAAACAGTTGTTTTTTAGAGATAAACGCGCGTGATAGCTATTTAAACGGAGCCAATAAAAAAAGGGAATACCCGTAGAGTATTCCCTTTTTTGAGAATGTGTATATATCTTTTAAGGTATAGCTACCTAAATTACTTACTTGCTTTTGCGGGCATCAATGGCTTTCTTAACACCAATTGTAGCACCTGCGGCTAACAAAAGTGTAATACCACCATCAAGAGGAACCGGATTAAATACTGGTCCGGGACCTGGCTGAGCCATTACGCTACCAAGGCCAGCTATCAAAAACATGAACCCCACAGATGCAATTATTTTAAACATTTTCATAGAGCAAAGATATAACTTATTTTTTATATGATAATTTTTTTGTTTGTCAAAGAATTTTATTCTTTTGTTGCAACAAAGATACAATCCCATCACAATAATGCAATCGGACAGGGCTAAAGTTTTACTAACAGGAGCCACAGGCTTTTTAGGGTCGCATTTAGCCATCAGTTTACTTCAACAAGGATACCATGTAATTGCTTTAAAGAGAGCAGGTTCAAGCCTTTTAGAGTTTGATACTATTTGTGCGATGAGGGGGGTAAATACCGACCTGATTACACATTTGCAATGGAAAGAGTGCGATATATTAGACACTTTTGCTGTAACCGACGCTATGCAAGGGATTGACTATGTTTTTCATACGGCTGCAATCGTTTCTTTTTGGGCTAAACGGCGAGATGAGATGATGCAAACCAATGTGCAGGGTACTGCTAATGTGGTGAATTGTGCGTTAGAGGCTGGGGTGAAAAAACTTTGTTATGCAAGCAGTATTGCTGCTTTGGGCAGGGAGAAAGACGGCGATGTGGTGGATGAAAACACACCCTGGCGCGACAGTAAATACAACACCTCGTATGCAGTGAGCAAATACCTTGCGGAGATGGAGGTTTGGAGAGGGGTTGAGGAAGGATTGGATGCTGCAATTGTGAACCCCGGTATTATAATAGGTGAGGGGTTGTGGGATAAAGGATCGTGCAGGCTGATAGATACCGCATATAAAGGCATGGCATTTTATACCAAAGGCCAAAACGGGTATGTGGATGTATTGGATGTTTGCAGGGCGATGATACAATTAATGGAAAGCACGTTGAAGAACCGACGTTTTGTAATGGTATCAGACAATTTAACGTTTAAAGACTTTTTTACCCGTGTTGCAGAGGGCTTTGGCAAAAAAGGCCCAACCATAGCAGCCGGAAATATACTTACCCAGTTGGCAAGAATATACTATGGTGTAAAAGCCCTTGCAGGAAAAGAGCCATTGGTTACCAAAGAAACGGCAAGAAACAGCCAGAAAAGTTTTACCTATATTAATAATAGCATAAAAAGCGAATTGGGATTTGCTTTTACTCCATTTAACGAGTCCGTTCAGCGTATTTGCAGATCATATTTAGCCACAAAGAAGAATTAGTGAGCAAGGTAATGCTTTGTATTTCTTTTGGTTGAATAGTAATATGGTAACTTTGTTTTAGAATATTACTGGTTATCATCACAAACCACCGCTTAAATAATTTTACCACCATTTATTGAAAAATGCAGTCAATGTACTGAAAGTCAAATCTATCTTTGAAATAACAAACAACTACTAAATAAACAGAATTATGAAAGCGAAAATACTATTGGGAGTATTGTCGGCTCTTTTGTTATCAGGCCTTGCAAGCTGCAAACGAGACAATCCGGCAAACACAAACAACCCTCCCGGTCCCGGTAGCGAAGTAAGCATTGAGGCTAAAGACCTTGTAGTACCGGCCAACTTCAACTTTGAAACTGAAAAAGAACTTACAATAAGGGTGGCCGTTACTAATCCCAGTTTCCCCGGCGAGCGTTTTGTAATTAAAATATACTCAGAAGTACCCTCAACAGGTGCGGTGATAGCTACCGGTATTACCGATGCAGCCACTTATGAATACAGCACTAAAATACGTGTGGCTGCTTATGAGGAGTATATCTATATCCAAAAAATAAATGCCGACGGTAATAGCCGTTATGAGAAAGTGAAAGCCAATAAGTTTGTGGCGGCAACGTTTACAGGTGACCCTAACGACGGTAAATACACTTTTCAAAAATCGGGCAGCGGTATGAGTTGTTCAAGCGGGTGTTCATCAACCTCAAATAACCTTAGCGGCAGTTCAACAATCAATAATAATCATACTCGTTGTTTCACAGGTACCCTATCAAACGCCAATATTACTGTGAAAAGCGGAGGTGTTGCCAAAATATGCGGTAGTGGAACCATTGCCAGTTTAACAGTGCAAGGCACAGGAAAAGTGTATTTCTTAGAGGGAAGTAAAATTACCATCGCAAGTTTTAGTGGTACCAGCAGCGATAATTTAATAAAATGCTGGGGCGATAGCCTTGTTTTCTCAAACTCAATCAGCCTTTCGGGTGATTTGTATAACTATAGTCCGCTATATATCAACGGAAACTTTACCTCAGGAAGCAGTAGTTTAGTAAAAAATTACGACGTGTTTAATGTATCGGGTAATGCAACAGTGAGTAAAGATTTCTATAACTACCATTTTGTTAAAGTGGGCGGTGGATTAGATTTAAGCTCGAGTGCTGATGTAGAAAACTGCTGTTATATTAATGTAACAGGTAATTTAACTGCTAACGGGGAGCTTTGGAGCAGTGGATATATTAAAGTGGGCGGTACATTTACACAGGCCAGCAGCACTGAAACTGAGCTTAGCGACGGAGCAGTGTTGAGCACTAAAAACCTTACCTTGAACGGTGATATTGACGGTAGCGGCAGCAACCGTAGTAAAATAAAAGTTACCCATACTACTACTATTAATAGTAATGGTGATGTGGATGGAAAAATTGATTTGTGCGACAGTAACGGTATTGAAACCAATACCGGTGGTATAAACTCGCCCGCAGCGGCAAGCTGTAGCGGATATATATGTGCAAGCACTTGTTTCCCCGACGGTTTTGGACAACCTGCCATACAAGATGCTGATAGCGACGGTGTAGCCGATGCTCAAGACGAGTATCCTAATGATGCTGCCCGTGCCTTCAACAGCTACTACCCATCAGCCACCACAACAGCAACCATAGCGTTTGAAGATTTGTGGCCTGCAACGGGTGATTATGATTACAACGACTTAATACTTGCCTATAATATTCAAAAAGTGTTGAACGCCAGCAACAAAGTGGTTGATTACAAGATAAAAATGAAAGTACGCGCAATTGGAGCATCTTATGATAACGGCTTCGGCTTCCAATTAGACGAATTAGTACCTTCAGACGTAGCCGGCGTAACCGGTCAGGTATTGGTACGCAGCTACATCACCCGCAACGCCAACAATACAGAAGCAGGCCAAAGTAAAGCAGTAATTATTTGCTACGATTCGCCTGAACCTTCATTACAACGTCCTTCCGGTTCAATGTTTAATACCATACAGGCCAACCCCACAGGAACTTCGGATACTATCCGTGTAAATGTAACCTTTGCCAGCCCGATAGTGGACAGCAAATTGGAGATTGGTGATTTCAACCCCTTCATCATGACCAACAAACGTCGTGGCTACGAAGTACACTTAGGCAATATGCGTCCCACAGACCTTGCTACCACCAGCCTGTTTGGTACTGTGCAAGACCGCACCAACGTAAGTGGAAACGTATTCTACAAAACAGCCAACGGAATGCCTTGGGCCATTTCACTGCCTGTAGATTTTACATATCCGGTTGAGCGTACTTCGGTTACAACCGCTTACAATTATTTTGATGATTGGGCAATATCAGGCGGAACTTCACATACCGGATGGTATATTGATAATCCCGGCAACCGTAATAGCAGTAGCTTATACACACCTAATTAAGTAATCATTAGTGTTTAATTTTTCATAACAAAGCCCCCATTTGGGGGCTTTTGTTTTTTATATAGTTTGGCAAAACCCATGCACGGTTGTGTATTTAAAACACAGGAACCGGCATTTAAATAAACCGCACATACATATTTTAGGCTTATAGTAAAAGAAACCGCCGCTCAAATAAAAATCCCCCCGTTGGTTTAAAAGCATAGTGTTGATAGATAGGGTATAAATACCTTTGCTTAACATTCAGATTAAAAATAACTACAACAACCGACTTATATGAAACTACTTAAACTTTCAGCTTTGCCGATAGCACTCATAATGGGGCTAATGAGCTGCAAACGAGACAACCCCGGCGACAACAACACCAATCCCGGTGGCGAGGTAAGCATTGAGGCTAAAGACCTTGTGGTACCCGCAAAGTTCAACTTTGAAACTGAGAAAGAACTTACTATCCGCGTAGCTATTGCAAACCCAACTCACCAAGGGGCAAGGTATGTAGTGAAAGTTTATACCGAAGTTCCTTCAACAGGTGCAGTAATCGCAACAGGTATTACTGATGCTGCTACTTATGAGTACAGCACTAAAATACGTGTACCTGCATCAGAAGATTATATTTTTATTGAGAAGATAAACGAAGACGGCAGCAGCCAGTTTGAGAAAGTAAAAGCCAACAAATTTGTGGCAGCAACGTTTACAGGTGCCCCTGACGACGGTAAATACACTTTCCAAAAATCAGGCAGCGGTATGACTTGTAACACAGGCTGCACCCGTACAGTAAATAACCTTAGCAGCAACGAAACTGTAGGTAATAACGAAACCGTTTGTTTTACAGGAACGCTAAATGGTAGTATCACCATTAATGGTGGCGGTACTATAAAAGTGTGCGGTAGTGGTAGCATTACAGGCCTTACTATGAACGGTAATGCCAAGGCTTATATTCTTGAAAACACCATCATTAGCCTGTCAAACCTTAATACAAATGGCAGCTCAACTACATTTAAAAACTGGAGTGATAGTTTGAAAACCGGTGGTACCATATCTATAAATGGTATAATCGAGAATCATGGTAAAATGTACGTAAACGGTGATTTGAATGCCAATGCAAACAGTGATATGAAAAACTATGGTGTAATTAAAATCACCAGCAACTTTAACGTAAACAAGAAATTTACCAACTACCATCAAATTACCGTGAACGGTACTATGGATAACAACGCCAACGGTGAGTTTAAAAACTACTGCTACTTATGGGTGAAGCAAAACCTAAATAACAATGGTTATATGCTTAATACATCATTCGTTAAAACAGAAGCTACTTATACTCAAAACAGCAACGGCGATACAGAGTTGGATAACGGGGCACTAATATCAGTGCAAAACCTGATGTTGAATAAAGAAATTGAAGGAACAGGAACTAACCGCAGCAAGTTTAAGGTAAAAGGAACCACCACCATCAATAACAATGGTAAACTGAAAGGTAAACTTGACCTTTGCGACAGCAACGGTGTAGAAACCAACAACGGTACAATATCATCACCTGCTGCTCTTAGCTGTACAGGTACAATACCTGTGTCAACTTGTAACACAGAAGGTTTTGGTGTAGTTGTAATCCAAGACGCGGACAGCGACGGAGTAGCCGATGCTCAAGACGAATACCCCAACGACCCTGCCCGTGCCTTCAACAGCTACTATCCCTCAGCCACCACCACAGCCACCCTTGCTTTTGAAGATTTGTGGCCTGCAACAGGCGATTATGACTACAACGACCTTGTATTAGCGTACAACATCCAAAAAGTGTTAAACGCCAGCAACAAAGTAGTAGATTATAAAGTGAAGATGAAAGTAAAAGCCATCGGTGCATCGTTTGACAATGGCTTCGGTTTCCAATTAGACGAATTAGTACCCTCAGACGTAGCCAGCGTAACCGGCCAAGTATTGGTACGCAGCTACATCACCCGCAATGCCAACAACACAGAAGCAAGCCAAAGCAAAGCCGTAATCGTATGCTTCGATTCACCCGAACCATCACTACAACGTGCAGCAGGCTCATTCTTCAATACCATCCAAGCCAACGGTACAGGAACCTCAGACACCATCCGAGTAAACGTAACCTTTGCCAGCCCGATAGTGGATAGCAAATTGGAGATTGGCGATTTCAACCCCTTCATCATGACCAACAAACGTCGTGGCTACGAAGTACACTTAGGCAATATGCGCCCCACAGACTTGGCAACCACCAGCCTGTTTGGCACAGCTCAAGACCGTACCAACGTAAGTGGAAACGTATTCTACAAAACAGCCAACGGAATGCCATGGGCAATATCACTGCCTGTAGATTTCAGCTACCCTGTAGAACGCTCATCAGTAACATCAGGTTACAACTACTTTGATGATTGGGCAATATCAGGCGGTACTACTTATACTGACTGGTACACCACCAACCCCGGTAACCGTAACAATAGCAATATATACACACCTAATTAAGGAATCATTAGTGTTTAATTTTTCATGACAAAGCCCCCATTTGGGGGCTTTTGTTTTTTATAGTTTGACAAAACCAATGCACGATTGTATATTTAAAACACAGGAACCGTCATTTAAATAACCCGAGACTACAGATTTTTGACTTACAGTAAAAGAAACAACCATTCACATAAAAATCCCCCCGTTGGTTTAAAACTTTATTGTGGATAAACAATGCACCCATACCTTTGTTTCAACATTAAAACTCAAAAAATACCGATTATGAAATTAGTTAAATTTTCAGCCTTACCTATAGCCCTTTTAATGGGGTTAATGAGTTGTAAAAGGGATAATCCCGGTGATAATAATAACAACACCAATCCCGGCGGCGAAGTAAGCATTGAGGCTAAAGACCTTGTGGTACCTGCCAATTTCAACTTTGAAACCGAAAAAGAATTAAGCATTCGTGTAGCAGTTGCAAACCCAAGCCACCCCGGAGCAAGGTATGTAGTGAAAATTTATACAGAAGTTCCTTCAACAGGTGCAGTAATCGCAACAGGTATTACTGATGCTGCTACCTATGAGTACAGCACTAAAATACGTGTACCTGCATCAGAAGACTATATATATATAGAAAAGATAAACGAAGACGGTAGCAGCGAATATGAAAAAGTAAAAGCCAACAAATTTGTGGCAGCAACGTTTACAGGTGCTCCTGACGACGGTAAATACACCTTCCAAAAATCAGGCAGCGGGATGACCTGCTCAAGCGGTAATACCCGTGTGGTAAATAACCTAAGCAGCAACGAGATTGTAAACAGCGGCGAAACAGTATCATTTACCGGTACTATCACCGGTAGCATTACAATACGCGGCGGCGGTGTAGCAAAAATATGTGCAAGCGGTAACAGCTCAGGTCTTACTATTGAAGGTAACGGTGCTGCTTACATTCTTGAAAACACCATTCTACAGTTTAGCAACATTAACTGCAACAGCAACAACGTAACCTTTAAAAACTGGAGCGACAGCTTGCGTACCTCAGGTTCAATATCATTGAACGGTACTTGCGAAAATCACGGTAAACTATATGTGAACGGTGATTTAAGCATCAACTCTGACGGTGATTTGAAAAACTACGGTACTTTGAACATCAGCAGCAACTTTAACGTAAACAAGAAATTTAAAAACTACCACCACACCACTGTTAACGGTATTATGAACAATAACAGCAACGGTGAAGTGAAAAACTACTGTTTCCTTTGGGTTAAACAAACCTACAACAACAACGATAAGTTGTATAACTACAGCTTTGTAAAAGTAGGCGGTCAATACACAGCAAACAGCAATGGTAAAACATATTTAGATAACGGTTCAGCCTTATATGCAGCCAGCCTGATGGTTAACGAAGAGATTTCGGGCACAGGTACCAACCGCAGCAAACTTAAAGTTACAGGTAATACTACCATTAACAGCAGTGGTAAAATAAGCGGTAAACTTGACCTTTGCGATAGCAACGGTATCGAAACTAACTGGGGTACAATACAATCACCCGCAGCAGCAAGCTGTACAGGTTACATTGCCAGCAGCACTTGTTTCCCCGGCGGATTTGGTCAACCAACTATCCAAGACGCGGACAGTGACGGAGTAGCCGATGCTCAAGACGAATACCCCAACGACCCTGCCCGTGCTTTCAACAGCTACTATCCCTCAGCCACCACCACAGCCACCCTTGCTTTTGAAGATTTGTGGCCTGCAACAGGCGATTATGACTACAACGACCTTGTATTGGCCTACAACATCCAAAAAGTGTTAAACGCCAGCAACAAAGTAGTAGATTATAAAGTGAAGATGAAAGTAAAAGCCATCGGAGCATCATTCGACAATGGCTTCGGCTTCCAGTTAGACGAATTAGTACCCTCAGACGTAGCCAGTGTAACCGGCCAAGTATTAGTACGCAGCTATATCACCCGCAATGCCAACAACACAGAAGCAAGCCAAAGCAAAGCCGTAATCGTGTGCTTCGATTCACCCGAACCATCACTACAACGTGCAGCAGGCTCATTCTTCAATACCATCCAAGCCAACGGTACAGGAACCTCAGACACCATCCGAGTAAACGTAACCTTTGCCAGCCCGATAGTGGACAGCAAATTGGAGATTGGCGATTTCAACCCCTTCATCATGACCAACAAGCGTCGTGGCTACGAAGTTCACTTAGGCAATATGCGTCCTACGGACTTGGCAACCACCAGTTTGTTTGGCACAGGTCAAGACCGCACCAACGTGAGTGGCAACGTATTCTACAAAACAGCCAACGGAATGCCATGGGCAATATCACTGCCTGTAGATTTCAGCTACCCTGTAGAACGCTCATCAGTAACATCAGGTTACAACTACTTTGATGATTGGGCAGTGTCAGGCGGTACTTCATTCACATCATGGTACACCAATAACCCCGGTAACCGTAACAACGGTAATATATACACCCCTAATTAATAAGAGACTACAAATCGGTAGTGTTTAGTTTTCATAACGCCCCCGCGAGTTCGCGGGGGCTTTTTTATTTTTTGCCTGTCTTTGCAGCGTAAAAAAACAGTAAAAACAGAACCCGCAGAGTAATAAACAACTGCGGGCGGTTGAAGCCTACCGTTAAAACCACTAATTTGCAAACCCGATACATCAAAAATTTATGAAAATCAGAAACCTACTTGTTATCATTATAGGGTTTATAGTTTGCTTGCCGCTTGCGGCACAGGGGCAATACGAGTTTACCGAATTACCCGCCGACCCTTATAAAACCCGCGTGTATAAATTGCCAAACGGCCTCACGGTGATGATGAGCGTAAACAAAAACGCACCCCAGATACAAACCATGATAGCCGTGCGTGCAGGTAGCAAAAACGACCCTTATGATAACACAGGGTTGGCACACTACCTTGAACACCTGCTATTTAAAGGCACTGAAAGTTTTGGAACGAAATCATACGGTGGCGAAAAATTCTTTTTGAGCAAAATAGAAGCGTATTACGGGTTGTATGCGCAAACCACTGATAGCAACACACGTGCAAAGCTGTATAAACTGATAGATTCAGTATCGTATTTGGCATCTAAAATTGCCATTGCTAACGAGTACGACCGCATGATGCAATACATTGGTGCAACAGGCACTAATGCGTTTACGAGCACCGACCAAACGGTGTATATTAATAATATTCCGACCAACCAGCTTGAAAGGTGGTTAAAGATTGAAGCCGAC
Organism: Bacteroidia bacterium; assembly: GCA_035906255.1. Classification (GTDB taxonomy): domain Bacteria; phylum Bacteroidota; class Bacteroidia; order UBA8524; family UBA8524; genus SB11. The sequence continues at coordinate 138,475 of JAMIFM010000037.1, forward strand.
CGTTTTATGCACCCCGTGTTCCGTTTATTCCATACAGAGTTGGAAGCGGTGTACGAAGAGAAAAATATAAGCCTCGACAACGACAACGATAAAGCCTACGATGCCCTGATGGCAGGGGTTTTTTATAACCACCCCTACGGCACACAAACCACCATCGGTACGGTAGAACATCTTAAAAACCCTTCATTGGTTAAAATCCGTGAGTTTTTTGACAAGTTTTACAAAGCCGATAATATGGCGTTGATAATTTCGGGTGATTTTGACCCCGACCAAACTATACAATTGGTTGACAGGTATTTGGGGCAACTGCCCTCAGGTGCTGCATCGCGCGATATGCTGGTACCCGAAGGTGCCGACCTTTTTGCAATGGCTCCCGCCGACCAAGAATATACTGTAGTTGGCCCCAAAGAAGAAAAAGTGTTTTTGGGGTATCGTACTGCCAAAGCATCCAGCCAAGATGCCTTGCTGCTGTACATGACGGATATGATACTGGCCAATTCGCAGGCGGGTATGTTGGATATTAATCTGAACAAAGCCCAAAAGTTACAATACGCTGTGTGTTCACCCTTTTTGATGAACGATTTCAGTATGCACTATTTTGTGGCAACCCCCAAAGAAGGGCAAAGCCTGCAAGACTGTCGCACCTTGTTGTTAGATGAACTTGAAAAATTAAAACGCGGTGAGTTTGATGAGGCCATTATGCAGGCTATTGTTGAAAACCTAAGACTTAGTCGCGCCACATCATTTAATGATAACTATGCCCGTTGCAACCAAATGTTGGATGCTTTTGTATTTGGGCAGGAATGGAAAGATGTGGTAGATATGCCTGAACGCTTGGCCAAACTTACCAAACAAGATATTATTGAGTTTGCAAAGCGTACCTACACTGCGCAAAAGCGCACTACTGTTTATAAAGTGATGGGTAAAGATACTGCGATACAAAAAGTACCCAAACCCGTAATTACCCCTATCGAGACCAACCGCGAAGCACAAAGCCATTTTGCCCGCAAACTGTATGCTGAGCAGATAAGCCCCTTGCAGGCCGTATTCCCTGATTTTACAAAAGATTTGGCAGTAACCTCTTTTGGTAAAGGCAAACGTGAAGTGAAACTGAACTATGTAGCCAATACAGAAACCGATTATTTTGATTTGCAGATACGGTTTGATATGGGAACTTTAAACGACCCTTGGTTGCAACATTTTGCCGATTATATGCCCTACATAGCTACCGCAACCAAAACCAATGAACAACTGAGCAGAGAGTTATTTAACCTTGCTTGCGAGTTTGGTTTTGTGGCTGAAGCCGAAGAGAGCTATATATACTTGCGTGGACTAAACAAAAATTTTGACAAGGCATATTCCTTATTAAACGAGGTATTTACTACTGCCAAAGTAGAGGATGCTATATGGCAAAACCTTGTAGCCGATATACAAAAGACTCGCGAGGATGCTAAAACCAACAAAAACATACTGTTACGTAGGGCATTACGCAACTATGCACGCTATGGCGGTAAAAACAATCCCTTTACAACACTAGTACCCGTTGCCGAACTTAAAAAACAAAAAGCTGCTGATTTGCAGGAGAAGCTAAACAACCTGTTGCACTTTAAACACAATGTATGGTATTACGGCCCTATGCCGCAAGAGCAATTGGCTGATAAAGCAGCAAGTGTTTTGAAAGTAGAAAAGAAACTTAAAAAACTGCCCAAGGCTAAAAAATTTGAAGCAGTTCAGCCCAAAAAGCCGGTAATATACTTTGTGCCTTATGATATGGTGCAGGCCGAAATAATATGGGAACGCCCTATTAAAAATTTCAGTAATGATAACATAGCAGTTGCCAACGTGTATAACGAGTACTTTGGCAGTGGTATGTATAGCCTTGTATTCCAAACCATCCGTGAGTCTAAAGCGTTGGCATACTCTGCCAATGCGTATGTGGCTGCTCCGGCAGCAAGTGGTAAACCTGCTTTTGTAAGTGCTTATATAGGTACACAAGCTGATAAACTGCCGGCTGCAATAGATGGTATGAAAGCCCTTATGGATTCTGTACCTGTCGACCGTTTTGTAGCCGATTTGCCTCGCGCATCGGTACGCAAACAAATTGAATCAGAACGTATAACCGGACAACGTTTGTTAGAGGAAAGCAACCGTGCCCAAAAACTGGGGCTTAACAAGCCCGTTAATCAATTGGTGTATGAAACGTTGGATAAGGTAACAGCTGAAAAGATTGCCGAAATGCAAAGGCAGGCGTTTGTAAATCAAAACTTTGCTATTTGCCTGATAGGCTCAAAAGACCTGATAAACCTTGAAGAGCTTAAAAAATATGGAACAGTGGTAGAGCTTACCTTGCAAGATGTGTACGGATACTAAATAGTATAAGATTTCTCGTCATTGCGAAGTCACCCGAGGCAATCCCAAACCGAAAATACAACCGGATTGCTACATCAGCCGACGACGGCTTTTTCGCAGTGACGGGTATATCCTTTCTTTCCGAGCGTAGCGAGGAATCTTATTACAACTGTGTTGACACGGTGGGATAAGATGCTTCACTATCGTTCAGCATGACATGAAGACACAGACGTTCTCCGAAGCGTCCTCGCTTCGGGAATCAAGAGAGTAGCGTCCCGCTATATAATTGGTTCGCGTGATGCGACATTAAAGCCACTTCAAGCGCGGACGCCTGAAGAAACCTATATACTTACCCGTCATTGCGAAGAACCTTACTACAACTGTGTTAACACGATGGGATAAGATGCTTCACTATCGTTCAGTATGACATGAAGACACAGACGTTCTCCGAAGCGTCCTCGCTTCGGGAATCAAGAGAGTAGCGTCCCGCTATTAATTGGTTCGCGTGATGCGACATAAGAGCCACTTCAAGCGCGGACGCCTGAAGGAACTCATATACTTACTTGTCATTACGAGGCTTTCCGAAGCAATCTTGTATAAATCATACTAAAACTCAACAGCAGTTTTTGCAATAACAATAAAGGGGCTGTCTCAAAAATCGAGACAGCCCCTTTATATTAAATGATACCTATGATTAGACCAAAGTGCTATTCTACTTTGCTAATCTTTACTGCATTCGTCATTGATTTATCGTGAATAGGCATACTGGCAGTATTAATTACAATATCACCCGTTTTTGCATAGCCTGCCTTTTTCATCATCTCGTTCACATCCTTGATAGTTTCATCCGTAGTCACAAACTTATCGTAATAAAACCCGCGAATACCCCACACAAGGCTTAGCGTATTAAGCAACGAAGGGTTGTTGGTAAAGATAAATATACTGGCACGGGGGCGGTAGCTGGATAGCTTAAACGCCGTATAGCCCGAGCGGGTCATTGATGCAATGGCCTTTGCACTTTTAATGTGCATACTCATACGGGCGGCAGTAAAACAAATCACATCGGTGATGTAACTGCGCGACTCAGCATTGTCAGGTCCTTCGCCTTTAAAGTAAATCATATCATGCTCCTCAACGTGGCGCACAATTTTTTCCATCGTTTTAATGGCTTCAGTCGGGTATGCACCCACCGAAGTTTCGGCACTCAGCATCACCGCATCAGCACCATCCAATACCGCGTTGGCTACGTCGTTGGTTTCAGCACGGGTAGGGGTAGGGTTGGTAATCATGCTTTCCATCATTTGGGTAGCAATAATTACCGGTTTAGCCGCCGCAAGGCACTTTTTCACAATCTGTTTTTGTATCAAAGGCACCTCTTCCAACGGCATTTCAACACCCAAATCACCGCGCGCCACCATTATAGCATCCGAGGCATCAATAATCTTATCAATATTTTTTAAGGCTTCGGGTTTTTCAATCTTAGCCACCACCTTAGTGCGCTTTTCGTGACGGGCAATAATGTTTTTCAGCTCGTGTATTTCTTCCGGCTTGCGTACAAACGATAAACCAATCCACTCCACATCGTACGATAAACCAAACTCAATATCTTCAATATCTTTTTTGGTGATGCTGGGAATAGATAGTGCTGTTTGAGGCAGGTTGAATCCTTTTTTCGATGAAAGGTCGCCGCCGTGTACCACCTTAGCCAATATCTCGGTACGGTTCAGTACCTCAAGCACCTTCAACTCCACCTTACCATCATCAAGCAAAATCTTATGGCCTTTTTTCACATCCTTGGTCAGCATTTCAAAGTCAATAAACAACTTCTCAGCCGTGCCCGTAATCTTTTGGGTAGTAATAATCAGCTCTTTGCCTGTAACCAAAGTAATCTTGTTATTCTCTACCTCACCAATGCGTAGTTTGGGGCCTTGCAAATCAAGCAGTATGCCCACATGGCAACCCAGTTCGGCATTTATTTTCCGGATGTTTTCAATAACACCCACATGGTCTTCATGTTTACCGTGCGAAAAATTCAGGCGGCACACATCCACTCCGGCAACAATAATCTCTTTCAGCATTTTGTAGCTCGAAGTAGCGGGGCCTATAGTGGCTATTATTTTGGTACGGTTAAACTTTGGCCTGTATTTCATGATTAGTATTTAAAGTGTGTATTTTTTAAAAATATAAAACGTCTTTGTTTTTCAGCTTAGTAAAGTCAACAGCATAAACAGCGAGGGCAAATGTCAGCTTTTTCATATCAGCCAGCAACTGCAACCAGTTATTTTCTTCCAACCCGCCTTTCACCAGCAAAAAATAGTCAGTATTTTTATGTTCCGGTATTAAAATATTGTTACTTGTCTTATTGGCCACTACTCTATAGGTGTATCCATACTCCTCATCCGTAAACTCAAAGCACTGAATATAAATATCTTCACCTTTTTTATGGCGGTAGAATAAATCGTCAATACGCCGCAGGTGTAAACCGGGCAAAGAGTTGATTTGCCACACCAGCCTGTAACCCTTCTGATTAGAGGCTATCCCTGCCATTAAAAGGCTTTCGGTCGGTAAGGGTGTGCCGGCATCAAATAAAGACAAATATTTGTTCTTAGGCGTATCCAAAGGGATTGGGGGCTGCTTTTGGCAATATTTTTTTTATTGTGTTTTTGTTTGAAAAAGCAGTTATTTGCAGCTTCAAATTTAACCAAAAAAGGAGAAGAAAATGTCAGACATCGCCACAAGAGTAAAGTCGATTATTATTGACAAACTTAGTGTAGAAGAGAGCGAAGTTACCGCTGAGGCCAGCTTTACTAACGATTTAGGCGCAGACTCATTGGATACTGTTGAGCTTATTATGGAATTTGAGAAGGAATTTAATATTTCAATTCCTGACGACCAAGCCGAAAAAATTTCGACTGTTGGTGACGCCATCACTTACATTGAGAACAACGTTAAGTAATCTTTAAAAACTTTATTTAGCCCGTATGCAGCTTAAAAGAGTTGTTATTACGGGGATTGGTGCACTTACCCCGCTTGGAAACAGCGCTCCCGAATACTGGGAAGGTCTAAAAAACGGGGTAAGCGGTGCCGGCCCCATTACCCGTTTTGATGCTTCTAAATTCAAAACGAAATTCGCTTGCGAGGTGAAGAACTTCGACGTGTATAACTTTATTGATAAAAAGGAAGCACGGAGGATGGATCCTTATACCCAGTATGCTGTAGTTACCAGTGACGAAGCTGTTAAAGACAGCGGTCTTGACCTTGAAAAAGTAGATAAAGACCGTATTGGAGTTATTTGGGGAACCGGTATAGGCGGTCTTACCAGTTTTTTCCATGAAGTGGTTGATTATGCCAAAGGCGACGGAACTCCGCGGTTTAGCCCATTTTTCATACCTATGATGATTGCCGATATTGCGGCAGGGCACATATCTATGAAATATGGTTTTCGCGGGCCTAACTATGCTACCGTATCGGCCTGTGCCACATCAAATCACTCAGTAATTGATTCATTTAATTACATCAGGCTTGGGAAAGCCGATGCTATAATTACCGGCGGCAGCGAGGCTTGTGTGAACGAACCTGCTGTGGGCGGTTTTAACTCAATGAAAGCCCTTAGCGAACGCAACGATGATTACAAAACAGCGTCGCGTCCGTTTGATAAAGACCGTGACGGTTTTGTATTGGGCGAAGGCAGTGCCACCCTTGTGCTTGAAGAATTGGAACACGCAAAAGCCCGTGGTGCTAAAATTTATGCTGAAGTTGTTGGCGGCGGCATGAGTGCTGATGCTTACCACATTACAGCTCCACACCCTGAAGGACTGGGTGTAATTGCGGTAATGAAAAGCGCATTGGCTGATGCCGGAATTACTGCTGAAGACATTGATTACGTTAATGTGCACGGTACCAGTACCCCATTGGGCGACGTTGCCGAACTAAAAGCGATTAAACAAGTGTTTGGTGACCATGCTTATAAAATGAACATAAGCAGTACCAAAAGTATGACTGGCCACTTGCTGGGTGCAGCAGGTGCAATTGAGTCATTGGCTTGTTTGCTGGCAATTAACAAAGGGATTATCCCCCCGACGATTAACCATTTTACCGACGACCCGGATATTGACAGCGGTCTGAACCTTACCTTTAACACTCATCAAGTGCGCGAGGTGAACTATGCGCTTAGCAATACCTTTGGATTTGGCGGTCACAATGCTACTGTCATTCTCAAAAAATATACATCATAAGGCTCCTTGGTACTTTTTTCTAAACTGTTAAAAAGCCACGACAAGCCCTTTGTAAAATCCTTAAAAAATTTATTGGGCTTCACGCCCCGTAATGCCGATTTGTATAAACAAGCGTTCAGGCATCACTCTGCTTCCACACGTTATGACGTTAAAGAGGGGAGAATAAGCAATGAACGTCTTGAATATCTTGGCGATGCAGTGCTTAGCTCAATAATTGCCGAGGTATTGTTTTCAACCTATCCCACCAAAGGCGAGGGCTTTCTTACCGAGCTACGTGCAAAAATCGTGAGTCGAGAAAACCTGTGTGAACTTGCCCGCAAAATTGGGATTGAAGATTATCTGGAATACGATAAAAGCATACGCGGTAATCGCCAGATTATACGAGCCATTAGCGGTAATGCTTTTGAAGCCCTTATCGGTGCCATTTATTTGGATAAAGGGTACGATTTCACTAAAAAATTCATCAGTAAGCGTATCATAAATCCTCACATTGATATTCATCATCTTGCCGATAAAGAAATTAACTTTAAAAGCAAACTGATTGAATGGTGCCAAAAAAACCGGAAAAACATAGCTTTTGAAGCCCTTGAAGAACGTAAACAGGGCAAACAAAAGAGCTACTTGGTTAGCGTGGTGATTGATGGTGAAGAATTTGGAAGAGGCGAAGATTTTTCTAAAAAGAAGGCTGAACAGATAGCCGCCTCAAAAGCCTGCGAGGTAATATTCCGTCCGCAATAAGTTATCAATATGTCAATTCTATGGGTTTGCTTTATATAGTAAAGCAATAACCGCCGTTTAGCCTTACCTTTGCAAAAATATGAAATTGACTATTTGGGGAGCCGCACGGCAGGTTACGGGAAGTATGCACCTGCTGCAATTGCCCGGCGGTTATAATTTACTGGTGGATTGTGGGTTGGATTATGATCAGCAAAAACGTTTTGGCTCATTAAGCGATATTGATTTTCCGTTCTCACCCGCAATGATTGACGCGGTGATACTTACCCACGCCCATATCGACCATAGCGGCAATTTGCCCACATTGGTTAAACACGGGTTTAACGGGCAAATACTATGCACACCGGCTACTGCTGATATTACAGGGCTTTTGCTTGCAGATAGCCTTAACATTATGGAGGCAGAACGGCAAAAGAAAACAGGCCGCGGGAAAAAGAAAACAACGGCTAAAACTCCATACACTCTTAAGCATCTTAAACAGGCGGTAAACAATATGGTAACGGTGGATTTGGGCAAACCATTCCGCATTACTCCGGAGGCAGAACTTACCTTTTACAATGCCGGACATATATTGGGTGCTGTGAGCGCCTTTATTAAGGTAGAAGTGGGAGGCAAGGAAACCCGGATAGGTTTCACAGGTGATTTGGGTAACTACGGTGGCCAACTGGTGCCCGACCCGCAAGCTATGCCCGAAGTGGATTATTTGGTTACAGAGAGCACTTATGGCGGGCGCAAGCACATTGCCCAGCGTACCCCCGGCGATGAACTGTTGCACTATACTAATCTTGCCTGTGTTGATTATCCCGGCAGGCTTATTATTCCTGCATTTAGCGTGGGTCGTACCCATGCCATAGCGTTTACTTTCCATCAGCTTTTCAGACAGGGCAAACTGCCCCGTGTAAAAATATTTGTTGATAGTCCGTTAGCCATCAAAACGGCCAAGCACCATCACAAGTTTGTACATACCCTTAGTGCTGAGGCGCAAGACTTTTACAGGCAATACAATGATTTGTTTGAATTTGACCAATTAGAGTTTGTGCCCGATGCTAAAGACAGTGACTGGCTAAAACACCATAACGACCCCTGTATTATTATATCGGCGGCGGGAATGGTTGAAGGCGGACGCATACAACAACACATTCGCGATAATATCAGCAACCCCAAAGCCCATATTTTGATTGCGGGTTTTTGTGCCGAAGGAACACTGGGTTACCGTTTGTTACAGGGGCAGCCGACGGTGGCAATTAAAAACCGTGAACTGCCTGTATTTTCGCCCATTCATAAAACAGATGCGTTTAGTGCACACCCTGATAATGAGGGGTTGTTGCGTTACATAAAACAAGTAAACGGTGCCCGTACTAAAAAGATTTTATTGGTACACGGTGAGGAAGCCAGCATGACTGCTTTGCAAAAAAACTTGGTGGCAGAAGGGTTGAACCATGTTGAAATACCCCAAAAAGGGCAGGTGTTTGTGATAGAATAAGTGTATTTTGTAACCAAAAATTGCAAATGCAATTTTTAAGCATAACTTTCGTTTGCTGATTAATGTTTTTTTGACTTTTTTGTGCCCGTGATGTTCAAGTATTTATTGGGATTGTTTTTTGTTTTATGCTTTTTGGCCGATACTACAGCGCAACAAATAAAGCTGCGTCGTATAAATCTGTCAAAAAAATACACTGCTACCTATAACTGTAGTGTTGATGAATTGTATAAAGTTGTGCAAGGCAACGATAGCATTGACGAAACAGAATGGGTGATTTCTAATGCCAAACTTGATATAGAGCAAGACATTCTTGAAAAAAAGAAAAACTACCAATTGGTAGATTACAAAATCTTTAATTTTTGCAGGAAAGATTCCATCCGTAAGGCCAATGGTGTAGTTGATACCATGACCAATATGGGCAAAACCCCCTTAGTAAAGGTAATTTTTCAATACGATAGGTTAGGGGCTTTTTTAGGGCCTACCGTTGAGTTTAACGCACAACTACAGCAAAACCGAGATTTTAAATACATGTATAACCGCAGTAAAAATCTGATGTTTAACATGGCATATTTAAACAGTGCGCTTGCCGATACCATGATGAAACGCAGCGACACATTGTTTCACGCAGGCTTCGATTTAGTGATACACCATTCGTTTAAAATAAACGTCGGTAGTCGCGTAGATACATTAGGGCTTAAATGTTTTGAACTCTTCTTTGAATCTCACGAGGGTACATTTACAGGCTCTGATAATATGATGAAAGCCCTTGGACTTTCGGCCATTCATAGCGGCGATGCCGAAGTGCAGGGTCGTATGTTGGTAGAAGAAAAAACAGGTCGTTTGGTATTTTACGATGAGTTTGGTGATTTTGACGGGATTGTAACCATAAAAACAGGCACAGAAACATTTAACTGGCCTTCGGTATACGTTTATCAACGTAAAATGGTATTGGATACCCTTGTCAAAAAGCCCCGTAAAAAAATCTTCGGGCTATTCTAAGTCATTGTTTCACAGCAAACACCAGTAACAAATTATAACATACTCTCAATGTTATAAAAAGCCCCTGTTTTGGTCTATAACCAAAACCAAATTCTTACTTTTGCGCATCTTTTCATAATCAAATAAAAACCAGATGGACTATAGGATAGAACGCGACAGTTTGGGCGAAGTACAAGTGCCCGCAAACGTTTATTGGGCAGCACAAACCCAACGCTCACTTCAAAACTTTAAAATTGGTGGCACCGGCGATAAAATGCCCCTTGAGATAATAAAGGCATTTGCCATACTTAAAAAAGCGGCTGCCCTTACCAATGCAGATTTAGGAGTTTTGGCTGCTGATAAAGCCGCGTTGATAGGCAAAGTATGCGATGAGATTTCAGAAGGTAAACTTGACGACCAATTTCCATTGGTAATTTGGCAAACCGGTAGCGGTACCCAAAGCAATATGAACGTGAACGAAGTAGTAGCTAACCGTGGCCATGTGGTAAACGGTGGTAACCTGCTGGATGAGAAGAAAGCATTGCATCCTAACGATGACGTAAACAAATCACAATCAAGCAACGATACCTATCCCACAGCAATGCACATTGCAGCCTACAAGCAAGTGGTAGAAATAACCCTGCCCGGTATGGAGTTGTTGCGAGACACCTTAACAAAAAAAGCTGAAGAGTTTAAAAATATAGTAAAAATCGGTCGTACCCATTTTATGGATGCTACCCCCCTTACTTTGGGACAAGAGTTTGGCGGGTATGCCCAACAAATAACCAATAGCATACGTGCCATTAAAAACGCTCTTGAAGCAGTGCGCGAGCTTGCACTTGGCGGAACAGCCGTTGGTACAGGCCTTAATGCCCCCGCGGGTTATGCTGAAAAGGTAGCCGATAAAATTGCCCAACTAAGCGGTTATCCGTTTATTACAGCACCTAATAAGTTTGAAAGCCTTGCCGCCCACGATGGTATGGTGGAGTTAAGCGGCGCATTAAAACGTGCAGCAGTAGCCTTAATGAAGGTAGCCAACGATATCCGTATGCTTAGCAGCGGCCCACGTTGCGGTATTGGTGAGATTTTGATACCTGATAACGAGCCCGGCTCATCAATTATGCCCGGCAAAGTTAATCCAACCCAACCTGAAGCATTAACGATGGTGTGTGCACAGGTAATGGGTAATGATGTTGCTGTGAGCATAGGTGGCAGCAACGGGCACTTTGAATTAAACGTATTTAAGCCCCTTATTGCCGCCAATGTATTGCACAGTGCCCGCTTAATTGGCGATGCTTGTGTATCGTTTAACAACAACTGTGCTGTTGGTATTGAACCAAACTTGGCCGATATTAAAAAGAACCTCGATAACTCACTAATGTTGGTTACAGCATTAAACACCCACATTGGGTACGATAACGCCGCTAAAATTGCTAAAAAGGCTCACAAAGAAGGCTCAACGCTTAAGCAAGCAGCCATTGATTTGGGATTGTTAACTTCTGAGCAATTTGACCTGTGGGTTCGTCCTGAAGATATGGTGGGTAACCTTAAATAAGACCAATAACCTTTCATTTATAAAGCATAAACCCGGTTAAAATTAATCGGGTTTATTTTTTTGCAATCGTGTAAAAATCAGCCATTTTTAGTTGTTGTTACTGATTTTTCTATAAGAAAGTTTAAAAAAATTGATTTGGCCCCCTGTTTTTTTAAAGAAATGCTCAATTTTGTTACAATTGATATCAAATGACAGAATAAATAGCCTTAAAATAACAAAAATTTCAAATTTTTAATGATTAGGTCTAAAACTGCCCCCTGTTTGTAATATTACCAACGAAGCCGAAATTGTGCGGATGGTTTCCTCCTGCATCTCTATAATTTTTTGTTGATTCACAATAATCTCATGATACACCTTCCGCTCGCTGGGGGTTACTGAACCATTGCTCATTTCTTCCTCAGTTAGCCCAAGCAAGTGTGGCAGAGGCACATCCAGTATTTGTGCAATTTGTTGAAGCCGGCTTAGCGATGCTTCTGATACTTGATTTTCGATTTTAGAATATGCTTGTTGAGTTATGCCAAGCTTTTCCGCCATGTAGTCTTGACTAAACGATTTGGCCATTCTTAGACGCCTTATTTCTTCTGCAATTAGTACAACCATAGTATTACAACCCTAAATAGTTGCTTACAAATATAAGTTGTGGTAATTAAAAAACGATAGTTATTACTTGCATAAGTAAATTAAACACTACTTCCATACCCTTGTTTGCGATAAACAAGAATGGTTAAAACAACTTGTGCGCCCATCAATTGCATTAGCTTAGGCTAAAAACTACCGACAATTAGGCTGTTTATTTTTTTAAATAAGCAGCCTTTGTGTTTGCAGCCCTTATCATTAATTGCTTAACATAATTTTAAAATTCAGGCGATAGAAAAGCCGCCTGAACAAGAAACGATTACAGTTACACTCTCTCCCATTGCCGAGATTGGGGATTGTACTGTTTTAGTACCCGGGCGGGGTTACCGCCTACTACGCTATAGGGGGGCACGTCTTTAGTAACCACACTGCCCCCTGCCACCACACTGTGTTTGCCAATGGTTATTCCGGCAGTTAAAACAGCGTTCGCCCCAATCCACACCTCATCTTCAACAGTAATTTGGGCAGTAGTTACTTTTTGCAGGCGTATAGGGGTATCAATATCTTCATAACCGTGATTAAGGCCACTTAACACCACATTTTGAGCCAAAATAACTTGGCTGCCCACCTTCACAGGGCCAATCAGTACATTGCCCAGTCCTATGCGCGTGTTGCTACCTATACTCACAGGCCCTACACCGTTATTTACCACACTAAAATCCTCAATGGTGCTGTATTCGCCAATTTCAAAATGGTTAAAAGGCAGCACATCCATACGCACATAACGGCAAATGCGCGCACCCTTTCCCTTTTTGTGATAAAAAGGGTTTACAAACCATTGCACCCACAAGCGGGGTCTTGCCTGATTGGTTGGAATAAGCATCCAATGCACAAACTTTTTAAGTTTTGCATTACTTTTGATTTTGTTGGCTAACGACACAGTGCTAATTTAATGGCACGCCGCCGAAAAACCAATCCCAATAAAAAGTTTATGTGGTTTCCCTTAGCAGGGGATTATTTAGTAGCTCCTGATTTTACTTGGTCAAGAATCTTGCTGAAACCTTCAGCATTGTGATAACCGGCTACAATTTGTATGTACGTAACATCATCCTTAGGGATTAAAAAGTACGTAGTAGGGTAGCCCGACGGGCTGTTGTTTGATAACATAGCATATAGCTGCGGACCGCTGTAGGCAGTGCTATCGATATAATAAACGCCTTGCGCCTCAGGATTAAATTTAATAGGCACAAAATCTTTATTAATCTTGTCTATAATTTCCTTTTTAGCATAAGTGTCTTTGTCCATTCTTTTGCACCAACCGCACCAATCAGTGTACACATCTATCAGCCCTATTTTATCCTTGCTGCGTATTAAAGGGTAGCCTGTGTTCCAGTTATTCCACTTCAATTCCTCCATCGGCTCTTCTTTATAATTAAAAGAAACCGCTGAGGCAGCCATTACAAATAAGGCAATTATTTTAATCGTGTTTTTCATTAATCTATATAATACCTCCAAAAACTATTCCACAATAAAAGTGTGTACTGCTTAGCAATATACTGCATTGGTTTTCAACAATACAAGCCCTAAACGGTGGACAGCATGGGTTAGTTTTTAAAAGCAAAACACCGTAGGTTTGAAAATCGTTGCCCATGAACCTGCAAAAATTTGAAATAGAAGGAGAAATAGAACACCCCAAAGGCGATAAAGAGTCAAGTATTGCGGGGCGGTTTGCTCTTTTTTTGTTTGTGGTGGCAGTGGTGGGGGCGGTGCTGTATTTTCCGTTTTTACAAGACCGATTTCCCGCACTTAAAAAAATTACAATCGGGGCAGGAGTTGATTCAGCACAAGTAAACCAATTACAAAATACTGTTGCATTTGATAGTTTGGTAAAGGTGAACGATAGTTTACTAAAAGCCAATGAACTTTTAATAGAAAACAGCAATACAGTTACAGGTGTATTTTACGAAGTACAAATTGGGGCTTTTAAAAATTTTGATTTAGCGAAATACAAAAAAAATCTTGCCGATTTAAGAGGGGTGGAAGATGAAGGATATGCTAAAATGACTTTAGGAAGGTTTAGAGAGTTGGATATGGCAAGAACGTTTTTAAAAGATGTGCGCGAAATGGGTTTTAAAGATGCGTGGATAGTAGCAAAAAAAGACGGTAAACGAATACCTTTTAAGAATGAGCAACTAACTGAAGAAATACCCTGAGCGTTTGATATAACAGCATATTCTTATAAGTTTGCATAGGAATTACAAAAATCAGAAGTATAACAAAACATAAAGACATACGAGCATGGAAAAAATAAAGGTGGCCAACCCTGTGGTAGAGATGGACGGCGATGAAATGACCCGCATTATTTGGAAGTTTATTAAAGATAAGCTGATACTTCCTTATATCGACGTGGATATTAAGTACTACGATTTGGGCATTGAGCACCGCGATGCTACCAACGACCAAGTAACCGTTGATGCTGCCCATGCAATATTAGAGCATCACGTAGGTATTAAATGTGCTACTATTACTCCTGATGAGGAGCGCGTAAAAGAATTTAACCTCAAGCAAATGTGGAAGTCGCCAAACGGTACTATCCGTAACATTTTGGACGGTACTATTTTCCGCGAGCCTATTGTGTGTCAAAATGTACCCCGTTTGGTTCCCAACTGGACGGCTCCTATCTGTGTTGGCCGTCATGGTTTTGGCGACCAATACCGTGCTACTGATTTTCTTACCAAAGGCAAAGGCAAACTTACCGTAACCTTTACACCTGAGGACGGTGGTGCGCCTCAAAGCTTTGAAGTATATAACTTTAAAGGCGATGGCGTGGCACTAACCATGTACAATACCGATGAGTCTATTCGTGGGTTTGCACACGCTTGCTTTGGTCAGGCATTGCGTAAAGGATGGCCTTTGTACCTGAGCACTAAAAACACCATCTTAAAGAAATACGACGGCCGTTTTAAAGATATTTTTGAAGAGATATACCAAGCGGAGTATAAAGATAAATTTAAGGCAGCAGGCATTACCTATGAGCACCGATTGATTGATGACATGGTGGCCAGCGCACTTAAATGGAACGGTAACTTTGTATGGGCGTGTAAAAACTACGACGGTGATGTGCAAAGCGACACCGTGGCACAAGGTTTCGGTTCATTAGGTTTGATGACCAGTACCCTTGTTACCCCCGATGGTAAAACAATGGAAGCCGAAGCTGCACACGGTACCGTTACTCGTCACTACCGCGAACATCAAAAAGGAAACAAAACCAGTACCAACCCAATTGCCAGTATTTTTGCTTGGACACGTGGTCTCGAGTTTCGTGGTCAATTAGATGGTAACGATGCGTTGGTTAAGTTTTGTCATGCTCTTGAAGAAGTGTGTGTAGAAACTGTTGAAGCAGGCCACATGACCAAAGATTTGGCAATGTGCATATACGGTAACGATACCAAACCCGAGCATTTTATGTACACCGAAGACTTTTTGAGCTTGTTGGATACCAACTTGCGTAAAAAACTTACGGCAACTGCATAAACATACGCGTCATTGCGAGGTCTTCCGAAGCAATCCTTTTGTCTCAATGTAAAGGATTGCTTCGCTAAGCCTTTCAGAATTAACCAAGTTATTATCTGCCCGCTTGCAATGACGGGCACAAAACGCTGCTCCCTTGAATTACTTTGCCCACTACTTTTTCGACCACGAGCCCGAAAACCATTATTACAACGCAGGGTTACTAATGCCTGATTTTGCAAGGGTGGCCGATGGGGCAAAACGGATAAACACAAAGCTGGAATTTTCAGTTAATGCTCAACCCCGTTTATACCAGTTAAACAGGGGCAGTCAACAGCACTATCAAACCGATGCACGGTTTCATAATTCTGAATTTTTTAAACAGCAAACGGCTCGTTTGGATGGGTTGTTTACCAAACACAATTTTTCTCGCCATAACCAACGTCTTTGGTTTGTGAGCCATATTTTGTTTGAAGTATTACTGGATAGGGTACTTGTGCAACATAATCCGCAAAAACTGGCGGAGTTTTATGCCTCACTGCAAAAAGTGGATATAGAAACGGTGATTGATTTTTTAGCCAAAAGCGGAAAAGAGGGTAGGGGTAGGTTCAGTAACTTTTGGAACGGCTTTATAGAATCGCAGTTTATACAACATTATACCAACGACGAGAGTTTCTTATACTCAATGAACCGCATTTTACAGCGGGCGGCACAACCCGAGATGGACACCCAACAAGGCGAGGCCATGTTACGTATTGTGCACGAAATGGAAGTAGAGTTGCCCAATAATATATCTTTACTCGCAACCGAACTACGCGCCTGATACCTCAATTATTTAGCCCATTAAAAAAATGAGGCTGCCGCGGCTTAGAACGGCAACCTCTGTGTGAATTAAACTCTCTATTACTTTAAAATGAAATAATAGATTAGCGATATACCACCAAGTGGCGGGTTTGCTGCGCTCCCCCATTGCGCAGTTGATAGTAATAATTACCGGGTGCAAGGTCGCTCACATTCAGCCTCACCTTGTGTTTTCCATACCCGTAAGTTCCCTCGGCTATCGTACTCACCTCACGACCCATGTTGTCATACAATTTCAACAAAGCAACTCCGCCTTCTGTAAAAAACTCAATGTCGGTTTCAGTAACAGCGGGATTAGGGTAGTTTTGATTTAGTTTTAAGCCCCCAGAGAACAACGCTGACGTTTGTACACTGTTACTACCCGATTTTTTGAAAATGGGCAGTACGGGAAACGTTTGCAGCATGGCAGCATTTATATCCGCTGCGCTGATTTCGAACCAATCGGCCAGCACACTGGTATAAACACTGCGAAAATCGTTTTGCATCGGCACATTATCATTTACCGATACGCTTGAAGGGATAGTAGGATTGTTACCCACAATGCCCGGATTAACTCCTTTGCCAAAAACCAGCAACGGAGCAGCAGCACCATGGTCGGTGCCTAAGCTGGCGTTTGACTTAATGCGGCGGCCAAATTCACTAAAAGTCATACCTGCCACTTTATCGTCAACACCCAGCAACTTCAAATCATCCTGAAAGGCAAAAACAGCTTCCGAAACTTGCTTAAGCAAATTGGCGTGAAAACCTGTTTCGTTTCCGCCTGTAGTACTCACTTGGGCTGAGTGTGTGTCAAAGCCCCCGATACTGGTCATGTACACAGGTGTTTTTAGCCCGCCTGCAACCAACCGCGCCACAATCTTTAATTGGTCGGCAAGGCTGTTGTTGCTTGGATATAAGGTTGATTTATTAGTTGCCAAATCGGCAGCAGCTTTTATAGCCGTAGAATATTTTTGGGTTTGTTGATTTACCAAGCGTATGTAGGTTAGCTCGTGGCCTGCGGGGGTATTGGGAGCAGGGTCAGTAGTGCCCGTTATCAGTTGGTAAAAACTATCGGGGTTGCTAAGTGCCATCCCCATATTTACGTGCGGCCCTTGCATGGCAGGCGAAACAAAAGAGCCTATTTGCAATGCCAACGGGTCGGGCATATCAATACTCGGGTAGTTGTCAGGAAAACCGGGATATTGACCGTCTAAAAAACGTCCCAGCCAGCCGCTATCCAAGTATTGGTTACTTTCCGACCCTGTGAGCCAAATATCCGTAGCGCGGAAGTGTGAAAAATTAGGATTGGGATAGCCCACATCCTGCACCACACTCATCAATCCGTTATCAAACATAGTTCGCAGGCCTGCCATAGCAGGATGAAACCCTGTGGCAGCGTGCCCGCTAAGTTTCAGTACTTTAGTATCGGGTATCAGTACATTGGCCCGTGCGTTTGATAGGTTGCTATATTGGTCAAGAGGTATCACGGTGTTCAAACCATCATTGCCACCGTTCAATTGTATAAGTACCAGCACCTTGCCGTTCAGGCTACTGCTTTGTGCCATCAGGCTCAATAGGGGCGAAGCTCCAAAAGCCTTCATGGGTAGTCCGTTCACCACAAAGGGGGCAAGGGTAGCAGGGGCGGTAGTTTTTATAAAATCCCTTCTTTTCATAATATCAATGCGTATTAAAGTGGGTTATGATAACTGGTACTCTGCTAAATTCATTAAGTACTTAAGCATACTTTGCAGGCGGGTTTTTACCATGTTGGTATTATTGGTATCGCCGGGGGTAGATTTATAAGTGTTCCAAACGTCGCTCCAATAATGGTCTGACGATTGCCCCGAAAGCAGGATGGATTTCAGAAAATCTTTCTGCGTTTGTGATACCCCGATGCTAAATAATATCGACAATGTATTATCAATCAGATTGTTTGGGCTGGCAGCGTCAACAAACTGGTCGGCAAAAGCAATAGGGTCAATCACCAATGTGTGGCCGTTGCGTTTATAGCCCAGCAACACCATTAAATCACTTATTTGGTTACGTTTGGGCAGGGTATCGCTGTTTATCCAAAGCTCATGAAACTGCGGCTCTTGATAATAAGCAGGCCAGCCGGCCACGTTAGGCGTATCAAGCAGGCTTTGCTGCATAAGAGCGTTTACGCCCCACACATAATTTAAGAACTGATATTCAGTGGGCACATCGGGTGCAGGGATACTCATATTATACTGGCGCAATAATCCCATATTAAAATCAACAGGTGATTTTATCACACAGCCGTGATTATAGGCATCATAAAAGTGCTCGCTTTTAAACAGCATGGCAAGCACAGGTTTTATTTCCCAACCGTTGGCCACAAATTCAGTAGCCATAGGTATAATCACATTGTTTTCAATATCTTGGTCAATAACATAATAAACAAAAAAGTTGTATAGCTTACGGCAAATGAAACGAGCCACCTCATTGTGCTCAAAAATCATTTCAATCAACTCGTCTGTTTCTTGTGCGCCCGCAGCCCCCGTTTTGCCAGCGATGGTTTTATTATTATAAAACGATGAAAACTGTTTATTGCCGGTATCGTGACGGGTATTATCAAAATAAGAGCTAACGCTTGTGCGACTGTCGCGCCATCCCGTTAATACACGGGCGGCCGCTTTCACATCCGCTTCGGTGTACTTACTGTCAGGGCCTTTGCCCAGAGTAAACAATTCCTGCAATTCGCGGGCATAATTCTCATCAGGGGCTGTTTTGGTGTTCACATTCCCGTTCAGGTAGCGCAACATGGCAGGGTCGGTTGTAATGGCTCTTACAAAAGTCTTAAAGTTGCCCGTTGCATTACTGCGTAGCAAAGCAAGGTGTTTATAACCATAGTGCGGGTCGCCGTATATATTAAGCTCAGTGGCAAAGTGGTTGTGCCAAAAAAGGGTCATCTTCTCGCGTATCGTCACATCTTGCAACATCAAACCCGTCCACCAAGAACGTAAAGACTGTTCACGCTGGAAGCTAAAATTAGGGTCAGGGGCGGCAGTCACCCACGTTTGCCCCAAAGGCACATTAGGGTCGTTATTTTGCGCAGTGCTGTAATTATTAAGTGGGGGAGAAGGCGGGGTAGTACTCACATTAAGCAAAGCATCTACGGTTGCATTCATGCCCGCATTCACAGCAGCATCCAGCATTTGTTTATTAAACCCAAAACCTGCACGGCGCAATAAATGAGCTGCCAATGCGGGAGTCCATGTGCCTGTAAACGTACTCACCCCGGTAGTTGCTAACTCAAGGTCGGTTGGCAACGTTTGGTTTTGGTACATCTCCTCAGGTTTTTTACCCGGCTGGTTACCATCCACCATTAGCGAGGTTGTGGCTGTTTTTATGTGTTTGGTTAAAAAATCCCGTCTGTTCATAGGCGATAGGTTTTACCCTTTGGGGTGGTTTTGTGTTTTTGACTGGAAAGGTTGTGAAAGGTTTACAAGCAAGATAGAATTTTTTTTATCAATTTATTTAACTCATGCAGCAACTGTTTTCTTAAAATGGTCATGGAGGTATCATTTGAAAAAATGTAGCAAAAGCCTTCTTAAATTGGTTAGAAATACTAAGGTAGGTTAGGTTAAGAGCTTTTTCCTTAGGCCCCTCTGTTCATCAATAGCCCCCGATGCAGAGGGGTGGCTTTTGCTTTACATTAAGCACCTGTTTTTTCTTCAATCCAAGTTTTATAATCAATAAAATCAAACGGAACAGCAACATTGGCATCTGCTGCAAATAACTGTGAATGCAAATCGGCGAATAAAGCCCTGTATTGATGCGGGAATGCCTGCCCTATTTTTGAGAAGAACTTTAGCAGTGCATATTCGTGCGGTTGTATTTCGGCCACTTTGTTCATAAACCGTTTTGTGCTTTCAACAAAATGGCGCAACACAAAAATATTTTGCTGTTCAAAATGTATCATCAGGTTTAGCATACGCACTTGTATTTGCAAATCAGACCGTTGCCCGTCAAATCGGTTATTCAATACACGGTTCACCCAGTACAATGCCCTGCTGTACTCTTTTTGCATAAAGTTGATATAGGCCAATTGAAAACTAAATGAAAGAAGGTACTCAGGCGGCATTTTACCTTCGTTTTCACTGATAAAAGCATCAATATTCTCAAAATAATCCTTCTTTGCCGCATAGTTTTTTCCGTCACGGTATATTTCAAGCTCAATATTATAAGTACGCAATACCTGCTTTAATAAACTCTTGTTGCTTCCCGTTAGTTTTTGCTGTTGGTAAATTGTTTTTGCACGGTGTATCAATTCCAACGCTCTCTCTCGTTTTTTCTCAAACACCAAAAAGCTGATAAGATTGTTAACAGTAGAGGCATACAGGCTCATATTGTGTTGCAAGCGGCGCGGATTTTCCTCCAGCAACTCTACCAAGCGGTACAAGTGTTTTTCAGCTTCATCAGATTTACCATTGGTGAGGCTTTTAAAATACAGCGAGTTGTAATGCAATACCTTTTCCTCCATAGTGCGGGCATTGGCAGGATTGTCTAAAAGGGTTCTGTAAGGACTGTCGGCCTCTTTTCCCACTGAAAGTTTCGCTGTGTAATTATTGGTTAGTTGCCAATAGCGGTTAGTATTTGCAAGTGCATCAATGGCTTTTTCCTGCTCTTCCAACAATGTTGCAAACACAGGGTGGTTGTGCGGACTGGATTGTTGTTCAAGCCTGCGCTTCCACTCCCATATTTCTACGCTACCTGTATTCAGTTCAAATTCTGCGGCTATTTTCTCAGCACGTTTCAACTCACCTTGGCATAGTCCGTACAATTCCTTATTAAAAAGCACTTCCACATTGCGCAGTATGTCTTTCAATTCAGCATTTTTTGAAAGACCGGCGTGAAAATCGCGCAGGCTTTTCAGTATCAGTTTGCGCAGGTAGTTTTTGGTTACGTGCAGTTGTTTTATAAAAACATGGTTTCTGAATTTCTTTTTTATAGTCGCCTCATCATACGTTTCCTGTACATCAATCGCATCAAACAATTGCAGGTAATTAGCCCCCTCGCCCAAGTTACCGCATACCACTTTGAAGTAACGTTTTTCATTGCGCGTAAGTGATTTCACCAATATAAAAAGCTCTTCTGATTTTACCATTTGAAACTTATGTTGTTGTGCTCAAATTTACTTTAGATATTATAATTTTTGCAATTATTGGTGATTTTGAAATTTACGTTTTTTGATTTTTTCAAGACTTTTAAATCGGGCAGGCCAATACCTTTGTCTTATCAAACACAAACAATTAACTTTATTTAAAAATTAAGACTATGTCAAACGCAATTAACTGGTTCGAACTGCCTACCAACAATTTTGAGCGGGCAAAAGATTTTTATGGCAAAGTATTTAATACCGAGCTGCAAGAAATGGATATGCAAGGAGTTAAAATGGCATTTTTTCCGAGCGACCAAAACGGTGTAGGCGGCTGCATTACTCACGGTGACGGCAATAAACCCAACGCTGAAGGTGCTTTGGTTTATCTGAACGGCGGAGAAGACCTTAACACCCCACTAAACCGTGTTGAAACAGCAGGCGGTAAAGTAATTATGCCAAAAACTTCTATCGGTGAAAATGGCAACATGGCCATTTTTATGGATACTGAAGGTAACCGTGTAGCTTTCCATTCAATGGGCTAATTGTTTTAAACCCCCATTTGAAAACTCAAGTGGGGGTTTACCAAAAAATGCCAAAGCATATCGGGTAATATTCTAAAATACCCACCGAGCCATAGCACCTGCACCAAAACCGCCCACGCTGCCGCCTATTGAATTGCCGCGATATTGTACGGTAGTAAATGCAAAAGGGGCAACGTTTAACTTTTCTTTCACTACCAAATTAAGGCGTGCCCCAAAAGTATTGCTCATGCGCCAATAGCTGCTTGATAAATCAACTGTAAGTAAGTTTACATAGGGGCTTATGGCCACATTATCGTTTATGGGGATATGGTAGCTTACCCCTTCAGGGATTACTGAGGAGATAAGTAAAAGTGCACAGTAGCTGTTATCAAAATTATTGTTTGATGCGTACACTGCCCCAAAACCTGCTACAGCACCACCGGCATACACTTTAAAATAATTAGGACCAAAAGGGTCAACAGCGTATGAAACACTGTATTCTAACGACCACCTGTTGGTTAAGAAGTATGAGGCAGAGATGCCGTAGATGTTTTCAAAAGCAGTACTTTTTCCCAACAATTGGGTTTGGTGGGCTAAGCCAATGGCAAAATTGCCACGTTTGAAAGGTTGAGCTGATAGTCCTTTACAAAGGACTATCAAGCAGCACAGTAACAACAGTTTATAAATGCGCAGCATAGGTTTGCAACGCAAAATAACATTATTTTTTGCTGCCAAACTCCATGAGGTAGGCTTTTATAAAACCGTCAAGGTCGCCGTCAAGAACCCCTTGTGCATTACTGGTTTCATAATCGGTGCGTACATCCTTCACCAGTTTGTACGGGTGCAATACATAACTGCGTATTTGCGAACCCCATTCAATTTTTTTCTTTCCGGCTTCAACGGCTGCTTTTGCCTCGTTGCGTTTGCGAATTTCTACCTCGTACAATTGTGAACGCAGCATTTGCAAAGCACGTTCGCGGTTAGCACTTTGGCTGCGCTCTACCTGACAAACCACCACAATACCCGAGGGTATGTGTTTCATCATTACTTTGGTTTCAACCTTGTTTACGTTTTGGCCGCCTGCACCGCCTGAACGGGCTGTGGTAACCTCCAAATCGGCAGGGTTTATTTCAATCTCTATACTGTCATCTACCACCGGGTACACATATACCGATGAAAATGATGTGTGGCGACGGGCATTGGCATCATAAGGCGATATACGCACCAAACGGTGCACGCCGTTTTCGCCTTTTAAATAACCGTAGGCAAACTCCCCGTCAATTTGCAATGAGCATGATTTTATCCCCGCACCTTCACCTGCTTGATAATCAAGTTCGGTTACTTTGTAGCCGCTTTTCTCACCCCACATAATATACATACGCATCAGCATTTCTGCCCAGTCTTGGCTTTCAGTTCCGCCTGCGCCTGCGTTTATGTTCACAATCGCGCTCAACTGGTCTTCCTCGCCGCTTAGCATATTCCTAAACTCAAGGTCTTCAACAGCGTCTAATGTAATTTTATATTGGGGGTCAAGTTCCTCATCACCCGCTTCACCTGCTTGGGCAAACTCAAACAACACTGTCATGTCGTCAAGTTTTTGTTGCACAGCAGCAAAAGCATCCGTCCAAACCTTTTTGGTTTTTATGGCTTTAAGATGTTGTTCGGCTTTTTTGGGGTCGTCCCAAAACTCGGGGCGGTGACTTATTTCTTCTTCCTCAGCAATTAATTCAAGTTTGGCATCAACGTCAAAGATACCTCCTCAAGGCCTCTACACGGCCCTTTAAATCTTTATATTGGTCGGTTGTCATAACAGGTGCAAAGGTAGGAAAATTTTTAACCTGTAGATGTTTGTCTTAATCCTCTTGTGCTAATACTTTTAGCCGCACCTCATCAATACGGGCACCTTCTTTTTTAAGGATTGTAATCTCAAATTGTTCAATGATAAGGGTTTCGCCCACATCAGGTATATCCTCGTGGTGCGAGATGATAAACCCGCCCAGTGTATCATAATCCCCTTCGGGAATTTCAAGCGTGTAGTTTTCATTCAGATAATCCACTTCCAACCTTGCCGAAAACTCGTACTCATCATTGCCCAGTTCTTTCTCAAGCAATTCCTCCACGTCGTGCTCATCATCAATATCACCGATAATTTCTTCAATCACATCCTCAAGGGTTACAATGCCTGCCGTTCCGCCAAATTCATCCAGTATCAGGGCAATACTTTTACGTTCGGCAGTAAATTTTTTCAGCAACTCACTTGCAGGAGTAGCTTCCGTAACCATAATAATAGGGATAAGAATGTTTTTTATCTGCTTGGGGTGCTTAAACATATCTGCTTGGTGCACATAGCCTATAATATTATCTATACTATCCTTATACACTAATATTTTACTGTGGCCGCTTTCTATAAACGACTTGTACAATTCATCAATCGGTTCTTCAAGTTCAATAGCCACAACCTCAGTGCGGGGCACCATACAATCCCTTGCCTTTAGTTTATCAAAATCAAGGGCATTTTTAAACATCTCAGCATCAATATCCGCATCCTCTTCCAAATCCATATTGGCACTTTCAGTGATATAATGGTCAAGGTCGAGCCGCGAAAAGGCGTAGCTTTTTTGCTTTTGAGGGCGAACGCGGGTTACCAATGCTATAATGTTTATCGAAATCCACTCTACTAATCGGGAAATGGGGATAAACAGGTAATAAAAGACCTGAAAGAAGATGGCAAACCCAAACAACATTTGGTCGGGGTTGGAGCGGAAAAGTATTTTGGGTAAAAACTCGCCAAACACCAGCACAAAGGCGGTTGAAATAAAAGTTTGTACCAGCAGTATCACTGCTTCGTTTTGATAGTTTAAAGGTAAGATGCCGCGTATGGTACTTTCTAAAACAGCACCCATAAATATACCGTAAACAACTAATACTATGTTATTACCCACCAGTGTGGTGCTGATAAACCGCGAAGGTTCTTTTACATATACCGAAAGGATGCGCGCAATAAAGGAGCCTTGTTTGCTTTTTAACTCAATGCGCAGCTTGCTTGCTGTGATAAAAGCTATCTCAATTCCAGAAAAAAAGGCCGAAAGGGCAACGGTGATAAGTATTATAAGCCAACTACTATAATAGTCCATGCAGGGGTGTAAGGGTGACTAAGCACAAAGTAACGGTATTTTTTTTAAATACGGTTGAAACCGTCTTATACCAAAATTACAAACAGCGGGGGACTTTAGTCACCCGCTGTTTGTAATTGCATAGGTGACGGGTTTTAACCCGCAGAAAATTAATTTTCTTATTTTATGTAATAAAGTGACTTTTATTAAAAGTGCTTGCAATTGTATGTTTGCACATTGGCAAATCTGTTCGACATAGCAATATTGGGGGGAGGTCCTGCGGGCAGCAGTGCTGCTTTAGGGTTAAAAGACTGCGGGTTGAAAGTTGCATTGATAGATAAGGCAGGATTTCCGCGTCATAAAACCTGCGGCGATGCCATACCCGGTCCTACATTAAAAGCACTGCGGCAAATTATCCCTGATTTTAATGTTGAACTGGAACAACTAAAGTTAAAGCAACACATTAAATACTGCCGGATTGTTGCCCCAAACAAGAAATCTATTGATATTGAATGGAAGGCCGAGGCGTATAACTCGCCACGCTTGGATTTTGACGGGTTTCTTTTCTCACAAGTTAAAAAGCATACAACTACCGCAATTTTTGAAGGGTTTGAAGTAGGACAGATAACAAAAGAGGGTGATGTGTGGTTGCTGAAAAGACGGGGGAGCGAAGAGTATATAAAAGCCCGCTTTATTATTGGGTGCGACGGAGCAAACTCAGTAGTAGCAAAACACATTGATAATAGCCCGATAAACCGAGAGCGTTACTGCACAGCGGTAGCGGCATACTACACAGGCATAAACAGCGATGTTTATACCAACAATTTTTATTTGTTTAAGAACTACTTGCCCGGCTATTTTTGGGTGTTTCCGTTGGGGAATGATACGTTTAATGTGGGGTTTGGAATTGTGGCCAGCGAAGCCGCCAAACACAACATTAAACTACGTGAGGTAATGGACGATATAATAGCCAATGAACCTGCTGTGGCACCGTTGTTTACAAATGCTATACAAAGCAGTGATGTAAAAGGGTTTGGTTTACCCATTGGTGGTGAAAATGCCCCCATTAGCGGCGAAGGGTATATGTTGGCGGGTGATGCTGCTTCGTTGATTGACCCTTTGCAAGGACACGGTATTGATAAAGCAGTATATAGCGGGATGTTTGCTGCGCAAAAGGCTATCCAATGCTTTAAAGAGAATAACTTTTCAGTCGGGTTTATAAAAGGGTATGATGAAAAAGTATATGCCAAGTACGGGGCAGAGCTGCTCCGAAACTATCGGCTAATGCGTTTGCTAAACAAACAACCGTGGGTAGTGAATGCGGCTGCGCGTTTTGCAAATATCTCTGTGATTAAGAAAGCCGTGTTGAAGAGGTTTTAGTTTATTTTTTCTTTTTTGCTTGCCCAAAAAAGAACCAAAAAAAGGCAGGCTGTGAGAAATTTTCTATAAAGCTACGGAACCCTCAACCTCCGACAAAACAACTTGCCCAACCGCACAAACTAACCCTCCGCTGCTAAGACCTGTTTTGTCTTTCCCCAATCCTGCTTCCTTGTTTTAAAAGAATATTTCTCAAATGCCATCTGTGCTTTCGCCTCAGCATAACGTCCTGTAAAGCGTGTGCAGTTATAAAATTGTGTTTAGGTTTGTGCGCCAGTTGCATAGCGTAATTTTTAAGAGCTAATAATGGGTGGAGAACTTTGTCTGTTTAAAAATTACCAAGCAACAGCAAGAATTTTATAACGGTGCTGTTTGTGTGCTGACAAAACGCCTGACAGGACAAAGGGTTTTGTTTCCTTTTGCCCCTCAAAAGAAAAATAAAATAGAAGTTTTGTTTGACCAAAACTAAACTTTTAAAGGTACCAACACCCCATCGCTGTAAAACGGAACAATATCCGTTACATCTAATTTTAAGCAAGTTGGCAAATCATCTATACCCATCTTTTCAAACCTTTGGGCATGATTACTATGGCGCATATATCCCTCAAGGTTTTGCGAAGCGGTTAAAAACAAATTCAACGCGGCTACACAACTGTCACTTTCCAAATTAAAATGCTCACGGATGGTATGCAACACTGCTCCTGCAAACACCGTATCTTCAAGGTTAAACTTATTCTTCCATCCTGCACAGGCCAGTACTACAGGTTGATTCCAACCTACCAGCCAATTACATAAGGCACTTATGTTGGTAAATGCACCCGTTACAATTTTATCGGCAGCCTTGCATTGGTGCAATGTATAAGTACCGTTGGTAGTGGTTAGCACCACCGTTTTTCCGTTTACAATTTCAGGCGTAAAACTTTCAGGCGAATTACCCAGTGTAAACCCCTCAGCTATCATCCCTTCACGCTCGGCAGCCACTACATAATCTTTGCCCAAATACGTTTTAGCCTCCTCAATATTTTCAATAGGGATAATACGCTCGGCACCGTTCATAAACGCGTAGCACATGGTAGTAGTGGCACGTAGTATATCAATTACCACAACTACTTTGCCTTGCAAATCGTAATACGGTATTAAGGCAGGGGAGAGGATTACTTCGGCAGTTGGTTTCAAAAAGATATTGGTTAGTGGTGTGGTTACCTCACCCAAGGCGCAAGGTTTACAATCTTTATTTAAAGCTGCCCTCTCCTTTTATAGGAGAGGGAGTGTTATGTTTTGTTCGGTTTCAAAAGTCCCTTTTAGGGGATATAGGGGCATTACGCAGTTGCCTTCAACACACCTAATTCGCGGCCTACCTTGGTAAAGGCAGCCACTGCTTTTTCAAGGTGGTGACGCTCATGCCCTGCTGAAATTTGCACACGGATACGAGCCAATCCTTTAGCCACCACAGGGTAGAAGAAACCAATCACATAAATACCTTCAGCAAGCAGTTTATCAGCCATTTGCTGTGCTACCACTGCATCGTACAACATAATGGGAACAATAGGATGCACACCGGGTTTAATATCAAATCCGGCTTTGGTCATTTCTTCACGGAAGTATTTGGTGTTTTCTTCCAATTTGTCGCGCAGTTCGGTAGTCTCGCTCAACATATCCAACACGGCAATACTGGCACCTGTAATAGATGGAGCAAGTGTGTTAGAGAACAAATAGGGGCGAGAACGTTGGCGCAACATCTCAATAATTTCTTTTTTACCCGATGTAAAACCGCCTGATGCGCCACCAAGTGCTTTACCAAGCGTTCCTGTAATAATATCTACACGACCCATTACATTACAGTACTCGTGTGTACCGCGACCTGTTTTACCTACAAAACCGCTGGCGTGTGATTCATCAATCATCACAAGGGCTTTGTATTTATCGGCCAAGTCGCAAATTTTATCCAATTGGGCAATAGTGCCGTCCATGCTAAATACACCGTCAGTAACAATAATACGGTTGCGTACTCCTTGTGCTTCAATCAGTTTAGCCTCAAGGTCGGCCATATCATTGTTTTTATAACGAAAACGTTGCGCTTTGCATAAACGCACCCCGTCAATAATACTGGCGTGGTTCAGTTCGTCGCTAATAATAGCATCTTCTTCATTAAACAAAGGTTCAAATACACCACCGTTAGCATCAAAAGCAGCCACATACAAAATGGTATCCTCAGTGCCTAAGAATTTGGCAATCTTTTGCTCAAGCTCCTTGTGGATGTCTTGCGTACCGCAGATAAAACGTACTGACGACATACCATAACCGTGTGTATCAATATATTGTTTAGCAGCAGCAATTACTTTTGGGTGAGACGATAATCCCAAATAATTGTTAGCGCAAAAGTTTATTACCTCTTGTCCGGTGTTTAGCTTAATATCAGCACCTTGAGGTGAAATAATAATGCGCTCCTTTTTATACAGCCCGTTATCTTTAATGCTTTGCAGTTCTTGCTCTAAAATGGGTTTTAAGGTATCGTACATAGCCGTTTTTTACTATTAATGGTTGCGTACAAAATTATTGTTTTTGGGCAATGATTGGCGGATTGAGTGGAAATATTGGAGATTGTTTTGGTTACAGGGTGTTAAATCCTAAAACTTCAATCGGATTAAAATCCGATTCTATGGCAATTACGGTGTGCGGCAGGACTTAAGTCCTGCCGCACACCGTAATTTTAAAAGCAGTAGGTTTCAACCTACTGGTATAGTTTTATCTTCGCCCCAATGAAACACATTGCTGTACTTTTCACCTTGTTATTGGTTTTTACTTCCTGCTCAAAACCTCCCGAAAAATTGGGAACGGATAAGTTTTTCTTACTGCTTAAAAACAAGCAAATAGATAAGGTGGTGCTAATAAATAACAAGGATGTTGAGTTTACCATTAAAAACAGCAAAGAGTACCCTACAGGAAAATGGTATCTGCTGCCACCCCTTACCGATAAAGATAAGTTTGTGGTTGAGGTTGATGCTGTGCAAACAGGGGTAACACCTGCGGATAAAGTTAGCATACGTGAAGAAACCCGTGTGCCTTTTATTCGTCCGTTATTTAACTACTTGTTGCCAATTTTGGTGTTTGCAGGGTTGGTAATTGGCTTTTTACGATTGCGTAAAAGCAGGTAAGAAATCAAATACTGTCAAAGTTGCAGGTTTTTTAAACAATGGCAGCAAATGGCAAACCCGTGCAACGTTTCATCCGCTTAATTTCACGTTTTATCGGCACATACTGCCACGTGGATTGGTTTTTGTGTATCCGCCTTTGTAAGTTTGATTTTTTTAAAACGGATTATATTAAATAATTTTGGGGCTTTATAGAAATTTTCCGACCCTTTTAGTAAGCACCCGCAAACAAGCCATAAGAACGATAATGCAGGATAACGAAAACGTGAAACGCCCTGAAAAGAGCGAGAGCAATAAAAACCGCAACACAAATCCATTCAATAAACTGCCAAAAGCACCAAAGCCTCCCGTGGGCCAAGGTGGCGGGCCCCGCTTCAATCTTTATTGGATATACGCCATAGTGGCCTCATTGCTATTGGTGATGTTGTTTTATCCGGGCTACAACAGCCCAAAACAAACCAACCCAAAAGAGGTGTATGAAATGCTGAAGAGCCACGATATCGAAAAAATTGTGGTGGTGAATGAAAAAGCCGTAGAGATATATCTTACTAAAGATGCGCTAAAAAACGAAAAGTATAAAGAGCGTTTAAAATCAACCGGCGGGTTGTTTGGTGAAGACCGTGCCCATTTTCAAATGGAAATTTCAAATTACGAAGCCTTTAAGGCCGATTTGGATAAAGCCCAAGCTACCTTTGCCGACGCTGAAAAAATATACCCTGAATCTGAAACCCGCCGCAACTTGTTGTGGGATTTCCTTAGTGTATTTGGACCAATACTTATCATCGTAGTAATATTCCTATACTTTATGCGCCGCATGGGTGGTGCAGGCGGTGGGCCCGGCTCTCAAATATTTAACATCGGTAAATCAAAAGCCCAACTGTTTGATAAAGACACGCAGGTGAATGTTACCTTTAATGATGTTGCAGGCCTTGAAGAAGCCAAAGTAGAGGTAATGGAGATTGTTGATTTCCTTAAAAACCCTCAGAAATATACCAAACTGGGCGGTAAAATACCCAAAGGAGCGTTGCTGGTTGGTTCTCCCGGTACAGGTAAAACCCTGTTGGCAAAAGCCGTAGCAGGCGAGGCCAACGTGCCTTTCTTCTCACTTTCAGGTTCTGATTTCGTAGAGATGTTTGTGGGTGTGGGTGCTTCAAGGGTACGCGATTTGTTCCGTCAGGCCAAAGAAAAAGCCCCTTGTATTATATTTATTGATGAGATTGATGCCATAGGCCGTGCACGCGGTAAAAATATGGTAACAGGCGGAAATGATGAGCGTGAAAGCACGCTTAACCAATTGCTTACCGAAATGGACGGTTTTGGTACTGATAGCGGTGTAATTATATTGGCTGCCACCAACCGCCCCGATGTGTTGGATAGTGCTTTATTGCGTCCCGGACGTTTTGACCGTCAGATAGCTATTGATACTCCCGACCTTGTAGGCCGCGAGCAAATATTTAAAGTGCATTTGAAGCCTTTGAAGCTTGACCCCGAGGTTGACCCTAAGAAATTATCGGCACAAACCCCCGGTTTTGCAGGTGCAGAGATTGCTAACGTATGTAACGAAGCTGCTTTGATAGCTGCCCGTCGTGATAAGGCGGTGATTGATATGCAGGACTTTCAGGATGCGATTGACCGTGTGATTGGAGGTTTGGAGAAAAAGAACAAAATTATATCACCTGAGGAGAAGAAAATTGTGGCATACCACGAAGCCGGTCACGCTATTGCAGGTTGGTTTCTTGAGTTTGCCGACCCATTGGTAAAAGTATCTATTGTGCCTCGCGGAGTAGCTGCGTTAGGATATGCCCAATACTTGCCCAAAGAACAGTACCTGTATCGCCAAGAGCAATTGATAGATATGATGTGTATGACTTTGGGCGGACGTGCAGCTGAAGACATAATTTTTGGCAGCATAAGCACAGGTGCACAAAACGATTTGGAACGTATTACAAAAATGGCCTATGCAATGGTTACCATGTATGGTATGAACCCAAAAGTGGGTAACGTATCGTTTAACGACCCGCAAGGCGAGTACGGTTTTGGAAAACCATACAGTGATGAAACAGCGATGATGATTGACGAAGAGGTGCGCAAGCTGATAGCAGATGCTTACGAGCGTACTAAAAAGCTGTTAAACGACCGCCGAAACGAGCTTGAGACCATTGCTAAAGAATTGTTGGCAAAAGAAATCATCTTCCAAACAGATTTGGAACGATTAATAGGCAAACGTCCTTTTGACAGCAAAACCAGCTATGAGGAGTATATGGATAACAAAACAACTGTTGAACCGGTAATAGAGCCTGTTTCAACAATGGTTGAAGAAAACAAAAGCGGGAACGAACCCGAAATTGAAATGTAATTTCACTGTACTTATTTTATACTTATTGCCCCCTTATTCTGTTGAATGAGGGGGCTTTTTTATGTTTTATACAAGCTTAAATGCTCAAAAATGAAAAAAAATACATAAGTTAGCCTCACTATAATCAAAACTATAACCTATCATGAACCGCATTTTGCAGCATTTTAGCAAGATACTATCAATGGTGTGGCTGCTTTTTCCCGCCATATTATTCATTTTACTAACCGCCATTGTATTTGCATCCTTATCACAGGGGCAAGATGTATTATTAATTGCCGTTCAACGTCGTGAGTCGGCCACATTATTAGTACTTTCAGTAGCTTTTTTAGCATTTATGGCTTGGTACACCTCACGATTAATTGTATATATAAAAACCGAACGTCAACCCATACAATTGTTAGAAGCAAGTGAGCAAACCATTAGTGAGTTTTGGTACAACGTGTTTCCGCGTGTATTGGGCTATGCTACCTTTTTTGCAGTAGAAGCAGCAATAATAAGCCATCCGTATTTTGGCACTGAAAATGACGGCTGGTGGATAGTCGCTCTTTTGATAGCACAAATAGCCGTTTACTATGGAATTTATAAGTTGTTTAATAACAGTAACCGTAGCTATAAAGCCGGCCGTACTTGGGTAGTGCTTGTTGCCTTACTAATAATATTGGCAGTGGTGTATTTACTTTCTGCCAAAGGCACTATCAACCGCAACTTGTGGGTACAGTTAATAACCCTTTGGATAGCACAAACTGCATTTTTGGTTTGGAACCACTTGCGCCGTAAAAATCTGGATGCAAAGAGCAGCGATGAATACACCACCATTAAACTATTAAACACGGTAAAAATTATTACTCTTCCCAAAAACGAGGTGCCTTTTTTTAAAGGGTTTAATATGGTAGCCGTTATACCTGTGGTTTTTTATCTCGCAGCTATATTCTCAGGCGATTGGGCAAGAAAAGTAGGGCCTTTCAATATTGTAATGCTAAGTTTTGGCGTGCTGTTAGGTTTCTTGCAAATAGTGTCTATGATAACAATATGGAGGCGCATCAACCTGCATTTTATCTTATGGGCATTGGCAATTATTATAGGGTTTTTTAGCAGCCCTTATAAGCTGCGCAGAGAAGAAACAGCGGGCAAAGTATATGACCACAGGAAAAACATAGCCGATTATTCAAAACAATGGTTCACAAAAAACCTTTCAGCGATTGAGGCATTAGATTCAGGCAAAAAATTCCCTGTTTATTTTGTACTCTCCGATGGTGGAGCGTCGCGCTCAGGTTACTGGGTTGCCTCGGCCTTAGGCCGCTTACAAACGGCCACCAACGGAAAATTTGGTCGCCATTTGTTCTGCCTTTCAGGTGCGTCGGGCGGTAGCGTGGGTAATGCAGTGTTTTATGCGTTAATGGATAGCTCGCTGCGTAACCCTTCATTCAGAAGTATGGATTACCGCAAAGAAGGCAGTACATTTTTGCAAAGCGATTTCTTGTCTTCAACCATTTCACACTTGCTGGGGCCTGATTATTTCAGGCATATTTTGGTGTTGAATGGAATAGAAGACCGTAGTGCGGCTCTTGAAAAATCAATGGAACATCCCGATGAAGACCATTTTATGGGTAATTTATTTGCCAAAAGATATGCTGATTATATCACCAGCTTTAACGATAGCTTGGGCAAGCTACCCCTATTCTTTATAAATACCACCCGTGTTAAAGACGGGTCGCCCGGTGTAATAGGCAATGTACAAGTAAACAACCGATACACCACCCGTATTGATGTATTGGGTATGATGGACAATGCTCCCCATTTCGGCAGTATTAATTACAGTTCGGCAGCAGTGCTTAGTGCCCGTTTTCCATACATTAGTCCTGCGGCGGATATTAAAAACGAATATTTTGTTGACGGCGGATATTTTGATAATTCAGGGGCAGGTATTGTGTTAGAAACTATATCATATCTTAACGGATTGATGGCAAAAGACACATTTTACAGACCCATCAGAAATAAAATAGAGTTTCACATCATACACATATCCAACTCAGAGGGAGGGGTAACTGAACCCAGCAGGATGCACCCGTTGGTAAACGATTTGTTCACTCCGTTAATCACCCTTTCAGGGTCGTATGGGCAACAAACCAACGTAAACAACGACCGTCTTCGCAGCTTTGTACAAACGTATGCAAACAACAACTGCTCAAATTGCTGGACTAAGATTAACCTGTACGATATGAAACATCCTGCGGATACTAATTCGTTTTCTATGAATTGGGTAATCTCAGATACCACACTGCGTCGTATGGATCAGCGGATTGACTCGAACTTGAACTTACGAAAACTGGTTAAAAGAATAAACGGACAACCTGATTAGCCTTTCAAAGGTATCTCAATGTAAAATGTTGTGCCTCTGTTCACCTCTGTGTCAAACCAAAGGCGGCCATTGTGTGCATCAACAATTTGCTTAACGATAGACATACCTAAACCAACAGGTTTTTCGCCCTCCGTTCCGTGTCGCTTGGCCATCGTAAACTTATCGTAAATAGCATTCCGCAGCTTTTCAGGTATTCCCATGCCCTCATCAGCAATAGAGACAAGCGCATGGCCGTTTACTTCTGAAAGCACAATGCGTATTGTACTGCCTGAATGGCTAAATTTTATTGCATTTGAAAGTAAATTACCCACTGCCCTTGTCATCTTTTCTTTACTCACAAAAGCAGTTACAGCTTCGGCAGGCTCATTAAACTCAATAGTAATTTGTTTTTGGTGCGCACGGTTTTCATACAATCGCACGGTGCTGCGTATTACCTCAGCAAGCTGTTGGTTGCTTTTCTCAATCTCAAGTCCGCCGTTATCAAGGTGCGCAGCATCCAGCAAATCATTTATTACGTCCAGCGCATTTTCGCAAGAGCGTTTAATCAACTCTACCAACTGCACATCAGCCTCGTTCATTTGGGCAAAACTCTCAGAGCCTTCAAGTAATTGCAACACACCCGTTATATTATAAATAGGGCCTCTTAAATCATGCGCCACCATACCCAGCATACGGTTCTTTTCACTATTCAGCAGCTTCATCTCCTCAATCGCTTGCTCAAGGTCGATAGTATTTAGTGTAATCTGTTCATTTTGCAATGCAACACGCTCGTTCAGCTTTTTCTGTTCTTTTAAGTTTTTGCGGTAAACGTTCATAAAAAACACCACAATTACCAAAATCACCACTACCAAAACCGAAATTACTATAAACGTCTGCAAACGCAACTTGTTAGATTCATTATCCTCCTCCAGCAACTCCACCATCTTGGTTTTCTCATTCAACTCCCTGAAAAGAATCATGTCTTGCAGGTTTTCGGCCTCATTTATCTTGGTAATAGAGTCAACCAGTGCCATTTGCTGACTTTGGAAAAGGTGCGCGCCTTTGTAATTGCCCCTTTTTGCCTGAAAAGCCGACATTAAACCGTATAAGCGTGCCCTCCACTCCTTCATCCGCGATTGCTTCACCTTAAAAGTAAAGTCAATTGCTTTATTAATGTTGGTTTCAAAGGCCGTTACACTATCAAGTTGGTTGTATATCTCCAGCAAATAAGTATATGATGTAACAGCATCGCCATTATCAAAATTAGGACGGCTGTTAATGGCTATGTTAGTGTGCAACCGTTCAACAGCAGCCTCGTACTCGCCTTTCAACTGAAATAAACGGCCGATATTTCCGCTAACTACCCCGTATGCGTTCTCTTTAATTTTAGTATCAAGCGTTTGCGTTCTGTCTAATGCACTATCATAATACATCATGGCAGAGTCGTAAAACCCCTTTTGCACATAACACAAACCGATGTTATTATACACCTGCACCCATTTAGTATTGTGCTCACCCTCAAAATTGGTGGGCTTAATGGCCTGCAACGTGTACTTAAAATTCTCAAGGGCAAGATTATAATCGTGCTGGGCATAAAAAATAGTACCCAAGCGGTTGGTAACAAAAGCCTGTGTTAAAAAATCGCTGTGAACCTTTGCAAAATCATACGCCAATAAGTAAAACTCATTGGCCAAACGTTTTTTGTTTAAATCGCGGTATATATCGCCGATTTCAAGCATTACATCCAACTCAGATGATGTGCCTGAAGATTTTATTACTTCGTATGCTTTGTGGCACCAATTAAGTCCTTCTAAATAGTTTTGCCGCCATCGCTCCATTGAGCCGCGCATCAGGTAAACCCTTGCTTGTCCTTCCTTATTACCCGTTTCAATACATTTTTTCTCAAGCTCTGTAAGGTGTTTTTTCAACGGCTCATAATTCGACTTATAACCCGTGTCAATCATGGCGTGCGTAATCTCCACAAGGGAGTCAAGAGCACTTATTTCAAGCTCCCGCCCGCGCAAACCGTTGTTTTGCTTGCACGCAGGCAAAACAAAGCCTACGGCAACTACAAAAAACAACAAGATATAATGCTTTTGTGTTGAAAGCACTTGAACAGAGTTTTTTAAAATTTCGCAAAAATAAATAAAAAAAATCTCAAAAAACTAAACATCAAATTACTGCACATTTAACCCCCCACCACCACAAAACATTTTTATTTTTGCCCCGTTACTTGTTGTGAAAGTATAAACCATGAGCGAAAACCAAAACTTAAAACAGGAAGCCTTGCGGTATCACGAGCAAGGTCGTCCCGGTAAAATAGAAGTAGTATCCACTAAACCCACTCTTACTCAGCGCGACCTTAGTCTTGCATACTCCCCCGGTGTTGCCGAACCTTGTTTAAAAATACAAGAAGACCCCGCCAATGTGTACCGCTATACCGCCAAAGGCAATTTAGTCGCGGTAATTTCTAACGGAACGGCAGTACTTGGGCTTGGAAACCTCGGTCCCGAGGCCTCAAAACCAGTAATGGAAGGCAAGGGTATCTTGTTTAAGATATTTGCCGATATTGACGTATTTGATATTGAACTGAATTGTACGGGGGTTGATGAATTTGTGGCCACCGTAAAGGCACTTGAACCCACTTTCGGGGGAATAAATCTTGAAGATATTAAAGCTCCCGAGTGTTTTGAAATTGAGCGCAGGCTTAAGGAATCGTTGAACATACCCGTGATGCACGACGACCAGCACGGTACAGCTATTATTAGCGGTGCGGCATTGTTAAACGCTGCCGAGTTGGTAGGTAAGCCGTTGGATACCCTTAAAATGGTGGTAAACGGTGCAGGCGCATCAGCCATATCGTGTACCCGTATTTTTATCTCGCTGGGAGTTAAAAAAGAGAACATTGTGATGTTGGATAGCAAAGGTGTGTTGCGTAAGGATGATACCTCACTGGATGAAAATAAGAGCTACTTTGCTACCGATAGAAACATACATACACTGGAAGAAGCATTGAAAGATGCCGATGTGTTTATTGGACTAAGCAAAGGCAATGTACTTACACCTGAGATGTTGCTGGCGATGGCTGCAAACCCTATTGTGTTTGCAATGGCTAACCCCGACCCTGAGATTGATTATGCGCTGGCCGTATCTACCCGCAACGATATTATTATGGCCACAGGCCGTAGCGATTATCCCAACCAAGTAAACAACGTTTTAGGGTTTCCTTTTATATTTAGGGGTGCATTAGATGTGCGCGCCACGCAGATAAACGAAGAGATGAAACTGGCCGCAGTGCGTGCGTTGGCACAACTTGCCAAAGAGCCTGTACCCGATAAGGTAATGCGTGCCTACAATGAGAAAAACATGAGTTTCGGGCAAAATTACATTATCCCTAAACCCATAGATGACCGTTTGATATACACCGTAGCTCCGGCTGTGGCAAAAGCTGCTATGGATAGCGGTGTAGCCCGCAACCCCATTACGGATTGGGATGCTTACGAGGCAGCACTTAAAAACCGCATGGGGCTTGAGAATAAACTGATTAACTATTTAACGGTAAAAGCCCGCAAAGACCCTAAAAAGGTGGTGTTTGGCGAGGCCGACAACCAGAAAATATTGCGTGCAGCTCATATATTAAAAGAAGAAGGGATTGCACACCCTATATTATTGGGTAACCATGAACGTATTAAGTCGCTGATTGCCGAAAACAATCTTGACCTTGACGACTGCCCTATTATTGAACCGTTTTTAGAAAAAGAGAAACTGGAAGAATATGGCGATTTGTTGTTTGAAAAACGCCAACGCAAAGGACTAAACGCCTACGAAGCCCGAAAGATAATGCGTGACCGCAATTACTTTGGCTGCATGATGGTAGAAACAGGAGAAGCCGATGCTTATATATCAGGGCTTACAAAGAACTATACCAATGCTATTGTACCTGCCTTGCGGGTATTGGGTATGCACCGTGATATGAATACTGTTGCGGGAATGTATATTATCAGCACCAAAAAAGGGCCTTTGTTTTTAGCCGATACTACAGTAAACCTTAACCCCACTGCTGAAGAGCTGGTGCAAATTACGTTGCTGGCCGCTGAAGAAATTAAACGCTTCAATATCCAGCCCAAAATTGCCCTGCTTTCATATTCAAACTTTGGCTCGGCAAAGGGCGAAACCCCAAGAAAAACTGCTGAGGCAGTGAGGATTTTGCACGAAAAGCATCCTGATTTGATTGTAGATGGCGATATACAAGCCAATGTAGCCCTTAACAACGATTTGATGAAAGGTAACTTCCCGTTCAGCAAATTGGTTGACCAAGGGGTAAACACCTTAATATTTCCTAACCTTGAATCGGGCAACATTGCTTACAAATTGTTGCAGGAAACCGGAAACTTTGAGGCAATAGGCCCTGTGTTGCTGGGTATGAAAAAACCTGTACACGTGCTGCAATTAGGTAGTAGCATCCGCGAGATAGTTAACATGGTTACTATTGCCGTAGTTGATGCCCAAGAGAGAGCATAAAACAACATACCAATAAAAAAAGAAACAGCCGCTGCAATCTATTTGCAGCGGCTGTTTCTTTTGTAACTATTAATTATTGAAAATTAATCTCAGTACTATCTCCCAAGTTCAGGCTTTGCACAAGGCCTTTCAGCATGGCATCATTACCAATCAATGAATCTTCAAGTATTGCGCACTCAATATGGGCGTATGGGCCAATAATTGAGTTACGCACGATTGAATATTCAATAATGGCATTATCACCAATTGAAACATCAGGGCCTATAATCGAGTTTTTAATCGTGCAGCCTTCACCAATATGTACAGGCGGTATAATAATAGTGTTTTCGTATTGCTTGGTAGATGGGGCAGTTAGCTTAAACCGCTTTAGCAACGTAGCATTGGTTTCAAGCAAAATATCTTTCTTCCCGCAATCAAACCAATTATCTACATCAAAAACAGTTAATTTATAACCGCTTTCGGCCATGTGGTTTAGGGCATTGGTAAGATAAAACTCGTTATTTGTTTTAATATTATTGGCAATAATATATTCCAATGCTTCTTTTAATGCTCCGCCGTGCTTAATGTAGTAAGCACCTATAAGTGCTAAGTTACTTTTAGGTATCGATGGTTTCTCAACTACACTGGTAATAAACCCTTCATTGTTCAGTTGAGCCACACCAAAAGCGCGGGGGTCGTTCACCTTTTTTACCCCTAAACACGAGTAAGGGCTTTTAAACACCTTCTGCAAATCGGTATAAAAAATAGTATCGCCCAATACTATAAACACCTCATCCTCATCATCCACAAGGTCTTTAGCCAGCCAAATGGCATGACCAATTCCCTTACCGCTGGTTTGGATAACAAAATGGTTGGTATTATCAGGATAGTTAGAGGTAATGTAACTTTCAATTTTATCACCTAAATAGCCGATAATAAAAATAAACTCAGTAATGCCTGCCTCGCTGAGATTGTCAACAATATGGGCAATAATGGGCTTTCCGGCAACCGGAATAAGCGATTTTGGTTGAGTATGTGTGTGCGGACGCAAGCGCGTACCTATACCTGCTACGGGTATGATAGCTTTCATAAGTGAGACAAAGGTATAAAGTTTAACCGAAAAAGGCCGATAAGAATTACTGAACCCTAAAGGAAAACTGCCTAATGCTTATTAGCCAATTGCCCGCAGGCAGCATCAATATCCTTACCCCGGCTGCGGCGGATATTTACAATCAACCCTTTGTTTTCTAAAAAGGTTTTAAATTTCTCAATCTTGTCCCCGTCAGCATTCAAAAAATCAGCATTACTAATGGGGTTGTATTCAATCAGATTTATTTTGCAGGGCAATTTTTTGCTAAACTGCCACAGTTCACGGGCATCCTCAATTTCATCGTTAAAGTGGTTAAAAACAATGTACTCAAAAGTAACCCTGCTGCCCGTTTTCTCATACCAGTAGGCCAACGCTTCGCCCAGCACTTCCAAACTATTGCTTTCATTTATGGGCATAATTTGGTTACGCTTTTCATCATTGGCAGCGTGCAGTGATAAAGCAAGGTTAAACCTTGCCCCGTCATCAGCCATTTTTTTAATCATTTTTGCCACTCCGGCAGTAGATACGGTAATCCGTTGCGGAGACATACCCAACCCGTCAGGCGAAGTTATCCGCTCAATAGACTTCATCACATTGGCATAATTAAGCAACGGTTCGCCCATGCCCATATACACAATGTTACTAAGCGGTATATCATAATTATCGCGTGCTTGCCGGTCAATAAGCACCACTTGGTCATAAATCTCATCCGCATTCAGATTGCGCTTTCTATCCATATACCCCGTAGCACAAAACTTGCAGGTAAGGCTGCACCCCACTTGGCTACTCACGCAAGCCGTCATACGTTCGGTGGTAGGTATCAACACCCCCTCAATAATGTTATCGTCGTATAGCTTAAAAGCATTTTTTATCGTACCGTCACTGCTTTTTTGCTGGGTGGCAATACTCACGTTATTTATTGTGTACCTTTCGGTTAGCCACACCCGCAACTCTTTCGATAAATTGGTCATTTGCTCAAAACTGTGCGCACTTTTCTTCCAAAGCCACTCATACACCTGCTTTGCTCTAAATGCTTTTTCGCCCGCAGCCACCATGTGTTCCTGCAATTGAGGCAGCGTTAGCGAGCGCACATCTGTTTTTTGCAATAAATCCATTTGGTACAAAGATACGTATATACCTTCTTATTGTGCTTATAGGTACAAAACGGGCTTAGATGCTCAATTTTTTAAAACTAAGAACTACACAAAGTAAATTTTTATGTGGAGATTTGTATATTATTGACCCTTAAAAAAATAAGGTATGACAGCAACCCTGCCTGGCTTACTTTAACCCTGAAAAGAACAACTATGGTGAACGGTAAAATAATCAGCATTATGCTGGTAGAAGATGATGAAGTGGATGTGATGAATATTAAAAGGGCGTTTAAAAAAAACAACATCAACAACCCTTTGTATTTGGCAGGAAACGGAATAGAGGCTCTTGAAATTTTGCGCAGCTGCGGAGCAGACGATAAGCCACTTCCTAAAATTGTTTTATTAGATTTGAATATGCCGAAGATGAACGGTATTGAATTTTTGAAGGAATTGAGGAAGGACGAAAAGCTACATCAATTGAGTGTTTTTGTAATGACTACTTCAAATAAGGATAATGATATTATTGAGGCTTATAACCTTAATGTGGCGGGATATATACTGAAACCACTATCGATGGATAAGTTTATGAACGCTGTGGCGGCACTTAGCAATTACTGGCAATTATGTGAGTTTCCGGCATAAGCGGAGCAACTATACGACTGAAAACTATGTTTGGAATGCAGGATAAAGTTAAGATACTTCTGATTGAGGACGACGAGATTGATATTTTGGCGTTTAAACGGGCAGTTTCGAAAGGTAATCTTGATTATGAAGTTGAGGTGAACTATCGTGCCGACGAGGCACTTAATATGGCCCTTAACGGCAATTATACCTGTATATTTTTAGATTATTTGTTACCCGGCAGTGACGGGCTTGAAGTTTTAAAAGGCCTGCGCTCAAGAGGCATACAAACTCCGGTGGTTATTGTTACATCACAGGGCAATGAAAAAATTGCCGTTGAGATGATGAAAAGCGGTGCGCTGGATTACATTACCAAAGAAGAGATTACTGCCGAACGTATATCAATGTTGGTGCATACCGCCAACTTGCTGCTAAAATCGGAAAACGAAAAAGCATTGGCAGAAACATCACTGCGTAAAAGCAGGCAGATGATGGCCAATATTTTTAATGCAAGCGGCATGGGGATGTTACTGATTGATGGTGAAGGTATGGTGCAACGTGCCAATAAGGCATTTACGGATATTATGAGTAGCGGGATGGACGAGATTTTAAACCGTCCCATTGACGAGATTTTTAATAACCG
Source organism: Bacteroidia bacterium (assembly GCA_035906255.1). Taxonomy (GTDB): domain Bacteria; phylum Bacteroidota; class Bacteroidia; order UBA8524; family UBA8524; genus SB11. The sequence continues at coordinate 180,663 of JAMIFM010000037.1, forward strand.
CCTGCACATGACTGATTTGTTGCACCAAGGCGAGCAGGCGTATGAGTTTAGCTTTGAAACAGGCGGGCAAACCAAATATCTTTCGGTAACGGGCAATACTTTTTATGATGAGGACGGAAAAGAATACATCATCATCAACTTTTACGACATTACATCAAAAGTTAGCTACGAACGGGAGATTGTGTGGCAAAACACCCGCATGGAAGCCCTTTTTGAAAGCACGAACAGTGTTATATTATCTATAAACACAGATTACAAAATCACAGGACTTAACAAGGCTGCGAAAAAAATATTCAAAACCTTTTATAACATTGATGCAAAAGAGGCGATGGATGTTTTCAAAATTCCGTTTGACGATGATAACCGTCAAATGATGAAAGAAAACTTTGAGTTGGCCTTTGGCGGTAAACGGGCAACTGTGGTACACCGTATTAACAAACTGTTTTTTGAAACCACCTTTAACCCCATAAAGGCTGAAGATAAGGGCATCTTAGGAGTGTCGGTTTTTTCTCAAGACATTACCAAAGAAAAAGCCAACGAAACCAACTTGTTGGAAGCCAAAAAGGTGGCCGAGGAACTTGCAAAGGCAAAATCACAGTTCCTATCCAACATGAGCCACGAGATACGTACCCCTATGAATGCAATTATAGGGCTAACCTCGTTATTACAAGAAACAGAGCTTACGGAGGTGCAGCAAGAGAACCTGCAAACGCTTAAATTTTCGGCAGATAACCTGCTGGTGATTATTAACGATATTCTTGATTTATCAAAAATAGAGTCGGGCAAAATAACCTTTGAAGAGATAAACCTTGATGTAAAACAGATTATAGAACAGGTAAGCAAAACCTTTGCCTTGCAAGGTAAGGAGAAAGGGCTTGCTATACTTACCCAAATCGACGGCAATATGCCTGCTGAATTATTGGGTGACCCTTACCGCCTTATCCAGATTTTAAACAACCTGATGGGCAACGCCGTTAAGTTTACCACAGAGGGGTCTGTTACAGTGGGGGCAGGCTATAAAGGAAACGATGATGGGGGCAAAGCTCTTGTTGAATTTTCGGTAGCAGATACAGGCATCGGGATACATAAAGATAAGCTGGGGACAATATTTGAGAGTTTTACCCAAGCCTATACTGATACCACCCGCAAATTTGGAGGAACGGGGCTGGGCTTGGCCATTACCAAACAATTGGTAGAGGTGCAAGGCGGAACCATAACCGTTGAGAGCGAACCGGGCAAGGGTACTACCTTTAGGTTTACAATACCATTGGTGAACGGGGTAGAGAAAAACGTGTTTACAGGCAATACCAAACAAGTGCCTGATTCTGCCCTTGAGGGTTTAAAAGTGGCAGTGGCCGAAGACAATAAAGCTAATCAATTGGTGATACGTCAGATACTATCGCGTTGGAAGATTAATGTGGTATTGCTGAACAACGGCCGCGAAGCGGTGGATTACCTGAAAACCGAAACCCCTGATATTGTATTTATGGATTTGCAGATGCCCGAAGTGAGCGGGTTTGATGCAATTGAAATTATACGCGACCCTAAATCGGAAGTACTAAGCCACAATGTACCCGTTTTGGCATTAACCGCCGATGTTTTCCCCGAAACCCGTCAGCGCATTTATGATACGGGTATGAACGATTACTTGCTAAAGCCTATAAACATTGAAGAGCTGAAAGAAAAACTTATACGCTTTGCAGTGCTTAAAGTAATTGAGGCTTGATTTTTTGGTATCGTTTACCCATCGTAAACTTTTGGTATTAAGTTTAGCAGGTGAGTGGTATAGTACCTAACTACACCTTGCCCGCTACACCATACAATAAGTGAATATGAAAAAAGTAATCCTCATTTCTTTATTTTTAATCCTTTGCATACAAAGTAGGGCACAATACCAGTTAGTAGCCTCTTTTAACCCATCAGCCAGTGTTGGTCAATTCAAAGGGCTAAACCATGTAATAGACCGTTATAACGAAACCCGTCAGGGGCAAAACGGTGCCGCAATCCTAAGCCGTAATATGCGCAACATAACTGTAATGGCCAGTTTAGGCTGGCGTTTGGGAATAGGTGTTCCGTTTAGTGATGATGGAGGTATTTTCTTTTCGATGAACCGCACAGGGCGCAGGGCACATACATATTCGCAAGGGAAGGATATAAATGGTAAGATGTACCAACGCGATTTACGTTTTACTGCTAATAGTTTTAATTTAGAGAGTAGCCTTTTTTTTGGAGGGAGTAGTTCTGGAGGCATGCTTAGTGCAGGAGGCTCAGTGGATTTTGTTTCTCACAAAGCATACACCCGTTTAGATGATGCTTCTTATAAAGAGGTGATGGATGAGCTGAATGTGGGCATATCTTTATTTATACAAGGCGATGTGTATGTATATGATAACATATCCGTTGGGTTGAGGCCTAGCTACCAATTCATCCCGCTAACTACTTCATACAGTGATTTGAACGATGCTATCAATCCTGCTACCTCACAATTTGATGATAGAGACGACATCTCATCTACCGGCAGTAATTTTACCCTATCGCTAATGCTAAATTTTGTAGTAGGCAGCGATTAAGAACTTGATATAAAGCAAACGTCCCGTTGCCTAGGCAAGCGGGACGTTGTATGCTCCTTTAAAATTGACTTTCTAAATTACTTCACCCGCAGTTTATCACCGGGTTTTATTGCGCCTTCTCCCAAATTGTTCAGCTTCTTAATATCATCCACTTTCACACCGTATTTACGGGCTATTGCATAGAGCGTTTCCCCTTGTGCAACCGTATGGTAAGTGATATTGGTGGTAACAGTTTCACTCTTCTTATTCTCGCCTTTCACTTCGGCTTTTGAAACCGCCAAACGCATCCCAACGCTTATTGGGCTGTCGCCAAGGCTATTCAGTTTTTTCAACTCATCCACCGTCATATTGTATTTCTTGGCAATGCTAAACAAGGTTTCACCCTTTTGCACCTCGTGGTAAAAATCAGTGGTTTTGGTATCGGGCTCTTTCTCTTTAAAGTTTTGGTTCACAATTATTTTCTGCCCCTCTTTCAACCCAAAATCCGAAAGATGGTTCAGTTGTTTTAACTGCTCCACACTCTTGCCATATTTACGTGCAATAGCAAACAAGGTTTCACCTTTTTGCACCACATGGTATTCTACATTATCCAGTTGTTTCTTATCAATGCGGTATTCTTTGTTCTTTTCCTCAATCTTCACATCATACTTTTCTTCGGTCTTCTTCTCTACAAATACTGGTTTTTTATCTTCCGCCGCTACAGGAGGTTGTTCAACAGGTTCTTCCTTTTTAGGTTTTTCCTTCTTTGGTGCAGGCTCATTGGGTTTAATAATTACCTCAGCACGCTCAATATAAGGTTCGGTTTTCAACGTATCAGCAGGCGGTATGCGAACAATAGTTTCTGCACCTTCCACCCTCAATTCAGGCGGCGTGCGGCGCTTGCGGCGCAAATATACCACTTGTCCCACAGCAGGTTCAGTATCCTCCTTCATGCGGTTAAAACTGTACACGTGCTTCAGCTTTACGCCATACAATTGTGATATGCTATACATCGTTTCCCCTGTTTTCACAGTATGGTATGCTTCGCTGCCCTTGCGGTGCTTGGGTTTTAAATACACAATACTACCCGGCACCACATCACTGCCCTCCTTCATATCATTATAGCGGTAAAACTGGCGGGGCAATAACCCATACACCTGTGAAATAGAAATGGCCGTTTGGCCTTCCATTACCTTAGTGGCAGGGATACCGTTAAACCTAAAAAGCTCACCGTCGGCTTGCACAATCGGGTCGGGTTTGGGTTTTATTTCATCTCCCTTTTTGGGCAACGGTTCATTCTTATCCAGTTTGTGAAGTTCATGGCGTTCAATCAGGCCAATCAAAATCTCAGCATATTGGGGGTTGGTAGCATATCCCGCTTGTTTTAAGCCCTTAGCCCAACCTTTATAATCGGTACCTTCCAAATCAAACAAAAAAGCATAACGTGCATTCTCAATCAAAAAAGTAGAATGGTCTATATAAGACTCCTTAGCAGTGCCGTATGCACGGAAACATTCATGCAACTCATCATCATCAGCGTAAATAGTATTACCTGTCCAATTTTTCTTACACTTTATCCCAAAATGGTTGTTCCCTTCCGTGGCAAGTCGGCTGTTTCCATTCGCACTTTCTAAAATACCTTGTGCCAAAGTAATACTGGCAGGTATGCGTGCACGCTCCATTTCACCCACGGCAAGCTCTTTGTACGTGTCAATATATTCCTGCACCGTCATCTTTTTGTTTTGGGCAAAGCCCGCTGCCATCCACAGGCACAGGAGTATCGAAAAAGCTGTCTTTCTAAGCATAATATACCACTATAACGTAAACAGTTTCAAAAGTATTTGCACCAAACATCAATACAGGACCTTAGTTGTGCACTTTTCAACACTTAATAGGGTATTGTACAAAAAGGTAAAAACATGGGATAATTGAAACTTTGGAGTAGATTTTGTCGCCTAATACACGGCTAACCTTTTAGCTTTACAGTTTTAAATTAAATTTGTCGGACGTAAAACAGATATTCCTATTGTGAGAAAATTACTGATAGTATGGCTGGCTGCCTTGTTGCCCGTTTTTGCAGGGGCACAATTGGTATTACCCGCTACATGGAGTTTTAGTGTGTCTAAAAGCGATGTGAAGGTTGGTGATGAAGTAGAGTTGATATTTAAGGCCGATATACCGCAAGATTGGTATATGTACACCAACGAGTTTAAAGGTGAAGGCCCCATAAAAGCCACTTTTAAGTTTGATAAAAATGCTACCTATAAGTTGGTAGGCGGTGTTAAAGCCATTAACCCCATAACCAAAGAAGATGAATTTTTTGGGGAGGTTAAAATCTTTAAAAAGAAAGGTGAGTTTAAGCAGAAAGTTAAAATACTTGCCGCTAATCCTACAATTAAAGGTACTGTAACTGAATACCAGATATGTAGCGATATAAGCGGAAAATGCGCTCAGTTTTTTGATGAAGAGGGCGATTTTGGAAAGCTGCTGAAAGTAAGCGGGGGAACAAATGCAGTAGTTGAGCCTGTTATTGAAGAACAACCTTCGGTAGATACAACATTAAAAGATACAGCAAGTACTCAAGGAATTGATACGGCAAAAACAGCTGCAAAAGACACAAACGGTTACCACAGCACCTCAATATTAGAAGGGGGTAACTGCGAGGTTAAAAAATTTGTGGGCGAAAGCGGTATAGTTGAAGCCAAAGAAGAAGACGATAATTTATGGGTGTTTTTCCTTGTGGCATTCGTTTCTGGATTAGTAGCCTTGCTTACTCCCTGCGTTTTCCCTATGATTCCGATGACGGTTACCTTTTTCCTCAAAAGCAGTTCAAGCAAAGCAGTAGGCAGGCGCAATGCCATATTATATGGAGTGTTTATTATTCTTATATATACTCTTATAGGCACCATTTTTTCACGCATATTTGGTGCTGTTGGGGCAAACTGGTTTAGTACAGATGCTACAGTAAACACTGTATTCTTTTTAGTATTTGTAATATTTGCCATATCGTTTTTCGGATTATTCGAGATTACCTTGCCCAGTGGCTTTATTAATAAAGTAGATAAACAAAGCGATAGGGGTGGCTTGGTAGGTGTATTCTTTATGGCCTTCACCCTTGTACTGGTTTCGTTTTCATGTACAGGCCCTATTGTAGGCAGTATATTGGTTGAAGCATCACAAGGCAGCTACCTGCGCCCCATAGTTGGTATGTTAGGTTTCTCGGCGGCATTTGCCCTTCCTTTCACATTATTTGCCATATTCCCCAACTGGTTGCAAGGCTTGCCAAAATCAGGCGGTTGGCTAAACAGCGTAAAAGTGGTTTTGGGATTTGTGGAGTTAGCATTGGGATTAAAATTCCTTAGTGTTGCCGACCAAGCTTACCATTGGCACTTGCTTGACCGTGAAATATACATTGCACTTTGGATTGTAATATTCTTCTTAATGGGTGTGTATTTGTTGGGTAAACTAAAATTTGCCCACGATAGCGATATGCCTTATTTGGGAGTTCCGCGGTTGTTTTTGGCCATCTTAACTTTTGGTTTTGTGGTATATTTAATCCCCGGTATGTGGGGAGCATCGTTACCCGGTTTGGCAGGGTATTTACCGCCGACAACGACGCATAGTTTTAACCTACCTGCTATGATTAAAGGCGAAGGAGTAGGTAACCTTTGTGAAAAACCTAAGCATACCGAGTTTTTGCATCTACCTCACGGTATTAAAGGCTATTTCGACTACAAGCAGGCAATTAATTGTGCTAAAGATTTAAATAAGCCTTTGTTTATAGATTTTACCGGTCATGGTTGTGTTAACTGCCGTAAGATGGAGGAACAAGTGTGGGCACATCCCGAAGTGTTGCGTAGGTTGGAGAAAGATTTTATTGTGGTTGCTTTGTATGTGGATGATAGGACAGAATTACCTGAAAGCGAATGGAGAACTTCTAAGTTTGACGGTAAGGTGAAAAAATCTATCGGGAAAATAAACAGCGATATACAAATTTGCTACTTTGGCAGCAATGCACAGCCAAACTATTGTTTGCTGGATAATAATGAAGAGTTGTTGGCCGAACCAAGGGGCAGTAACTATAATGTAAAAGAGTTTATTAAATTTTTAGACGATGCCAAAGCCTTGTTCTACAAGCGTGAAGGTATAAAACCACCTGTTGAATAATGAGTGATGTGATTAGGAAAAACTTTTTGGAGGCGTATCAGGTACTTCAAAATTTTTTGAGTGACGACGATAATATAAAAAGTATTGCTCGTGCGGGCGATACGATGCTTGCGGCACTGAAAAGCGGAAAAAAAATAATCTCGTGCGGTAATGGTGGCAGCATGTGTGATGCCATGCACTTTGCCGAAGAACTTACGGGACGTTTTAAAGAAAACCGCGAGCCTATTGCGGCAATTTCAATCTCTGACCCTTCCCACATTTCTTGTGTGAGTAATGATTACGGGTATGAGTTTGTGTTCTCACGCTTTGTGCAAGCCATCGGTAACGAGGGCGATGTGTTACTTGCTATTAGCACCAGTGGGAACAGTAAAAATGTGTTAAATGCTATTGAAGCTGCCCATAAAAAAGGGATGAAAGTGGTGGGACTTACCGGAAAAGACGGTGGAAAAATGGCTTCGGCAGTTGATGTTGAAGTGCGTGCCCCGCACAGCAAATATGCTGACCGTGCTCAAGAAATACACATCAAAGTAATCCACTCATTAATGGATTATATAGAAGAAGGATTAAAAGGGTAAGAAAGAATTAGCGCAACCTGTTAGCTCCGCGCAACAACTGTTCATCGTAGTTCATACGCGAAAGTGCCATGTAATTAAATACAGGCAAAAACAAAGGGAAGAACAACCCTATTGCAATCTCTGTATCAACGTCTTGGCTCAAAAATCCGTGATATTTAATACCGTAAAACACCATCAAACCATACAGTACCAGTATAAAAATAAAGTTGAAACTGGTAAGCAGCATTTGCAGTTGCCTGTTTTTAAACAAGAAAATACCTATAAAGGCTAATGCCGATACTACTAACAAGGTATAACCCATCAGCGAAAGATTTACGCTCTCAATTACAGCTTCGTTTAAAACTTTTTCGGCTGATTTAAAATGCAGGCTGATATTTCCCTTGTCATTTCCTGTCCATTTATCATATCCCTGAATTTCAAGATACGAAGGGTTAAACAATAGCAAAAGTGCCGCTATTGCAGCAATAATTAAAAGATAAACAGTTTGAATGCGTTGTATCATGCCAGGTTAGTAAATCGCCTCAATATTACAGCTTAAAATTTGCACAAAAATGCATATTGTTTTAAAAAAGAATAAAATTTACCCTTTAAACCTCATTGTATTAAAAACAAATGCAATACATGGCTCTTGCAATATACTAAAAACACCCGCTAAGTAGTCTGTTAATCTCAAATTGCCTAAATAATAAGGTATAATAGGGTGATTAACATGGCATTATGCCAAATGAAAATTTAAACTGCTCAGTTATGGCCTAAATAAATCTTTTTTAGAACTTTGAGGTTGATTAATCCAAGCGAACAATGAAATTAAAACACATATTAGTAATGACAATATCAGTATCGCTGATGAATACAGGATGCCGCGACAGTAACGCCCAAAAGGGTAATGAGAGCGAGCAGGTTAAGGGTGAATTTGAGGTGGTAAACGAACGCTTTGCCGACCTTCAATTACTTCGCTATGAAGTGCCCGGGTTTAATGAACTTACCCCAAAACAAAAAGAGTTGGCGTATTACCTGTACGAAGCTGCACTTTGCGGACGTGATATTATCTACGACCAAAAGTACAAACACAACCTTGCCATCCGTCAAACTATCGATGCTATTTATGAGAGCTATAAGGGTGACAGGACTACCGAGGATTGGAAAAAATTTGATACTTATGCAAAACGTGTTTGGTTTAGCAATGGAATCCATCACCATTACAGCAACATAAAGTTTGTGCCTGAGTGCGGCCCCGAATACTTTAAAAGCCTATTGGCCGGAAGTGACGCTAAATTACTGCCATACCCTGTAATGGGCGATACCATTACTTTAATGGATATTTTGGGTGAAGTAATATTTAATCCTGATGTGGATGCTAAGATTGTGAACCAAGCAAAAGGCATTGACAACGTTGCTGAATCGGCGAACAACTTTTATGCGGGCGTAACCCAAAAAGAAGTGGAGGCCTACTATACAAAATTAAAGGGCAAAGGCGATAACCAACCGGAGTGGGGCTTGAATACCCAAGTGTATAAAGATGAGAAAGGTAATGTGAAAGAAAGAGTATGGAAAGTAGGAGGGATGTACACTAAAGCCATTGAAAAGATTGTGTATTGGCTAAACAAAGCCGTTGCTGTGGCTGAAACCCCTGAACAAAAAGACGCGCTTGAAAAACTGGTTAAGTATTACCATACAGGCGATGTAAAAGATTGGGATACTTATAACATGGCTTGGATAAAAGATGTGAACAGCACGATTGATGTGGTGAACGGATTTATCGAAGTGTATTTGGATGCAATTGGCAAAAAAGGCTCGTTTGAAAGCGTAGTATCTATAAAAGATATGGAAGCCAGCAAGCGCATCGAAACCATCTCAAAACAGGCTCAATGGTTTGAGGATAATTCACCCCTGATGCCTGAACATAAGAAGAAGGAAGTAAAAGGTATCAGTGCCAAAGTAATTACTGTTGTGGTTGAAAGCGGCGATGCCGCCCCCAGCACCCCTATTGGTATTAACTTGCCCAATAACCGTTGGGTGCGCGAGGTACACGGGTCAAAGTCAGTATCATTAGGCAATATTGTTAATGCCTACAACGTTGCAGGCGCAAAAAGCCCTATGCTTGGCGAGTTTGTATCGAGCGAAGAAGTTAAAAAACGCATTGTTGAGCATGGTGTATTAGCAGGTGAACTGCACACTGATATGCACGAAGTAATTGGACACGCATCGGGTCAGATAAACAAAGGTGTGGGTACACCCGATGAAACCCTTAAACAATACTCGAGCACGTTGGAAGAAGCCCGCGCCGACCTTGTTGCCTTGTATTACATCATGGATAAAAAACTGGTGGATATAGGCGTGATGCCCAGCCTTGAGGTAGGTAAATGCGAATACGACAGCTACATAATGAACGGTTTGATAACCCAGCTTACCCGCTTAAAATTAGGTGAACATTTGGAAGAAGCCCACATGCGCAACCGACAGTTGGTGGCTCAATGGGCTTATGAAAAAGGCAAGGCCGATAACGTGATTGAGATGTTTAAAAAAGATGGTAAAACCTATGTGAAAGTGAACGATTATGATAAACTGCGTGTATTGTTTGGCCAGTTGTTACGCGAAATACAACGCATTGTTTCAGAAGGAGATTCTAAAGCAGGCGAGGCTTTAGTTGAAACATACGGTGTGAAAGTTGACCAAACGTTGTTGGCCGAAGTGTTGGAAAGGTTTAACAAGTTGGATGTAGCACCTTACAAAGGATTTATGCAACCTAAGTTAGTTCCTGTGATGGACGGAGATAAAATTAAAGACGTGAAAATTGAGTACCCTACTGACTTTTCAAAGCAAATGCTTGAATACAGCAAAAACTACGGTTTCTTGAAGCCGTAATTGCGAAGGTATTATAAATAAAACAGCCCGTGCAGCTTGCTGCACGGGCTGTTTTATTTTATAGGGTTTAATTATTCTTTAATCAGTTTCACCCTTTTGTTTCCTGCTTGCAGGTAATAAGTTCCTGCACTCAATGATTCAATACAAAATGGAGTTTTAAAACTATAGTGGGCATGATACAATACCATTCGTCCCGTAACATCAAAAACTTGAATTTCGGTGCTGCTACCCTCTTCACCCTCAATAGTGATGGTATTTTGTGCCGGATTCGGGTAAACCTGTAAAGTGGTTTCTTCGGCAGTTTCTATTCCAGTAGTAGGGGTAGTATAAGCCACTGTAAGTGCAGGACGTTTGGTAGGGTTAGGATTTTCAGTGCTGCCAAAAGCCACATTTCTATACGGTTGTTCATCCTTTAATTTCAAAACTATACCGTAATTGTTGCCTGAGGCAATGATGTCTTTTATAACCTCCTTCACATCAACAGTAAAAACTGCATCCGAATTGGTGAAAACAGTAGAAGAGCCTCTGTTTACAATAGTTGAAGTAGGTTGATTATTCCATGTAATGGTGTTTTCAGCCCACGATTGTGTTACACGTTCAACCCAAAAATCATTCTGCCCCGCTATCGGCACAGTTACAAAAGCAGCATCGTAATAAAGGTTTAAAGAGGCAGAAGTAATGGTGGCATTGGTCGGAATTTGCGCCAAATCAATCCAAAGAAAAGTACGGATAGTTGTAGGAGTGCCGCTTTGAGTCCAAGCATACACATAGTGTACTTTCTCGTTAGCGTAATTGTTGTTTACAGCATAATTGATGGAAGCAACTTCAGAATCTTTGCCTTTTACAGAATCGGCAACAATGGTAACAACATTTTGGGCACTAGCAACAGCATTGGCAATAATTAATGCAATGGTGAAAATAAAGGGTTTCATAAAAGTAAGAAATTAAGGTTAAAAATATTTCAACCTTATTGGGCTGCCTGATTTGCGGTTGTTTATTTGATATTATACTACATAGTAATGGTTGTTATTAAATACAAATATATGATTGATAGCAATAAAAGTTTTTTTAAATCGACTAATGCTCCAAAATCAGTTTGCGCAGCATATTAAGGGCAGTGATAGAGGTACGCTCAATAACTGCTTGCCTTGTACCATGAAAGTTGAATTTAAGGGGTAGCACTTTGTGTTTATTTGCCACCGCAATCCAAACCGTGCCCACAGGCTTCTCAGGTGTACCGCCGTCAGGCCCTGCAATGCCGCTGGTAGCAATAGCATAATCAGTTCCCAATAACTCAATTACACCGTGTGCCATTTGCTCCACAGTTTCACTACTCACAGCCCCTACACCGGCAAGCGTTTCAGCTTTAACGCCCAATTGCCCCATCTTCACCTTATTATCATAAGAAATCACCGAACCCATAAAATATGCTGAACTGCCGGGTATGCTTGTAATCAGGTGGGCAATATAACCACCCGTGCAACTTTCGGCAGTTGCCAACATTTGTCCGCGTTCTTTTAGCAAGCGGCCAATCAATTGCTCAAGTTTAATATCCTCATCGGCAATCACATACTCGCCAGCAAGCTCTTTAATGCGGCTTGATATTTCGTCAAGCTCGGCTTGCATATCGGCAGCATCCTCGCCTCTTGCAGTAAACCGCAAACGTACCGATGTATAATGGGGCAAGTAGGCCAGTTTAATATGCGGGGGTAAATTATCTTCAACCGTCTCTATTTTCTTCGCTAAGAAAGATTCTCCGATGCCTGCTGTAACAATAGTTTTATGGATAATGTGCTGAGCATTGTCTAACCGTTCGAGGCGCGGTAATACAAAGTTTTCCATCATTGACACCATTTCATACGGTACCCCCGGCATCGAGATAAAAATATGTCCGTCTTCCTCAAACCACATACCGGGTGCTGTACCCTGATGGTTAAAAATTGTTTCACAATTATCAGGTACCAAAGCCTGCTCAAGATTCACCTCTAATATAGGCAGGTTACGGGCTTCAAATATTTTTCTGATATGTTCTTCAACGGCTGCTTCTTTGCGCCAGCCGCTATTAAAATACGTAGCAAGAGTTTGCTTGGTAAGGTCGTCTTTAGTAGGACCAAGCCCTCCCGTAATTAATATAATACGCGCACGTTTTTTGGCACTATTAAAGGCACTAATAATATGCTCCACATTATCACTAATAGCCGTTTTCTGAACAACGTCAATACCTATCTTATTTAATTCACGGCCTATCCATGCCGAGTTGGTATCTATCACTTGCCCTATAAGCAATTCGTCTCCAATAGTTATTATCTCGCAGTAGTTGTTCACAGTTTTATGATGTTTTCAGTTTCAAACCTACGGTTTTATCGGTGTTAAAAATAAAAAAACAAAAGCGGTTAAAAGTGTTTCGTGCGTAATTAATTCAACAAAAAAAAGCAGCCCTTGGGCTGCTTTATATATGTTTTCAAGAGAAGAACTATTAATGTTCGTGCCCGTGGTGGTGGTGGTCGTGCCCGTCACCTTCATGGTGTTCTTCTTCCTCTTCTTGTTCCAAACCGCCGCTTTGCGAAAGTATTTGTTGTATTTTTTCAAGGCGGGTACTTTCAGAAGCCGAAAGCCCGTTGGCTACCGCTTTTTGGTTCAATAGCTTGTAAATAGGAACGTACTTATCATTTATCTGTTTGTTGATGCTGTACATCACAAACATCATAATCCAGTTACCGCTCAAATCTTGGCTTTGTAATAGTTCCTGACCTTTAAGAGTGCGGTCTTCATCACCATTTACCATGTGCGCGCCTAAACCTGTGGCCAATAAAAATACACCGTCGCCTTTGGCGTTTTCAAACTCTTTGGTAAACCAGCCCATGTAGTCGCCTACACCGTATTTACCTAATATGTATAAATAAAGTGAGCGCATTTGCTCATTCTTCATTTTGGCATACTCAGTTTCAGCAAACTTAACAGCAGCCGCACTGTCTATACGGGCAAGGGCTGATATTGCTTCACCTGCTACAAAATACGAAGAATCGTTTAGCAGTTTGGTAAAGATAGGAGCGTATGTATTGTCTTTTGCTTCGCTGATAATATCAACGGCTTTTGCACGCACGGTAGATTTTTTATCGGTTTCAGCTATCATACCGATACGACGGGCTAATTTCTCGTTATTAGCTGCCATTTCAGCGTCTTTAACAATCTTCAACGCCTTTAAGCGGATTGCCCAAAAACGGTCACTCATTGCTGATAACACCATACTTTCACCCACTTCTTCACCGCTGCTTACAAGCTCTTCTGCTTTGCTGATGGCTTCCATGCGATCCATAAACAAGGGGCCTTCAGTAACCTGAATCAACCATTGTTCATTGGTTTTATATTCAGTTTTCTTAGCAAGCAACATCTTTTCAGCATCAAAGTTTACCCAACGTATTTTTCCGGCAGGGTTAAACTCAAAACGCTCAAAGCTCTCATCAATAATTATCTCTTCGGTAGTTTTTCCTGTCTCAGTATAAATGTCAACTTTCACAGGCAGTTTATATACCGATGGGATGTTTTCGCCGCTTTGTTGCTGTGTAACTTCAATTGCATACACACCGTTTTCTTCGTCGTAAATATGATTAATATCCAGTACGGGGTGGCCTGCACTGTAAAACCATTGGTTAAAGAACCAGTTAAGGTCTTCTCCGGTTACTTCCTCAACTGCAAGGCGCAATTGGTGCATCTCAACCGATTTGTATTTATTCTGGGTCAGATAAATGTTCAGTGCCTTAAAGAAAGCATCATCACCTATGTATTTGCGCAACATATGTAACACACGACCACCTTTTTGGTAGCTATGCGCATCAAACATATCATCGGGTTTGTTATGGTTAAAGCGCACCAACTCAGTTTTCTTTTCTTCAGCTTCGCTCATGTAGCGGGTCAAATCCTCTTCAAGGTGCTCATCAGCCTCATCACGACCGTAAGCGTGTTCCCTCCACAAATATTCACCGTAAGTGGCAAAACTCTCATTAAGCGGCAAGTTGGCCCAGCTTTCGGTAGTTACCAAATCGCCAAACCAGTGGTGAAACAACTCATGCGAAATCACATCTTCCATCGGTTGGTCAATGTGCATGCGGTCGTCGTGTTGTAACATATCAAAGTGGATTACAGCACCTGTGTTTTCCATCGCGCCCGATACAAAATCGCGTACAACCACTTGGTGGTATTTTTCCCAAGGATAATCAACCCCAAGTTTTTTAGAGAAAAACTCAATCATTTTTGGAGTGTTGCCAAAAATCAAGCGGGCATACTTTTCATATTCCTTCTCCACATAATAGTTCACCTCCATATTGCGCCATTTGTCTTTCACAATAGAAAACTGGCCTACGGCCATCATGGCAAGGTATGGGGCATGAGGAAGATTTTGTTTCCAGTGGTCGGTACGGGTACCGTCTTTATTTACTTTTGATGAGAGTAGCTTCCCGTTACTCAAAGTAACGTATTGCGTATCCACCGTCATAATAATCTCTTGGGTAAAACGCTCGTTTGGAGAATCAAACGTAGGAAACCAGCACGATGATGCTTCGGTTTCACCCTGTGTCCATATCTGGCGGGGTTTGTTTTTATCTTCCAGCAAAGGGTTTATAAAATACAAGCCTTTATCTTCAGTAATGGCGGCATTTTCCTTTTCAGTATCAAGACCATCGGTAGGCAACTCATTAGGTTTGGCAACGTAGTTAACAAACAAGGTCAGTTCTTCATTGGCTTTATATTCCCTGCTCAGTTTTATTTTCAGTTTGGCAAGGTTCTCATACTCATATTGCAGCGGAGTAGTATTGTTTTTAGCATCAACTGTAAACACACCCAATACATCAAACCCTTTAGCATCTAACTCAACAGTTGATGTTGGATAGAAATAAGGTTTTAAGGTGATATATGCCTTACCGTACATGTGTTGTTTTTCATAATCAAACTTCACATCCAGTTTGGTATGGGTGATATCAATCACACGGGTTTTTGAAGCTTGATAAGGAGCAAGGGTTTGGGGTTCAGGATTCCAGTCGTAATCACCGTTATACTCATCGCCTCCGTCCCACGCAGCAGTATCGGTTGCCCATGAAGCTTCTGCCATCGCTTCTACCATTGCAATTGAATCGGCCACTCGGGCTTCTTCAGCGGCTATTTCTTCAGCCGTAAGTTTCTTTTTAGATTTACAGGCGGCTACTGCTACAAGCCCTACCGACAGGACTACAAGTAATTTGCGCATAAAGGGATTTTTTTAATTATGTGGTTTTGCTGATTTTTGAGAAATTTTTATCCAATGATAAAGGCAAAAGTAAACGATAAACACGATTATACAATTACCGATAAAGATAAACTAATCGAAATAAACGGCGAAGCTGTGCACCCTGATGTGTACCGTGTTGACGAGAAACGTTTGCATTTTTTGCTTGAAAACAAATCGTATAATGTGGAGATGGTGGGTTTTGATGCCGATACTAAAACCTATACCGTAAAAGTGAACGGAACCAAGCATACAGTGGCGGTAAAAGACCGTTTTGATATTTTGCTCGACCAAATGGGAATGGGTGCAGCTACCGGCAGCAAACTGAACGAAATAAAAGCCCCGATGCCCGGCCTTGTGATAAAAACTTTGGTACATGCGGGCGACAGCTTTAAAAAAGGGGATGCCTTGTTGGTGCTTGAAGCCATGAAAATGGAAAATATCTTAAAAGCCCCTGCTGATGGTACTGTGAAAGAAGTAGTGGTAAATCCCGGCGATAAGGTGGAGAAAAACCAAGTGCTTATTAAGTGTTAAAAAAACTCTAATCGGTCAATATATGTGGGGTTAAAACCCCAATTCTTGCGCAGGACTTAAGTCCTGCGCAAGAAGGTAATTACAAAAACGACAGGTTTCAACCTGCCGTAACAAATACAATATGAAATTTATAGATAAGTGTGCCTTTACGTGGCTTCCCTCCTTGTTTTAAGGACGAGAGTGAGTGTAGTTCTAAATATGTACACAAAAGTTAGCACTTTGGCCATAGTGTTAAAATGTTTTAGCCACACCATATAAACACCGCACTAACTTTGAGGGTTGCTGCAATTATGGGCTGCTTGCCTGCGTTATGCAGTTATATAGTGTGTGGTGAAAAAGGTGTTTAAAATAATAGGGTACTTGGTGCTTGGCTTCGCAGGCCTTGTATTACTTGGCATTGCAAGTATTTATGTGTTTAGCAAACCCATAAAAAACAAAGTTACCCAAAGCATTAGCAGCCAATTAGCTACCAAAGTTGCTATTAGTGATATTGGCCTTTCAGCCTTCAAAAACTTCCCATACATAACAGTTAGCTTTCAAAACATTCGTGCTGCCGAATCTTCAAAAATCACGGGCACACAATTAATGACGCTGCAAAGCCTGTCTGTAACCCTAAATCCCTTGCATCTTTTGCGTGGGCACTACAGGTTTGAGGAGATTGTGCTGCAAAACGGAAAATTGAAAGCGGCACAAGACGGTGACAAAAACAATTTCTCAATTTTTAAACCCGATGATGGAAAAGGGGGAGGTAAATTTAAGTTGGTGTTTGAGAAGATTACCCTTGCCAACATACAACTGCAACATATTGATGTGCAAAAGGGTGATACCCTTGCACTATTAGTAAACAACGTACAACTGCAAGGCAGCTTTGATGAGAAGGAATTTTTGGTGAATACCAAGGGCAGCATTGTGCCTCAGCAAATAAAGTTTGATGGTCAAACACTGCGCATTGCCAAGCCCGTTACATTTCAAACATCCTTTAAAGTTAACCGCCCCGATACTTCGTACAGTTTCACACAAACCAAGCTAACGGTAGAAAACTTTAACTTCATAGTAAACGGTAAAATAACCACCCGCCAAAAAAGTAACCACATTAACCTGCAACTGTTGGGCGATAACTTGGGACTTTTGCAGTTGCTGGAGCTAATGCCCAAAAAATACCTGCCCAACTTAAGCGATTACCAAACCGACGGTATGCTTGAGTGCAGGGTGAGTGTGCTGGGCGAATTGGGGCAAGACAAAACTCCGGCGGTGGATGCAACGTTTAAAGTTGCTAACGGGCGGCTTGCCAAGGCAGGATTGGATGTACAAATGACCGATATTCAATTGTCGGGCAAATTGAAGTATGAGCAACAAGGAGAATTTACCCTATCATCGTTAGAAATCCCTCAAATTAAAGCCTCGGTAAATGGTGAGCGGGTGCAAGGCGCAGTAAGTTTGCTGAATTTTTCAAACCCCATTGTCAAAGCCAAAGTAGAAGGCACATTCAACCTTAAACAATGGGCGCAATTGTTTAAATTGGATAAGATAGAAACGTTGGAAGGCTTGGCTACTTTAAACCTTGAAATGGAAGGTAAAGTGGCAGACTTCACCAAAAAAACTGAAACGCTGCCGGCCTTGTTTCAAGGTACACTAACGGCCAAAAATGTGAAGCTGGCACTAAAAGGCAGCCCATACAATTATGAGAATGTAAACGGACACCTGTTTGCTGATAACAACCTGCTGGATATAGATACATTATATGCCCAAATAAACGGCAACTCGCTGGGTATTAAAGGGCGTGCCCATCACTTGCTCGACTATATGTTCAGTACAGGCAAAACCCTTGAAGTAGAGGGGCATCTCACAAGCCCCCATATTGATATTCCGTCATTAGCAGCAGTTGGAGGCGGCAAAAAAACCGAAGACACATTGGGGTTCACCATTCCTGATAATATTACCTTCAAGCTGAAAAGTCATATCACTAAACTTACGTTCAATAAATTCCTTGCCCGTAATGTGGCGGGAACAGTAGCAGCGGGCAATAAAGTTATTACGTTACAAAACCTTGATTTTGATGCTATGGGCGGGTCGTTTGCCCTTAGCGGAAACGTGTTTGAAAAAACAGGCAAACAGTTTGTTATCAGCGCACAGTTAGAGGCTCAAAAAATTGATATTGAGCAACTGTTTTACCAATGCAACAATTTTGGGCAAAACCACATTACCTCTGAAAATTTAAAAGGTACACTCACCACCCGTTTACAATTGGCCGCCCCATTGGATAAATACCTGAACATCGATGTAAAAAAACTGTTTGTTACATCACACATGAGCATTACCGGCGGAAGGTTATATAATTATGCGCCCATGCTTAAACTTTCAGGGTTTATTGATGTGAACGACTTGAAAGACATAGCGTTTGAGAAGTTGGAGAACACTATTGAGATAAAAGATAACAGGGTGATAATACCTCAAATGGAGATTAAAAACAGTGCGTTGAATTTGCAAGCCGAAGGCTACCATACGTTTGAAAACTACATGGAATACAAATTCAGGTTGAAGTTGAAGGATGTGTTATCGAGAAAGTTTAACCGAAAAAAGGCTGCTACGGGCAACTACGAAGAAGACAAAGAGGGTATAAACATTTTTATATTGATGAAAGGCCCTGCCGATAATCCTACGGTAACGTATGACCGCAAAAGTGCTTTTAAAAATGTGAAGGAAAATATTAAGACTGAAAAAAATACGTTGTTACAATTATTGAGGGATGAGTTTGATATAAAGAAGAAAGACGATAAAAGCAGTGATGGGAAAACTCCTGATAAGGGAAGAAAGAATGATGAAGAAGTTGAAGAGTGGGAAACTGATATTCCTCGATGAAAGAAAAAACCAAAAACCTGCCGGATGTGGATTAAAGGGTATTGTTTTTGCTAACAAAAAACAGCACTTTTGCCCGTTGGTGGCTTAAAAATATTATTGCCAATGATGAAAAAGACGTTCATATACTGGCTGGCTATAGCACTGCTGCTGCCCGCTTTTGCAGGAGCGCAAACGCAACCCGAAGAAGAATATCCGAGTGATATGCTGGCTGCGCTTGACAGTTTAACCGTGCTTTTGAACCAAAACTGCACCAAGGCTAATGCCGGAAAGTGTTTCGACCCATCAGTTGATGAGGAAAATACCGCTACGCTTAGTCTTAACCCCGCAGCGGTTCAAAAAACATTGAACATGATGGAGTCCGGTATTCCATTAGACTACAACAAACACGTTGAGGGTTTTATTAATCTTTACGCAGTAAGGAAAAAACAACTTACCGAGCGCATCTTAGCCCTTTCTGAATACTACTTCCCCAAGTTTGAAGAAATATTAGACCGTGAGGGATTGCCTCAAGAGTTTAAATACCTTGCAGTGGTTGAGTCGGCACTAAACCCACAAGCCCAATCATGGGCGGGTGCTTGCGGTTTGTGGCAGTTTATACACAGCACAGGTCTTGCATACGGATTAAAAATCAACGGGATGGTGGATGAACGCCGTGACCCCGAAAAGGCCACCCTTGCAGCTTGTCAGTATTTTAAAAACAGCTACGAATTGTATGGTGATTGGTTGCTGGTTATTGCCTCATACAACTGCGGCCCCGGAAACGTAAACAAAGCCATCCGTAAAAGTGGCGGTAAACGCAGCTTTTGGGAAGTAATGAAATATTTACCCAAAGAAACTCGCGGCTATGTGCCTGCTTTTATTGCAGTGGCTTATGTGATGAACAACGCCAAGCAATTGGGACTAAAACCTGCCGAGTTTGATATACACGAGTTAGTAGAAAACGTTGAGATTGACCAATGGGTACACTTTGGTCAAATGAGCAAAGTATTAGGTATTCCGATGGAAGACCTTGAATACCTGAACCCTGAATACCGCAAAAAAATTATTCCTGCTACCACAAGCAGCAAACACAGCATCACACTGCCTTATAAGTATGCCATGCGTTTTGCTGAGTTGAAAGACAGCGTGTTTGCTACCCCTTTTAGCGATTACAGCAACGAAGAAGAAGCCGAATACCTGAGCAAGCGAGTAGTACACAAAGTACGCAAGGGCGAAACATTGGCTAAAATTGCTAAGAAATACGGGGTGAGAACCAGCGACTTGAAAGCATGGAACATTATTAAAGGCAACTCAGTGCGGCCGGGTAAAAAACTGGTGGTGTATCAAAAGGTGAAGGTAAAACCCAATAGCAAGCCTTCAAAAGAGGATGAGGAAGAGGAAACAGAGGAAGTTGAAGACACCAAAATGGCTGCCAAAGACAAACCCGCACCATTGGTAATAGTAACCGATAGTGTTAAAACAGCTTCAGCCGATAGTGCTGCCAAAGTTGCCAAAACACAAACACCAAAACAAAAACCAACCACTACTGTAAACACCATGCGCTACCACAAGGTAGAGCGTGGCGATACTTTATACAGCATTAGCAAGCAATACGGGCTTACTGTTGAAAAACTAAGAGTTTACAACCAGTTGCCTAAAAATGCCGTTATTAAACCGGGTACCAAGCTAAAAATAACTCCCGGTAGCTGATAACTGTATGAAAAAACCTGTAACGCTTATTATCTCCTTGCTTCTGCTTGTTGGTTTAAACTCATGCGGAGAGGGGAAAAAGACAGACAAAAACCGTCCTAAATTGCCTAATGCAATAGGGCACATGGGCGAGGTAGCAATAGTAGGCGACAGGTTATTGTTTGAAGGGACTATTCGGGAAGCTTTCGATTCAGTGTTTGACATTCGTCAACCCTATTTCTTTAACGATGAAGGGTACTTCCGCGTTTTTGATGTACGCCCCGAAATGTTTCAAAGCGTTTATAAATCATACAGTACTTTACTTGTGATAAAAGTGCAGGACGATGGATTTGACACCCGCAAATTATTACCTGCTCCATACAATACACTTTCCGACTCGTTAAAGAAAGCCAACGATACTGCTGCAATCCGTTTATACAGTAAAAAAAATATTTGGGCATATCCGCAACAGGTAGTGTTTTTATATGCCAAAAACCACGACGTACTGCACAGTTATTTGCTAAACGAACGTAAAGCCGTTCTTGACCTTATGTTGCGCACCGAAGCAGAAACTTTTGCGGTGGCAAACAAAAATGAACGTCAAGATTCTATCGGTAATTTTATCAAACAGCACTTTGGGTTCACAATGGACGTGCCTACCAATTTCCGTGTTGCACGATATGAAGAAAAAGGCAACAGAAAGTTTGCATGGATACGCAGGGAAACCCCCAATATTAGTCAGGGATTGGTTATATATACCCAACCTTATACCCGCAAAGACCAATTAGTAGCCGAAGAAATTGTACTTAGTCGTGATTCAGTAGTTGAAAAATACATTCCGGGAAGCGTTGACGGAAGTTACATGACTACTGAAAAAGCGTTCCCGTTTGCTACCAAAGCGTTTGAGTTTAACGGCAAGTATGCCGTTGAATTACGTGCACTTTGGAAAACCGAAGGGGAGTTTATGGGAGGCCCCTTTTACAGCATCACCATGATAGACGAAGCCACCAGTCAACTAATAACGGTTGAAGGGTTTGTATTTTCTCCCCGTTTTGATAAAACCCAGTACCTGCGTCAGATGGAAGTGATTGTGAAATCACTCTCGTGGCAGTAATCCTACTCTTTTATCATCTTAGCCCTTAGTAAAGGTGTTCTTGTATCACTGTATGCAGTGATGGTATATATGCTTGGAGCAAGCGGTGAAACATCAAATGAGTTTTGATTTACAGGGAGTGAGCCAACTATACGACATCCGAAGTGGTGGCATCTATACAAGACATTCCCGTGAAACTGACTACCTTTTTAATTGGGGCAGCAATTGTAGGTAGATTATTTTGCGCATCTACAAAAACCGAAAGCGAAAAAAGTGCAACTATGGATAGTAAAGTTTTCTTCATATTTAAGAGATAACTCCATAAAGGATTCTGTTGCTTTGGCGTTTACTTTGTATTCCCTAAACAGATAAAAACTAAATTGTGGCAGTGCAACGACTACTTATTGTACTAACGTTTCTTTTCGGTGGGATAAATTCCCTGTATGGGCAGCAGCTTATCGTTCAGGCAAGTCATACGGGCAGTATAGAAGCCCTGTGTTTTAGTCCTGATGGGACACTGATTCTTAGCGGTAGCGATGATTGTGCACGCTTATGGGAAACCCGTTCAGGCCGTTTGCTTCGTAACTTTAAAGGGCATAATGGAAGCATAGCGGCTGCCGCTTTTAGTCCCGATAGTAAATACATAGTAACGGGAGGTACTGATTCACTTGCAATTATCTGGAACACAGAAACAGGGGCAAGAATGCACACAATAAGCGGGTTTAAATTTTGGCCCAATAACATTGTATTTAATCCCGTAAACAATACCGTAGCCATTAGCGACGGATATTTGTTTTTTGTTACTGACCTGCAAAGCGGCAAAGTAGTTCTTAGGTATCGTTTCTTTTTTTTCGTAAACAACATTTCTTATAACAAAACAGGAAACCTGCTGGCGATAACAGGAAGTTTTTTTGATAGCACCCCACAGCTGCAACAGGCTACACATATTTTAAACACAAGCAACTGGCGAATACAATCTTCGAGTCCATATGGCGATACCTTAAAAATAACCGCCTGCTATTTCACAAATGATACCGAGGGCTTAACAGCGTGGATGGAAGATAGAGACGGCAAAATCAGTTTGTATGCGATAAAAGACATAAAAAACTGGGAAATCATAGGCAAATCAAAAGTGCACTATGATGAACTGACGGACTATAAATTATCGGGAAATGGTAAGTACATGGCTCGGTGGGATAAAAATGGGTTTACAGTACACGCTACCGTAGTTAATGATGGGCAATTAACCCATTATGCTAAAATTAGCAAACCTGTAACTGCGCTGGCTTTTTCAGGCAACTCTGAAAAAATTGTTACGATAGATGATGAAGGGACTATTTTTTATAGGGAAGCCGAAAGCGGAAAACTACTGAACACTATACCTACCAATATGGGCGATAATGCGAGGCAAATAACCATTGACCACTTAGGAAGGTACTTTGCTTTAGGCGACTTTAACGGCAGGGTTTTTCTGGCGGGCACACAAACAGGCAGGGTTGTTCACCGTCTCGAGGGCAAAAATGCAACAACACACCGTGCAATATTGAGCAAAGACGGTAATAGGCTTTATACCACAAACTCGGATTATTTTTTAAGGTCGTGGGATATTACCGCCGCACGTCAAATAGGTATAACAGTAGATATAGAATCGCGGGCAAATGCGTTGGTATTATCTCCTGACGGACAAGAAATTGCATACGTTGATAATGCCGGATATTTAGGTATCTACAGCATTATTACGGGCGAAGTTTATAATTTTAAGTGCGAAGATTACTGTTCTCGCTACATTTCAGCAGCTTATCACCCCACCCGTCATATAGTTGCCGCAGCTTTTTGTAATGCGGTTGAGGTATTTGACCTTGATAGCGGGAAGCTTGCTTTTAAAATCACGTCGCCCTATCAAGACGACCAACTTGCGAAAATTGCGTACAGTGCTGACGGAACTCAGCTATATGGCCTCAATATTCTAGGCGATTTATTTGTTTGGGATGCTTATACAGGTAAAAGAATAAGAACAATACCTTATTACTATTACCGTCCCAAAACATTTGAAGTGCCTGAAAACGGCCAAAAAATTACTATGGTATGTAAAGACACAGCCGTTCGTATCATAGAAACAAAAAATTATACGGAGTTACAGGTAATAAAAGGCTTTACTCCTTATTTACGAAATGCACGACTAAGCCCCGATGACAACCAACTTTTGGTGGACGACGGCGATTCAGTGTTCTTACTGGATGCGAACACCCAAAGAAAGTTGTATAGCTTGTACACAGGCGGTTATGTTGTTACAATACATTGGCAAAACGATAAAATGGTTGTTGAACGCGACGGGCAATTGTTATTTTATTCAATCAGCAAAGGCACAGAGTTGTTTTCTATTATAGCATTTGAAGACGATGATTACTTGTTTTTATTGCCCGACCGTAATTATACCATTACCAAGAGTGCTGCTTCACAAGTGGGTTGGATAGAGGGATTGAAACGTTACGATTTTGACCAGTTTGATTTAATAAATAACCGCCCCGATAAAGTATTACGGGCGTTGGGTAATACCGATACTGCCTTGATTGAGGTGTACGAGAAAGCATGGCGCAAACGTGTGAAACGTGCAGGCATTAATCCTGAAACACTTTCAAACCAACTGCATACTCCCGAAATTACAGTGCAGGGAATAGATGCTTTGCCGCTTGAAACCAATAAGCCTGAAATTGAAATAACGCTCACAGCAAATGATAACTTATACCCGCTTACCCGTTTTAACGTGTGGGTAAACGGGGTTCCCTTGTACACCGCCGCAGGTAAAACCATAAATAACAAAAACAAGTATTCAGCACAGCTAAAAATCCCACTTTCGGAAGGCAGAAACCAAATACAATTTTCAGCAACCAATGCACAAGGAATTGAGAGTTTTCGTCCGTCGGTTGATATAATATACACCCCTGAAGTAAAACAACAAGCACGCACGTGGTTTATCGGGTTTGGTGTAAACGATTACAAAGACAACCGGTACACATTGAATTATTCTGTAAAGGATATACAAAACCTTACAGAGTATTTTTCCCGCAATCCCAACAGCACCATAGATACTTTTACCGATATGCGGGTAACTCGCGAAAATATATTGGCAGTTAAACAAAAACTGATGAACACTCGCATCGAGGATAAGGTGATTATAGCCTTTTCGGGTCACGGGTTGTTGGATGACAGCCTGAATTTTTACTACGCCACACAGGATATTGATTTTAAGCAACCTGCAAAAAGAGGGGTTTTGTATGAAGAAATTAAATCACTGCTTGATGGCATACCTGCACGCAAAAAACTACTGTTGATGGATGCCTGCCACAGCGGCGAGAGTGATAAAGAAGAAGGAAAACCTGATTTGCACGTTGAAACAGGTCACCAAGATACAGGAGCCTTATTGATAACCCGTTTTGGAAGCAGGGGATTGGAACTACTTGACGACGTAACACAATCAGGAGTGGGGTTGCAAAACAGCTTTGAGTTGATGCAGGAGCTTTTTGCCGACCTAAGCAGAGGCTCAGGGGCATGGATTATTTCAGCAGCAGCAGGAAACAGCTATGCTTACGAAAAAAACGACCTGAAAAACGGAGTATTTACGTGGTGCATTTTGAACGGCTTGCAAAATATGGCTGCCGATATTGACGAGGATGAAACCATTACCGTAAGCGAGTTGGAACAATACGTAAAGAAAAAGGTGAGTGAGCTAACCAACGGCGCACAAAAACCCACCTCTCGTTCAGGGTTGATTAATTTCGATTGGGAGTTTTAATAATGATACTTGCAGGCAATAATAATTATTGAGTTATCGGTAACCTGATACACTAAGCGATGTTCAAGATTTATCCTTCTCGACCAACACCCTTGCAGTTCGTGTTTCAAAGGTTCGGGCTTCCCTGAGCCTTCAAAAGGTGAGCGTTCTGTTTCTTGAATTAAAGAAACGATTTTTTGAAATAATTTTTTGTCGGTTTTTTGCCAGTCAGTGAACTGTTCAAATGCAATTTTTGAAAACGAAATGGTTCTCATTTAAGAAGTTCGTTGAGGTTAACCGTAATGGTTTCCTCTTGTTTAGCTTGTTTAAGTGAAGTTAAAAGCATTTGCTTATTTGCATCACTTTGAAGCAGATAATCGGTTTCATCCATGTCCACATCGACAGTAAGAGTAATATTCTTCCCTTTAAACATTTTTTTTAATGCTTCAAGAAAATCAGGGCTCAACTCCTCTGCTTTAATATGAAATATGCTGGTCATTATTTATTCAAATATACAAAAACCAAGCCTAACATCAGCATATTGAAGAATCAACCAACCTTCAAACCCAATTCCACCAACTGCTTGGGGTTAATGGCACTGGGGGCTTCAATCATTGTATCGCGGCCGGCATTATTTTTAGGGAATGCCATAAAATCGCGGATACTATCAGCACCGCCAAATAACGAGCACAAACGGTCGAACCCAAAAGCCAAACCACCGTGCGGAGGTGCGCCGTATTCAAACGCATTCATTAAGAAGCCGAATTGCTCTATCGCTTCTTCTTTGGTAAAGCCAAGTAAATCAAACATACGGCTTTGTAATTCTTTATTAAAGATACGGATTGAACCGCCGCCAATCTCCACGCCGTTTATTACCATATCATAAGCATTGGCACGCACAGCACCGGGATTAGTATCAATCAAACCAATATCTTCAGGCTTGGGTGAAGTAAAGGGGTGGTGCATGGCAAAAAAGCGGCCTTCTTCCTCATTCCACTCCAACAACGGGAAATCCAATACCCATAACGGTGCGAATTTGTTTTTATCGCGCAAACCCAACTGGTTGGCTACCTCAAGCCTCAAATCTCCCAATGCTTTTTGGGTTTTCTCAGTAGCTCCTGCAAGTATTAAAATCAAGTCACCGTCAACTGCACCAAAAGCATTAACCCACTCTTGTTTTTGTTCGGCAGTAAAAAATTTATCTACGGTAGTTTTTAGCTCACCGTTTTCCATCTTGCCCCAAATCATACCGCTCATACCGCGCTTAGGGTCTTTCACAAAATCAGTTAGTGCATCCAATTGCTTGCGGGTATATGCAGCACAACCCTTAGCGTTGATACCCACCACCAGTTCGGCATCGTCAAACACCTTAAATCCGGTAGGCTTTTGCATAACACCATAATTTCCTACCAATTCCACAAACTTCATATCAAAACGGGTATCGGGTTTATCGCTGCCATAAAAACGCATAGCATCAGCATACGTCATACGCGGAAACTCATCCACTTCAACCCCTTTCACTGTTTTAAACAGGTGGCGAGCCAACCCCTCAAACGTATTCAAAATATCTTCCTGCTCCACAAAACTCATCTCACAGTCAATCTGAGTAAACTCGGGCTGACGGTCAGCACGCAAGTCCTCATCGCGGAAACATTTTACAATCTGGTAATAACGGTCAAAACCTGATACCATCAACAATTGTTTGAACGTTTGCGGGCTTTGCGGCAACGCATAAAACTCACCCGGATTTAACCTTGAAGGCACCACAAAATCCCTAGCGCCTTCGGGCGTTGATTTGATAAGCACAGGTGTTTCAACCTCAATAAAGTTTTGCCCGTCAAGATAATTGCGGGTTTCACGCGCCAATTGGTGACGCAACTCCATGTTACGGCGCACCACATCACGGCGTAAGTCCAAATAGCGGTACTTCATGCGCAACTCGTCGCCGCCGTCAGTATTTTCCTCAATCGTAAACGGTGGGGTTTTAGCCTCATTCAATACAGTAAAGCTATCCACCAATATTTCAATCTCGCCCGTAGGCATTTTCAAATTCTTGTTACTGCGCTCGGCTACCTTACCGCGTGCCTGTATCACAAACTCGCGTCCAAGTTTGCGCGCTTCTTCGCACAGCGGGGCGTTAGTTTCCATATTAAACACCAATTGGGTTATCCCGTAGCGGTCTCGCAAATCAACAAACGTCATACCGCCCAAATCGCGCGACTTGGCCACCCATCCGGCCAGTACTACTTCGTTGCCAATGTTGTTAATTGTAAGTTCTCCGCAGGTTGTTGTTCTAAACATGGTATTTTTTCTAAAAAGTGCAAAAATAGCAATGATTATCTATCAAACCCCAAGCAAGTTGTTTTTTGGAGAAGACTTTATTCCTGTTTATACCAATATAAAGCCCTCGGTTGATAGGAGGCTCTTACCCGATAATAGACTAACATAATGAGTTTATTAGGCATTGTAAGTAATTGAACAGCTATCAACACATTGTTACACAACTGTATAAATCTTTTGTGTGATAAAATTGACGCGTGTTAACAAAACGCTAAATTTGCGCAACCAAAAGATAACCCCCCTGCAAAAATGACTTTGATGAGATTTAAAGCTCTCGAAACTGCCCAAAACCGTACTCCGGTAAAAGTAGAGTTCCCTTCGTCAAAAATTTCAGATTATTATGGCACCAATGTATTTGGCGAAAATGCCATGCGCCAATACCTTGGAAAAGAAGCCATAAAAGCCATCAATGATGCTAAAAATGATGGACTGAAAATTGACCGTAATATGGCCGATGTGATTGCCGCAGGCATGAAACAATGGGCCATATCTAAAGGTGTTACACACTATAGCCACTGGTTTCAACCGCTTACAGGCGCAACTGCTGAAAAACACGACGCTTTTTTTGAACCCATTGATACCACATCATCAATGGAGCGTTTTTCGGGCAATGCCCTTGTACAACAAGAGCCAGATGCCTCAAGTTTTCCCAGCGGCGGCCTTCGCAACACTTTTGAGGCACGCGGTTATACCGCATGGGATCCCTCATCACCCGCTTTTGTAATTGGACGTACCCTGTGCATACCCACCATATTTGTGTCATACACAGGTGAAGCACTGGATTTTAAAGCCCCGTTACTAAAAAGCCTTCATTTTATGGATATTGCTGCTACCGAAGTATGTAAACTGTTTGATAAAAACGTAGATAAGGTTACTGCTTCATTAGGTATTGAGCAAGAATACTTTTTGGTGGATGAAGCATTGTATTATGCACGTCCTGATTTGATGCTTACCGGCCGCACTCTGATGGGTTATTCATCAGCAAAAGGCCAGCAATTAGAAGACCATTATTTTGGGTCGATACCCGATAGGGTAATGGCTTATATGGCTGATTTTGAGACTGAGGCCTTAAAATTGGGTATTCCTTTGAAAACCCGTCACAACGAGGTAGCACCCGGCCAGTTTGAGTGTGCTCCGCAATTTGAAGAAGCGAACCTTGCGGTTGACCATAACCAATTGTTGATGGACATTATGGAAAAGGTAGCCCGTCGTCACCACTTTAAAGTGTTGTTGCACGAAAAACCTTTTGCAGGCGTTAACGGTTCAGGAAAGCATAACAACTGGAGCTTGATTACCAGCACGGGCGTTAACCTGCTATCACCCGGAAAAACCCCGTTGAACAACTTACAATTCTTAACTTTCTTCATAAATACCATTAAAGCAGTGGATGAACACGCTGATTTAATGCGTGCAAGTATTGCTTCTGCATCTAACCAATACAGGTTAGGAGCCAATGAAGCACCTCCTTCAATCATCTCAATATTTATCGGTACTCAATTAAGCAACGTGCTTGATAGCTTTGAGAAAAGCCTAAGTGGTGGAGAGGACAATACAGGCGGCTCAATCCATGTAAATAAAATCCCTGAGATTTTAATGGATAATACCGACCGTAACCGTACTTCTCCTTTTGCCTTCACCGGTAATAAGTTTGAGTACCGCGCCGTAGGTTCACAAGCCAACTGTGCATCGCCTATGATAGTATTGAATACAATTGTAGCCGACAGGCTTAAACAGTTTAAAGCAGAGGTAGATACAAAAGTTGCAGGTGGACAAAACCAAGAAGATGCAATTATTGAAATTTTGCGCCGCTACATAAAAGAAGCAAAACGCATCATATTTGAAGGTAACGGGTACAGTGACAAATGGGCTGAAGAGGCCGCTAAACTGGGTCTTACCAACATAAAAGATGTACCTACTGCTTTGCACGCCTATGTTTCTGATAAATCGAAAAAAGTATTTAGCGAGAACAACATTCTTAACGAACGTGAAGTGGAAGCCCGCTTTGAGATTTTGTTAGAAGATTTTGTGAAAAAGGTGCAGATAGAATCACGCGTGTTGGGAGATTTGGCAAACACCTATATTATCCCTGCTGCTATCAGTTTCCAAAACAAAATAGCTGATTTTGCAACCAACATGAAAAACCTTGGATTGCCTGAAGACGATTACAAAGTAGCATTAGATGCGCTTAAAGAATCGGCAACCCACGTGAGTACAATTAAAACTGCGGTGTATAAAATGGTTGAAGAACGCAAAGTAGCCAATAACTTACCCAATGCAGAACAAAAAGCGGATGCGTACTCACAAAAAGTGAAACCTTACTTTGATGTTATTCGCAGGCACTCTGATAAATTAGAGCGCATTGTTGAAGATGCTCAATGGCCATTACCAAAATACCGTGAGTTGTTGTTTGTGAAATAACACCAACGCATAACAATATTATTTACCCAAATGCCCGAAGAGTAAACACTCTTTGGGCATTTTTAGTTTGTTGATTAATAGCTTTTTAAATTAAAATGGAATAAGCTTTTAAAATTTTATTGACTCTCCTTGTATCTTTTACCTTAGTACAGGATTATAGTATCAAGCAAAACAGCAAAAATGTTTTTTGCAGAATAGATGTCTAAAAATTTAAAAAAACTTGCAAAAGCATATCTATTTGCTGATTTTTGACTTTTAACACATTATTCCATTAAGCTAAAATATAGGCTTGGTATGAGAAATAAACCTATTAAACTTTTTACGTTCCTTTTAGTTCTTACTTCGGTTATTACAGCGTGTAGCAAGAAAACCCGTGTTGAAGCCGACAAAGCATGGGACGTGAGGTCATACTCGGAAGCGAGGGAGATATACAAAGACATCTTGAGCGACCTGCCCAAAGAAGATCGTGGGCCCATTGCATTTAGAGTTGCAGAAGCATACAGATTAGTAAACGATTACAAAAACGCATTACGTTGGTACGAGCGTGCTGAAAAAGAAAAATACGGCCCCGAAGCATTGCTGATGCAAGCCGATATGCTAAAACGCCAAGAAAATTATACCGAAGCTATTATCCGTGTAAACAAATACCTTGCTGAAAGTCCCAAAGACGAATATGCTAAGAAATTGCTTGAAGGTGCGGAACTGGCTCTTAAATGGATGCAATCACAAGAGTGTATTTTGTTTAAGGTAGAAAACGTTAAAAAACTTAATAGCCGCTATGCTGATAACTGTGCAATTCCGGTTAAAAAAGAATCTATCATCTTTACCTCAAACCGTGAGGAAGGTGTATCAGACAAGACATATAAATGGAGCGGCGGCGGTTTCTTTGATTTGTGGGTAGCACCCATAAAGAAAAAACGCGGTGAGTTTTCTATTGAAAATCCTGAGCCATTAAAAGGCCCTGCTAACGGTAAATTTAATGAAGGCTCAAGCACTCTTAACTCAAAAGGGTCTGTAATGTACTTTACCCAATGCGGTGGCAAAGACGGTAAACTTACTACCTGCCAAATATACTCAAGTGCCAAAAAAGGTAAAGATGAGTGGGATGAACCCATCATGCTTTCCTTCTGCGATACCGGCCATACATTCGGACACCCAACCCTATCTGCTGATGGAAAAGTAATGTACTTTTCATCAGATATTGATGGCGGTTACGGTGGTAAAGATATTTGGATGGTTCGTGAAGTAGGTCGTGGTAAAGATTGGAGCAACCCTATCAACCTTGGGCCTGCAATCAATACCGAAGACGATGAAATGTTCCCTTCAGTAGCAGCTGACGGAACCTTGTATTTTTCGTCAAACGGGCACGTAGGTATGGGAGGTTTGGATATGTACAAAACAACAGGTACAGGTAATGAATGGAGTGCGCCTGAAAACCTTAAATACCCTCTAAACTCAGGTGGTGATGATTTCTCAATAGTGTATAAAGCCGATGAACCTCAATCGGGTTACCTGTCATCTAACCGTACAGGTGGTCGTGGTGATGATGATATTTGGGAGTTCTTCCCCATTCCGCAAACTTTCAAAATCACAGGCCGTGTATTAGATTGTGATACCAAGCAACCTATAGATGAAGCCGCAGTATTTATCTCAAACGATAAAGATGCTAATAAAATAACCCTTCGTACTGATAAAAACGGGTTCTACTCACAAGTGCTTACTCAAGAAGTTAGCTACGAGCTTTCAGCCGATAAAAACGAAGCCTTTTATATAGGTAGCAAAACAGCTTACCAAAGCACTAAAGGTCTAATCTGCTCAAAAGAACTGGTACAAGACTTTGAAATGTGCCGTTTGTGCTTGGATTGTATGTTTAACGTGCGCGGTATCCTTTATGATTTGGATATGGCAAACATTCGCCCCGATGCGGCTAAAATCCTTGACGACTCTGTAGTATCGTTGATGAAACGCTTTCCAAGCGTAACCATTGAGCTAGGTTCACACACCGATTGTCGTGCGAGTGCCGATTACAACCGTGATTTGGCTCAGCGTCGTGCCGATTCAGCAGTAGCCTATATAATCTCAAAAGGTATCGATTCGGCAAGGTTGATAGCAAAAGGATACGGTGAAGATTCACTTTACCTTAAAAAATGTAAGTGCGACCTTTCTGACTACGAACGTATTTGTACCGAGGCTGAGCACCAGCTAAACCGTCGTACAACAGTACGTATCACCAGCACAACATATTTTACCGAGGCTGAGAAAAAACGCAGGGAAGAACAGCGTAGAGTAGAGGAAGAGCAGCGCAGGAGGCAAAACGCCCAACCCGAAGCTCCTAAAACCAAAGACGATAAAGAAAAGGAACGTCAGAAAAAACAAGAGGAGCGCGAGCGTAAGAAAAAAGAGAAAGAAGAAGAGCGTAAGAAAAAAGCCGACGAGCGTAAAAAGAAAGCTGAAGAGAAAAAACGCCAGCAAGAAGAAAATAAAAAGAACAAACAAAAGGATAAGAAATAATCCTGACGTATAAACCAATTAAACGCAAAGGCCACCGCAAAACGGTGGCTTTTGTGTTATTATCTCACCCTAAAAACGCGTATTTTCGCGTACCAAATTTTAACTAATACAATGACCGAACAAGCAGCTTTGAAAACAGTAGCCTTAAACGATTTACATATATCACTCGGAGGTAAAATGGTTCCTTTTGCAGGATACAATATGCCCGTGCAATACAGCAACCTTATTCAGGAGCATTTACAAGTGCGCAACTCTGTGGGTGTATTTGATGTTTCGCACATGGGTGAATTTCATTTGAAAGGCGAAAAAGCACTTGATTTGATACAAAAAGTTACGAGCAATGATGCTTCGGTGCTTGTGGATGGTAAAGTACAATATAGCTGCTTGCCCAACGACAAAGGTGGTATAGTAGATGATTTATTGGTGTACCGTTATGCGGCTGATGAATACTATTTAGTTGTAAACGCCAGTAATATTGAGAAGGACTGGAATTGGATTAGCAGCCACAACACTTACGGTGTTGAGATGCAAAATCTTAGCGACCAATACAGCTTATTAGCTGTGCAAGGCCCTAATGCCATTAAAGCATTACAAAAACTTACTGATGTAAACCTTTCGTCACTTGAGTATTATAGCTTCACTGTAGGCAAAATGGCAGGTATAGAGCAGGTGATTATTTCTAATACAGGTTATACCGGTGCAGGTGGTTTTGAGTTGTACGTGATGAATGGCGATGCACGCAAACTATGGGATGCTGTTTTTGAGGCTGGAGCAGAATTTGAGATACTTCCTTGCGGTTTGGGTGCACGTGATACCTTGCGCCTTGAAATGGGCTTTTGCTTATACGGCAACGATATAAATGACGAGACTTCACCCATTGAAGCAGGTTTGGGTTGGATTACCAAGTTTACTAAAGACTTTATAAAATCAGACTACCACAAAGGTTTGAAAGAGAACGGTGTAAGCAAGAAACTGGTAGGATTTGAAATGATAGACAGGGGCATACCCCGTCAGCACTATACAATACAGGATGCTGATGGCAATGTAATAGGCGAAGTTACATCAGGTACCCAATCACCCAACCTTAATAAAGGTATAGGTATAGGATATATACAAACAGCTTTTGCAAAGGCAGGCACAGAAATCTTTATCAACATCCGCGATAAAGCAATCAAAGCGCAGGTGGTTAAAGTACCTTTCTTAAAGCAATAAAACTTTAAGCACCATGTGAGGGTGGGAGGGCAAAAAAATGTATATCTTAGTAAATACTAATAAACTATGAAAAAGATTTTTTTGCCCTTATTACTGTTTTGTATAATGCAAACGGCATTTGCACAAAAAAGCCGTACTGCGGATAGTCTTCGCAATACATACAACCGTGAGTTTTTATTAAACCCGCTATCGTTTTTTGTGGGCGGGTTTGAGGTTGGTTACGGTATCATAAACACCAAAGGTCGCGCCATTCGGTTTATCGGGGGGTATTATTTCTCAGAAAACCCATCTTCATACAACGAAGAAGAACCATTTGGTGTAACCTCAACCTATACCCGTAAAAATATGGAAGGTGCCCGGTTCGAGTTCCAGTACCTGCTGTTAAAACCCACTTCAAGCGGTATGCGTTTTTACGGTGGCCCTTATGGTGTAGTAAAAACCATAAGTATGGATGTTAGCCGAACTATTAATGGCTCATCAACAGTTACTACACTCAATTATAAGGCAAGGGCAACAGCCGTTAGCGCAGGTATCTTGTTGGGTATGCGTCAATATGTGATGGATAATATCTTTTTTGATGCCTATATAGGAGGCGGTATCAATATTCCTGTTTCGAGTGAAAAAATAGACGATGTTCATCTGGATGTAGTTAACCCCTATAAACGCAGTATTAATCCACGCGCAGGACTAACAGTCGGCTACGCATTCTAATCAATTAACACAATGAAAAAGCTGTTCATAGTACTAATACTGTGCATTGTATCGGTTGGGTTACAAGCTCAGCAAAGCAGTAAAAGAGACTCTGCACTTAACGAATACAGGAACGAGTTTATACTTAACCCGCTTCCCTTTTTTGTAAGCGGTTTTGAACTTGGCTACGGTGCTATTTTCCCAGATGGGTTTAACTTTAGAGTAATTGGCGGATATTACATATCAGAAAGTGCATCTTCATACAGCGATGAGTTTAAAAATATGGAAGGTTTTAGGGTTGAGTGTCAATATTTAGCCTTAAAGCCCGTTAAGTCAAGCTCTCGTTACTACTTGGGCGGATATGCCAATTACAAACAAATAAGCCTTGAAAAAGAATCAGCACCCAATTCAAACAGGTTTGATAAGCTGCACGCCTCTGCTGTAGGCTTTGGAGTACTTTTGGGAATCAGGCAGTACAATAGCGGTGGCTTTTTCTTTGATTTCTACATAGGCGGGGGCCCTACTATAAGTGTTGATAACGCCAATGCCGAAGAGGCTCATATACCCCTTGTTAATCCTTATAAGCGCAGTATCAACCCCCGTGCAGGGTTAAGTATCGGGATATTGTTTTAAGAATATGATATGGTTTTTTGAAAGCGGCTTATGCCGCTTTTTTTGTTATTTTGTAGTATGCAAGAAGTATGGGTGGCCTTTGGTATTAATGACGCTAAGACGATTTTAAAAGTGCTTAACCAAAATGGCATAGAGGGCAAAGTACAGGAAGAAACTACGGAGGCAGATGCCTTTATGATGATTGACCCTACACAAAGAACATACAGATTTTTGTTGCGGAACAAGATGCACTGAAAGCCTCAGCAGTGATTGAAAATTATCTTGAAACTATTGAAGAAGTATGCGAGAACAATCCCTATGAAGAATTAACGGATGAAGACTTACGGGAAGAATTGGTTTTAGACTTTGCAGGAGAGAACATTAATAGTATTCACAAAGAACTTGAGCAGCGTGGCTTGACAGAGGAAGATATTAAAAAAGGTAAACAAAAACTATCAGATACTCTGTTCAGGCCAAATAGGGCAGATTACTTTACTTTTTTTATTGGTTTTATGGGTGCGTTAGGTTTAGGGATAGGTGGCATAACCACGGGAGTAAAACTATACTATGGCAAGAATAAAAACCTCATTACGGGCGAAGAGTATTATAAATACGATAGCTTAAGCCGTGATTTAGGATTATTGATGATATTTATAGGCTCATTTTTTTTACTCATTGTACTTGCGTTAATAGTTATAGTACTATACCTGTAAAACAACAAACCCCGCTTTTGGCGGGGCTTATTTGATTATAAGAATCCGAAGTTTTAATAGATAAAATCATTGTTTCGGTACGAACCAAAGTTCCTGTACCAGTTGGGGTAAGATGTACCACCCGATAAAGCCCAATCATCAAAATAATTATAGGCTTGTAAAATGCTCGACTTTTCAATTGGGTAAGCAAAGTTTTCAGGTATTTGCATTGCCCAAGGCAAACCTTGTGCATTTTTGTAATAGATACCATTTGCAGGAACTGAGCGGTCGTCGCGGGTACCAAACTTAGTATGGTCTGCCAATGAAGTAGGCTTGTGGTTAGCCATGTGTACCTCAAGTCCGCGTGTCCTGTTTACAATAATAAAAGGGTTAAACTCTTCAAACACCGCCCTGCTGTCAGCAATTGCTGTAGCAAAAGTTACAGTAGTAAAGTTTGTA
Organism: Bacteroidia bacterium; assembly: GCA_035906255.1. Taxonomy (GTDB): domain Bacteria; phylum Bacteroidota; class Bacteroidia; order UBA8524; family UBA8524; genus SB11. The sequence continues at coordinate 216,936 of JAMIFM010000037.1, forward strand.
TCCGATGCACAGAAAGGATTAGCCTTAATGGTATTAAACATCGAGCCGCCTCTGCGGTGCAAATAAGGTTCGGGTGAGTCAAAACAGATAATAACTGCTTTGGCTTGGCCTGCTTCAGTTCCGTTAGGGTTGCGGTTAATGTAACTTCTCACAAACGATTGGCCGGCAACGCTCAATACCTCATTAGGGTATATGTTATCAAGGCTAAAACCAAAAGCATTATCAAAACCGGCACCAATTGCACGGGGCTTAATCTTAGTTTTATAGTCCACCACAGTGTTACCGGCATTGTAAACCTTGTGTACGTTAAACGCCACCACTAAATCGTTATAGTCATAATCCCCTTTTGATGGCCACAAATCTTCAAACACAATGTTAGAACAAGTGGTAGCGCAAGGGTAAAAGCGGTTAAACGCGCGGGTAGGGTCGTTAGGATAGCCATCCAGTACATCGGGGACACCATCGCCGTCAGCATCCGCAACTACAAGCACTCCAAAACCTTCATTGTTACAAGAGTTAGTAGCTAAATAACCGCTGCACGATAACTGCGCAGGGCTGGTAAACGTAGCATTATTAGTTTCAACACCGTTATTATCACAATAGTTAATTTTACCTTTTACAGTACTGCCGCTGTTTAACGTAGTAGTTCCTGAAACCTTCACATAGCTGGTATTTGTGCCTGTACCATTGATTTCTCCGGTTGAAGTAAGATGCACAGTACTTAATAAAGCACCGTTTTGCAAGGCTGCTTTCGCCCCCGATGCAAACGTAGTTGTGCCCATTACCTTGGTATAACTGTTACTGGTGAGTGTACCATTAACAATTAAATTATTGGTAGTTGAAAGGTTACAGTAGTTATACAAGTTTTTACCTGCATTAACCGTTACATTGTTGTTCACAGTAACGTGGTCGTAGTTGGTAAAGGTGTTCTCTACATTTAAGTTATTAGATACATACAACTTACCGAAGTTACCGAAAGAGCCAGTTGAAGTAACGGTTAGCGAACAGAAAATACGCATGTGGCCGTGATTTTCAGTAATGTTATTGGCATCATAACAATTGTTAACCTTTAAGCTGTCGCTCCAGTTATACAACTGAGTAGTAGAACTGTTAGAGAGAATCTTATCAATAGTAACAATAGAACGCTCTAATATATAAATACGCGAACTATTATTTAGAGTAAGGCTATCCAAAGTACCCGAAGCGCAAAACTTTACAATACCACCGTTCATGGTAAGTTTACCGCTAAAAGTTCCGGTAATACAAGCTACACCACTATTAATTACAAGGTTACCACTATAATTGTTATACGTTGTAGCACAACCCGTATTACAAGTAAAACCCGAACCTGCTTTTGTAAACACATAAGCATTAGGCTCGGCACCGTTATCAAACAATTTGGTTACAAATTTATTGGCAGCTACTTTTTCATACGTTTTGTTACCGCTCAAATCAACCTTCTCAATGTATAGGAACTCTTGAGTAGCATCTACACGCATTTTGGCTGTAAACTCATGCTTTTCATCAGTCATGCCTTGTATAGAAAGTTTGCCTGTACTTGGCTCATCGATATAAATGTTGATACCAAAACGCTCTTCCGGGAAACTTGGGTTGGCCACTTTAACCCTGATTAAAAGATCTTTAGTTGTTTCAAAATTAAAATTTGAAGGAACTATCAATTTATCAATATCAGTAATGTGGACAGAGTTATCCGCATTACCACCGTCATCCTTAGACGGCTGATCCCTCTTGCACGAAGCAAGTAAAACGGGAACAGATATCGCTATTAAAAAAAGTGTCCTGAATTTCATCGCAGTAAAAAGTTTATTCCTAATTCGCAATACGAAGGTATTTATCACCCTACGTCTATAAAATCACTTTTTTATAAGTGGCGGCAATTTTATGTGAGTGGCGGTGAAATGAAAAAACACGGTTCGAAGGGCGAAAATATATGAAAACATTGATGATTTGACTAAAAAACAGGACACTAAAAACTATCCTGAAAATACTTTTAAACTATGTATTAATTATTTGATAATATGGGTAAATAAGGCAACGGATGAACGGCATAATTATTTTAAGTAATGATTTGTATATGAATTTATTGCGTTAATTTTTATGAAGAAAACTAAATAATAAATAACGCTAAAACACCGACGCAAGATTTGCAAACAACGCACATAAAAGTATGGCCGGCTAACAAATGTAAAATACCGAGGGGCATTGGTTATCTTTGCCCGCGATTTTACAAACTCCCTTTAGCATGAAAACAGTATATGTGATTGATGCACTGCGTACGCCCATAGGCAAATACGGAGGCACACTTTCAACCGTTAGGCCCGATGATATGGCCGCATACGTGATAAAAAAACTGGTAGAGCGCAACCCGCAAATTGATGTTACAGAAATAGAAGATGTAATATTTGGGGCGGCCAACCAAGCAGGCGAAGACAACCGTAACGTAGCCCGTATGGCTCTATTGCTGGCCGGATTGCCTGTTACAATACCCGGGGCTACCGTTAATCGTTTGTGTGCCAGCGGCCTTGAAGCAATACAACAAGCTGCCCGTAGCATAGCCGCAGGAGTAGGAGAGATGTACATAGCAGGCGGAGTTGAGAGCATGAGCCGTGCCCCGTTTGTAATGGCAAAATCATACGAAGCATTTAACCGTCAGCCTGAGATTTACGATACCACTATAGGATGGCGATTTACCAACCCTGCATTATCAGCATTGTACTACCCATACGTAATGGGCGAAACCGCTGAAAACGTTGCAGAACGTTGGACAATTAGCCGTTTAGAGCAAGATGAATTTGCCGCCCATTCACAGGCAAAATACCAGCAAGCCCACGAAGCAGGAAAGTTTGCACAAGAACTGGTGCCTTATGTGATACCTCAACGCAAAGGCGAACCGATAGTATTTGCAAAAGATGAACAACCTCGTCTTTCGAGCATTGAAGTATTAGGAGGTTTAAAGCCAGCCTTTAAGAAAGAGGGAACAGTTACCGCAGGTAACTCATCAGGAGTGAACGACGGAGCATCAGCCTTATTGCTGGCTTCAGAAGAAGCAGTTAAAAAATACAACCTTACCCCAATGGCTCGTGTAGCTTCGTTTGCAGTGGCCGGAGTTGACCCCGCTATTATGGGTATAGGGCCTGTACCTGCATCACAAAAAGCACTTAAAAGGGCGGGTATTACTGCTAATGAGTTAGATTTGGTTGAACTGAATGAAGCCTTTGCTTCACAGTCTATTGCCTGCATCCGCGATTTGAACCTTAACCCTGAAAAAGTAAACGTAAACGGGGGGGCTATTGCTATAGGCCATCCGTTGGGTTGCAGCGGTGCCCGTATCACAGCTACCTTATTGCACGAAATGCAAAAGCGTGAAAGTGCCCGCTATGGTCTTGCTTCAATGTGTATTGGTGTAGGGCAGGGCAGCGCAATTGTGTACGAGAAAGTATAACAACATTTTTATACACCCCTTTAAACCTTTTTGGGTACGGGGCATCCAATAATGAATTTGGAGTGCCCCGTATTCATTGATGTATAAACATTGATTGACAAAAAGGCACGAAAGTTGCCGATTTTTATATATTTGCAACCATTCTTAACCACATCAAATGAAGAGTAAACAACTGGTAGTTTTATTTTTAGCACTGGTATTTTCTGCCTCAATTCCTGTTGGTGCACAGGATAATGTTAAAAAAGCGAAAGAAATATTAAATAAATTAAGTAAAACTTATAAAGGCTATAAAAATATTAAAGCCGGTTTTACTATCACTTCTGAAAACCCTGATAAAACCAAAGTATCACAAGCGGGCACCATTTGGATTAAAAACAAAGAGTTTAAAATTGAAATGACCGACCAAGATATTATGTGCGACGGCAAAACAATCTGGACGGCTCAAAAAGAGGTAAAAGAAGTAACCATTAAAGATTATAACCCATCGGCTAATGAAATACAGCCCTCACAGATATTTTCGTTGTGGGAAAAGGGTTTTGATTACGTGTGGGTAGAAAAGGTTACCGAAGGTGGGAAAAGCCTTGATGTTGTTGACCTTGTGCCGAAAGAGGGTAAGGATACCAAAGACTACTCTAAAGTGAAGCTTAAAATTAACACCGCCACCAATACAATAGCAAGCTGTACGGTGATAAAGAAAAACGGAGTTAAAATTTCTTATGCCATTACAACACAGGAAAGCAACCTGAAACTGGATAAAAAGTATTTTGAAATGGACGTTGAAGCTAAACGCAAAGCAGGCTACGACATTGTTGATTTGCGTAAAAAGAAAAAGAAATAGCTTACAGTGATTATAAACTGAAACCGGGCTTGCCCGGTTTTTTTATGCCTTTATTTTTGCGACAGTTCTTTAACGGCATTTACCAAAGTATCCAAATGCTGGCGGGTGGTGTATAAGTGTGGAGTAACACGCACACCGTTTACAGCAGCAGTTTCAATGCCTACAGTAAAAACCTTGTACTTATCATACAAAGCGGTAGCAAGTTGTGTTGGGGTATAACCTTTAAGTGAGAAGTTTGCAATAGCTCCGGTTCGTTCATTTTGCATGGGGGTATTAAAGCTCACCCCGTTAACCTCTTTTAATTTTTCTACCCAATAACTCCGTAGTTGGCGCAGATACTCCATCTTGCGTGCACTTCCGATAATATTGTGGAATTTGATAGCCGCACTCAGGCTTAATTGAACCGCCGTGTTTTGGGTGCCAAACCGCTCAAACTTGCGTATATCGGTTTTCGGCCTGCTTGTTTCGCCAAATAGCGGCCATATTTTTTCAATATGTTCCTTTTTCACCCACAAAATACCTGCACCCAAAGGGTTGCACAGCCATTTGTGCAAGCTGGCAGCATAATAATCACAACCTAAATCAGGTATTTTAAAATCAATGTGTGCAAACGTATGCGCTCCATCCACCATCACCTCCACACCCTTTGCATGAGCCATGTCACATATTTTTTTAATGGGTAATAAGTGTCCCGTTAAATGTATCATGTGGGTAGCCAGTACTAAACGGGTTTTAGGTGTAATCGCCTTTTCATAGGCTTTCACCACCTCGTCATCATTAGTTGGTTGTAAAGGCAGGTTAACGGTTTTTAACACAATTCCGTCGCGTTGCTCACGCTGTTTAAAGGTTTCCACCATACTGTCATAATCTTGGTTGCTTAAAACAACCTCGTCGCCTGCTTTCAGCGGCAAACCAAGCATTATAACACTAAGCCCGTCGGTAGTGCTTCGCATCAATGCCACCTCATCCGCATCCACTCCGGCAAAAGCAGCCAACTCTTGTCGTACCCGTTCGCGGTCGTCTTCCTTTCTGCCGCGCATATAAAACGATGAATTGGCATTCACCATCCGGTTATTCTCAACAAAGGCATTTAAAACAGGAAGCGGTGTAGGGCTGAAATACCCGTTTTCAAGATTAATAAACTCTTCCGATTGGGCATAGCATTGCTGTATTGTTTTCCAAAAATCATCATCGCCCACAGCACCCATACTTTCAAGCTCTTCAAACGTAGGCCCTGTTTGGTGGTTGTAATTCATCCACTCAAACGATGATGCTGGTGCAAATAATCCCATAACAGTCATGTTTTTAACAAAGTTTCGTCTGTTTTCAGCCATACGGCAAGATAACTTTTTTTAACAATCGGCAGATAGTCAATTCATACCATAAGTAGTTGTACTCATGTTGCTATACTGTTCTTATTTTTTGATAGGTGCCAGTTTTTCGTCCTTCACCGTTTGCATCAATACCAACCCGATAACAAAAAACGTAACCAAGGCCAAAATACCGCTGCGCATATCAATCATGTTATCAATCAACCCCCAAACAAACATACCCAGCACGATGGATAATTTTTCGGCCACATCATAAAAACTGAAAAACGAGGCATGGTCTTCCGTATCAGCAGGCAATAGTTTAGAGTATGTACTACGCGAAATGGCTTGCGAACCGCCCATTACCAAACCAACGGCCGCACCTAAAATATAGAATCCTGTGTAGTCTTTGGCAGGCAAAAAATAAGCACCAACGCAAATACCCACCCAAATAACCAGTGCTGTTGATAAGCTAATCACATTGCCATACCATGCTGAGAGCCTTGAAAATAGTACCGCTCCAAGAATGGCCACCAACTGTATAATAAGAATGGTAATAATTAGGTTAGTAGTTTCAAGTTGTATCTCTTTTTCGCCATATACCGATGCCACATACATTACTGTTTGAAGTGCCATACTGTACACAAAAAACGATACGAGGTACATTTTTAAGCTACGGGTATGTTTTAACTGTTGCCACACTTTGTTCAATTCTTTATAGCCGTGCATTAATAATTGCTTGCTATACGGGTGTTTATTTTCAGAAGGGGGAAGTAACTTAAACGATATTTGGGCAAAACCTGCCCACCACAACCCTACGGAAAGAAAAGCCAACGGGGCAGCCATGCTTTCTTCAATACCCAGTAACTCGGGTTTCATTAGCCCGATAAGGTTAATTACCAGCAGCAAAACACTACCGATATACCCCATTGAAAATCCGCGTGCACTTACCTTGTCCATTTGGTCGGGGGTTACAATTTCGTGCAAATAGGCATTGTAAAACACGATACTTCCTGCAAAGGCAAACGTAGCCAGCACAAACGGCACAGTACCCGTATATACGGGGCTTCCTGACCCAAAAAACCACAGCGCAGCACATGAAAGGGAGCCTAAATACACAAAAAACTTCATAAACTCTTTTTTATTGCCTTTGTAATCAGCGATACCTGAAAGTAACGGTGAAAACAACGCCACCAGCAAAAAGGCAAACGACACACAGTAAGAGTACAAGGCTGAATTGGTGAGCGGGAAACCGAACAGGCTTACGGTTTCAGGCACTATCTTCACAAAATAAATGGGAAAAACCGCTGTGGCTATGGTAAGAGAATACACTGAGTTGGCCCAATCGTACATTACCCAGCCTTTAATCACCTTAGGGTCGTTCTTTTTCATAGGTTGTTTTGCAACGGCAAGGTAAGGTTTTGGTGTTAAATTTATGAATGTGTTTGAGTAACCAAATACATTGTACACATACATCTTTGGGATTAGCCCCCTCCTGATGAAGACACTGTTTTGCATGGAGTTTTCATTATCGTGACGTGGGCAAACATTAGTCGGCGTTCAATGTCCCCCGCTTGCGGGGGCAGGGGGTGGAAAATACCGCAACCCTCTCTTTTTTCAAATTCACCCAAAAAAGGCATTAAAGTTGTAATTTAGCACTGTAAATAAACCGTATGAAAAAATTTGCCGTTGCCCTTAGTTTTGTGGCCTTCACCGTTCCCTTTTCATCTTGCGACCAAGCCGATGAGATTATTAATGCCGTAAACAGCGGTGCACTTACTAACGACGATATTGTAAAAGGCTTGAAAGTTGCACTTACTGTGGGTACTGATACCTCGGTAAAACGCCTTTCGGCCGCCGACGGTTATTTTTTAGACCAAGCCGTTAAAATATTACTTCCCCCCGAAGCGGCTCCTATTTTTGATAATCTTAGCAAAATACCCGGTGGCAGTACGTTGGTAAACAATACCATATTGGCCATTAACCGAGCGGCAGAAGATGCAGCCCCCGAAGCAACCACCATTTTTGTGAATGCCATTACCAATATTACCATTAGCGACGGATTGAATATTTTGAACGGTAACGACAGCGCGGCTACGGGCTACCTTAAAACCAATACCTACAGCCCGCTTAAAAATGCGTTTGCTCCTAAAATTTCAACCTCATTGAGCAAACCGTTGGTTGCAGGTGTTTCTGCCGAAGACTTGTACAGCGATTTGGTGGATGCCTACAATACAGCCTCGCTAAACGGAATATTGTTCCCAAAAATCACCCAAAATACATTGGGAGAATACGTTACTACCAAAGCCCTTGACGGTTTATTTTTTAAAGTAGCGGTTGAAGAGGGTAAAATACGCAACGATGTAAACCACCGCGTTAGCGATATTTTGAAAAAGGTGTTTACCAAGTAATTACTAAATAACATTTTGTATGAGGGCGATAAAAATTGCAGTAGCAGTACTTAGCTTTAGTGTACTTTCATCGTGTGATGTGGTGCAAAGTGCACTTGAGCAAAACGGGGGTAGTTTGGGCAATTTGCCACTTACCCAAGACGAAGTAGTGAGGGGATTGAAGAATGCCCTTACGGTGGGTACTGACAGTGCGGTGCGCCGACTAAATGCCGCTGACGGTTTTTTACGCGATGCGGCCATAAAAGTATTGCTGCCGCCCGAAGCCCAAAACATTATGAACTATGTGGGCAAAATACCCGGCGGGCAAGCCCTTGTTGATAAAACCATAACGGCCCTTAACCGCGCTGCCGAAGATGCAGCAGGTGCTGCCGCCCCTATTTTTAGTGATGCGGTGAAGAAAATGACCATACAAGATGCCTTTGGTATTTTGCGTGGCAATGAAACTGCCGCTACTGATTATTTAAAAACCAATACATACAGCCAGTTACAGGCGGCGTTTAAGCCCAAAATACAAACATCATTGGGCAAACCGCTTATTTATAATACTTCGGCTGAGAAACTATACACCGATTTGGTGGGAGCCTATAATCTGGCCTCATTAGGCGGTTCGTTGTTTCCTAAAATTACAGGGAATAGTCTTACCGACCACGTTACTGCACGGGCACTTGACGGGGTGTTTGTTAAGATTTCTAATGAGGAAAAGCTGATACGTCAAGACCCCGCACACCGCGTTACATCGATATTAGAGCGGGTATTTGGCAACAAGCAATAGAGGTATGGATATTGAAGAATACCGCGAATACTGCATTACAAAGGCGGGGGTTACGGAAGAATTTCCTTTCGACCAAAATACATTGGTGTTTAAGGTGATGGGTAAAATGTTTGCCCTGTGCGATGTGCAAGCATTTGAAAGCATCAATCTGAAATGCGAACCTGAAAAGGCCGTTGAGTTACGTGAGCAGTACGATGGCGTAACACCCGGTTATCACATGAGCAAAAAGCACTGGAACACAGTGGTGATGGACGGCAGTATCAATGATAACCTAATTCGCGGTTGGATTGACGATTCATATAATTTGGTGGTATCAGGATTGCCAAAAAAGGTGCAGGCTGAACTTACCCAACTGAAGGGTTAATATTTTCCTCGCCCATTATTTCTTTATAAATATCTTCAAAATCTTTGCCCTTGTGTTGCTGCCACAAGCCTGCAAATTTTATTTCTATTCCTTTTAGCAACTGTACACACAAATTAATATCGTCCGTGCTCATATCTTTCACCATCATTTCGTTCACTCTGCCAAACACCCCATAGCAACCGTGCAGTATTTCGCGCCCCTTAAATGTCAGGCTTACACGCTTTGAGCGTTTATCCGTCGGGTCGTCTTTTTCAGTAATGTATTCCAGTTCTCGTAAGCGGTTCAAAATATCAATCCCTGTCGATAATTCATTTAGTGAGTGATAAATAGCCTCCGTTTTTCTTGGTTCTCCCAAGTGGTTAATTGTATTCAACAGATTAAAGTCTTCAAACTGTCTTAGCATTGTTTTCTCTCGTGCAGTTTCAGCATACATCAAAAACAAACGGGTAATGCGTCCTATCAGCTTCATTAATAAAATAGGCTTATTAGGTGGCGGCATCATACCCCCGAACATTTCGCCTTTGGTGGTTTCTTCCCTCTTATTAATAAGGTAGTAGCGGCAAAAATCCTCCATGCTGCCATCGGGGTGGTTTTCTTCAAACCGTGCCCACTCGTTCACCAACTCAACAGTTTTGTTCATAATATACTTCGGTTTCGATGCAAATGTAAAAAATATATTTCGTTTTCCTTGCAAATTACATCAGTGCCGATATAAATTTGCATAAATTAATTCGGTTACGAAACAAAACTATGATGGTAGCTGCTCCGCTTTCGCTTTTAGAAAGACTTATCACAACTGCTTCAACACAAAGGGTATTGGTGTATAAAACCAATATCAGCGATGCCCACCAACGCTTGCGGGCACTTTGCACCTTAAAGAGTATTGCAGGGGTTGACCACTGCTGGGTAGATATTGAAGATTGCGACTGTGTGCTGCGAGTAGTAGGTACATTTAATCAAAACAGTGTTGAGAATGCCATAATCGGATTAGGGTTTTTGATAGAAGAACTATAACAACAAAACAAACTATGGGAAAGAAACCTTTAATAAGTGAAAACGAAAAACAGCTGATACTCAACGGTAAAATGGGTACAGTGTTTATGAAACTTGCCATACCCTCTTTAATAGGGGCGGTATTAATGGGGCTTAACAATTTTTTAGACGGGATTTTTGTAGGCCGCTTTATAGGCTCCAATGCACTGGCAGGGGTATCGCTGGCCTTTCAACTATCAATGATAATGGTGGGAATAGGCAATATGGTGGGCAATGGCGCGGGAACCGCGCTTAGTATAATGCTTGGTGCTAATGAAGAAAACAAGCTGCAACGCATACTGGGCAACGTAAATACAATGTCGTTACTGTTTGCCCTTGTGTATTTTATTCCCTCCTACATTTTCGCCGAACCGCTTATCCGCATGATGGGTGGCAAAGGTGAGATATTACAATACGGTACGGAGTACTTTAGGCAAAGTCTTTTGGGGTCATTCTTCTTTATTTACAGCCTTTCACTAACTAATATTATCAGGGGTGAGGGTAAACTGAAACTGGTAACCAACATCACCGCCATTGGCCTTTTGGTAGATGTGGGACTAAAGCTGTTTTTTGTGAAAGTATTGGGTTGGGGAGTAAGCGGAGCTGCGTGGGCTACCAACCTTACCATGTTGTTGTATTGCGCCATAGCAATGGTGTATTTTGTTTCAGGTAAGGCATCTTTCAAAAGCAGGATGTTGGCCTTTTATTTTGATAAGCCCATGCAAAAACAAATACTGATGCTGGGTTTTGTGAACCTTATTTTCTTGGCCATGAATGTGCTGCAAGGGTTGGTAGTGTTTAATATGATTGCCAAATACGGCACCGAAAAAGACATGGGTTTTTATAGTGCCGCATTCCGCACCTCGTTTATATTAATGACCCCCACGTTGGGCATTATGAAAGCCTTACAGCCTGTTGTGGGGATGAACTACGGCGCAAAACAATACGATAGGGTGCGCAGTGCTTTTGGAGTATTTGTAAAATACTCGTTATTTATTTTGGCTCCCATTTGGTTGTACATGATGGTATTTACTGATAATGTAATAGGCAGTATGCTGGCCAACGGAGCCTATAACGCATCCGATATATTGTTTTTCAGGATAAACATAGGAGCGGTGATATTACAGCCCTTCATTATGCTGTCATTAGGTTTTTTACCCTCTATCGAAAAAGGAAAAGAGGCCGGCATGGTAGCAATGTTAAATCAAGTAGTATTATTCTTTCCGTTGATGCTGATACTTCCTGTCTTTTTTGGGGTGTATAGTATTTATTGGGGATCGGCAATTATAGCAATTGCCGTGTTTGCTATACTGCTTTTGATGGTGAGCAAGCAGTTTCAATTATTACTGCAAAAAGTCAGCTAATAGCTTGAGACGGATTTAAAAATGAAAAGATACGGTCGAAATGCTCAATGGTGATGGGCTTAATAATATAATCCGACACTGCTGAGATGGATTTTGCTTTATCAATATCCGATGCAAATACCGATGAGCTAACTACATAAATAGTTACATTTTTTGCAAGGGTGGGTTTCAGTTGCGAAAATTCTTCCAAAAACTCCCACCCGCCCATTACGGGCATATTCACATCCAAAAAAATCACGTCAGGTATTTTATCGGCGTCAGCAGCAGTAATGGATTTAAAATACTCGATAGCGTCCTCGCCGTCTTTAAAAATCACAAGGTTATTGCAGTAGCCGCCATTGCTTAGCATACGTTCCATAGTGTAAGTGTAAATAGAATCATCGTCAATAAGACAGGCAAGATTGATTTTTGTCATAAGCGAGTAATTGAATGAGAATCTCATGCTTGCAAACCAATGGTTCACAACGCAAAAAATCCATAATAGTAGTTAAGTAGTATAATAAGTTATACCATTGGTAAATGTACTAAATTATACTTATAAAAGAAAAGAAGAATTAGAAATAAAGCAGTAAAACCTAATCGGTTTTGTGGGTTATATAACCGTTTTTAAGCCCGAAATTGATAAGTTGTGCAGTGTTTTTGGTTTCGGTTTTATTGAGTAGATTACTGCGGTGGGTTTCAACCGTTCGGTGGCTTAAAAACAATTTTTCACTGATTTCAAACGTTGATAAACCCTCAAAAACCAATTGCAACACCTCTTTTTCTCGTGCCGTCAGTTTGATAGTTTTTTCCTCATGCTCCCTAATTCCGGCAGCTAATTTAGCAGCTACTTCACCACTGTAATACTGCCCGTTTTCGTACAGTTGCTTAATGGCGTGTACTAACTCAGCTTTGCCCGTGTTTTTTAATAAATACCCGTGCACACCCATTTTCACCATCGGCACCACATGGTCGATAGTATTGTGCATGGTAAGCATCATTATCTTTATTGAGGGATACAGCTTAATAATTTCTTCGGCCGTTGCCATACCATCCATTTCAGGCATTGTAATATCCAGCAATACCACATCCGCAGCTTGATTTTTTAACAATCCTAATAATTGTTTGCCGTTTCTGGCTACCCCCAGCATATTAATATCAGTTTCAGCAGCCAAAATCAATTCAACCCCGTCAGTAAACATTTTATGGTCGTCAGCAATGTAAATATCAATAGGTTTCATGCCGGTATTTCAATTAGTAAAGTCATTCCGTGTCCGGGGTGGGTATCAAGGTGCCAGTTACCGTTTAGTTTGGCCACCCTTGCCGCAATATTCTTATAACCTATACCGCCGTTTTGGTCAGCATAGTTTTTGTCAAACCCTTTGCCGTTGTCCTCATACATATACTCAAACAATTCCCCTTTTAAACTTAATTGCAGGGTAATCTCTGTTGCTCCCGAATATTTAAGAGTATTGCTTAACAATTCTTGAGTGATACGGTACAACTCCTGAGCATATTCCTTATACACACTTTCATCCACCCCGTTATCAATAAACAGTATTTTGATGGTATTTGCCTTTTCAATAGCCGCAATAAGTTGTAGCAAAGCCGTTTTAAACCCGAATTTGGCCAACGAACCTTCGTACAAATCGTGCGAAATACGGCGCACCTCGTCCACAGCCTCATCCAGCAGTAAAGTCGCCTCTCCGTACGATTGATGTTGTTGCTCTTTGAGAGCCTTCATTTGTTCCTCCACATTACTAAAATGCAACTTAACCGTCGATAAAATACTGCCCAAACGGTCGTGCAACTCCTGCGCAATCCGTTTCCGCTCCGCATCCTGCCCTTTCAGCATAGCATTTACGTTCTCTACTTCCTGTTTTTGGAGGAGGTTGTCGATGCGGCGTTTGTGCTCATTAAGCTCTTTCTCGTGTTTTAATTTGCGATGACGGTATAACAGAAATAAATCCACCACAGCAAGTAACAGTAAAGCAGCTGTTATCGTAGAGGCGATCACAATAAAGATAATTTTGTTTTTTTCGAATTCCATAGAAGCCCTGTTGTTATTAATACCGACCAAACTATGTAACCAAAATAATTTACATTGAATAACATTCGTGCAAGTGAAATTTCAGTCTTAGTTAAAAGGTTAACAGATGAAAGAATATTTATTGCAATTACTGGATAAAAGAAGTTCCCGAGTGCGAACCAAAATAGTAAAAGTGAGAGTGGGTCGTCTTTAGTTGTTATAAAATCTCGTATTATGAAATAGGATGAGATGGCAATAAAAAGCAGCGATACTGTTATTGTATAGTCATTGAAATTTTTTTGTTGAAAGAAAAACATATTCACTATACAAGAGATTAGCAACATGAACATAAATATGTAAAACATCAACTTATATTCTTTTTTAGAAAGCACAGAATAAATAAGTAATGTTAAAGTATGTTGAACCACAAGATTTATGTTATAAAGCCATGCGGTAGAAGTTTTCTGATTAGCTAAATAAGTAGCATATAAATCCACAAAAAAATTCTGCCAAACAATAAATAATATTAATTTTTCAAACGGTAAAAGTCGGTTTATTTTAAATAAACCGACCATACCACACATAAAAACAAAAAATGTTTGAATGCGTATATCTAAATACCACATATTCTCCATTAACAATCAGGGGGGCAAAGACGGCCTACATCGAGGCCTCTGAATAAAAAGCGTTTTTCATCAGGAGTTTCTTCATCTCCCAAAAGTTCCCTACTGAATTCCATAAGAGACAGAATAGGTGTTTGACAGTTTATATCAATCGGTATTTGGCCTATAATTTTGCTTGGGACTGGTTTTTTTGAACCAATTACACCGTTTTGGATTTTTATATAAAGGTTATTTTTTGTTGTGTCGACCAACGAATCTTTATTATCGTCAAAGAGCTTATAAAACTTTTGTGCTTTATGATAAGAAATTAAGGGATGCGAATAATCTTTAACATTAAAAGGGCCAGTATCAGGATTAGGCTTAGTATTCATAAATTGTATAGTGTTTATATAATTCTGAACTAATTGCTTAAACTTATTTGAATCTATCAATTCTCCATTTGGGGTATAGTATGATAGCATAAGGAATTTGTTATCAGGCACTGTGCTAATGGGCATGATTGTATCATAGGTTCCGATTTTTTTTCTTAAGGCTTTTGCAATAACGTAAGTAAAATATTTATTCGAGAAAGTATCTTCATTTAGGAGATAATAACAGGCTATAAATACATTTGGATCAGTTTTTGAGGCTTCCAAATCTGTAAATTCTAAAATTTTATTCCATTTAATTAATAGCTCATAGCTATTAATCCCAGAATTCAATTCATTTTTATATGTTGTTTGAAAAGTTTCTACCATGGGTGGTATTAACTGACTATTAATTGGCTCAGATTCAGGAATCATCGTTAAAATGGTCTTATTTAATAATTCTCTTTGTTTGAGTAATTTGCTTAACTTGTTTTGTGTGCTATCATGGCAATTACTATTGGGTTCAATTAACATAGACTTTTGGCCATAACAAAATGTAACTAAATTTAAAAAGAAGACTATCGCTAGAAATGGAAATTTAGCTTTATGTAAAAAAAAATTCATAATTGGTTTGGTTGGAGTTTATATTTTATTAGCATTTGGAACTTAAAAGTTGTTGAATAAGTATTGTAATTTTATTCAGCAATATGGTTTTAATAATTAGCAATCAGGGGGGCAAAGGCGGCCTACATCGAGGCCTTTGTTTTTGAACGGCTTATTAGTGTAGATGATATTGTCAAGTAAAAGATCTTCGTTCTTGAAGAATATAATACTTGTGTACAAGCAGGCTTCTAATCCAATGCCTGTTGTTGTTGTAATAAGTTTAGGAAACGAAGCACCATTTTCAACCAAAATCTTTAGACTTGATGGAATTGGCTCCCCAATAGGGAAATTGTCATTGAAAAACTGAGTAAATATTGTTCCATCATGGAAAGTAACATATGGATGGGTATAATTCTTAGCATAAAAATTTGATGGATTTCCTGGTTTCTGAAATTTAATAACATCCTTATATACAGTCATATAAGTATCAAGCTCTTCTCTTGAAATTGAAATACCGTTGTCATTCCCTTCTTTAAGCATTAAAAATGGACCATCAGTATCGGTTGGAACTATTTTAGTTTCACTACCCTCTACAATCCTTTCTGCTCTTGCTATTACAAAAGTTGGTAGTAAGGCAGTAGGATTATTATTGTCAATCACATAAAAAAGGCCAATTCCTTCGTTAGAATTAAAAGGGGTAGTTGGAAAGGAAAGATAATTAGATAATACCGACCAATTGATATTCAGGGTATTGAAAATTAGACTAGGATTAGCATCTTTATAGCAAGTCTTAAAAATCCCTTTTAATATTATTCTATAGTCGTTGTCAATAGGCTCAGAAGGATCAAATATTTTTCTAGCAACATATAAAGCTTGCTCGAGTGTTTCAATATTTGAAATATCTGTTAATATTTTTTCTATGAATCGATTTGTTAATAACTTTAATTCTACTTTAATATCATCGATGTCATCATTAGTATTATTAAATTTCATGTTCTCAATTTAAATTAGATTTTTCCCTACTCATAAGCTTTTCGGTGTCCGCTTCCTTTGCATAAACAGGGTGCATAGGGTATCCCTTTTCGTTTGTTTGCCAAAAGAATAATTTAGGTTGGCTTTGCGGGGACTTTTTGATTGATGTGTGTTCTCATGATTAGTTAGTGTTAATTGGGTAGTCCAAAGGTTAACTAATTCACGAGCCGATACGGAAGGGATTATACCCAAATCATCTACGTGTTTTTTGGTAGGTAATGACATAAGCAACAAAAGTTAGCAATGCTAATTTAGAAAAATGCTGTAGCAATACAATGCAGATTATGATAAAATAAAAAAGCCCTCGAAAATTATTTCAAGGGCTTTGTGCGGATGATAGGGGTCGAACCTACACGCCTCGCGGCGCCAGATCCTAAGTCTGGTGCGTCTGCCAATTTCGCCACATCCGCAAAGGGATGCAAAGGTAATACACATCTTTTAAAAAATCCAAATGTTTTTCTCGTTTTTTTATTGTTACTTTCGGATGAAGAGAGCCGTAAACAGGCACTAAATTTGATGGCATTACCGCAAACAATGATAGATATTGACGTTGAGGCAGAGAAGCAAGAGATTTTGAAGCGTTACCGCCACTTGCTCCGTTCGTGCAGACATAACCTTGAAAAAGGTGATAAACAATTGATACGCAGTGCCTTTGATATGGCACTGGAAGCTCACAAAAATATGCGCCGCAAAAGCGGCGAGCCTTATATATACCATCCGCTGGCGGTTGCTCAGATTGCGGCGCAAGAGATTGGACTGGGAACAACAAGTATCGTTTGTGCTCTTTTACACGATACGGTTGAAGATACGGATATAACGCTGGAGGTAATCAGGCTGAATTTTGGGGACAAAATCGCCATGATTATTGACGGGTTGACGAAAATATCGGGTGTTTTTGACCAAACCAGCAGCCTGCAAGCAGAGAACTTTCGTAAAATGCTTCTCACCCTTAGCGAGGATGTGCGGGTAATATTGATTAAGCTGGCCGACCGTTTGCACAATATGCGTACGCTGCAAAGCATGAGCCGCAAAAGCCAACTTAAAATAGCTTCGGAAACGTTGTATTTATATGCTCCGCTTGCACACCGCTTGGGTTTGTATGCAATCAAAACAGAGCTTGAAGATTTATCCATAAAGTATTCTGAACCTGAAATGTACTTTGATATTGTACAAAAATTGCAGGATACTAAAGCACAGCGTAATAAATACATCAAACGGTTTATTGAGCCTATTGAACAACGTTTAGAAGAAGAGGGGTATGCGTTTGAGATAAAGGGCAGACCTAAATCTATATTTTCGATACAGAATAAAATGCGCAAGCAAGGGGTACCTTTTGAAGAAGTGTATGATTTGTTTGCCATTCGTATCATATTGGATGTTCCGGTACAAGATGAAAAAGCCGATTGCTGGAATGTGTATTCGATGGTTACTGACTCTTATTTCCCTAACCCTGATAGGCTTCGTGACTGGATTTCAGCACCTAAAAGTAATGGGTATGAAAGTTTGCATACTACTGTAATGGGACCTGAAGGCAATTGGGTAGAGGTGCAAATCCGTACCCGCCGAATGGATGAAATTGCCGAAAAAGGGTATGCCGCTCACTGGAAATACAAGGACGCTAAAGGAGGGGGAGGAGAAAGTAGTTTGGAATCGTGGTTGGCAAGGGTGAGAGAGATTTTGGAAAGTCCGGATGCTAATGCCATTGACTTTTTAGATGATTTTAAACTAAACCTGTTTGCCGAAGAGGTTTTTGTGTTCACTCCTAAAGGTGAATTGCGGAAACTGCCGGCTAATAGCACTGCTCTCGACTTTGCTTTTGATATACACTCTGATGTAGGGTACAGGTGTATTGGTGCAAAAGTGAACAATAAACTGGTACCGATTAATCATCGGTTAAGTAACGGTGACCAAGTTGAAATATTAACGGCAAGCCGCCAAAAACCTAGTGAAGACTGGATTAATTTTGTAGTTACTGCTAAGGCAAAATCAAAAATTAAGCAGATACTTCGTGAAGAAAAGAAACGCGTAGCAGAGGATGCAAAAGAAATGCTTGAACGTAAATTCAGGCACAATAAGATTGCATTTACCAATGAAAATTTAAACCTGCTGGCTAATTTTTATCGCTTCCCATCGTCGTTGGATTTGTTCTATAGCATTGCTACCGGCAAGTTTGATAAGGATAAACTGGATTTAGTGAATGTTTTTGATACTATTAACAACCCGCAACGTAAAGAGCCAAAGCAAGAACAAGTAGCAACAGGAATTGTTAAGACTCCTAAAAAATCTAAAGTACGGGCAGCTAATGAAATAATACTTGGTGATGATTACGATGATTTGCCGTATGATTTTGCAAAATGTTGTTCACCCATACCCGGCGATGAAATTTTTGGTTTTATTACCGTTGGAGAGGGGGTTAAAATACATCGCACCAGTTGTCCCAATGCCATACGTTTGATGAGCAACTACGGATACCGTATTATAAAAGCACAATGGGCACATTCACCCATTAAGAGTGAACAGTCCTTTTTGGCCGGAGTTCATATTACAGGCATTGATAGTGTTGGGGTGATAAGTAAAATTACAGACGTGGTATCAAAAGATTTAGCAGTAAATATGAAATCGATTACTGTCGAATCGCACGAAGATGGTACTTTTGATGGACGAATAATGTTGTTTATCAGTGATACGGAACACCTTAACACGTTGATTCAGCGCATTAAGGTTGCGCTACCTACTGTAAATGTAAATAGGATAGATGTTAATTAAATTAGGTGATGGTTGTACAGATACTGTGTGATAATATTAACTCATGGATTATTCCTTATGCCCAAGAATTATCAAAAGAAATTTCTTTTTTAGGTCATCAGGTTAAGCTTTTACATGATGAGGTAGAGGTTGTTGAAGGTGATGTGCTAGTTATGCTTTCGTGCGAGAAAATTTTTAAAAATCTGCATCTTAATAAGAATAATTTAGTTGTTCACGAAAGTGCTTTACCAAAAGGTAAGGGCTGGTCTCCATTAACATGGCAGATTATTGAGGGAGTAAATAGAATTCCTGTTACATTATTCGAAGCAGTTGAGAAGGTAGATGCAGGGGATATTTATGAACAAGAGTTTATTGTGCTAAAAGGAGATGAGTTGGTGGATGAATTGCGAGCAAAGCAAGGGGAAACAACAAAAAAGGTGGTATTAGATTTTATTAAAAAATATCCTAATGTGAAAGGTATTCCTCAACAAGGAGAAGAGAGTTTTTACCATAGAAGAAGGCCTATCGATAGTCGTTTAGATTTCGATAAGCCCTTAGCTGAGCAATTCAATTTGTTGAGAGTGTGCGATAATGAGAAATATCCTGCTTGGTTTGAAATTAATGGGATTAAATATATCTTAAAGATTTATAAGTCTTAAGTGCTATTCACTAATGTTTTTTTAATTCCTTATTTTGGACTCTTAATATTTCTACTTCGGCTTTTAGACTTGCATTTTCTTTCATAACTTCGACTATCATTTTGTTTTGTTCGTCTATCCGACCTTCAAGATTTTTTATACGATCCCATAGTTCATCACGGACTTTTTCATCAAATTCTTTTTTATCTTTTTTAGGTAAAAAATAAGTTTCAGTGAGCTTTAATACTATTGCTCCTCCTGAGCCTGAGCCGATAACTGTAATGAGTAGTTCCCAAGACATTAAGTTTAGCGATTTAAATATGCTTGAAATTGCTGAATGATTGAGTTCATGACCAATGCTTCAGCCTCTGATAATGAGGTCCCTATGCTTGCAATGATCAGATTATAGTCTGAATAATACGTTGGGGTGGTTGTTGTTTTACGGGCAAGTAACGATATAGATACTAAAGGGGTTGATGTGCTTATTGTTGTGCTTGTGAAGATTTTAGAGGAATTTTTGTGACCATTAGCTAAGTTTTGAGCAGATCTACTTCCGAGGTAATATCCATGAGATGTATTATTTAAACCCGTTGAAGCAATATTTTGGTTTATGGAAGCTTGAAAAGTATTATCGTTATATGGTAAAATTTGAGCAACAGGCCCTGAACCGGCACATCCTATTGCACATTTAGTTCCTACAGTTACATTATTCCTTACATAAGCCGACATATGGAAGTTATCTTTGTTTTCCGGGGCAATAATGTAGCCGGTATCACCATAACCGGTTATTCCATCACCTGTTATTCCGGTTGCGTTGTGTGTTACTCCGGTTGCACTCCATGTTATTTTATATAGTGAAGGATTTTTAAGGTTTATGCTGTGTCTGCCTGCTGTTCCACCCACAAATGGGTAGATGGCGTGCATTTTATTCCAAAGTCCGTTTTCTTTTAATTGAGTCACCAAATAAGTAATGGCAAATATTTGTGCTTCATCATCAATGCCTGTTGCTGTAAAAAAAGCAGTAATATCTGCATCGGGTTGTGTAAACGGAATCTGACAATAATTATAGTCGAACATAAATTCTAACGATACATTCATTATATGTCCCGTGAACTCGCTATCCCATTTTTCAGTAAAAGGGTGCAGATTGCTTTGTCTTGATAGCGACCATGTATATTCCTCGTCATTTAGTTTTGAGAGAACATCTAAGCAAATGAGCAGTGTGTCGCTTTCAACTTCCAACTCGTTGCTTTCGCCTTTCTTTACTAAATCACCTACAATAATCTCGAAGTCATAAAAAAGGCTACCCTCAGTTACTCTTGCTATTATAGGAGTAACCCACATAAAAGGCTGTTTTATCGGATGGACAAGCCCAATTGTCGTGCCGTCGTCTTTGGTCAAGGCTGTTTCCAGCTCCCATTTGTCGCCGTAGCCAAAACCACGAATCTGTAAATGGCTTTCAGCCAGTTGTCTTAGCTGTGTTATTACCTGGTTTTTTGTTTGAAATTGCATCGTCTTTCTTTTTTATGTATTCAAGTAATTTTTCTACGTTTTGCTTCTTAATTTTCTTTCCGTTCATAATTAATCACAGCAATCAAGTTCTCCTTTATCTATGGGTAAAGTGGTAGAGAATGAATTACCCCTTACATTACCCAAAAACAGTCCTGTGTTATATGTATTGGTTTTTGGCCGAATAGAATCAATTGTAGTGTTTCCGCCCAACCATAAAGGATACTTTGCTTGATGTTGCTGCAAGTATTTTACAATGCGTTTTGCATACCACTCGGCATGGTTTAGATAGTAATTTTTGATTTGACTCAGTTGCTCCGGTGCAGTGGTATTGCTGTTTTCACTGTTTTTTGTCACGATGGATTTATTCATAAACTTGTACGTGAGTGGCAGGCATAATTCGGCCATGCAGTAATGTTTTATTGCAGGTTGCAGGTAATCGTTAAGCAATGTTTGATTAAGCGCAGTAACGGTACCAGCTTTTACCTGAGTTTTTAACTCGGTATATAATGATGTGCCGATAATCGTTTGTATGTATATATCCTGCACCATAAGTATGGTGGGAGATATTAGTTTATTATCCGTATTTTCATTAATCACGGTATCTTCTTTCAGCCTATCAGCGGATAAAAAATATACTTGTTCCATAAGTGTTTGCGAATTGATAATGTAAATTTTAAATAACCGTGTTGAATTCAGGAGTTATAGGTTCATGAACTGTGACGGGGAAACCTTTTTGTGCCAAATAGCGGCGTTTTTCATCTAACGTCAACACTTCGCTAATGTCCTGCTCGCTTAATAGCATTCCCAAACCGATAGGTTCTGTTGGCATAAGGCATAGAGGGGTATTGATACCGTTAGTTTCTGCAAGATTTTTAAGCAAATGCTCAATGGTTTGTCGGCGTTTATTAATGTAAGTATTCTGGAATAATTCATAAGCCTCCCTTAGTTCGTTTCGACCTCCTAACTGACCGGGTGCTCTAACTCCAAACAACATTGGGCTTGTAACCTTATGCCCCACAAAAATGGTATCCATTACAGTTTGTTTCAGTTGCTCATATTGTTTGTCAAGTTCGTTGGGTCGGAGTTGCACTATTTGTGGGGTATTTTCAATACCATCAGTAAAGTAAAGGATTATTTCACCTGCATTATCGGTTCCGGCCACTTTGCGTTTTACCTGACGCTCAATGGTATTTTGCTCATCTTCGGTTGGAATACCATTTGTAAAAGTGAGCATTGTTCCCGCAGAAAAGCCTGTTTTTATATTGTTTAAATGAAAATTGCTGATTTCTATTTCGGTTTCAATTGCGGCGTTACAGCCTAAATAACCCGGCAAAGGATACACCTTCATTTGTGGGTTGTATTCACGGAAGTACAAGATGCTTTCGCGTTGTGGTATATTAATGTCAAAAGCAGGGAGGCTTCTTAAATCTTCAGGCTGGCGAGTGCTACCCGCAAACTTATTAGTGAGAGATTGTTGTTCAGTCCATTGTTTTGAGGTATAAATTACCGAAGCATCTTCATTAATCCGACAATTTGTCCAATCTACATGGTACATTTCGCTGATTTTGCCTGTAACAATATTCTGATATATCTTCACTGCAAACCCGTTAAATAATTCATAGTCTAAAATCAATTTTTCGAGCAGTTGATTTAGCGACTCAAAGCGGTTTGCTCTGTGAATAAACTGTTGCAGCTTGGCTGCATCAGTGCTTGTTTGCTTGTTTGGCGTTTCAATTCCCTTGCCAAAAATGTAATCTTTTTTACAGTTGATAATGGCTTGATGGGTGGGCGATCCATTAAAAAGGTTTATCAAATAATCGGGGTAATCGTTGGCCTCGCCATAATTAATCCAGTCGAAGCGGCGGCTTTCTTTAAAACTTGGTGGTTTATGCCAAGTGGGCACCTGTAAAGTTGTAAAGTAGTGTTTTTGCTTATCCATTGTATATAAATGCGTTAGAGGGTTGGTTGTTATAGGTATAAGTAGTTTCGGCAGTACCCACTATGTAGGCTATGCCGGTTTCAACTAATTCGTTGGCATTGGCAGTCACAAGATTAGTTGTGGTATCTTGTGCATATACATTGTATTCCCAAAAGCCTGAGGGTGTAAGTTCTACTTGGGCCAATAGCGGATTTGGATTGGCAATTTCAACAATCTCAAAACTATTAAACCGTTCAGGATAATCGGAAGTATCGGCTGCGATACAAGTAACACTTTCGTTAGTTTGCGAATTGCAAAACTCAAAAAGGTATTTTGGGTTGGGCAGGGTGGTTCTTTCCTTCAGCGTGAAGATAACCAGATTGTTGGTGCCTTTATTTATCAGTATCATCCCCCTTTAATTGGCAGGGGGTAATTTTGTTTCAAAAAGTTTACGGAGCGGTATAAAATTACCTCTTTTAGCGTTTACTTTCGTAGTGTTTGTAAGGATTAAGCGCAGGTGAGTTTGTATGAATACACAAAATAGAGTATTATTACACCATTAACCACAAATTAACCCAATGATAGTTTTATTAGCCATTGTATTATTAGCTATTTTATTTTTTGTAATACGTATTTACAACGAGTTAGTGAAAGAGCGTGTTTTGGTACAAGAAGGCCAAAGCTCTATGGGGGTTCATTTACAACAACGCCTTGATTTGATCCCTAACCTTGTTGAAACAGTAAAGGGTTATGCTTCACACGAAAAAGATATTTTGAAAGAGATAGCTATGTGGCACAGTAAGGGCATTGCTGCGGTTGGTAAAAAGGAACAGGGTGAAGTAGCGATAGGCCTGAGTTCGGCATTGCGGAATGTGTTTGCTATTTCGCAAAATTATCCTGAGTTACAGGCCAATGAGCATTTTAAGGAACTAACAGAGACATTAAAAGATATTGAAAGTAAAATAAATGATTCACGCAGGTACTATAATGGGACTGTGAGGGAGTATAATCAATCCATTGCCGTTTTTCCAAAAGTGATGATAGCCGGTATGTTTGGTTTTAAGGCAGAGGTGTTTTTTACTGAAGATCCCGAAGCCAAAAAAGCCCCCAAGGTTAGCTTTAAAGAGGATTAATAATAGAATGAGAATATTATTTTTTCTGTTTTTGTTTATAGGTTTAACAGGGTCTACATGGGGGCAAAATATAAAGTACAAGGTAAAGGACAGAAAGGATATACCTGTTAGTGATAAAGAAATTGACAGCATAATAAATGCAAGTGTAATTAAGTTTATAGCTGAGATTGGGGAATCTACACATGATAAGGAACAGTTAAAAATATATTTTAAATCCAATAAAGATAATTTCAGTAAAGAGGTATGGGAAGTGGTAGTGCCGTCAATAGCTGTTGGGCTTAGCAATTATAAAACTTCAAAAAAGGCTAAAGAGAAAGAAATTCAAGTAATTACAAAATATTTGGCTGAGGCAACCATCGATAAGATGGTTATTATTAAAGATAGCTTAGCAGCAAACGTATCCGAAGATAAGATAAGCGCGTTCCGTAGTAGTTTTTATATAAACAGTGATGGTAGAATGAGAGTGGTTGAAACCATTACTATTCAAAATGGGGAAACGGGAACAATTAATAAAGGAATTATAAGATATATCCCTGAAAAATATACCATTGGATATGGGCTTAATTTCGATATGTTAGTTAAGATAGACAGTGTTTTATTAGATAATTCAGCTGTTATATTTAATGAAGAATTTAGCCCGGGAAATAGAGTACTATATATCGGTAATCCCGATGTTGATTTGTCTTTTGGTACACATGTTTATAAGATTATTTATACCGTAAGCCGTCCTTTTGCATACGGTGACGGATATGATGAACTGTACTGGAATGTAAATGGGAATGGCTGGGAGTTTGATATTGACAGTATAAGTTGTGTCGTTAACTTCCCTGACGGCGCAACGGTTAACTCTTTTTCTTGCTATACAGGTAAATACGGAGATACAGCAAAAGATTGCAACGGTATGTTTGATGAAAAAACTTCCCGCCTTGTTTTTTCATCAAACGTAAAAATGCTAAAGAATGAGGGATTAACAATTGCTTGTTCTATACCTGAAGGGATTATCAAGCGCGAATCAAATGGCTGGATAATTTTTTCATCTAATCTTGGCCCTTTTTTTATGATAGTAGCAGCGTTGTTGTTACTGATAAGAAATATAATAATTAAATATTGGAGAAAATATAAGGAATCAAATAAGGGAAAAATTAATGTTATTCCTGAATTTTCAATACCTGATACCATTAATCCGGCATTGGCCGGATATTTATACCATAAGGGGTATGAGCCTTCGCAAACTATAGCAAGCTTGGTTAATTTGGCAGTTAATAAGTACATTACTGTTGCTGCTGATGGAAACGCTGATGGCAGCTATTTAATCTCTGCAACCGATAAAGTATTTTCTTCAGATAAGGAAAGAGAACTTATGTTTTCAGATGATGCAGAAATACTGGTTAGCGGCCATATAAAGCCCGGTGCAGCTAATGCAGAAATGGCTTATTTTGATAGGCAGGTTCAGTGGTATTGTGCAAAGCAAAATAACAAAGGATTACTTTTTTCATACAAAAAGGCTGCTCAATGGTGGGGAACGGGGTTTATCTGGTTTTCGTTATTGTTGGGTATATTATTTATGTTTATGCACTACAAACCTACCGAATTAACTTTCTTGTATTTTGCAATAGGGGTTGTGTTGTGCTTTTTGGTTCAGAAATTACTTGATTTGCGGCACACAGTATATTCAAAAACAGGCGAAGAGTTATTAAATAAGGTATTAGGGTTGCGTATGTTTTTGGTAGCTGCCGATGCGCAAAGAATGAACAGTATTAATAAACCCAATGCTGATTTTGTGCCTGAAAAAATGTTGCCATACGCCATTGCGTTAGACTGTGTTGGTAAATGGACTGAGGCCTTTGGAAATTCTATTCAAAAATCATTGGAGGCTGGTAGTAATGCAGCAGATACAATGGTTAATAGCATAGTATATTCTACCGGAGGATACTATACCTTGTCAAGTGGGGTAAGAAAAAGTTGGGGAGTTGATTACAGTAATTTTTATGAAAGACGCTTGCGTGAGATAACCGAAGAAATTAAAGCTACTAATGGAGGTGCTGATGAAAGTAGTGTTAAAAAGCAGGCACTTACAATATTTAGGCATAGTAATGACAAAGCAGCTGCTGAGATGCTTAAAAAAAGAGTAGCTGAGCTTCAGCAGTTGGTTAGTATAAAGGAAGAAGCCAAGCGAAATGCTGCACGGAAAAACAGTGCCTCTACGTCATCAACATCATCTACTTATAAAACATCCTCCAAATCATCCTCAAAATCGGGCAGTTCTTCACGCGGCTCAGGCTATAGCGGAGGCGGGCGTGGTGGCGGAGGCGGTGGAGGGTGGTAGCTAACTCCTGATATTCATCATTTTTTGCCTGTTTATGCAGGTATAGTTTTGCGTCAAGATTTCTGAATTATGACTGCAAAGAAAGAACGCACACTGGCAGAGCCGTTCCGTATAAAAATGGTGGAGCCGCTAACTATTACTACCGAGGCATATCGCAAAGAGGTATTGAAACAAGCAGGCTATAACCCGTTTTTGCTAAAATCGCACGATGTATTTATTGATTTATTAACGGATAGCGGTACATCGGCTATGAGTGATAACCAATGGGCGGCCATGATGCGAGGGGATGAATCATATGCAGGGGCTAAAAGCTGGGAGAATTTTGAGAGTGTAGTGAAGAACCTTACGGGGATGCCTTATATATTACCTACACACCAAGGCCGTGCGGCTGAACGAATCTTATATGGTAAAATTGGAGGTAAGGGTAAGGTGTTTATCAGCAATACACATTTTGATACTACACGCGCTAACATTGAGTTTAGTGGGGCTAAGGCTATTGATTTGCCAAGCCCTGAAGCTGCCGACCCATTTATAGAAGCTCCGTTTAAAGGGGATATAGATTTGGAAGCATTAAAGGTAACCATTGCTGAATACGGCAATCAGAATATTGCAGCGGTTATTATGACGCTTACCAATAACAGTGCAGGCGGGCAACCGGTTAGTATGGGTAATGTGCGTGAAGTGGCGGCTTTGTGCAAGCAACTTGGAATAATGCTGGTGATTGACGGGTGCAGGATTGCAGAAAACGCATATTTCATAAAACACCGCGAGGCAGGGTTTGAAAACAAAACTTATTTAGAGATTGCTCAGGAAATATTTGTACTGGCTGATGCTTTTGTGATGAGCGCAAAAAAAGATGCGTTGGTGAATATGGGTGGTATATTAGCACTACGGGATGCGCAACTGGCACAAGACTGCACTAATTTGCTGATAATTTCAGAAGGATTTGCTACTTATGGCGGGCTGACTGGAAGGGACATGGAAGCAATAGCGGTGGGGCTGCAAGAGGTGTTTGATGCTGATTACTTGAATTACCGCATACGTAGTACGGCATATTTGGGTGACCATTTACACAATAAAGGTATCCCTGTGGTAAGGCCGAGCGGTGGCCATGCTATTTATATCGATGCCCAAAAGTTGTATCCGCATATTCAACAAAACGAGTTTCCCGGGCAGGCATTGGTTTGTGAGTTATACAAATACGGAGGCATACGCTGTGTGGAAGTGGGTAGTGTGATGTTTGGCAAGTATGATGAGAATAAAAAATTTATACCCGCTAGGCAAGAATTGGTACGTCTTGCAATTCCACGTCGAGTTTATACTCAAAGCCATATAGATTATGTGATTGATGTGTTTGATGATATTTTAGAAAACCGAAAAGAAGCTAAAGGGTATAAAATAACTTACGAACCTCCCTTTTTAAGGCATTTTACGGCAAGGTTTGAAAGTGTTTAATGCCAAAAAAACATAAAAATGATAACTTGCCTGTTGATGAAACAGGTATTTTATTTTCTCCTTTTTTATTTTTTGCTTCCAATACAATCTAAAGCTCAGTCGTCTCCTAAACTTGTACCGCAGGTAACATTTGATTTAGGCTTGGATGAGGTACAAGTTGATGCAGATAATAAATACTTTTTGGCCACCAGCGATAATAATTATACGCTGATAGAACAATCTTCTAAAATTCAATTAGGTACGTTGGCTTTTGATGCGGGGGGCTGGGCTGCACAAGGTATTGGGAAAACTGTGCCGTCGGCTAACGGAAGTGTGTTTATTTCAACAGGGTATGTTTTGATGAAGGCAAACTTGCTAACCGGCATTGTTGATACATTCTTCAATAGTATTAAATATCCTGAAATGATAGAGAACATTACTTTATGGCCGGGGGCGGGTAAGGTGCTTATCCATACTAAAACATATCCGTTGAAAAAGGACAGTACGATTACTTGTTATAGCGATAACCGTGAGGAAAGTGAGTATTTGGGGCCTGAGAACTGCAAACTGTATTTGGTTGATGCAGTTACAGGTAAAGTATTGGGTTTAGCACCTACTGAACATTTGTTTACAGCGTTTGCCCCACAATTGTATAATGGCGAAGTATTGGGAGGTACTTATAACGGGGATGTAGTAAGCATTAAAGAAGAATTGGCACAAACTATTCTGTTTAAGGCATTTGATACTGTTGTACATCAATTAGTAGCGGTTAATAGTGATGTGGTTGCCGTACCTGCCCAAGCAAGAAAGTATGTAGGCGGTGATTATGGAGACGGTAGAATTTGTATTTATAAAAATGGGAAACGCGAGAGGGAATTTGTTTTTGATACTGAACAGCCTGAAGATAAGTTCTCAATGGTTGGAGCATCCTCTTCGGTTTTCAGAGTGTTCTATAATCAAAAAAATAATAGTGTTTTTATAAGCTATGGTTTCAGCAGATTGGTTGAGGTTAATCTTCAATCATTAGATACAGTGCATTATCCGGTATCATTTAAAATGGCTAAGTTTTATTGTTGGAATAATGATAGCACACAACTGCTTGCCTCGGCCGATAATATACAGGACGTTTTTGCTACATCTCGCAAGCAAGAGCTATATGATATAACTACTAAGAAATTTCAACCTGCGTTTAGAACAATTGACGAGCAAGAAAAATTTACCAAGTATTATAAGGTGTTTGATAGCGAAGGCAATTATCACATAGTAGCATACAAACAGGATTATTCGTCAGATACTTTAATAATATTTTCAAGCAATAAAACCTTGCCTGTTACTTTAGCGTGTAAGTGGTGCAAGTTTAATTTTGATGATAAAAAAAATACGGTTTCTATACTAAAATACGGGCAGGCAAAAATATACAGGTTATTATTAGATAAACTGCAACAAAGCAATTACAGTGTTGATGATAATGTTAATGCAGCGTTTCTTGTGCCTGTTTTCTCGTCTGATAATGTAGTCGAGGGTAAAATACCTAAAGAAATATCCGAAGCAAAATGTATTAATAATAATTATTTAATAGCGGGAAGTTCTGCACTAATTATTACAGATAGTTTGGGCAAAATTGTTTTCATGCGCGAGGGTTTAGCCCGACTTTTTTCAGGTGAATTATTTAAAATATCGCCTACAGGGAAATTTGTTGCCATAGTAAATGCAGGGGAGAAAAGACACAGTATGGAGGTGTGGGATTGGGCTGCGAATAAGAAAATGTTTAATTATGATTTTAATAAAGGAACGGATATACAGCATTTTACATTTGATAAAGCCAACGATGTGTTATGGTACAGTACCCACCGTTGGACAACCGGAACAATGAGGGAATTGGTGAACGAGGTATATAAGGTTGAAGTA
The DNA here is from genome assembly GCA_035906255.1 of Bacteroidia bacterium. Lineage (GTDB taxonomy): Bacteria > Bacteroidota > Bacteroidia > UBA8524 > UBA8524 > SB11. The sequence continues at coordinate 246,717 of JAMIFM010000037.1, forward strand.
GCCGGACAATCAGCTGAACCTGAATTGGTGGTTACAGACCCTCGTTTCTTTTCGTTTGAGGTAGATATGCAGGCCGATAGGGTTGCATTTGAAGCATACGATAAATTGTATATAGCCAAGCTTAGCACGCTTGATGTGATTTGGAACAAAGTGCCCCGTGCTACATTTTTTGATGTTCATCACACGGCCAACGGTTTTTTGTTTTCTAATGAGCGGGAAGCTCACAGCTTTAACAGCAATGGTTCATATATGTATTTTACATCGTATAGCGGTCAGAAAATGGTTGAAGTTGCTAACGAGTATTTATACAGGGGTGAGAAATCGGCAATTAATAACCTTTCTTTTGTGTACCAAGGCAAAGGGTATTTACCTGCCGATTATGACATTTATTTCAACCGACCTGATACAGTGCTTAGAATGTCGGGGGCTACTAATGCTGAGTTTATCAGTTTATTAGAAGGTGCAGTGGGCAAACGGTTACGTAAAATAAAAGCAAAATCATTAGAAGAGATATTGCAAAGGACTCCCGAAATTGAAATTGTGAATAGGGCTAATCTACCCTTGGTAGTTCTCTCGGATGAAGTGGTATTAGAAACAAAAATAACTTCAAAATACACAGCTATAAAGAGCTTTCATGTGATTGCCAATGGAGTGCCTGTGTATGGCAATGCAGGTAAAGCTATTACTATCCCTGATGTTTCAGTGTCTTGTAAAATAAAACTGCAAGCGGGTAATAATGTGTTACAGGTATTTGTGATGGATGCAAACGGTGTCAAATCAGCAACGGCAACAGTTACATTAGTGGCAGAATACAAAGCACCTGAACCCAAAACATATTTTATAGGCATAGGTATTGATGAGTTTAAAGAAAAGGGACATAATCTTAAGTACAGTGTTAAAGACATTAGAAATTTGGCCGAAGGGTTGCGGGCAAAGTTTGGCGATAATGTGGTAATAGATACCTTGTTTAATGAAAAAGTATCGGTTGAGAATGTGATGGCGTTGCAAAACCGTTTGCAACAAGCCAATGTTAACGACCGGGTGATTGTTTCGTATTCAGGGCATGGTTTGTTGGATAAGCAGTTGGACTATTTTTTATCGACGTATGCAATAAACTTTAGAAACCCCGTTGAGGGTGGCTTATCGTATAATCTGTTTGAGCAATTGCTTGACAGTTTGCCCATGCGGCAAAAACTGCTGTTGATTGATGCTTGCCACAGCGGTGAGGTAGATAAAGAGGCGTTGGATAATATGCGGGTAGTGTTTGCTGATACATCTAAGCATATATACAATGGCGGAAAGAACGGTATTGAGTTGTTAGTGGATGATGAACAAGTGGTGGGGTTAAAAAATAGTTTTGAGTTAATGCAGGAGATGTTTAGTGATGTGGGAAGGGGTACGGGAGCCACTGTAATATCTGCCGCTGCGGGCACACAAGTTGCGTATGAAAAGGGCGAATTGCAAAACGGTGTGTTTACCTATTGTGTATTGCAGTTGTTAACTGAAAAACCGACGTGTACAGTGCAGGAGCTTAAAACGTATGTAAGCATGGAAGTAGAACGTCTTACCAACGGACTGCAAAAACCAACGGGAAGAACTGAAACGGCAGGGTTTGACTGGAAGGTTTGGTAAGCGGTTGAGTTTACCTTTTTTCCATGCACAACTCAACCAGCATACCGTTGGTGCTTTTTGGGTGCAGGAAAGCTATCAGCTTGTTATCCGCCCCGTCTTTGGGCGTTTCGTTAATAAACACAAAACCTTCAGCTTTTAACCGTGCTATTTCTGCATAAATGTCCTCCACGTCAAAAGCTACGTGGTGTATGCCTTCGCCTTTTTTCTCAATAAATTTGGCAATGGCACTATCGGGGTGGGTGGCCTGCAATAGCTCAATTTTATTCTCACCCGCTTTAAAAAAAGAAGTGATAACGTTTTCGCTTTCAACGGCTTCTTGCTTGTAAGGAGCTGTGCCCAACAGTTTTTCAAACAAAGTATTGCTAAGGGTAAGGTCTTTTACGGCTATGCCAAGGTGTTCTATTTTGCCAAACATTGGGTGGGTTTTTGTTTGGCAAGGTTATTTATAAATTGGTAAACGGGCAAATCATTTTAACTCACCCTCTAACTAGCGGCAAGGTTAGAATAACACACTGAGCCCCTCTCTAATCGTTAGAGAGGGGTAATTATGAACGGCAGCAGTCTTTTCAATATCAGGGGTGAGTCAGAAGCACAGGATAGCGTTCAAACATCAAATTTTTTTATTGAATGAACAAAATCATTAGTACCTTTGTAGTTAGAATTAGTCTAAATAAGTCAAATTCTGCACACAATGTTAAAACTGCCCATATATCTTGATAGCAACGCAACCACGCCTGTTGATGAGCGTGTATTGCAAACTATGATACCTTATTTTACCCAAAACTTTGGGAATGCTGCCAGCCGTAACCACCCTTTTGGATGGAGTGCTGAGGAAGCTGTTGATTATGCCCGCGAGCAAGTTGCCAAACTGATAAACGCTAACGAAAAAGAAATTATTTTCACTTCAGGAGCTACAGAAAGTAACAACCTTGCTATAAAAGGAGTATTTGAAATGTATGCCGAAAAAGGCAAGCACATTATTACTGCCACTACTGAGCACAAAGCCGTATTAGATACCTGCAAGCACCTTGAGAAACTGGGTGCTGATATTACTTACCTTGCGGTGGGTGAAGATGGTTTGATTAACCTTGACGAACTTGAAAAGGCCATGCGCCCCGATACTATTTTGGTTACTATTATGTATGCCAATAATGAAATAGGGGTGGTGCAACCTATCCGTCAAATATCGGCTATTGCCAAAAAACACGGAGCACTTTTCCATACTGATGCCACACAGGCTACAGGTAAAATACCCGTGGATGTGATAGCCGACGGTATCGATTTACTTTCGTTTACCGCACACAAAATGTACGGCCCCAAAGGGGTTGGTGCTTTGTATGTGCGCCGTAAAAACCCGAGGGTAAAAGTAACTGCCCAAATGGACGGTGGCGGCCACGAGCGAGGTATGCGCAGCGGAACTCTAAATGTGCCCGGTATTGTTGGTTTTGGCAAGGCTTGCGAAATAGCCATTGCTGAAATGTATAGCGATGCAAAACGTTTGGGAGCATTGCGTGATAAACTTGAAAACGCACTGTTGCAAGAAGAAGAAGCGTATTTGAACGGTAGCAAAGAGCATCGTTTGCCTCATGTGGCTAATATATCGTTTAAATATGTTGAAGGAGAAGGGTTGATGATGGGAGTGAAAGACATAGCCGTATCATCAGGGTCGGCTTGTACTTCGGCGTCTTTGGAGCCTTCGTATGTGCTTAAAAACTTAGGGTTGGATGATGAACTGGCACATTCTTCGCTTCGTTTCGGGTTGAGTAAATACACTACTGAAGAGGAGATAGACTACACTATTTCACACGTGAGGGAAGCAGTTGCCAAGTTGCGTGATATGAGCCCGTTGTGGGAAATGTTTAAAGAGGGTATAGACCTGAAGAGCATTGAGTGGCAAGAGCATTAATCAGATGTGCCAATGTGCCAATGTGCCAATTTGATAATGTGCAAATGATATAACATTGATTTAGTTGCCAAAAGCAACTTGAAACTGAAAACTAAAAACTTGAAACTAAAATTATGGCATACTCAGAAAAAGTAATAGACCATTATAGCAACCCCCGCAATATCGGGACGTTGGATAAAAGCAAAAACAACGTGGGTACCGGACTTGTTGGTGCCCCCGAATGTGGCGATGTAATGCGCCTTCAAATTGAGGTGGGTGATGACGGTATGATTACCGATGCTAAATTTAAGACGTTTGGCTGTGGTAGTGCCATTGCTTCGTCATCATTGGCAACGGAGTGGCTGAAAGGTAAAACGGTTGATGAGGCTTTAGCAATAGACAATATGGATATTGTTGAGGAACTCTCTTTACCTCCGGTTAAAATCCACTGTTCAGTATTGGCTGAAGATGCTATAAAGGCAGCAATTAACGATTACCGTGTAAAAAACGGTTTACCTGCAATTGAGGAAAAACACTAAAGTTTTAGTATCGGTTATCCGTTATAGATAATCGATTGAATAACTTAAAATGTAAACAGAAAACATAAATTAAAATGATAACAGTATCACCAAAAGCGCAAGAAAGGGTATATGCCCTTAGGAATGAGGCCAACCTTGCCAACGATTACTTTTTGCGTGTATCGGTAGCGGGGGGTGGCTGTTCAGGCTTATCGTACAAGCTTGATTTTGATAATGAATTGAAAGATGGCGACCAAGCCTTTGAAGATAATGGCGTGAAAGTGGTGGTGGATGTGAAGAGTTTCCTTTACCTGATTGGTACCGAGCTTGATTTTAGCGACGGGCTAAACGGTAAAGGTTTTAATTTCATAAACCCCAATGCTACCCGCACCTGCGGTTGTGGCGAAAGCTTTGCCGTCTGATTTTTTCTTTTTTTAAACAAATTTTTCCCCTCATCCTGCAATACGGGTGAGGGGTTTTTGTTTTAATTGGGGGGACTACGGATTACCTTTTCTCAACGGAGAACGTTATTGAATGCCCTACAATATCAGATACTTTATCAGATAATTTCTTTAAGCGGTCTTCGGTAAATAGTTGTTTTAAGATGCCTTTTGGAGCTATGCCGCGTTTTTTTATGTTTCTGGCAACGGCAAACGTTAACGCAATTTGGCGGTCGTATATTGTTTTACTTGTTTCTTCTTTTGGCTGCTTATTTTTGAGGGATGTTTTCTTAGGTTTAGCAAATATTCCCTTTTTCAATGTCCAAGAAAAGATATTATCAATCATTTTTTCTGATGGGTGCAGGTGCTTGTACTGGAAGGGGCTGTTTTCAGCTCCCCTGCGGGTATAATACACCCCTTTTACTCCATACTCAATGTATGGGTTTAACCCACTAAGGCTAAACTCATAACTGATGCCAAACGTCGTGTCTTTTAGTTCTGTTTTTGGGATAACATTTTCAAACCCCGCATCCGCTAAAATATTACCTGCTTCGGCTTCAATTTGGGTTGCAAAGTCTTCAAATGCCTTTCGAACATTTTGGTTAATATTGGTCATGCTTTTGGGTGTTTTGGTACTCGTTCTTGTCTTTTAAGAAACATAAGTAGTTTAAAAACTCAATGATGGACATCGTCAGGTAGAAATCCCATTGGGTGCGGTTTTCCGCCACCGAATCAATCGTAGCCAGCCAACCGTAACGCGCAGTAAACCAATTATCTTCATTCGCCATGTTTTCTTCTGCGGGGCGGCTTGTTGCTCCAAATAAGTTAGGATATGCGGCAACGAGTCGACCCATAGCTTCAAAAAAAAAGTGGCAATTGGATATGCGATGGCTATACTTAGCTTTTGCTGAAACAGCTTTGCCCTTTGTTCAAAGCCTTCGGCATGGTTTTTTTGCCCTTCGGGCACGCACAATACGGCTAATATAAAATGCAAGTTGGGGATTATTTGTTCAGGGTCGGCGGTAAAGTGTGCCAAATCAACAAATTGTCCGGTGGTACGCTGTTTCATGTCATAAACCAGTGTATAGTGGCCGCCCTCAAGTTCAAATTGTTTGGGTAGTTGGGTGGGCAACGGCGTAGTGTGCACCCAGTCCAGTTCGTGCATCAAAGGTTTAAAATCTTTAACAAAATCAAGACTAAGCAACTCATCGCGGTTTTTTCCTGTTAAAGCACTAAGTATCCAAACTGATTGTGTAATTACATTATCGGGATAGTTTTTTAGTGCGGCGTTTATTTGTTGAAACTGCCCGATAGAAATCCGGTTCCAATTATTTGCTATGTTCATCGGCTGTTAATTGGAAATAGAAAGGATTGTTTCGTGCTTCGTTATTTCAACCGATATGGAACCTTTCGCTTTTAAACGGTGAGTAAATCAATGAATCGTACGCTTTTCCCGCACACAAATTTTTTCTAATCAAACTAAAAAGAAAAAAATTTATGGCAATTACACTTCACAACCGTCCACAGGCACTCACACCTGTGTACAATGATATGATGTTTGTTGCAGGCAGTACGTTAGCAGCAACACAGTACTTTAAAATGGTAGTTAAGGTGTACCACGCAGGTACGCTGCAAAAAACACTACGATATGATAAATGGCCACATGGTAATTATGTGCAGGCAGATGTGCACCGCATGCTTGAGCCTCGTTATAATCCTGTAATTGAAAGCCTTGCCGAAGGTGCAACGGGGTTTAAGGTGGCAAGGGGCACTATGGCTGATTATAAGGTAGAGTTTACCGAAGAAATTAATAATGTTTCTATTGCCAGCGGTATGGTTACAGCTTCGGGGTATGCGTTTAATACGGCGTTGAAATATCTCGATTGGATTGATTTTGATTACACCGATTATGATTTGGTTCACGGCACACAAAAACAGTTGCTTACCAACTCGCCGCGAATCTTGAGAATACGGGAAGATGAGGCGGCCTCGTTAAGTCATATTTCCATTAGCAAGCAGGCATATAAGGCGTTAATAACTACCTATAATGCGGCAGGAGGCGTGGTTGGCACTCATACAATTACGCATACATTGTACTCAGGGCCCGACCAAGGCATCAGTTATTCGCTGGATTTTATGTGCGGTCCCTACAATTTGGGAGGTGGTATTGTTACGGCCGACGTAGAGCGATATACGGTAGGTTTTTTAGCCAATGATGATACGCCGGTGAGCGAGGTATTTACCTTTTTGTTGGATAGGGATTGCGGGCGTCATCGTTTATTCAGACTACATTTTTTAAACCGCTGGGGGCGTTTTGACAGTTTTACTTTTAAAGGCAGCCATAAGCAAACGGTGCAGTATAAACGGAGCGAGTATCAAAAGTTTACGGGATATACTGATTTAGGGACTATGGAATGGACTAATGACTCGTTTGCGAGGGGTGTGGTTGCATTTGATACTACTGAAACAGAGCAATATGCTATTAGTACGGGCTGGATAACTGAGGAAGAAAGTGAGTGGTTGCAAGAGTTGGCGGGTAGTCCTGCCGTGTATTGGCAAATTGACCCATCGAACCCGAAAAAAACCATTGCCGTGAGCATTGCTGAAAACAGTTATGAGGTGAAAAAATACGCCAATAAAAAGCTGTTTAGCTTAAATCTTACTATTCAATTAGCACAACCTAATTACCGCCAACGTTTATGAGAACACAAATAGTTATTAATAATACACAGATTGACTTGCTGAAAGACGTGAGTTTGAATATTACTAAACAATTGATTGATATTCAGCAACCCGAGCAACGTAAAACCGATCGAACACTCACCATTGATATACCCGGCAGCCCCGGTAATGATTTGTTATTCGGATATATTTTTGAGGTGAATATGGATTTAGGTTTGCCGGATGCAGGGCAAGCGGTGAAACATTTTAATCCCAACAAAAAAGCCCCCGTTATTATTTTTATTGACAGTTTAACCCAGCTTAAAGGGTATTGCCAGTTAAAAGATATTGTGGTGGAGCAGGGTAATAAAATTGAATATAAAATAGTTTGCTACGGTGAGGTAGGCAACCTGTTTGCCAATATTGATAATCAGAAAGACGGCTTGGGCAATGTGGTTAATGGTGAGTTGGCAGACCTTGACCTGAGCGAGTTTGACCACATTTATCACAGGGGTAATATTGCCGATTCATGGGAAACACAGATTTATGAAAACGGGGTAACAACACCGTTTGAATTGGGCAAGGGTTACGTGTACCCGATGATTGATTACGGCTACCAAAAAAGGTACACTCCCGGCACTGCTGAAGACCATTGGAGCGTTGAGCAATTTAAGCCTGCCGTGTATGTGAAACAATACGTTGATAAGATTTTTGAGCGGGCGGGGTTTACTTATACCAGTAATTTTTTTAACTCTGAATTGTTTAAGCGGTTGATTGTTCCGTTTAATAGTGAGCAATTTTTACTGAGCAAGGATGAGGTGGGAAGCAGGTTGTTTTATGCCGGGCTTTCATCGGAGTTAATAACTGATTTTTTACCCGATCCGGGTTCGTTTTCGGGTATTTCACCAATAATTTTTGATATTGACAGCGGCACTACCTATTTTGACAATTCGTTTCAATACGATACTGCTACAGGAATATTTACCTGTAATAAGACAGGGAAATACCAATTTAGGGCAAGTGTTGATTGCAAAGTTCGTAATACGTCTTTTACAACCTATAATTATAACTATAACGATTTTAATATTGTTTTAAGCATTGTTCACAGGGTGTCTGGCGTTGATAGGCATTTATGCTCAGTAAACTCAAATGTATATTTTGCTCCGCAAACTCACCCTGTTTCAGTGGGGCATAACATTACCAGCATACAAAAAACGGCTGTTCTATTATCGAGTGAATTAACTATTAAAGAGGGGGAACAAATTTTTGTTGCACCCATACGCTTGGATTATTTGGTGAGTGGTAGCGGGGGTAAATATTTATCAGAGAAACGACCCGGCTATAAATTAATTACAGCAGCCACTGCCAATACATTTTTTGCGAATGGTGTGCCTAACGCCAAGGTTAGCGAGGGGGAAGAGGTTTCACTTAATTCTTGTATTCCTACAGGGATTAAGCAACGTGACTTTTTAGGCTCAATAATCAAAGCATTTAATTTATATGCTGAGCCAAATATCGACAAGGATAATGATTTAATTATTGAACCGAGGGCTGATTATTATACAGGCCAATCTATTGATTGGACGGATAAACTGGATATTAGTAAGGAGTTTACCATTAGTCCGATGTCGGCATTAGATGCGGGGGAGTATCATTTTAAGTATGTTGATGACGGGGATTTGTTGAATAAAACCTATAAAGACCAATTTGGCCGAACCTATGGCGATTATAGCTTGAAAATTGATAATGATTTTGTTAAGAGCACCAAAAAAATTGAATTAATTTTTGCGCCAACTCCGTTATTTAAGGAATTGAACGACCCCAACTCAAGGGTTTTGTCTTACATTGCTTTTGCTGATAGCAAAATACCGGTAACTACCAAAGCAAGTAAAATACGCTTGCTATATTATGGAGGATTAAAGGAGTGTGAGCGGTGGCAATTTGATTCGTCAGGTTTTGCACCTTATCCATTTGATGAATACCCCTATAGCGGGCATTTGGACGATCCGTATTTTAGTACATTTGATTTAAATTTTGCGCCACCGTTTGAGGTGTATTATCAATCTACAAGTGAACGTTTGGCTAAATATACCAATCAAAATCTTTTTATTAAATATTGGTATTCACAAATTACAGAGATAACGGATGTAAACAGCAAATTAGTTGACGGGTGGTTTTATCTTACCCCAAGTGATATAAACGGGTTATCGTTTCGCAAATATTATTTTATTAAAGACGCATATTATCGATTATTAAAAGTAGAAAACTACGACCCTGTTTTTAATAAGGTTACCAAATGCCAGTTTATTAAAGTACTTGAGTTTGATGCTCCTTTACAAAACAGAGCTGTAATAAATGGAGGGCGAGGTATTTTTGGTACTAATGAAACTACATACAGGGTTCCTACTGTAGGAGGCACTGCTGCCCCCGAAGGCACCCCGGATAACGGCCCTCATTTGGTTACAGGTTGGTTTAATACAGTTGATACTACTGCTGCTTCGGTATTGGTTACAGGGGTTGAGAATAATATACTAAGCGGTAGTGAGCGTATAACCGTAATAGGTGGGGGCAATAATGTTATTTCGGCAGGCTTGCAGGATGTTACTCTTATTAATAGTAGCGGAATTACAATTACTGAGCCGGGTGTATTGTATATAAATAATCAAAAATATTTTGCTGCATTAATGGGCGACGCAGTTACTGTTGTAACCGATGATTCGCCCTATACACTAACCGATTCGGTCAGGACTTTGTTTTGCGATGCAACAGATGGAGAAATAACGGTGAATTTGCCCACAGCACAAGGGCGCAACGGGAAAGTGTTTGAGATTATTAAAACCGATAATTCAAGTGACGTCATTTACATTGACGGTTATAGTAGCGAGACAATAAACGGGGCGGCATCGGATAGCCTCACCTCTCAGTATGCTATGTTAACGATAGTGAGTAACGGAACCGAATGGTTTAAATTAAATTAATTAAAATTTTTAATGCATTGTTATAATGGAAAAGGATGTAAAAGTTACGATTGATGTTGATACGGCATCTGCGAAAGAAAAGGTTGAGGTTTTTTCAAATCTGCTTACAAATGTTAAAGACGGGTTTACGGCCGCTAAAGATGTTGCAGCCATTTTTGGTCTCGAAAACAAAAAACTCGAAGGCATTATTAACGGAGTCACTAAAGCCCAAGAAAATTTGGGTAAGGTGCAAAAAGTGGCTGAGGGTGTACAAAAAGGTTATACCGCCGCAGTTAATGCAATGGCAAATGCAAAAAAGGCGTTTACGTTGGTAATGCAGCTTGCCTCAACGGGGCTAAAGGCATTTAAACTGGCATTGGCAGGCACAGGTATCGGTTTGATTGTTGTTGCCATTGGGTTGCTTGTTGCCAATTTTGATAAAATTAAAGTGGCAGTGGGTAGGGCAATCAACAGTTTCCCGCCATTGAAAGCCATTGTTGACCAAGTAAAGTTTGCTTTCGATAAGGTATCACAAGGGATAGAGTTTGTGTCATCTCTTTTCAGCCAAATAAAAACGACCATTATAAATTTTGTGCTGAATCTTAAGCCGGTACAGGATGTACTTGCTTTTGTAAGACAGGGTTTTGATGCGATTGTGGCTGTGGGCAAGTTTGTGATTAACAATTTTGACAACATTGCAAAGTCGGTGGTTGATTTAGTAAAAGGCATTCCGTTTTTAACGGATGTGATTAATGGAGTAAAGGAGGTGTTCTTTAGTATTGTTGATGCAGGAAAAGACTTTTTAGAATGGTTGGGGTTTGCTCCCATGAAAGTAGAGGAATCAAATAAGGCGATTGCTGAATCAAACAAAAAGGCAACAGATAATGCAAAGGGTGTGGCAGATGAACAAGCTAAAATTGAACAAGGCAAAACAGAAGCCAAAGCAAGTGAGGATAAAAAGCAGGTTGAGAGTGAAGAACAGAAGGCAAAACGTTTAGAAGAAGAACGTAAAAGACGTTTTAAGCAAGAGCATGATTATGAGCAATTGCGGATAGCTAATATGGAAGAAGGCAGGCAAAAGGAATTGGCCGAGGTTGAGTTAAAATACACCGAAGAACAAGAAAGATATAAAAACAATATCAAAGCATTAGAGGAGTTGAAGAAGCTACATGAGAAGCGGGTGAATGAAATTAACAAGGAATGGGATGCGAAGGAGCAAAAGGAGCGTGAAGAGAATCGTAAGGCAGTTTTAGATGCTAATGAAAAATGGGTGAAAGAGAACGAAGACAGTAAGAGGAAAAGTTTTGAGAGCGAGTTGAAGCTGTTGGAAAAGAGCTTGAAGGATAAAGAGATTACTGAGGCAGAAGCCCTGAAGCGCAAACAAAACCTTACTACAAGTTTTTATGAGCAGCAAAAAACTGATTTGCAAACCCACTATGATGAATTGCTTGCTAAGGAGTTAGAAAAGAAAACCAACAACCAATTGAGTGTTGAAGAGTTTGATGCAATAGCAAGAGAATTAGCTGCTCAAAAAATTAACGATGAAGCGGTGCTGAAGACACAGCAGCAGGAGGTGGAAAAGGAGCTTGATACCGCGATTGCTGAAGAAAAAAATGCGAGACTGCTTGCCCAGATTGAGCGGGAAAAGGCGATTACAAAAGCCAAGTGGGAGTTTGCAGAAAAGGCTGCAAAAGATGGGTTGGATGTGATTGATACCGTAAATAAAAACCTGATAAAAAATGCCAAAACCCAAAACGATATTGAGAAAGCGATAACCTTGGTAAAAATAGGAATTGATTCTGCAAAAGCGATAAGCAGTGCTATTTCCAATGCTAATGCCCCAACGCCTGATAATGTGGCCACAGGGGGGATTGCAGGTATTGCAAAGTTCGCAGCCATTTCGGCACAAATTGCCTCAGCCGTTGCGCAAGCCCACAAAGTGCTTTCAAGCGGCGGAAACATAGGAGGAGGTGGAGGTAGCCCGTCAGCACCGTCGGTTTCAGCCCCTCAAATCAGTGCTCCCCAAATTGGTAGCACTCAGGTTATCGCCCGCCAACACCACCCTGAACCTCTAAAAGTTTTTGTAACAGAGGCTGATATCCGGAATGCCCAACAAAAAGTGAAAGTGATTGAAAACCAATCGGTGGTGGTATAGCAATGTGTTAACTAAACAAAACACTGCGCATACTGATGCTGCCCATTTCATTGCCCTCGTATATGTGCGAGGGCTTTTCTTTTGCATCTTGTAGTGCCAATGTATATAGCAGGGGTAAGTAATGGTCGTTGGTAGGTACAGCCAAATTAGCCCCTTTAGTTAATGTAGTATATTCTATCAACGGTTTATGATTTCCATCGTCAATATGCTTTTTGGCGGCCTCATCAAATTCTATTGTCCAGTCATATCCGGCGTTTGGGTTGTTCCAATCGATACGACCCAAATTATGGACAATGTTACCGCTACCCAAAATCATTACCCCTTTGTCCCTCAACTTTGCCAGATATTTAGCCAAATCGTAATGGTATTGCGGGCTTTGATAATAATCAATACTTAATTGAAAAACCGGCACATCTGCATTTGGGTAAATGTGCTTTAGTACCGTCCATGCACCGTGGTCAAGTCCCCAGCTTGTATCCGCTTGTACTGTGGTTTTTTCTTTCAGCAAGGTTTGAGTTTCGGCAGCAAAGGTAGGGGAGCCGGGCGCAGGGTATTGCACATCGAACAAGGCTTGCGGAAATCCGCCAAAATCGTGTATGGTTTCGGGTTTTGCTGAGGTTGCTACCCACGTACCTTGTGTGAGCCAGTGAGCTGAGATTACCAAAATAGCTTTGGGCTTTTCAACTGTTTGCCCCAACTTAGTCAGGGTTTTGGTAAAAGCGTTGTCATACAATGCATTCATGGGATTGCCGTGCCCTATAAACAAAAGTGGGGCTTTTGCTGTGGGTTCCGCGTTCTCAGTTATTTTGTGCCAGTCTTTCAGGCCCATTAATGGGGTTGTTGCCATAACTAATCCTACTGTTTTTATAAAGTCCGAGCGTTTCATCCCGTAATAATTTAATCAAAGATACAAATCAATGTTTAAACATCAAATTGTTTGCCAAAATGAAGTTAAAGGTTTTTCGTCTAAAGTTTCAAGTTTTGGTCGCTCTTTCAATACAAAACAAGAGATTGATACTTAAATACTAATCCACAAATCCTTAAATCTTCAAACCGATAAATTTTAAAAGTGATACCTTTGCCTTTTATTTTAGGTGAGTACAATGAGCCGACAAACTGCCCCTGAGGAAGTACGTAAAATATTTACAGATTACCTTGAGCAAAAGAAGCAGCGCAAAACGCCCGAACGCTATGCTATATTGGATGAGATATACAGCAAAAAGGAGCATTTTGATGTTGAATCGTTATACATACAGATGAAGAACCGCAACTACCATGTTAGTCGCGCTACAGTATATAACACACTTGATTTGTTGTTGGATTGCGGCCTTGTAACCAAGCACCAGTTTGGTAAAAATATGGCGCAGTTTGAGCGTAGCTTCGGTTACCGCCAGCACGACCACCTAATTTGCAACCGTTGTAATAATGTGATTGAGTTTTGCGACCCGCGCATACAGCAAATACAAAGCATGATGGGTGAGTTGCTGAAATTTGATATTACCAGCCACTCGCTAAACTTGTTTGGTTCGCCAAAATTAGACGATGCCGGCACCTGCACATCTTGCAACAAGACTTTTAAACCAGAAGAACAAACCGCTTAAAACAGATAGATTACATACGATGGTAGATGTAGTATTGGGCCTGCAATGGGGCGATGAAGGAAAAGGAAAAATAGCTGATTTTTTAACGCCCCGCTACGATGTGGTGGCTCGTTTTCAAGGAGGACCTAACGCAGGTCACTCGTTAGAAATAAATGGGATGAAACACGTGTTGAACACTTTGCCTTCGGGGGTGTTTCACGAGGGATGTATAAACCTTATTGGCAACGGGGTAGTGATTGACCCTATTTTGTTGCGTAAAGAAATTGAGAAAACTATTGCTGCCGGGGCTAATATCCACGACAGTTTATATATATCGCGTAAGGCACATTTGATTTTACCCACTCACCGTATGTGGGATGCAGCCAGCGAGAGTTTTAAAGGTGACCAGAAAATTGGCAGTACACTGCGCGGTATCAGCCCTACGTATCAGGATAAATACGGACGCTATGGTTTGCGTGTAGGTGATATGCAAAGCAGCGACTTTAAAGCTCGCTATGAGCAGGTGAAGAAAAAGCACATGGCGGTGATTAATTTCTACAATTACACTTGTGATTTAGATGCACTTGAAACTGAGTTTTTTGAGGCGGTTGAATACCTTACTCAATTTAAGCAGGTGGATAGTGAATATTTCATCAATGACTTGATTGCACAGGGCAAAAAAATATTAGCCGAAGGTGCACAAGGCAGTATGCTGGATGTTGATTTCGGGACTTATCCTTATGTTACCAGCAGCAACACTGTTAGCGGTGGTGCTTGTGTGGGTTTAGGTATTGCCCCTAAGCATATTAATAAGGTGTACGGTATTTTTAAAGCGTATTGTACACGTGTAGGCAGCGGACCTTTCCCCTCTGAATTAAATGATGAGTTAGGTCAGGAACTGCGCGACAAAGGACATGAATATGGTGCAACCACAGGCCGTCCCCGCCGCACAGGTTGGTTGGATTTGGTGGCGTTGAATTATGCCATTATGTTGAACGGTGTGGATGAGCTGATTATGATGAAGGCAGATGTATTAAGCGGCTTGCCCGAAGTGAACGTAGCTACTGAGTACGTAGTGAACGGACAACTAACCAAACAATTGCCTCATACATACAACGATGGTGAAGTTATACCGCATTACACCCCGTATGCAGGGTGGCAAGAAGATTTAACTAAAATAACTGACTACGATAAACTGCCCCAAACTTTCTGCGATTACATAAAAGCTGTTGAGACGATAATACAGAAACCCATCGGTATCATTTCGGTTGGACCTGACAGGGCCCAAACGATTATGAGGTAGTTTGGGGTATATTATTTATACCCGATAGGGGTTGTTTTTCGTGAATAGATAAAATTTGTACCTTATCGGGTATAATTTCTAATGTTTTATTATTTTTGTACCCTAAAGGGTATAAAAATGTTTCTTTCTATTTCAGAGTTTGTAAAAGAAAAACGTAAAATGCTAAAGCTTACGCAGCCTGATTTAGCTGAAAGAGCAGGTGTAGGAATTCGTTTCATTCGTGAAATGGAGCAGGGGAAAGAAACGATACGTTTAGATAAAGTAAATCAGGTATTGGCTTTGTTCGGAGCGGAAGTGGGTGTAGTTAAAAAGAACGAGCAATGAGAGCGGCAAAAGTCTTTTATAAAGATACCTTGGCAGGGATTATTGTCGAAACAGAAGAGGGTTACACTTTTCAATACGATAAGTTATATATAGAAAATGCGTTAGCAAAACCTATAAGCTTAACATTGCCTATACAAGAGGCGGCTTATACAAGCAAGGTGCTGTTCCCTTTTTTTGATGGTTTAATCCCTGAAGGATGGTTGTTAAATATTGCAGTAAATAATTGGAAACTGACAGTAAGAGATAGATTTGGTTTGTTACTTGCCTTGTGTAAAGATTGTATAGGTTGTGTATCAATCATACCCAAAGAAGACTTTTAATGAATAAATGCTTATACTGCTACAAGCCGTTGGCAAAAGATGAAAACGATTTTCATCCTGTATGTGTTAAAAAGATTTTCGGGTCAATTACCCCTCCGGTAATCAACTTTAACTTGAAGGATCTGGAAGAAAAGGCCAATCAAATTGTGATTAAAAGTATAGCCGTTACAGGGGTGCAGCCTAAACTTTCACTGGGTTTGGAGAAACATAAAAACGAGCCTTCTCGATTAACCATTGTGGGTTTGCAGGGGGATTATATTTTAAAGCCGCCTTCAAAGCAATATCCTGAATTGCCCGAAAATGAAGATTTAACCATGCACTTGGCCGAATTGGTAAAAATAAGCTGTGCAAAGCATACCCTTATCCGGCTAAAATCAGGAGAATTGGCATATTTGACGAAACGTTTTGACAGGAAAAGCGGAAAGAAAATTGCGGTAGAAGATTTTTGCCAGTTAAGTGAAAATCTTACGGAGTACAAATACAGAGGCTCAATTGAGCGAGTGGGTAAAATAGCGAACCAACATACAGCTAATAAGGGGTATGAAACCCAACGCCTGTTTGAGTTAGTTGTATTTTGTTATTTGACAGGTAATGCAGATATGCACTTGAAAAATTTTTCGTTGCTTGAAAACACGTTGGAAGAATATCAGTTTTCGCCGGCGTATGATTTATTGAGTACGGCACTTGTTATTCCTGATGACAAGGAAGAATCGGCATTGACCATTAACGGCAAAAGAAGCCGTTTGAAGCGGGATGATTTTGATGCTTTGGCGGAACAGTTAAAAATAAATGAAAAAGCACTAAAATCAATTTATACAAGGTTTTATAAAGCTTTGCCTGTATGGACGGATTTTATCATGCATAGTTTTCTTTCACAAACTATGCAGCAGAGTTACATAAAATTGATAGAAACAAAGCATACAACACTATTTGGATAAAAGGATTGAGCAGCGAAAGGAAATCACATCCGTGTAATCGACACGGCCAAACGATTATGTGGTAGTTAGTCTTGTTTTCTTAAAGGGTTTTCTGGCGAGTTAAAGGGGAGCTTTCGTTCCTCAACAATTTTCTCATTACCCTCGCTAAAATTTCCTTTAGGGGATAATTTACCCTTTCGCTCCACTACATAATAAGTTACAAAAGTAGTATCCATGTTTATTTGTTGTTCGTCACATTCTACTCGGTACGATATATGCTTTGAAGAGAAGCTATAATCTTTGTACAAAGTAAAAATCCCTCCAATACAATAAAAACCACAATCAGAACCACAGTTGTAGCCTGTTAAATGCTGATCTATCTTTTTTCCACTCCTGTCAAAAGTTATTAAATATGGAAGTAAATCATCCCCAGGGTAATGAAACAGAAAAGTAAAAAAACGGCTTGTATCCGGTAATACGCCTATTAAGTGTATTGGTTGATTATCTCCATCAAAAACTTTTAAATCATTATCAGTAAGCCGAATTACTTCATCCTCATCCACAGGTAAAGTATTGGCAGTATTTTCCCAAGTGAGGGGTAATTTTAGTTTGACAGCTTTATTATAACAATTACGAACAACATCTATTGGTTGTGCTGACTTGTTCGTGACAGTTTTAGATTCCTTCTTACAAGAAATTGTTGTTATTAATAAGCTAAGAGGAAGTATAATTTTTACAACGTTCATTTTATAGTTGAGCAAAAATAGATTGTTTATGGGGATATTGAATATTTGAGTGGTTCAATAGTATTAGAAGTGGCTAATGGCAAAATGTTAGTTGTAGCAATGGCAAAGATTGTGTTTCTTTGCGGCGTAATTGGGTATAGAATTTACTATGACTGAATTTGAATTGATAATGCCTAAAATGGGCGAAAGTATTGCTGAGGCCACCATTATTAACTGGCTGAAGAACGAAGGCGATAAGATTGAGGCCGACGAAAGCGTACTTGAAATAGCAACGGATAAAGTTGATAGCGAAGTACCATCTCCTAAGGGTGGAGTATTGCTTAAAAAGCTATACAACGTAAACGATGTAGTAGAAGTGGGCAAGCCCATTGCTATTATCGGGCTTGAAGGTGCGGGTGCACAACCTGCCGCTCCTGCCAGCCAACCTGCTGAAAAACCGGTTGAAACTGCTCCAACTCCGGTTGCTTCAGTTCAAAATACAATCACACAAGCGCGCGAAACTGTTGCCCCTGTTGCAGGCGGTGCCCGTTTTTACTCACCGTTGGTGCTAAATATAGCCCGTAGTGAAAATATCAGTATGGCTGAGCTTGAAGGCTTGCCCGGTACAGGTAGCGAAGGCCGCGTAACTAAAAAAGATATTTTAGCATACGTACAACAACGCCAAAGCGGTGCTGCTCCTGTAGTAGCTCCTGTTGCCCAACCCGAAGTAAAAGTGGTTGAGAAACCTGCTGCCCAAGTAAGTCAGCCTAAAATTACTGCCCCTGCTGTAAGTTTGAATGCTGGTGATGAAATTATAGAAATGGATCGTATGCGTAAGCTGATTGCCGACCACATGGTGATGAGCAAGCACGTATCTCCGCACGTTACTTCTTTTGTTGAGGTTGATGTTACCAACATGGTAAAATGGCGCGATAAAATGAAGGACGTGTTCCAAAAGCGCGATGGCGAGAAGCTTACCTTTACCCCGTTGATTATTGAGGCATTGGTGAAAGCTATTAAAGATTTCCCGATGATTAATATCTCGGTTGACGGTACTAATATCGTTCGACGTAAGAATATTAACGTTGGTATGGCTGCTGCTTTGCCAAGCGGTAACCTTATCGTTCCCGTTATCAAAAACGCTGATACTAAAAACCTGTTAGGTTTGGTACGTGAGGTGAACGACCTTGCTAACCGTGCCCGTAACAATAAACTTACCCCTGACGAAATTCAAGGCGGTACTTATACGTTGACTAACGTAGGTACTTTTGGAAACGTGATGGGTACGCCCATTATCAACCAGCCTCAGGTTGCCATTATGGCAGCAGGCGCTATCCGCAAAAAACCTGCGGTTGTTGAAACTGAGTACGGCGATGTGATTGCTATCCGCCACATGATGTACCTAAGCCACAGCTACGACCACCGTGTGGTTGACGGTGCTTTGGGCGGTATGTTTGTGCGTCGTGTTGCTGATTACCTTGAGCAATGGGACGTGAACCGCGAAGTTTAACCGTTTAACAAAAATATAACAGAAAAAAGCAGGCCTTGTGTCTGCTTTTTTGTTTTTGGCAAAACCGTTGCAGTATAAACGGTGTTTAAACAATAAAATAAAAAGCGATGAACAAAGTTTGGATAATAACAGGATGCTCAACAGGCTTTGGCCGCGAGTTGGCAAAACTTACCCTGCAACAAGGGTATAGGGTAGGGGTAGCTTCACGCAATACAGATGATGTGAAAGACATTGTTGAAAATTACCCTGAAACTGCTTTGGCGGTGAAGTTGGATGTTACTAAGCCCGATGAAATTAAGCAGGCAGTGGAGCAGGTGAAACAAAAATTCGGGCGCGTGGATGTGTTGGTGAATAATGCCGGCATAGGTTACTTTGGTGCTGTTGAAGAGAGTGAAGACGATGAAGTACGCCGCATGTTTGAGATTAACTACTTTGGTTTGGTAAACATAACTAAAGAGGTGTTGCCAATTATGCGCAGCCAGCGTAGCGGCCATGTTATCAATATAGCCTCAATTGGTGGCTTAGTTGGTTTCCCTGCGCTTGGACATTACAACGCTACCAAGTTTGCCGTTGACGGTTTATCGGAAGCATTGGCTAAAGAAACAGCACCGTTGGGTATTAAAGTAACGGTGATTGCTCCCAGCGGTTTCCGTACAGATTGGGCGGGGCGTTCGGCCAAGAACAGTACAATAGTTATTGATGACTATGCGCAAACTGCTGAGGCCAACAAAAACACAATAAGGGGATATAGCGGTAATCAACCCGGCGACCCTGTGCGTGCAGCACAAGCCATTATTAAAGTAACTGAGGTAGAAAACCCGCCGTTGCACCTTTTGTTAGGCGTAGGCGCTTTTAAAGGAGCCCTTGCCAAGCTTGATTCGTTGAAAAAAGATTACGATGCTTGGGAAGAAACCACAGTGGGAGCTGATGCTCCGGCTTCACAAAGCGCATAAGTTATAAGCGACATTTTTAAGCTAAAAGCAGGCCATAAGCCTGCTTTTTTAGTTAAAGGAAGCTTAACTAAAAAAACCGTTATTTAAGTTTTGATAGCTTTTTCTTAAATAGTGAAGTGATTGGGAAGATGCATAAAACTATATAGCGGCCATGAATATGTTGCAAAAATAAAAGGCTGCCTCAATTTTCGAGGCAGCCCTTTTTGTATTATAACCCCGCAACGGGTTTATCTTTAGGATAGTGGATTTCGTACGTAAACTTGATTTTTTTGGTTTCTTTGGCTTTTAGCTTCAGTTTCCATTTAAGGCTGCCACTGGGTTCATCCAATTCAGCTTCGTCGCTTTCTTTCAAAACCACTTTTATCTCGTTAGTGCCGCTCACCACAGGTATCTGGTCTTCTATTTCAATTTCAATGGTTTGGTTTTTTGTATTGCGTACAGTTAGTTCTATAGTACGGGTTTCTACCTTTTCATCCCCAATAAACTTCTCCTTGTGTTTTTCTTTCACCTTTTTGCGGGTTAGGGCAAAACTCTTGTCCCTGCCTAAGTTCACACTCAATGTGTCTTCGGTAGTAGAGGGGTCTAAATACATTTCACCCACAAACGCACCGTCAAAATACAAACGTGCATTGCCGGGAATAATATTCATTTCTTCCCATCCGGTGATACGTGCCATCAAAAATGCATTAGAACTAACTTTGGGTACAGCAGCAAACTGTAACGTCATGGGCACATCCTTGTCGTTAATCAGTACTTTGTGGTTTCTTCCGTCGCTGTTTAGCGTGTAGTTTAGTTTTATCTCGTATTCTACCCGCAACAAGTTTTCTGTAACGTTTATGTAATCCAATAATGTGTTCATATCCTTTTCCTCATCGTCGTAATACTCGGCATCAGCATTATCGTCCCTGTATCTTAGGGTTTCCTTTTTCAAAGGCATTGCCGAATTTGTAGAAGGTGCAGGATTAAAGCTTTTGTGCTCAAAAAAGCTAAGATACCAAGGGCTAAGGGTAGGTTTGGTGTTGCTCTCAGTAGGGGTGGAGGTACTAAGAGTAAGCTGGGTATTTTTCCAATCAAGGCCGGTGTTTTGGGTTACATTGGCAAAATAATTCATTTTTAATGTGCCGTTTACCGATGATGCTTGCAGGTCGTAGGCCGGAACCCAATGGGCATTTTGCACAAAATAATTAAAGCTCAGTTGGGTAGTGGCGGGGTTTTCTGCATATACCGTCACCAATACTTTATGGATAGGTTTTGCTTCAGTGTCGTTGGCATCGCCATTACCGCTTTGTAGCAGCAACAGTGCTTTGTGACGGATATTTAACCGATTGCGGGTTTTGGCAATTTTGTCTTTAATCTTTTCATACTTTAACTCTTCGGCGTATATGGCGTTTAATCGTTCTTTCAAAAAAGCCATACCTTGTTGCAACAATTGCAAAGAGTCTTTTAACGGCTCACCTTTAATAATGCGGTTATTCATAAGCATATTTTTTTCGGTAGTCAGTGCCTTTAAATGGTTATCGGCATCTTTTTCTTCATACCTCAAATCTTCCAAAGAGTCTAATACCTGTTCAATCTCCTTGTCATATTTTTTGGTGGCTGATGGTTTAGGTTTTGCTTCCTCATACACCAGCTCGTATTTCACATCCATCACCACTCCGTTTTTTATGCTGGCTTGTAATGACGGCTGATTGATATACGGCGAGATGTTTTCAAAGGCAAACTCGTTGATACCTGCACTCAGGCTTACGTTTTCGGTATAATATAAATCGGCTCCCTGCAAGTACACGGTAACTTTTTGCAGTTTTGCATTGATGGTTTTTGGGGATTGCGCATTTACAACGCCGCAACAGATAATGGCGAATACGACAAGAATTTGTTTCATATTTGATGATGTATTTGGTTTGATAGTTTGATGCGGCCGAAACAGAAATTCCATAAACAAAACAGAAATTTTTTTTTGAATCCCTTAAATGGCGGCATTCAAACACGATAAAACTGATGAAGAGCTGGTAGCAGAGTACCAACACACCCATAATAAATGGGTGGTGGGCGAACTGTTTAAGCGGCACTCGTTGCTTAGTTTTACGGTATGCCACAAATACCTGCGCGATGAGGCAGCAGCCAAAGATGCAAGCATGGCTGTTTTTGAAAAGCTGTTTACTGATTTATTGAAACACAGCCCGCAAAACTTTAAAAGCTGGTTGTACAGCGTTTGTAAAAACCATTGTTTGATGCAATTGCGCAAACCTGCGCTGGAAGTGTTGGTGGATGAGCCTCAGGAAGAAAATGAAGATTTTTTTGTGAAATTTGGTGAGTTTCTGCATCAAGAGAATGAGGGGGAAGAAAAGGAACACAAACTGCAAGCATTGGAAAATGCGTTGACGCAGTTGAATGATAAGCAGCGGGAGTGTATAGATTTGTTTTTTTTGAAACAGAAGAGTTATGAGGAGATAAGCCTGCAAACGGGCTACACCGCTAATGAGGTGAAGAGTTATATACAAAACGGGAAACGGAATTTAAAAAACGCCCTTGCCCAAAAAGGGATTCTTTTTGGATGGGCATTGATAGTATGGATACAGCACAATGTATAAGCAATGAGATGTGGGAAGGCTATGCGCAAAAAACGCTTAGTCCTAACCAATTGCAAGCCTTGCAACAACACGTTGCAGGGTGCGAGTTGTGCGCGGATATGAAGGAAGGTATTGATACTCTTGCACATCCCGAAGCATTGCCCCAAACGGTGGCGGCTATTAATGCTGAGGTGGACGAATACTTGAAACCAAAGCGGAAACGAATGGTGGTTTTGTGGTATTGGAGTGCGGCGGCTGTTTTGCTGATTGGGTTGGGCATAGGTTGGTACAATCTTACGCCCGTTGCTGATAAGGGGCTTGTTAAAAGTGAGAATACAAACAGGGCAGAGGATGGCGCAGCGTCTTCTGAAGTGGGAAGTAGTGATGCAAAAAAAGACAGTGGTACTAAATTGCGCTCAGCCCCCTCCGGTTCTGTTCCTTCAAGAGAGCGGTCTGCAAACAATATACCTTTGATTAAACCGGATGTGCAAGACGAAGAGACAAGCAGTGGTTTGCAAGGAGATGATTTTAAAAGCTGGGCAGGGGAAGAAGAAAAAGCAATACGTGCAGATAACATGGAGGACGATGCTGATGTTGTTGAAAGTGTAGTTCCGCCACCCGTAATTGACTACAAAAAAGACGCGACACAACCCCTTAAAAAAGAGTACAGGCTGGATATTTATCCATCACACACTAATGCTACCAATAATAACTTTAGAAACAACAACGTCACTAACAACAATTTAGACGTATCTAATTTGAATTTTTTCAGTCCTCAACAGGATTCTTTAAATTACCTGACAGCGCAAAATTACTTTGATACTAAGCAGTATGATAGTTGTTTACTGGTGTTGCAGGGCGTGGTTTTTACCTATTACGAGCAAGCCCAACTGTTAAGAGCTAAGGCGTTAATCAAGCAAAACAAAACTGCCGATGCGAAGGAGATACTTGAATCGTTGATTTTTACGGATGAAAAATTGAAAAAAGAGGCTGCGGCACTGCTACAATCTATCAAATAACGGTTGCGTGTAAGATTTGACGTTAGTTTATCTCAAAAGCTAACATATCATTAACTTAACAAAAGGTATAAATTAGCTAAGTTTGCAGTTGAATGAAGGGAATACTTCGCTGCATATATATATTGGCCTGTGTGACAATGCTGGCCGCCTGCAAAAAAGATTTTGACGGAACTGCCAAGCCTAACAATGCGCCTGAAACGCATTTGGTTGCTGATACTATTGTGAGGCAGGGGGATAACCGTTTTACCTCGCAAGTAAAAATACAATGGTGGGGCACTGATGTTGATGGTTTTGTAACAGGGTATGAATACCGCGTGAATGGTGCTGCATGGCAACCCACAAAGAAGCAAGATTCAGTTTTTACACTGATAATCCCTACCAACTCTGATACGTTTGATTTTGATTTTGAAGTGCGCGCCATAGACAACAATGGCAATGTTGATGCGTCTCCCGCACGTTTATTTTTCCCTGTAAAAAACTCAGCCCCTACGGTTAATTTTTATGTGTCGTCAGCAGTGCCTTCGCGCACTCCTGAGCGTAGCTTCCCTGCTATCCGCTATACTTGGCAGGCAACCGATTTAGACGGGGATATTTCATTGGACTCGTTTGAGATTTGTTTTAATGATACCAACGGGCCGTTTACAAAAATTGCTCCCGGTATTCGCGATATATTAGTGGTAGGTAAAAACCTTACGGGCAGCATTACCGATTGCGATATTTATTTAGGAAGCAACCAAACCCCTTGGAACCGCACCATTGGCGGATTGAAGCTGAACGACAGTAACAAGTTGTATATACGTGCTATTGACAAAACAGGCAGTAAATCGCCGTTTATAGCGTCTTATACCTTGTTTGTCCGCAAACCGCAAGGTGATATATTGGTGGTAAATGCTATCGAATCGCAATTTTTAAGGGCATCTGTCCAAAACTTTTATTTAACCGCGTTGGCATCGGCTACCTCAAAACCGTATGATTTGATGATGGCTACCGAGCGGAACGGGAATAATTACACGGAGCTTTCTCCCGACCCTTTTACTCAAGCACAGATATTCGGTTTCTTTAAACGCATACTTTGGTTTAGCGATGATACAGAAGCCAGCTTAGGCTTGTTGCAAAAATCTTCGTCGGTGTTTTTTGATAAAGGTGGACGTATGATGGTGGTGAGTGCAGCCAATGATAATTTGCCTGCCGACCCTGCCTATTTAGACTTTACCCCTATAAAAGCATACCTGCCTGTTACCAATAAGGATGCGTTTTTGATGCAGCAAAACGATTCGCTGTTACCTGTAAACGGTGTATGGCCAACACTACGCACCCCTAATTTTTTAACAGGTATCAGACCGTATGAATTGCCGATTGATAACAATTTGTATGCTTACTCGGTATTGTACAACGGACGCATTACACGCGAGAATAATAGTGTGATTTCGCCTTGGACGGGCACTTCTACCCTTGTGTCTAAGCGGGTGCGCAAGGCTGATAACAAAACCGATTTTATTATCAGTGTAGTGCCTTTGCATTTGTTTAACGGGTTGTCAAACTTCAACGCGTTTATGGGGCAGGCCATCAACACCGAACTTGAGTTTTAACCGTATCTTGCGGGGGTGAAAAACATAGTGATTTTTGCCTCAGGCTCAGGCAGCAATGCCCAAAATATTATTGAATTTTTTAGTAAAGACGGCTCTGCAAGCGTTGAGGCTGTGTTTTGCAATAACCCTAAAGCAGGGGTGATTAAGCGTTGCGAAGACCTTGATGTGCCCTGTGTTGTTTTTGACAGGGATGAGTTTTACAACACCCGTAAAATTGTTGATTTGATTGAAGCGTTTGATGCTGATTTGGTGGTATTAGCCGGGTTTTTATGGCTGGTGCCTGCAAATCTTATTGAGGCGTTCCCTAACAGGATATTGAACATACACCCTGCGTTGTTGCCTAAGTATGGAGGTAAGGGTATGTATGGTATGAATGTGCATATTGCTGTGATTGAGGCAGGAGAAGAGGAAAGCGGCATTACCATACATACTGTGGATGCTGAATACGACAAGGGTGAAATTGTATTACAAGCCGTAACAAGAATTAACGCTAACGATACCCCTGAAACGTTGGCCAAAAAGGTGCATGAGTTGGAGTATAAACATTTCCCTCTTGCTATAAAGAAGTACTTGGAGAAACTTTAAAAACCTGCTGCTAAGACACAAAGACACAAACAGGGTGATGGTTTGCTACCCTTATTATTGTGTTGAGGCCGACTCTTCTTTCTGCCAACAAAACAAAACCCCGCTTGCATTGCTGCAAACGGGGCATAATTACCGGAGAACGGATGAATGAAACCGGTATGTTTTTAAGGTTATGCTGTTAATGTAGTAATAAGGGTTGAGTCAACCTCTTTGGCCAATTCGGGCTCTTCACCTGTAAAGGTTAGTTCAAAGCCGCTCATATCGCCAAAGGCAGTTCCTGTAGTGCCTTTTCCGGCACTCAATAATGCTCCGCGAGTTTCACCCGCCAGCCAGTATTTACCGTTATTGTCTTTTATAATTATCATCAGGTTGTTTTTAGCCAAAAGCAAAATCTCGTTGCGTTTGCTTACTTCCAGCTTATCCAGTTTAATGGTAAGCACCTGTTCGTAAAAAACAGTTCCGTTTTCATTGTTCACTTGTATGTTTTGCTCCAGTTGCCCTGTTTTTTTGCGCAATTCATATTTAAAGAACTTTTTACTTGCCGATAGGGTGAAGGCGGTAATTACACCGCTTGAAGCAGTTAGTGTTGCCTTGTTGGCTATTTCGGTAAAATATACAGCTTCAATACCGCCGTTGCTTTGTCGGCAATCCAGCGCGAAGCCTGTTGTTAATGCACATGCCATGTTTTTAGTTGTTAAGTTTTATGTTTTAAGAGTTAAGGTTATAGTTTTTGTTTACAGTCTCCGGTTTGTAGTTAAAGTCCATTAACAGAAAACCTAAAACTGTAAACTAAAAACCGTTTATGCGTTGGTGTACTGTACAATCTCGTTAGGGAAAGCCACCTGTACACCTGCTTTCCAGCGGGCTTTCATACGTACCTCGTCGTTGTCTTTGCTGTACCAGATATTAAAGTTTTCGTAGTCGTTCAATAAATCGGTACCTACAAAAAAGTTGCTTGTGCGGCCTGCAAAAATGCGGTTGGTATCGTTTAGGCCGTGCACTGCCACTACGCGAATGTTGGTGCCGGGCAGCCTCAACTCACCTGCAATGTGGTTATCGGGGCTAGCGGCATCGTAAAAGAAATTGTTTTCGTCTTGCAAGCCCAAAATCAATTTACGGAAAGTGTCCCATCCCTCTAAAATCACTACATCGTCTTTATCCAAAAGGCTTGCGGGCAGTGCGGTAAGTATGTTGTTGTGTATGGCTACTGCATTGGCCACTGTAATAGATGTTTGTGCTCCTGTGTTGCCTGCAATGGCAGTGCCTGCGGTATCAATAATTTTTACAAAACCATCAAATTTATTAAGGTTTGGGTTACCGCTGGCGGTATCACCGCGCCAATAGGCTTTTTCCATTTCCTGTGAAATAACGGCGGTCATAAAATCGGCAAGTGCTTCTTCGGGCACAAGAGTTTCGTAGTAGCTGCCCGCGTTTAGCAAAAATTGTGTCCACTTGCTTTCCAATTCATCAGGACACCATTTTTTGTTAACTTTTATTTTACCCACAGTGATGGTACGCTGGGTGAAAGTAGTATCTCCGCTGGCGGTGAAACCGCAACTTGTGCCGCTTTGAAAATACACTTGGTCGTCCATGATGTTGATTACCTCGGCAGACTTGATGCCTGTTTGCACGGGGAACAACTCGGCGGTGCGGCTGCCCAGCAGTGATTTGGTAACTAATGGTAGTACGTTTTGCTCAGTATAGTTATCTAATGAGCTGATGCTGTATGCAAATGAATGCTTTAGCAATCGGGGGATTGTATTATGTTTCATTGTTGTTTGTATCGTGTTTGGTGATAGTTTTGTCTGTCCACAGTCGACTGTCCACAGTTGACTGTTTGGTATTTGTTTTTCAGCAATGCTGTTGTGCGTTCTGTTTTTTGGCTTGACTGTTTTGTTAGCTTTTCAGCAGTGCAGCGATGCGTTCGGCTTTAGTGGGGCCGTTTGAGTTGCGGGCAAACTGGCGGTTGCGCATGGGTTCATCGGGGGTGTTTTCTACCAGTATTTCCAATACGCGGCTAATTTTACCAAGGTTTTGACGCAAGGCTTTATTATCTGCCTGCATAGTACTGAATTGCTTTTTTATAGCTGCCAACTCCACCGCGTTTTCTTCGTGTTGTTTGTACATCAGTTCTATTTTTTCTTTAAGGTCTGATGCTTGTTTCACCGCGCCTGATGCGGGTTTTTGAGCCGATTTTGTATCGGCGGCAGGAGCAATGGTTTCTATCGCGCCTTTTTTGGTAGTAAAGCGGGTGCCGTCTTCCAATTCGTACTTGCCATCAGCAATGGGCATTTCGCCTTCGGGGGTAAGAATCATTACCAATGTGCCTACAGCCAGTTTGCCTTCGTACATAATTTCTGTCCCGTCTGCAAGCAATGCCTCGGTCATTTCGCCCGCAGACTGTTCTCCAAAGGCCAGTTTTTTGATTTTATCCCATGCATCGGTGCCGATGGCTTTCAGGATTTTTTCTTTAGTCATTTTCATTTTTGATAATCTCAATTAATTGTTGGATAATAATTTCCGATGCGTCGGTTACGTGCATTTGGCCAAACATACCTTCCACGCTAAACCCTTGAAGTTTTCCTGTTTTTATGTAGTTATCCCACACTTGCGGGTTATCTACTTTAAAACAGCCAAACCAACTGCCGTCGGGCAATTCGGGGTAATAGGCAGGGGCATTTACGCCGTTTTGTTTGTCAATCAAATAGCTTTGCACCATGTACACCCCGCCCACTTTTTGTTGCGGGTTGTGCATTACATTTACGTTGGCGGTGTTGCGGTTGCGGAAGTATTTATAACAAACACTTTTAATGGTCGGCTCATCAAAAACCACATAGTATTCGCGGTCGCCCTCTTTGCGGTAAATGGGCAGGTTGGCCACCATCAGTGCCCCGCAGATAATGCGTTGTTCAGCGTGTTGCACCTTAAACTGCATGGTTTTTTGGCGGTTAAACGCCACCCAGTTAAACTCAGTGGCGGGCACATCAACCAATGCCACGTAATCAACCCCTGATACAGGGTCTTCATCGGTAATTTTTAATTTGTAAACAGGGAGTTGTTTTTGCATTTGCCCTGTAATTGGGCAGGGTGAAAAGTGTGCAATGTTTGAGCAAAAATTTAATGGATTTACTCGCCGTGTATACACGCCGACCATATATAGCGGGACGCTACTCTTGTTATTCCCGAAGCGTGGACGCTTTGGGGAACAGGGTAATCAATACCTTTTGTTTTTCTATAATAGAGAATTAGTCGCTCATGTTCATACCGAATAATTATTCGGTATCTCAGGCCTGATATTTGTTTTTAGGAACCTGTAATTTTGTAAGTATGTACGAGCGAAAAATTAAAGAAGACCTCGATTGCGGTATTGTTGTGGCCATGCGGGTGTTTGGTGCTAAATGGAAACCCTGTATTATTGATGCAATAGCGAAGGGTTTCACAAGGCCGAGCGAAATACACCGCTATATATCCGAAGCTACACCCCGCGTACTGGATATGCAACTGAGCGAATTGTTAGGACTTGGTGTAGTTGTAAAGGAAACTACCGACAGTTTCCCGCTGTGCAGTGATTACCGCCTTACTGAGTTGGGCAGGAGTTTTTTGCCTATAGTGCAGCAGTTGGACGATTGGGGCAATACCTATAAGCATGAATTAAAAGATAAGTTGGCCGAGGCTGTTTAACCTGCGGCCAACCAATACTATCATACCTTTGCCTTGCGGCTTAGTATTATCTCGTACACATACAGGGGCACTGCCCACCCCATCCAAAACAATGAGGGCGATACATCTTCAAAACTTCCCAAACTTTGCACAAAAGGGGTTTTTAATGATAACCCTGATATAATAAAGGCAAGGGTAACTAAATAACTTCTTGTCATCCATTGGCGGTGTTGTGTAAACTTCTTTTTAATGGCTGTATAGTAGGCAATAGCTGTGGAGCTAATCCATACCATAGCCCACACCTGAACCGAAAAAGCATACGCCCAATTTACCGTGTAAGCTGTTGTGAAGGCCAATATCACAGCGCATACGCTGCTTATTAAAATAGCCAACAGGTACAGGATGCCTATAATGCGGTGAATTTTGTAACTAAAATTTCTGAGTTTCGGCCAAAACTGCACAAGTCCTAATAGTAATGCACCACCACCGGCGGTGATGTGGGAGATTAATACCCAGCGCAGGCTAAAATATTTGCCCAATGCCTCGGGTGTGAGGGTAAGAAAGTGGTCGGCGCCGTGCATAAAGAGCCATGTGAGAAAAGCTACGGTTGCCCAAAGCAAAAAGGGTACAACGTCGGTTCTATCCAATAATAAAGTCTTGTTTTTCATTCTGTGAGGTGCTTGTAAGATTTTCAGGAGCAAAGTTCTTGTAAGTACGCGGGCGGGTAAATAACCGAATAAAGATTCGGTACGGCACAAGCTGTTTGTAGAAATAAAAGTGTTTCTATTTTGGTGGGTGTAGCACTTGGCGTTTGTGACAAAAATATGTTGTTGATTGTTGCTCAAACAATTAAAAATCAAACAGTAATAAGCTTTTTTAGCAGCTTTAAATTTTTCTTTCTGATAATCAAGCGATAGCAGTTTTTTGTTAAAACATATTCAAAAACATTTCTATTAGTAAATAAAAATATATACTTTTGCTATGTCGATTGAAACAAAATTATTAACGAACAAGGCTTTAACGATGCAATTTAAGGTGATTAACGACGAACTGTATGAGATGATGTGGGAACTGCACCCCACGCAAGACGCCCTCGGGGCGATTAAAGAAAAACTGGGCCGTTTGGTTGACAAGGCTTGGGAAGAATATTCTGAGAATCTGCAACCGCAAGTACAAAGTTGCCCTAAACCCTATCAATATGAAGCAGCTATTTAAACCACGCGGCACTTGGCAGGTGAGCGATGTTGAGGTGGCAGTGCCGGTGTTTACTACTGCCGTAATAGTAGTAAACGTTTGCCGAGCACTCTTTTATCAATGAAATTGTTTATTTAAAAGTACACTCCCTTCCGTTTGGATTTCTACAAGTAAGCCCCGCAGCGGGCTCACGTCTTATTGCTAACCACTATTTAAATCAACACACAAAAAATGAACGTATTAATTAAAAAATTAACGAATGGGCCTGTGCGTCATGGAAAGAACTTTTGTATTGCACGCATTGAGGGTAATCAACTGGCTGAAATTGAAGGCCGGTGGACAAAGGGAGTATTTACGGTGAGTTTGCTACACCAGCCCAGTTACATTGAAACGTATGACAGGTATGGTTTGGCGGGTGCTGATACTGAGTGGCGTATGGCACTTACGTTATTATATAACCAAGTAGCAGGCTTAACGGCGGATAGTTTGCCATTGCCTAAAGACATTTTATCAATGCCTGCATCAAATGCAGACAAGGGTTGAAGAGCAGCCCTATTAATTGCAAATAAACGGAGGATATAACCTCTGACTAAAAAATACATTGGAAAAGAATTTTTCGGAACGGAAGGGTGCCGCCCTATCATAAAAGGCTCTTCAAAAAAATAACAGGATACCCATAACTGTAAACCTACAAAACAGCGGTGTTTGCCGCTGCACAGGTAAAGGTATGCGCAATAAGGAAGAACGAAGCAAAATAAGAACAAAAGGTTATGGAATTAAATAAAATAATAGAGGAAATATATAACGATCCCCAATTGAAGTTGCTTAGCGGAACGGTTGGAAAACAAGAAAACGAAGATTTATTGCACGAGGTAATATGCCAGCTATACGATAAGCCTGAAAAGGTGCTTGAAATACACGCAAAGGGTTATTTGAAATTGTATGTAGCTCGCATGATTATCTGGCAAAAGAACGATAAGTACAGCCTGTTTAATAAAAAATATACACAGCCCTTTTCGCCTTGGGATGATGAAACGTTTGATATGGCTGAGGAGATAATTGACCACGAGGATATTAACCGCCGTGAGGTGCGCGCCTTGAAAAAAATTGCTGCCGACAGTCGTAAAGAACCGCCCCATTTTTACCCTGCACGTTTGTGTGTAGAGGTTTCGGAGTGTAAATCGTTCAGAGAAGCCAGTCGTAGAACGGGCATACCGCTAAAGTCGGTTATATATACGTTTAGAAAATACGTGAAGGAGGTGCGTGCGTATGCCGACCAAGAGTAAGGTGTTACTGGTGGTAAATTACCGAAGTAAGGGTGACCCTTTTAATGTGGGCGGGGTAGAATACCACCGCCTGCTGATACCCTTCATTCATCTTGGCAAGAGCAGCCCTATCGAATTGCACCAGATTAATGAAATAGACCCTATTAATACCCGCCTTGAAAATTTTGATGTGGTGGTGTTTAGCCGGGTGCTAAGCAATTTCGGGCGGGATGAAATAGTGCTGGATGCGCTTAAAAGGGCAGGTATTCCGTTTGTGGTGGATGTGGACGATTATTGGCGGTTGCCAAGCACCCATTTGTTGTATGAACAATGGAGGCAACATAGGATGGCGCATCGAATAGAATTAGCCCTTAAAAATGCTACGGCAGTAATAACTACTACACCCCATTTGGCTGCACAGGTGCGCAAGCTGAACAAAAATGTGGTGGTTGCCCCTAATGCCATTGACCCTGAGCAGCCGCAGTTTGCACCGCAGCCTTTGTATAGCGATGTAGTACGTGTGGGTTGGGTGGGCGGTTTGTGCCATACCGACGATATTCCGTTGTTGCAGCGCGGGTTTGAAAAACTGTATGAGGATGCCTCTTTGCAGAAGCATTTTTCGGTGAGTTTGTGCGGGTACAGTCCCCAAAATTTTGATGTGTGGGGGTATTATGAGAAAATTTTTACGGCGGGCAGGGCAAGACCAAATTACCAACGGGTGCAAGGGCTTGATATACGGCATTACGCAACGATGTATAATAAGCTGGATGTGTGCCTTGTGCCGCTTGCCAATACTGATTTTAACCGTTGCAAAAGCCCGTTGAAATTATTGGAGGCAGGTTGGTTTAAAAAGCCTTGTGTGGTTTCAAAAATGTATCCTTATACGTTGCTGGGAGAGCATTATAAGAATTTGTTGTTTGTTGAAAATGATAAAACCGATTGGTATAAATACATTAAAAAATTGGTGCAAACACCAACTTTACGACAAGAATTGGGCGAAGCCTTGCACGAAACAGTGCGCGAGAATTATGTGATGGATAGGGTGAACGGTGCGCGTGCAGATGTGTTAAATAATATTTAAAGGTGAGCACGAAGCCCACCACTACTGGGCTATAAGGCGAAGCGGGTTTTAAACCCTGTTTCGCTTTATTATTTTTTGCAGCATTTTTATCCTGCACCATACATTATCATAATTAGTTTGCAACCCATAACATTCCCTAACTTTGTTAATAGCCGGCCGATTTTTTAATTGATTTTCCAACCTTCGAGCTAAGGCAAAGACTAAATAGTGTTTAAACCTGCGTGTGGAATGACTATGATATAGTTAAGGGCTGTGCTGATAACGACCCTAAGGTGCAACAGGCACTATACCAGCGGCTTGCTCCTAAAATGCTGGCGGTGTGCTACCGTTATTGCAACGATAGGGACGATGCCAAAGATATAATGCACGAGGCGTTTGTGAAGGTGTTTACCAATATAGGGAAGTTTAAGTTTAACAGTACGCTGGAAACATGGATAACACGGATTATGATAAACACTTCGATTGATTTTTTTAAGAAGAAAACGAAGGTTTCGCAGTTGTTTGATACAATAAAAGATGTGGAAGACTATGATGTGGAGCATGAGATTGAGGACCCCGGCCCTGATGTGAGTGAGGAAGTTTTGCTGCAACTGGTGGATGAATTGCCCAAGGGGAGTAAGCTGGTATTTAATTTATATGCTATTGAAGGGTACGGGCATAAAGACATAGCCCAAATGCTGGGAATATCAGAGGGGACATCAAAATCGCAGTTATCGCGGGCAAGAGATTTGCTGAAAAAGGCATTAAAAGACAAAAGACTAATTGACTAAAAAGAGAATACATATTGACGATTTTTTCAGGCGGGGCTTGGGCAATATGCAATTGCCCGTAGACGGTAACGATTGGTTTGCTATGCAAGCCTCGTTGGCTGCCGCCCAAAAACGTAGGAAACGTCGTGTAATGTGGCTGTGGGTGTTAGGTGTGTTGTTGATTTTGGGTACAGGTACGGGTATTTATTTAGTGGGCAATGAAAAGTCTAACCCCGAGGTAATAGCGCAACAACAAACAACAGCGGCAGGGGAACAGCAAACAAATTCTAATACAGCCGCCACACACCCTAATAATGAAGGAACACAAATTCTACCTGCCGAAACTAATAGTGGCAGTTTGGGTTCGGACAATACTTCGTCTTCGGATTTATTGCAATCAAAAGCAGAAAACACATCTCAATCACCAAAACAAAACAAAATACGGAAGCAATCGAGTAACAGCAAATCTTCGGGGAAAGAAGGGATTGACGGCAACTCTGGAGCAGATAAGGCAACGGATGTAAGTAGTAATAGCACTTCAACGGTAAGTGAAACTGAAAATACTGATGATGAAAAACCTGTTATGATTGAGGGGGATGAAACCCCAACAGCAGAAACAAAACCGTTGGTAATTGCTGCAAACGATACAACCCTGCCCCAAGAAGAGGATGCAGAGCCTTCATTGGCGAGAGTTGACAGCATCGAGCCTGAGCAAAAAGCAACAAAACACCCAACGCGTAGTAAACTTTCGCCTTTTAATATTGGTTTTAACCTATCGCCCACAGCATCAATGTTTGCGGCTCAAAACCAAACCAAATATGGCAGCATACTACGCAACGGCACTAAAAGCGGATTGGCAATAGCTTCGCTGGTAACCATCAACTACAACATTAATAATTGGTCATTCGGTACAGGGCTTGGGGTCACCTCGGTAGCAACCCGCGGCAATTACCGCTATACCCATCAGGTGTACGATTCTGTTCCTGTATTAAACCCCGGCGGGCAGGTAGTGGGATATTTTTACACCAACTTTAGGGATAGCAGTCAAAACCTAACTATCAATAGTCGCTATACATACATTACATTGCCTTTACAAGTAAGTTATAACTTAGCATTTACTGATAAATTAGGGCTGCAATTGGGCGGTAGTATCCAGTTGCAACGGCTGGCGGGTGTTAGCGGAGAGGCAATAAGTCCCTTTAGTTTGTTTAGCGTTGATGTTACAAAACAAAAAAATGTTTTACGCAGGTGGAATGCAAGTATAGCCATACAGGCAGGGGCGTATTACAAACTGAACCCGCAGTGGCAAATAAATGCAGGTTTACAGATGAGCCGTTTTACAAGCGGAGTATATAGCAATGCTATCGGCACAGTAATCCGGCCGCGTAATTTTGGGTTACATTTGGGGGTAAATTATAATTTAACGAAGTGAATCCGTTGATGAAGTTTTTGAGGCTTACAAGTATAGTATTGTTGTTGGTAGTATTAGGTACCCTGCATACTGCCGCACAAATATGGAAACCGCTTGGGCAGGGTTTTCAGCAAATTCCTGTTGCGGTTACCTCAACAAACGACAATATGTATTTTGCCTTTGTTGACTCAACCACCGCCCCAAATAACAATAAGATATTTGCGGTTGCCCGCTGGAACGGTTTTTTTTGGCAGGATTTATCAACGTTTGTAGCAGGGCCTGAATCGTATATTACTTCGGTAGAATGGTATAAAGATAAGCTATATGCAGGAGGTTTTTTTGATACGGTATTTTTTGCATCCTCAAGAACAGGGTTAATGATGCTTGACGGGAAGAAATGGCTGAATGCTGCCCCACGCCGTATTGACGACCAAAATCCCGTGCGCATTAATGCTTTGAAGGTGTTTGACGGGGTTTTGTATGCCGCAGGCGGATTTGTGCGTATTGATACCACAAGAGCCAACGGTATGGCAAAGTTTAACGGGGTGAAGTGGGACGTTGTTGACGGGTTTGAAGCAGGAGGGTTTGTTGGGCATGCACAAACGTTAGAAGTTTTTAATGATTCGTTATTTGTGGGCGGCAATTATACCCGCAGTTTAGGTAGTAAGCATGTTCCGTTATTTAAAATAAAAGGCACTACTACGGTGGCTGATTCTTCGGGACCGTTTAATAGTATCAGTTTATTACAAAATGGTAAAACCGAATTAATGTCGGTGGGCTTGGGAGCTAACTTATCAAAAACCATTTATTCATACATAGGCGGAGGTTGGCACAACCGTAGCAAAGGTTTCCCTAATTTAAACCTTGCGGTATTTAGCGATCTTGAGTTTTTTGATGATGAATTGTGGGCTTGCGGCTCGTTTAATACCTCACCCAAAAACAACAGTATTATTAAATGGTCGGATACCTCATGGCTTATTTTAGACGAGATTAACCTTGTTGGAGTAAGGTTTTTAAAGGCATTTAAAAACCGTTTTTTTGCTACCGGCAGTTTTTTAAATTTTGGCAGGATACAACTGAACCGTGTGGCAGAGTTTGATAATGATTTGGCTATTATAGCAGGCAGGGTGTACCACGATGCAAACAATAACTGCCGCCGCGATTTGGGTGAACGTCCTTTAGCCGGGCAGGTGATACGCTTGTTTAATGGTTTGGTGGTGGGTTATACTGACAGGGAGGGGATTTACTTTTTTGCAGTACCCCGCAGCGGCACGTATCCCATAACCGTATCACCCAAAAAATATTGGTCGTTAAGCTCGTGCAACCCAACCCAATACTTGTTTACTCCCTCCACAAACAATGTAATTTTTGATACTGCTGATTTTGCATTGCGGCTTGACGGAAGTATTGAGGATGTAGGTATTAAAATATTACCCAATGCGGGTTACAAGGCTCGCAGGGGCATTACAGAGATGTACTCGCTAAGCTATAAGAACAACGGGGGTAAAGCCATTTTGCAAGGCAAGCTGAAACTTAAAATTGATACAGGGTTTAAAAACTTTACAGCATTTCCGCCGCCACAATCAATAACAGGCGGGGTTGCGCAATGGGAGTTTAGCAGCCTTGACCCCGGTGAAGAAAAAACAATTTTGTTTAAAGGGAAAGTTGAGGGGGCATCAACAGGGCAAATTGAGTTTTTGGCCGATGCAGGTAGTGTGAGCGATGCTTTTGGAAATGATAATTATGATACGCTGCAACAAACGGTGGATAATGATACGGATATTAACGGCAAGTATATTTTCCCTGAGCCTGATGCAGGCGACAGCGTAACGGTTTTTGACGTTAACAACGGGCAACAGGAGGTAGAATACCTGATACGGTTTGAGAATACTACTGATGACACAGTGAAAACGGTGGTGGTGGTTGATACGATTGATTTGAATCTTAGTATTGAATATATTCAGGAGTTGGGGGCAAGCCACCCCTATACCACACAGGTAATAAATTTGCCGCCGCAATTGGGCAAAGGGGTGCTGGTGTGGACTTTTTCTAACATTAATTTGCCGCCCAACTTATTGCACAGCAATGATTTTGTTGAGAACAGGGGGCATATACGGTTTAAAATACGTATGAGCGATAAAATAACCGCAGGAACGCTTGTGAAAAACAAGGCCGATGTGTGGTTTGATTTTGCCAATCAGCAAAGTACCAATAAGGTATATTGTATGATGGGTAGGCTGCAAAGTATTGATGTGTTGTCTGTAAGCAGTCAAAACATTGTGGTGTACCCTAATCCTGTGGCTACTTTGTTAACTGTGAGAGTACCTTTTGACGGGATGTACACAGCCACTGTTACTGATATGCAGGGTCGCACCTGCGTTGCCGCTCAAACTATTGCATCAGGCAAAGCTGATATTGATATTTCGAGGCTGGTACAGGGGGTATATTTCTTATCGGTTTCAACAGGAACAATGACAACACACACCAAGTTTGTGAAACAGTAAAGGCAACAGGCTTTTCAAGGGTGTTTAATCGATTTTGATTCCGAAGGCGATGTTTAAAAAGGGTCTGCTTGGTTGCCAAAAGATTTTTTGGTGTGGTTGAGTAGTAAATAAATCTATCATCGGGGTTGATTTTGGTTGGAGTCCGGTTTGTACAAGGATGGTTGCGTAGCGGGAAATCTCTTTTTCATAAAAACACATCATGGTTAAAGATTTAATAGTTAACTGTGTTCTGCTTATTTGGTTTAGTATGTTAGGAATCCCTCTAAAACTCTTGTCAATTTCAGTGTAACTATAGTTTTCGTAATTAATATAGTTGTGTTTAATTATAAGTCCGAATGTCCTTCTGCTTCCATCCCTTTTTAAATACTCATCGTTACCGTGCCAATATAAACCGTATTGAAAATGCTTACCTGTGTAATTGCAACTGATAGAATAAAACTCTGCGCGGCTTGTACCTTTTTTATCGTCAAAATCGGTATTGATGCTGCCTTTTGAGAGTGAAACCCCGGCAGTAACAAATACACGTTCATCTTCTACAGACCTTGTATAACCTGATAAACCACCCTCAAGGGATAATTGGTTATGTTCGCCCAAAAATGCACCACCGTTTACTGCAAGATGTTTCAAAGGCGAGTAAGCAACCTGCGCCTCAATATGAGTACGGCCTGCGGCGGCATTCACCTTCAATTGCTCAGCGTCGCTAAATGCGGTGGAATTAGGCATTTGAGGTATATGGGTATAAGTGTTAAAGGCACAACTGCTTGCAAACAGGGCTAACAATAAATAAAACAGTAATTGTGGTTTCATAGGCAGGTAGTAATAAAATGGGGCAGCCCTTTTTGGGAGCCGCCCCTTATGTTTTCATAGTTTGTGATACAAAGGTGCGTGGCTTGTGCGGACTTTTTCAGGCAGTTTTTGCAAACGGTTAAAACGATTTTACGGAAAAATGCAAAAGCCTTGATTTTATTGAGGTTTAGCACATCAATTTTGATTATCTGCTTTTATATAGCTATCTTTGCAAACTTTTTTGTAACAACGGATAACCTACAGCAATGGCTGAGAAACCTAAATTACTTTATATAACCCGCAAGGAGCATTTTAATGCTGCGCACAAACTGTACAATCCTAATTGGACGGAGGAACAGAATGATACGGTTTTTGGCCGATGCGCCAATAAGAACTGGCACGGACACAATTTTGAGTTGTTTGTAACTGTAAAGGGGCATCCTAACCCCGATACGGGTTTTATTATCGACTTGAAGGTGTTGAAAACGATTATTCGTGACCGTGTGATTGATAAGCTTGACCACCGCAACATTAACGAGGATGTTGATTTTATGCGCGGAAAAATGGCGAGTATTGAAAATATTGTAGTGGAGATTTGGAACCAATTGGATGCCCCCATTGGTGGGCACGGATGCCAACTACACTATTTGAAATTGGTGGAAACCGAACGCAATTTTGTTGAATACTATGGAGAATAAACCCAAAATACCCGTTTACGACCGCGAACCCAGTCCTAAGGCGTTTAAGCGTTCGATACTGATTACCATGGTATTTATTGTGTTTTACGGTGGTTTCCTTATCTGGAAAAACTACTACAAAGAGGGTGCTGAGCCTCCCATACAACGCAAGCAGCTTTCTGTTCCCCAGCCTTTGCAGGAAGATACTTCGGCTAAGAAGCAGTAGCGGTATTTTTTCATTCGCAATTTTCTTTGCCGTTACTTTTTGTTCGGGTAAAAAGTAACCAAAAAGCCCGCCACGAAAACCAAATTTAAGTTTTCGCACGGCATCGTGTATCCCACAGCATAAGAACTTAAATTTCACACTTTTCGTGGACATCAGCCGCACAGTGGGCAGGAAATCTGAGCGACTTTTCTCCGGTTTGCATAAGATTATTCTCTGTGGTTTTACTTACACATTTCATCAATGCTGGTTACCTTAGCGGCATGAATTACGAAAAGTTGTGCCGTGAGGCCATTGAGGTGGTTGAAGAGGCGGGAGCTTTTATCCGCAAGGAGTTTGCGGGTTTTGACCGCATGGCTACTGAGGAGAAGAGCTTGAACCAATTGGTGAGTTATGTGGATGTGACGGCCGAGAAAATACTGGTAGAGGGGCTTGACCAATTGATAGAGGATTGCGGGTTTATTACTGAAGAAAACACGATTGCCCAAACGGAGGGCCATAAATACCGCTGGGTGGTTGACCCGCTTGACGGAACAACCAATTTTATACACGGTATTCCTGTGTTTTCTGTAAGTGTGGGGTTGCTTGAGGAAGAAAAGCTGGTGATGGGCATTGTGTATGAGGTGTGTAAGGATGAGTGTTTTTATGCTTGGAAAGATTCAGCAGCGTATCTGAACGGTACTGAGATTAAAGTATCACCTGTGAATGCGTTGAAAGACTCACTATTGGCAACAGGTTTCCCTTATTATGAGTTTGACGGCATGGACGGCTATGTGAATAGTTTGCGCCACTATATGAAGGCCACACGCGGCTTACGCCGTATGGGCAGTGCTGCTATTGATTTGGCTTACACTGCCGCAGGCCGTTTTGAAGGCTTTTTTGAAATGGGTCTTAGCCCTTGGGATGTGGCCGCGGGTGCATTTATCGTGCAGCAGGCTGGCGGCAAGGTGGTTGATTTTTCGGGCAAGGGAAATTATCTTTTCGGTAAAGAAATTGTAGCGTGCTGCCCCGGCGTTTATAAGGAGTTTTACGGGGTAATTAAGGATAATTTTAAGAAATAAGTTGTCTTTTGAGCAATGCCCGTAAATACCTGCTGTTTATAACCCTGTTGCATGCAGTGTTTTTTGTGCTGGCATTGTACAAAGGCAATATACAATTGCCTGATAGTGGAGATTATATTTGGCAAGCAAAGAATTTTGAAGCCACAGGCAGCTTTTATGCTAACGACCCAACCCAACCTATAAAAATTGATTATTACAGCAAACGCCCGCCCTTATACGGGCTGTTTATTTGGGCAGTTACCAGCATTTTCGGGTCGTTGTATGTGGTGCTGTTACTGCAAAATATCATCAGTATTTTTTGCGCGTGGCTGGTATATAAAATATTGCGTGATGATTTCGGGATAGCAAAACCGGCCCTTTGGGCGGGGATATTATGGCTGGTTTTTCCTAACCAACTGTTATATGCCAATATGGTGATGAGCGAAACCCTTTTGCAGGCATTGCTTATAGGGGCATTTTATTGTTTTCTCCGTTATTTAAAAACAAATAAACAATATTGGATAATGGGCAATATCGCATTGCTTACGTTGGCACTGCTTACCAAACCCGTAATGCTGTATTTTTGGGTAATTAATCTGGCCGTACTTTTATTTTTTGCTACCAAAAAAAGACA
The DNA here is from genome assembly GCA_035906255.1 of Bacteroidia bacterium. Taxonomy (GTDB): domain Bacteria; phylum Bacteroidota; class Bacteroidia; order UBA8524; family UBA8524; genus SB11. The sequence continues at coordinate 287,584 of JAMIFM010000037.1, forward strand.
ATACCTGTTGCCACTAACTGTGGTTATGCTGCCGCTGGCTGCCTACTGGTGGAGCGGGGTAAACTACCGCCAAACAGGGTACAGGCATTATTCATCCATTACCCACGTTAATTTAAAGGATTATAACACTAAATACTTTTTGTTTGCCAAGTATGGCAGCGAGTATGGTGACAGTGTAATTGCGGTGATTGATTCTGCCGTTGTGAAAAAGGGTAGTTATGCGCAGCAATGCGAATACATTAAAGATACGTGCAAACAAATTTTATTGAGTGATGTGCCCGCATACGGCAAGTTTCATGCAAGGGGGATGCTTAATTTTATGGCCGACCCCGGCAGGTATGATTACGTGAGCTTTTTTAATATTCCCCAAACGGACGGGTTGGGTTTGCTGCATTACATCAGCAAGGGGGATATGGGCGAGTTGAAACGCTTTATCAAAACGCAGCCTCTCGCATTAATTGCTGTGCTACTGTTGCAAATGGTTGCCAATACGCTGGTGTTGTTACTTTGCACAGTATATTTATTTACTAAAACCCCTTTGTTGCCCAAAATATACCTGTTGGTTATGGCAGGGTATATTTGGTTTCTTACGGGGCCAATAGGCAGTGCAAGGTTTAAAGTGCCTATCTATCCGCTGCTGGTGATAGCAGTGGTGGTTGCTGTGTATAATAGTAAGCCGTTAATTAAAAAAATCAAAATCGGCCAGCAAAATCCCTAATCTAAAACCGAAATATACCTGACTGAATGTTTCTTGGCCGGGCTGTTTCAGCCTTGCATCACTAATAATCCTGTTTTCAATGGTGGCACCAAGACTTACCCCGCTGTTTGTAATTAATTGAACCGATGCCCCGATGGTTGATTTGGCAGAATAAGTAAACTGTACAGGGGTAATAATGGCGTGCCCTATTTTTCCTACTTTTTGCCGCAGGGCTAAATGGAATGAAAAATACGGCGAGACAACGCGATTAAAGCTACCTGTATATACTTGGTAGCTGCGGGTGGTGGCAGCTTGTGATTTTGTGGCTGTTTTTGCTGTATCGTAGGCCATGGGTGCAAGGGCTTCAAAATTATCAAGCATGGTTTGCCCTATTTGGTATCCTAAAAAAACACGGTTGCCAAAACAATGGCTGCCCCCTAAGGCAACAAAGCCTGTGGTGATATCATTAAAAATAACGTTGATAGCATTGTTTTGAGAGTCAATTTGGTGAAAACCATTGTGTTTTAATCCTGCCGTAAGGTATAATATGTTCTGTACAAATGGCCGTGCCGGTTTATCAATAATTTGTTTTTGCAGGATAATTTGGTTGTGCTTTTGTTTTAAATCCGAATATTCAGTAAAAAGATTGCTAAAATCACTGCCTGCGTTTAACAATGAAATAACTTCATAGTAAAACTCATTGGGGGTTACAGTTTTGGCATAAGCAAACCACACAAGTTTCAGTTGTTCTAAATTTGGTTCTATTGAAAAGAATAATTGTTTTAATGTATCGGTTTGGGCAGGGTATTTTCTTGCTAAATCTTTCAGCATGGAGCTTAAATAACTGCTGTCTTTTACCAAAGCATTCATTCTGTTAGTAAGGCGTGCATCTTCTTCTTCCAAAAGTGCCCAATATTCGGCACGGGGTTTATAACGGTTAATAAAGTTGTTGGTTTTGCATAAGCCTACGGTAAAGGCGGCAGATGCTTGGGGGGCTGTAATCCCGTTGTTTAAAAAGGCTGCCATGCCTGCTCTGTCAGAGCCGTTTACTGTTACCCCGAAAAGGGTGGATTGTCGGTAATACAGGTTATCGTCAAATGCAAAAAACGATGCCCCGAAATTGGCATTCACTACATCGGCATAAGCGTTTCCGCCTTGGTGCACAATGGGCGAGTTTCCGCTAATATCAGTACCGAGGGTTTGTGATTTTAGAGGATGAATAATAAAGGCGATGGTTATGGTAAGGAGGAATGAAATGCAATTTTTCATATACTCAATAATACGGAAAATATGGTAATATATCCTTCGGCAGGCTCAGGATTTCGGCAAGCGTAGGGCTTCTGCAAACTCAGGACACCTCGAGCTTGCCGAGAGGCCGAAGCTTGCCGAGAGGTTATTTCAGGTACTCGGCCATTTCAAGGTAGCGGAAGGTTTCAGAAGGGTGGCCGTCGATGTTTTTACCCTCGCGCCTGTGCCCCAGCCTTACTACAATGGTGTTGGTGGCATAATCCACCAAAATATATTGGCCTTTAATTCCCCTTGCATAAAACATGGGGCGGTTTTGGTATTGCATACACCACCACTGGTAACCGTATATTTTAAGGAGTTGGTTGCCATCCATTACGTCCGACGCAGGCTTTATTGAGTTTAGTACGTATTCTTGCGGCACTAATTGATTGCCATTCCAGCGGCCGCTATCTTTATACAATTTACCCAAGCGGGCAAAATCGCGGGCATTGGTATAAAAGCAGCAGTACGAGCGTTCATCACCGTCTTTGGCATCAATAGTCCATTTAGCAGGATTAGCAGCACCAATGGGTTGCCATATTTTTTCTGAAGCATAATCACCCAGCTTTTTACCCGTTACTTTTTCAACAATAAAACCCAGCAGCAAGGTATTGCCTCCCATGTAGTCAAACTGTTTTCCTGCTTCGGTGGCGGGTTTATAATCGGCCACCAGCTCTTTCAACCCTTTGCCGTAATAAGCTTTTGCCATCATACCAAAGGGATTGCCGTAGCTTTCGTCAAACCCAATACCCGAACTCATGGTAAGCAAATGGCGGATGGTTATTTTATCTCCCAATGTTTCTTTAAATTCAGGCAGGTATTTTACCGCAGGTTCGTTAACGTCTTTTATCAAACCGTCGCCAATGGCACAACCCACCAGTATTGATACTACACTTTTGGCTACCGAAAAGGAGTTTGAGTACGAGTCTTCACCGTAGCCGTCCCAATAACTTTCATGCACAATACTATCGTTGTGTATCACCAAATAAGCTACTGTACCAATACTTTCGTGGTATTTTTTATCCGCATCGCTTAACGGTGTTTTGTTGTAATTGGCAGCCACAGGCCATGCTTGCAAAGTGCCTGTTTTTATATCACGGTTTTCAAAGGCGGTATAATCATCAATAGACGGCCCTGTGCGGCCAACAAAGTAGGTAAGTGAAAGGGCTTTGTACAAATGGATATTACCTGTAACCAAAACCCCCACATTGAACACTATCAACGCGATTAAAAACCATTTAAAAAAACCTTTGAGCAACTTCATACAGTATCAAAGGTAAGATTACGGGTTAAAAATGTGCAATAATTGTTGTTATGCGGTGGTATTACCGTCGGTAGCAGTTTCTTTGTTTTTTCTACCCCTGAAAAACTTAATAACTCCTGCACCTAAGGCTATCAAACCAAGAATAATCACTTTGCCGAATTTTGCAAGCCCTGCAAACAATCCTGCTTTAGCCAACACTTTACCGGCCACCAAACCGCCGATAGTCCATGCGGCCACCTCATCCACATCGGGGTTAAAATCACTGTATTTATTACTTGAGCTAAACTCAACGGCACCGGTAAGCGGGTCTATGTTCTTTTTCACATCCTCAAGTTGGGGCATAGCAGCAATGGCGTTTAATACCAAAACCCCTTTACGCCCCAATATGCGCACGTTGTAGTTAAGGGTATTAATAGCATTTTCATCAACACTAAACTCTTTGGCCCAATGCAGTATTTTTTTGTTTTCGTCGTAATACGGACTTGAAGCCCAACCCACAAGGTGCATGGCATCGTAGCCCAATGCCGTGCGGGTTTTATTTTCTTCTTCCGATTCTTTTTTCAAATCGGCCAGTAAATCATCATACTTAACATCGTTGGCATCTTTATCACTCACATATCCTATGGCATCGTATTGTATGGTAAACACCCAAGAAGCAGAGTCGAGCAAATCCGCATTCTCAAGCAGCAGCATTCCTAAATAACCGCCGTTGGGAGGGTTGTTCCATAATTTGTGCAGTACAAACTCAGTTTGTTGGGCATCCAAATATTTAAAGCCTTTTGGGATATTAATGGTAGCCAACCCACTGCCAATGGTTACAGTACCGGTTTGGTATTTTAGTTTTTGTGCTGAATCAAGCACTTTTAAAGCCTCAAGTAGTTCAAGGTTTTCTGCTGAAAGACTGTCCGACTCGTCATTAGTGGCCTTTAATTGTGGTGCCGCAAGCCATATCAGGCAAAATAGAAGTAAGAGTTTTTTCATCAGTAATATATTGAGCAGCAATATAAAGGAATACACTATGCGGTAATATTGTTTTTCGATGAATTAAACGAGTAACAAAAGATTAATATAACTTGCAATATGTCTCTCATACAGCGGTTGATTTGTGTATGTATGCTTTTGGCAGCGGCATCCTGTTCACCGTTTGCATATACCTATATCAATCCGTTGCCCGATACTGCCGCATACACTCACGGAGGACAAATTCGTGCCACAGGCACAGTGGGAGTGTTAGGAACACACGCGCAAGTTTCAGCCTCACCCATAAAATATGTGGGTATTACGGGTGGTTATTTTTACGGGTATAAGGGATTTACCGGCTACAATTTTTCAGGCCAGTTGTATATGCCCATCTTTAAGGCTAAAAGGGCAGGTAGTTTTTATGTATCGTTACAGGCAGGAAGGGCACACGGTAGGCAAAAAGGAAATTTTACAGATGATTTACCTTTTGTAAAAGACGATGAAAGCAACATAGAAACAGATGTTTCGTACACTGCCACATCCATTACCCCGTCAGTTTATACAGCCATTCATGTCGGCAAAAAAGAATGGGTTAAAATAGGCGTTAGCGTTATGTTTACACGGGTGGTGTACGATAATTTTTATTTTAAACAGACGTATCTTGTAAGCGGCCAGTTGTTTTCAAAAGGGGATAAGGATATAAATGCGCCCAATACTGTTTTCAGAGGCACAGGGGCATGGCTGTTTTTTATTTTTGAGAGCAAAAAAGTACCCGTATTTGCCTACACTAATTTTGGGTTTGCTCCTGATAATTACAATACTGATAAAATAGATATGCAAAACTTGCAACGCAACTACCGCTTTGCCCCGGGTTTTGTAAATTTTACCACGTTTGGCCTGTACCTTGATTGGAAGAAGCACAGTAAAAGCAAGGCAGTCCAATAGTAAGCAACTTGTTTATAAAATGTCGGGTTAATGTTGTTTTTTCGCGGTTTATTTCAAAAACCAAAGGGAATGGACAAAAAAATCAAATCGGCTTTAGTATCTGTATATCACAAAGACCATCTTGACGAGTTAATCAAAACACTTCATGCCAACGGAGTAACTTTTTACTCAACCGGAGGCACACAAGCATTTATAGAGGGCTTGGGAATGCCCGTGGTGCCTGTAGAGGAGTTAACGGCGTACCCCTCAATATTGGGCGGACGTGTAAAAACCCTTCACCCCAAAGTGTTTGGCGGTATTTTGGCTCGCAGGGATAATGCTGAGGACATGAAAACCTTGGGAGAGTTCGCAATACCTGAGATTGATTTGGTGATAGTTGATTTATACCCTTTTGAAGAAACTTTGAAAAACACCGATAACGAGGCTGAAATTATTGAGAAGATTGATATTGGCGGAGTTTCATTGATACGTGCAGCGGCCAAAAACTTTAAAGATACCATTGTAATTGCCGACAAAGCAGAATATACCAAGCTGACCGAAGTATTGAAAGCTAAGAGCGGAGCGACAAGCATTGATGACCGCCGTTATTTTGCCAAACAAGCGTTTGCCCGTACTTCGCAGTACGATACCGCCATTGGTAATTATTTTGCAGGGGTAACGGATACACATTTGCGTTACGGTGAAAACCCCCACCAAAAGGCATTTTTCCGTGGCAATTTGGATGAAGTATTTACCCAATTGCACGGCAAAGAAATATCGTATAACAACCTTAACGACGTTGACAGTGCCCTTTACCTGTTGAATGAGTTTGAAGGCCCTACGTTTGTGATTATAAAGCATACCAACCCCTGCGGGTTGGCTACCGATGCTAATCTTACCCAAGCGTGGCACAAAGCCCTTGCCGCCGACCCTACCAGTGCTTTTGGCGGTATAATAGCCTGCAACCGTGCTGTAGATGCAGCAACGGCTACTGAAATTAACAACCTGTTTTTTGAGGTATTGATTGCCCCTGCATTTGATGCAGATGCACTTGAAATATTGAAGCAAAAGAAAAACCGTGTGTTGTTGCAGTTAAAGAGTGTACCTGCGCAAGAAATGGTGCATAAAACATTGCTAAACGGCAGCATTTACCAAGACGCAGACAACAAGGTGGTTACCGAAGCTGATTTTACCTACCCAACCAGCCGCAAACCCACTACACAAGAAGTTGCGGATATGCTGTTTGCCGATAAGATTGTAAAACACACCAAATCAAACACCATTGTGTTGGCAAAAGATAACCAATTGTTGGGCATTGGTTGCGGACAAACTTCGCGCGTGGATGCGCTGAAAAATGCCATTGCTAAAGCGGGTGAGTTTGGTTTATCACTACAAGGCGCTTCAATGGGTTCTGATGCGTTTTTCCCTTTCCCCGATTGTGTGGAAATTGCTGATAAGGCAGGTATTGTGAGTGTAATACAGCCCGGCGGCTCTATTAAAGATGAGTTGAGCGTTAACTATTGCAACGAGCACAATATGGCGATGGTGTTTACAGGCATCCGCCATTTTAAACATTAATAGTATATAGCTTTAAGTTAGACAGCTTGCTGTCATGCTGACGAAGGAAGCATCCTATTACAATTGTGTTAGCTGGTAACATAATTGTAACAGGATTCCTCTTTCATCGGAATAACAGATTGTTTTGTTATACAGAGCGAAGTCGGAGCAGTGGTCGGTTGCCGACCACCCCTTAATCCCCTTCTAAAAACAGGGGGAACAGCCACACAAGCTCACCTGCTTCATAATGACATTAGAACTTTAGAAAACGCGCGAATACAATGGCTTGTGCGTAGCGTCCCACCTTGCTAAGTTGGGACGGAGGTAGATTGTTACTGATTTCATGGCCAGACTAAGCAGCTTTGTGAAGTCGGTATTCAGAAAAGTCATTTGACGATATCATTCATCAGTATCTCAAAATACCTATATGGATAGAATGTTTTAATGGGTACAAAGCCTTCGTATTCAAATCATAGGATAAAATCCTATGGAAACACCTAAAGTATTGGTGGCTTGCCTTCATTGTCACCGCAAAGCCCACAATCAGCTAGTGCCGCACCAAAGTATTGCGGCACTAACGTATTCAAATAAAGTTATTTATTACAATATAGAAACGGAGGATAAGCAAACCTTTGCACCTCTTTTTGATGCCATTGAAAGCCAATCGAAATTGGCCATACATACCGATACTTGGCAATTTACCAGCAGTTGGTGGCGCAAGCCTGCTTTTGACCAAGACCAGCAACGGTTGGTACCTATTTGCATGGCTCGCAATATGTGTATTGAGGCTGCGCTTGGTTTACATTGTGATTACCTGATGTTTGTGGATGGCGATATGACGGTTGCGCCCGATACTGTTGAACGGTTTTTAGAAACGGCCAACAAGTATAACAGACCCGTTGTTTTTGGCCATGTACAGGGGCGGAACGACCATAAACATGCCGAGTATGTGTTTGGCGGCAAGCACGGTTTGGTAGAGTTGGGCAACGGTGTGGTGGAATTGCATCACGGTAATATCGGGTTTGCATTGATACACCGCAGTGTGTTTGAGAAATTACGTTTTAGACACGGCCCGCACATTACTGATAATAGCCTGCAAAGCGACGATCCCAACTTTATTACCGATGCCGTTCACGCTTTGGGTATGCCGTGGCCGGTGCTAAACCGCAATATAAAAGCCTTTCATAAAGATGAAGAGGTATTGCCGTTTGATGGCGGAGCCCAGTATTGATAGTAATTTATTTAAATAACTGCGATTGAAACCGCAATATTTATATAAAATTTGCGGTTTCAATCGCAAAAATTGTATAAATTTTGCGAAAATTAGTCGGCTGATAAGAAATCAACCATGCTTTTTTTGTTTACTACGGCAAAAGTATGTTCGGGGTATGCTTCGCCAAAAGCCTTAGGCATCTTCGCTTTGGCTTTTACATTCCATTTAAATTCAAAAGCGTGCAGTTGTCCTTCTCTTTCTTCTACATAATCAATTTCTTGTTGGGCGTGGGTGCGCCAAAAATAGCGGTTTGCAAATACCCGTTGATACTCAAGCGTTTTCATGCGTTCCGTTACCAAAAAGTTCTCCCACAAAGCACCCACATCGTTTCTAAACGCCAAGGCATTAAACTGTTTTATTACTGCATTGCGTAAGCCGTTGTCATAAAAATAAATTTTCCGGCTTTTCTTTAATTCGTTCCTCAAATTACGGCTGAATGATTGTAAACGAAATACAATAAACGCCTTTTCGAGCAGGTGGATATACCGTTCAACCGTTTCGTTATCCAATCCTGTTTGTTGTCCCAATTCATTATATGAAACTTCATTGCCTACTTGGAAAGCCAAGGCCTGCACCAGTTTTTCAAGTCTTTCAGGCTTTTGGATACTTTCCCAAGTAAGAATATCCTTGTATAAATAGCTGTCGCTTAGTTGCTTTAAAATTTCCTGCTCATCGCCCGGGTTGGTTACTACATCAGGGTAATAGCCATACACCAGCCGATGTTCCAACAAGCGGTTTTCTTCCAACAAACCGTGATGTTTGCACATTTCGTTGTATGAGAGCGGAAACAAAGTAAACTCCCACTTACGGCCTGTGAGCGGTTCATTAATTTTGTTGGCCAAATCAAACGACGATGAGCCCGAGGCAATCACTTTTATCCCTTTAAAATTATCGGTAATTAGTTTCAGGCAAAGCCCAATATTTTCTATTCGTTGTGCCTCGTCAATAATTACCAGCGTATTTTTTCCAATCAAAGCCCGCAACTTAGCTGATGTAGTATTGGTGAGTGCTTCACGCACATCAGCCTCATCACCGTTTAACCATAGCATTTCGCCGCCCGTTTTTTCGGTCAGTTGGTGTATAAGTGTAGTCTTTCCCACTTGTCTTGGCCCAAGTAGTATAATGGCTTTATTGCCCTTCAGGCGTTGTTCCATTTGGGTAAGCAGCTGTCTGTCTACATACATAATCGCAAATTTAATATAAATACTGCGGTTGTAATCGAAAAATTTATATAAATTTTGCGAAAGTATCGTGCTGAAACACTTTTTGCCATAACCAATTAAGGGGTATGGAATCAATAGCATTGTTTAGTAAACTAATTATCATCGCCCTTGCATCGCTAACAATCGTGCATTATTCGGGCATTGTGGGTCAACTCAAAGGGTGGCTGTACACAAGATTTCAAATCCCGTTGCATCAATTAAAGTTAAAACCCCTCGACTGCCACATCTGCTTATCCTTTTGGTTATCGGTATTGTATTTTGTGGCAGAGGTTACCGAAAAACTACCTGTTACCCTGCAATCAATGGTTGCTATCACTGTTTACGGGCTTGCGGCCTCAGCCATCAGCCACTTTTTATACAAAATATTTAAATAATTAAAACCATGTTCAATAACTATCAATTGCAGCTACTGCAACAGCTTGAAGAAAAATGGCAGCTATGGTTGCAAACCAAAGTAAGCCTGTTTACCCACGAGGATAAATTACGTATCGATGATTTACGCTCAATTATCGGGCTAAAACCTGCCCGTAGCAGCTGCCACACTTGTTTTATGGAAGATATAAATGTCCTAATGGGGGCCTATGAGAAACAAAGCGGTGAAAGTGCGGCACAGGGTGAAGCTTCAGGTGAAACAAAAAACAAATAATTATAATTATGCCACGAAAGAAAGCAATACCTAAAATAACCACAGACCAGCTTAAAAAAGGGTTTGTTGAATATATTGATAAATGTCAAAACCACACAAGCGAGGTGGCCAACAAGGGCGAAAAAATAACCGTAAAGCAGCCCAAAATACCTACCATAAAAGATTTTTGGTGCGTGCACATGGGCTACTCGTGGAAGCAGTGGGGTGAAACACTTGCCCAAAGTGAAACTGCGGATACCTGCCAAACCATCCGCGATACGTTGGAGGGCATTGTGCTGGATGCGTTGATAAATGGCGAGGGTAACAGTACCGGGTTGATTTTTGATTTAAAGGCCAATTACGGATACACCGATAAACAGTTAACAGGCGAGGGATTACAAACTAAAAAAATCGAAATTAGTGTCAGAAGAAATAATTAATATAGAAGTAACACCTGTTTTTGAATGTAACTACAACAGCACCAAACGTATTGTGGTTAACAGGGGCGGCACGCGCAGTTCAAAAACATACTCGCTGGCGCAACTATTTATTGTTGAATTATTTAGCGGTGAAAATAAAATATTATCAGTAGTGCGCAAATCGTTTCCGGCATTGCGCGCTACCGCCCTGCGTGATGTGGTGGATATACTTCAAAAAACAGGACTATACCCTTTAGTACAGCACAATAAAACCGAAAATATTATTAAACACGGAACTAATATTTTAGAGTTTTTTTCGTTGGATAACGAACAAAAAGTTCGGGGTAGAAAACGCACCCACCTGTGGTTGAACGAGGCCAACGAATGCAGTTTTGAAGAATGGATGCAACTGATTTTCCGTACATCGGGCAGGGCGTTTTTAGATTTTAACCCCGATGATATTAATTGCTGGATAAATACAGAATTAGAACAAAAACGCTTGCACACACAAGGCGATGTTGAGGTGATTGTGAGTACATATAAAGATAATACTTTTCTTGACCCTGTTACTATTGCTGAGATTGAATATTTGCAGGAGAATGACCCTGAATATTGGAAAATATTTGGGATGGGTGAGTATGGAAGCATTAGCGGACAGGTGTTTAAAAATTATACGGTAGTGTCCCAATTGCCTGATGAGGCTAAATTGGTGGGCTATGGTTTGGACTTTGGGTTTAGTAACGACCCTACTGCATTGGTGGAGGTACGCTTGGGCGATGGGAAATTGTTTGTGCACGAACACTTGTACCAAACTGGACTTACCAATCCTGATATTGTTGCACATTTTGATGCTTTGCGTTTGCAAAGGTTTGATGAGATATTGGCCGATGCGGCCGAGCCAAAATCAATCGAAGAGATTTACAGGCTTGGGTATAATGTTAAGTCAGCCCCTAAAGGGCCTGACAGTATTAACCTTTCTATTGATATTTTACGACGTTACCCGCTGTGCATAACGACAGCATCACTTAATCTGATAAAAGAATTACGCAGTTATAAATGGCAAACGGATAAAAACGGGATAACGGTAAATAAACCTGTTGACTTTAATAACCATGCTATTGATGCGTTGCGGTATGTAGTTTTAGGAAAATTGCAGCATCCCCGAACGGGTAAATACCTGATACGGTAAAACTAAGCAATTAATTCTTTTAGTTGTTGCAATAACACAGGGGCAAGCGGTTCAAACTCGGCGAAAGCACTTTGCACCTTATCGGGGTTATACTCTTTACGGCTATAATATTCAATATCTACGATTGCCTTGTGTACCCTGTCGGCTTTTAGCATTGCCAACAGAGGTTTAATTTTGTGAGCCTCCTTACCCATTGTATCCAAATCGCCGCCGTTATAGCTTTGGGTAATTACCTCAATACCCGCCTCAATACTTTCCACATTAGCAGCAAGCAACTCCTTCATAAAGTCAGCATCACCCATTGCAAGGGCTTCAAGGTCGGCAAGATCGTATAGTGTATCCATGTATAGCGTTAACAAAATTATTCATTTCAGCATAAATCAAAAGCCCAAACCATAATAATTATTCACTTTACCGTTTTGTGAAACGATTTTACCCTTTTTTCTAAAACACTGGAAAAATATCAATGCAAAACAATAAATTGCTAAAGGATACTGCTTAACTAACCCATTATATATGAAAATAGCCCAATACCATTTTGCAGAAACAAAGCAATGGGCGCAAACAGGAGGCACAGAAACAACGTCGCCATCGTTGCTGATAGTTTTCGGGCAACGGCAGGCAATTGAAACCTCGGATGCTGTAGGGCAATTGCGGCAAAAATTTCCCCAAGCGCAACTAATCGGGTGCAGTACATCGGGCGAGATATTGGAAACCAAAGTTTACGATGGTACAGTTACCGCCACAGCAATACAATTTGAGCATACTCAGGTGGTATCACACCAACTGGTGATTGATAATTCAGACGAAAGTTATGATGCAGGGCGCAAAATAGTATCAATGTTTAACCACAACAACCTGCGGCACCTGTTTGTGCTTACGGATGGTTTAGTGGTAAACGGCAGCGAGTTTGTACGCGGAATGCAGGAAGAACTGCCCCAAGGGGTATCCGTTACAGGCGGGTTGGCCGGCGATGGCCCTGATTTTGTGAAAACCCTTGTATTTACCCATGAAGCCGCCCCCGGCTCAAACATTATTGCAGCCGTTGGTTTTTATGGTGATAGCCTTAAACTGGGGTATGCAAGTATGGGAGGGTGGGATAGTTTTGGTATCGAACGCAATGTTACCAAAGCTAAGCACAATGTGCTTTATGAATTGGATGGCGAACCGGCTTTGGATTTATACAAATCATTTTTAGGCGATAAAGCAGCAGAGTTACCTGCTTCGGCATTATTGTTTCCGCTAAGCATACGCACTAATGGCGATGAACGCCCTATTGTGCGTACCATTTTGGCAGTAAACGAAGAAGATAAATCAATGACCTTTGCAGGCGATATTCCGCAGGGTTCGTATGTAAGGTTGATGAAGGCAAATGTTGACCGACTTATTGACGGCAGTATGGAGGCAGCAGAAAAAAGTATGGCTGATTGGGACGGAGGCACACCTGATTTGGCAATACTTATCAGTTGTGTGGGGCGAAAGTTGGTATTGAAGCAGATGGTAGAAGAAGAGGTGGAAACAGCGCAACATAAGTTTGGCAACGGCACGGTGATTACCGGGTTTTATTCATACGGTGAAATATCGCCGTTTATGAAGTTCCTGAAATGCGAGTTGCACAACCAAACAATGACGATTACGCTGATGAGCGAGAACTAAGATTTGAGAACTGATTTTAACAAACAACTAACTGGGGTTTAGCGGGTGCATACAGCAGCCCTTAGACCCTTTTATATTTTAACAGACTATGCATAGGTTATTGCAACGGCAGATTAAGAAGTATTATAAGGAAAATAACCCAAGCCCTGAGTTTATAGCCTTAATGGACGATATAAGTGCCTCTTATCAGAGTTTTGATGAAGACTATAAGCGACTTGAGCGTATTCTTGAAATCAGTTCGCAAGAGCTTTTTAAAGCCAACAATATTGTAAACAAGGAAAAAGACCAAATAAGGGAAGAGCTTGCCGAAACATACAAAAAGTTTGAAGAGTTTGATAAAGCCGTTACCGCCAGCTTTATAGTAAGCACTACAGATAGTAACGGGGTAATAGTATCCGTAAATCAAAAATTTTGCGAAATATCGGGATACAGCAAAACAGAATTAGTAGGTAGCAACCACAATATATTATCATCAGGTCATCACACCAAAAAGTTTTGGAAACAACTGTGGGACACCCTGAAAAAGGGCGAAATATGGAACGGGGAAGTTTGCAACCGCAAGAAAAATGGTGAACTGTATTGGGAGGCCACCAACATTATCCCCTTTTATAATTCACACGGCGAGTTGTATCAGTTTATGGCCATTAAGGTAGATGTGACCGAACGCAAAACAGCCGAAGAGGAAATAAAACGGTTGAGTTTAGTGGCACAAAAAACCAACAACGCGGTAGTACTGATAGATACAAAAGGTATAGCCACATGGTTGAACCCCGCCTTTGAACGTATTACAGGCTATAGTGCTAAAGAGATGGTGGGTAGAGACCCCGGCGATTTGCTGCGCGGCACCCAAGAACAAACAACCCTTACCCCCGATTCGGTAAAAAGGTTGTATCAATCAATACAAGGGGGATTGCCGTTTGAAGGCGAGATACACGGTTTCAGGAAATCGGGCGAAGGGTATTGGTCAATTATGAACGTTACCCCCGTGCACGACGAAGACGGTACTCTTACAGGGTTTATTATACTGCAAAACGATATTACGGAGCAAAAGCGGATAGATGATGAATTGAAGGTGAGCGAAGAGCGGTGGAAATATGCCCTTAGCGGAAACCGAGACGGAGTTTGGGATTACAATACGGAAACAGGGGAGGTGTTTGTATCAGAAAGTTGGAAAACCATGTTTGGATATGACGACAGTGAACCAATAGGAAAGATTGAAGATTTGGTGAAACTGATACATCCTGATGATGCAAAAACGGCGGCAGGTATTTTTGCCGAACACATGGAAGGAAAAACCGAAAACTATGCAAACGAGTATAGAATGCGGTGCAAAAACGGCACGTACAAATGGATTTTGGACAGGGGAAAAATAATTGAACGCAACCCCATATCGTCAGATGTAAACAGGCATTTTATAGGTACCCATACCGATATTACACCACTAAAAGAAGCAGAAGAAAAGGAGCGCATAGCATCGCTTATTGTTAAAAGCAGCCCCACAATACTTGTGCGCTGGACTCCTAACTTCAAGCTGAACATTGAGTTTATCACCGAAAACATTGCTCAATTGGGCTACAATGCCCAGCACTGGATAAAAAATAACGTAGCCTTTACTGATTTTGTACACCCTGATGACGTTAAACCGGTTACAAAAAAAGTACTCAAATCATTCAAAGAAAAAACCGAACGGGTAATCCTTCGTTTCAGGTTGCGGACTGCCGATGGAGAATATCGCTGGATTGATTCTGATAATATTATCCAATGGGGTGCTGAGGATGGAGCAGCAGCGCATTTTCAAGGGATATTAACTGATATAACCGACAAAATTGCCGCTGAGAAAAAACTTATTGAAAGCGAAAACCGTTTCCGTTCCATTGTGCAAAACAGCAGTGATATTACCACCATTGTTGATGCAACGGGAAAAACCATTTACGAAAGCCCATCGTTTTACCGTACCCTAAACTATACCGAAGAAGATGTATTAGGTAAAAGCATTTTTGAGTTTATACACCCCGAAGATGCAGAAAGAGCTTTTTATGAGTTTACCAAAGGAATAGAAAGGGGAGGAGTATCAGACCCTATTGAGTTTAGGATACGCCACAGCAACGGCAGTTGGGTTGATGTAGAAAGCATAGGCAACAACCAACTGGACGTACCCGGTATTGAGGGTATTGTAATAAACTCACGTGATATTACTGACCGCAAGGAAGCCGAAGAAAAAAGCAAAAACCTGCAAGATTTTTACGAAGTAATACTAAACCGCATACCCACAGATATTGTAGTGTTTGATAACAAACACCGTTACTTGTTTGTAAACGAAGCCGCCATACGCGACCCCGAAAAGCGCGCCTTTGTGGTAGGGAAAGACGATTATGATTATTGTGAACGTTTTGGACGTGATAAGGCCATAGCGCACAGTCGCAGGGCAATTTTTAATAAAGTAGCGTTTAGCAAGCAACAAATTGAATTTGAGGAAGCAATAGAAACCCCTAACGGCCGTATTTGGGTACTGCGCCGTATGTCGCCACTGCTGAATGCGCAGGGCGAATTAACCAATATGATTGGTTTTGGTTTGGATATTACTAAGCGCAAAGTAGCCGAAGAATTGTTGAAAGAAAGCCAAGAACGCTTGTCGCTGGCTATTAACGCCGCAAAATTGGGTATTTGGGATTGGAATTTGGAAACAGGCAGCTTGTTATGGGATAAAGAAATGTATCCCTTGTTTGATATAGACCCAACCGGTTTTAGCGGCGATTACGATGCCTTTGAAAAAACCCTGCATCCCGATGATAAACAAAAGGTATTTGATGGCGTGCAAGCTACTATAAGTGGAAAACAAGGTGATTATGTAGATACTTTCAGGGTACTATCAAAAACAGGCGAAGTAAAATACGTAGCTGCTTTATCAAAGCTCTTTAGAAACGAAACAGGCAAGGCCATACGGATGATTGGTGTAAACTTTAACGTAACCGAAAGCAAACTTGCCGAACAACGTATTTTAAAATCGCAGGCCGAATTAGAAGAAGCACAACACATAGCCCGCGTGGGCAGTTGGGAAATTGATATGAAAACCAACCAAGTGATGTGGAGCAAAGAAATGCGTACCATACACGAGGTTGATGATGCTTTTGAGCCTACGCTTGACAATGTACACCTCTTTTACACCCAAGAAACACGTGAGGCCATTGTTGAAGCCGTGAAAGCTGCACTACACCAAAAAGCACCGTTTGATATAGAATCACAAGTTGAAACTGCCAACGGTACCCTGATTGACGTTAGAACCAAAGGCGTACCTGTAATTGAAAACGGGCGAGTACCTTATTTAAAAGGTGTTTTTCAGGACATTAGCAAAGAAAAAGAGGCTGAACGACAACTGAAAGAATATACAGGTGACTTAGAGCGTATTAATAAAGAACTTGACCAATTTGCCTATATCGTATCGCACGATTTAAAGGCACCCCTTCGGGCCATCAACAATCTTAGTATGTGGATTGAAGAAGACCTTGAGGGCAAGCTGGAGGGTGAAACAAAATACCAGTTTCAACTGTTGCGAGGCAGGGTTAGCAGGTTAGAAGACCTAATTAACGGTATATTAAGTTACTCCCGTGCAGGTCGCATAAAAGTAAACCCCACCAAAGTAGATGTTGGGCAGTTGGTATTCGGTATTATCGAGATGCTTTCGCCCCCCGCTCAATACCAAATTACCGTGCAGGATAACCTGCCCGTTATTAATGCCGAAAAAATTGCCCTTGAGCAAATTTTCTCCAACCTTATCAGCAATGCCATAAAATACAACGGCAGCAACCCTGAACCTACTATTAAGATTACCTGCGAAGAAGAGGGTGCGTGGTATAAGTTTGGGGTGGCGGATAACGGGCAAGGAATAGAACCTGAGTACCACGAAAAAATATTTGTGATTTTCCAAACCCTCGAAGCCCGCGATAAAGTAGAAGGAACAGGAGTAGGGCTTGCCATTGTGAAAAAGATAGTTGAAGAAAAAGACGGCAAAGTATGGGTAGAATCAGCCAAAGGCGAAGGTGCACATTTTTATTTCACTTGGCCTAAGGTATAAACAATACTGTTGTTATATTTTAGGCTAAATACTTAGCAGCAAAGTGGCGCATATATTCCTTAATCAGGTTACGCACTTGTCTAAACTGTTCAGTAATTTCTTCTTCAGTGCCGATTGCCTTTGCAGGGTCGGGAAAATTGTGGTGAAACCTTTGTGCCTTGCTTGGAAAATAAGGGCAGTTTTCTTGGGCATGGTCGCAAACCGTAATCACATAATCAAAATCAATCCCCCTGTATTCATCCATATTGTTTGAGGTATGGGCTGAAATATCAATACCCTCTTCCAGCATAGTACTGATAGCTTTTGGGTTCACCCCGTGCGTTTCAATACCGGCACTGCAAACCTCGGCTTTTCCGCCTGCAAAATGCCTTAAATACCCTTCGGCAATTTGGCTGCGACAACTGTTACCCGTGCATAAAATCAGTACTTTCTTCATAAATCACTAAACAAAAAGCCAAACAATATTTATAATCGTAAACCTTGCATCAAACCCATACACCACATTCAAAACAGTAATAGTAGCGGTTATCAGTATTGGCTTCTTATATTTTTTAAACAACTCCCTCATTAACAGCAACCCCCTCCCGGTGGGCAACATTGCAGCTCACTTAGGGCAACTTTCTTTTTCACCGCAGTAACACCACAGTGGTCGCTGGCAAGGCAGGCAGTATGTTTATTGGTAAGCACAAAGTGGTTGCCGTTAAAAGCAAGCCCGTATTTGCCTATAGTCCCCGCTTGGTACTCCACCTCCACCTCGTGGTCTTCAATACCCAGCACCTTTTCTGATGTAGCAATAATCTTCATCAGCTTTTCAGGCGCAAGTCGGTGGTCATAATCATTCGCGTTCCAAAGCTGCATACTCACCACCGTTTCGTTTCTCACATTGTTTCCGCAGTCTATAAAATGTTTGTTTATCAAGCCCACCTCAGTAATATGAAAATGGGCGGGCACCTGTTCCCCGTTTTCAAGCACAAAGAGTACGCTATCCACTGTGCTAAGGTGTTTTTTTACATCCGATAATCTCATATAGTTGTTGTTTTTAGCAGCATTTATTCTTTCCGTTTTCGCGTGTGGTAATCACATTAAAAAACTCTTGCAGTTGTCCCAGTGCTTTCTCATTTATGCAATAGCAAATACTGTTTCCCTCAATACTTCCCTTTATCAGTCCTGCGGTTTTAAGTTCTTTCAAATGTTGCGAAACCGTAGGTTGGGCAAGCGGAAGTTCATTCACAATATCACCGCAAACACAGGCATCCACTTTCAGCAAATAATCTAAAATGGCAATACGCGCAGGATGCGCTAAAGCCTTTGCCAGCGCGGCCAGTTGGTTTTGCCGCTCGGTAAAAAAGTCTGTTTTGGTTGCACCCATCGTTTTAATACTATATTGCAATATTACGATTAATATTTTTCTTTGCTTTTAAATAGGAATAAAACAATCAATTTAGAATGATTACAAATAATCGTTTTCGTTGTTTTTTGGTAGTTAATTTATGTACTTCGATGCTACCTAATTAACTGTACTACTATCAATGATAATCACTGCGTAATCCCTGTAAATACTATCAGTTTTCATCATCGGTAGCAACTAAACAAAACCTATGAAAAGATTTTTAACCTTGGCAAAAGACAGTCAGTCGCTTGCCCATGCTTTGCAAGAAGCCATTGACATTGAAATGGCTACCATCCCCATTTACCTGTACACCTACTATTCAATTATCCGCACACCCAACCAAGACCAAATTCAGGCCGATTACACCAATAAGTATATCGATGAAGGTTTGCCTGCTGCCCAAGCTGCCAAAGTTGCACTGGAAAAATCAGCGGATGTAATGGTGTATTCAAACAAAGCAGGTGCAACCATTATGAGCGTGGTAATTGAAGAAATGCTGCACATGGCACTTGCATCAAACCTGCACCGTGCCTTGATAGGTATGCCTGATTTGGTGGGAATATCGCCCACAAAATGGCCTACCAACCTGCCCGGCCGCTTTCCTGAACTTAGCATTAGCTTAGCACCTTTTTCAGCCGAGCAATTAGAGCAGTTTATACAAATAGAAAGCCCCGGCGGTGTGCCCAACAGCAATGAAATACCCGACCATTGGGTATCTATCGGCCAGTTTTACGAAAGCATTTTGGATTATATAGAGGCAAACATTAAGCCCGAAGATTATGAAAAATTTGCAGGCCAGCCCCAATTAGGCCCCGGCAACGGCTACTATACCCACAACAACGCCGATACGCTGTATTACAACAAATACCACAAACCACAATTTACCAACGCTGATGACAGTGGTGATTTGGTGATAATAGACAGCAACGCTGCTGCACGCAAAGCCATTGAGACCATTGTGCATCAAGGTGAGGGTACCATTGCTGATGACCACACTACGGACGATAAAATGCACGACGAAGAATCGCACTACCGTAAGTTTGTTGATTTGCATGCCGAGTTTCCAAACTTTGCCGACGATGTAAAATACTTCGTAAAACCATTCCCCGTAAATCCCAAAACCGAACATTACCCTGCCGATATACAAACCGCATCAAACCTGCTAAATGCAATATATACGTATATGTATATGATGATGGAATCGTGCTACCGCAACCCCATGCCCCAACAAAGCGAGATATTTAACTTTGGTATCCACAAAGGCATGGTATTTATGCTAAGCACCATGTGTGATTTTATTACCAGCTTGCGTTTGCCCGACGGCAACTTTGCTGCACCGACATTTGAAAACTACGATTTCTCACCCGAAACAACCGCAAAATCGCAGATTATAGCCCTTTACAATGCTATACCTACAAGCCTGAACCCACCCACCAGCTTGCCCGGCCGTTTTGCCACCTTGCCTGATATGAGCAGCATACCCGGCGAACCCGTTAGTTTTTAATCCATTATCAACGCTTAAATTAAATATACACCCATGATTAACAGGATATATTACAGCAACAGTTGTGGCAGTAGCGGCAGTAATGGCTGCGGCAGCTCGTCAACAACACCTGCAACTACCTCAACTACCACATTTGTTCCCTTAGAGTTGCACGCTTGTATGGGCTTAAACGCCTGCCAAGGGCACGATCGTTTTGGAACTAATAACTGCGCCGGAACGGGCTTTTGCTCTACCACCACCCACGTATGCCACACCCTTAACAATTGCAGGGGGCAGGGCGGTTGCGGTTTATACGGCAGTGCCGAGGAGCAAGACAAACCCGGCGCTAATGATTGTGCTTGGAAGGGGAGCTGTGCTACCCCCATACAGGCAGAGCGCATAAGCACACAAGGTACAAACACAGGCCAAAGCGTGTGGAAACTGGCCCGCAAACTGTTTGAAGAACGCCTTACCAGTGAAGGCCGCGAGTTCGGCACCCCCCGTTTCCCTGACGGTCCTCCGTCGTGGTGGTTAAAAAGCCTTGGACCTTACGATGCCTGCGGAAGCAGCGGCGATATGAATTGTACCTTTGGCTTAAAAGAAAGCAAGTGCAGCGTGCTTTGCGGTAGCAAAGCCGAAAGCCCAAGCACTGATGCCAACGTGTGCAAAACAAACCCCAATCTGTAAAGAGCGGGCTGCATCAAAAGACAGGGGGTTGAAAACCCCTATTATTACAATTACCTCCCTTCGAAGGACTTAAGTCCTTCGAAGGGAGGTAATTACAAAAGCGATAGGTTTTAACCTGTCGTGGTAAAAAACGTAAAGTTTACTTTTAAGACTGCCTCAATAGTTTATAGAAGGAAGAGTAATTGTATTTGCTAAAGCCTAAGAGTGTTTAATTGCCATGAAAACAACCCGAGAGTATGCACAAATACTGAGCCGCCTGCCCAATATAGGGCTGGGCTTGGGATTGCGTAACGTACACTTTAACCACATTACCGAGCATTGGCCTGCCGTTGATTGGTTTGAAATTATTTCAGAAAATTTTATGGATACGGGAGGCCGTCCGCGTCACATTTTACGACAGGTGGCAGAGCGGTACCCTATTGCCATGCACGGGGTTTCGCTGTCGATAGGGAGTACCGACCCTGTTGATTTTGACTATTTGGAAAAGCTGAAAAAGCTGGCGGCTGAGGTAAATCCCGCTTGGATTAGCGACCACCTTTGCTGGACGGGTGTGTTGGGTGTAAATACCCACGACCTTTTGCCCGTACCCCTTACCTACGAAAGTTTAAAACACATATCCGACCGTATAAAGATTGTGCAGGATTATTTAGAGCGTCCCTTGGTGCTTGAAAATCCCAGTACCTATTTAGCGTTTAAACACTCCAGCATTCCTGAATGGGAATTTCTTACCGCCCTAACCGATGAAACGGGTTGCGGCTTGCTGCTGGATGTAAACAACGTATATGTTACCTGCTACAACAACGATATGGATGCGGTAGAATACATTGAAAACCTGCCCCACGACCGTATTGTGCAAATGCACTTGGCAGGCCACCAGTATTGCGGCACGCACATTATTGATACGCACGACAGGGAGGTGATACCCGGTGTGTGGGAGTTGTTTAGCCTTGCGTGGCAACGCACGGGCGGCACATCGCTATTGCTGGAATGGGATAGCAACATCCCGCCGTTTGATGAGTACCACGCCGAATTATTAAAAGCCAAACAATTTATGAACGGGTTGCCGCAAGGCTTTACCAAAACAACAGCGGGCGCGGCTGAACACCAAACCGTATCAAACCCTTTGAGTTTTATGGTGCCCGAAATAATTAGTACTGAATGACCACAAAAGAAGCTGACAAGAACATACCCCTTAGCCTTGTGCAACAATGGATGCAAACCGTGTTGGTGAACCCTTTGGGCAGCCAAAACGGTCATCCCTCCGAGTTATTACCCCAACACCTGCAAGGCGATATAGAAAACATTATTGCACCCTCATCACGGCTCAATGGCCGCCAGCGGCTTGCCATCTACCAGCGTGGCTACCTTGCCCGCCTGCGCGATTGCATGGCAGGCCAGTTCAGGGGTTTACAATACGCCTTGGGCGAAGAGTTGTTTCAGGCATTTGCCGATGAATATTTGCAACAATACCCCTCGGTAAGTTATACCCTTGCCGATTTGGGCAAACGTTTTGCCGCCTTTTTGCAGCAAACCCGTCCCGATGCCGGTGCACCCGAAAATGAACGCGAAGACTGGCCCGATTTTATGATAGAGCTGGCACAGTTAGAATATGCCCTGTTGCAGATATTTAATGAGGAGTCGTCCGCAGGCATACAATACGCCACCGATACCACCAACGACGACCATTTGCAATTAGTGCCGTTGTTTCACATATTCAGCTTCCGTTTCCCAACAGCACACTATTTACAAGCCGTACACAGAAACGATAACCCGCAGCTTCCCTTCCCCTCAGAAAGCTACCTTGCCGTAACCCGCAAAGAATATCAGATAGGACTGTTTCACCTCAATCCCATGCAGTATGGTTTTTTAACCTACCTGCAACAGCACCCGCAGCCCATTCCACAAGCGTTGCAGCAATTTGCAACACACAACCAAATAGGGTTAGAAAGCCTGCAAAACCTTTGGCCCGTGTGGCGCAGTAAATGGATAGAATCAGGGTTTTTTGTGATAAAATAACAGGTATATACACATAGGTACGGGCACAGCACATTATAGTAACTTGCATACCAATAGTTTATCAGGATGTAAATTCACTTAAAACTAAAAAATATGTTGATTGCAATTGATGTTACCGTAGGGCTGATACTCGTGTATCTTTTATACAGCCTGTTAACCACCATCGTACAAGAAGGAATTTCTACATGGCTGGGGTTCAGGGCCCGCAACCTCAAAAGGGCCATTGTGCAAATGCTTACCGATGAAAAAAGAGTGAGCAAGCGAACTATCAGAGGATTGGCAAACCGTGCAGCGTCCATAGCCACCTTTAGTAGTAAGGAGGCTAATGGAACGTTGGCCGAAGCCTTTTATGCCCATCCCGCTATAAAGTATTTAGGCGAAGGCCAGTGGCACCGGTTGCCCGATAATATCACCTCCGAAAAATTTGCCGAAGTAATCACCGATATTTTACTGGGGGATAATTACGACGGGACATCAAACCCGGCAGTATCAATCGGAAAAGCATTATCAGCAACTCCTGCTCCTTTGGCGGGCAATGGAGTATCTGTTTCCACTGCTTTTACGGTAAAGAATAGCAATATTGTATTGATTGAGCAAGAAACCGCCTATTATCTGAAACGCTTGTTACTTGCAGCCAACAACGATATTGACAAATTTAAAAAATCGCTGCAAACGTGGTACGACGATATGATGAAACAAACCACCGTATGGTACAAGCGTAACATACAGGTGTGGTTGTTTGGTATAGGGATGCTGATTGCCATTTCGTTTAACGTTGATACCATTAAAATTGCCCGTTTCTTATCTACCGATAGGGATGCACGGCGTGATATGGTGCAGCTGGCCGTTGCAGTACAGAAGAACTATGAAGGCAAAGAGATAGGAACTAATATCTCCGATACGGTAATTAAACAAACCAAACAGGATATTGAGGCCTCGCAAAAAATACTGGGCAACGGTTGGGACGATGATTGGCTGTGGTGCTATGGCAATTGCCGCAAAAAAGGCGACTCGATGGTGGCTGAAAGAAATACCAAGAAGGCGATAATCGACTCGATAAATGTGCAGGTGAAAAAGGTTTATACTGACAGTGTTTTACTTGTTGACAGTAGTAAAAGGGTAGGCAAAACAAAACTGCTCGATTCTGTCATGCTGCTGAAATCGGACATTGCTGTTACTGACGAAAAAATAAAGTGCATCCAAAAATTTACGAGAGCTAAATTTTTCGGAGCAATTCTTCAATCAAACTGGTGGTTACGTACTCTTGGGTGGATACTCACAGCCTTTGCCATATCATTAGGAGCCCCTTTTTGGTTTGATTTATTAAATAAGTTCATACGTTTGCGGTCGGGAATATCTACTGCCGAATCGTCAAAAAACAAAGAAAGTACAGCAACAGGTGAAGCAGTTAACCCCCAAGGATAAGCCATGAAAGTAACTGTTACCACATACCTCAACCGCAGGCTCAATGTGCCGCAAACCCTGCCCGATAACAAAAGCGGTTACCTGTCTCCCGGCGATGTGATAGAAGTTGCCGAAGTGTTGCAAGGCCAAATGATAGAGGGGGTAGATACATGGTTAAAAAGCACCAACGGAAACTTTTTTTGGAGCGGTGCTACAAATTATAACGGCCTTACCAACTATGCCGCCCGCATAGTAAATATGCCGCAGGCTTGGAAAGACAGTAAAGGCAAAGGGATTACCATTGCCTTGCTGGATACGGGCATAAGCCCCACACATCCGTTTTTAAAAACAGTATTCAGCAAATACCAAAACCTTGCATACGCTGTTCCGCCCCTTGCAACTACCGATAAAAGCGGGCATGGTACTGCAATGGCCGGATTAATGACGGGAATTGTTCCTGAAATCGATATAATTTCTATAAAAGTATTAATGGACGATGGCGTATCAACCGGACAAAACCTTGCTATCGGCCTTGATAAAGTGATTGACCTATTACCGCGGGTGAAGCCCGATGTAATTAACCTGAGCCTTGATATTAGCAAAAGGCAGTACAACGAGGTGAATTATACTAACAACGAAACCATTGAGGCCAAGATTAACAAACTGGCTGCAATGGGTATTGTGATTGTGGCAGCGGCAGGGGATAGAGATAAAATATTCGGGAATGCGATAAATTACCCTGCTGTTAATAGCAATGTAATAAGCGTGGGTACACTGTTGGCTGAGGATATAGGCAAAACAGCCAACCCGCGGGTTGATATACTGTTTTACAATACCAATCTGCAAACCGCTGCTATTGACGGTAGTTTTACCGCTACCACAAGCAGTACAAGTGCATACACAAGCTTTGTCAGCAGTATTGCTGCTGCAATACTATCCATTGAAACCGTACCTGCGGGCAAAACACGAAAAGAGTATGTACTGGGCAGGATAAAAGGAATTGCGGCAAACGTTTCAAACCTTGCACCTCCAAGCAGCACAGAAATATCTATCTATAAAAACACCTAATTATGAAAAAAATTCTAACACTTTTAGTTGCATGTTTACTTGGGCAGGGAGTCTTTTCCCAGTCGATGGTTGAAGATGCATTGCGGCTTTCCCGTTCCGTAGCTTCCATTGATGCGGGGCAGGTATCCCTTAAACGCTCAGACGATAGTGTATTTACAATTCTTGATAAATACTACCAATCGGATGTAAACAACTTGAAAAGCGATTTACGCGATGCCTTTGCAGATAATCCCTTTTTGGTAGTTAGCGGCGGCGCAGATGCCTTTAACTGGCAAACTGCGGCAGCTACAGGGCAAGCCTTTGTGGGCGATGCCCTTAATTACATAGGCGGCCTAAACGTTACCAATCTTGCCGATGCACTTGCCATTGTGGTGGTTGACCGTTTGAAAACCGAATTGAACCAGCAGTTTTTTGAAGAGTTTGAGGAACGTTTGAAGAAAACCCCTGAGTTGAAAACGTTGTTTCCAAACACATACCAATTGCTTATCACTATCGACCAAGACATATACGATTACGAGTCGTACATTCCGGCCTTGCGCCAAGCCTTTAATACCGATTACAGAAACCTGTACCAAAAGGTTGAAGCACTGCTCAACTCTCCCAAGTTTAAAGAATACCTGAACAAAGCCCCCGAAGTAGCTGCGGTAGTTGGGGCTGCCCTTATTACATCAAAACTGGTGGTGCATGATAAATCCCCCGCATCCGTAATATCAGGCATTGCTGATGCAACAGGTTCAGGGGCAAAAGGTATCGACGGCTTGTTTAAAACGGTAGGGTTGATTGCAAAATCGCTGCAAAACTCCGTGAATGCAGTTGAAGGAGCTTGGGTAGGGATGGACAGTGTGAAAAAACTGGTAAACAACCCTGCCGCTTTGCGTATTTACGTGGGGCTGTTGTACCAAACCTCAGCAAAAATTGAGCTGGGCGGCGGCAAAACCCTGCAAACCGAATTAAATGCACTGGGTGTAAACAACCAGCTAAACAAAATTTCTGATATGATAGTATTAGTATCGTATGCAGTAAAAGATGTTGAAGGGTTGATTACCCAATACAAAACCGATACTACCCTAAAAGGCTACAACAAATATTATGATTATTACGAGTCGTACACCTCGTTAATTAAAACCCTTGTCACCAGTGTAGATACCATCTTTAGTCTGAATATCGAAAACCGCATCAACCAATACTATGCAGTAAGCCAAAACTTGGGCAATATTTACCTGAATATAAACGAAGGCAACTACACGGGTGCCATTACCAACCTTGTTACCACCATTACCATTATTGACAGTAACGGTCATGTAATGTCAAAACCTGTAGTGCAAACATTACTACGCTACGGTACTTTTATGGCCGCTATGGTTGAGGCTAAAACCTCGCAGCAAATGGCACAAGTACTGGATACATACATACTGCCCAGCGGCAGCAGCAGCATGAAAGCCAAAACTGCCCGTTTGCTTACCCTTAACTCATACATTGGTGGGTTTTACGCATGGAAAACCGACCAAACCGACAGTGCAAAAAAATCGGCGGGGCTTAGTTTGCCCGTTGGTCCTAACTTCTCATTCGGGCTTGGTTCCAATAAAGTATTGGGTGCTATTTCAGTATTTGTACCCGTGGTTGATATAGGTGCCTTTGGCGCATACAGGCTTAGCGATACCTCAACCGCAGCACTACCCGCCGTAAAACTGTCAAACATATTTGCCCCCGGTATTATGTTAGGTTTCAACAGGTTGTTTAATACCCCGCTTACCCTAATGGGCGGCATACAAAAAACACCCCCGTTGCAAACCATTTCGGCTACAGGGGCCACCTATACCGAAAACAGCTGGAGGTATCAGGTATCCCTTGTGTGGGATATTCCCCTGTTTAATTTGTATTATAAACCCAGAAAATAGCCCGCAGGTTTATACAGCCTTATTTTGCAAAGGCGCAAAGACTCAATTATTTAGTGTCTTTGCGCCTTTGTGGCTGTATAGAAGTGTTTCCGTCGTTTTTCAAATCAAAAATTAACAAATAAACCATAGTATTGCTGTATGAATACACGTAGCCGCATAACCGCATTGGTTAGTATAGTATTGTTGTTTGTAAGCGTACAGGCAAACGCCCAAAGCAAAGTATCATTTATCGAAGCCCAAAAACTGGGTAATAAGATTGATTCATTGGCAAAAGCGGGTCAATGGCAAAAAATTGAAACCACCTTTTTTGATGTGGATGAATTGGCCGAAAGAGCCACAAAAGGCTTAACCCTTACTAAAGATGAAAAAGCTGCTTTTGTTGGCGGGATGAAAGAAGGCTTGGCAGAAGCAGGTTTGTTTGCACGAATTGCTGAACAAACCACCACCTTTGATTTCTTGCGCATAAAAGATAACGGCGGAAAATACAGCATCATTTTTAGGGCTGAAGTAAATGGCGGCGGGCTGAATTATTTTGATTTCTCAGTAATAAAAAACAAAAAGGGAGAAGTGAAAATCGGCGATTTATACACCTATACAATGGCCGATAATATATCGAATGTTATAGGGTCTTTGCTGCTTTCAGCAATGCCTGACGGGTTTGGAACTTCGGACAAAGGGGCTGAAAAAACCATTAAGTCAATTAAAGCAATGACAAAGGCCAAAAACGAAGGAAAATTTGAAGTTGTTTTAGCTGAATACAACAAGCTTTCGCCTGAAAACAAAAAGCAAAAAATGTTTTTAGGGTTGCGTTTTGTGGCCGCACAAAGTGTAAGTGTTGAAGAATACAAAGCTGCGATGGACGATTACTACGCTGCATTTCCAAACGAGCCCGGCCTTAGTTTGATAATGATAGACAAATATTTTTTGGAAGAAGATTATGAGGGCGCATTGGGGGCTGTTAACAAAACCGACAGCATAGTGGGGGGCGATGTTTACCTTGAGCAATATAGGGGGAATATATACACCTACTTAAACGATTATGATAAGGCAGAAGCCAGCTTGAAAAGATATTTAGCCAACTTTCCCGAAGGTGCGGATGCTTACCCTACCTACGTATCATTATTGGCGGCCAACGGTAAATACCCATTGGCCGTTGAAACCCTGAAAAAATGGGAAAAAGTAACCGGCCAAAACCCGCTTGAATACTTTAGTGCCGATGATTTTCCTGAGTTTAAAGAATCGGCAGAATATCAAGGCTATCTAAAAAGTCGTAAGTAAACTTACTATTTGTTTTATGGCTAAAAATCATCAACTTGCCTGCAATGGATAGGGTAAAACACATTTTACAATCTTTTGCAGGCATTGATGAAGAACACTTTGCCCTTTCAGAAGGGATGTGGCTTGAAAAAACATACGGCAAGGGCGATTTCTACAATCAGTACAAAAGCGTTTGCAAATACTTAGGCTTTGTGATGGACGGGGTTTTCAGAACCTATTATGTAGATGATGAAACGGGTGAAGAAAAAAACCTTTATTTCTACTCCCAAAACCAAATAGTTGTAGCCTATAAGAGTTTTGTTACCCAAACCCCTTGCAATTATTACACGCAGGCCATGACTCCGGCCAACATATACTACATACGCATTGATGAGTTGCTAACCCTGTACAAACAATCGCACCAGTGGGAGCATTTGGGCAGAATGGTGGCCGAAACCGCTTTTATTATAGGCAGCGGACGCATGGAGAGCTTTATGTTTCAAACCCCCGAAGAACGTTATTTGGATTTGGTACAAGACCATCCCGATATTTTTAACAGCGTTCCGTTGTACCACATCGCCTCGTATTTGGGCATTCAAGGCCCTTCGTTAAGCCGAATCAGAAAAAGAATGGCAGGTAAATAACGATTTTAACCTGGGTTAAAATTATTCTTGTTTAATGGGCTGAATTTTGTGTCGTCAAATAGGACATAAAAAAATAAAAATTTAAACATTAAACAAAATACAGCCATGAAAACTCAATCAAAAACCGTAGTATTTATCACAGGTGCATTCGTAGGTCATAACAGCTGGAACAACTGGAAAACTTATTTTGAAAACAAAGGATACAATGTAATTGTACCCGCTTGGCCTAATAAAGATGCCGACCCTGCCACCTTGCGTAAACGTCAGCCTGATGCAGCATTAGGACAACTTGACTTGGCACAACTGATTGCACACTTTGAAAAAATTGTTCGCGAACTTCCTGAAAAACCCATCCTTATCGGCCACTCATTGGGCGGATTAATAACCCAAATATTATTGCAAAAAAATATAGCCGCTGCCGGTATTGCCGTACACTCTGCCCCTCCAAAAGGAGTATCACCCGTATCGTATGCCTTTTTAAAGTCAGCTTGGGGAGCCTTCGGTTTATTTAAACCTGCTAAAACTACCCACTTAATGAGCTTTAAAGAGTGGCAATGGGCTTTTGCCAACGGAATGAGCGAAGCTGAACAACGCGCCTCATACCAAGAGTTGGCAATTCCTGAAGCAAGGCAGGTGATAAGGGACGGTATCAGTGATATTACCAAGGTTGATTTTGACAAAAAGCAACAACCCTTGTTATTTATTGCAGGTACTGAAGACCATTTCTTCTCGCCTAAAGTAAACCACGATAATTACAGCAGGTACAAAAACAGCAAATCAATAACCGATTATAAAGTGTTTGAGGGGATAAACCACGGTGTACTGGGCTTGCCCACTTGGCAACAACAAGCTGATTATGCCTTTAACTGGCTTAGCAACTAATTAATACTGGGGATAATCGTTTATAAAATCTTTGGGGTATTTTTACCTCAAAGGTTTTTGATATTACATAGAATAAAAATAAGGAATAATAAAAATGAAAATCGGGATTATAGGAAGCGGTAACATTGGGTTGGCATTTGCCAAACAAGCCGCTAAAGCAGGGTACGAAGTATTGATAAGTAACAGCCGAGGGCCTGAATCACTGGCCGAAGCAGTTAATTCATTAAACGGCAATGTAAAAGCAGTTACCGTAGCCGAAGCCGCACTGGCCGATGTGGTTTTTCTTTCACTGCCGTGGAAATATATGGAGGCAGTTACCACCGCAATAACTACTTGGGAAGGCCGCACGGTTATCGACCCATCGAACCCTATTATTATGCCCGGGTTTACTATTGCCGAACTTGGCGGCAAACCATCCAGCGAAGTAGTATCAGGTTGGGTAAAAGGCGCAAATGTGGTGAAGGCTTTTAATACATACACCCCACAGGTATTGGAAGCAGACCCTAATGTGGACGGCGGCCGCAGGGTAATTTTTTATTCGGGCAATCACGCCCAATCAAAAGAAACGGTAGCCGGCATTATAAAAACAATGGGTTTTGCGGGTATTGATTTGGGTACTTTGCAAGGCGGCGGTATGATGCAGCAATTCCCCGGCGGGCCACTGGCTGGGCAAAACTTAGTGAAGGTGAGTTAACGTTTTTACCTGAAATCAATATCAAACAGGTTGTTTTTTATGGCAAACAATACCAGCCCTGCGGTGTTGCGGGCACCTGTTTTTGCTAACAGGTTATTACGGTGGCCGTTTACGGTACTTTCTGTAATAAACAGTTTTTCGGCAATCTCGGGGCTGGTATATTCACGGCATATATACAACAGCACTTCTTTTTCGCGGCTGGTAATATCTTCCACATTTTGCAGCGTACCTTTCTGTTTCTTTCCGCTGCCAAAATTCCGCATCACCCCGATAGTTTTTTCATTAAAATAATAATCGTGTGTAGTAACCGCCTGTATGGCCTTTTTCACCTCCTCAGGGTCGGCATTCTTAGCAAGGTAGGCGTTAGCACCCTCTTCAATCAACTTATGGATAAACTTATCCTCCTCGTGCACCGTCAAAATAATATTCTTCACAGCAGGATATAGCAGGCGCATTTGTTTCAGGGTTTCAATGCCGTTCATCACAGGCATATTAATATCAATCAAGGCCACGTGCACGGGTTCTTTGGCCGTACCCATTTTATTTAATAAGTCCTCGCCGTTTTCGGCCTCAATGCACACCTTCATATCCACAAAGGTTTCAAGTAATGAAATCATTCCTTTGCGAAAAAGCAGTTGGTCTTCGGCAAACGCAATATTTATCATACAATACTATTATTAGTTAAAGGAATAGTAACCGTGCAGGCAAAACCCTCACCCGGTGCCGAAGCAAAGTTAACTTCCCCGTTCATTACTATCGCCCGGCTTTCAATATTCTTTAGCCCTATGCCTCTGCTGCTTATCAATTCAGTCCCAACACCGTCATCCTTATACGTAAGCACAAGAGTATTGTTTTCACTGTTAATATGAAGTCGTATGGTTTTCGCTTTCGCATATTTAATGCAATTAGAGCTAAGCTCCTGCACAATTCGGTACAAAGCAAGAGTAGCAGAAGGGGGTAGGGTTTCAAGTTCGGCAGTGTTTTCAAAATCCACCTCAATGCCTGATACCGAAGTTAAACGGTCAAAATAATTCTCAATTGTTTGTTCCAAGCCCAGCAACTCCAATTCAAAAGGAACGATATTGTGCGATATGCGCCGTACACTGTCAATACCTGATTGTATCAGGTTTTTGCCCGTTTGCAGGTGTTGAATGTTTAAATCACTTTCGTTGCTTAACTGGTTGATAGATAGAGATAGAGTTGAAAAAATGCTGCCAATCTCATCGTGTACATCTTTAGCAATCTGCATCCGTTCGGCTTCTGCCGATTCGATACTTATTTGCAACAATTCTTTTTTGTGCTGTGCATCCAGCCGCAGCAACTCTTGTTGCTTAAAATACAAACGTTTTTGGTAGCGAAGAACGGCAAGAATAAAGCCACCTGTAATAATTACAAATGCCAGCATTACGGTAATAATGCCAAAGTAAAACTTTATTTGGTTCTCGCTTTCCATAGGCCTACGGCAATCAGTATATATAGTTGCACTGCCAAAATAGTGTGTATTGTCCAAACATTAATGCGGTGCGATACGGTCATTTGCTCAACATAACTGCTATACGAAAACATAGCTATTGAACCTGCAAAATAGATTAAAAAACCGCTGTTTATATAGTTAATCGCACGGCTTAATTGACGGGTCTTTTCGTCCTCAGCCACAATTTTCACAAACCAACTGATGCTTAAAAATATAAATATCAGTGCCTCTAATGAACGTCCGTACGTGTTAAAGGTATAAATATGCTCAATATAAAACGAGTCAATAAGGGCAAATGCAGGAAAAGCTACCGCAAGAACTGCAAAAGCACCTCGTGGTATAAAATCGCTTAAAATCACACTGTAAAACCAAAGCAGCAGTAAATACTCAATAATAGTATAAACGTGTAATATGGGATAATTATTTATCCGTTGTTTCCAAAAGGCAAACGATGCTGCTTGTGTAACAGATGCCAGAATAAGGTAATAAAAAATTATTTTTAAATGCAGGGGGTATTGTTTTACCCCCACTATTGCCAACAGCAGGGGTAATAACAAAATAAGAGTTGCATATTCAAAAAAAATACTTCGTAGTTGTTCAAGCATAACAACGGTTTGCAATGATAATAGTAAAGAAAAAATATTATAAATCCATAATCCCTTTACCCGGGTCGGCACAGGTAGTGGGGCAGGGGTACGAGAAATCAAAAATACTTTCTACCAATGTAGGCGGTTTAGAGTGTGCAGATGGTAGAGCGATAATATCATCGCCGCCAACGTTTTCATTGGGGGCAAAATCTGAAACACCTACGGCTACCAAACAACTGTATGGAGGCTCGGGCACAGCAGTATTTACCACCTTGCCAAGGTAAAAACGGATACCGTTTATAGGGGTGCCCAAAGGCGGTGTACTGGTGTTATACACTGCTATGCGACCCATAAGGTCCGTTAAATCTGCTAAATCAAAAGTAAATGCGTGAATATCTAATACAGGTGAGTTGTGCAAAGGCGGATTTTGTAACAAAGCGTTTTTAATCATTGTTTGGTCGGCTTGCCAATTGGTAATCCGTTCTTGTGCATCGGCCAGCGAAATAGTAAATCGGCTGCCGTCTTCAAGTTTTGTGTTTGTTGTCATGGTGTTTAGTTTTAATGTGATAATAGCTGCAAAAAATCAAATGTATATAAAATGTATTTTTTAGAGGTTAACAACAAAAGAGTATAATAACAATGATTAATTGAGTATTAATACGGCAATCTTGTGTAGCAATTTGCAATGTAAACTTAATAATAAACAAAACGTGGCACTATAAGCAAACAGCGGAGCAATACAATGCCCCCTTTTGGGTAGTAAATGGGTTAATCCATAATACTTTGGCCGGGATCGGCACAAGTAGTGGGGCAGGGGTATGAAAAATCGTAGATGCTTGTTTCAGTTATAGGTTGGGCGTTTACAACAGGTAAGTTAGTTACATCCGCACCGCCAAAACCGGGAGCGTTGCAATCTGTTACGGCAACCCCTATTAAGCAAGCACTGTTAGCCTCTGAATCATTTACCCCTAAGTAAAACCTTACAGCGTTTATAGGGTTAGCGGCTAATGTAGTTTCGGCCAAGTGCAGTATTGCAGTGCTGGCGGGATTATTGTATTTGTATATCCGCTCAAACAGTTGGCAAAGGTCTTGCAACTTAAATGTAAATGAATTGATTGACAAAACAGGAGAATACTCTAAGCCCGCCGGTTGTGGTGCAGTGGGATTTTGCAACGCATTCATAATGCTACCCTGATTGTCTTTCCAGATAGTGTAACGTTCTTGAGCTTCAGTTTGTGAGATAGTAAAGTTAGGAGCAGGCATAAAAGTATTTTTAAAGTGAAACAATAGTTTAACCGTAAATGTAGAGTGCAGTCAGCACCTAATCATAAGGTTTTAACAGCAAACTAAGTCATTAAAAAGATACGCCGCGCGGTACATAATGACGGATTTAGGAAACAGATAAAAATATCTGTTTCCTAAATCCGTACAAAACAGTTATGCGTATAAATATTATGCCTTTAACTTAGAAAGGATAATATCAATTAGTTTAGGTTGGTCAAGCACTGCCAAGTGGCCGGCACTTAATACCTTTAGCCAGCTCAGTTGCCCGCCGTCTTGCATAAAGCCCAATACTCGCCCCGTTGTACCGTCTTTCCACTGTGTTGTTTTGGCCGTCTTAAAAGGGGTTGCAGCCTCACTTTTAAGTTTTGCAAGCCATGCCCCCGTGCCTATAAAATTACAATCTTTTGCATCATTCAATCCTGAGATAACCATCACGGTAACTCCGGCATTCAAAAGGTTTTCAACCGTAGGCAGGTAAGAGTCGTTTGCAGACGGCGCATAATTATCAGAAACTGCTTTAGACCATGAATCCGTTACAAGTGCCTTTGAGGTGATATGCAAAGCACCTCTCACATCGGGCTGGTTCAGGTAGGTGATTACAGGGTCAAAATCAGGGTCACCAGCCTCCTCAATATTAGCCATATAACACCCGCAAATGGCTTCAATAGCCGCATTTATTGCAGGCAAACCTGTGGTTGGGTCAAGTCCTTGGTATTTTTTATCCAGTTCGGCCTTTTCGCTCTCCGTTATCAACCCGTGTGTTACTGCATAGTTAGTGTCTTGCTCCATTTGGGTAACAGGATCAACCCACGCATCCAACAACACAACACCGGCCAGCTTAATATTGCTGTATCCCTTTGCATTACCGTCTAAAATAGCTTGGGCAAGCAGGGGCAAATAAGTGCCCGCATACGACTCTCCCGCCAAAATAATCGGGTTCTTCTCAATTTCAGGATGTTTGGCAATAAAATTCAGCAAGGCTTGGTAATATTGTGCCGTGCCCATTTCAGGCGTATTAGGAATATTATCAGCATCGTTTGCAAAAGATACGGTTACACTTAGCGGTTGCTCAAACATCATAAAGTTGGCGTAATTATTCCAACCCTCTTTGCGCGAAGAAATAATAGGAGAGCTTTTTGTTCCCGTAACCGTGTAAGGGCCGTTTTCTAAAAAGAACCCCCAAAAACTGCTTGAGCCGGGCCCGCCGTTGCTCCATATAATGGTAGGGGTTTCAGCAAAATTTTGCTGGCCTGCAAACCAATAAAAAAGGTTTTCGTCGCATTTGTCGGCTCCGTTATTGCCTGTTACCCCACGAACCGAAGAGTATCCTGTAAACTGGATGCCTTCAACGTTTCCGAAACCGGGTAGATTAATCAATTGGTCGTCAGTAAGTGCAACTGGTGTATTCATAGTATGATGTATAGTTGTTTAGAGAGTGAATCAAACTTATACAATTTATAGCATACAATTACGTAGAAAATGTATCAAAATGAAAAGAGCCGCTCCATTACTGAGGCGGCTCTTTTAAAATCTATCAACAAAATAATCAAAGTTTGCTTGCTTCTTGCAAAGGGCCTAAGAAAATACCCAATGTGAGTGAGTTATTACTGTTAAAGGTTGCGGTAATATCGTTTGAATACCCCCCTTGGTCGTCGTACGCATACCCGTAACCAATATTATTTAATAAAGGTGCTGTAGCGGTGCCCAAGCCATTGTGTAAATAGCCTGAGTATATGTTTGAATAGCTTGCTGCATTGCTTGTGGGCGTAGGGTAAAATGTACCGCAAATAAACTGACAAGTGTTTACGGGTAGCAGATTATCTACATAGCTGGTAAAAATTATCTGTACAGGATTATTACCTACAGTGTTTGCTGAAATTATGGTAGTAGGTTGGGCGGCTACTTGTTTAATAAGGTTCATACCCGGGGCAAAAACTGCACCGCTTGGCAAACCCGAAGTAATGCTTACTTGGTTGTTTTGAATATCAGCGGCAGAAAATCCTGCGTTAAATTGTATTAGGTTTCCCGTAGCAGGTGAAAGTCCCCTGTTTAGCAAGCTCACCACTTGGTTTTCTAAATTACCCAAAAGAGTAGAGTTTGAAACTCCGGTTTGAAATGCCGAATCAGCAAATGCACCTGCACAGCCCATTGCCATTGCTGTTGCAGGCATGGCAGCATCAAGGTTACCGGTCCACCAGCTTGGCGGAGGTGAAAGTGTAACACCTGTGGTTAAAGCACCTGAACCGGGAAAAGCTGTGCAATTAGTAGTAAAATAAGGGTAGTAAATATTTAGCAACTCACCGCCGCAGTTAAACTGCAATACGTTGTAGGTAGAGGTACCCCCTGTGGTATCGGTTTGGCTTACTGTGGTTACCTGTCCTGTGTAATAATTAAGGCTCACAGGGTCTTGCAGTGTAAGTGTATTAGTAATGTAGTAATTAAAGAACTGGTAGATAGCCGTATCTAAAAATGTTGCAAGAGCGTTGGGTGCTGTTCCGGTTTGGAAATCGTTAATCAAATGGAAAGGGGCTACAAACCTATTTACCGAACCACTGTTCCACCCGCATACATTAAATGGAGCGAAGGCGGTATTGGCAATATTGCTTGTAAAATTGCTGATAATGGTTTCAAGCGATAGCCAAGGCATAATGCCGATTACATTGGGAAAGCCATTGGTGGCCGAGGGTGCAAACGAGATGGTTGGCGGGAATTGTAAACCGTTTTCAACGGGGTTTACAAACAAGGTAATGGGAATACCCAACGAATCTACCTGCGATGTATCAATGTTTGCATTGCCAACGGTAGAGCCTGCTGTGGGGGTAACGGCCAGTTCCACAAAGTCAAACACATAATCCTCCAATACGGTGGGCTGCACAATACCACCGGTTGAGTTTTTTGATAATGCCGAGTCGGATGCAGCAAACCATACCCTACCACCCGTCATTCCGTTAGCAGTGTTCAGGTAAAAATAATGCAAGCCGTTGCTGTTGGTAGGTAAATCATGCATTTTAATGCAACAGGCTGATGAGTTAATGGCAGCCGTCCAGCTGTTATCCGTATCTACTTTATAAAAATTATTATTACCATCGGTAATATATACAAACAAAGTATCATTGGCGATACCGGTGTTGTTAGAGATAAGCACCTCAACAACGTTTTGCAATGTGGTGGTCATACAAATAAATAGTTTTAAAGATTAGTGTTAATTATTACATATGCAATATCAGTGATAAATGCCTGTATTATTTTAAATAAAGTTGATGGATTTGTAAAACAGATAGAAATATCTGTTTACATATTAATTTATCGAAAAGGGGCCCGTTGAATTTTCTGTGGTTAATTATGCTTTAGTATTGTAATAGTGATGGTTGTGCTGTATCGGTTGGGTGTTGTTGTTAGTTTAATTGGTTTATATACAGTTGTTTAATATGTTTTTTTAATGGAGTACAACCCTTTTAAAAAGGTGGGCGTATTTCAATACAAAAGCAACCTATTTTATGAAAAGAATTCTATACACCGTAGTTTTTCTCTTGCTGTTAATTGCGAAAGCTGATGCTCAATTCTCATTTAACATAGCAGGGTTTGTTGATGATACGGCAAAAAACCGTAAAATATTCATCCTTTACAGTGCAACCAATTGCATAAGGTATGATACTGCCAAAACCGTATCGGGCGGGTATTTCCAGAAAACACTCACCATTCCTTCCGGCTGTAAATTTGGCCTCATTCGTGTAAAAATGGTAAATTGTAACTCAGATACATTATACCAATACAGCTACTACGATACCTCAAGCCAAAGTACAGATACAGCGGTACACAATTTTAAATATTGTGACACCTGCGGTTATATCTCTGCTAATTTTTCACGGACGGTTAATTCCGGTCTTACGGTCAAGTTTGCTAATTATTCGTACGGAGCCAATAAATACATTTGGTCGTTTGGCGATGCCACTTCCTCAACAGCAGGAGCCCCCACAAAAACCTATGCAAGCGTGGGTAACTATCAAGTATGCCTTGTGGCCGTTGATAGTGTGAAGGGTTGTGAGGATACCACGTGTAAGTTTGTAAATGTGCAGAATCCGTGTGCTAACTTCGATGCTGATTTTTCGTTTTCCGTGTCCTCGCTCACCGTTACATTTACCAATCTCTCCTCATCAAATGCCAACAAATTCTCATGGAATTATGGGGATAGTTCAGCACCATCAAGTATAAAAGACCCCACTCGTATATATACAAACTACAAAAACCGTTTAGTGTGTCTTATTGCACGCGATACTATTAATAATTGTGCCGATACGGTTTGTAAAACCGTAACTTTTGTAAACCCCTGTACAGGTGTGTTTGCTTACTTTAAAGACTCAGTTAATAAGGCTACCAAAACAGTAAAATTCACTGATTCATCATGGTGGGGGGCTAATAAATACTACTGGGATTTTGGCAACGGCGATACCTCATCAGCTAAAAATCCTGTACATACCTATGGATCATACGGTACCTATACGGTGTGCCTTATAGCCAAAGACACCACTAGCGGGGGCTGCTCTGATACCATTTGCAGGAATATTAATGTGTTTGCTACTTGTACAGGTTTTACAGCCAACTTTACCATAGACAGCACGGTAACAACCTGGTTATTTTTTGCAAACAGGTCATCAGCAAATGCTAATAAGTTTATGTGGGATTTTGGAGACGGTAATACATCAAACGCTAAGCATACGCCACACACCTATGCTTCACCGGGGATTTACAATATTTGCCTTATTGCTCAAGATACCATTAGCGGTTGTGCAGATACAGTGTGCCACGATACTCTTGTTACTAACTACAAGTGCAACGGTTTTGCAGCCAGCTTTTCTACATCGTATTATAAACTCAATGTTACTGTAACCAACACTTCTCCTGTATGGGCTGATAAGTTTTATTGGGATTTTGGTGACGGGTACACAACAACGGTTAAAAACCCCGGAACCCATACATACAGTTCACCCGGTTCTTACCTTGTAACCCTTGCTGTTAAAGATACCCTTTTAGGCTGTATTGATACTATACGGAAGACACTTAATATAGTAGGTTGCGGTAGTTATACTGCAAACTTTACCAACCGTATTGTAGGCGATACGATGCGCTTTACAAACACTACCACCGCACCGGGAAGCGGGTTTACCGCAAGTTATTACTGGATGTTTGGCGACGGTAATACATCAACGCAGGCAAACCCCAAGCACAAGTATTCTACATACGGAGTGTATAATGTTTGTATGGTGGCCCAAACCAGTAACGGGTGCGTAGATACTGTATGCAATACGGTAGTGTATTCAAGGCCAGCTTGTTCAACCTTTGTTGCCAACTTCTTCCCGTCATTAGAGTACAACGCAGTTACCGGTTTCGTAAATATTTCTGACACCAAAGCCGATTTATTCTACTGGACTTTTGGCGACGGTAATACATCAACCGCCAAAAACCCTGTGAACAACTACGCTGCTCCCGGCACCTACAATGTTTGTCTGGTAGCCATTGATACAGCATGGTATTGTTACGATACGCTTTGCAGAAGTGTAACTGTAACCCGCTGCAGGGGCTTCTATTCAAACTTTGTTTATAACACTTCTGCCAGCTACAACACTGTGTTTAAAGACTCTTCAGCAACCTACGCCAATAAGTTTACTTGGGACTTTGGTGATGGCAATACATCAACCGCTGAAAACCCCATGCACCAATACGCTGCTGCCGGCACTTATAACGTTTGCCTGATTGCCACTGACACAACCACGGGTTGTACAGATACAATGTGCAAAAACGTTACAATATCAAACTGCTCAACCGTTTCGGCAGGGTTTACCTATAAAGATACCTGCCTTA
This sequence comes from Bacteroidia bacterium, assembly GCA_035906255.1. Lineage (GTDB taxonomy): Bacteria > Bacteroidota > Bacteroidia > UBA8524 > UBA8524 > SB11. The sequence goes on from JAMIFM010000037.1 coordinate 327,357, forward strand.
TCGGTAAATACACCAACATATCCACCGGAGCCAACAGGTTTCATTGGGATTTTGGCAACGGTAACACACTAACTACTATATACAAGGCCCAACATCATAATAACTATGGTGCTCCGGGAACGTATAACGTATGCTTGGTAGCCGAAGACACAATAAGCGGTTGTGTTGATACCACCTGCATAAACGGTATTACGATAAGCAGGGGTATATCGGGTTTTGTACTTCGTGATTCATCGGTTTTTGCCGATACGGGAATAGTATATCTGATACAGGTAACGATAGATACCATAACAGGTGATACCATACTAACTGCTATCGACTCTACCTACCTTGTTCCTTTTGAGGGATATACATTCAGTAATGTTGCCACAGGCAATTACCATATAAAAGCAGCCCTATTACCAACTGCAAGTTTTTATGCCAACAGGATACCCACCTACCATGGCAATGTTACCCAATGGCGCGATGCCTCAGTAGTTAATGTAAGCACCAGTTGCACCAACGCCGATATTATCTTAATCACAGGGTCAAACCCCGGAGGGTTGGCATTTATTGGCGGATATGTAGCAGCAGGGGCTAATAAACAAGGCGACCCGCTGGAAAAAATGCAGGTGAATATATACAGTGCTGATGGTAAACCCTTTGGTTATACGTATACCGATGCAAACGGCGAATACAAATTTGATAACATACTATACGGAACCTATAAGGTTATTGTAGAAATACCCGGCAAACCCTGTCAAGAGTTCATTGCAACGGTTAGTGCCACTAACCCCGGCGTTAACAACGGTAATTTTGAAGTAAACTCAAAAGATATTACCCTTAAAATATCTACAGGCATAGCCCTTACCGATGTAATAGCAGGGGGTATTGCTATGTTCCCCAATCCGGCTAAGGATAAAATTAATATCAGCTACACTGCTATAAACAGCGGCGCGGCACAGATACAAATAACAGACATTACCGGAAAAAGGATGATATCGCTTACCGAGCAAGTGATATTGGGCAGCAATACCCTTGCAATGGATATAAACGATTTACCCAACGGGGTATATATTGTGAATGTAACCATAGGAAACAGTACATATACAAATAAGATGATTGTAAGTAAGTAGTTTAAGTTAAGTAAAAACAGCAAGCTGTTTTTTTGAGGCAGGGCCTGCAAAGGCCCTGCTTTTACAGTTTTTAAGACAAGCCTCGGATGATAGTATCGCAGGAACTAATAGAGCGTTGCAAAAAAGAAGATATAAGGGCGCAAGCAGAGCTGTATAAGCTGTGCTACTCCTTTATTCTGCGTATTTGCCACCGGTACTGCGGTAATAAAGACGATGTGCAGATTGTGCACAATGAAAGTTTTTTGAAGATAATAACCAACCTTAGGAAGTATGACAACGTAACTCCTATAGAGGTATGGATGCGAAAGATTACCATCAATACAATTATTGACAGTTTCAGGCGGACAAAGAAACTGAAAGAGACTATAGACTATACGGATATGAGCGGCATTGATATGCCGGAAGACAGCTTTAAGTGGGCCGAAGTTGAGTTGAAACTTGAGGCTGACGATATATACAAACTGATACACTTGTTGCCGCCCATGTGCGGAAGGGTATTTAACTTATACGTGATTGACGGGTACATACACAAAGAAATAAGCGAGATGCTGGGAATATCTGAGGGTACTTCAAAATCACAATTGTTTGAGGCCCGAAAGAAACTGCAACAAATGTTAAAAAATTACCACACTCCAAAATTAGCGCGAAATGAATTGGCTAAGTAAAGAAGAGGAACTAAAGCAAATTCTTGAGGATAAAGAATTTGCCTTTAATGCCAACCACTGGGAGGCTGCCGAAAGGATGTTGCTACTTAAAAAGAAAAGGAAGCAACGCAAAAGACTGTTGTTTTTTGTGGTGGTACCATCAATATTGTTGGGAGGTGTATTGTGGGCACTGTTTCCGCATGCAAACACAGCAACTACTACAACCTATAAGCAGGAGCAGGAACAACACAGCAATGAAAAGAGCAAGTCGCTACCATACAATACCGATGGTGCGGGCAATGATAATAATAATGCCCTTAGCCAAGATAACCCCGCAAACAGCATAGAAGAACAAACAACAACACCAACCGCCCAATACAATCAAAACACACAGAACGTACAAAACAGTCCAAACACCCAAAGACAAGGAACGCAAACAGGAATAGATAATGGATTAACAAACACGGGCGGTGCAAATGGAGAAGGAAACCGTTTGACTAACGAGGGCGGAAGTATAAATGACGGGGATAATAACCAGCCACAACAAAATACGACTACGGGAGTTGTAACGGACGGAGCTACTACTGTTGAGACAGAAACAACCGTAACGGCATTACCGCAGGAAAAAGGGGATAGCATTGAAGAACCCTTAACTGTAAATGCTACAGTTGCCAAAGACTCTGCTGAAACTGTTGCTAAAAAGAAACCCGATAGAGACAAACGCGAAGTTTATGTACACCCCCTTCGTCACCAAATAAGTGTCAATGCAGGCATCACATACAGCAAATTATTAAAGGTTAGGCAAAACCACCTTAGCATTTTGCCCTATGCAGCCATTAACTACAACTGCAGGCTGCCATCAAAATGGCAGTTGGGTGCAGGCATAGCCTATTCAGCCACAAACAGCAGCGGCTTGTTTAAAAAGTACGAAGTAAGTGAACACAGTTTTGGCCAAACCCAAACAAAACTTACCATACATACCAATAAACTTCACTATTTTGAGATACCCGTTTTTGCAAGGTACACCCATAATAACCGTTGGTTTTTTAGCGGGGGTATTAATACCAGCTACCTGATTAGTGTGAGCGGTAATGTTGATGAAACCAGCACCGGTATTTTTGCACAAGGCAATAAATACCCCGGCAAGGCAAACAGCTACCTTGAAGGGCTAAGCACATGGGATATGCAACTGCTTACAGGGGTTGAATGGCTGTATAAAAAGAATTTGTACATGGGCGGCGTAATAAATACAGGGCTAACCGATATTGGTAAAAACGGTTATTACGGAAACAACGTCTTTGAAAGAAATATGAGGCTTCAATTATACCTTCGTTATGAGCTTTGGAACTTTTAAACTCAGGCTGCTGATAGGGGGTATGGTTAGTTGTTTGCTGCTTTCCAACTGCAAACCCGATACCGACCCCGCAATAGCGGACAGCGGTCCTTTATTTCAGTTAAAGGGCACTATAAATGGCGCGGGTGCAGCTATTGTAGCCACGGGTGATTACTATATGTTTTCAGGCTTTAATTACAACACTGCCGATTCGTTATACAGCTTTACAGGAAGGATTGAAAATGCAAAGTGCCAAAACTGCGGCGAAGCAATAGAAGTTACCTTTTACAACAACAGGCAATCATTGCAGCACGAGCCCGTGGATATAATAGGGCTGTTGCAACAACCCACTTATCAGTTTGCTAATAGTAATGCGTTTATTTCAAAAGAATACAGCCTGCAATTCAGGGCTGAAGACAGCGGTTATGTAAATCCCGGATACCAGTGGAGTTTTGGCGGAGCATTGCACAATGATTCTCTATCAAAAACTGCCATAGTAACGTTTAAAGACACGGCAACCCGCAGAATATGCCTTACCATCACCGATAAAAACAACGGTTGCACCAAAACCATTTGCAATTATGTGAAACCGTTTGAAGTAGAAAAAGGGGATAGTTTGGTGCCTGATTTCGGTTTCATCAATCAACGTACCACAGTGTTTGTAAACTACTCAAAAGCCGAATCGTATTTGTGGGATTTGGGCGATGGTAGAACCTCGGTAGCATATAACCCCGAACATTTATACAACACAAAAACCACCTATCAAGTTACTCTTAATACCACCAACAAAGGCGTGCAACGCAACCTGATGAAAAATGTGGTAATAAACGACCCTTTGTTCAGTTGCCTTGCCAACTACTCGTACCATAGCCCCAAAGTAAAAATTGACTTTGCTAAGCCCCTTTCAAAAATAAAAATATGGTACAGGGACAATAGCGGTGAGGTGTATCAAAGCAACTTACAGGAGCAACCGATAACCTCGGTGTTTGCTCTTAATTCACACGAAAGTTATGTATTGAACGAAAAGGGACAAAAAACCCGCAGTATAGCCATTGCATTTAAGTGCAGGGTATTTAGTACCACCACCGCATCGTTTAAAGATTTGGATTTAACGGGTCGCATAGCAGTGGCACTGCCTTAGTAAGGCAGTATAATAGCAACTTATTCAGTGTTAAACCTTGCTGTATTATGTTACAGGCTCATAATTGAGCAACGCCACCCCCGATTCAAATGCTCTGGCATTTACCAAACGTAGCGGCATAGGATGTTCAATAGTGTTAAAAAAAGAAATACCCCTGCCTAATATTATAGGGTTTATAAGCAAATGGTATTCATCAATCAGGTTTTCTTTTATTAATGAGGATATAAAGGTAGCGCCCCCGTAGGCTATAATATCCTTTCCCGGTTGTGTTTTAAGGCTATTTATTTCTTCAGCAATTTTACTCGTGCAAAGTTCAACGTTTTCCCATCCGCCGGGAATTTCCGCCGATTTAGAAAGGGTGGTAGAAAACACCATCTTTTTAGTGTTTACCACATGATTGGCAAACGTGTATTGCGGATTGTTTACATCGGTTGCTGTGTTTTTCCAATGGGCAATAAAGCCTTCCACCGCCATTTTTCGGCTCAATAAAATACAATCAACCGATTGTGTAAGTTGCGTATGATCTTCTTGCAATTCCTTGTCCCAGCCCCATTCAGGTCCCCAGTTCCATACCATCCAATTAGTGTGGCCGTCTTCTTGTGCCAAATACCCGTCGAGCGAAAGCTGCACTTCCAGTTTAAGTTTTCTCATAGTTTTAGTTTGTTAAAAGCAAAACTACTGAGCAATAAAACGATAATCGATGTGTAAAAATGACAATGATAGGGGGTGTTTGCGGCATGGTCAAATCCCTCAAAATAAAAACACCGTTCAGGATAAGGGTTTATTCTGCCAAAGAAAAGCCTTGATTTTAGTACCTTTGCATCATCTTAGGATATTACCTTGCGATAAATCACACCATAACCCAAAATTAAGCAGAACCATGTCAGACGAAATGAAACCTTGCCCTCAATGCGAATCGCCCTATGGATATTTGAACAGTAACGACCTTTATGAATGCCCTGAGTGCGGGCATGAATGGAACGCGGCAGGTATAGCAGAAGGGGCAACACAAGACGCAGGGTTGGTGGTGAAAGATTCTAACGGTACACTTTTGAGCGATGGGGATGCGGTAATAGTGATTAAAAACCTACCTGTAAAGGGAGCACCCAATCCCATAAAGGCAGGTACCAAAGTAAAAAATATCAGATTGGTTGAGGGCGACCACAACATTGACTGCAAAATAGACGGCTTTGGCTCTATGAGCTTAAAGTCTGAATTTGTGAGAAAGGCGTAATTCAACATTTACCATTTATAACAAAAAAAACTCATCGTTTCGGATGAGTTTTTTTTGTTATGTATATGAAACATTACCGGTATTTATAATTATAGGTTTTTCAAGCTCCAATGCGAGGCCATTTCCACGCATAATAGATAATCAGGCAAAGAAGAATTACCTCTACAACAGCTCCAACCACCATGTGCATCCAAGCCTCTCCTGCCAAATTAAATAACATACAGGGAATATTCACCGCTGCAATAATGATATTTATCCGGCGATTTATTTTAGCGGGTAACGCAACAGAAAGGAAAATCATCAGTGCCGGAATTGTTACTATGGCAAGTGCTACCAAAAGAAACCCCTGCGAAATATCAAATACAAATACTTTGCCTGCTAACAAATCTGTTAGTGAGCCCGGCATATATAAGTGGAAATAATCAAGATAGATAATCAGAAACATTAAACTTGTCCATAGTGTTGCAAGTTTCAGTTTCACACTCACTTTAATGTCTTCAAGCATACTCTTTGGTGTTTTTTGTGTATTTATTATTAATTAAAAATTAAATCCGAAATGCAGCCCGGGCTCAGGTGTCCATTTTGGCCACTTGTCATCTTTTTCTTTAAATCCGGTAGGCATTTCGGTAAAGTAAGGGCGACCTGCAATACCAAGAGACGGTTCTATAAATAACCTGTCGTTAAAGAGTTTAAAGTGATAACCGATTCGGTAAGTGTTGAATATGATGAACCCCTTACCCACCTTATCACCGTTATTGTTTCTAAACGTTTGCCACATAGGCGTTGCGTGTACTGCTGCGTAAAAACCTTTCCAAAAATATCGTTGATAAGCCAGCCCAATTCCATATTCTCTTATATAACCGGGATATTTCTCTTCAGGTGCTCCGTATTTATCATTATAAAAAGGGTTAATACCAAGCGGCCAAGCATGTTTCCAAGTGATAAGTTCAACAGAAATAACATCTTTTCCTGTAATACGATACCCTAAATTTAGTTGGGCAAAACCCGGAGGGTTTACCTGATCCAAATTACCCACCAAAAATAATGTGCTGCCCACAAACCAACGCTTGTAAGTACTATCTGTGTTAGAATATTGTGCTTTAATTTGGGGTGTACTTATAACCAGTAAGGTTAAAGCGAACAATAAAATTTTCTTTAGCATTTCTGTTAATATTAAACGATGCCGCAAAAGTAGATTGGTGAGATACGTTGACTCGTTCACTTAAGTTAAGAAATGAAACCACCCTGTTCTTTTCCCCAAAAAACTCTTGTTCATCATCTACCCTGCGGTTGTGGGTTTAATACCTTATAAATGGATGTTTAAATACTGTGCAATTGCTAAAAATTAAACCCAAAATCAAGCCCGGGCTGAATAAAGTAGTTGGGCCACTTTTTTTCTACTGTTTTAAAAGACTCCGGAACACCTGTCCTTATAGGCCAATAACTACATCCGATGGCAGGCTCAAAAAAGAAACGGTTATTAAAAAACTTAAATTGGTAACCCAAATAAAAGTCTGTATATAAGGTAAATCCATTTCCAATCTTCTTTTTATTCTCATCCATGTATTTTTCAAAAGCGTTCAATACATAAACGGATGTATAAAGCCCTTTCCACCAAAACCGCTGGTATCCAACTTGAGGAGCCAGAATGCGTGTATGTCCGGGATAGTTTAACCCGGGCGCATCAAAATCAGGCCCGAAAGGAATACCTAATGGCCAGGCATACTGAGACCTTTTAAATCTAAATTGAATAACATCTTTAGGCGTAATCCTATACCCTGCATTTATTTGAAAATACTTGGGGTTGTTAGTATTATCAAGATTACCTAACAGTAATAGCGTACTGCCAACAAACCATTTTTTATAAGTACTGTTTTGTTGGGTGTATTGTGCTTTAGCTTGCAGAGCGCTTATGATCATTAAGATCAAAGCGAATAATAAAATCTTCTTTTGCATTTCTTTTTTAGGTTGAACAATGCAGCAAAAGTAGAGTGGCCAACTACGATGGCTCGTTCACCTAAGTTAAGAAATACGGTTAGCTCTTTTTCTCAAGAATTCTTGCTCGTAGCCGGCTTAATGATTGCGGTTTGATACCTAAATAGCTGGCTAATTGGTGTTGTGGGACACGCTGTATAAGGTCGGGTCTTTTTTGTAATAAGTTCAGGTATCGTTGTTCAGGTAGCGAAGTTTTAAACTCGTCAAAGTCTATTCGTTCTTTAGCTAAAAGTTGTTCGGATAATATTCTGCATAGGCTTTCAAACCTTGGAAATTTACCGTTTATTTCTGCTTCCATATCCGTATTCGAAACAGTAAGAATAGTATCCTCTATACAGCTTACATAATATTGTGACGGGGTTTTACTTACTACACAATGGGGTGACAACGCTTCCATTTCTGTGTAGAAAGCAGTTGTTTTTTCTTCTCCGTCTATAATGTAATAAGTCCTGATACAGCCCTGTAAAACAAAATAACTCTCATTCGATTTTTGCCCCTCTTCAAGTAAAATGGTCCCTTTCTTTACCGAGCGAAATATATCCAAAGGAGCAATTGCGTTCTTCTCCTCTTCTGTCAGCGTAATATATTTTGATATAAAGTCAAATAATACGTCTTGCATAGTTTTTATGTGTTGTGATACCCTAACGACATCTGTTTACCTGCGCCAAACTAGGGGTTAAGATACAACTGTTTTTTAGCAGAGGCAAACGTAATTAAATGTTCTGACGTAGCATTTGTTTTTGGATGAAGGGCATAAGATACAGGCTTAAAACACCGTAGAAACAAAAAACCTCACCGATTAGGATAAGGTTTTTTTGTTTCGGATAATGAAATGAGTTTGGGAATTTTTGTTTCTATTAGACATAGAATTATATTGCCAATACAGCGACTATGAGAGGAATATATAGAACTTGATGAATGTTGAGTATGCAACATTTGTTGTATATAAATTTAAGCTATGTTCAATTGTAAGCAAAGTCACAAACAATAATTATCGTATATGAATAGGTTCGAACAAACATCAATTTGGCAGAAAACTTTAGGAAAACAATTAGAGCCTGACCTTCATGAAAAAGAAAGAGAATTTTTAAGAGTTCAATTCGAGAATTTTAGAGAAAGAGCAAAGTTACTTGCTTCTGAAATTGCATTAGTTCTTCCTGAATATACAGTTCATGATATTACCCATATAGACGCATTATGGGAAACAGCTGAACTGGTAGCAAGAGATGACTTTGAACTTACCCCTGCTGAAGCTTTTGTTTTGGGAGGAACTTTTCTAATTCACGACTTAGGTATGGGTTTAGCTTCATTTCCACTTGGAATACAAGAATTAAAAAAAGAAACTATTTGGAAAGATACTGTTGCTTCAATATTAAAGGAAAAGCTTAACCGTTCCATTAACGAAGATGATTATATAAAATTAGATAACGACACTGAAAAAAAAGCAACAGAAAACGTGTTACGGCTTATGCACGCAAAACATGCTGAAAAGCTCGCTTTAGCTTCATGGAAAAACAAAGATGGCAAGGATATTTATTTAATTGAGAACACAGAGCTTCGAGAATCTTATGGTAGCATCATTGGCTTAATTGCACATAGTCATTGGTGGATGGTAGATGAATTAGAAAGTAGATTACCAAAAACTCTTGGAGCCCCTGGGGTATTTTCATCAAGTTGGACAGTTGACCCTGTCAAATTAGCATGTATTCTAAGAATCGCTGATGCAACACAAATAGATGATAGAAGAGCGCCTTCATTTTTAAGAACTATTCGAAAGCCTTCCAACTATTCAGATTTGCATTGGAATTTCCAACAGAAACTATATCAGCCAAGACTGGAGAGAAACAGATTAGTTTACACTTCTAAATCACCTTTCCAAATTAGTGAAGTAGATAGTTGGTGGATTTGTCATGATACGTTGAATATGATAGATAATGAACTGAAAGAAGTAGACTCTCTATTAGTGGATACAAATCGTCAAAGATTAAAAGCAATAGGCATTGCTTCGATAGAAGACCCTAAAAGGCTTTCAAAATTAATTGCTGTTGAAGGTTGGCAGCCCGTTGACACCAAAATTAAAGTTACAAATGTTGCAAAGCTAGTTAGCAGCCTTGGAGGCAAACAACTATACGGTGACAATTCTATTGTACCGCTTAGAGAGTTAATTCAAAATGCGTCTGATGCGATTAGGGCAAGGCGGATTTTAGAAAACGAACTTCCTGAATTTGGAGATATTGTAGTTCGATTTGGAAAGGATAATTACGGTAATTTCATTGAGGTTGAGGATAATGGAATTGGGATGTCACCTAAAGTATTAACGGGACCATTTTTAGATTTTGGGGAATCGTTTTGGGGGACATCACTAATGCACGAGGAGTTACCTGGCTTAGAGTCAAAAGGCTTCAATTCGACTGGAAAATATGGAATTGGTTTTTTTTCAGTTTTTATGTGGGGTGAAAAAGTTTCTGTTACCTCAAAACGATTTGAAAACGGACGGGACAGTTCGCTTGTTTTAGAATTTAATAAAGGAGCCTCTTCAAGACCAATATTAAGAAAGGCAAATAATAATGAAGTAATTAAAGATGGGGGAACTAGGATACGTGTGTGGCTATCAAGCCCAAACATATTAGATAAAATATTGGAAGGGCATGGTCGTAAAAGAAATAAAGTTAGTACTGTAGAATTGATAGAATCATTATGCCCTAGTATTGATTGTAACATAATTCTTGAAGAGAAATCAAAATCAAAAGCTGTAATTCAAGCTAATGATTGGATCACAATTCCCCCATTAAATTTTTTAAAAAGAATAATAGGAGAATCATATTATGATGAGTTGGGCAAAGCTCAAAAACAACTTTTAATGAAATTATCGAAAAACATAACTTTATTGAAAGACGATGATGGAAGAATTGTTGGACGTTTATGCTTGTATAAGGGAGGACTTAAAAAAGAAGAGGGATTTTCGATAGAAGGAAAAGTAACAATTGGTGGTATGCAATCATCAGGACTTTCGGGTTTATTAGGCATTTTAGTAGGTAAAAGTGACCGCGCTTCAAGAGATGTAGGCGTTCCCATTATTTCAACAGCAAAAATAAAGAAGTGGGCATCTGATCAGGCTAACTTATTACCAAAACTAAATCTTGATTACAATACTGAAATTGAATGCGCTTCGGTGATTAGATGTCTTGGAGGAAGTACTTTAACTTTAAAAATTGCCTACCATAAACAAGGACTAATCAATTATGAAGAACTCAAGACAATCATTCGTAAGACAAATTATGATAGTTACTTAGTTGTTCAAGACGCAGCAATTAGTAATTATGAAAGGGACAACAATTGTAAAATTAACTTTTTTGACAATGTAATTTGGATTGCTATGGGTATTCCGGGTGTTTTGCAAACTAGAAATAGTAACCATTATATTGATTGGCCTGAAGACAATTCTGTAAATGAAGAATGGTTCCATTCGAAAAGTCTTGAGGGTTTAACTACAGAAGCCTTTTCTGAAGTATGGAAAAAAAATATAGACGATATTAGAAAAATTTCTGATGAATCCTCGGATGAAAAAAGTTATGAAGCATCAGTTGGAATAGTTGATGGGAAACAAGTTATCATAGATAATTTGAATATTATTAGAAAAATAAAAAAACCTCACCGATTAGGATGAGGTTTTAATTTTGTGGGGACAACAGGATTCGAACCTGTGACCCTCTGCTTGTAAGGCAGATGCTCTGAACCAACTGAGCTATGTCCCCTTTATTTGCTTGCCTTTCCGCAACATTTCGTTGCTAAAAGGGAGTGCAAATATGAGGGTATGAAATAGAAAATGCAACTTTTTTTGAAAAAATTTTTATTTCCCCTGATTCATAAGGGTTTCTATTTCTTCCACCTCTATCGGCATACCTATTTCGTCCATCAAATCCAATGGGCCGTTAGCCGTAATCAATATATCATTCTCAATACGGATACCGATACCTTCTTCAGGAATATAAATACCGGGCTCGCAGCTTAGCAGCATACCTGCTTGCAAGGGTTCGTAGTAGCGGCCAACATCGTGTACCTCAACCCCCATAAAATGCGATGTGCCGTGCGGGAAGTATTTTTTCACCGCAGGCCATTTGGGGTTTTGGTTTCTAATCTCATCCATAGTAAGCAAGCCCAAATCCACCAGTTCTTTCTCCATAATGCTTTCTACCTGTTTTTGGTATGCAGGCCAGCTTGCTCCGGGTACCAATAGTTTGCGGGCTTCTCTCATCACACGCAATACGGCATTGTACACCTGCTTTTGACGGGCAGTAAAACGTCCGTTTACAGGGAAAGTTCGCGTCATATCGCTTACGTAATTCGCATAATCAACGCCGCAATCCACCAACAGCAAATCACCGTCTTTACACTCCTTGTTATTTTCTACATAATGCAGCACACAAGCACTTGCACCTGAAGCTACAATGGGGTGAAACGAGTGCCCGATAGCACGGTTGCGGATGTATTCGTGTATCAGTTCCGCCTCTACCTCATATTCCCACACACCCGGTTTCACAAAGCCCAGCAATCGCTCAAAGCCTTTTTTAGAAACCCCGATGGCATAGCGCATCAAATTCACCTCAATTTCAGATTTCACAGAGCGTAAACGGTGCAAAATAGGAGCGGTGCGCTCGTAATTGTGCAATGGGAATTTTGCTTTCATCTCGTGGGCAAAATCCAAATCTTTATACGGCGATTTAAAGCTGAAACGGTTGTTTTCGTTCAGCGGCAGGTAAATGTTATCAGCAAGGTTTACAATCTGGCGGATTTTTGCCTCAAATTCATCGTTCCAAAAAATTGAGCTAATACCCGATGCTGATGTAGCCTCTTCTTTGGTGTACTTGTGCCCTTCCCACACGGCTATGTGTTCGTTGGTTTGTTTCAAAAACAACGCCTCGCGAAAATCAGCAATGGGGCAGTCAGGGTAAATAATCAAGATACTGTCCTCTTGGTCAATACCGCTCAGCCATATTAAGTCGCTATTTTGTTTAAAATCGTGGCTGGCGTCTCCATTCCACACATACTCGTAATTGCTGTTAAAAATAGCAATACTGTTGGGTTTCATTTGTTTAATAAAACGGGCGCGGTTTTCAATAAACAGCTTATTATCTATTTGAGGGTATTTCATTGCAGTAAAATGTATGAAAGGCAAAGATAGAAATAGCAAGGCTTTTTCAAACAAAAAGCCCCGCACATAATAAATGCACGGGGCGGGAGAGAGTTTAAACCTATACGTGAGAATCAGCAGTTTATTGCTCGTCGGGTAAGCGAAGTGTGGTAAACTTACCGTTGGTGATAGTTACGGGGATGTTGCCGGGGTATATCACCATTGTTCCGTTAAAGGTTCCGCTAACCTCACCACCTGCGGTTTCATACTTAGTAACATTATAAGTCATTGATGTTGCGTAAAAGTATTTACCGGGTATTTGTATATACAAACTGTCACTTGAGGCACTATGTGGCCCCAATTTAGGTTGATTAATACTAAACCTTGAGGTTTTTTGGGTGCCTTCAAACATAAAGGCCATTTGATCGTATTGAGTATAGTAAGTTGCGTTTCCGGCCATAATGTTGTCAAAATCTACAGACTGAACCCCTGTACCGTCGTCATAATCAAAACTGAATTTTGGAGTAACGGTTTTAGGAGGGCAAGCCACAAGGTTGCCTAAATCTACTGATTTTCCGGTAGCAGGCAGGGTAATGGTAATTTTAGATAACTGACCAACAGTAGCATTGTAAAAGAACACATCAGCCGTTTCGCCGTTACTAAACACAGTGGCCTTTAACTTACCATTAACCACAGCACTTCTAAAGGTTTTTGTGGCTGTTTTTATTATTACATACCCGTTAAAAGGGTTGTTGTCGCAATCCGTAACATCGCCTTTTACTTTTTGGCGGCAAGGAACGGTAATAATTCCCATATCGTGTTCTTGCTCGTTGGCAAGCACAGGCACAGGTATGTTTAAGTCTATTGTGGTGCCGGTTATATAGTCATCTGCATCCAAATCAAACTCAACTCCTGAGGGTACCCAACGTTCCCAGTTACCGTCTTTGTCAACCCATGCGTTTGTTTGTCCGGTTCTCACCGTCATGTCTTGTACCACATCACCTTCGCAGTCTCTCAACTTACCTTTCAATTTTGCGCGGGTTCCGGGCACATCGCAGTTCCAGTATGTAAAGTGGGTTACTGTACCTACATAGCTTCCGTTTTGTAGTTTGGCACTGCCTTCCTCAATCCACACACCTTTGTTTTCGTCAAAATACCAAAGGGGTATAGTTGCGGGAGCATTTTGCATACCCGCAGGTACAGGCATGGTTACAGTAGCTTTTTTACCGTCGGCAAGTTGCAGCAGTTTACCAGTATTGTCGCGCAACTCAACACCCACCATACCGTATGAGTATAGCATCACGTCTTGGCCTTGCAGGTTGTATGCACGCAAGTCGCCACCGGGGGTTACTTGGCTAAAGTTAGCATCGTTGGGGTTAAGGTAAGTGGTAGCTACCTCAACAGTACCTGTGTAGGGTTTTCCGTCAAGGGTTTTAATAGCGTTTGCTGGAAAATCAACCGATGCACCGTTGGCAATGGTGATTGTTTTAGCATCGGCAGCACTATACGTTTGTGTATTTTTTTGCGAGATCATTACCAATTGGGTACTAAAGCTTGTACCTGATTTTCCTTGTATGGTAGTAGAACCAAAGAAATAACCGTTTTTAGTAGCCTTCAGGTAGCAGAAATTACCTGTAAACGGTACCGATTTAAACTCGAATGCACCGTTTGCATCGGTAGTAAAGGTTTGGCTACCGGTACTTACCACAGCATTTTGTACAGGGTTGTTGGCCTCGTCAACCACAAAGCCCATTACAGGAGCACTAAAAGTAACTGCGGGCGGGTTGTAAGGGTTAGGAGGAACCGTAGGGTTAGATGTTCCGTTAATATCACTCGGAACGGGTGATTCTTGCTTTTTACAATTGCTGATAAAAAACATCAGCAGCAAAGCAGTAAGCAGTACGGGTATTTTTTTAGTTGCTTTCATATAATAACTGGTTTTTTTAGTTTTAATGATAAGAGCTTTTGATACTATACACGTACTGCTTTTTGAAAGGGTTGGGTAGATTATTAAAATATCGACAAATGAATTTTTGTATAAACAAAAAACCCGACACGAGGTCGGGTTTATGTTGTTAGATTGAAACTAATATTATCGTCTAACGGTTCTAAAGGAGCCGTCAGTTATCAATACATCATCTAAACCATGTTTTGCTGTACCTGAAAATGAGCCCGAAACCCATTCCCCTGGTTTGCCATATTCGGTTATTGTAAGAGTCATATTTTTTGAGAATAATCGTATTAGGTTATTGATTCCGTCATTTTCGCCAAAATCAAAGTCGGGGTGAGAATTTGTAGTACCCATTTGATATGTGCCGGGCTTGTCAGCATTAACTCTGATGGACATCCAAAATCCTAACGTATTTGGATTAGAGTCATTCTGAGCCGACATTTCAATCATAGTTACATCGTCAATGCTACGACTACAAAACGATAAGGCAGGCTTAAAGTAAGAAACCTTAACAGGGGGAAAGCCTGATTTTTGGTACGTGAAAGCAAAATAGTCAAGTAAATTTCCGGTATCGCAAACAAAAACACTTCCTAAATCTACTTTCGAAGCGGTGGTGGGTATAGCAAATTTTTTCGATTGCTGATAGATGAAATTACTTGAACAAAAAATCAGCTCGGCTTCCCCACCCATTGAGGAGATATTAAATATGCACTTTGAATTTGATACGAACAGTTTTTTCTGAATATTACCAAAGATCAAAAGCGCATATCCGGTAAATGGTGAGCCATCACAGTTTTTTACCGTTGTTGTTATTTGAGAACCGGCACTAAAAACGATTTTACCTAAGTCTAAAGTTTCATTCTCTTGTAGAGCTTTAGCTTTAATGTTTACACCAAAAAATGTCTCATTGATTTTATCCAAAAAATCAATGGCTACGTCAGAACCTGCTATCACAAGGGCTTTAAACTCGCCTTTGTTATCAGTAGAAACATAAGTTTGGTTAACTCTTAAAACTATATGCTGAATTGGGTTTCCGGCATCATCTACTACTCTTCCTTTTATTATAGAGGGTGGAAATGGTTCATCCCAATTCCAAGCTGTAAAATGTGCTACAGTGCCTACATAGTTATTGCCTTGCAATGCGGCACTGCCTTCCTCAATCCAAATGCCTTTCACATCATCAAAATACCACAACGGTATAGTAGTTGGGGCTTTTGCCAATAAGGTTTGCGGTACAGGCATGGTAAGAGTGGCTTTGCTGCCTTTTGCCAATTGCAACAAGTTACCTGCATCGTCGCGCATTTCCACATTCAACATACCGTACGAAAACAATTGTACATTTTGGTTGTTGGCATCAAAAGCACGCAAATCACCGCCCGGTATCAAACTGCTAAAGTTCTTGTCATCAGGATTAAGATGCACCGCCGCTATGTTTACAGTGCCTGTATATGCAGCCCCTGTTGCAGTAACAAACCCGTTAGCAGGAAAAACAACACTACTGCCGCCTTGCAGGGTAACCGTTTGGCCTTGTGCCGCAGCAAAAGAGGCAATATGCTGTTGTGGCAACAGCACTATATCAGTTGCAAAATCGCTTCCTGATTTGCCGTGTACAGTAACAGAACCTGTAAAAAATCCTTTTTTAGAAGCCCTTAGGTAGCAAAAATCCCCTGTAAAAGGAGCATTATCAATTTTAAAATATCCGTTAATATCAGTAGTAGCAGTTTTATTGCCCGTTTTCACCTCGGCACCGCTAACAGGGTTGTTAGCACCGTCAGTAACAAAACCTTGCACAGGAGCTGAAAATGTTACTGCTGGCGGGGTATAGTTATTTGAGGGAACACTCGTGTTGGTGTTGGAGGAAGTTTCAACAGGGTCGGTTTTTTTGCAACTGATAACACATAAAATAGTAATAAGAGCCGCAACATTGATTAATTGATTAATGCCTCTCATATAGCAAATGATTTAGGTGATTATTACAATAGAAGATAAATGAACGATAAACGTTCGGTGGCGGAAACAATAATCGACGAGTAAGCGGTGATTTTTTTGCAATTCGTTAATAATTTGGCAGTTAGTTTTGCTTGAGAGTGCCTTGTGGCAGCAAAATTTACGTTATGATAAGGTTGGTTTGTCAATCTGTCAGTATTTTTGATGAAACCCTGTCACAAAAAACAATTGGCATAAAAGTGGCAAGTGAGGCAGTACATCTAAAAATATAAATCTTTAAATAAGTAATATATCTATGACACTAAAACCAGTAGCAGGAACTCAAAATAGAGTTGTTGTTGAGCCTGCACCCGCAGAAACCAAAACCGCATCAGGCATCATCATCCCCGATTCAGCCAAAGAAAAACCCCAAAGAGGCACCGTGGTATCAGTTAGTGAAGTGGACGAAAAAGGAAACAAACCCGCCGTTAAAGCAGGTGATGTTGTATTGTACGGTAAATACGCCGGTACTGAAATAAGTGTAGAAGGTAAAGATTACCTTATCATGCGCGAAAGCGACATTTTCGCTATTCTTTAATCAATTAACCAACCCAGAAGAATATAAAACGATAAAAATATGGCAAAGAAAATTCAGTATAGTGTAGATGCACGCGACGGTTTGAAGCGTGGCGTTGATGCTTTGGCAAACGCAGTAAAAGTAACTCTTGGCCCTAAAGGCCGCAACGTGGTTATCGACAAAAAATTCGGTTCTCCCGCTGTAACTAAAGACGGTGTTACCGTAGCTAAAGAAATTGAATTGCAAGACCCTATTGAAAACATGGGTGCTCAAATGGTGAAAGAAGTGGCCAGCAAAACTGCTGATATTGCAGGTGATGGTACTACTACGGCTACCGTTTTGGCTCAGGCTATTGTAACTGCTGGTTTGAAAAACGTGGCAGCAGGTGCAAACCCAATGGATTTGAAACGTGGTATTGATAAGGCTGTTGAAGCTATTATCAACAACCTGAAAAGCCAATCGCAAGTGGTGGGTGCTGATAACAGCAAAATTGAGCAAGTAGCTACTATATCTGCCAATAACGACGAGGTTATCGGTAAACTTATTGCCGATGCAATGGCTAAAGTGGGTAAAGAAGGTGTGATTACCGTTGAAGAAGCTAAAGGTACCGAAACTGAGGTGAAAACCGTAGAAGGTATGCAGTTTGATCGTGGTTACCTGTCGGCTTATTTTGTTACCAATACTGAGAAAATGATTGCCGAATTGGAGTCGCCTTTCATCCTTATTTACGACAAGAAAATAAGCAGCATGAAAGAGATACTTCCTATTTTGGAGCAAGTGGTGCAAACAGGCAAACCTTTGGTAATTATTGCCGAAGATTTGGACGGCGAAGCGTTGGCTACTTTGGTGGTGAACAAATTGCGCGGTTCATTGAAAATTGCTGCTGTAAAAGCCCCCGGCTTTGGCGACCGCCGCAAGGCTATGCTTGAAGATATTGCTATCCTAACAGGTGGTTATGTTATCAGCGAAGAGCAAGGTTGGAAACTTGAAAATGCTACTTTAGACCAATTGGGCAAAGCTGAGAAAATCAGCATTGATAAAGATAATACTACTATTATCAACGGTGCAGGCGAAAAAGAAAACATCTCTGCCCGTATCAACCAAATAAAAGCTCAAATCGAATCTACTACCAGCGATTATGATAAAGAAAAATTGCAAGAGCGTTTGGCTAAATTGGCCGGCGGTGTTGCTGTTCTTTATATCGGTGCTGCTACTGAGGTAGAAATGAAAGAGAAAAAAGACCGTGTGGATGATGCTTTGCACGCAACCCGTGCTGCTGTTGAAGAAGGTATTGTTGCCGGTGGCGGTGTGGCTTATATCCGCGCTATCGAGTCTTTGGCAAACCTTACCGGTGTTAACGATGATGAAACCACAGGTATCCATATCATCCGCCGTGCTATCGAAGAGCCTTTACGTCAGATTGTTGCTAACGCA
This sequence comes from Bacteroidia bacterium, assembly GCA_035906255.1. GTDB lineage: Bacteria > Bacteroidota > Bacteroidia > UBA8524 > UBA8524 > SB11. The sequence goes on from JAMIFM010000037.1 coordinate 345,838, forward strand.
GGTGGCGAAGGTTCAGTAGTTGTGAACAAAGTAAAAGAAGGCCAAGCTGATTTTGGTTTTAACGCCCGCACTGAGAAGTATGAAAACCTGATTGCTGCCGGTGTTATCGACCCTACTAAAGTAAGCCGTGTTGCATTGCAAAATGCAGCTTCTGTGGCCAGCATGATTTTGACTACTGAGTGCATACTTGCTGAAGAAAAAGAAGAAAAACCTGCTATGCCCGGTGGCGGAATGCCCGGCGGTATGGACGGTATGTATTAATCGTCATCCCGAACTTGTTTCGGGATCTCATTATCAATAAAACAAAAAAATCCCCGCCAATTTTGGCGGGGATTTTTTTGTTTTATTGGTGCTAATAACCGGTATTCGTCGGCATAACTATTTCCTACGCGTTCCCCAAAGCGTCCTCGCTTTGGGAGAAACAAAGTAGCGTTCCGCTACATCAATTTTCGTGTGGACACGAATGCTGTATCCTTTAAGCGAGGACTCTTAAAGGAACAACAATTGCCGTCCCAAACCCGATTCGGGACTTCACTATAAACAAAAACTCCCCGCTAATTTTAGCGGGGAGTTTTTGTTTTATTGGCACTAAGTTAACTGGTCTTCGTCGGCACAACTATTTCCACACGTTCCCCAAAGCGTCCTCGCTTTGGGAAAAACAAAGTAGCGTTCCGCTACATCAATTCTCGTATGGACACGAATGCTGTATCCTTTAAGCGAGGACTCTTAAAGGAACAAAATTGCCACCCCAAACCCGCTCGGGATTTTTGGGTTATAGAAATCTCATTCTCCAAATTTGTATCCTATGCCAAGTGAACCCCAAAAACTATCTTGGTATATCCAATCTTTCCTTGCTCCAAACATTTTGTCCCAACCTCCAAAAAGCCCAATATTGAACCCATTAATCTCATATGTTAAGCCAAATGAATAATAAGTAAAAGATATAGCATCAATTTTTTCATCCTCTTTGTTAACGAAATATTTATCAGAGTTTATAGCGAAAGCAACAGGAATAATATTAAAGTATTTTTTTCTATAAGGGTTGTTCCCTAATTTAATTCTATAGCCAAAAGCATAGCTCAAAGATAAATTACTTTCGAATTGAAGTTCTGAACCGAGTTGACGAATTTTTAACGGCAATGTGACGGGCATTCCTACAATTGACTGGGATGACAGATACTTGGTATTAGGTGAAGGAGCAGACTTTACTCTAAAATAATAGTTGTAAACGGTATCTGATTTGGCAGTATCTGTAAATACAATGTCAACAATACTGTCTCTTATGCCCGTTTCGTATTTGAAACTATAATTAGGTAAAATGTATATGTATGCATTGTCTCCATTTTCAAGTATGTTATATTTAACAAAGGGTAATGGGGAAACAATAAGCCTATAAGTTCTATTGTCCTTAATAGCAATTCCTTTTTTGTGGTCATATACCCTTTCAAGAATTAGGGTATCCTTTGTTTTGTAAACATTATCATTGTATAGAATAGCCCGTGCTGCAAACTTTAGCTGGGAATTTCCTAACACAAAAGAGACTGTGAAGATTAATAAAGTTAATATCCTTTTCATAGTAGTGTTTTATTACCCAAAACTACTTTGCTACCAAAAAAACAGATTAATAACAACTACTGATAATTTCTCCGTAAAAACACGTAAAAAAGCCCCGTTACCTTTATGGATAACGGGGCTGTATAAAAGCGGTAAAACAGTTCTTACTTCTCTACCACAATGGTAATAGTGTTGCTCCACTCAGAGCCGTAGGATTGGTGCAAACCATCCGCAAACTGCAAGGTTAACTTATGAGGACCGGGAGTTAGCTCCAGCGTATCGGCTGTTTGGCCTTGTCCGTAGTGGATGTGCGTTGCATTCTTAGCCACAGGGCGGCCGGTTTCAATCTCTGCACCATCAATAATAATGTGGTGATGGCCTTTGCCCTCGTTTTTCACACCCGCAGGCTCCACTTCCATACCGTTGATGCCCATTTGTACAATCACGGGAGATTTTACCATATCGCCATCCTTAATATTCACAAAAAACACCCCCTTCTTCTCAGTAGTTGCAGAGGTATTTTCAGGTGTAGTTGTTTGCGCAGCAGGACTATCCGTATGGTGTCCTTCGTGGTTATTTTCGGTTTTTTGTTTGCAAGCTGCCAAAGCCACAATAGCCAATGACAGGGTTATTACTTTTAATTTCATATAATTTTATTTTTAAGATTAATTATCCGTGCAGTATGCAATATAGCTAATTACCCCTCTTTTTGTGCAATAATACAAGCGCATTCAGGTATAAATAGCTTGGCATTCATGCTCATTTCAGGCTCATGGCCTAAGGGCATAGCTACTAACTTTAGAGGACTTTGCTTAATTACCTCTTCCCATTCATTGTTTTCGCGCAGGGCAAACCCGTATTGGGTAAAAGGCATCAACAGCATGGTTTGTTTGGTGCGTATGCCTGCAAAAAACTTTCCGCCCGGTTTCAATACTCTGTACACCTCGGCAAGATGCGCTTGCGGGTTTTCCCAAAAGTACACCACATTGCAGCAATACACAGCATCAAAACTGTTGTCGGCAAACGGCATAGCATCGCTGCCGCCAAAATGTAAATCCAGTTGTTTTTGCTGTATTTGGGGTTGACAATTTTTCACTGCCTGTTTGTACATCTCTTCCGAAAAATCCAATCCCGTGATGTGTAGGTTTTGTGCTTGAGCAAATACTTTGGTAAATAAGTTACCGTTTCCATAGCCAATTTCGAGCAATCGGCTATTATCGGCAATATTCATTTGCTCAAGCACCCAATCGTATAATGAGGCATTGCCTTTATTCATTTTATTACCCACGGCAACCCCAAGTTTGCCGCTGGGTTGCCGTAACTGGCGCGCTACGGTTTTTTGCCCGGGTTGTAATCCCAGTTTAAGTATAAGGTTCAAAAAAAACTTCTTCATAGTTTCAAAATATAATGGTGCAATTTGGGTATCGGTATAACCATTGAAAACAAAAAAGGCGGTTTGTTATAAACCGCCTTTACTATACGTTGGAAAATTATTAATCGCCATCCAACAGGTTACCAAGACCGCCCAAAAGGCTGCCTTCTTCTTTGCGCCTTGCACCGCCGTATTGCAAAATGCGGCCTGCCAAGCGGCTGATAGGTAACGATTGAATCCATACTTTGCCGGGGCCGCGCAATACTGCAAAAAACAAACCTTCGCCGCCAAAAATGGTGTTTTTAACACCGCCCACAAATTGTATGTCGTAATCAACACCTGATGTAAAGGCTACAATACAACCAGTATCAATTTTAAGGGTTTCGCCGGGCATCAGTTCTTTCTCAATTACCATACCGCCTGCGTGTACAAAAGCTACACCGTCGCCTTCAAGTTTTTGCATGATAAAACCCTCACCGCCAAACAAGCCTGTGCCCAGTTTGCGTTGAAACTCAATACCTACTGAAACACCTTTGGCAGCACATAAAAAGGCATCTTTTTGGCACACTATTTTTCCACCCAGTTCATACAAATCCATCGGGATGATTTTACCTGCATAGGGAGAGGCAAATGCAACGTGGTTTTTGGTATTACCCATATTGGTATAAGCGGTCATAAAAAGGCTTTCACCGGTTATAAGGCGTTTGCCCGCGCTAAACAATTTGCCCATAAAGCCTTGTTGTTGCTGAGTACCGTCGCCAAAAATGGTTTCCATTTTTATACCGTCCTTCATCATCATAAAGCTACCGGCTTCGGCCACAACCGTTTCTTGGGGGTCAAGTTCCACCTCAACAAACTGCATTTCTTCGCCGTAAATTTTGTAATCTATTTCGTGGTTGGTTTTCATATTAATTTTAAAACTACTGATAGCAAAAATAACAACCTTAGGTAATTAGCAATGTTTTTTCCGATGAAATTAATGTGCAATCAGTCGGCCGACATTGCCGCTATACACTCTTCACGGATTTTCCATAACTCATCTAACGTAAACGATAGGGGAGTGTAGGTAATCCATTTTTGCAGCAACTCCTTGTGATACGAAACCTTGAAATCGGTAATCTCGTTCGGGTCGATAGTAATCTCAACAATCAGGTCATCAAAAAACTTATCAGGTGATGAGCCGGGGCTGGTGTAATCAAACACCTGACCTTTGTAGCACAAGTAATTATGCGCTTCGGGAATAAACTCAAGCCCGTATTTATTAAGCACCTTACCCACCGCAGGCGAGTATTTACTACCCATCCTGAATATCCCCAATTTTAATACAATATCAGCGTGTTTATTTTCAAGTGCCAGTTGTGCCAGCAGGGCGTGCTTGGTACTGCAAGTACCGCGCTGCTCTTTAAGCGGGCTTAATATATCCAGTTTATTGGTGTTGCGTTTGTAGGGTAATTGCTGAACGTATTGTGCGGCTTTGGCAAAAGTGGTTAAGCCCAGCTCGATAAATTTATCGGAAACCGGTCTGCCGGAGGATATACTGAAATCAAGGCGCACTTTATTGCCGGAACTGATGGGTATGGACGGCAAATAAAACACTTATTTCGCCATTTTCCTCGTAAAATTTTTCAAAACAAAGCCCCAATTTTTCTAACACCCTAATAGATGCAAAATTATTTTTATGGGTGCGTCCGATAATACGGGTAAGGTGCAGTTGATTAAACCCGTATTCAATACAAGCGTTGGCTGCTTCGGTGGCATACCCTTGGTTCCAAAACCTGCGCAGCAACCGGTAACCTATATCGGTTTCCTGCCAATCTTCAATGTAACGGAGGCCGCACCACCCAATAAACGCTCCCGTTTGTTTGTGTATCATTGTCCATCGGCCATACCCGCGCAGTTGGTATTGACGGTAGTTTGCCACCAGTTGCCTTGCATCTTCAACATCGGCAAAAGGAACGTCGCCTGTATAGCGCATTACTTCTGGGTCGGCATTTAACTCATAAAAATCGGCAGTATCGGCCTCTGCCATTTCGTACAGGTATAGCCGAGGTGTTTCTATGATTACCTGCCTTGTCAAAAGCTATTTTTTAATTGCTTTAATAGAATACACCATAGGGATAATGCCCTCAAGGCCTTTTATTTGCCAACGTTCAGGAGCAATTTCAACCGTATTAGTAAAACAATTGTAGGGCGAGTAATAATGCTCGTTGAAAACCTGTATTTCAAGTCCGTTAGTTATTAAAGCATTTAATATTTCGCTGATACTGTGGTTCCAGCTATATTCTTTTTGAGTAATGTCAGCAGAAGTATCTGCATATGTACCCTGCTTTTCAGTCACTATCACTTCTTTGTTATAATAGGGGTATTTCAAAAAGGTCATATCATCATCCAACATCCATAGTACGGGATGAAAATCGGCCATGTAAAATACTCCCCCCTTATTCAGGCTTTCAGCTATTACTTGCGCCCATTTATTCAAATCGGGCAACCAACCGATAGTGCCGTATGAGGTGAAAACAATATCAAATGTTTTGTTGATGTGTTGGCGGGTGTCGTACACATTGCAGCAAACAAAATCAGCGTTTATATTCGCTTTTGCAGCTAATTGCCGTGCTTCGACAACAGCCGTATCTGATAAATCAACTCCGGTTACTTGGGCACCCAAACGGGCAAAACACAAAGTGTCCATCCCGAAGTGACATTGCAGGTGCAACAGGCTTTTGCCACTCACCTCACCGGCCAGTTCAGCCATTTCAATCGGGGTTAAAACATTTCGGCCTTCCAAAAAGCCCGTCATGTCATAAAAATCAGTGTCTTTGTGCACAGTTGTGCGCTTATTCCACAACTCGCGGTTGGCTTCAAAAAAGCCGTTATAGTTTTCCATTTAATTATTAATAATTATTGCAGATATTTCAATTTCAATCAGTAATTCGGGGTTAATTAGTGCACTCACCTCAACCATAGTGGCAGCAGGTTTTATATTCTTAAAAAACTCACCGTGTGCTTTTCCCGCTTCTTCCCAGCGTGATATATCAGTTACAAACATTCGGGTACGCACTACATCAGTCATAGCTGCACCTGTTTGCTGTAAAGCCTTTTCAATTTTTTGCAGGATAAAATGCGTTTGAGCATACATATCATCAATACCAACCGTGTTCCCGTTTTCATCAACGGCGGTAGTTCCGGCAACTTCAACAGTGTTCCCTACTCTCACTGCACGGCAATATCCCACAATATCTTCCCAAGGGGCACCACTGGTAATATTTATACGTTTAATGTTCATAGTTTGTACAGTAAGGCAAATAAACTAAAAACCCCGCACATTGGCAGGGTTTTCGGGTAATTTATCTGTAAAAACAATGAAAAACTAATTACTTGGGGGCACAGTAGGGTCTGTGGGTGTAGGTGGTTGTACAGGAGCAGCAGGTTGCGGCGGTGTAAATGCAGCAGGAGGTGGGGTGTAGCTTGGTTGTGGTGTAGGAGGAACAATAGTTTGCTGGTTGGCGGATTGTTGTGTTCCACTGCCAATGCTATTTTCATTCATTTTTAAGGCTACATACGCGCCCGAACTGATGCCCAGTAATAATAACTGTTGGTTGTCATAAGTAGGCAAGGTATGATTAAGGTTAAAGAAATCGGTAATATAAGCTACCCCGAAAATCACATTAAAAACAAATGATTGAAAGCGATGAACGCTGATACCCGTGTCGTCTGATAATAAATCGGTAAAAAAACCTTGCGAGGGTTGGTTTTGGTGGCGTACAATATTGGTGGCACCTGATTGTGCTTGGTTTACTTGGTTATTATCCACCACGCGGGCAAGGGTAGTTGTTCCCAGCCCTATACCCAGCAATGCAAGGGCAGTATTATTAATTGCGGGCAGGTTTTCGTTGTAAGCAAACCCCAGTATAAAACACGAGGCAATAAGCAAAGTCCACCACAGTAGTTGTGTACGCGAAAAACTGTAGGGTTTGTTAGGGCTGTCACTAATATCTTTAATAATAGTGGTTTTGAGTGACAGAAAGATGGCGGCAATCCACATGGCAGCCACAATAATAACGGCAATAACAGAGGGATTCATACGATAGTACGTTTAGTTAGGTAAATCAAATATAAAATATGGGGAATAAAATTATCTACGCATTTTTACCTGTTTTTATTTTACTGAATCAAAAGAAAAATGGGTTTTTCGATAAAGTGAAAATGGGTATTTATTTTATGCCGCAAAGAAGCTAAGACGCAAAACGGATATGAATTAGGGAGCTTTGTGGCTTTGCGACTTCGTGGCAAAAAACAGAAGATGCTTCTTGCGCTGCGCGCTCTAAATAACAACAGGTTTTATACCTGTCGTACCTCGACGAACATCCCGACGGGCATAAAGCCCGCCGTTTGGCCAAGAATTGTTTGTATGAAATTTCTGAGCAGAGAAGATAGCTTACAGGTTTTGGAGTAAATTTGGGACTCAATGACTAAATTTAAGATTTGGGCGATTAAGAATGAGTTTATTGCCCTCATACCGCTTATTATTACTGCATTTTTGATGCTGGGGAGCTTGGTTTATTCAATCCCGGAGTGGAGTCCGGCTCTTTTAAGATATTTTATTGGATGTACTCTTATTCTGATAAATTTCTTAGCACTGGTAACAAAAAGATACTCAATGGTTAAAAATATTTTTCTGATTGTATCTCTGCTTGCAGCATTCGACTTAGTTTTGTTTTTTCAATCATTTACTACGTATTCATATAGGTTTCGGCTTTTATTTTTAAATATAGGTGTCACTTTTCAACGCGAAGGGCTAATTATATTTTTAGTTAATCTATTATTAAACTTAGGGTTCTATAAAGAACAATTATCAAGGCTGGTAGCTTGGGTAAATCATAAAAATTAACAGTTAGAGTATTATCTAATATAGGAGCACTCTACCCACTTAAAATTTCAAAACCTGCGGCGGGTGCGTTATCTTTGCACCTCTTTTTAAAAGATTATGGACAGACGAGTTAGAGTACGTTTTGCACCCAGTCCTACAGGCCCTTTGCATATTGGCGGGGTTAGGACGGCTTTGTACAATTACCTTTTTGCCAAAAAATACAACGGCGATTTTTTGTTGCGTATTGAAGATACCGACCAAAACCGCTTTGTACCCGGAGCAGAAGAGTATATTGCAGAAGCATTGGAATGGGTGGGTTTGAAGTTTGACGAAGCACCCCACGTGGGCGGCGAATACGGCCCTTACCGCCAAAGTGAGCGTAAGCCCATGTACCGTCAGTATGCTGAGCAGCTGATAGAAAGCGGCCACGCATACTATGCTTTTGATACCGAAGAAGACCTTGAAGACGTGCGCAAAAAGGCTGAACAGGCAAAAATTTCGTGGAAATATGACCCTGTAACCCGCCAAAGCATGAAAAACTCGCTGACGCTTAGCCACGATGAGGTGAAGCACCGTTTGGAAAGCGGCGACCCTTATGTGGTGCGTATAAAACTACCCCGTAAAGACGAAGTACGTTTCCACGATGAAATACGTGGCTGGGTAGTGGTAAATACCGCGCAAATGGACGACAAAGTGTTGTTTAAGAGCGATGGTATGCCTACCTATCACCTTGCCAACATTGTTGACGATTATTTAATGAAGATTACCCACGTAATACGCGGCGAAGAGTGGTTACCCAGTGCACCTTTGCACGTATTGCTATACCGCTATTTGGGTTGGGAAGAAGTAATGCCCAAGTTTGCCCACTTGCCCTTGTTGTTGAAACCTGAAGGTAATGGTAAACTTAGCAAACGCGACGGCGACCGTTTGGGTTTCCCCGTGTTTCCGTTGGAGTGGAAAGATCCCAAAACGGGTGAAATATCAAGCGGTTACCGCGAAACAGGCTACTTTAAAGAAGCTGTTATAAATATGCTTGCTTTGTTAGGTTGGCACCCAAGCGACAACCGCGAGTTGTTTACTATGGATGAGTTGATAGAGGCGTTTAGTATAGAAAAGGTAAGCAAATCGGGGGCTAAGTTTGACGTTGAAAAAGCTAAGTGGTTTAACCACCATTACCTGATGGCAAAAAGCAACGATGAGCTTGCCGAAGCCCTACAACCTACATTAGATGCCTATGCGGTTACTATGCCTAAAGAACGTGTAGCAATGGTGTGTGGTATGATGAAAGAAAAGGTGCAGTTTATCCCTGAGTTGTACACCGCAGGTAAATATTTCTTCTCAGACCCTGAAAGTTATGACGAAGGGGTAGTGAGTAAGAAGTGGAAAGACTTTACCGGCCCTGTGTTGAGCGATTTGAAAAACGACCTTGCTGCCTTGGCTGACTTTACTGCCGAAGCGATAGAAAAAACCTTCCACGATGTGGTAGAGAATAAGCACGGTAAAAAACCGGGTGAAATGATGCAAACCTTCCGCCTGAGCATATCAGGGGTGGGCGGTGGCCCCCCGATTTTTGAAATGGCTGCCTTTTTAGGTAAAGAAACCTTGGTGCGCCGCATAACACATTGCTTGGCAGCTGTACAAGCAGGTGCTAACTAAGCACACACAATACTTTTAATGAGGCTGTCCCGATTTTTGGGACAGCCTTTTTTTATTGCGACAGGTATAAAACCTATCGCTTTTAATGTGCCACAACTTATGGTTTTAAACCATAAGTTGTGAGGTAGGCAACCGGAACAGAATTTTATATTCTGTTCATTAGGTTTTATCAGTGAGGGATGTCAGCCCTCTGCAAGCTGTTTATAATACTACATTTACCTTTCGGTGCGTTTTAGTATATTAGAGGAAGACGAAAGGAATTGTGCCATGACAACATTAGGATTGAATTGGTTTACTGAAGGACGGGTTGATTTTGAATACAAAAAATACTTGCTGTTGGCTTATCTGCAACACGTCCACAAAAATTTTGAGGAAAACCGCTTATACCCCCAACTGGCCGAGTTGGTAGAGCATTACCGCAACCTTAACACATTTATCCAAACCAAAAAGAGTTTATCCGAGGGGTTTCCGAAGGAGATTAGCGAAGTAGATTTAAAAAAGCTGAAACTGGTGTACGAAACCACCATTAAGGACGATGATTTGATGGGCGAAATTGAGCGGATAATAGAATACTCGTTACCGCGGTTTAAAATGGGACTTGAGGACGGCCGCCATCGCTATGATGCCATTGAAGAAAAGCTGAATATATCACCCGTAGGCATTTTACCGCTGTATAAAAACGAAGGGTATCTATTACTGAAAAACGGCAACACTACCGATACGCAAGTGTACCAATACCGCATTACTGTTTTTGAAAGTGCTGAGGAACGTTTCAGGGGTATTCATACCGAGTACGTAGCAAGCTACCCTCACTCATTGGTATATACCTATGAAAATATTAAGAAAGAGTTGGTAAAAGAATACAAGCAGTTACCCAATCCGGCCACCTATTTGGCTGAAAGTACTGTGTTTTACCCCATTCAAGAAACCCTGCTACCCATAGCAGGCAGGTACTTGGTACGGTTAATCAACTAATTAGTTGTTAGAGTCAGCAGGTTGTGCTGGCTGGGCTGGTTGCGCAGGCTGAGCCGGAGTTGTTGGAGTAGCACCTTGAGTGTTTTCCAACTGGTCAGCGTTGATTGCTTTTTTAGCACCCTCTTCAGTAGTACCTGCAAAAAAGTTGCTGGCCAATGCAAGAATGATGATTGCGATAGCTAAACCCCAAGTAGATTTTTCTATAAAATCAGTAGTACGTTTTACACCAAAAGCAAGGTTTGATGATGAAAACTGAGAGGCCAAACCGCCGCCTTTTGGCTTTTGAACCAATACTACCAATATAAGCAGCAACGCTGCGATGATTATCAATATAGTTAAGAAAGTGTACATATCGTCTCTTAAATCTCTTTTTTAAAGGATGGCAAAGATGTATCTTTTTTATCTCAATAGCAAGTGCAAGGCGTTTTTCAATTGTTTGGTTTTTGTAATAAAAAAGAACCCGTCGAGCCATTTTATTAACAAGCCTGCATAGCTGCATAAAATAACATACGGTTGAAGCTATGTAAGAAATTGAAGGTTTTAATTTTTTTGCTGCATTAGAGTTTAAACTTTGTTAACAAAGGCTAAGTTGATTATTACGATATTTGCAGCCGGATGTTGAAATCGTTTTGTGTTCTAATATGTTCATTAGTTGTCCTTTGTGTAAACGGACAAGTTATACCCTATCATCAACTCTCAACTGATGTGGGTAATATTGGTGTAGCCATTAGTAACGTAGGTACCATTGGCAGACCCGGTGTTATTACCAACCCGTTGGGTATGCCCAGTATGGAGTATCCTATCAAATCAGGGATTAACCACTTGTTTGAGGGCGGCCTTTGGATAGGTGCCAAAGTAAATGGAGAAATCCGTGTATCAACGGTGGGTGATGATGCAAGCTCGGGCTACCGTGCAGGGCTTGACGGTTTTGAGTTTACTGCCACCGGCCCGTTGAATGTACGCTCAACCCTTTCAAATAGTGAGTATTTCAGCTCATCAGCAATATCACACCAAGATTTTATTGCCACCTTTACCGATAGTAACGTAGTAATACCCGGTACGGTTACCCCTATACAACAACACCAGTTTCCGTTGCGTGCTTCGGTAAATATGAAAACATACGCTTGGAACTACAGCTTTGCCGATTATTTTGTGATTGTTGATTACGAAATAACCAACAAAAGCAACGATGTGTGGGATAGCGTATGGATGGGGCAATGGAACGATTTAGTTGTACGTAACCTAAACGTAACACAAGATGGAGGTAGTGCTTTTTATAATAAAGGCGGCGGCGGTTTTGTAGATAGTTTTGGAACGATATACGTATATCAGGTATATGGTGATGATGTTGATTTTACCCGCTCTTACGGTGCCTGCGGAATATTGGGTGCAGAATGGCGCAATAAGTTTATACATCCTGCAAACAAAGATAGTTTGGTAGCAGGCGGTTTTCCCTCTCCAAGCATCAACCCTAATTTTTGGATATTCGGTTTTTCATCACTGAATGATTTTGTGCCTCCTGCTGATGACGTGGCTAAATACGACCGCTTGCGCAGGGGTATTAACCTGCAAGACCCTGCGGTGGCCAATCAGCTTAAAGTGGGCACTAACCTTATACAATTAGTATCTATAGGGCCTTTGGCAAGTGTGCAACCCGGCGAGAGTTTTAAAGTAACGATGGCATACACGGCTGCCAAACAAAAAGGTGGCCCGCAAGACAGTCCCGCAGCTCGTGAAGAACTGATACGTAACCTTAATTGGGTGCAACGTACTTACAGGGGAGAAGATGTGGACGGAAAAGGGATTTACAAACCTGAGCTTGACTTGAACAACAACGGCAAGCTTGACCGTTATGTATTGCCTGAGCCTCCCCGTACACCCAAAGTTAAAATAGTACCTTCATCAAACAAGGTAGATATTTATTGGGATGATGCCGCTGTAAATTCTATCGACCCTATTTCTAAGAAAAAAGATTTTGAAGGTTACCGGATATACCGTAGCAACCCCGGTGATGATAAAGGCGGTAACTTAATTGCTTCGTCAAACCTTGTAGCACAATGGGATTCAGCAGGAAATAAAATTGGATTTAACAACGGTTTCGAATCAATAAAACTTGCACAGCCTAAGCATTTTGACGGTGATACCACCACCTATACCTTTCATTACGAAATGAACGGGTTGCTAAACGGCTGGCAATATATGTTCATTGTTACTTCATTTGACGAGGGTGATGATGAGTTGGGCTTGGAGCCTTTAGAGTCATCGTTTACCGAAAACGATTTCAGAGTGTTTGCAGGTGCAAACACTAATAATTTTGATAGTAAAAACCCTGCTACCAAAGTAGGGGTATATCCCAACCCATACAATACTACTGCTGCATGGGACGGAACAACCACCCGTACCAAGAAAATATACTTTTATAACATTCCTGAGTTGTGTACCATTACTATATACAACATAGCGGGCGATGTTATCACCACCTTGTACCACAATGCCGAAACCTACCAAGGGGAAGACATACGCTGGTACGAGAACTTTAGCGATATAGGCAGCAACGTATTCTCGGGCGGTGAGCACGCTTGGGATTTACTTTCAACCACCAAAAGCTCCATCACATCAGGCACTTACCTGTTTACCGTTAAAGACTCTAAAAGCGGTCATATACAGGTAGGCAAGTTTGTGATATTAAAATAGAAACACTTTTTAATTACAATATGAAAAAATCAGTATTCACCCTATTGTTACTAATTTGTGCCGTGCTGGTAAAAGCACAGTACCCATTGGTAGCTATTGACACCACGCAGTACATGAGCCCTTCGCGTTTAGCGCAGGTTAAATACAATACTGCCGGACAAGACAGCACATGGCCTGATTATTTGAGGCCGGTACTAAGCAACCCCCGCTACGGCGATACAGTTGTTATAGAAGGTATAGTTACTTTCGACCCTGCTTCATACGGTTTATCATCAAACCGTCGTTCGGCATTTCTTCAAGAAGCCGGCAACCGTTCATGGTGCGGTGTTGAAGTAATGTTTGATACAGCGGCACTTAGCCCTCGCCCAACAAAATCGGCGTTGGAAGCTGCCAGCCAGTTTGAGCAAAACCTGAAAAAAGGCCGTAAAGTAAGGATAACTGCAAAAATCGGTTATTTTCAAGGCCATACCCAGTTATACGTATTGCCTATTCCTACACAGGTAATCAGCTTGGGTAATACCATCACCGCCCAAACCATTACCATTGCTGATTTGATGAAAAACAATTCAGGTACTATGGAGCCACAGTTTGCCACAGGCGAACAATGGGAAGGTGTGTATGTTGAGATTAAAAACGTAACAATTGACAACGTGAGCGCAAGCGGACAACGTTGGTTTTGGGGCGTGAAAGATGCTAACGGAAACGTGTTGAGTATGCGCGACTACTCAGGTTACTACCGTAACGATAACTTGGATAACGACCCTAATACCCCTGTAAACTTTACCCCTCCGGCATTGGGTGCTAAACTTAGCCACATACGCGGTGTAGTTACCGAAAGCGGAAACGCTGGCAGCAAGCAATACTACTTAGCTCCTTTATATCCTGATGATATTGCCTTGCCATTGGCCGAGCCTCCAAGCGTAACCAATATTAACCGCAACCCAACTATTGTGTTGCCAACTTCAACCCCTGTTATCTCTGCTACCATTACTGATGATACCGCAGTAGCATCAGCCGTGTTGTACTACGCAGTGGGTTACAATAACACTACTTTTACCTCAGTAAATATGACCGCCAGCGGTTCTACTTACAGTGCACAAATACCTGCACAAACAGTAGGTTCAATTGTTAAATACTACATAAAAGCTACCGATAACAGTGGTAACTATATTTTCTCGCCTGACAGCCTTGCCCTAAACTCGGCTTACAAAGTGTTGAATGGTGTAAATAACATCAGCGATATCCAACAAACCCCATACAGCAACGGTGGTAGCATGTTTGTTACTGATACCCTGTTCAACATCAGCGTACCCGGTGTTGTAGTATCTACCAACGCAGCAAACGATTTAGGTTTGTTCACCATACAAGCAGGCAATGCTCCTTGGTCGGCAATATTTGTACGTCCTACCTTGGGCGACGGTGTTACTGATTGGAAACGCGGCGACTCAGTGGTAATTACTCAGGCTCTTGTAACTGAAAGGTTCAACTTAGGCAGCGACCCCTTCGGTAGCGTATCAAACTCATTTGGTGTTACCTTCCTTGAAGGTGTTAAATTCACTATGGGAGGCCGTTGCAAGCAAATGCCAAACGTTGATTACCTGCTTATCGATTCGTTAATCTCTCCAACCTTCAACAAAGAGCCATACGAAGCAATGCAAATACGTTTTACCAACGCTTACGTAATTAACGAAAACCCTGATGCACCCAGCAACTTTGGTGAATTTAGCGTACATACCAACCAAAACGCAACCGTAGGTTTCCGTGGCGAAAACTACTCAAACGATTTAGGCTTTACCTTTAATACCGATTCATTAAACAATGGCGAATTGTTGCCCGTATTCCAAGGTACTATGTCATATGCGCACGGTAACTGGAAAATGTATCCCCGTAACCGTACCGATGTTGGCAAACGCGGTGATTTGATTGCTCCTTACATTGTTAAAATTGGTGCTGATACTGTTTACCACCAAAAAGGACAAAACTATACTGATTTGGGCGCAACAGCTTGCGACGATATGGATGGTAACATCAGCACAAACGTTAACATAAACACCTCAACCGTTGATGTAAACACAGTAGGAACTTACATTGTAACCTTTACCGTAGCTGACGCTGCCGGTAACAACGCTACACCGCTAACCCGTGTAGTAATAGTACAACAAGGCCAAAGCATTGCCGATTTGGGCAAAACCATCAACATGGGCTTATATCCCGTGCCTGTGGCAAACACCCTTAACCTTGCTATCGGTAGCAACTACGATGATGTAGCCACTGTAAACATTCTTGACATTACAGGCAAAACCATCGCTACCCACACTGTTAGTTTTGTAGCAGGCAGCAACACTATTTCATTACCCGCAGATGCCTTATCGTCAGGTATCTACTTCTGCCAGTTTAGCAGTAAATATTTTAACAGCGTACAAAAATTTGTAGTGACCAAATAAAAATACGCCTACGATAAATTCGCTTTTATCTATGAAAAAGCCGCCTTTGAACAAAAAAGGCGGCTTTTTTGTTTAGATTTATGTACATTACAGTACAGTTTGCGTTGTAATGTTCCTAACCCGGTTTGGGATATTGGGTACAAAATGGAATTATATTTGTAATTTCTTACTACGAACAGCTTTTTTAAGGAAAGGATATATAAAATAAATGGAAGCTAAATTTTCGCCCCGTGTGAAGGAAGTAATACAATACAGCAGGGAAGAAGCCATTAGGCTGGGGCACGACTACATTGGTACCGAACACCTGTTGTTGGGTATAATTCGCGAAGGCGAAGGCAAGGCTCTACAGGCGTTGCGTTTGCTGGATGTTGACCTTATCAGGCTTAAAAAGTCGATAGAGGACAATATCAGAGGCACCGCTACGGGCACCACTGCTAACCTAAACAACATACCCCTTACCAAACAGGCCGAAAAGGCATTGAAAATAACCTATTTGGAGGCTAAGATTTTTAAAGCCGATGTAATAGGTACTGAACATCTTTTACTGTCAATATTGCGCGATGAGGACAATGTGGCATCACAGGTATTAAGCCAATATGGCGTTACCTATGAAATTTTTAAAGCCGCATTGGAAGATAATGTGCCCGATGTACGCAATGAATTTCCTGCCGACTCTCCCGAAGATTACTACCGTGAAGAGAAAAAGGCCAACGAAGGAAAGAAACCCGACAGTAAATCTAAAACCCCCGTGCTTGATAACTTTGGCCGTGATTTGACCAAAGCAGGCGAGGAAGGTAAGCTTGACCCGATTGTGGGTCGTGAAAAAGAAATTGAGCGCGTATCGCAAATTCTTAGCCGCCGTAAAAAGAACAACCCTGTATTGATAGGTGAGCCCGGTGTGGGTAAAACCGCCATTGCCGAAGGGTTGGCCTTGCGCATTATTCAACGTAAAGTATCACGAGTACTGTTTAACAAACGTGTGGTAACCCTTGATTTAGCCTCACTGGTTGCGGGTACCAAGTATCGCGGCCAGTTTGAAGAGCGTATGAAGGCGGTGATGAACGAGTTGGAGAAATCGCCCGATGTGATATTGTTTATTGACGAGATACACACCATAGTTGGCGCAGGTGGGGCATCAGGTTCGCTGGATGCTTCAAATATGTTCAAGCCCGCTTTGGCACGCGGCGATATACAATGTATCGGTGCAACCACGTTGGATGAATACCGCCAATACATTGAGAAAGACGGTGCGTTGGAACGCCGTTTCCAGATAGTGATGGTAGAACCTACCAGCCCCGAGGAAACCGTTGAGATACTAAACAACATCAAAGAAAAATACGAAGAGCACCACTCAGTAACTTATACTCCCGAAGCGCTTGCCGCTTGTGTGCAATTGAGTAACCGCTACATGAGCGACCGCTTTTTGCCCGACAAAGCCATTGACGTACTGGATGAAGCAGGTGCCCGTGTGCACTTGAACAACATACACGTGCCCGAAGGCATTTTGGATTTGGAGCGTAAGATTGAGGATATTAAGGTAGAGAAAAACCGTGTAGTGAAAAGCCAGAAATATGAAGAGGCTGCAAAACTGCGCGATAAAGAAAGACAACTGATTGAACAGTTGGATGCCGAAAAAGCCCGTTGGGAAGAAGAAACCAAAACCCAGAAATTTACCGTAACCGAAGAAGACGTAGCTGAAGTAGTGGCAATGATTACAGGCGTACCCGCCAAACGCATTGCACAAAGCGAAGGCATCCGTTTGCTGAAAATGTCGGAAGAATTGAAGGGCAGGGTAATAGGTCAGGACAAAGCCATTGAAAAACTGGCCAAAGCCATCCAGCGTACCCGCGCGGGATTGAAAGACCCTAACCGCCCCATCGGTTCGTTCGTGTTCTTAGGTCCTACAGGTGTAGGTAAAACCGAGCTTGCAAAAGCACTTTCGCGTTACCTGTTTGATAGCGAAGAAGCCCTGATACGTATTGATATGAGCGAATACATGGAAAAATTTGCCGTATCAAGGTTGGTGGGTGCCCCTCCGGGATATATTGGTTACGAAGAAGGCGGACAGCTTACTGAAAAGGTACGCCGCAAACCGTATAGCGTAATTTTGCTGGATGAGATTGAAAAAGCCCACCCCGATGTATTTAATATATTGTTGCAGGTGTTGGATGAAGGCTTTTTAACTGACAGCTTGGGACGTAAGGTGGATTTTAGGAATACTATTATCCTGATGACCTCAAACATCGGTTCACGTCAGTTGAAAGATTTCGGACAAGGTGTTGGTTTCAGCACTTCGGCCAAATCAACTGCCAGCGATACCAATTCAAAATCAGTTATCGAAACAGCGTTAAAACGTTTCTTCTCGCCAGAGTTCCTAAACCGTATTGATGATGTTATCATCTTCAACCCGTTGAAGAAAGAAGACATTATATTGATATTGGACATAGCGGTGGCCAAGTTGGAAAAACGTATCGAAAGCGTTGGGTTCAAAATAAAACTTACCGATAGTGCCAAGGAGTTTTTGGCTGATAAAGGGTTTGATGCTGATTTTGGTGCCCGCCCGCTGAACCGTGCCATACAGAAATACTTGGAAGACCCTATTGCCGAGGAAATTTTGAAACACGAGTTGGCCGAAGGTGAAGTGATTGAGGTATCACACGAAAAAGATGCCGAGGAGTTGAAATTTGGCGCAGCCCCTAAAAAAGAGAGCAAGCGCAAGAAAGATACTCCGGCTGAAGAGAACTAAAATTAATAGCCACTAAATAAGTAAAGCCCGCATAAATTTTTATGCGGGCTTTTTTGTTTTTTGCTCAACTGTATTTATATTATCACCATAATAAAGTTGAAAATTTAAACAATAAAACTATGGAAAGATTAGCTCCAAACCTGTTCGTTAAAGACATTAACGCATCGATTGATTTTTACAAATCGCTTGGCTTCTCAACAATGGTAACCATGCCCGAAAATGCACCCTACGATTGGGTAATGCTGGTAAACGGTAATGTTACAATAATGCTGCAAACCATGACCAGCTTGGGTAGCACATTGCCCCAAATAAGCCGTGAGCAGGGCGGCTCGTTGTTGCTGTATATTAATATGCAAAACATACAGCAGTTTTACGATGGGTTCGTTTACAAGGATGCCCTGTTAACCAGTTTAGAAACCACTTTTTACGGAGCAGTTGAGTTTAGTGCCATAGACCCTGACAGGTTTGTAATCACCTTTGCTGAAAACAATAACAACTAAGCACCACTATAATAAAACTATCAATTGCAGCCCCGCCCACGCGGGGTTTTGTGTTTGTATGGAGGCATGGGTTTGAAAACCCATGTTATTAAGATTACCTTTTCGTGCAGGACTTAAGTCCTGCACGAAAAGGTAATTACAACAGGAACAGGTTTTAACCTGTTCCCGCAAAATGTCGAATGTCAATCCGGTATAGTAAATCAAATAGTAGTAAGCACCTTCTCAATCATCTGCTCCACAATCTTCTCAGGGTTTTTAGAAAACTCATTAGTAATCCTGTTGGCCAGTATAGCATTAACAGATAAAGCCCTGTGTCCTAAAATGTCGGCCATAGCATATATGCCTGCCGTTTCCATCTCCATGTTCGATAAGCGGAAACCGTTATAATTCACTCCGTCCATCTTCTCAAACAACCCGAACAAGGTAGAAAACAAACGAACGTGGCGGTTTTGCGGGCCGTAAAATCCGGGGCAGGTAAGGGTTATCCCTTTATTAAACTCATTTCCAAGCGGTAGTTCAAGCGTAGCGTTGGCAGCATAAGGCACACACAGGTTAAAAATTTCAGGGGCATGGTGTTTCAACTCATTCAGCAAATCGGTATTCCCTTCAAAATCATAAAATGCCATAAAGCCGTCCAATCCTACCGCATGAGCCGATACCAGCAACGAGTCAACAGGAATATCGGCGTGCAAACTACCCGTAGTACCCAAACGGATAATATTAAGGCTGCGCAACTCAGGCTTCACCTGTCGGCTGTCAAAATCAATATTTACCAGTGCATCCAGTTCCGTAAGCACAATATCAATATTATCAGTCCCAATACCCGTACTAATCACCGATAGGCGTTTATTACCAATATACCCCGTGTGGGTAACAAACTCGCGGTGGTGGCGTTCCAACTCCACGCGGTCAAAAAACTTAGTTACTTTGGCCACCCGCTCAGGGTCGCCCACAAAAAAAACAGTATCGGCAATATCACCGGGGCAAAGGTGCAGGTGATAAATTGAACCATCAGGGTTGATGATTAATTCTGAGGGGCTGAGATTTGTCATGCGCGTTGCTAAGGTAAAATCTTTAAATTCGTGCACAAACCAAAAAACTATAATTATGCAAGAAGGGAAAAAAAATAACACCATACTGGTTCCCACAGACTTCTCAAAGGTGGCTGACAATGCATTGCACCACGCTGTAGCTATTGCTAAAACCTACGGAAACGAAATTTTGCTGTTGCACATTGTTGAAGAAAGTTTCTTAGGATCCCTTTTCGGCTCAAAAAATAACATTAAAGAAGGGCTTGTAGGCCAAATGCTGCAAGATAAACTGAACGAGGTTTGCAAAAACATATTAGAGACCAGTGGTGTGAAAGCCAATGGAATAATACGTGAAGGCCGTATATACAAAACAATTTTAGAGGTTGCTGGCGAGATTGATTGCGATAGTATTGTGATGGGTACTATGGGTGCCGAAGGTTTGGGGCAAATAACCGGAAGTAACTCATCGCGTGTGATTTCACAAGCCGAAGTGCCTGTTGTTGTTGTAAAAGAAAAACAAATAGGCGAAGGGTATAAAAATATTGTTTTCCCTGTGGATTTAACCTTGGAAAGCAAACAAAAAACATGGTGGGCCATCCATTTGGCCAAGAAATTTGATTCTACCATCCACATTATCGGTGAGCATGAAAGCGACCAGTTTTTGCGCAACAAATTGTTGGCTAACCTGAAAGCAATTGAAGAGGTGTTGATTAAAAACAACGTGAAGTTTACCAGCAAGATATTGGACGATGAAAAATACCCCGGTAAGTTTTATTTGGATACTCTGCAATTTGCAGATGAAATAAACGCCGACCTTATTATGATTATGACCCAACAGGAAAAAGGCTTTAGCGAGTTTTTGATTGGTTCATACGCACAACAGATTGTAAACTACCACTCAAGCGTACCCGTAATGTGTATCGTACCTCGTAACACAGGCTTGGTGCCCATTGGCTGGTCAGGTTTCTAATTCATGTACCTGTGTACCGACGGGCATAAAGCCCGCCGTTGTTACAATGTTGCGTCCCGAATGGTTTTAAACCATTCGGGACGTTGTTTTTAAAAAGCTCTGAATTTTATATTCAGGGTGGGGTCTCAAACGAATTAAAAGTCTGTTTTCGCTCGTCAAATACCTCACTACGCCTATATTTGAGTATATCATATCACTATGCACCGTTGCAATTGGACACAAAATGATGAATTGATGAACCGCTACCACGATGAAGAGTGGGGCGTACCACTGCACGACGACCGCAAGCACTTTGAGTTTTTGGTACTGGATGCTTTTCAGGCGGGGTTGAGTTGGAAAACCATTTTGCACCGCCGCGAGAACTTTCGAAAAGCGTTTCACAATTTCGAACCTGAAAAAGTGGCCAAGTACGGTGATGAAGATATAGCCCGCTTATGGGCCGATGCGGGTATTATCCGCAATAAACTCAAAATAAACGCCACCGTTACCAATGCACAACAGTTCTTGCGCCTGCAAAAATTACACGGCAGTTTTGATACCTACATCTGGCAGTTTACGGGGCACAAAACCATACAAAACAGTTGGGAAACCACAAGCCGCATACCTGCTAAAACTGCCGAAAGCGATGCTATGAGCAAAGCCTTGCAAAAAGAAGGATTTAAGTTTGTAGGCTCCACCATTTGTTATGCCTATATGCAGGCTGCCGGAATGGTAAACGACCACATTTTACCCTGTTTCCGTTACGGGCAAGTAAACAATATGCCTTAACTTTGCCCTACTTTTTTACCACTTGTCCCTGTAATGAAAGTTTACCGAAGTCTTGAAGAGTTTGAACCGTTGGCCAATGCAGTAGTTACGCAAGGCACTTTTGACGGGGTACATATAGGCCACCAAAAAATACTTGATCGTGTACGTAATGTAGCTGCCCAAAAAGGCGGCGAAAGCGTGTTGCTTACTTTTTTTCCGCATCCGCGCATGGTATTGCAGCCCGATGATAATACCCTGCGATTGCTAAGTACCACCGAAGAAAAAATTGAACGTTTGCGCAAAGCGGGCATCGACCATTTGCTGGTAATACCTTTTACGCTTGATTTTTCGCGCCAATCGTCCATGCAATTTGTGCGTGATGTACTGGTGAATACTATCGGGGTAAAAACCCTCGTTATTGGTTACGACCACCGCTTTGGTAAAAACCGCGAGGGTAGCATGGATGATTTGCACGAGTTGGGGCAGGTGTATGGTTTTGAGGTGGAAGAAATTCCGCCGCAGGATATTGACGATGTAACTGTAAGCTCTACCAAAATACGCAATGCCCTGCAAGAAGGCGAAGTGGATGTGGCGGCCAAGTATTTGGGCTATCATTATCCCGTTAGTGGCAAGGTAGTTGCAGGCAACAGCTTGGGTAAAACCATCGGGTATCCTACGGCTAATATAGTAGTAGAAGAAACATATAAGCTGATACCCAGTGACGGTGTATATGCTGTGCGGGTGATTGTGGATGGTGAGGTGTACGGCGGTATGGCAAACATGGGCAAGCAGCCTACTTTTGACAATCGCAGACACGCTTTTGAGGTTCATATTTTTGATTTTAATGCCGATATTTATGGCAGGATTATAAGGGTTGAATTTGTGGCGCACCTGCGCAGTGAAATGAAGTTTAGCGGGGTGGATGCCCTGATTACCCAACTGAAGCAGGATGAAAATACTGCCCGAAACGTTTTGACAATTGATGAGAATAGAAAACTGGCTTAAAGCACTGGTGTGCCTGCTGATGGTATTTACAATACCACAAACACCCTTGCGTGCTCAAATTGACGAGGAAGAAAGTGAAGAAGCCGGAGAGCACGATGGTGAACTTGATGATGAACCCGATTCAACTTTTGAGGAATACCTTAGTACCATTGGGTATTATTTTGATACTACACTGATACCCGCCTCTAATCTTTACCCTGTTTGGGATACTAAGCGCATACACGTTTACGACCAAGATATTTCACAAATCAGTGATACTACTATGGTGGTATTGCAAGATGGCGGCGATTGTTTTTTCCATCCGCCTTGTTTCGGGTATGTAACCTCAAGTTTTGGTTACCGTCAAATGCGCCGCCGCCGCAAGGGGCGTATTCACTATGGCACTGATGTGAAGTTATATACCGGAGACCCTGTATATTCAACTTTCGACGGGGTGGTGCGTATTGCCCAATACAGCAGCAGTTACGGTTATGTGGTAGTAGTACGCCATTACAACGGGCTTGAAACCATTTATGCCCACTTTAGTAAGCTGCTTACCAAGCCGGGAATGGTGGTACGTGCAGGTGACCCTATCGGGTTGGGCGGTAATACAGGTCGCTCATACGGTAGCCACTTACATTTTGAAATACGTTTTAAAGGGATTGCTTTTGATGCCACCCGTATCATTGATTTTGAAAACGGAAAGCTAAACAGCGATACTATCTATATTGATAAGAGCTTTTTCCCTCACCTTTCAAAAACCAAAAGTTCAAAATCAAAAAAGGGTAAGGACAAAAAAGATAAAAAGAAGAAGAAAGGCGAGGGCGATAAATCAACTGAAAAGGGTGCTAAGTATTACACCGTACGTTCAGGCGACACGCTATCATCAATAGCAGTAAAACACAGCACTACTATTACCAAAATATGCCAGTTGAACGGGATAAAGAAAAACTCCATTCTGCGACCGGGAAAACGACTCCGAGTCAGGTAAAATGCTCAACTCCAAACAAGATATAAAAACAAAAGGCTGCCCTTGGGCAGCCTTTTGTGTATAATTAATATTTTGTACTAAAAATCGTCCACATTGCGGTTCACCTTCTTGCTTTCGCTCAATTCATAATCACTGGTAAAGTCCACAGTAAACAACTGGTTGATGCTTTCATTCACTAATGAAATACGCACATCATCAATATTCCAGTAGTATTGCTTGCCTGAAACCGCATCTTCTTCTTTTGTAGGCTGGCCGAATTTATTTAGCAAAATGTATTTCATCTCGCCAAATTGCTTGCTTTCGCCCGTCATTATTACTCCAATAAAGCGGTCGTTGTTATTAAATACATAGTACAAGGTTTTTAGCACCACAGTGCCCACCATCATATCATCATTAGCTATAAAGTAAGCGTTTTTACTTTTATCGCTGTATTGGGTTGATTTTTCAAAGTTAAGTTTCACCCCGTCAACAAATACTGAATCTATGTGCGTTCCCCATAAAATGTCCCTGAAACCGGGCAATGAGTAGGTTTCAGAAGCCGGAGGAGCGGCTTTCTTGTTTTTTGCACCGTTTTGGGCTACAGCAGTTGATGCCAAAGCCGTAAAGGCAAGTACTATTAATAAATATTTTTTCATTGTGAGAAAGAGGTATTTAATGTGTGACAAAAATAAACTTTCACCTAAAAGTAACTAATTAAATTTTCCCACCCCACAAGCTGTTAATGGCCAAAGCCTTTAGCATACATTCGTCGAATTCTTCTTGCGGAATAGAATCGTAGGTAATAGCCCCGCCTACGTGGTATGAAAGGTAGCTGTTGGTTGCATTATACAGTAATGAGCGTATCATTACGTTAAAATCAAAATCGCCTTGAGGAGTAATATAACCGATAGCCCCGGAGAACAGGCCGCGCTTGCTTTCTTCGTATTGTTCAATCAACTGCATGGCCATCACCTTTGGTGCCCCTGTCATAGAACCCATCGGGAAAGCCCTTGCAATGGCATCCGCCCAGTGCTCGCCCCCTTTCAGTTGCGCCGTTACCGTTGAAATCATTTGGTGCACCTGCGGAAAGGTATAAATACCAAACAGTTCCTCAACTTTCACCGTACCTGCTATGGCACTACGGGCTAAATCGTTGCGCACCAAATCCACAATCATCACATTCTCGGCCATCTCTTTAATAGAGTTGCGCAGGTTTCGTTTCATGGTTTCATCCTCATCCGTAGTTGCCCCACGCTTGGCAGTACCTTTTATGGGCTGCGAGATAAGGGTGTTCCCTTCTTTCAGTAAAAACCGTTCAGGGCTGGCACTTAAAGCGTACCGCTCCCCCTCAAACTTACCGAAAGCAGCAAAGGGTACCGGCGAAATGGCAAGCAAATCTAAATAGGTGTGTAGCGGGCTAATGGTAGCATTTTCAGCAAAAAACTCCATGCACAGGTTCATTTCATACACATCACCTTCCTCAATGTGCTGCCGTACGTTCTCTACCTTTTCAATATAGGCTTCTCGGCTGATGCGGGGTGTAAACTTTATATGAGCCCTATTGGTATTTTCACCGACATTACTTGCTAATATAGCATCGTACACTGTTTGTGGAGCATCAGCAATAATTTCTACCTCGTTGCCTTTTAGTAAAACCACTTGCTGCGGTACAAAAAAGAAAAGGGGAGGAAAGTCCAACCCGTCGGCGTTTTCGGAAGAAAGTTTCTCTAAGCCGTTTTTCAGGTCGTACCCTAAATACCCCAGCAACCAATCATTATGCAGTGCCTGAAATTGCTTTAACTGTTCAAAAGCACCCGCGGTATTGTCCAGCTTCAATGTGGCTTTGGCTCCTATGCCGACCAGCATCTCGTAACGGTTATAGTTGCAGGCAGCTTTGTTGCTGTTGCTATCCAAACACACTGCGGTTTCAAAACGGTTTGCATAGGCATACAAACATTTTTTAAAAGCAGGCAGTGTCTGGGAAGGTACTATAAAGGTTTGCTGTGTCAAGTGCGGGTTTTCTTTTTGCAATCATACATAACAGCGATGTATAAAAAAAATTACCTGCCTAAGGAGAGAATCCTTTGGGCAGGTAATGGATAAATATAACAGGTGTTACCTGTTGGTTATGGTGTTACTTTTTACGAATAACGTTCAAACCGTCGCGCACAGGCATTAGCACGTTTTCAACACGCGGGTCGGCCAGTACTTTTTTGTTAAACTCGTTCAAGGCTTTGGTTTCAACGTCTTTGGCCAGTTCTTTTTCATCCAGTACTTTCC
Source organism: Bacteroidia bacterium (assembly GCA_035906255.1). GTDB lineage: Bacteria > Bacteroidota > Bacteroidia > UBA8524 > UBA8524 > SB11. The sequence continues at coordinate 371,628 of JAMIFM010000037.1, forward strand.
CGCTCCACAATACGTTGTCGGCTATAATTATACCGCCTGTACTTAGTTTATCAATCACCAAATCGTAATAGGCGGCGTAGTTTTCCTTATCAGCGTCCAAAAACACTAAATCAAACGTTTCATTCAAAGCAGGAATAATCTCTAAGGCATTTCCAATGTGAAATTGGATTTTGTTCTCTAAACCTGCTTTGGCTATATAACCACGTACCATTGTTTCTAACTCTTCGTTAATATCAATGGTATGCAAAATACCGTCTTCGGTAAGTCCTTCGGCAAAGCACAGCGCACTATAACCCGTGTATGTCCCGATTTCTAAAATACGGCGGGGACGCAGCATTTTACTCATCATGGCAAGTATGCGGCCTTGTATGTGCCCGCTAAGCATACGGGGCATTAGTACGTTGGCATACGTTTCACGGTTAAGAGCCTGCAACACCTCATTCTCAGGGCTGGTATGGTCTTCGGCGTATTGGTTTATTTTTGGGTCTAAAAAATCCATTGTAGTTATACCTTAAATTACATCAGCATACCGCCGTCCACGTTAATGGTTTGGCCGGTAATATAGGTGCTCATATCGCTGGCCAAAAACAGGCACAGGTTGGCAACATCTTCTGTAGTACCGCCGCGTTTCAAAGGGATTGCATCCGCCCAGCCTTTTACTACTTCGGGGTCAAGTGCACCCGTCATTTCAGTTTCAATAAAACCGGGGGCAACAGAATTGCAGCGAATGTTGCGGCTGCCTAATTCTTTAGCTATTGATTTGGTAAAACCAATCATACCTGCTTTTGAGGCGGCATAGTTGGCTTGGCCTGCATTACCCATCACACCTACTACTGAGGTCATGTTAATGATAGAGCCTTTCTTTTGCTTTAAGAAGGGTTTTAATGAGGCTTTGGTAAGGTTAAACACCGATTTAAGGTTGGTATTTATCACTTCATCCCATTGTTCTTCGGTCATGCGCATCAACAAGGTATCGCGAGTGATTCCGGCATTGTTTATCAGCGCATCCAATTGGCCGAAATCAGCCAATACATTGTTCACCAACTCTTCGGCTTGGGTATATACAGCGGCATCGCTTTGGTAGCCTTTAGCTTTCACGCCGTATTTTTCGGCAAGTTCTGCCTCAAAAGCGCGGGCCTTGTCAACACTTGATGCAAACGAGAAAGCAATGTTACAGCCTTGCTCGGCAAATTTTTCAGCAATTCCGCGTCCTATTCCGCGTGAAGCACCTGTAATAAGGGCTACTTTATTTTCCAGTAATTTCATAGTAGTAGTTTGTGGCGCAACAAACCTACATTTTTAAACCAAAAGATAAAAACGAGCAATAAAAAACCCCGTTCGGATTTCCAAACGGGGTTTTCTTTTATTGTTCTCTTAGTTGTTATTTCAAACGGAACTTAATAGGCATTTTAACACGCACACGTACGGGTTTGCCACGTTGCTCACCGGGAGTCCACTTCATTAGTTTCACAACCCTTACTGCTTCGCTGGCACAATCGTCGTCAAAAGTTTTGATTGCTTTTACGTTTGATAGCACACCTGAGGGTTCTACTACAAACTCAACATAAACAGTACCTTGTTTTCCGTTTTCAACGGCCAACGGAGGATACACTAAATGTTGGGCAATAAATATTTGACGTGCGGCTTCACCACCGGGGTACTCGGGGCTTTTTTCAACCACCTCAAAAATTTCAGTTTCACCTGTTTGCTCAGGTTCGGGCTCCGGAGTTGGAGGTGCTGAGTATGTGGTAGGGGTATAATCTTGCTCTTCGGGCAAGTTTAAGTCTATATCTTGTGTTTCCACGTCATCCTCTACTACTTCAACCGTTGTTGGCGGTGGTGGGGGAGGTGCCGGTGGGGGAGGCTCGTTTTGTTGGGTAATATCGGGTAACTCTTCGTTGTCAGACTGAACGTCGTATGATACTTCTTCAACAACTGCTTCTTCGTATTGGGTAAAGGTGAAAGCATACAGCGTTATAAGCTCTGCTACCAAAAACCCAGCAAGAAAAAAGGTGCTCACATACCTTTTTAAATCGTATTTCGGATTCTTTTTTAGTTCCATAAAATTACGTGTCAAATATAAATCCTTTTTGTTAATACACAGTGAAGGATAAATGGTAAACGATTTTTTTTAGCGAAAAGTTTAAATCAGTTTCTTTTTTTTGCGCGCTGTTTAAAATAAAAAAACACCAGCCATCCGGCTATTGCCCCAATAATGTTGGCAAGCATATCCATTATATCCATCGTGCGGCCGCTAAGCACATATCCTTGTAAAAGTTCAATAAAGCCGCCGTACAATACAGTAATTATAAAGGCGCGTATGCCCACTGCACTGCGTTTGTATGAAAACACATATTGCTTTAGGTGGGCTATGGCCAAAAACCAAAACTGTATGGCAAACAACCCCATGTGAGCCAGTTTATCAAACGATATTAAGTCAATGAGCTTAAAGGTAACTATGCCTTTAACAGGCATGGTGCACAGTACTAAAATTAAAAATGCCCATATAAGGGCATTTCTATAGTATTTAAAAAAGTTACGCATTATGCGTTTATAAGTTCAGCGTATTGGGCGGCGGTAAGCAAGTCCTTCACTTCATCGGGGTTGCTCATTTCAATTTTCACCATCCAGCCGCTACCATAAGGGTCTTGGTTCACGCTTTCAGGATTTGAGTCAAGCCCGTCATTTTTTTCAACTACAGTACCGCTTAGTGGCAAAAACAAATCGCTAACGGTTTTTACTGCCTCTACTGTACCAAAAACATCGTGTTGGCTCAATGCTTCGCCAACAGTTTCAATCTCAACATACACAATATCGCCAAGCTCGCCTTGTGCAAAATCTGTGATGCCTACGGTAGCAATGTTTCCTTCAATGCTAACCCACTCGTGGTCTTTGGTGTACTTAAGGGTATCAGGTATATTCATTCGTGTTTAATTAAAGAAGCGGTCAAATTTAAAATAATAGTGCCAACAAATGTTAGCCTTCGTAATAATTTTTATGTCCCAGTTTTTCTAAGCGGCTTGCCTTTTCTTCTACCTCATGTTTCATTTGTTGGCGGTATTCCACCATTTTATCATTCAGCACGCTATCGGTAGTGGCCAGTATTTGTACTGCCAGCAACCCTGCATTTTTAGCCCCGTTTATGGCAACGGTTGCAACAGGAATCCCTCCGGGCATCTGTACAATAGAGTACAATGAGTCGATACCGCTCATGGCTTTTGATTGCACAGGTACACCAATAACGGGCACATGGGTAATAGCAGCCACCATACCGGGTAGGTGGGCTGCACCGCCCGCACCGGCTATTATAAGTTTTAAACCGCGCGAATGAGCGTTTTTAGCATATATATACATACGCTCAGGGGTGCGGTGGGCACTCACTACGCTTATTTCATACGGAACATTAAACTCGTCAAGTATTTCAGCAGCAGCGCGCATCACGGGTAAATCGCTGTCGCTACCCATTATAATTCCAACTGTAGGTGTTTCGCTCATGTTTAGGCAGGTATAAAAGTAAGGGTGTTTTTAACAAAGGTAGCTTTTTGCTTTGCCTCCTCCAACGTGGGGGCTATAATGCTCACGTGTCCCATTTTACGCATGGGGCGGCTTTCTTTTTTATTATATAAATGGATGTAAACGCCCGGCATTGCCATTACTTCTTCAATGCCTTGCAAGCGGTATTTACCGCTAAAGCCGTCAGCACCTAAAAGGTTAAGCATCACCGCAGGCTGTATAAGGGTGGTATCGCCCAGCGGAAGCCATGCCAAAATGCGCAGCAACTGTTCGTATTGCGAGGTGTAGCAGGCCTCAATGGTATGATGGCCGCTGTTGTGGGGGCGGGGGGCTACTTCGTTTACAAGTATGTTTCCTGTTTTATCCAAAAACATCTCAACGGCAAAAATGCCTATGCCTTGCATTTTTTCAATAGTAAGGGTAGCTATACGGCGGGCTTCATCCTCAACGGTACTGCTTACTTGTGCGGGGCACGCCAAATACTCAACAAGGTTAGCAATGGGGTCAAACTCCATCTCCACTAAAGGAAATGTGGTGGTTTTTCCTTCACGGTCGCGAGCTACTATTACGCTCAGCTCTTTCTCACATTCTACAAACTGCTCCAGCATACAAGGGCTGTCAAAAGGTATTGCAGCAGTTCCGCTTAAAATATCGGCAGCATTGCACAGGGCAACGCCTTTACCATCGTATCCATCAGTACGGCTTTTGGCCGCAAACTTTGTAAACCCCGATTGTATAAGAGTTTCCTTCCAATCAGTAGGGGTATCTACCAGCAAAAAGGGTGCGGTAGGGATGTTGTTATTGGCATAAAACTGCTTTTGCAGGCCTTTATCTTTTATAATCTCAAGTATTTTGGGTGAGGGGATAATCAATTTTCCTTCGGCTTCCAATTGGTGCAGGGTATCAACCCCCACGTGTTCAATCTCGTAGGTTAGCACATCACTTATCGCGGCTAATTGACGTATTTTATCTCCATCGGTAAGAGTACCCACAATTTGTTCATCGGCTATGCGCGAAGCAGGGGCATGGGCGTCGTTTTCTAAAATGTTACAATATATGTTAAGGGGTTGGGCAGCTTCTATCAGCATTTTACCCAATTGACCCCCTCCAATTATACCTATGCGGGTATTCAAGTCGGCTTGCATGGCGCAAAGGTAAATAAACAGTTTTTAATCTTGTGGAGATGAAGTGCAAGCAATGCTTATTGGATGTTTTGTCGAATAAAAAATTATTAACTGTTTGATTAACTAAGTTTTAATAGATTTGTTACTGATGGAAAATAACAACACAAACAACTCGCAAGAGCAAGCAGTAGATGCATTGTTTGATTATACTTTAAACCTGTTGGTGATAGAAAAAAAGAAAACATGGGAGGTAAAAAAGATACTGACCGATGAGGGAGCAAGTGCCGAAGCGGCAGCCAAACTGGTAGATGCGGCTAAACAAAAATACAATTCGGCAATTACCAAAAAGGCCAATAAAGATATGCTTTTTGGGGCATTATGGTGCGTTGGCGGTACAGCGGTTACCGTATTCACTTATGCTGCTGCATCAGGCGGCGGACGCTATGTGGTTACGTACGGGGCTATTATTTGGGGGGCTATCCAGTTTTTTAAAGGATACTCAGCCAAATCGCAGATTATATATTAAGTACCGAGGGGCTCTATCCCCCTCTTCTGTAATCATTTTTGTACATCTGTTAAGTTTCTTATTGTCAGCTTTTTACTGCTGTTTCTTCATTTTGTCAACGGATTATAAACAAATATGTTTCTTTATAGAGAAATAAAAATGTTTATTAATTTGAAAATCCGGTAAATGTATCACTACATTTGTTGCTGAAATAGAAATAAAAATGGAAGGCTTAAACAAAGCATACAAAGAGCTTGCTTATAAAAAAGGGCTAACCCTGCAAGATGTGAGCCAACGCCTTGGTATGACCTATCAAAACCTTAACAGGTTGCTTACTGCCAAAGATATTAAACTATCGCAGGCTGAAAAACTGGCTTCGGCTATCAACGAACCTGTTGATACACTGCTGCAAATCCTTTCGCAACGCCACCCCGAAACCAAAAAGGGTAAGCCGTACGTAGTGGCCGAAGAAACAAGTATGGAAGTGCATGAACCGCAAATACCGTATTACAATGTGGATGTAACCGCCTCTGCATTTCCTGTATTTGCTGATGAACGCGAAGAACCCGAGTATTTTATTTCTATCCCTGCATTTAAAGATTGCGATTTTGCCGTGCCCATTTATGGCGATAGTATGTACCCAAAAATTAAAAACGGGCACATTGTGGCAGTAAAAGAGGTGAAAAACAAAGCGGTGATTTTGTACGGCGAGATTTATTTGGTGATTACCGAAGATTACCGAACGGTAAAGTACATACGCAAACATCCCGGCGATGTGAGCAAAGTGTTATTATGCAGCGAAAACCCTTCGTTTGATGATGTTGAGATACCTGTCGACTCGATATTGCGCCTGTTTAAAGTACGCGGTCAAATTTCAATCAACGTTAATTAAGGGTAAAAGTGGCCGTAAGCCCTATGCAAAAGTTGCGGGGCAGTTTGTGTACCCCAAAAATAGTACGGGTATGCTTGCCTTTATCACCTAATACGTTTAGAAATAAATCCGAAGCTCCGTTTACTACCGTTGGTGCTTCGTCCCAATCGTCAGCACTTTGGTAAAAGGCTTCAATGTGGTTTAAGCCCAATACGGTATCAAACCCTATTTTCTCGTGTATTTGCGCAATTACATTTAAAGCGCACAGTTGCATGGCTTTGTAGCCATCGTCGGTAGTAATTTCAGCACCTAAGCGGCCTTGAAAAAGGTAATCGCCATTAAGTATAGGAAATTGCACGGCCACATACGCAATATTGCCGCGCACGTTCACAGATACGTATGAACCGCCGGGCGTTGATGCTTGCGGCAGTTCAAGCCCTAATGAAGTAACTTTTTCAATAATATCCATTATCAGGATTGTTCTTTTTGGTTTAGCACGTTTGTAGCGGCCAAAAGAATTTCTTGAGTTTTAGACTGTATGGCAGGGTTAGAGAATGCAATGGTAGGAGCGGGTTCGGCAGGGTGTTTCAAAAGTGTGCGGTGCAGCCACACCACATCCACCCAACTGCCGTTTTTGTATCCTACTTTTTTATAAACGCCCACAGGGGTGAAACCCAGTTTAACGTGAAACATGGTGCTGCCTTCATTGGGTTGGGCAATACCTGCATATAAATTCACGTAGTTTTGTGCGGTCAGTATTTCAAGCAAAGCATTGTATAATACAGTTGCAATACCCTTTCTCATATAATCATCATGCACATAAATCGAGCTTTCGGCACTCCATGCATATCCCGGCCTGTCGCGGTGCTTACTTGCATAAGCATAGCCTACAATTACACCGCCTGCTTCTGCAATCAGCCAAGGAAAATCAATTAATAACGCTTCTACTTTTGTTGCATAGTTAGCGGCTTCGCTCACCTCATATTCAAATGAAATGGTTGTGTTTTTTACAAATGGTGAATAAATGGCCAAAATACCTTCTGCATCCTCTTTTCTGGCAACTCTAAGGCTAATCATTACTAAAAACTAAAAGGTTAAAAAACTATCAACGTTAATAAATACACAAGCTTTGCCCTCCTTTAAAGGACAACAAACTAAAATCCATACACTACACACACGTGCCGAAAATATTGAAAAGCCACGAGGGCTGTAATTTATATACGTACTACCCAACCAAAAGGGTCTTCGGCTTTACCGGTTTTTATATCGGTAAGTGTTTTGCCCAGTTTGTTTGAGTATTCCCAAGTCTCATGCCCGCTTAGGGTATAATCCTTATCGTTGTAATTAACAACTATAATAGGTATCAGCGTTGCAGCAGTTCCGGTAGCAAACACTTCAGTTACAGTGCCGTTTTCAATACCTTCAACAATCTCAGTTATTGAAACAGGTCTTTCCTCAACCTCAACTCCCCAGCTTTTTAATAACTGTATCACACTGTCGCGGGTAATACCTGCCAATATAGTACCGTCAAGATTAGGAGTTACCACCTTATCGCCCATGCGCACAAACACATTGGTAGTTCCTGTTTCTTCAATATACTTATGTTCTTCGGCATCCGTCCACAACACCTGCATATATCCTTGAGCTTGAGCTTCGCGGGTAGCCAGCATTTGCGAGCCGTAGTTTCCCGCACATTTGGCAAACCCTACACCGCCTTTAAAAGCACGGGCATATTGGGTAGCTACCTTCACCTTTAGCGGCTGTTGGTAATAAGCGTTAACAGGGCAGGTAAAAATACTGAAACGGTAAGTTTCACTGGGTTTAACCCCAATAAAGGCGTCAGTACCGAACATAAACGGACGTATGTATAAACCGCTACCTTCTGTGGTTGGTATCCAATTACTGTCGGTTTTCACCAGTTCAGTAATGGCATCCATAAAGTAATCTTCGGGTAATTCGGGCATACACATACGGGCTGCCGATATATTCATACGTTTCAGGTTATCCGTTGGGCGAAACAAAAGCGGCTTTCCGTCAGGCCCCTTTTGTGCTTTCATCCCTTCAAAAATTGCTTGTCCGTAGTGAATGGCCGATATAGCCATGCTCATGGGCACCTCACCGTATGGCAAAATCCTTGCGTCAGTCCAAATACCGTTTTGGTAATCAATAATCAGTTGGTGGTCAGAAAAAACCTTCCCGAACTGAATGTTGGTAAAATCTACCTTTCCGATATTAGATTCAGTAACACGGGTAATTGCAATGGGAAGCCTTGTTGCACTTTCGCTCATTTCAGTAAAAAATTAAACACACAGGTAATACAAAGAACAAGCCGGCGGGGTAACAAGTAAAAACTGTGTATAACCTTACGCAGCGGCATTATAATTTGCGTGCAAGTTTACATATTTTCCAATACAAACAAATTGATATTATGCTAAAAATGCAGGAAGGGGCGGTGAGGTTGTTTTTTGAGGGCACAACCCTGTATGTGCCCAAGCAAAAACCAACTGTAACAGAGGGTTTTGAGTACGAGGGCGAGAACAATAAATACATATTGATGCTGTTTAGTCACGGCGAAAAAAGTGCACTACCTGCCAAAAACAGACCCTTTTTGGAGAAAATTTTGGGGGCAGTGAAAATGACGTTTAAAGATGTGGCAATGATGAATATTGCAGGAACAACCCCTGCATTTGAGGGATTAAAAAGTTACTTTGTACCTTCAGCGTTGTTTTTGTGGGGAATTGACCCGCAAACATTGGGAATAAAGGCCAATAAATACGAACCTGTATTGTTTGATAAGGTGAAAGTGATTTGCTTGGACAGCTTGCCTGAAATTGAAGGTAACGACGAGTTGAAAAAGAAACTTTGGGGTATTTTGAAACAACATTTTTTACAATGATGGAATTGGTTTTTGCTACCCAAAATCCCCACAAAGCGCGAGAAATTGAGGCAAAACTGGGCGATGGGTTTATAATTACAAGTTTAGATGCACTGGGTATTACCGAAGAAATACCCGAAACAGCTCCTACACTTGAGGGCAATGCGTTGATGAAAGCCCGTTATGTGTATGAAAAAACCGGGCGTAATTGCTTTGCCGATGATACTGGGCTGGAGGTGGAGGCCCTAAACGGTGAGCCGGGTGTTTACAGTGCCCGCTATGCAGGGCTGCAAAAAAATCCGGAGGATAATATGCGCTTGTTGCTTGAGAAACTACAAACACAAAGCAACCGTAAAGCCCGTTTCCGTACAGTGATAGCGTTGATAATTGATGGAAAAGAATATACGTTTGACGGGATTGCCGAAGGGGAAATAATAAACGATAAACGGGGGAGTGAAGGTTTTGGGTACGACCCTGTGTTTGTACCTGCCGGACATACCCGCACATTTGCCGAAATGACGCTGGATGAGAAAAACGAGTTGAGCCACCGTGCTAAGGCATTTGCGAAAATGAAGGATTTTTTGACGCTGTAACATTGGCAACTGTACAGCAATACTATGATATACTTGGGGTAGGCTCCAATGCTACAATGCAGGAGATTGTGCGTGCCTATCGCAAAAAGGCCATGCAACTGCACCCCGACCGCAACCCTGCACCCGATGCTACCCAACAGTTTATATTGCTTGAAGAGGCCTACAAATACCTTAAAAACTTAAAAGAAGGAAAAGTTGCACAAAGCGGTAGTAGCCAAGAAGCTGAATTTGCCCGTTGGTGGCAACGTGAGCAGGAAAACACCCGTCGCCAAGCGCAAGAACGAGCCCGTATGCGCTACGAAGAGTTTGTTAATTCAGAAGAATATAAGCTCGAAACGGCTAAAGACACCCTTACCAATGTGTTTTTTACGCTACTCACTGTTTTTATATTGCTGGTAGTACCTGTGTGGTCGTTTATTGCCAAAGGGTGGGTAGGGCTTTTCATTAGTATTGTAATTATATTAGTTACCCTCCCGCTTAGTCTTGCCGTACTTATTCAAACCAAACTGTTGCGTGAATCGATACGCAATCTTCCCTCAGCTATAAAATACCTGCTAAAATTTACCTGGCTCGATTCCATTAAAGAAAATCCTGTATATCTACTGGGTTTTTCAGCCGTTATAAACGGGGGCATATTACTCAAAATCACCCTTAGTACAGTAATGCCCACTTTTGTTATTGTGCCTTTGTATATTGGAGCTATTGTAGGCGGTTATTGGTGGGCGTATAAGAAAAAAATATATGAGCGACATATACAGTCTATTTATGGATTTTTATTTGCACCGCTAATTATCAACTGCCTGTTTGTTCTTAATTTTTATATAAGCTTTAATCCCCAAGCAGAAACCTATCGGTACGTTTCTAAAATTGATGATGAGGCAAGCTATTCTTACAGAAAAAGCAGCACCCTGAATTTTGTAAACGGGGAGTATGCCAACTATCACGGGTTGCGCACTTTTGCCAGCTACGATAAGGTGAAAGTAGGTAACGTAGCAACGCTTTATTTTAAGCGGGGTATTTTAGGACTTAGGGTACTAAAGGATTATGAGGTAAAGTGGGAGGACGAAGAGCCGGATGTAAGAATACAGTATTATTAAACCAACAGCAATGACAAACCCGATTTTAGTAGAAATATACCGCAACAATGTGTTAGAGAGTTTTCACCGCGGGGTGGTATGTGTAGTAGATAAAGACAACAATATTATATACAGTGAGGGCGATGTACATCAAATATGTTACCCTCGTTCGGCATTAAAACTGATACAAGTACTACCCTTGCTTGAAAGTGGTGCAGTTGAACATTTTGGGTTTACCTTGGAAGAAATAGCCATTATGTGCGGTAGCCATAATGGCGAAGAGGAACACCAGCGGGTGGTAAACTCTATTTTGGCCAAAATAGGGTTGGACAAGGACAAGCTGTTTTGCGGCTCTCAATTTCCTACTGACCGAAAAACCGCCAACCAACTGATAAAAACCGATACCAAACCCCATCATATACACAACAATTGTAGCGGAAAACACGCAGGGTTTTTGGCCTATTGTGTGTTTATGGGGTGGCCTGTAGAGGATTATATCAATCCCCAGCATCCTGCACAACAAGCTATTATGCAAACCTCAGCCGAGATGTATGAATATCCTGCTGAAAAAATGGTAACCGCCCTCGACGGATGTTCAGCCCCCATATTTTCGGTACCTGTATTCAATCAGGCAGTGGGTTATAAAAACTTGGTGCATCCCGTAAAATTCAGCCCTGAACGGCAAAAAGCCTGCGCTACTATTGTTGATGCGGTGAGTAAATATCCATACATGGTGGCCGGTCGCAACCGCTATTGTACTGATATGATGCAAGTGTGTGCCCCGAGAATTATAGGCAAGACTGGTGCCGAGGGAATATTTTGCATGGGACTGACCGAAGAAAAAATAGGGGTTGCTATTAAAATCGACGATGGAGAAATGCTGCCTCAATACAATGTGGCACAAAGGTTTATTGAAGCTACGGGCATTTTTACAACCGAACAACTTGCTCCGTTAAAACAATACGAACGCAACGAACTTAAAAACTTTAACCAGTTTGTAACGGGTGAAATACGCACGGCTGATGGGCTGTTTAAGGGATTGATTTTGTAAATACCACCCCGAATGGTTTTAAACCATTCGGGACGCATTTTTTAACAGAGGCGGGCTTCATGCCCGTCAAGGGTAGGTGGGTATAAAACCTGCCGCTATTGAGAGTTTGCAGAATAAGACGCATTTTTTACCACAAAGCCACAAAGTTTTCTAATTCTGCACCTTAGTGCCTTCGTGGCATGAGGATAAATACAACATCAACGGGCTTTATGCCCGTTGGTAGGAGAGGTTTCCATTCTCCCGTGTTAGTTATTTACTATGCCCCGCACTATCTTCGCACCCGTTTTGGGCACACGGCTAAAGGTTCATATCTCACTTTTCATTGTCTCGCTGATATACGGGGCTACCTTTTCATTAGCCAAAGAAGTAATGCCCAAATACATATCGCCCCTTACTTTTATCGTGCTTAGAGTAGGGTGTGCACTGGTGCTGTTCCTTATCTTTCATTCCCTTTTTATCCGCGAAAAAATAGAACGCAAAGACCTTGGCGGTTTGGCACTTTCAGCCCTGTTTGGGGTAGCTGCCAATATGCTGATGTTTTTTGAAGGATTGGCTAACACTACTCCCATCAATGCCTCGGTACTTATGATGGTTACGCCCGTGTTTGTATTTGTAATCCACACAGTAGTTAGTCGCGAAAGGATAAGCGGAACAAAAGCGGCAGGTATAGCCCTTGCTGCCATTGGAGCAATGATGCTGATGGGCGGCAAGCGGCTCAGTTTCAGTAAAGACACCCTGTACGGTGATGTTTACATTATTCTGAATGCCCTTAGCTATGCCGTGTATTTGGTGTACGTTAAAAAATTTATCAAAAAGTATAACCCCATCACGGTAAGCAAGTGGAACTTTATTTTCGGTTTCCTAATCGTACTACCCTTTGGTATGGGCGGTATAGAGCTGATTAATTGGGCAAGTTTCACCCCGTTTATATGGTTTTGCTTTTGGTTTGTGCTTGTAGCCACCACATTTATCACCTATTTGCTCAATGCGTGGGCATTGCAGCACGCCCCCTCAACGTTGGTAGGCTCATACATATACCTGCAACCCGTTATTGCCACAATTATTGCCCTTACAAGTCAAAAAGACACACTTACGATAGAAAAGATTATATTTATCCTGTTAATATTTATGGGGGTGTATTTAGTATCCCTCACACCTAAAAAAATAGTCACTAAATGATGAAATTACGCTCCATGACGGGGTTTGGCGGTGCCGAGGCAGCCAATAACCGAATAGCGGTGAAAGCCGAACTAAAATCGCTGAACGGAAAATTTATGGATCTTAACCTGCGCATGCCCCGTAATGTGCAGAATAAAGAAATAGCCCTGCGCCGTGAACTAAGCCGACGGATAGAGCGTGGAACGGCTACCTTGTTTTTAAATATCGAACGCAATGTAACAGGGGCTGATGTACCGCTGGTTGACGGTGAAATGGCCAAAAAACTGTTTACCGAAATTGAGCAGCTGCAACAAACCCTTAGTTACCAAAGTGCCAATATTTTGGATAGGGTACTGGCGTTTCCCGGTGTGATAAATACCGACGATACCGAAGATTTGGACGAAGACGACTGGAAATTGGTTGAAACAACGATTGACCAAGCTTTTGATGCGTTTGATGCATTCCGCTTACAAGAAGGAGATGCTTTGAGGCAGGATTTGCAAAAGTTTGTTGAAAACATACAAAACTGCCTTCCTGAGATTGAAAAGTACGAGGGTGATCGTATAACAGCACTGCGTGATCGTATCTATAATCAGTTGCAGGCTACGCTTGATGATGAAAAGCTGGATAAAGACCGCTTTGAGCAAGAGATGATATACTACCTTGAAAAGATTGATTTTAGTGAAGAGAAATCGAGGTTGATACAACACTGCCGCTACTTTACCGATACCCTTACCAAAGAACCGGGCGGTAAAAAGCTGGGCTTTATTGCACAGGAAATGGGTCGTGAAATAAACACATTAGGAGCCAAAGCGTCTCACTTCAACATTCAACAATTGGTGGTGGTGATGAAAGATGAGCTTGAAAAAATAAAAGAGCAGGTAAACAACGTGCTGTAAGCAGTTTAACTTTTAGGCCGACAAAAAAATATGGGTTTGAAAACCCAACTATCACAATTACCCTTCAGCAACGGACTTAAGTCCGTTGCTGAAGGGTAATTACAAAAGCGACAGGTTTTAACCTGTCAACACCACAAATTTTATTACGGAGGCCTTCATCCCCGTTGCAAATACAGCAATCATAATTTTCTTCTTGTTTCCGTCATAATATACTCCTACTTTTGCACCGCAAATAAGAGTATCAACACACTATTCTTATCCTGTTAGTAAATCCTTATTTGCAATGTATAATACAAATAAATTAAAGGGCGAAGCCCTTACCTTTGACGATGTTCTCGTCGTTCCCGGCTACTCAGAAGTACTTCCACGCGATGTAGATACCTCTACCCGCCTCACCCGCAACCTACGTATTAATGTCCCTATTGTTTCTTCGGCTATGGATACCGTAACCGAAAGCCGTTTGGCTATTGCCCTTGCACAAGAGGGCGGTATAGGCATTCTGCACAAAAACATGAGCATTGCAAGGCAGGCGGCCGAAGTACGCAAAGTGAAGCGTAGCGAAAGTGGGATGATTTTAGACCCCGTTACCCTAAACTCTGATGCTACTATTGCCGATGCGTTGCAAATAATGAAAGAACACAAAATAGGCGGTATTCCTATTATTGATGGCGGCAATAAACTGGTTGGGATATTAACCAACCGCGATTTGCGCTTTGAAAACAATACCAACCGTCCTGTTCGCGAAGTGATGACTAAAGACGGTTTGATTACCGCCCCCGAAGGCACTACGCTAAAGCAGGCCGAAGGTATTTTGCAGGAACACCGTATTGAGAAATTACCGGTGGTGAGCAACGACGGTAAACTTACAGGACTTATTACCTATAAAGATATATTAAAACACCGCGACCACCCCAAAGCTTGCAAAGATGCCTTGGGTCGTTTGTTGGTGGGTGCGGCGGTAGGTATTACTGCTGATACATTGGAACGTGTTACTGCCCTTGTGAATGCGGGAGTGGATGTGGTGGTGATTGATACAGCTCACGGTCACTCAAAAGGGGTGATTGATGAAGTGAAGAAAGTAAAAGCAGCCTTCCCCAAATTAGAAGTGATTGCTGGAAATATAGCTACCGGTGATGCTGCCAAAGCATTGGCCGAAGCAGGTGTTGATGCGGTGAAAGTTGGAGTTGGCCCCGGTTCTATTTGTACCACCCGTATCATTGCAGGTATCGGGATGCCGCAACTAAGTGCCATTTTTGAAGCTGCCGAAGCGGTGAAGCCTTACAATATTCCTGTAATTGCCGATGGTGGTATCCGTTATAGCGGCGATTTGGTAAAAGCCCTTGTGGCAGGAGCCAGCACTATTATGGCAGGTTCATTGTTTGCAGGTGTTGAAGAATCTCCGGGCGAAACTATTTTGTACGAAGGTCGCAAAGTGAAATCGTACCGTGGTATGGGCAGTATTGAAGCTATGAAAGAAGGTAGCAAAGACCGCTATTTCCAAGATGCAGAAGAAGAAATCAGCAAACTGGTACCCGAAGGTATTGTGGGTATCGTTCCCTTCCGCGGCACACTAAGCGAAGTTGTTTACCAATACGTGGGCGGTTTGCGTGCAGGTATGGGTTATTGCGGTGCCCGCACTGTTGAAGATTTGCAGCAAGCGCAGTTTGTGCGTATTACAGGTGCAGGTGTGCGCGAAAGCCACCCGCATGATATTACTATTACCAAAGAGGCGCCTAACTACAGCCGCAGGTAATAAGTTTGCAAAAGGATTATTAATACAAAGGCCGCACTTTAGTGCGGCCTTTGTTGTTTTTATGTTCAGAACTTTGTTCTCCTGTAATTCCGAAGCGCAGCGAGGAAACTTATTGCAGGTGTGTTAACAAAGCGCAATAAGTTGCTTCCTATTGTGAGCAGCATTGTTTTGCCCGTAAGTAATCAATGCCCTTTGCGAACAATTCTTTTCACAAGGGTTGAAAGGAAAATAATAATACCTATCCAAGCACCTATTTTGCCAATATAGTCACCGTTTTGGGCATACCACGTCATGCCTTGTTTCAGGTAAGTAGTCCTGTTTAATTGTGCAGGCTCCCACCAGTTGGTTTGCGCTTCAATTTCACCCCTGTAATTAATAAACGCAGAGATACCCGTATTACCGCTTCGGGCAATGTTTCGGCGCATTTCAATAGCGCGCAGGCGGGCGTAGTGCAAGTGTTGGCGATAGCCGGGGGTGTTCTTCCACCAGCCGTCATTGGTAATAATACAGAGTAAATCAGCACCTTGACGCACATACCTACCCACCCAATCACCATAAATACTTTCGTAACAAATAATAGGGGCTATGTGTATGCTGTCGGCTGTGGTTAACACTTCTGCATCGTCCTGTATGCCCAAGCTCCCCGAAGTTCCCCCCAAATCAAACAGCTTTTCAATAGGGCGGAACAATTTAGGATAAGGTAAAATCTCAACCCCCGGTACCAGCTTGCTTTTGTGGTATATCTTCACGCTGTCAGTACTATCAATCAGCAAGGCGGTATTATAAGCATCAAAATACACATCAGCATCCATGTACTTTCTTGCGGTGGCAGTTAGTTTTTCGCCCGGGTTAAAATGGTGTCTTGTATCAGCTCCCGTTAAAATACTCACCTTATGGCGGCGGCAAAAATCACGCAACTGATATATAGCGGTTGAATTGTTTATCTCCGTTTCCTCTATTGGTTGGGTAAGGGAGGTTTCAGGAAATATTACCAAGCGGGTTTGCGGGGTAACGCTTTCCTCAGCCAGTTGCAGCATTATCTGTACTTGTTCCTGCGGGGTTTTTCCGCCGAATTTATCCGTGTAGGGGTCAATATTGGGTTGTATTACACTCACATTGGTCACGTCTTGTTCGCGTGTGCCATCGGTAGTAGTAAGTTTATTAAGGATAATGTAGGATGAAACCAGCGGCAGCAACACCGCAACAGCAAGGTTTACTACCCGTGTGCGGGTATAGTTTTGCATAAGTTTAAACACCAATATATTGGTAAGTAAAATCCAAAGGCTACCGCCCAAAAATCCCGTAAACTCATACCATTGCACCGTATTGGGCAGCGTGGCAAACACATTGCCCAAAGTGAGCCAAGGCCACGAAATTTGCCAGTTAAGGTGTAGTAACTCAAGTGCCAGCCAGTAACAAATAAAGGCAGGGTAAGCCAGTTTATCGCCAAAGGTTTTGCGGGTGAGATGAAATCCCAGCCAAGGCAAGGTCATTAGCAACGCATTAAGCACAAAGGCTGCTACCGCCACAGGCGAAGCATGGTACACCCACCAAGTGGTGGCCACGTTCCATACCAGCATGGCTACAAATACATAAAAGAAAAGCACCCGGTTTTTTAGGTTGTTTTCTTGTATTTGCTGTTGCAGCATAAACAAGGGTACAAAGCCTATAAAAATAAGCGGCGCAGTTGCAAAAGGCGGCCAAGCCAGCCACAATAAAAGGCCTGCGGCAAGGCTCAAAAACCAGTAGTTATTCTTCAGTTTCTTCATGTATTTGCGTGGCGTTGGGTTGGTAGCCTTTTCCGGCAATAACAATCACCAGTTCACCTTTAACGGGTTTTTTGGTAAAATGAGTATGTAATTCAGTCAAAGTGCCGTTCACAGTTTCTTCAAACATTTTTGTAAGCTCGCGTGAAACCGAGGCCTGCCTGTCATCTCCAAAATAAGCAGCAAAATCTTTCAGGGTTTTAAGCAGCCTGTACGGCGATTCGTAAAAAATCATGGTACGCTCTTCGTTTTCCAAAGCTTTTAATGCCGTTTGGCGGCCTTTTTTTTGAGGTAAGAAACCCTCAAAACAAAAACGGGTGGCGGGCAAACCGCTTTTTACCAGTGCAGGCACAAAAGCAGTAGCACCGGGCAGGCATTCAACTTTTACGTTGTGGCGCAGGCATTCGCGCACTAATAAAAAACCGGGGTCGCTAATGGCAGGTGTTCCTGCATCAGTTACCAAAGCCATTTTTTCACCTGCGGCCATGCGGTGTACTAAGCCTTCCAACTCGCGGTGCTCGTTGTGTTGGTGGTAGGCTTGCAGTTTAGCGTTGATACCGTAGTGTTTCAGCAGCAATCCGCTGGTACGGGTATCTTCGGCCAATACTACATCAACGGTTTTCAAAACTTCCAGCGCACGCAGGGTAATATCCTGCAAATTGCCGATGGGTGTAGGGACTAAATAAAGCAAAACAGGTGTTTGCATACCTACGCGAAGGTAGGTTTTTTGGGGTTAGTTTAAATGTAGTGTAACGGCTTGTTTCAACCTACCATACCGACGGGCATAAAGCCCGCCTCTTCACAGAGGTTCGTCCCGAATGGTTTAAAACCATTCGGGACGCTACTTATCACGAGGTCTGAATTTTATACTCAGACTAATTGTGCCACTTCATAATTAGTAAACTTTGTGTCTTTGTGGCAAAATAGAAAGGCTAATACGGCTGTGCTACCGGATTAGCTTTAACAGTAGTGTTTTAGCTGAAAACGTTTGGTTGCAATACCCTATTTTTTGCTTGATTTCAGCAGGTAGGAAATCGTTTATTTCCGTATCGGCAAAACCACAGCTTTTATAAAATCCTTCAAGGTGTGCAAAAGGGATACAATACACGGTTGTTCCTGCGGAGACTTGATTAAGCAGGTGCATCACAATATTGCGGGCTATACCTTTTCCGCGTTGGCTGTCGTCCACATAAATACCACCCAGTTCAAAGTTATTTTCATCAATGGTTATTAGCCTCCCCATCCCATAATATTGTTCGTTTTCTGTTACAAGGGCAATGTATTCCTTCTCATATACAGAGGGCAAAAAATCAATGTTCCTGTAAACTTGGTTTACCCGGTTCATATCGGCGGGTAGTGCTTTGCGTAAAACCATCGTCTATTCTTCTCGTTCAATACTTAAACTGTCAGTGTTATCCATGATAGTAAATTGGTGCCTTTCAGCAAATGCCCGTTGAGCGGTAATCAAATCATTATAGTACTTTATATTTTTACTGTCAATTTCTATGGCAATCTCATCCAAGCGTTTTTGTTTAATATCCAAATCATTGTCAATCCCTTGTGTCTTATTGATTTGGTTTATAATTTCAAGTGCTTCCTTCCATTGAAAAACATACAGTTTACGTTCCGCTTCAAAATATTTTAGTGTTGCCATCCAAAACGTTTCATCATTGGCATAGGGTCCATCTGTTTTCAACATAGTAATGGCACTATCGCAAATTGCCACGCAACGTAACCTGTTTTTTTCAGCCAACTCATACTCATAGTTACCAACCGCAGTGTTTAAATCACTAACTGCGTTAATAAAGGCTTGTTGTCGGTCAATTAATCGTGCGTTATAGGTAGTTGCACTTTCAGTAGTCTGCTTTTTGTTACGGTTGTTTCCGCAAGCAGTTAGTAGCAACAATAAACAAACAGCGGTTAGTGTTCTTATATCCATTATAGAATGGGGTAAATGAGCGGTGAATATAAACAGTAAAAATGTGTTAATTAGTGATACCTGAGGGTACAGTTAAGTTTTCATTTTTCGGGTGGTTAAACGTGGAAAAAGGAAAATAAACCACGAAAGGGTGATGTTGTGTCGGGCTATTTTTAAATCAGTATCGGAAACAAGAAAATTATACCCGTACGAAAGCAAAAAATCATTCCAGTTAATACCCGCCTGTGGTCTGATAGCCACTACATTTTTATTGCCTTTATTATAGTTGATGCCACGCACCCCTATGTGACCGCCAAACATGGGAAAAGATGCGGTAGTGGTAAGCGAAAACCCTGTGGTGAGCATACTATCGGCAGTTAAATAGCCCACATTGAGCTGTGTTTGTTCACCTGTGATTAAATTATCGTAATAATGGCAGGTATAATATCCTTGTACTAACCCCAAGGAAACGCCTGTGTTACCGGCTTGTAATTCGGGTACTATGCCGAAAGAAGTAAAGTTTTCTTGAGTATGAATGGTTACAATGCAATTGCGCAATCGCCTGAAATCAGCATCTTTGGGTTTGTTTCTTAAAGAGTCTGTTTGGGCAACACTGATGTTTGCCCAAACAGCAACTAGTAGCAGTAAGTATGGTTTATGCATCAGCGTTTCTTTTTATAAATATAACGCTTATGCGGGGTATTTTAGCGTTTATGCGCTGGCAGCCTCAGCTTCGGGGGCAATCTTTTTCACCAAGCCTTGCAATACTTTGCCGGGGCCTACCTCGGTAAAGTGGGTAGCTCCGTCAATCACCATTGCTTGCACGCTTTGTGTCCAGCGTACAGGAGCGGTTAATTGTGCCACAAGATTTTTCTTAATCTCATCAGGATTGAAAATAGCACTTGCAGTAACGTTTTGGTACACAGGGCAAATAGGATTGCTAAAACGGGTACTTTCAATAGCGGCAGCCAATTCTTCGCGGGCAGGTTCCATCAATGGTGAGTGGAATGCACCGCCAACATTAAGTACCAATGCACGTTTAGCACCTGCTGCTTTTAAAGCTTCGCAAGCAGCGTTTATGGCTTCAACTTCGCCCGATATAACCAATTGACCGGGGCAATTGTAATTTGCGGGTACTACCACACCGTTTATGCTTGCACAAATTTCTTCAACTTTGGCATCGTCCAAGCCTAAAATAGCGGCCATTGTGCTGGGTTTTATATCGCAGGCTTTTTGCATGGCAAAAGCGCGCTTGGCAACAAGCGTTAATCCGTCTTCAAAGCTTAATGTACCGTTGGCAACAAGGGCAGAAAACTCGCCCAATGAGTGACCGGCAACCATGTCAGGCTTAAAACTTTCGCCCAAGGTTTTGGCCAATATTACTGAGTGTAAAAAGATGGCCGGTTGTGTAACGCGGGTTTCTTTCAGCGCTTCTTCAGTACCCTCAAACATTTCATCGGTAATGCGGAAGCCTAATATACCGTTGGCCTCATTAAAAAGGTTGCGGGCTAAGTCGTTAGTCTCAAACAAATCTTTGCCCATGCCCACAAACTGTGCGCCTTGGCCGGGGAAAACGTATGCTTTTTTCATTGGTGTGAATTTAAAGGCAAAATTAGGCATTTTGTAGTATTGTGCGCTGTTGTCTCAAAAGCCCTGAATTTCATAGTTAGAGCGGTGTTGTGTTTATCCTCATGCCACG
Source organism: Bacteroidia bacterium (assembly GCA_035906255.1). Classification (GTDB taxonomy): domain Bacteria; phylum Bacteroidota; class Bacteroidia; order UBA8524; family UBA8524; genus SB11. Next base: position 392,429 of record JAMIFM010000037.1, read on the forward strand.
AAAACACAAAACAGGGGTGAATTAAGAAATTTTGTGTGCTTCACACTCTCAATAGCGACAGGTTTTATACCTGTCGAACCCTGAGAAATATTCATCCCCCCCGACGGGCATAAAGCCCGCCGCTGTTAATAGGGAAAGCCCCGAATGGTTTTAAACCATTGGGGACGTAATTCGTAAAACCCTGAATTTTATATTCAGGGTAAGTAAGTTTTAAAGGCAACAAACTGCATATTTGCCACGTTTGAAAATGCAATGAAAAGGATAAAAGCCCTTTGCCTTCTTGTTTTCGGTTTTTTAATGCTGCGTTGCACGGCGCAGGTTGAATATAACGGGTCTTATCTTGAAGCTTTGGTTAAATACAACTACACCAACGGCGAACAGAAAGAAAATCAGGGCTGGGGCTTGGGGTTTAGGATGGACACCGCAGGCCGTCGATATGTGGTAATTGCCAATGACGGATGGCTTACCAAATCGGAGTTTTTTTACGACAGTATCACAGGGCACATTACCCGCGAGGTATCGTTGCAACTGGCAACGGGCGTACGCCATGTATATAATTATTTGTATGGATGGGAGGGGGATGATACCTTAATAAGTCACCGCAGCGATTATGGACTTACTACAACCTACATTTATAAAAACAGCGTGTTACAAAGCGTTGAGAAGATTTATTTAGGAACGGTTTGTAACATTGTTAACCAAAAGCCTGCTGAAAAGGGCGTTGATTTGCCCGAAAATACTACTTGCTTTGAGCGGGTTACTTTTTACCGCGACTCTGCGGGAAATGTTACAGGACGAAGATTTGCCTACCACTACTCTAAGTTTAACGCCCTACCCGAAAGAGAATACACTGAAAACTACCATCGCAACGTGCAAGGGCTTATTGATACCGTATATATTGGCAATGCGGGCAAAAGAATTGTGATGGCTTTTAGGTATGATAAAAAGGGAAAGATGTTGCAGGCTAACCGAAAGCATGAAAACGTGGAGAAATACGAAACATGGGAAATGAAGTACAAGTGCAATGGGTTACTAAAAAAGGTTATCTACCGCGATTACCCTGTAAAAGAGTGGGTGGATAAATACCGTTGGAAAAAGCACCGATGGAAGAAAAGTAACCCTGTTATCCCTCATTTATCGAATTTTATAAGCAGCTATGAACTAAAGCTGGCTGAAGATTTCTATTTTGGCTATTAGAAAACTACAATGAAAAATCTGTTACTTTCAATAATTACCGTATTGCTTTGGTCGGCTTGCAGCAATCATGTGCAAGTATTAAAAGTTAGCTCTGATTTTGTTCAGCAAGATACCCTGCTGCGGTACAGTAACGATACGTTTGAAATAGTGTATAACACTTATAGCGAAAACGGGCTGCTATCGTTTATTATATTTAATAAATCTGCCGTTCCTTTATACATAGATTGGAAACGCAGTGCTTTTATCAGAGGTGTGCAAAAGCAGGATTATTGGAGCAGTGAGGTAAGCGTAAGCAGTCAAACAACAGGGTACAGTATCACGTGGTTGTATGGCTATTCGCGCGGAAAATACAGTACGGAGGGTGTGATGACCCAACAAGAGCAGATAACCTTTATACCACCCCGCACGGCAGTTACTATGTCAAAATTTAGTATCAGTCCTGCCATAAATGTTTCAGGGCGACAAGAAAAAATAGTTAACAAAAGCTACAAGAATAAAGGGACTACTAAAGTGTATGAAAATACGTTTACCAAAGAAAACAGCCCGATTAGTTTCAGGAATTTTTTAACACTATCCCTTAAACATGATTTTTCGGAAGAATTTTATGTCGATCATCAATTTTGGGTAGCGCAATCGGTAATCATGGCAAAAAAACAATTAGAGGGAATGCCTATCTTGGTAGAAGATGCGGATGCCACCTACGTTGATTACACATATCCGTATCGAAGACCGAATAACTTTTATGCCCACTTCAACCATTAATTAAACAAACATGGAATTAGCAAACCCTTATGCAGGTATATTAACACTGTTAAGTTTTGTGGGTTTAATTATAGCCCTTTTTCTGTTTGCGGGCTACAAATACCTCACATTTGGTAAAGTTATCGCGTCTCAAAAATTGTTTTGGTTGCGCATTACCTTCATCACGGGTTTTATTATTGCCATGTTGGTGGTTATGGGTTATATAGGGCTTGTAGTAGCAATTAAGTACGGAGGTTTTTAACCCCGCTTACTTAATCAGTACCTTATCGGTAAGTAAGCGGTCTTTGTAGCGCACTTTCACAGTGTATTCCCCCGCAGGTTGCCCAAAGCAATCAAAAGCATGGTAAAAGTAACCCTTGTTGTTTACGGCTACCATTTGGCTGCTAACAGACAGGGCTGCCGCATTTTGCATTTCCACCTGCACGCTGTCGCCCTCAGGCGCAGCTACTTTGGCTATTATGTGTATATTGTTGCTTACGTAATTAGGGTAAACATATAACTTTTCGGCAGCCTTATCCTCCACACGGGTTTTGGTTTTTTGCAGTTCATAACACTCGCGATAAGCCTCTTTGTAGCGGTCACCCCAAAATACATAGTCACTTGCATTTTGATATACCTGATAAATAAACTCTTCAAAATTGGGAGTAAGAACCTCACTACGTCCTACCAATACACGTTCAACATCCAACGGTAACGGATGCACTTGCAAGGGTAAAACAGCGTCGGTAACCACACGGGGCACAATCCAAAACACCTTTAAGCCCGGCATATCAAAATAACTGTGTTCCCATGTTTTCAACATGGCATCCGCCTCGTCCTTATACAAGCCCGAGGCAGCCATTGCATTCCTGAAATTAGTTTTTACGCGCTCTACTGTTACCCTCTCCATCGTTTTAGGATACATTGTAACCGTTACACCTGCACCCATGCTACCTGCCCACCATACCTCGGCAGGACCGTTCAAAGGCTTGTGGTACACCATTGCGTAAGCAATTTGTTCAGAGCTGCTGTTGGTTATTGCAAAAAGACCGTGCTCATTAAACTCAGTCTTCATCTGCACCCCAAAATTACCAACACCCCTATAAAACAGGTATTTTTCAGTTTGGGCAAGCGTATCTTTAGTAGTTATCAGATTAGATTTTGTAGCCCTCGGGCTCATCCACAGGGGGCTATTTAGTGCCGGTTGGGTATATTTTTCAGCAATACCCTGTTTTTGCAAACGTCCGCTCCACTCAATATAACTGCTCTTTGAAGCGTTAGAAAAATCAATAGGCTCTGTGCAATCAGTAATGTGGCTGCTTCCTCCGCTACGCTGCGGATACCATTGGCTAATATAGCCACTGGTAAAATCCACTCGCACATTCACATCCATTTCTTTTGGCGAGTAAAAATAGAGCACAGGGGTTTCCATTTTCACCGTTACATTTTTCAGTTTACAGCCTTTAGGGGTGATTATTTTGGCTTGAGAATCGGCTGTCTCCCGCATATCAAGATTATACACAAAAGAGGGTAGCTTTTCTTCATCAAGATACAAACCGCTGAGGTGTTTTCCTCCCGAAGTTGTCAATGTAGTAAACGTGCCCCATTCATGCACCGTAACAATAGAGTCGTTTTGGGCAAAAGCCCCTACAAAGCACAACAGCGATAAGTAACCGAAAAGAACTTTTTTCATACTGCAAAATAACGGGTTGGTGTTAAAATAAATAGTAACGGTTGTAATAAGATGTTTCTTATGCACAAAGCAACTTACACAGCAACCCGTTGCACATTAGCACGGCTTTTGCAGTAGGGTATGGGATTGTTAAAACATATCCACAAGTGCGTGGATAATTGGGTGGTTAAAACCCGTGCAAACCTTTGAATATTCAGCGTTTAGAGGTATTTTTACAGACTATTTTTCAATAAAGAGATATGAGTGAAGCAGCTATGGATAAAAAAGATTACGGTGCCGATAATATACAGGTACTTGAAGGCTTAGAGGCGGTGCGTAAGCGCCCTGCCATGTACATTGGAGATATTGGGGTGCGCGGCCTTCACCACTTGGTGTACGAAGTGGTAGATAACTCTATTGACGAGGCACTGGCCGGCTACTGTAAAAATATTTTTGTAACAATTCATACGAATAACGCCATTACCGTTTTGGATGACGGACGTGGTATTCCTACAGGTATTCATAAAAAAGAAAACCGCAGTGCGCTTGAGGTGGTAATGACTGTGCTGCACGCGGGCGGTAAGTTTGATAAAGACACGTACAAAGTATCGGGCGGTTTGCATGGTGTGGGTGTTAGTTGCGTAAACGCACTTAGTACTTTATTGCGTGCTACCGTTTACCGTGAGGGTAAGATTTGGAGGCAAGAATACAGCGAGGGCAAGCCCTTGTATGAGGTAAAAACAATTGGGGATACTGAAAACCGAGGCACAGAGGTATATTTTGAGCCTGATAATTCGATATTTACCCATACCGAATATAATTTTGATACCCTTAGTGCCCGTATGCGTGAACTTGCTTACCTGAACAGGGGTATAAGCATCACTATCAGCGATGAGCGTGAAGTTGACGAAAACGGCAACAAAAAATCAGAGACTTTTTATTCAGAAGGCGGATTGAAAGAGTTTGTAGGGTTCTTAGATGGTACCCGCGAAAAACTTATTCCCGAGCCTATATATGTTGAAGGCGAAAAAAGCGGAGTGCCTGTTGAGGTGGCTTTGCAATACAACAACGGCTACAGCGAAAACCTGCACTCATACGTAAACAACATTAATACTATTGAGGGCGGTACGCACGTAGCGGGTTTCCGTCGTGCACTTACCCGTACTTTAAAGGCGTATGCCGATAAAGAAGGCTTGCTTAAAAACGTAAAGTTTGAGATTAGCGGGGATGACTTCCGCGAAGGCTTAACCGGTGTTATTTCAGTAAAGGTTGCCGAACCCCAATTTGAAGGTCAAACCAAAACCAAATTGGGTAATAACGAGGTAATGGGTGCTGTTGACCAGTGTGTGGGCGATATGCTTTCTAACTACCTTGAAGAAAACCCCAAAGAGGCTCGTATTATCATTAATAAAGTAGTATTGGCCGCCACAGCCCGCCATGCAGCCCGTAAAGCCCGTGAAATGGTGCAGCGTAAAGGTGCAATGAGCGGTGCAGGCTTGCCTGGTAAATTATCAGACTGCGCAGAATCTGACCCTGAAAAATGTGAGATTTTCTTGGTTGAGGGTGATTCGGCAGGTGGTACTGCTAAGCAAGGCCGTAACCGTAATTTCCAAGCGATATTGCCTTTGCGTGGTAAGATTTTGAACGTTGAAAAGGCACTTGAACATAAGATTTACGAGAACGAAGAGATAAAAAATATGTTTACGGCTTTGGGGGTTACCATTGGTACGCCTGAGGATGAGAAAGCATTGAATGTTGAAAAACTTCGTTACCACAAAGTTATTATTATGACGGATGCGGATGTTGACGGTAGCCACATCCGTACATTGATATTAACCTTCTTCTTCCGTTACATGAAAGCGTTGGTTGATTTCGGGCATATTTACATTGCAACACCACCACTATACCTTGTGAAAAAAGGCAAAGAAGAACGCTACTGCTGGACTGAGAACGAACGCGAAGCAGCGGTGCGCGAGATTGCAAAAGACAGTAAGTTAGAAAGTGTGAACGTACAACGTTACAAAGGTTTGGGTGAGATGAACGCAGAACAGTTGTGGGAAACTACCATGAATCCTGAAAAACGTACCTTGAAAAAGGTGACTTTGGAAAGCGTTGCCGAAGCCGATCACATTTTTAGTATGTTGATGGGTGATGAAGTACCTCCCCGCCGTGAGTTTATAGAAAGTCATGCTAAATACGCTAAGATTGATGCCTAATTATTAGGGTATCAGTTATTAGGTAATCAGTATAAAACTTAAACCCCGTTGGTAGCACTACCAATGGGGTTTTTTATTTCTTGAGCTTTCCGAAAGGCTACGAGACGGCTACATCCTGAATCTTCCGAAGGGTGCGGCTGCAAAGTCCTGAGCTTGTCGAAGGATGCGGACGGGCGGGTTAAGAATTTACTTTTATTAAAGTGTACGGTATATAACGGCGATGAACCGATACGCTGTTTACATATTGAGGTGTGCTGATAAGTCTTATTATATAGGATTTACAACTGATGTTGAGAGAAGGCTTGCCGAACACCAAAACGGTAAATATGAACGTGGCTATACATTCAGCCGCAGACCTATAAGTCTGCTGTATTTTGAATATTGTACTAACAAGGTACAGGCATCTTTGCGTGAGAAACAGCTGAAAGGTTGGAGCAGGGCTAAAAAGGAAGCACTTATAGCCGAAAACCACGAGCGTTTGAAACGTTTATCAAGAAATTATACTCAGTTTTCAAAACTCGAAAATCTTGGAGAGCCTGTATGATGAACCTGCCGAATCATGCCTCCGCACTCCCTTCGACAAGCTCAGGACAGGTCAGCGCGCTACATGGCAGTTTTTGCCTGTAGTTTAGTTTTGATAAAATGTCTTTTTACAGCGATGTTACACAAGTGTAATAAGATTCTTCCCTACGGCCAGAATGATAACAGAACAGATTACTTAATAACTGAAATAGCTTAACTATCGTGCAGAATACATCTTCTCGTAATAGTTCATATAATCGCCACTGGTAATTTCTTCCATCCATTGTTTGTTTGCAAGATACCAGTCGATGGTTTTTTCAATGCCTTCTTCAAACTGCAACGATGGTTCCCAGCCCAGTTCGTTCATTATCTTGTGGGCTTCAATAGCATAGCGAAGATCGTGGCCGGCACGGTCGGTAACATAGGTAATCAACTTTTCAGCAGTACCTTCGGGATTACCTTGTTTCTTATCCATTACCTTACAAATCACTTTCACTAAATCAATATTTTTCCACTCGTTAAAACCACCGATGTTATAGGTTTCACCCATTTTACCATGATGAAACACTACATCAATAGCACGGGCGTGGTCAACTACATACAGCCAGTCGCGCACATTCTCACCCTTTCCATAAATAGGTAAAGGCTTATTATTAAGGATGTTGTTGATACAAAGCGGAATCAATTTTTCAGGAAACTGATTAGGGCCGTAGTTATTGCTGCAATTGGTAATTACAACGGGTAATTTATAGGTATTACGATAAGCACGGACAAAATGGTCGCTGCTGGCTTTCGAAGCTGAGTAGGGCGATTGAGGGTCGTATGCAGTAGTCTCATAAAAAAATCCGCCCTCATCCAAAGAGCCGTACACCTCATCAGTACTAATGTGATAAAACAATTTACCATCCATGCCGTCTTGCTTCCATACATCGCGGGCGGCATTCAGCAAATTAACCGTACCAATAACATTGGTATTCACAAAATCAAGCGGGTGAGTAATAGAGCGGTCAACGTGCGATTCGGCTGCTAAGTGCAGTACACCGTCAAAACGATGCTCTTCAAACAAACGTTTCATGGCATCTCCGTCAACAATATCTTCTTTTACAAACGTGTAGTTAGGACTGTTTTCAATATCCGTCAGATTTTTAAGGTTACCTGCGTAAGTAAGTTTGTCAAGGTTAAATATTTGGTAATTAGGGTATTTGTTTACAAACAACCTCACCACATGTGAGCCTATAAATCCTGCCCCACCGGTTATCAATATTTTTTTATCAGCCATAAAAGGTATTAATCAACAGAAATCAGTTCAACATCAAATATAAGGGTAGTATTGGGCGGTATCAAGCCTTCTTTTTTATCTCCGTAGCCAAGTTTGGGTGGTATTATAAAACGGAATTTGTCGCCCGTTTTCATCAGGCGTATGCCCTCGTCCCATCCTGCAATTACATGGCCGTTTGCCAGTATAAATTTAAAGGTATGCCCGGTTGGGTACGAAGCATCAAACACACTGCCGTCTTCAAAATAGCCTGTATAATGTACTTCTACCGTCCGTCCGTTATAGGCTTGGTCGCCCTCAGGATTTTCGTGCGTTATTATGTACCTCAACCCGCTTTTTAGTTTCACAGTATCTTTACCTATGATATTAAACGGTGGCGGTATTTTGTTTTGCTTATCATCAACTATCACCACATCAGGGGGTAAATCATCATAAGCACCTAAAGCCAAAAATCGTATTTGCAATGGAAAGGGTTTAAATGGTTGGGTGGGTAAAAATGCCTGCCAGTATTTCACAACCGTACTATCGGGTATGTTTATACGCACATCATCACCCACTTTTAGTAAACGCAGGGTATTTATCCATGCTTGTTTCCAAGGGTCATCAACCAACGAAATTACTTGTGCACTACCTTGTTTGTATGTGTTTTTAATTTCGAGGCCTTGTTGGTTTTTTATTACAAAGTGGCAATTGGCAAACTTTTTACCTGCAAGACTAAGTCCTGTGCCGTGCTCTTTAAAAACTACCTGTATGCCTGCATTGGCACTGATAGTATCCTGAGCAAAAAAAGGCAGGCTACTAAGCAGTAACCCAAGGGTTAGTAGTAGCCTGCCTTTTTTAAGTATCATAGTGATATTAATTAGTTACCATGTTGGGGTGCTGCACCTTTGGGTGCTTCTTTTGAAATATCCAACAACTCCAACTCAACCATTACAGGGGTAAAGGGAGCAATAGCTCCACCACCTTGGCTGCCCTGGAAAAGTTCTGATGCACAAACGAAACGGGCAGTACCGCCTTTTTTCATCTTCAGCATTACTTCATACATAGCAGGGGGCAGCATATTTTTGCTTAAAGGGCCATTTACCGGAGGTTGCTCCATAGTAAGGTCGGGTATTGCTTTACCGTCTAAATCAAAAGCACGTACTTTAACGCTGATGGTGTTACCCTCCATTGGCAAACCGCCCATGCCTGCATTCTCAATTACGTAGTGTACAGTACCTTCGCCAATAGTTAGTTTTTGAAGGTTTTTATAGTTTTTCTTTTTAAGGAATGAAGAAATTTTTTGGCCTTCTTCGGCTTTCAATTTCTTTTCTTTCTCTTCGCGTTCTTTTTGTATTTGCTCAGCGGTTTTAATGCTGTTCAATTCCATTTCAAAAATAAGCGGAGTGTTAGGGCCTATCGGGCCTGCACCTTCTTTACCGTATGCAAGGCTTGAAGGGACGAACAGCATCCATTTTTCGCCTACTTTTATTTTATCAACTACTTCCATCCAGCCTGCAATAGCACCACCTTGGCCTACAGATACTGTAAAGGGCTCTTTGCCTATGTTGCTGTCAAATTCTTTACCGTCTAAGAATGTACCACGGTAGAAAAATCCTGCTACATCACCATTCACCGCAGTTTTACCGGTGGTTTCTTTCATCTTCACATACATCAAACCGCTTGGGGTACGTTGTAATTTATCCGCAACGCCAAGCATTTTCGCAGCTTCTTCCAATTGTTTGGTTTCAGCTACCAATACTTTTTGTGCTTCTTCTACTTCTTTTTGTTTTTTGGCAGCTTGTTCTTTATCAAAGGTTTCTTTGCTTTTGCTGGCCACTACGGCTACGGTAATGGTAAGTTCTTCGCCCGCTTTTACAAACGGAGGCATTGTACCTCTTGCCGTTTTTGAAAAGAATGAATCAGCTACTACTTTAAACTGAACACTGTCTCCGCCTTTTAGTAAGGCAAGACCACCAAACAAACATCCTTCATAAGTAGGAGGAGGCACCAACATTTCGGTTGGCATGGCTCCGTTTTCATAAGTGCTGTTGATTAATGAATCAGTAGCACTTTTTATTACAAAATGAAATTTGATGTATCCGCCTTCGCCTGCTACTTCGCTAGTGTCAGACTCAACAAGGTACATATATTTCAGACCTTCGTCGGTGGTTTTAAAACTTTTGTTACAAGCACTTGTAACAACAATAAGCAGTGCTGCAAAAAGGCCTGCAAGGGTGTTAATTTTCATTTATGCGGTTTATGTTAAATATTCTTTGTAACTAACAATTGCGTTTTTAAACTTGGCAACGGTTTCTTCTAACGACAGGCTTGATTGTCCGCCTGCTGCGCTAAAGTGGCCGCCACCCTCAAAAAACTCACGGGCAAACTTATTGGCAGGGAAACGTCCTTTACCTCTAAAGCTCATTTTCACCAGTACGGTACGGTCAACTATCAGCACGGCCAACTCAATGCCTTTAATACTCAGGCCAAAGTTAACCAATCCTTCCGTATCGCCCGTTTTTATATTGTATTGTTTCAACTCTTCGGCAGTAACAGTTATTATCACTGTGTTCAAGCCCTCCATTACCTCCATCTTATTGCTAAGAATGTAGCCTACAAACTGCCAGCGCGATGCCGTGAAACTATCAAAAATGTGATTGTGTATTTTCCAATGTTCAACCCCGGTTTCCAGTAATTCGGCCGCAATGCGGTGGGTATTGGGTTTCACGCTATCAAAACGGAACGAACCGGTATCAGTCATAATGCCTGCATACAAGCATCCTGCAATGTCTTTATCTACGTATTCCTTGCCGCCAAAATCAACAATAAAACGGTATATCAATTCAGCAGTTGAGCTGGCAGTGGTATCCCAAAGCTCAATATCTTCAAACCCTTCTTTTTCAAGGTGATGGTCAATCAACACTTTTACTGCCTTGCTTTCGCGCACATCGTTTCCAAACTCATTAATACGTTTTAGTGAATTAAAATCAAGGCAGAAAATGATATCGGCGTTCAGCGCAAAATCGCGGCATTTTTCGGGGTGAAACTCATACACAAATACTTTTTCTTCGCCCGGCATCCAGTTTAAAAACGAGGGATAGTCAGTAGGAGAGACAACTGTGGTGAAATAACCCAGTTTTTTGAAAAAGTTATACAAGGCCAGCGATGAGCCTAATGCGTCAGCATCGGGTTTGTGGTGGGTGGTGATAACAATGCGCGGAGAGCGCGTTTTTTCCAGTATTTCTCTTACCCTCGATGCGGCGTTCACGTAATTTTAAATTTGGCGCAAATGTCGCTAAAATGAATATTAAATCATAATTTCGCGGGAAATTTAAGAAGAATGGCTACCAACCAGACATTTACAATGATTAAGCCTGATGGCGTGAAAAACGGACACATAGGCAACATTTTGAACAAGATTACTGAGTCGGGCTTTGCTATCAAAGCCATGAAGTACACCTACCTTACCCCTGAAAGGGCCGGACAATTTTACGAGGTGCATAAAGAACGCTCTTTTTATAAAGAGTTGGTTGATTTTATGAGCAGCGGACCTATTGTGGCTGCTATTTTGGAAAAAGATAACGCAGTTGAAGATTTCCGTAAGCTAATTGGTGCTACTGACCCTCAAAAAGCTGAACCGGGTACTATCCGCAACCTGTATGCAAAAAGCATCGACGCTAATGCAATACATGGTAGCGACAGCGACGAAAACGCTGCTATTGAAGGTAATTTCTTCTTCTCACAACTTGAGAGGTTTTAATTAAAGCGTTTGCCTTTGCAAGATACTAAGCACCCCAAAAGGGTGCTTTTTTATTTAACTTCCTCCTCCTGTATCCTCCTCCCGAGGAGGACATTGGGGTGGAAATCTCTCTCAAAATTTCTTCGGTTGGTTAACAGCGTCCGGTGTTCATTGTCCCCCGCAGGCGGGGGTAGGGGTTGGTTTTATTATTGATTTGATAATTTTTGTTTTCCTCCTCCTGTATCCTCCTCCCGAGGAGGACATTGGGGTGTAGGCACTATGGGTAAGTTTTTAGATTATTAGAAACTCGGTCGGCGTGCATTATCCCCCGCAGGCGGGGGTAGGGGGTGGTTTTATTATTGATTTGATAATTTTTGTTTTCCCCTCCTAAATCCTCCTCCCGAGGAGGACATTAGGGTGCAAGCCTTATTAAAAATTTCTTCGGTTGGTTAACAGTGCCCGACGTTCATTATCCCCCGTAGGCGGGGGTAGGGGGTGGAGAATAGAAGTTTCATTATCCTCAATCCATCGTTCGATGCACAACGAAACGTTATTAATATCGTTCAATACTTCGTTATCAGTAAACCGCAGTAATGTAAAGCCAAGCCTTTCCAACTCTTGTTGCTTAACAATATCCTTTTGAAAAACATATTCCCTTGTATGTGTCCAGCCGTCAACTTCAATCACTAATTTCAACTCCTTACACATAAAATCTGCTATGTAAGTTGAAACAGGCCGCTGTCGTCTAAATTGATAGCCTTTCATTTTCCTTGCACGCAAAACATACTTCCATAAACAGGCTTCTGCCTTAGTCATGTTCTTTCTTAATGAGTTTGCAAAAGGTTGAAGCGTTTTATTGTAAGCATAGTTATTTGTTTTATCGGCTATATTCATAACCGTTTATTTCTTTTCATTGATGAATTGTAAATGGAGTTATTGGAAGTACTACTTGAAATATGATTGTCCCTCCTCCTAAATCCTCCTCCCGAGGAGGATATTAGGGTGCAGGCACTATGAGTAAGTTTTTTAGATTATTAGAAACTCGGTCGGCGTGCATTATCCCCCGCAGGCGGGGGTAGGGGGTGGATGAAATATTAATACTACACCTTTTTAGCCACACAATACCACATACGGTTGATGTTTTCAGTGGTATCAATGGTGAAACCCGCTTTTTCAAGCAGTTCATCTACTAAAGCTCTATCAAGGCGAAGTTTATAATACGAACTTGCCGATTGTTTCCAGCCTTGTCCGTCTTTTTGGTGCAAAATATCTGTAATGCGCACTCTATCTGCAAAGTACTCTAAAAAGCAGGTATGTATGCGGGTATCATCGCTTTTCACAGGAATAAATCGTTGTTCGTCGGTCAAAGCCACTCCGTAATCGCGGTATGAAACAATAAATTTCCCGCGTTTTTCAAGTCGTTCGTACACATCTTTAAAAAGCTGTAACATTACCTCTACTGAGGGTAAATGGGCAATAGTATCGCCCATGCAAATGGCCAATCCTGCTGTGAGTATGCGGTTTTTAAACTTGGTAAAATCGTCTTCGATAATATCTATATCAAGTCCACCCTTATTGTGTTTAAGTTCTTGCAGCAATTGTTTGTTAAAATCAATGGCTACCACACTAAAACCTATGTTTGCCAGTGAAACTGCGTGCAAACCATGCCCGCAACCTAAATCAACAGCAATGTTGTTTTTAGGGGGTTTAATTTTAAACTGTTTAAGGATAGCTTGTTGCGCCTGTTGCTGGGTAGCAAAATCGCCTGCCATCCAACTGTAAAAATTGCCTAAATGGCTATCGTAGTGTTGTTTTACGCTCACAAAAATTTACTTTTAGTGCAGCACAAACTGCACGTATTTAATCACCTCACCTTTTTCGGTAAATATCTTTTCGTAGGTGGTTTTAATAGACAAGTAATCATCCAAAAACGGGGCTTTGTACAAATCGGCGGTGTTGCGTATCACAGGCAGGCAAAGCTCTTGTATTATTTCCATCGTAAACTCGTACAACGGAGTGTTATCCGTTTTCAGGTGTATAGTACCGCCTTTACGTAAAATATTTTTATAAAGGTTGAGGAAACGGGGATGGGTGAGGCGTTTCTTGGCACGGCTCAACTGGGGTTGGGGGTCGGGGAAGGTAATCCATATCTCGCTCACCTCTTCGGGGGCAAAGTATTGGTCTATTTTCTCAATATCAGTTCTAAGAAAAGCAGCGTTGCCCATTCCTGCATCCAGTGCCAGTTTAGCTCCGTTATACATACGGTGGCCTTTAATATCTACCCCTATAAAATTCTTTTCGGGGAAAGCCTTTCCCAAATTTACCGTGTATTCGCCCTTGCCGCAGGCCAATTCCAGCACAATGGGATTATTGTTTTTAAAAACCTTTTCGCCCCAAGTGCCTTGCATTCCTTCGGGAAATTGGAACACATGAGGGAATGAAAGCAGTAAATCCCAGCGTTTTAATTTATTCTTACCCATTTAACCCGCGAAATAACTAATTAACGTGTATTTGGCGAAGGAATATTTATACCCAATTCAGGGTAGTGCTACGTGTATTATTTATACCGCAAAGGCACGAAGACGCAAAGCGATTATGAGTTTGGAAACTTTGTGCCTTAGTGGCAAAACAAAAAAAATAATTACACTGCAAACTCAATAAATACTGATGCTATGTCCGTCGGTATTAAACCGCAAAAGGAATAGCTGCTTCAAATTGCTTCACGCTTCCGCTTTCATCGTTGAAGCGAAGCAAATGCGCGTGAAGCATCAATCGGGGGGCAATTACTTCATAATTTGCAGGCGGGTATCGTTTATCACCTACAATGGGGTGGCCTATAAACTGCAAATGGATGCGTATTTGGTTGGTGCGGCCTGTTTCAAGCACACACTCAAGCAGGGTAGTATCAGCATTATGGCTAATGACGTTGTAGTGGGTAATGGCTTCTTTACCGTAACTTCCGTCAGGATATGTTTTTATATCTAAGTGATTATCAGGGTTGCGGCCAATGGGCACATTTATGGTGCCCTCGTTAATAGTTACCACTCCGTGTACTAATGCTGTGTATTTGCGAAGGGCAACCTTTTCTCTGAACTGGGGTATTAAAAGTTCTCTGCCTTCAATGGTTTTGGCTACCACAATTAGACCTGAGGTATGTTTATCCAAGCGGTGTACCAAGCCGTTTTCAAGTTCGGCTGTTTGCGCAGTACTTTGGTAATAATAAGCTAAAGCGTTGAGCAGAGTTCCGTAATAAGTGCCCAACCCCCCGTGACAGGCCATGTCCGGCGGTTTGTTAATCACAATCCAGTGTGGAGTTTCAGCAACAATATCAAGCGGAATATTCTCGGCAAATATTTTTTCATGAGAGGTATAGGGCGATAGGATTTTTATCACATCCCCGTTTTTTACTAAATGCTCCTCGCTCGGATGTTCATCATTTAGCAGCACCCAATTTTTATGAAACAACAGCAATACCCGTTCTTTTTTAAAACCCTTGCGGTTGTGCAACAGGTATTGTTCTAATGCCTTTGGTCGGGCAAGGTTTTCAACAACAATGGTTTCGCGGGTGTGCATCGGCAGGTGGTTATTTCAGGCTGTGCAGCACATCCACCGTCCATGCCTCAGGTTTGCCGGCAAACAGCACTTTGGTACGTGCCCACGTAGTAGCAAACAATTCTGAGTGGCGGTAGGTTTCAAGATTTTCCTCACCGTTCCAGCGGCTGTAGGTAAAAAATACATTGCCATCGGGTTTTTCGCGCAGCAATTCAAGGTATTGGCAGCCCTCAAAGTTGCGTATCAACTCCTTCGATTCTTCAAACACCTGCAAAAAATCTTGTGTGGCATCCTGCCTGAACGTCATTTTAACTATACGGGTAATCATATCCTATGCACAAATCTTATAATAAACTTCCTGTTTTTGGGGTTTTGGCTGAATTGCTGGATGGGTTACTGTCAAAAAATTCTACTGTAACCCGTTTACCCTTTTCAAGCCCCAATAGTTGGCTGGCTTCGGCACGGTTCACAGCTATTTCAAGCAAACCGTCTTCATTAAAAAAACAAAGGCTTTCACCCTCTTCCACATCGCTGTAGTGCTCGCTAATACTGTTAATACTGTCAAAGTAATTCAGTACCACCTCAAAATTGCGTCCTGCACGCACAGTATCAAACTGTTGGCGGGTAATATTGGTAATGGCATTGTTGTAGTTGTTCACATACAATATGTGACCACGTAACTTATCTTTACTCTCCAGCGGTTGTTCCAGCAGCTTTTCAAGCACATGGTCAATGCGTTTGCCAACTGCTTCAATTCCTTTTTGGGCAATAGCTGTTGCAGCAGGCACCAAAGCGTGCTTAAGGGGGAAGAAATTACCGTCGGGCATTTCTTCGTAAGGCAATTTATAATATACCGTTTCGTCGGCAGGGGCAAACAGGGTAAGCAAACCGTTATCAGCAGTAATAAAAATTTGCCCTTTATATATGCAAGCCAATAGGGTAGGGTACTTTTTAAAATCCACATCCACCGAGATAAGATGAATTGTGCCTTGTTCAAAATCGCCCACACAGGTACGCATCATGTAGGCGGCCTCGTCTATAGAAAAAGGGGTGATATGATGAGCAATATCAATAACGGTAGCTGTTGGCATTGCGGCCAATAGTTTCATTTTTGCCTTCGCCAATAAATGAGTGTCTTTTCCTAAATCAGTAGTGAGTGTAATTATTGGCACAGTGGGTAAATATGAATTAACTTAGCAGCAAAATTAGTTTTAAATCTGTTGAACGAAAAATTCATTCTGCTTGACGGGGTTAACCCTGTGGAGCTATGGGGAGCTAATAACAGCACCCTTAAATTGTTACAAATAAAATATCCCGGTTTAAAAATTGTATCGAGGGGAAATGCGGTGAAGTTGAACGGTGAGGAGGGAGATATTACCGATTTCAGCGAAAGGTTTGATAAACTATTACTTGCACTTAAAAGGTCGGGTAAATTAGAAGAAACCACAGTACACGAAATTTTGGACGCACAAGAAGCAGACATAGCCGATGTATTACCTCCGGGCAAAGATGATGTGCTGGTATATGGTAACCACGGCAAAATTGTGCGGGCACGCACGGCCAACCAGCGCAAAATGGTGGAGTATGTTGCCAAAAACGATGTGGTGTTTGCCATAGGGCCTGCGGGAACAGGGAAAACCTACACGGCAGTTGCTTGTGCAGTAAAGGCGTTGAAGGATAAAGAGATTAAGCGCATTATACTGGCGCGTCCGGCGGTAGAAGCAGGGGAGAACCTTGGTTTTTTGCCGGGTGATTTGAAGGAGAAGATTGACCCTTACCTGCGCCCATTGTACGATGCGTTAGACGATATGCTGCCACCCGATAAGCTGAAAAGCATGATTGAAAACCGCATTATTGAGATTGCCCCGATGGCTTTTATGCGCGGGCGAACGCTGGATAATTGCTATGTGATTTTAGACGAGGCGCAAAACGCCACCGATTCACAACTCAAAATGTTTCTTACGCGTATGGGGCCTCATGCTAAGGTAATTATTACGGGCGACCTTACCCAAGTGGATTTGCCGCGCAATATGCCATCGGGTTTGATAAAGGCAGTTAAAATTTTGGATAAGATTAAGGGGATTAAAATAGCTTACCTTACCGTGAATGATGTGGTGCGACACAAAATTGTGAAAGAGATTGTGAAGGCCTACGATAAGAGCCACGAAGAGGAAGGAAAGAATAAACGTTAATTTACTATATTACAATTAATTAAAGGTAAAACCTTGGTTTTTTGTGGGTATTTTTTAACTTACTGTTTTTTATAGCTTTAATAGAAAGTGCTTATACTTGCACCGGAATCTTATGAATACTACAACATCACAACTGATAGCCACTAACTTTTTCCTGAAAAACCAAAAATCGTTTCACAGGGGGAAGGTGCGCGACATTTACAACATTAAAGATAAATACCTTGTGGTAGTGGCCTGCGACCGTATCTCGGCGTTCGACCATGTGCTGCCACGCCCCATACCCTACAAAGGACAAATACTTAACCAAATAGCTGCTAAGTTTTTAGATGCTACCGCACACGAGGTGCCCAATTGGAAAATTGCCACCCCCGACCCTAACGTGACGGTAGGTATAAAGTGCGAGCCTATTATGATAGAGTTTGTTATACGCGGGTATTTGGCAGGTTATGCTTGGCGTGTGTATGAAAAAGGCGGCCGCGAAATTTGCGGAGTTACTTTACCTGAAGGATTAAAGAAAAACGATAGGCTTCCCGAGCCTATCATCACCCCTACCATTAAAAACAATGTAGGGCATGATACGGATATATCAATGGCGGATATACTTGCCCAAAAGCTGATTAAAAAGAAAGATTTGGAGCAGTTGGAAGCCTATACCAAAAAGTTGTACAAGTTGGGCAGCGGAATTGCTGACGAAAGAGGACTTATTCTTGTTGATACCAAGTATGAGTTTGGTTTTAACGACGAGAAGAAAATAATTTTGATTGATGAGGTACACACACCCGATTCATCAAGGTATTTTTATAAAGAAGACTACGAAAAACGTCAGAAAAAAGGCGAAGAGCAAAAGCAACTTTCTAAAGAGTTTGTGCGCGAGTGGTTGATGGAGAATGGCTTTTACGGTGAAAAAGACCATAAAATACCCGATATGACGGATGAGGTGGTAAACAGCATTACCGACCGCTACATTGAGCTGTTTGAGAAGATTACAGGCGATACGTTTGAAAAACGCAGCTACGATAACATATTGGATGATATAGAAGGTAACGTGGGTGATTTTATGAACTCAAACCCATTGTTTACCTGATAGATAGTTTCATCGAAA
Source organism: Bacteroidia bacterium (assembly GCA_035906255.1). GTDB lineage: Bacteria > Bacteroidota > Bacteroidia > UBA8524 > UBA8524 > SB11. The sequence goes on from JAMIFM010000037.1 coordinate 410,620, forward strand.
AAATATAAAATCTTTATAGGGGGCGAAAGCCCCCTTTTGCGTTTTATATTGCATCACACACTATTAATTTAATCTGTCAAATAAATGAAATCACTAAAACTATTAGTAGCGGGCGGTATTCTACTGTTAGCCGCCCAAAAACAACTTTCAGCTCAATTTATAGCAGGTGGTTCGGGTACCACTGTTTTGCAAAACTCTACTGATTTAGTAGGTATCGGCGTAACACCGGTTTGGAAACTTGACCTCGGGGGTGATTTTAACATCTCGGCAGGCAGTGTATTACGCTACAACGATACCCCTTTTGTGGTTCAAACCTCCAACAACTTATTTGCAGGATTGTTGGCAGGGCAAAGCAATACGTCAGGCATAAGAAATTCATTTTTTGGAATCGGGGCTGGCAAATCAAACACAACAAGTGAGGATAATACCTTTGTTGGGTTTCATTCAGGATATAACAATACTACATCAACAGGGAATACATTTTTAGGTGCGTATGCGGGGTATTCAAACAGTACTAATACGTTTTCCCGCAACACGTTTGTGGGCAGCTATGCAGGATATTCAAATACAACAGGGTCACAAAATATGTTCGTTGGTAATAGGGCAGGGTATGGAGTAACAACGGGTAGATACAACATTTACATTGGTAATTTTGCTGGCGAAACAGATGCCACGGCAACACGTAATATATACATAGGCGTTGGTGCAGGACAATCCAGTGTTGGTAACAATAACGTGTTTATGGGGTATGCATCAGGTACCAATTATTCAGGTCAATACAATACCATTTTGGGTGCCCAAACAGCTATTGCCTCTGACGGATACAAAAATACCTACATTGGTTCAGATGCGGGGGGAAACTCTTTGGATGCTGATAGTAACATAAGCATTGGTGCAGGCAGCGAACCCGGCACTAACTCTGACAATAATATTATGATAGGCAATAGCATTAAGCTCTCTGCCAATAGTGTTAACAGAGCTGTTATATCACACAGGGGAACAGTGTTGTGCGACAGCTGTATGTTGCTGGGCGATACCACCGTTAACGGAACTTACCACGTTGGGATTGGCACTAACGCACCCACACACCAGTTGCAACTTTCTACCAGCGATGGTGCTAAAGTAGGCAGCGGTTCATGGGTAATAGTGTCTGACCAGCGATTGAAAAAAGACATAAAACCGTTTACCGATGGCTTAAGTACCATTAATAAAATTAACCCTGTATGGTTTAAATACAACGGCGCAGCGGGCATAAGCACTAACCAAGAGTTTGTGGGTGTATTGGCACAAGAAATTAAAGAAATTGCCCCATATATGGTTGGTAAGCACATATACATAGACTCTCTTGAAAAACAAGAGGAATACCTTAGCTTTGACGGCGATGCTATTAAGTATATTACCATCAACGCCATCAAAGAACAACAAGTACAAATTGAAGAGAAAGACAGGCAGATAAAAGCTCTTACCGAAGAATTAGTAAAAACCAACCAACGAATAGATGCTTTACTGGAGAGTTTGGGTAAAGGGGAGACCGTTGTGTCACCTGAAAGCGGAAACCTTAGCGCAACTGAGGTGGCAAAATTGTACCAAAACGTGCCCAACCCATTTAGCAATACAACTACTATAAAGTTTTTTATCCCTGCACAGGCAAAAACCGCTGCCATTGAAGTGTATGATGTTGCTACCAACAAGGTAATCACTTCTTACAACGTATCAGGCGTTAAAGGCGAAGGGCAAGTGGAATACACCGCGCAAGGAGCTATACCCAATACATTGGTGTATAAGCTGATTATTAACGATGTACCCGTTGACCAAAAAAAGATGATTCAGCAATAGAAAACATCTTTGCTATAATAACTTAAGAAAAGGGTACCGCAGGTACCCTTTTCTGTTTTGATATTATTTATATTAGTATTGCATAAATATTGTTAAAAGCTATGATTAAAAAACTTGCTGTACTTACGTTTAGTATTCTTATTTCCTTAATTACCAATGCACAAACCGTTACCACCTTTGCAGGACAAGCAGGCTCAGGTGCTACTGCTGTTTCAACAGACACAGTAACTATTGCTAAGTTTAATGAGCCTTACGGGATTGTTTTCGACGGAAGCGGAAGAATGTATGTTTCAGAACAATTTGGTCACCGAATAAGGATGTACAACCCAACAGAACAACGAGTGTATAATCGTGCTGGTGCAGCAACAGACCCAAATAACGGAATGAACGCTAATTATATAAATTCCGCATCAGGGCCTAATGCTCGATTTAATACTCCTATGGGTATGGCAGTTAGCGCCAACGGTGATGTGTTTGTGGCCGATATGTTAAATCACTGCATAAGAAAAATAAATAAATTTACTAATGCAGGCAGTGTACAAGCAGTATCTACCTATGCAGGTGAAGACCAAAACGGAAACTCTATTGGCGATTATGCAAACGGACAAGGTACCGGTGCACGTTTTAACTCGCCAACCGATATAGCCATTGATGAAGCAAGCGGTATTATGTATGTAGCCGATGCGTTTAACGATTGTATCCGTAAGATAGATGCGAGCGGAAACGTAACCCTGTTGGCAGGTACTCCCGGTTCGTTCGGTTTTGCTGACGGTGCTGCTGCCAGTGCCAAATTTGATTTACCTATAGCCGTTGAGTTGGAAAGCAGTACATCGTTGTTAGTTGCTGATGCCAACAACCGCCGCATACGTCGTATTGATTTAACTAACCTTACCGTTAGCACTGTGGCCGGAAGCGGAAGCACAGGCGGTACCGATGGTTCTGCAAACGCAGCTACTTTCTCGTCGCCCAACGGTTTAGCAGTAGATGCTTTCGGAAATATTTATGTAGCCGACGGACGTAACGGACAAGCCAATACTATTCGTAAAATTAGCAACGGACAAGTATCAACCATTGCAGGTAAGTTTAACGAATCAGGAACTGCAAACGGACAGCGTGATGAAGCCCGTTTTAACTTCCCCGGTTCATTGGCTTTCAATGCTGCAAAAGATGAGTTGTATGTAACAGATGTGCTTAACCACACTATCCGTAAAATTACATTGAAGCCTATCGCTGATTTCAGCACCTTTAGCACCAATGTAAACGTGAATGTTGAAATTACTTTAGAAGATAAATCAAAAAATACCCCCACTTCATACTTGTGGGAAATTACCCCTTCAACAGGGTTCAGTTTTACAAGCAGCACCGGAAGCACCAGCCAAAACCCTAAAGTAACATTTACACAAACAGGTACTTATACAGTAAAACTTACTGTAATAAACACGTACGGAAGCGACGTAAAAACCGTTACTAACTACATTACCGTAAGCAACACAGGCGGTAGTGCCCCCATCGCTGATTTTAATGTAAACCGTAATAAACTTTCTCCCAACGATACCCTTGTGATTACCGATGCTACTACCAACAACCCCACCCAATGGGAGTGGACAGTTGCGCCCGGTAATGCACAGTACGTTAGCGGTACTACTTCAAGCAGCCAAAACCCAAAGATTAAGTTTACCCAATCAGGCATTTATACCATTGCGTTAAAAGCCACCAACCCATTGGGCAACAACACCAAAACCAAAGCCAACTACATTTATGTGTTCCCGTTGGGCATTGAAACCATAACCTTGGACGAATTGGTAAATGTGTACCCTAATCCAACATCAACAGGTAAAGTAACTATTGATATGGGACGTGTACCTGTGGGAAATACTCTTACTGTGGCCGTGTATGATATTAATGGCAAAACCGTTTATACCAACACTTTGCAAAACAACCCCGGCACACTTGATGTGAACCTTGAAGGCCGTGCCAAAGGGATGTATTTTGTAACTGTGTTTGATGGTTATAACAAAGCCTCTAAAACTGTTGTGGTAGAATAATCCGCACCAGCTATAACATAAAAACCCCACACATACTTGTGTGGGGTTTTTTGTTTATATCAAACCTGTGGGGATATTGTTCTTCGGCAAACTCAGTGCATTGAGCCTGTCGAAATGCTATAAAGGTAAGCAATAAAATCATTCTTAGAACCTTATTACAAAGGTGTACAAGGTTGTACAAAGAAATTTCGCTACGCTCAATTTGACAGTTGATGTAGCGGCAGCTGTGCTGAGCTTGTCGAAGCAATCTCAGCCAATCTATTTAAAGGGATTGCTTCAAAACCCAAAAGCGGTTTTTCGCAATGACGCAACCCTTGTGTCATTCTGACCGCAGGGAAGAGCCTTATAGCATTCTTCAACACAGTTGAACAAAGAAATTTCGCTGCGCTCAATTTGACAGTTGATGTGGCGGCAGCTGTGCTGAGCTTGTTGAAGCACTATCGTTTCAATTTAAAATTCTGACCCAAATACACGCGCCGCACCATTTCGTCCTCAGCCAATTCTTCGGGGCTACCGTGTTTCAACAATTTACCTTCAAACAGCAAATAAGCACGGTCGGTAATACCCAACGTTTCATCCACGTTGTGGTCGGTAATCAAAATACCGATGTTCTTTTGCTTCAACTTCGATACAATATTTTGAATATCCTCCACCGCAATGGGGTCAACCCCTGCAAAAGGTTCATCCAGTAAAATAAAACTGGGGTCAACCGCCAAGGCACGCGCAATTTCAGTACGTCGGCGTTCGCCCCCGCTCAGCACATTCCCCATGTTTTTACGCACACGGTTCAGGCTAAACTCCTCCAACAAACTTTCCAGTTTATCCTTCTGCTCAGCTTTGCTTAATGTGGTCATTTCAAGCACCGCCTTTATGTTGTCCTCCACGGTCAGCCGTCTAAATACAGAGGCTTCCTGAGGCAAATATCCAATACCCTTTTGGGCACGTTTATACATGGGCAGGCGGGTAATATCTTCATCTTCTAAAAATATTGTTCCCTCATCCGGGCTTATCAGGCCCACCACCATATAAAAAGTAGTGGTTTTGCCCGCACCGTTAGGTCCCAGCAGTCCCACAATCTCGCCCTGTTGCACATTCACACTCACATCATTCACCACTCGGCGTTTGCGGTATTGCTTCACAAGGTGTTCGGTTCGCAGTATCATAAATAATTCTTCAAACCTACACTTTATAAAAAATTATGCCAAAGGCTTTTTGCAAGTGATTTTAATCATATTACCGAAACAGTCAATGGCTATATTTGTGACTTTTAGTAAAAATATGTTACACTCATTAGGGATACCTTCAGTTGATTTATCTGATTTTGTTTCGGGCGATGCTGCCCGTAAACAGGCATTTGTGCAGCAATTAGGCCATGCGTATGAAGAAATTGGTTTTGTGGCATTAAAAAACCACAACTTTAGTGATGAGCTGCGCGAGCGTTTATACGCTGAGGTGAAAAACTTTTTTGCCTTACCCGAAGATATTAAACGCAAGTATGAAATTGAAGGACAGGGTGGGCAACGCGGTTATACCAGTTTTGGCCGTGAACATGCCAAAGGCAGCCCCGCACCTGATTTAAAAGAGTTTTGGCATTTTGGCCAAGAGGTTACTGACGGCGACCCGATAAAAAATGAATACCCTGAGAATGTGTGGTGCGAAGAAGTACCCGGTTTTAACAAAGCAGGCATTGAAGCGTACCAAACCCTTGAAAACACAGGCAAGCAAATGTTGCAGGCCATAGCGTTGTTTTTGGGGCTTGATGAGTTTTATTTTGACGATAAGATAAAGAACGGCAACAGTATTTTGCGCCCTATACACTACGGGCCTATTACCCAAGAGCCTAAAAACAGTGTACGTGCAGGTGAGCATGAGGATATTAACCTGATTACCCTATTGATGGGTGCCAGTGCTGATGGTTTGCAAGTACTGAACAAAAAAGGCGAATGGGTGGCTGTTACGGCATTGCCCGAGCACATTATTGTGAACGTAGGCGATATGTTGCAACGCCATACCAACGGCAGGTTAAAAAGTACCACCCACCGTGTGGTGAACCCACCGCGTGAGTTGTGGCACACCAGCCGTTATTCTATTCCGTTCTTTTTGCATCCGCGCAGTACCATGCCTTTAGACTGTTTGCCATCGTGTATTGATGAGAACCACCCTAAACAATGGGACAATATTACGGCAGGGGAGTACCTGCACGAACGCTTACGCGAGATTGGTTTGACAAAATAATAGTACGACAGGTTTAAAACCTGTCGCTTTTATGATTACCCTTTAGCGGCGGACTTAAGTCCGCCGCTAAAGGGTAATTTATTTTAGTATGGGGTTTCAACCTCTACTGCATAATCAACACTTACATTTTAACTACCCTAAACTCAACACGACGGTTGTTTTGGCGGCCTGCTTCGGTTTGATTGGTATCGATAGATTTTGTTGCAGCATAGCCTGCAAAACTTAGGCGGTGCGGCTCAACCCCCCATTCTTTCAGGTACTCAACCACTGCTTGGGCGCGTTCTAACGATAACACTTCGTTACGTTCTATGCTACCCGTATTATCCGTATGCCCTGATATTTCTATCTCCATCGTCGGGTATTCATACAACAGGGTAGCCAAAGAATCCAATGCCACAAACGATTGGGGCAATAGCTCCGCTTTATCGGTATCAAAAAAGATGTTCTTTAGTATAAAAGTCTTTCCTACGGTGTATTGGGTAGTATCCTTTCGGGTAGTAATTATTTTGGGCTGTGTTTTCAAACTGTCAGGTACCGTGTAAGCATTGCAGGGGCAATCGCTTTCTTTCTCTATCTCCCACACATAAATATCATCAATTACATAATAGGCTTCCTGTTTTGCGTTTTCGTTCACCTGTTTAGCGTTTTGTGCCCCCAATGCCTTAAACCCGCCTATGGTTAAGTAGCGTTCACCTCCTTTGGCTGTATAAAGCCCCGTTAGCTGCATCCAACGCTTTTTCTCCGTCAGCATTTGTCCCGGTTTATTAATTATATCGGGCACGGGTAACACGGCAGCACGGTAATAAAACTTGAGCAACGAGGTATCAAACCTAAAACCAATGGCATCAGTGGCTAAACCCGCGCCGGGTTGCAACCTGAAAAAAGCCCGCGTACAGTATTTGCGGCCTGCCTGCAAAGGTTGTTTAAACTGGTTCTCCATGTATTCAAGGTATTCGGAACGGCTGTAAATACGGATTCCGCAAAACTTATCGCCCGTGCGTGCTGCACTCTTCATCTCTCTGAAATAATCAGGTGTACCCGTAGCCACATACCAATGATGGATAAATGTGTCAGTTACACCTTTAATTTCTGTATCAAAATACCCATCGTTCTTACATTGCTCAAAACTGTAATTACCCACTATGTTTAAGCCTGTATCTTTCAGTGTAAAACCATCGTCGGCAAGGGCAGGAGTTTCGTAGGCCAAGCGTTCGTCGTTCAATCGTTTGGGGTGGGTATATACCCCTTTGCCGTTGTTTACCAATATATCGCTGTATGGGTCGCCGCGCAGGTACTTTATTACCAGCATGGTATCAGGGCGCAATTGTATCAACCTAAAGCTGTCTGTGGTGTATTTGTATAATCCTGTGGTGAAAAACTCCTCGTTCGAAAGGTCTCCGCCCTTATAGGTTTCCTTTTTCAGCAATTCACCGTCGGTGCTGTAATATTCCCAAACTCCTTTGGGTACAGCCCCTTTCTTTTTAGCCTTGTAACGGGCTGTGAGGGCAGGGGTTCCGTCTTCATAAAAATACTCCCAAGTTCCGTTTTTCACTTTTGAGATGTCGTACCCGAAGGTGATTTTTACCCTGAAAGTTTTATACTGGCCGCGCCATTGCAGATTGCCGTTGGGGTAATGTTGCTCTGAGTGTTGCCCAAACAGTGTTGCCGATAAAAATATAGCGAGCAGGGATAAAACTAATTTCATGCTTTATGGGTAAACGCGCACATTTGTAAAAAATTTTAACGTGGCAGTTCAGGGTACAAAATACGATGTAATTGTGATAGGCGGTGGGGCGGCAGGCTTTTTTGCGGCTATTTCTGCAAAATACCACCATCCTGATGCAAGGGTTGCCATTGTAGAGAAAACCAATAAGCTGCTGGCCAAGGTAAAAATATCAGGCGGCGGCAGGTGCAATGTTACCCACCATTGTTTTGATGCTAAGAAATTGAGCAGCCATTACCCACGGGGAGAAAAGGAACTGCGGCAGGTGTTTACCCGCTTTGCGGTGAAGGATACAATTGAGTGGTACGAGGTGCGGGGGGTGAAATTGAAAACAGAGGCTGACGGCAGGATGTTTCCCGTAACGGATGACTCGCAAACGATTATTGATTGCCTGATGGCCGAAACCCGCAGGCTGAAAATAGAAATACTTACCAATACAGGGATTGACAAAATAACCCCGATAGAAAACGGGTTTACACTAATCACTAATTACCAACCCCTAACTACAAAAAAACTGATTGTAGCCACGGGTGGAAGCCCCAAAGAAAGCGGGTTGCAGTGGCTGAAAGTGTTGGGACACAGGGTAGAAACGCCTGTCCCTTCGTTGTTTACATTTAATATGCCTAAAAACCCCGTTACGCAATTAATGGGGGTAAGTGTACCCAATGCAAGGGTACGGATAAACGGGACTAAGTTTAGTTATACAGGGCCTTTATTGATAACCCATTGGGGAATGAGCGGCCCTGCGGTGCTTAAACTTTCGGCATGGGGAGCAAGATGGATGGCTGAGCAGGATTACAAATGCACGCTATCGGTAAACTGGCACGAGGCAAAGAATGAGGACGAGGTACGTAATTATCTTACCGAGTTTAGAACAACGCACAAGCTGAAACAGGTAAGCACGTTGGTTCCGTATGAGTTGCCCCGTCGCTTATGGGATTTTTTCTTACAACGATTAAGCATAGCCCCTACGATGCAATGGGCAAATATGGGTAAGCAGGATTTTAACCGCTTGGTAAATACCTTGTTTAACGATGAATACACGGTGCAAGGGAAAACTACGTTTAAGGAGGAGTTTGTGACGGCAGGCGGCATTAGCCTTGATGATGTGGATATGAAAACCTTGCAAAGCCGCGTTGTACCCAATTTATATTTTGCAGGAGAGGTGCTTGACGTTGACGGTATTACAGGCGGTTTTAACTTTCAGGCAGCGTGGAGTACCGGTTTTGTAGTGGGGATGTTGGGATAACCTTAATTAATAAAAACCCTATAACGTTTTCTGATAGGTTGTAGGGTTGAAAAAGTTTCCTCTTTATTTTGCTACAAAGGCACTAAGACACAAAACATTTGTTATTAGTGACTTAGTGCCTTTGTGGCAGTATAAAAGTGTAATTGGCTTTGTTCAGGAGCCAATTACACGTGGTAGCTTTTAACCTGTCGTGGTTTAATTCATGCTTACCGCTTCGGGTTCTGCCATGTAATCTTCCAACGGAGGGCAGGCACAAATCAGGTTACGGTCGCCGTAGGTATTATCTACGCGGCTCACCGCTGGCCAGAATTTAGCGTGGCGCACCCATGAAGTTGGGAAAGCAGCCTTCTCACGGGTGTAAGCGTGGCTCCAAGTATCGGCCATCACTACTTCAGCAGTGTGTGGCGAGTTGTGTAATACGTTGTCGTTACGGTCGGCAGTACCTTCCTCAATTTCAATAATCTCACGACGGATGTGAATCATCGCGTCAATAAACTTATCAAGCTCGGCTTTGGTTTCGCTTTCAGTAGGCTCAACCATGATGGTGTTAGCCACAGGGAACGACATAGTAGGAGCGTGGTAGCCGTAGTCCATCAAACGTTTAGCTATATCAGTAGCCTCAACACCTGATGTTTGTTTAAAATGACGGGTATCCAAAATCATTTCGTGGGCACAACGTCCGTTTTTGCCTCTGTAAAGCACATCGTAGTGGCCTTCCAAACGTTTGGCAATGTAGTTGGCGTTAAATATCGCCCATTTGGTAGCGTTGGTTAAACCGTCGCCACCCATCATACGGATATAAGAATATGAAATCAACAAAATGCTGGCACTACCCCAAGGTGCTGCCGAAACGGCTGTAATGGCTTTCTCGCCACCTGTTTTCACCACGGCATGGCCGGGTAAAAATGGTTTCAAGTGTTCAGCCACACAAATAGGTCCCATACCGGGGCCACCGCCACCGTGAGGGATACAGAATGTTTTGTGCAAGTTAAGGTGGCAAACGTCAGCGCCAATCATACCGGGGCTGGTTAGTCCCACTTGGGCATTCATGTTGGCACCGTCCATATATACCTGCCCGCCAAATCCGTGGATAATGGCAGTAATTTCTTTTATGGTTTCTTCAAACACACCGTGTGTACTTGGGTAGGTAACCATCAAACAAGCAAGGTTGTCTTTATTAGCTTCGGCTTTAGCACGTAGGTCTTCTACATCAATGTTACCGTTTTCGTCGGTTTTGGTAACAATTACCTTCATGCCCGCCATTACAGCACTGGCAGGGTTAGTACCGTGTGCCGATGCAGGTATTAGTGCAATGTTACGGTGGCTTTCGCCTTTGTTTATTAAGTATTCGCGGATAACCAACAAACCTGCATACTCACCTTGTGCGCCGGCGTTGGGTTGTAATGATGTAGCCGCAAAGCCTGTAATCTCAGCCAAGTAGTTTTCTAATTCAGTAAACACCTGTGCATAGCCTTGTGCTTGTGCCAATGGTGCAAACGGGTGCAGTTGGTTAAACTCAGGCCAAGTAATGGGTATCATTTCGGCAGTAGCATTTAATTTCATGGTACAAGAACCTAATGAAATCATGCTGTGTACCAACGAAAGGTCTTTAGCTTCCAAACGCTTTATGTAGCGTAGCATTTCATGCTCGGTATGGAAACTGTTAAATACAGAGTGGGTTAGGTAAGCACTTGTACGAACAAACTCATTGCCCCAAGTAAGATTAACATTGTTGGCAAGTGTTTTTACATCCACAGTAGCTTTGTCTGATGCTTTAGCAAACAAATCAACCAATAGTTGAACGTCGGCCAAAGTAGTAGTTTCATCTAACGAGATACCAATATCGCCGTTTTCAAAATAACGGAAATTTACGCTGTTCTCTTCTGATACTGCGCGCACTTTAGCAGCGTCAGCACCGCTAAGGCGCAGGGTATCAAAATAAGTATCGTTGGTATTTTTAACGCCTAATTGCTCCAATGCCGCTGCCAATACTTTGGTTTGGGCATGGGTTTTTTGAGCAATCTTTTTCAAACCGTCAGGTCCGTGATAAACGGCATACATACTTGCCATTACCGATAGTAATACCTGTGCAGTACAAATGTTGCTGGTGGCTTTTTCGCGTTTAATGTGTTGCTCGCGGGTTTGCAAAGCCATACGCAATGCAGTTTTGCCTTGTGCATCAATAGATACACCTATGATACGGCCGGGCATACTGCGTTTAAAATCTTCTTTGGTAGCCATGTAGCCGGCGTGAGGGCCACCATAGCCCAAGGGCACACCAAAACGTTGCGAAGTACCTACTACAATATCAGCACCCCATTCGCCAGGGGCTGTTAGCATGGTTAGGGCAAGCAAATCGGCCAATACCACCACTTTTCCGCCTGCGGCGTGGGTTTTATCGGCAATGGCTTTGTACGATTTAATATCACCGCTGTTGTTAGGGTATTGTAATACAACGCCCATGTACTCAGCAGTAGGTTCAAATGTTTTATAATCACCGATTACCAACTCAATATCCAAAGGAATGGCACGGGTTTTAATTACATCAATGGTTTGAGGGAAAGTTTCCGCATCAACAAACAACTTATTGCCTTGCGCTTTGCCTTTCAAGTCCATACACATATGCATCGCTTCGGCAGCAGCAGTAGCCTCGTCTAATAGCGAAGCGTTGGCAATTTCCATCCCTGTTAAATCCATAACCAAGGTTTGAAAATTGATAAGGGCTTCTAAACGGCCTTGTGCAATCTCAGCTTGGTAAGGGGTGTAGGCAGTGTACCAGCCCGGGTTTTCAGTAATGTTACGCAATATCACACCGGGAGTGTGGGTGTTGTAGTACCCCATTCCTATGTAGCTCTTGTAAATTTTATTCTTGCTTCCTATGGCTTTCAATGCGGCCAGAAACTCAGGCTCAGCCATTGATGCGGGCAGGTTTAAGGGCTTTGGTGAACGTATGGCCGCAGGCACGGTCTCGTCAATCAATTGGTCGATGCTGTTTACGCCAAGGGCTTCCAGCATTTTGCTCAAATCTTCACTGCTCGAGCCGTTGTGGCGGTTCTCAAAGCGGTCGTAATGATGTATAGGAAGAGACATACTAATACTTGTTAGTTAAAAAATTTCACAAAGTTAATGCTTTGGTTGGTTTTTTAAAGGGGGTGGATAAGTGTAGGAATAAGATTCAGTTTTTAAAAAAGTAGTGAGCTAGTTCTTTATAATCCTAGTTGTAATTACTTCTTCCTTAGTCCTAATTCGTATAAAGTAAATCCCGTTTTCAAGACCTGAAACATCAAGGGCATTGTTTTCAATTGTTACGGCACTAAATAGTTTACCCGTGATATCAAACACTGAAATAGCTGACCCGTTTATGTCAATGCCATCAATTATTAAAAGACCTGTAGTTGGGTTGGGGTAGATTTTGATAACTACACCATTAATCGAAGAAATGTTTACGGGAAAGCACTTCTCTTTTACTTCAATGCTAGATAAACAACCAACATTATTTCTATTTATTTGACTTTTATTTGCTTTATTGAATAAATAGTTACAAATACTTTCGATGTTACATTGCCTTAGACTATCGTTATTTTCAATTCTTACAAGTGTTATACTATCAGGAGATAAATATCTAATTGCATCAATTTTCAAAAGCTTTTTGTTATTCGTTATTACTAACTGACCGTCAACTAACCTTAATTTTTCAAGACCTTCAAGACTTGTTAATGGCAGATTAAAATTTAGCTTTAAATCGCCATCAATTGACTTTAAGTTGTCTAAACCAGTAAGGTTTTTTAGTAAGCGCGCAGAAGTAATCTCTAGTCCCTCTCTTCCAATATGACTTAGATTAATTAGCCCGTCTAATGTTTTTAATGAGTCACCACTTATTATTCTTAATCCATTAAGAAAGGATACTTTTTCACATCCTTTAAAATTCTTGAGAACTTTGTTTGAAGATACGGTAAGTGTTCCTAAAACACTATCTAAACTAGTAAAAGAGCCGATTTGCTCAATTAAATTATTTCCTGTGATATTTAAGTTTCCATTAATTATCTTGATACCATCCAATCCAGTTAAACTTTTAAGTGAGTCATTAGTATTTATAGTAATATTTTTTATGATCACATTTGATGATGTCAGGTTTTTTAAGTCAACAAGGCTTTTGTTGTTAGAAATCGTTATGTTATCAAGTATGACTTTTGCATTAAAATTTGGGAATAGTTGTTTTAGCGAGTCATTTTTATCAATTGTTAATTTTCCACGAATAGTATCTAAAGAGTTAAAACCGCTTAAATTGATTAAGGAGTTGTTGGCTAATATTGTTAAATCTTCAACAAATATTAGTTTGCCAAATCCAGACAGATCTTTTAGCTGGTCATTTGCGCTAATCTTTATACTACTATCAACAGTTATTAAAGAACTTAAATCAGATATTGATTGCAAGTGTTTATTGTATTCTATTGTCAAAAATGTACCTATTGATTTTAATGAACCAAGTCCTGCAAGATTTTTTAATGTGCTGTTATCTTCGATTACTAAATAACCTGTTACTAATTCAAGAGAATCTAAACCCTCCAAATTGGCAAGAAGAGAATTGTGATTGATTAATAGATTGCCATTTATTTTTCGCAGTGATGTAAGGCCTTTAAGACTTGTTAATTTTGTATATCCAATATGTAGGTTACCAATAGATTTTAGGCGACTCAACCCACTTAAATCAGTAATTTCAGGACTTCCGGTGATAACAGAACCTGATATTGATGTGCAATTTGGGTAGTTTATTGGAAATGAGTCAATTTGACCTTGACTACTGAAAAGTATTCCATTGGGAAGGCAGCTTTGCCCTTTAACACATGATAATGAAACTGTTAATAATATTAGTAGAGTTGTTAGGTGCTGAAAGCGCATTTTCATAAGTGTAATTCAAAATGCAAAGTTGCAGGAATAGTAATATATCGTCGTAGTAAAATCGAAAATTTTTATGTAACGAGGTATCCACTACAACTATCTACCCTGAAAAACAGATATTTCTGAGCTGTTAGTAACCAAGGATAGGAGTGAGATTTGTTCTAATAAAAACCTAATACTTATCGCTATGACAATTTCTACTCCAAACCCAAACATTGGCACATTGCCAATGATTTTTGCCCACGCGGCATACAGTGCCGACCCTCAGTCGGTAATCAACCAATACCCCGGCTTTACCAACGGCTGGAATGTAATATGGGCCAATGATTTCAGCGACCCTAATTATGCTTTTGTTGCCGCCAACGGCAACGAGTGCATGGTGGCCATTCGCGGTTCTTTGCTTGAATTTAGTAAAGATGCCTACATAAACTGGTTTAAGGAAGATTTAAACGTATTTAGCCAAGACCCTTGGACAACGTTTGTGCCCTCATCAGTTAGCAGCAACTATAATGCTTGTATTGCCGCAGGTGCAGGTGAAGGGCTGGCTGCTTTGCAAACGATTACAGACCCTACTACCGATGTTAGCTTACCTGATTTTTTGGTGGCCAATGTGGCAAACAACAACATGGCCATTACAATTACGGGGCATAGCTTGGGCGGTAATTTGGCCAGCGTGTTTGCCCCTTGGATGCAATGGTACTTGAATAACTACGACGGCAGTAATTATTACGGCAACAACACTCCATACCCTTATATGCAGGTATTTACCTTTGCTGCACCTGCTGCGGGTAATGTTGACTTTGCCGATTACTACAACGCGTTGTTTGCAGAAAACTCATTCCGTTTTTACAACACCAACGACATTATACCCATGTGTCCGTCTGATATAGGCTCAGTGGCTGATATGTACAGCGGCGGCCCTGATGCCAATGATATAGGTGTAACCATTGACGGCCACCAAATTACCTTGCACGACTTTTTTGACGGGGCACGCGATGCCGTTGTGTTGGATATGCTTAAAAACGGGTATGTAGCTTATATGCAAACCAATGATTTTGCAGGTAACTTTTCGTTTACGTTGCCAATAGACCCAAGTTATACTGCCAATACTATTGAGGATTGGATGAAACAAGCGGGCAACCAGCACGCGGGGGTTAACTATTTGGCATATTTCCTTACTCTGCCACAACCGCTTAAACCTGCTCAAAGTTCATAATAATTTGCTGTTGCATTAACGGTTATAAAACCCGCTTCTTTTACAATGGTTCGTTCCGAATGGTGTTAAACCATTCGGAACGTTACTTTTAAAAGCCTGAATATAAAATTCAGGCTAATTTTTCTTTTATCGGTGCCCCTTTATCATCTCAGTTGATAAATCTTACATTAAAATAGTATAATAAAACGGTTGTGTGACGTTAACATATTGAAACTTCACAGTTGAATAGCTATTTTCGCGTTTTCCTAAAAACAGCAGGTACATTGAGTAACAAATTAGTAATCATACCCACGTATAACGAGAAGGAGAACATCGAGAGGATGATTAAAAGGGTATTGGCTCTGCCTATGGGGTTTGATTTGCTGATTGTTGACGACTCTTCGCCCGATGGTACCGGAGCTATCGTGAAGAAACTTATCGGGGAGTTTGACCACCGCTTGCACATTCTTGAACGCAAAACCAAAGACGGTTTAGGCCGTGCTTATATAGCAGGTTTCCACTGGGGATTGGAGCGTGCCTATGAGTACTTTTTTGAAATAGATGCGGATTTTAGCCACAACCCCGATGATTTGGAACGCCTTAGCAAAGCTTGTGAAATTGAGGGCTATGATTTGGCCGTAGGTTCACGTTATGTAAAAGGCGTAAACGTTGTAAACTGGCCGATGGGGCGTGTACTGATGAGTTACTTTGCCAGCAAATATGTGCGCTTTGTTACCGGCATGAACATTAGCGATACCACCGCAGGATTTGTATGCTATCGCCGCAAATTGTTGGAAGGCATTGGGTTGGATAAAATTAAGTTTAAGGGCTATGCTTTTCAGATAGAAATGAAATTCAGGGCATGGCGACGCGGTTTTAAAATAACCGAAGTTCCTATCATATTTACCGACCGCACTGAAGGCCAATCTAAAATGAGCAAAGGTATCTTTTGGGAAGCCATTGTGGGCGTTGTGCAAATGAAAGTTTCAAGCTGGTTTGGCCGTTATTAGCACCAAAACCAACCGCTCTTTATTCAAAATAAATCTTTATATTATCTAAGCAAAAGCTGTCTGTACCAATCAGATAAGTGCTTTTATACAAGGCATCCTCAGGGGCAAATTGCTTTGCAGGCACTATTGTTGCGGTGTTTAAGGCTCTTGTAATAGTGAAGGGGTGCAAACGGGGAAGTTTAAATATGGAGGTAATACTAAAATGAGGCAGGTATTTTTTAAGAGTTTAATTGCCGTTGCGTTACTACTTTTTGTAGTATCTGCACAAGCGCAAAAGAAATCGGACAAGGAGTTGAGGTTTAATCTTAACGACGATAGCACTCATTACATTAAAGCCACTTTTACTACCCAAGTTTGGGCGCGGCACACCCAAAACAACCCCGGCAGCACTATTTTCGGGTACGATGCGCCTACCACTTTTGATATTGGTTTGCGCCGCGTTCGTGCCCAATTATTCGGGCAAATAAGCGACCGTGTGTTTTTGTACACCCAGTTCGGTATCAATAATTTTAATGCGATATCAGCCCGAAAAATGCCCGTTTTCTTTCACGATGCGTTGGGTGAATATCACATTACCAAACGTAGTTTGCACATGGGTATGGGACTAACGGCATGGACAGGGTTTGCGCGTTTTTCATCCCCCTCAGTAGCGTCTATAATGGGCTACGATGCCCCGTTGTTTGAGCAATCAACCAATGATGCCACCGACCAGTTTTTGCGTAAATTGAGTGTTTATGCCAAAGGCAAATTGGGCAAACTGGATTACAGGGTGATAATGAGTGACCCGATGGCTGCCCAAAACAGCACCGTTGTTTCTCCATTAGGTGTAAACGCTGATTTTTCGGGCAAGCCAGCAAAGCTGCAATACGGCGGGTACTTTATGTACCAGTTTTTGGATGAGGAGAAAAATACCACACCTTATATGACAGGCACTTATTTAGGTAAGAAAAAGGTATTTAACATAGGGGCAGGTTTTCAATACCAACCGCAGGTTATGTGGAGGCTGAATGCTACCGATACAGTGTATGAAAACATGAGCCAATTTGCTGTTGATGTATATTACGACCGACCTATGGGCAGTAAAGGTGCGGCCATATCAGCGTATGCTGCTTTTGTGAACATGGATTTTGGTAAAGGATATTTGCGCAATCTTGGCGTAATGAATCCCGCCAATGGGGTAACCACAGGCAGCGATAACCTTAACGGGGCGGGTAATGCCTTCCCTATGATGGGCACAGGCAATGTGGTGCAGGCACAGGCAGGGTATTTATTGCCAAAGAATGTATTAGGAGAGAAGCGCGGCCAACTGATGCCTTATGTAATGGTGATGGCCGCCAATTTTGACCGCCTTTCTGAAACCATGACGGTGTATGACGCTGGGTTAAATTGGTTTATCGACGGGTATAAGGCAAAACTTACACTGAATTATCAAAACCGTCCGGTGTTTAAGGCTACCGACCAAAAAGTAGGCGAACGCAAAAGCATGGCTTTAATGCAATTGCAAGTGGCCATTTAAGTCGGATATTACCCGAGTACTCTAAGCCCATTTATTGGTAATAATTTACCTAAAATTTAAATTTTTATAACTTTTTAGCAAATGCTGTTTGTATCAGAAATACTTCCATTTAAATAAGTTATACCGCCAAATATTAGATTTAATATAGCGGTTTTATGCTTAAAAGGTATTATTGGAGAGGATATTACTCAATAACTCTCAATCTTTTACAAACAAAATGAATCGCAGTAAAATTACGTGGCTGTTTTGTGCCACATTACTACTTGTTGCAAGCTGCAAGCGAGATACACCCCAAACAGACGGCGGTGCTACATCTACAAACCCCTCGGCGGTAGTTATCGAAGCCAAAGATTTAGTGGTTCCTGCCAACTTTAACTTTTCATCCGAAAAAACCTTAAACGTTCGCGTTAAAGTAGCCGATGCTAAAGCAGGCGAGCGGTATGCAATCAGGATATATTCCGATGTGCCCTCTACAGGTAAGCTGATAAGCACCGGAGCTACTAATACAAATGGCGAATATGCTAACATTATCAGAATACCTGCATGGGAAGAATTTATCTATATAGAAAAAATAAACCCCGACGGCAGTAGCCAGTTTGAAAAGGTAAAAGCCAATCAGTTTGCTTCGGCAGTATTCAACGGCTCGCAAACAAACGCTCCTTACATAATTACAAGGAAAAGCTCGGGTATTAGCTGTAGTAATTGCAGCAGGACTGTAACAAACCCAACTGGTACGCTAAACATTGCTGATGATAGAGTGTGTGTGATAGGAAATAGCATTGGCAGTGTGAATATAAATCTTATAGATGCTACCCTAACAATATCAGGAACTATTACCGGGACTGTTAATGTTGTTGTGGCTACAGGCTCAACACTAATTGTATGTGGCAAAGGAACTATTAATAGTATCAGATTAGAAGGCTCTGATTCTAAAGTAATTTTTGTTGAAGGTGCTGAAATTAGTGTTAACAGCCTTACTAATGACACATACAACACTGTGCAAAACTGGTGCGATAGCCTGAAAATAAATAACAATTATGCTCCAAGGTTTATAACTATCGAAAATCATGGCAAAATGTATTTTATGGGTGAAATAAATTTCGATGGTTCCACCATCACCAATAACGGGCAGATGTTTTTTATGGGCAACGGCTACATGGTACTGAACGCTTATACTAATACAATTACCAACAACAATTATATGTATGTTGAAAATAATATTGGTAATTATCCGAATAATACAATTAATAATAATTGCCGCCTTGAAGTAAAAGGTATGATTGATAATGAAGGCGATATTGTTAATAAAGGTTATATCAAGGCAGGTACATTTCAACAAAATAAGCATGATGTGGCATTTCTTGAATTGAATAATGGCGCACAGTGTAGTTTCAATGATGTGATAATGACCACTGGGTTTATTAAAGGAACTGGAACAAACCGGAGTAAAATTAAGGTATCAGACAATACTGCGTTTAACAATTACTACATCGCTCCTGTAATACAAGGTACTGTTGATATTTGTGATGCTAATGGTGTGGAAACAAACGAAGCAAACATCATTTCGCCTGCGGCCATAAGCTGCGATGGTTATATACCCACCAGCACCTGCAACCCTGAAGGATTTGGTATAGCGCCGCCACAGGATACAGATAACGATGGTATAGCCGATGCACAGGACGAATATCCCAACGATGCAACCCGGGCGTTTAACAGTTATTACCCTGCTGCCGGTGCCATAGCTACCATAGCTTTTGAAGATTTGTGGCCCGCTAAAGGCGATTATGACTTTAATGATTTGGCTCTTGCCTTTAATATCCAACAGGTATTGAATGCCGATAACAGAGTGATTGAATACAAGGTGAAAATGCGTGTGAAAGCCATTGGCGGAACATTTGTAAACGGTTTCGGTTTCCAGTTGGATGGGCTTAATGCTACCGAGGTAAGCAATGTTACCGGGCAGCTATTAACTCAAAACTTAATTACCCTTAATAATAACAAAACAGAAGCCGGGCAAACAAAAGCGGTAGTTATTTGCTACGATAGCCCCGAGCCTATGTTGCAGCGTGCCGCAGGTTCAATGTTCAACACCATTAAAACCAATGGTGCAGGTACATCGGATACTATGCGTATTAATATCACCTTTACCAGCCCGGTGGATGCTTCTAAGCTAACGCTGGAAAAATTCAATCCGTTTATGTTCACCAATAAAACACGCGGTAATGAAATCCACATGGCAAACTATAAACCAACTGATTTGGTAAACACCAGCCTGTTTGGCACATTCCAGGATCGCAGTGTGCCCGGTAATAATGTGTATTACAAAACTGCCAACGGCTTACCCTGGGCGATATTAATCCCTGAAAATTTTGTGTATTCAAAAGAAAAATCGGCCATTACAAGCGGGTATAATTTCTTTGACGATTGGGCTATTTCAGGCGGTACAGGCTATAGTAGCTGGTATATGAATAATCCCGGTAATAGAAACCCGAGTTATTTGTATTAATCAAACTCTCTTATAAACAAACAAGCCATTTGCATTTGCAAATGGCTTGTTTGTTTACTGTATAAATGGTTTGCTATCTGTCAAACAAAGATTGGCCGTCAACCCCGCCGTCATTGCCTTCGTCCTCTTCTTTCTTGCAGTCATAAATAAGCCCCTCGGTATCTTTAGGAACTTCAAAATCGCCTTTACTTATTTTTATTGACTCATCTGCATAGGCACTTTTCATATAATAAGCAAAGATGGGCAAGGCCATTGCAGCACCTTGTCCTAAATCGGTACTGCGGAAGTGTATTTTCATATCGTCCCAGCCTACCCATGCCCCCGAAACCAAATCAGGAGTAACACCAATAAACCAACCGTCGCTATTGTTTTGTGTGGTGCCTGTTTTGCCTGCAATGGGTATAGTGTAATCAATACCGTACTTAAAACGTAAACGCGAGCCTGTACCGCCTGTGGTAACACGTTGCATCATTTTCAGCATCAAAAACGCTGTTTTTTCATTCAATGCTTCGTGGGTTGGGGGCATCACATTGCCCGTAATCATTGCCCCGCTTTTGTCTTCTATCTTTGCAATAAAATACGGCTCGGTATAGCTGCCCTTATTAGCAAAGGTTGAGAATGCCCCCACCATTTCATACAACGAAAGGTTAGACACCCCCAAACAGATAGAATACACATCTTCCAAATGGTTACGTATGCCCATGCTTTGTGCGGTTTGGCGCACCACTTTAGGGGCATTAGGGTCAAGTTGTTTCATAATGTTAACCGTAACATTATTGAGCGAAAGAGCAAGTGCCCTGTATAGCGGTTCCGATTCGGTTTCTTTGCCGTCGGAGTTCTGCGGCTCCCATACTGTACCATCGTCTAATATGATGCTTGAGCGGGTATTGGGCAAACGTTTGCATATATCTTTGGTTTCAGAAACGTATTTAGAATATACAAAAGGTTTAAACGTAGAACCCACTTGCCTTGTGGCATGAATGTTTACATGGTCGTATTTAAAATACTTGTGGTTAATACCGCCTACCCAAGCCTTTATAGCTCCTGATTTAGGATCCATAGACATGAAACCCGTTTGGGCAAAATACTTGTAATATTTCACTGAGTCTAAAGGAGTCATTGTAGTATCCTTTTCGCCACTGTGCGTATATATCCGCATTTTGTTTTTGCGGTTAAATGCCTTGTTTATTTCGTCCTCGCTAGCACCGTCGGCCTTCATCAAGCGGTAACGCTCAGTACGTTTAATGGCCAAAGGAATAAACTCTTTGTCAGTACCCCAAGGCACGCTGTTTTTCCAGTGCTGGTTAAACGATTTTTGCAAATCGGTCATGTGCTGGTCAACCGCCTTTTCAGCGTAGCGTTGCAATCGGCTGTCAAGCGTCACATAAATTTTCAAACCATCTTTATACAAATCGTATTTGCTACCGTCGGGTTTGGTATTCTTATTAATCCAACCGTAAAAAGGGTTGTTTTCCCAGTAATACTTATCAATCTCATACGCATACTTGTCTAAATAATCATCTCGTTGCGGCTCTTGTGCATTCAGGTATTGCCTCAAGTATTCACGGAAATAAGTTGCCTGCCCCTCGTTGTGCGTATCTTCTTGGTAATTAAGAGTAATGGGTAATACCTTCAGCGAGTCGTATAGCTCAGCATTAAGATACCCGTAGCGTTTCATTTGATTCATCACCACATTGCGGCGGTTTAATGAATTATCGGGATTAAGTTTAGGGTTGTATTTAGAAATGGCTTTTAGTACTCCTACCAGCACAGCAGCTTGGTCGATGGTTAGTTTATCGGGCGAGGTATTAAAAAATACTTTGGTGGCACTTTTTATTCCGTATGAATTGCCCGAAAACTGCACCGTATTAAGGTACATGGTGATTATCTCTTCTTTGGTATAGCGTTTTTCAAGCTGTAGCGCAATTACCCATTCTTTCAGTTTTTGTTTGATACGGCCAAAAAGTGTATTTGCCCTTGCATCAGAAAACAGATTAAGTGCCAATTGCTGGGTAATGGTACTACCCCCGCCCGAACTGCGCTGGCGCAGGATTACGGTTTTAAAAAATACCCTGCCCAATCCCCTCACATCTATTCCCGCGTGTTTGTAAAAGCGGGCATCTTCGGTAGCTACAAGGGCATTTAACAGGTTAGGGCTAAGTTCTTCGTAGGTTGCGTTTGAGCGGTTCTCGTAATAGTATTTGCCCAGCAAAGCCCCATCTTGGCTGTAAACTTCTGATGCCAAAAAGGTTTGGGGGTTTTCAAGCTGTTGTATATCGGGCAGTTTGCCCAACATACCAAAGCTAATGCCTGCAAACAGCAGCAATATAAAAACAGAAAGGGCCATTAGCCCTATCCAGAAAAATAATGCAAACCTCACCAATGGGTGACGTTTCTTTTTGGGTTGCTTATCAGCCATAACTTATTTGCTGTAGTAGCGTTTATAAAAACTTAAATACGGGCCTAATTCTTTCATCTTCAACAACTCAGCATAGTTGTTGGGGGTAATGGTAAGATACTCTGTTTCCTTTTTGTCGATACTGCCCAAAAACATTGCGTGGAACTTCTCAAGGTCTTTTGCATAGTCTTTAGCTTTATCGCGGCTTTCAAAGGTACGTATTAACAAAATCCGCTGGGTTACATTTAATAACCCCGATACTACTTCAAACTCTTTACCCGGATAAGTCGATTCGTTATAGTTAGCAACTTTTATGCGAATGGCATTCATATCTGCCTTTGCACCCGGTAATACCACAATGGTATAATGTTGGCCGTCTTGCTCGTATTTAAACAAATCTTCGCGGGTATCGCGCACAGGGGCCACACTGTTTGATGCGGTGTCTTTTACTTCGTGTTTGGTAATGGCATCCAATAAATCTTTTGCCCTTTGCCCGATTTCGGTAGCGGGGTATTGTTCGGCTATTTCTTCAAGCTCCTTGCGGTAATTTTCTTTGCTTTCGGTTTTGCCCACACTCATGGCATACAGCAGCTCATATTTAGGCATCATAGAAGTGCCTGCAAGCATTGTATCGGCTACCGTACGACGGCTTTTCACCTCGTTATAACGTCCGTTGGTAAACAAACCGTAAGTGGTGTTGTAAAAATCAGTTTTGCGCCAATCAACCCCTGTAGTTCCTTTATTGGTAATTGCGCCGTCGTTCACCAGTAGCGCATAATCAGTATCGGGATATTTGGTTATCAGCAGGTTTTTATATTCAGCAGCTTTTGCAGGGTTATCCGTTTTATAAATCTTGTGCAGGTAGTAATAAGCACGGGGTTCGTACTCGCTTCCTGCAAAGCGTGAAACAAGGCTTTCAAACGCACTGATGGCTTCAGGCATATCGGCAAGTTTCTCAAAGTAAATAATGCCTATGTTGTATAGTGCATCGGCAATCTTAGCGTTTGAGCGCACCTTATCTTCGTCAGTAAAAGGAATGTCTTTATAAAACCTGCGTTTTGCTTCGGGTATATCGGCAAGGCGTTTATTCAGTTCGTCGTTCTTTGCACTATCTTTTCCTTGCGGGTTGGGATTTTCAGGGTTTCCGTCAGGGTCTTTTTTAATGGGGTCAGGAGCTGTAGTAAACATTTCCTTTTCTTTTTGGCTGTAACGCCAGTCATCGCTCATTTTGCGGTTACCCCATTTGCGTATAAAATCAGTATAACCAATGCTAAGCTGTTGCTGGCTATAGAAATACCAATTAGAGCCTGAACCTTGCGATGGAGGTTGTTGGCCGCCAAGTCCGGGTTGGCCGGGAAATCCGGGCAAACCGCCACCGCCGGGGTTCGCATTTTGCTTGTCTTTTTCTTTTTGCTCCTCTGCCTTTTTGCGTTGTTGTTCTTCTTCTTTTATCCAACGATCCACTTTTTTATCAAGGTCAGAAGGGGATAAGGCAGCCAGTTTTTGCAAACTGTCTTCGCGTGCCACAATCACTTTATATTTAATCAGTTCAGAAAGAACCGATTGTTTTTTTATGATGTTTTTATAGTCGTGAAAACCGGGCTCAATCACACGCACAGTGCTATCATAGTACAATTGCGATAGGGTGTAATCAGGCTTGTTAAAGTAAATATCAGCCATTGCCAAAAACGACAACGCTTGTTGGTTTTTATTGCTTTGTGAGTTTTGTAGCGAGAGCTTAAAATTATCAATAGCTCTATCTGTGTTGCCTTCGCCTTTATCAATCATAGCCAGTTGATAATAAATCTGGTCAAAATAACTGATGTTCTTATCATCCCTCAACATACTTCTCAGGTAGCGGCGGGCACTGCGCACCTGTCCGTTATCCTTAGGGTCGTAATTTCGGGCAAGGCTTATTTTGGCATTAAATGCCATATCGTACGTTGGGTTCAGTTTCAGTACTTTTTGCAGGTAATACTTGGCAGAGTCAGGCCTGCCTATACGTTCTTGCAATTGGGCAGTGATGTAGGTATAACGTGCCCTTAATGAGCGTTTTCTTGTTTTAGAAAGTGCGGTACGCATAGCGTCCAGCGCAGGTTCGTATTTACGTTGTTTATTATACACTTCGGCAGTTGCAGCAGCAAACATACCCTCCAAAGAGGGGGGAAGGGCAGCACCGTTGCGTATTAAGCCTGCCAACGCCTCAGCATCGTTGTAACGCTTTAGCATGATGTATGACTTTAAAATCCATACAGTGGCTTCTTGGGCAATGGCAGTGTTTTTATACCTTGTATTGATGTATTGGAAAGTTTCGATAGCGGCGTAGTAATCGGCTTTAAAAAAGTATGCCTTGCCCACCAAAAGGTAAGCATCGTCAACCCACTTGCTCACAGGACGGTTAAGTACAATCTTCGACCCTTTTTTTATCACCTCATCCAACGTGGCCTCTTGTGCCTTTGCTTGCTGCTCGTCTCCGTATGGAAAAACATCCAGCACCTCGTTGTAATTATCCTTGTGGTTAAGGGCAAGATTAAACTGCACCTCTTTTAGCTTCTCGGTGCCATTATAATAGATGTTGTACCGCGATACCATGTTTTGGTATTTGCGGTTCATCCAACTGGTGTTGTTTTTATTACAGCTAACTGTGATAGTAAGCAATGCCGCCAGTCCTAATACCTTTATATATGTTTGTTTGAGCAAGTTCAAAACCTCTTGTTTTCCGTCCGTAAGTACTAACTGTAAAGCTGCAAAATTATTTTATTTAAGCAGATAAATATACTACATAACGATACTTTCGCAATATTAGTTTAGGGTATTACTTTATTATTGCCCAAAATACGTAGGTTTGAAGAAGTAATCACCCCCAACGGTTTTATACGAAGTAGTGGCAAAAGGTAAAAACAAACGGTTCATTAGAAGATTAAAAAACAAGTACCGTCTTATCATAATGAATGATGGTACTTTGCAGGAACGGGCATCTATTGTGCTTAAACCTATGAACGTTTTTATCTTGTTCAGTACCTTGTTGGTGGTGTTTACCACGCTTATCGTGTTGTTGCTTTTTTACACTCCGCTAAAGGAGTATATCCCGGGTTTTGATAAAACGGATTACCTGCGTATGCAAATGGAGCAGGAGGCTCGCATTGATTCATTAGAACGGGCAAATAACCGCTGCTACGAGAAGTGGCAGAACATGGAAAAGGTGCTGGATGGGCGTTTTGAACGTGCTGATAGTGTTAAACCTACGCCGCAGTTACCTTAAACACAAACGGATAGTTCATTGGCCAAGCCTTGTTTGGTTTGCGGGTTTATTTTTGTTATCTTCGAAATCCTTTTTAAAAGGGAGATACTTAACACACACTTCGGTTAATCTTTTTTAATGATGTTTAGTAAAGAAACTAAAAGCCGCAATGCGGATGCACCGTCAGCTTCAATCAACATTATAGGCGTGGGTACTGATATTACCGGCGATGTTAATTCTAATGGCGATATTCGTATTGATGGTAATATAAAAGGCACTATACTATCAAAGGCAAGGGTGGTTATAGGCGCATCGAGCGTGATAAAAGGAGATATTGAGGCGCAAAACGCTGATATATCAGGCACGGTTACAGGTAAAATAACAGTAACGGAAACCCTTTTCTTAAAAGGCACTGCCAAAGTTCACGGTGATGTTACGGTGAATAAGTTGGTGGTAGAATCGGGGGCTGAATTTAACGGAAACTGCAATATGTTATCAACCAAGCATATTCCGGCCGATAATACAATGCAACAACATGGAAGAACAGCCCCGAAAGTCATCAAACCCGAAGCGGAATCTTAACATTTACGCTTATTTTACATTAGGGTTTCAATTAGTGGCGGCCACAGGTTTAATGGGGTTCTTGGGTCACTATTTGGATAATCTCTTAAAAATTAGTTTTCCATTGTTTCTTATGTTGGGTATAATTGCAGGGTTAACTGCCTCTGTGATAAAAATATTAAGAGAGTTGGATAACAAAAAAAACTAAGCCTGTTTACTTACTTGAACCCGTCGAAATTTTTTGTACGACTGTTATTGTACTCTATTCTGCTGGCCGTTGTAATCTTTGCATTGCAGCAGGTAACTACTATCATACCCCAAGGTACTTGGGGAGTGTTTGCTTTCTTTTTCAGCATCTCACTCTTTATATATATACTTTCAAAAACAAGTTTAAAAGCATCGCCTGCCGCAGCACTAAGGTTGTTGTTGGGCACACTCATACTCCGTTTGTTTCTAAGTTTCGGGTACTTTGTTTTATATGTTTCAGTATCAGGCAATTCAAGCATTTCTTTTGCTTTAATGTTCATGATTCTTTATTTATTATTCACTGTGTTTGAAAATTACCATTTAGTGATTAACTTGCGCCCCGATTCGAAAAATGATTCAATCGGTGATGAGTATCGTCAATAAAGGATTTTCAAATTTCAAAGCCCTAAATTTTTTAGTGCTTTTAGCGTCTTTTGTTACTTTTTCGTTAACAAAAGCCAGTGTTCCCCACGAAAATGGAACGCACCATGATACCACTGTTCAGAGTGCAGCCCATCACGATGAGGCTCATGCACACGATAGCGGTCATGCAAAAGAAACAAAGTACGATGCCAAATCGGTAATCATGCACCACATCAGCGATGCCCACGAGTGGGAATTTTTCGCTACCAAGTCATTCCACGCTACACTTCCTTTACCTGTTATATTATATAGCAAAGAAAACGGATTAGACATTTTCTTATCGTGTGCGTTTAAACACAAAGAGGGTGAGCACGGACACGATGCGCCTAAATACTACAAGAACTACGTAATACACCACGAGAAAATATACTTGGCAAATGCCGAAGGCGGACTTACTATGGATGAGCACCACCATGCTACCAATGCTAAGCCGATGGATTTTTCGCTAACCAAAAACGTAGCCTCAATGATAGTATCGTTGGTACTGTTGTGCCTTATATTTATATCAGTGGCGAACGCTTATGTTAAAAAAGGACAGTGGGTGCCAAAAGGTTTGCAATCACTTATGGAGCCTTTGATACTATTTGTACGCGACGATGTTGTACGCCCCAATATGGGCAAAAAAACAGGTGATGCGTTTATGCCTTACATGCTTACCTTGTTTTTCTTTATTTGGTTTAACAACTTATTAGGTTTGTTGCCCGGCGCGGCCAACGTAACCGGTAACATAGCTGTTACTGCGGTGCTGGCTGTTATTACTTTAATAGTAACCAACATTAAAGGTAACAAACACTACTGGGCTCACATTTTCAATCCTCCCGGAGTTCCTAAGCCACTACTATTAATCATGTGGCCTGTTGAAATATTAGGTATATTTACTAAGCCTTTTGCGTTGATGATACGTTTGTTTGCAAACATTACCGCAGGCCACATCATCATCCTAAGTATTCTTGGTTTGATATTTATGTTTAGCAACGGCGGTGTAAACGTAGGTGCAGGTTTTGGTGTATCATTGGCTGCGTTGCCATTGGCACTGTTCCTGTTCTGCCTTGAGTTGCTGGTAGCATTCCTTCAGGCGTTCATCTTTACTATGCTAACCTCATTGTTTATTGGGCAAGCAATGGAAGATCACGGACACCATGATGATGAGCACGCACACGCAGCACACCACTAATAGTAAGAAAACAAAAAGAAACCCATATAAAATCGAACATTAAATAAACACAATTATGTTATTACAAAAGTTGCTTCTTGAAATTAACAGTTATGGTCCTTTGGGTGCCGGTATCGGTGCAGGTCTTGTTGCCCTTGGCGTAGGCTTGGGTATCGGTAAAATTGGTTCAGGAGCTGTTGAATCAATCGCCCGTCAACCTGAGTCATCAGGTGACATCAGGACTACTGCTATCATCTTGGCTGCCTTTATCGAAGGTGTGGCTCTGTTTGGTGCGGTAATCTGTTTCCTTGCCATGTCAGCGTAATTTCAAAACAAAAAATATATCTCAACTCGCAGGTCGGGCAAGGCGACCTGCGTAGTTGTGTTATTTAAACACAAAAAACCGTATGGAATTATTAACCCCGGCGCTTGGATTATTTTTTTGGACCTTAGTGGTTTTCGCAATCGTATTTTTTGTATTGCGCAAATTTGCATGGAGGCCCATATTGCAAAGCCTGAAAGATAGGGAAGATAAAATTGAAGGCTCATTGCAGATGGCAGAAAATGCCCGCAAAGAAATGGAGCTTTTGAAAGCAGATAACGAAAAACTGCTGAACGAAGCCCGTGCAGAGCGCGATAAAATTTTGAAAGAAGCCAAAGAAATCAGCGATACGCTTGTAGCACAAGCGAAACAAAAGGCTGATGTTGAAGGCAAGCGTTTAATTGAAAACGCGCAGGATAGTATTAACAAAGAAAAAGAAGCTGCCAAAGCTGAAATTAAAGAATTGGTTGCCTCACTTTCTATTGAGATGGCTGAGAAAATCCTGAAAAAGAAATTTGAAAATCCTGCTGAGCAGGAGCAATTGGTGAAAGATTACCTGCATAACGCTACTTTAAACTAATGTCTGAAATCAGAATAGCAGCAAGGTATGCCAAATCGCTGATGGAATTGGCACAAGAGAAGGGCCTGCTTGAGCAGGTGAACTACGATATGCGCAATTTGCAGGTTGTAGTAAAAGAAAACCCGTCTTTGCAAGGAGTGCTTAAAAGCCCCATTATTAAAAGCGATAAAAAAGCTGCCGTAATGAACGCCGTTTTTGGCAATATGTTCAATAAACTTACTATGTTGTTTATTGATAAGGTAACTGCAAGGCGCAGGGAAGAATTGCTTCCTATGATTGCTGAGGAGTTTACCCGCCAATACAATGTGCTTAATGGCATACAATCGGCCACAGTAACCAGTGCTACCGCACTTAATGCAGGTATGCAGGCAGCTGTGAAAGAGTTTATTGAAAAAGAAACAAATGGACGGGTTGACCTGAAAGCAGTTGTGAACCCTGATATAATAGGCGGTCTTGTAATACGTATTGAGGATAGCTTGTACGATTCAAGTATTGCTAAGAAACTTAACCGTTTGAAAAAAGAATTAATTCATCAAAACTAAATCGACAATAATTTAATATGTCAGTAACAGGAATAAGGCCCGATGAGGTTTCAGCCATCATAAGGGAGCAGCTTTCAAACCTGAAAACCGAAGCCCAGCTTGAAGAAGTTGGTACCGTGTTGCAGGTGGGCGACGGTATTGCCATTATATACGGCCTAAGCAAAGTTCAATATGGCGAACTTATTGAATTTGATGGTGGCTTGCAGGGTATAGCCCTTAACCTTGAACAAGATAACGTGGGTGCGGTATTGTTGGGTGGATCTGACAAGGTAAAAGAAGGCGATACAGTAAAACGTCTTAACCGTATTGCCTCTATTAAAGTAGGCGATAGTATGCTTGGCCGTGTAATTAATACATTGGGCGAGCCTATCGACGGTATGGGACCTCTTTCAGGTGATTTGTATGAAATGCCTTTGGAGCGTAAAGCCCCCGGGGTAATCTTCCGTGAGCCTGTACAAGAGCCTCTGCAAACCGGTATTAAAGCGATTGATGCGATGATTCCAATTGGTCGTGGTCAGCGTGAGTTGATTATCGGTGACCGCCAAACCGGTAAAACGGCTATTGCGATTGATACCATTATCAACCAAAAAGAATTTTACGATAAAGGCCAGCCTGTATTTTGCGTGTACGTTGCTATCGGACAGAAGGCATCTACCGTTGCTCAGGTGGTAAATACGCTGAAAGCTAAGGGTGCTATGGATTATACCGTAGTAGTTTCAGCTTCAGCTTCTGATCCTGCTCCTTTGCAGATGTACGCTCCAATGGCCGGTTGTGCTATTGGTGAGTTCTTCAGGGACAGGGGTAAGCCTGCTTTGATTATTTATGATGACCTTTCTAAACAAGCGGTAGCTTACCGTGAAGTGTCATTGCTACTTCGTCGTCCACCGGGCCGCGAGGCATACCCCGGTGACGTATTTTACCTACACAGCCGCTTGCTTGAGCGTGCTGCTAAGGTGAATGCTTCAGACGAGATTGCACAAAAAATGAACGATTTGCCTGAATCAATCAAAGGATTGGTTAAGGGTGGAGGGTCACTAACAGCACTTCCCATCATTGAAACTCAAGCAGGTGACGTATCTGCATATATCCCTACCAACGTAATTTCTATTACCGATGGTCAGATATTCCTTGAGTCAAACCTGTTTAACTCAGGTGTGCGTCCCGCTATCAACGTAGGTATTTCGGTATCTCGTGTGGGTGGTAACGCTCAGATTAAATCAATGAAGAAAGTTGCGGGTACTTTGAAGCTTGACCAAGCCCAGTACCGCGAGTTGGAAGCGTTTGCAAAATTCGGTTCTGACCTTGATGCGGCTACTAAATCGGTACTTGACAAAGGTTCTCGTAACGTGGAAATGTTGAAACAAGGCCAATACCAACCTGTGCGTGTTGAGCACCAAGTAGCTATGATTTATTTAGGTACTAAAGGGTTGTTGCGTGCTGTGCCTGTAAACAAGGTAAAAGAGTTTGAAGCTGAATATACTTCTTACCTTGATGCTAAGCATAAGGATACCCTTGACCTGTTGGCCAAAGGCAAGATTGACGATGATATAACCGCTGTACTTGAGAAGGTTGCCGCTGAACTTTCGGCTAAGTATAAAGCATAATTAATTAAAGAAGATTCAAACAAATGGCGAATCTTAAAGAAATACGCATACGGATTAGTTCCACCATCAGTACACAGCAGATTACCAAGGCAATGAAGCTGGTATCGGCTACCAAACTGCGCAAGGCGCAAGGCGGCATTATGCAAATGCGCCCTTATGCCAACAAACTGTTTGGTATGCTTGCCAACCTTGCCGGAAGTGTTGAGGATGAGAGTTTGGCAAAGTATTTTGACAAACGCGAAACCAAGAAGCTGATGTTGGTTGTGTTGACTTCTGACAGGGGATTGTGCGGAGCATTTAACAGTAATGTGATTAAGAAAACCCGCAGCTTGCTTGAAAACAAGTATGCTCACTTGGGTAAAGAAAACATCACGTTGTTGTGTATTGGTAAAAAAGGCGGTGAGTTTTTTAGCAAATTGGGATATAAGGTAGATAGCCGTTTCCGTGAGTTGTTTCAAAACCTGAACGCTGATACAGCATTTGAAGCCGGTAATTATGTATTTGATGCTTTTTTGAGCGGACAATACGACCGTGTGGATTTGGTGTATAACCAATTTAAAAATGCTGCTACGCAAATATTGCAAGATGAGCAATACCTGCCTGTGGATATGGAAGAAATGCAAGGCAGCGAGAGCAATGTAAACTACATTTTTGAACCCGGTAAGGTAGAAATCTTAAACGATTTGATACCCCGTGCTTTGAAAACTAAGTTGTACCGTGCTTTGTTGGATTCATTCGCATCTGAACACGGCGCACGTATGGTGGCTATGGATAAGGCAACTGAAAACGCAGGTGAACTGTTAAAATCGTTGAAACTTACCTACAACCAAGCACGTCAGGCAGCCATTACCAACGAAATCTCTGAAATTGTGGGTGGTGCAGCAGCACTTGAATAGTAATTTAAGTTACCCTATTAACTATAGAAGCCATCCTGAAAAGGGTGGCTTTTTTGTTTGTATTACCGACCGCAACAACATAATGGCTTTAAATCGGAAGAAATGTGCCAGATGTATGTGAGATTTTGGAGCCATGTGTGGTATCTAACTCCCTTCGAATGTAGTTCTTACAATAACTGTAGAGCACGCTTTGGTATGTACTAATTTTCGTCGAAGACCTTTATGAATAAACTTTTATGGAACATAATTTGTTGGTTTACAGATATGAAAAACATTTACTTGCTGTTACTTATTATCTTTTTTGCAGCCTGTAGTGGGGCTGATGATGTATTAAATGAAACTATCACTTACAGGCTGGAGAGCGACAGCGAAGATGTTGATATCACGTACTTTAACCCAGGCATCCATGATTTTGAAGAAGTGGAGAACGTGAAAGGCAATTGGGAAAAGAGTTTCAGCTATTATACTGATTCCGCAGGCAAGGGTTTTGGGTACTTAATGGCCCAAAATGAAGACATAATCAACAGTATAGGAGTACGAACCATTACTGTAAAAATACTTGTAGATGGCAAATTAGTGGAACAAAAGACCTGCCGGGGCAACTGTATTGTCGATGTAGATTATTAAGTTGAGTAATTGTCATCCAATTCTATAAATCTTAGTTCAGGCAGTTGTACCGTACTTTGTTGGATTCATTCGCTTCTGAACACGGCGCACGTATGGTGGCTATGGATAAGGCAACTGAAAACGCAGGTGAGCTGTTAAAATCGTTGAAACTTACCTACAACCAAGCACGTCAGGCAGCCATTACCAACGAAATCTCTGAAATCGTGGGTGGTGCAGCAGCACTTGAATAGTAATTTAAGTTACCCTATTAACTATAGAAGCCATTCCGATTTAGGAATGGCTTTTTTTGTGCATCTGTTGTATAAAGCTTATATTCGTATAGTTACCACACTTCACAATAAAGCTAATTAACCTATCAATTTATACATTAAACAATGTGGTTTGTAATTACTGTATCAGTTATAGCACTTACTTTTCTTAGTATTTCCTTTATCAAGGTTCGAAAACATTTTTTGGAGTACTCAAAACGCCTTCAGAATTTTCAATTACCAATATTAAAGCATGATGTCGAAGTTGCTCAAAAGCTACAAGAGCAAATAGATAAATATAATAATACCGATTACATAGTTGACAATTTGAAGCAGAACTTGCGGCAATTGCCTTTTCCTATACCTGACGAACTTTCACAAAACCACGATATCAAAGTTATTGCTGAGAGCTTAGCGAAAACTTTTGCTGAAAGGGGTGTTGCATTTGTTGGTACTGAACAATTTCTTTTGATGGTTTTACCACCTGAAAAGGTTGCGGAATGTTTAATTTTTGCTACTGAGACTGTTGTTGAGCATGGTGCAGGTGCTATGGCTGAAAGTTTTATTTCTGTTAAAGCAAGTTTGGTTGAAGGCATTGTTAACATCCAAGACCCAGAGATTATAAAGGAATGTTTCGAGCATTTTTGCAGCGCAGTTTTAGATCATTTTAAAGAGGCAGACAATGTGATTGATTTTATTCATGAGTTAGAAAGTGAGGGAATAAGAGCCGCGTTTCTTCAAATAGTTACTGCAGACACAGTATATCAAACCCTTGACCCTGCATTTAACTTCACTGAGCATTTAGATGAAATACAGGATACATGGGCGCATCATCTTCATGAAACCACATACTCGATAGGAAATCATGTTTATCACACAATTGTACCCAGCCCCACATTCCACATACCTATTATCACGATAATTAAGTCAGGGATAAGAGAGCTTGATTTACTGGCAGATGAAAAAACGGAGTTTGAAACATCATTAAAAAATTTAGCACTTGATGCTGCCGGTACGGGGGGAGGGGCACTTTTAGGTGCTAAGGCGGGTTTTGTTGCGGGGTCTTTTTTTCCGGGGATTGGAAACATTGTTGGGGGTGCTATTGGTGCCATATTCGGGGCAATGGGGGGACGTTATTTGACGAATACGATTAAGGAGATTCCTCTTCAAACGGCCATAGAAAACTATACAAATAGTTTTGAAGTCATGTCAAATGATTTGACAGCTTTTCTAAGTCAATCGACTTATGAAATTCGTAGTTGCTCGATAAACGAAAAAAAGCGATTTCATGAACAAATAAATAATATGCCGCATTTTGATGCAGGTAAGCCTGAATTGATAATGATTGCAAATGAACTATCTATTGCACAGCTTGACGATATTAAAACTCAACGCTTGAATATAATGCCATTTACAAAGTCAATATTTTCTTTGACCTATAGAAATAGAGCAAAGTTGAAAAAAATGAAAGAGGTGTTAAATTCAATGGAAAAAGCCATTCCTCCTAAGAGCTTAATTGATTCACAACCTCTATCGGCTGTGAAATTGATTCGCGAGTTTCATTATTTTGAGAATAGACGATTCGGATCGGAACTAACAATTTCCACAGATTTTCTAAAGAAAAAAAATGCTGCTTTTTATAAAGTTTTGATGATGTGGTTAGTGAAAAATAAGAGTGAATACGATGCTTCGATATCAAAGGTTAACAAGCTTCTGAAAGCAAAGATGGATGAGTATGGTACAAAACGTAAAAACTGGAAACATAGACTGGAGTTGCTCAGGAATGAAATAAATAGAGAAAAGGCTAAACTTGGACATTAATATTTATTCAAGGGAACACATCAATACGTAATTATCAACCTTGAGTAATCAGATTAGTCTTGGATAGTTAATTTAACCCTCTGCTAACGGTTGTATATCGATAAAACTACTGGTTCCATTAATGTTGTTATTACTTACTTGAATAGTATTAAAACAACCGTATTAATCACAATATTGTGGCAGCCCTTTTCTTTTGGCGGGTTGTATCCTCTTAAAGGTTGGTCGGGTATTATTGCTTACCCGTTACAAACGCCCATACATTCTTGCGTTGTGCTAAATCGCCTATTAATACAGCTATACTAAGTGCTAAGGGAATGCCTGTTTCAACCAGTTCGTGCGGGCGGTTGTCAACAAACAAGTGCAGCATAAAAATATTGAAAATTAAAGGGAGAACAATTGCCGAACCTATCAGTCTTGTGCGAGGTATAAGTATAAGTAGTCCTCCCAGTATTTCAAAAATGCCTATCATTTTAAGGAAACCGGTTTGGCAAAAGGCACTCATTACATCAGCATATTGTTTGGGTAAGTGGGTAAGAGCAGCATAATCCCTGCAAGGTTTAGTCCAGTATGAAAGCCCTTTGGGGATAAATACGTATGCTATATATAGTGACGCTGCAAACAATAGTATTTGCAATGGTGTTGGTTTGCTCATGCAGCAAATATATTATTTTTAATAAGTCTAAATAAAAATAATTCTGATGCGAAAGAAATAAGTAATAGCTATTTGGCAATGATTAACTTAGAATACCCGCTTTGGTTTTGGGTTGAAACCTTTACCATGTAAATGCCTGAGGGTAAATGCCCCGTGGCAAGCGTTGCAGTCGAGGTTTCTATAACAGTTGTATGGACTGACCTACCTTGTATATCAAACAATTCAACTGTTGCAGGTATGCCCGAATCTTCTGTAAGCTTAAGTTCCACAAAATTTGTAGCAGGGTTAGGGTATATCCCGAACTGTAATGGTTTGGGTGCATCAACACTACTGATAAACTTATTGTAAAAGGCTTTAACAGCATCAAAGGTGTTGTTTAGCTTGCAAATACTTTCAAGCGGCCCATTAGTGCCTCGTTCCCATACGTATGCCAACTCAAGCCTTAAAAAACCATTTGCAGGCAATTGAACAGGGCCAATACTACCCATCATACTGCGTTTACCCGGTGCTTGTGCAGAGCCTACCTCCGTCCAGCCCGGATTACCTTGGTTGCAAGGGTCGCCGTTATAAATAAAATCAGCAGGGGTGGCACTGCTCATAAATCCGTTAGCACCCTCGGTGAGCTGTATATCATTCCTCCATTTGCGGTGCAGGTAATTATAAAATTCCTGCGGGTTTTGTGGTAAACCACGATTGGCAACTCCGCCGTCAGCATCAATTTCAATGGTGTATTGCAAGGGACGGTTTAAAAACATTACCCCTTGCACAGGCGGGTACGTTCCGTAGAGAGCATCAGAGGTATCGCTGTTATAGCCAAAAAAGGCATTTTTTGAAGGCAGAGAACTAATGTACTCATCACCCTTTGCACCCAACTCAAAATCAGTCCAAACACCCGCAAATACCGAATCATAGTTGTTTGCAGAGCGGTTGATAAAAGTTAACTCTAAAAAAACCGTATTGGCCAACGCAGGATTGTTTGCATACACATAGGCCAGCCCTTGTACTTCAACACCCATTGGCGTACCATTGGTAGCAAAGTGGGAATTGGCCTTATCGTTTACAATAAAATAAGCAGCTTCGTCTCCCTTTATATAAGGGTATTCGCCCATTTCGGGTTCATAAATGCGGTTGGCGTTATAATCAACAAACTTTGCCAGCACCTGTTTAAAAGGTTGTTGAGTAGGGTTGCTGCCGGGCCAGTGGCGTATGCCGTCAGGCATTATATATCCGTTTTTGTTGTAATCGGTTTTGTGGGTGGCAATTTCAGCTGCGCTTACTTTGTAAATCGTATTCCAAAAAATGCTGTCACCCGCATTGCCCGC
The DNA here is from genome assembly GCA_035906255.1 of Bacteroidia bacterium. Lineage (GTDB taxonomy): Bacteria > Bacteroidota > Bacteroidia > UBA8524 > UBA8524 > SB11. The sequence goes on from JAMIFM010000037.1 coordinate 447,470, forward strand.
AACAGTGTCAATGGGGCCTGCCCAAAAATCATTTTTAAGGCTGTCGTTCAATCGGGCAGCAATGTGCAGTTTGCCATTGCTTTTGCCACCAATCCAAAACTGGGAAATACTGATGGATTTTGTGCCTGATCCTTTGGGGGCTTCTAAACCGCCGTTAAAGAGTATGCCGTTAGCGTGAACGGTGGCATTGAGATTATTGGCCGAAAGGGTTGTAAAATGGGATTGCCCCGCCAACTTGGTTAGCGAGGCAAGAGCCAATATACTTAATGCCGCTTGTTTTAGCATAGGGGCTAAGTACGTATTTTTTTATCAGAAACGGTAGCGAAGACCAACACTTACATTAAATGTGCGGAAGCTTTGACGCATACCTGCATTGTTGTTCATTACATTGGTAAGGCCGTGGCTGTATGTACCCTCAGCAAGTAATGAGAATTTAGATATAGGGCTAAATTTATACTCGCCGCCGATACCTGCCAACAGGCTAAGCCCTGTAGTAGGTTTGTAAGGGTTGTTGCTACGTATCTCGTGTGCGCCGCTTAAATCGCTGTTTAGCTGGTTGCCGCGTTGTGAGAAACGAAGGTTGGCACTTGCACCACCCGTAGCAAACAGGCTGTATTTTTCAGTTTTAAAGAAACTGTATTCCAACTGAACGGGTACATCAATAAAGGTGTACGAGTTATTTGTACTTACTGCAACCTTGCGGGTTTCGGTAACCTGTCTGTATTCAGGGTCGGTATGGCCTATTACTTGTCCGGTTACAGGGTCAATAATATCGCCTATAAATACTTGGGTACGGGTATGTGTTTGCTCTGCATTGTAGTTAAGTTTTTCACCCACTTGAGTGTATTGCACACCTACGCGCAGTTTCAATGTTTTTGATTTATTAAGGTCTAAATTAAATCTTGCTCCCACTGAAAATGCAGGGGTATAGCTTTCAGCTTGTTTTTTGGCTGCAAAGTATCCTGTACCAACACCGTTGGCATTTAAACTACGGCCTGCAAAGCCAATGCCTGCATACAAATCGGCGGTTGAGCTGTTACAGCGTTGTTTTTGGGGCTCAATAGCCTGTTTAGTTGCTTTTTCGGCAGCATCAGTGCCTTCAGTTTCATCGGTTACGGTAGCTGTAGGCTCAGCAACAGGTGCCGCATCAGCAATAACTACTTCTTTTTCGTCTGCGGGAAGAACAGGTTCGTTATTATCTGTTTGTGTAGTATTAGTAGAAGTTGTTACAATAGGGTCTGTATTATTATCTGTTGAAGTAGTTGATTGAGCAGGGTTTGCAGCAGGTACTGTTGTTTGCGGTGTTGTAGCGGTACTACTATTGTTACCGTCGTTGCGGGTATTGCCGCCATTGGTGGTGCTTGTGCGGGTAGTAACTGTATAGGCAGGTGCCTCGTTCATTCCGGCTGCAGTGTTGCTTGCAGGAGTTTCGGGTGAAGTAGTATTTTGTGAAGTGGCTACAGCAACATCATTAGCGGTAGTTTCGCTTGCATTTGCTGGGTTTGTAGTGGGGTTTTGCGTAGTGATAGCGGCCGTTTGCTGGTTATCAGCAGCCGGAGTAAACCCAATGTATGCGGCTGCACCAATGCCCGCAATCAATATAAAAGCTCCCGCAATGGCTACTTTTTTACGTTTAAAGTAGTTAATAGTCTTATGCAAGGGGGTTCTTTTTGCATCAATACTCTTCCAAACATTGTCAGGAGCTTCTAACGAATAGTCGCCCAACTTACTCCTGAATAGTTCATCAATCTTATTAGTCTCCATACTCATTCTGTCAAAATTTTGTCTGCTTTTTCAGCAGGTTCCTTAAAGCCTTTTGTATCGTATAATTTTTTTTGCAATTGTTTCCGTGCCTTATTCAATTGCGACCGCGAAGTACCTTCGTTTATGCCCAGCGTGTCAGCAATTTCTTTGTGACTATACCCCTCAATGGCATAAAGGTTAAACACCATTTTATACCCTTCGGGCAAGTCGTTTATCATCACCATCAACTCTTTCTCCGATAGTTTGTCATATACTCCCGTGTCTTCGGGTATGTCAAAATCTTCGGCTATTCCAATCTGCTCTTTTTGGTAACTGCTTTTGCGATAGTTACGCAATGCGCAGTTAATCATTATTCTTCTCACCCATCCTTCAAACGAACCGTTGAAGGAGAATTTTTTTATGTTGTCAAATACCCTTATAAACCCGTCTTGCAATATATCCTCTGCTTCCTGCCTGCTCCTGCAATACCGAAGGCACACCACCAACATCTTGCCTGCATAAGTTTTGTACAACTTTTGCTGACAAGTGCGGTCTTCCCGTATGCAACCTTTTATCAACTCCTCTTCGGTCATGAGCTCTTTTTCCCCAGGGTAATTTTCTACAAGATACAACAAAACGGCTAAAATGTTGCCTGTGAAACAGGGGATTAAATACAAAATAAAAAAAGCTGCCCCAAGAGGCAGCTTTTAAAGAAACCAATAAGAAATGAAAAATTTACTGGACCAGTATCTTTTGGCTGATATAGGTAGTACCCGCAGTGCCGCGTACTATGTAAATACCTTTTGCAAGGCCTGAAATATCTATTGTTTTTTGTGTGGTTGATAACACCGAACGGCCATTAATATCAAACAGCGAAACATTAATATCATTCTCAGCGGTTTCAATAGTTACCGAACTTGTGGCGGGGTTGGGATAAATTTTAACGGTTTGTGTCTGAGGCGTTTTGGCTGAAAGTGGAGGGTTGTTGTTTGTCCAGCCTATAAGGCTGTCGGCTTGGCTAAACATTTTACAAAGGCTGCCGATTGCCCCGCCTGATGTTGCACGACTCCATAGGTAAGCCACTGATATTTTGTTAGTTTCGTTAGGATGAAGGGTGTCTAATTTTGCCGAGCCTAACATACGCCTATCGCCTGCGGTTGTTCCGGCAAGAGATTCAGTCCAACCGGTATTGGCACAAGGGTTTCCGCTAAGGGCATAGCGGGTAATTGCTCCTGTGTTATAGCCATTGCCGCCGTATGTAAGCGGGCTACCGTCTTTCCAAACACCGCGTGTGTAATTGTAATAGTGTTCGGTTGTTGTAGGGGTGCCAATGGTACTAAAATCATTAACATTTCCAATAGCTGCGTATAGAGGGCGGTTAATAAATATTACACTCATTGCTGCGGGGGTATTGCCGCAGCCTAAAATACCTTCGTCGGTATCATCGCCATTATAAGCGTAATACATATTGCGTGCTGAGTCAGTCCCTATGCGGTCATCTGAATAATTGCCCAAGTCAAAATCTGTCCAAATACCTGCAATCACATTATAGTAAGCGTTTGAACTTTTATTATTGATGTAGTAATCAACAAAAACAGTATTGTTTAAATACTCATTGGTAGTACTTTTTAGTTGATACATAAATCCTGATACTTCAACTCCTAACGGACTTCCGCTTGTTTCAGCGTGAATAGTTTTATCGTTATAAACAAAGAACAGTGCTTCGTCGCCGGGGAAGATGGGGTATTCTAAGCCACCGCTCACGTCCATTTTTCCGTCGTTGTTTGCATCATAAAAGGGAGCAAGTTTATAAGTGCCCGAGGAAGTTGTGTATGAAACGGGCCACCTGCGCAGGTTGTCCGTCCAAATACCCTGACGGGCTGAAAGATAATCGGCTTTGGTAATGCGCCATAATGAATCAAAAGCTGCTGCGGGCACAGCGTTTCCTGTTGCGGCATCAATGGGGCCGCTTTGGAAATCGTTTCCGTTTTGACGGTAGGTTTGTGCTGCCATGTGCAGGTTGCTGCTTTGGTCTATCCCACCTATCCAAAGGGTAGAAGCGTATATTGATGAGGGGCCTACCAAGCCTTTGGGGGCAATAAATCCGCCACTGCCTATGCCGATATTATTAAACAATAAACCGGCGGTATTGGCTTGGGCTTTTACATTGTTAGCTTCAATAGTGGCTGAAACAACGGTTTGTGCTGTGCTTTTATTGGTACAAATTAAGCAAGCGTATAGGAATGCAGATAAGTAATAGAGTTTTTTCATAACGGATGTAATTAGGTTATCAATTACCCCTATAACGAAAAAACCCCGTCACATGGTTGCAACGGGGAAACTAACCTATAAACCAATTACTAAGCTGATTGTTGCTTAATAGTTTAACGACCCGATATCCCATCGTACCGTTGCGAGATATATTTCAAATTGAATGCCAATCTTATGTGCCAAACCAAAAAAATATTTTTAAGGGGATTGAGAAAAAAGCTGTTATTTTTTGTAACCCTTTGATATGTATGGGTTTCATGGCTTTTCATTTGTAGTACCAAACGGCACAGAATATTTTTTATCGGATGAATGATTAAAAAATATCTACCAACGGCTATTGATTAGTTAACTACGGCAATAGCCATCCCATCGTATTCTTTTGCCCCTACGGTTTGCAATATTGTGGCGGTAACCTGTGTGCAATTGCTTAGCCATGTATTAAACCGTTGTACCCCTTTTACTTTATCATCGGTACTGTTTGCATCAAGCACTTTAGCGTTTCGTATAATATTGTCGGCAACTATAATAGTGCCCGGTCTTGCCAGTTTCAGTGCCCATTCAAAATACTCAACATAGGGGGGCTTGTCAGCATCAATAAAAATAAAATCAAAAGGTTCTACTTGTTCAGCTTTTAACTGCGGAAGTATATCCAAGGCATTGCCCACCCGTATTTCAACCGTGTTTTCAAGCCCTGCGTTTATAATATTGGTTTGCGCTATACGGGCGTGCTCTTCGCTGTATTCAATTGAGATTACTTTCCCGTTTTGAGAGACTGACCTTGCCAGCCAAATGGTACTATAACCGCCCAATGTGCCCAATTCTAAAATGTTTTTAGCATTGCACATTCGGGCTAATACCTGCAATAGTTTTCCTTGTACGGGCGAAATGCTGGCATTGTCAATGTTATTAATTTCTAATGATTGCAGAGTGTTTTTTAAAGCAACATCTTCGGAGGCAAGCAGTTGGCTGATATAGCCATCCACCTGTTCAAAAATTGTGTTATCCATAGTTTGCAGTTTGTGCTGCAAAGATGCGGCAGTGTATGGTTTTATCCAACCGTGCCGGGTTTTGCTTTAAGGTAGTTAACGGCCATGCGTATTTGCCCGTATGAAACTACATCGCCCAATTCTTCTTTAATGGGTTTGGCTTGCTCGCCGCCCAATTCATTAATCAAACGGGTTAGTTGTTCCAACAGTTCAACGCTCATAAAATCAAGGATATTTACTTCACCCGTGCTTATGTATTCAGCCAAATGACCTTCGATGGTACTTTCGGCCATACTACGTTCGGCGGCAATCTGGGCTACGTTTTTCCCTTCTTTATACAACCCCAGTGTAATGCGGTTACTTTCCCCTTTTTCGGCCTTTTTGCCTTTTTCTACTGTAATTTTTGCTTCGGGGGCTTGCAAGGCGGGCACTTCAAAGTGCATATCGCCGAAAGATATTTTTTCAATGTCGCGTATTTTAGCCCATACCAGTTTCTCCAATTCTGCCAAATCACCCAAATATTGCTTCACTTTGGGTTTTAGCTTCAGTAGGCTGTGTATCTCGGTAATTACACTCAAAACATCATTGTTAAGGGTATTTGCAAAGTACTGTTTGGCCTTGGTAACACGCTCGTTAAGCAACGTTTCGTCGATAGGTTTGTTGTGAAAAATGTATTTAAGCTGCGCCATAAACTTGCCTGCTACCTCGTTTTGGTCGCCTGCTTTTTCAACCATACCGCGTACCAGTGTATGCAGTTTTTCTTTTTCAGGCAGGTTTTTAGCACGAGTAGTTTCATAAAAAGCGTTTAAGCGGGTAAGCAGTTTATCCCAGCTAAAGGTATTAATAAGCACTTGGGCTGCATAGGCGGGTTTTTCTTGCTCCAATATCCGCAATACCTCGTCCATGCTGTTTTCTTGGGTGGCAAATTGTATAATACGCTCATCGCTTTTTATACTTTGCCCACTAATGCGGGATAGCAGGGTAACACCGTCAAGTGTTCGGCAACGGCTAAGCGCCACATACACTTGTCCCGCAGCAAACGATTGGCCGGCATCAATAACAGCTCTGTCAAACGTTAATCCCTGACTTTTGTGTATGGTGATAGCCCACGCCAGCCTAACGGGGTATTGGGTAAAACTGCCTATTTCTTCTTCCTCAATGCGGTTGGTGTCATTGTTTACCTTGTAGCGTATGTTTTGCCACTTTTCTTTTTCCAGTTGCAGTTCAGTACCGCTGCCTTCCAATTCAAGGGTTATTTTTCCTTCGCTGATTGATTTAACGGTGGCCAGCTTACCGTTGAAATAGCGTTTTTCAACGTCGTTTTTAATAAACATTACCTGTGCACCAACCTTTAAAGTCAGTTTTTCCTCGGTAGGGTAGGCTTTGTCAGAAAATTCGCCTTTTACATCGGCAGTAAATGTATATAGCTCACCGTCTAACTGGTTTAGCTGCTGTTGGTTTATTTGGTCGGCTTTATAATTGTGGGTACAAAGGGTAATGGTGTTTTCCGATGCGTCCTGCATTTCGGGCTGGTAGTGTTCTTCCAGCAATTGTAAATCCCATTCTTCAACTTCGTTGTTCCGTATGTTGTTCAGCAGATTGATAAAACGCTCTTCGTTTTGGCGATATATCTTTTTCAGTTCGATAAATAGCGGTGGGTTATCGCGTATCACTTTTGCACTAAAAAAGAAGGGACTTTCGTATTCGTTGCGCAGCAAAGGCCATTCGCTATCACTTACCACAGGGGGAAGCTGAAATAAGTCGCCTATTAATAATACTTGTACACCGCCAAACGGGGTGTGGCGGTTTTGGCGGTAGTGGCGCAAAATATCATCAATGGCATCCAACATATCAGCGCGTAGCATACTCACCTCGTCAATAATCAGCAATTCAAGGTCTTTAAGTAGGCCTATTTTATCGCTGTTAAAACGAATTTTACTAAGCAAATCGTGGCGGTTGGTGGTTGCCCCGTTGTTAAAAAAACCTTCGGAGATGTACGGGATGAAAGGCAATTGGAAAAATGAATGCAGAGTAACCCCGCCTGCATTGATGGCGGCTACTCCAGTTGGGGCAGTGGTTACTGTTTGTTTGCGGGTATGTTGCTGTACGTATTTGAGGAAAGTTGTTTTACCGGTTCCTGCTTTTCCGGTTAAGAAAAGATTACAGGCAGTATTGTTTACAACATCAAAGGCTATATCAAAAAGGGCATTCTCTGAATCGGGCAACATGGCTCAAAAGTAGTGGGATTAATTACGGGTTTCAAGTGCATAGTTATTTATGTACCAACAGGCGGCTAACTATTGCTTTGATGCGGTTGCTTTGTAAAAAGTAAATACACCCTTTGCAGGGTGGGTTGAGAAAAGTAAAACGTAACAGATAGAGCGGGAGTTATACAATTTTTACGATGCCGTTTTTAATGGCAAAGATTACAAGCCCTACGCGGGTGCGTACGTTTATTTTTTGGAAAAGCGAATCGCGGTAACCATCTACGGTGCGCACACTCACATTCATACGCTCGGCAATATCTTTGTATGAGTAATCGTGACAAACCAATTCTAAAAAGCTTATTTCACGTTGGGTTAGTTTTTCAATGGTGCTGGCCTCTTTATCCCACTTGGTGTGGTAGTTGATGGAGTTGGCCATTGTTTTTGAAACATAATCAGAGTAATAATATCCTTTGGTATGTACATCTTCTAAGGCGGTAAGCAATTCCTCAGGCTCTGAATCTTTTAGTACATAACCCCTTGCGCCCAGTTTAATCATTTTTATAATAGCAGGCTCGTCATCATTCATTGTAACGGCTATAATGCGCACGGTGGGGTTGTTTTTGCGCAATTTTCCTGCAACGGTATAGCCGTCTTGTCCGGGCATATTTACATCCAAAAGCACAATATCAGGCTCGCCTTTGGCATCAATTAAATCAAAAAGCTGGTTGCCGCTTTCGGCCTCAAAAAGTATTTCGTATTTATCGTCAGATTCTATTAAACCGGCCAACGCCTTACGGAATAGTGTATGGTCGTCAACCAAAGCAATTTTTATGGCCATATAGGTATAGGTACTATTATTTAGTTAGGCTGCACAATAGGGCTTTTTTGTGTGTTTATCTCAATTTTTACCCTTGTGCCCGTGTCGCCTGAACTTTCCAAAGTTAATAATCCGCCGATAATTTTCACCCTCTTCTGCATATTCTTTAACCCATTGCCCGAATCGCCTGCAACCCTTTGTGCCACTGCTGATGGGTCAAACCCCTTTCCATCGTCAGCAACCGTCATCACCAGCATATCGGCGTTGTAATTCAAATTTACGGTAAGTGTGGTGGCCTCGGCGTGTTTAATAGTATTATTGATAAGCTCTTGCGTAATCCTGAAAAGTACAATTTCCATTTTTGGGTTAAACTTTTCGGGTTCGCCTTCTGTAATTAATTCTGTTTTTAAGAAACCTGTGTTTTGCACCCTGTCCATCTCCAATTTAAGGGCTTCATACAAGCCAAAATCTGAAATAAAATCTTGCGAAAGGGTTTTTGATATGCTGCGCATATCACTGATTACACCCGATACTTGGGTACGCACCAGTCCAATCAGTTCTTCTTCTTCCTGACCTTTTACCATGCGGCTTAGTTTAGACAGGTTGAGTTTTATTACTGACAGCATTTGCCCCAAGTTGTCGTGGATTTCTGCTGATATGCTGCCCAGCACTTGTTCTTGCAATTCAATTTGTGCTTGGCTAAACTCTTCTTGTAGTTTTTGTACTTGGCGTTTGTGGTTAAATGCCCGCCGTTGGTGAAGGAATAAGAATAAAACAATAAATGATACCGACAGCAAAAGCAGTATGGTGCCGGCTATTATGGTTACGATTATTTCTGATTCCGGGGTTTGCACAAGAAAGCGATACTATAAATGAGGTTTAAAAATAAATTCAATATAGAGTTTATGGCCCAAATTTTCCTACTTAAATCTGGAGGAAAGTTAGAATGCAAATCATACAGCCCGTGTATAAGAAACGAGCCTACTGAATAAAACAACAATCCTGTACTAATCCATAGCATTGGTTCGCGGTACAAGCTGGTGGTTTCTACTTTTTGTAATAACTCAAAAAAGTATAAAAGTGTAATAATGATAAGCGAAATACGGCCCGTGATAATTGTATAGGTGTTGAATTTGAAAGGGCCTTGGATAAAAAGCAAGTTTACTAAATACACTGAGGTAATAAGTACTATGGCGTATTTGGTAATTTCTTTAAACTTTTTATTAGTGAATGCCTTGTAGTAAATAAAAGGCATTATAAAAAACTCAACAATCCTAAAGGCATTGTATATGTGGATATTGTGCCATTGGTTGTATGAGTAGTAAATACAAACGAACTCTTTAAGGGTTGTGATAGTTAAATATAAACTCAAAAGCCTTAAACTGGTGTCAAGGCTTTTGAATTTAATAAATGATAATAAAGTCGGGATAATAACCGACAATGTTGTTACATATGCAAAAATAGAGTAGAATCCCAAGAACTTAGTTAATTAAAGGGTTGTTACAGTTGCGGGGTTTAATGGGTTTGCCATACCGCATTGAGCAGGGCAGGGAACGCCATCATCCAAAATTTTGTCCATTTCGCCTACCATATCGTTTTCGTTCGCTTTGGCACCAACCAAAACAAGTGAATAATCAACTACGCTCGACTTTGGGTCAACAGTAGTAACTACTCCGCCAAAGTAGCAGCGGATGCCCACACAATCAGTTTGATTTAAAAGTTCCATTAGCTTGTCTTTACCAAAAAAAACCGCTTTTCTTGTTCTGCCATTAACCAAAAAAGTGTTACGAAAAGTTTCGGTCATTTCTGCGCCATCGGTTAGTGAGATAAAAGATCCTTCAGTTCCGTTAAATGCCATAATTTTAAATATTAAGTTATAAGTTTTTCCGCCCACTAAAGTATAAAAATTAAACTTATAGTTGCTAAGTTTTTATTCGTTATTTAAAGCTTGAATTTTTACAATTTAATGATAATCAATGTTTTGAAATATATTTCATGTCAAAAATGGGTGGTTACACCTAATGCAAATACCGTGTTTTAACGGTACTCTCTTTTTTGTTTAAATACCTAAAGTTTAAAGGCACTGTTATTATTATGTTACAACAAAAATCCCGTTCAATTTAATTGAACGGGATTTATAATAAGGGGTGATATAAAGGGTACTACTTCAAAATTTCAGTAGCAAGGGCGTTTAATATATCAAATGCCCTTTTTGATGAAGGGGCTTGGCAGTATGTACGCAATACAGGCTCAGTACCGCTGGCGCGTATCATTGTCCATTCACCGTTTCCTAAGTGAAATTTCCAACCGTCAATATCCTCTACGCTTTCAATAGCAATAGTTCCAAACGCTTTGTAATTACCTTCTTTGCAGTTGGTAAGCACTTTTTGCTTTTGCTCTTCACTAATGTGGTGGTCTATACGCTCCATAGCAAACGGCCCAACAATAGCATACACTTCTTCAATCAACTCATCAAGGCTTTTGCCTGTTTTTGCCATGTATTCAAGCAAGGTAAAGCCCATCCAAAGGCCGTCGCGTTCAGGTATGTGGCCTTTAATGGCTATACCGCCGCTTTCTTCGCCACCCACCAATACATCGTCTTCAACCATGTATTCGCAAATGTATTTAAAGCCTATTTTGGTAATAATAGCTTCTAAACCAAGGTTCTTACAAAGGTCTTTAATCTTATCGGTGCAACTGAAACTAACAGCAACTTTGCCGCCCAAGTTTTTATGTTTCACCAAATAATTAATCAGCAACAAGATAATATGGTGCGAGTCGATAAATTTTCCGGTAGCGTTATACAAGCCAATACGGTCAGCATCACCATCAGTAGCAAGGCCAAAATCAATATCGCCTGCTGCTTTAATGGTTTCGCTTAATTCGGTTAGATTTTTATCAATCGGTTCAGGGGCTTGTCCGTCAAAACCGGGGTTGTTATCGCAATGCAAAAAAGTAGCATCGGGAAACAAGCGGCGCATAACGTTTTGACCTGCGCCATACATGGCATCATAAGCAATCTCAATTCCTGAGTTGCGTATCAAATCCAAATCAAAATTCTTCTCAACGTGGGCAATGTACTCGGCTTCCAAATCCACATACTCAATCAAACCTTTGGCTACGTAATCGGCAACCGTTTCAGCAGGTACGGGCATCACATCGGGTATCAGGCTTTCTACCTCATCAATCATTGCGGGGGTTGCAGGGCCACCGTAGCCTGCTTTTATTTTGTACCCGTTGTAACTTGGCGGATTGTGGCTTGCAGTAATAATAATGCCTGCCGATGCTTTGCGGCTGTTAGTTCCCAATGATACCATAGGGGTGCTCACAAACTCTTTTGCCAAATATACTTTTATGCCTTTTTGAGCAAGGATAACGGCCGTTGCCTCAGCAAACATTTCGCCTGCAAAGCGGCAATCGTGGCCTACAACGGCACTGGCTCCGGAATAGTTTTTGGTAAGCCAAAGCGCGGTAGCCTCTGCTACTCGGGCAACATTATCTAATGTATATTCTTTGGCAATAATGGCGCGCCATCCGTCGGTTCCAAACTTAATTTTTTCGTTCATCGTATTAGTCGTATTTAACGTATTCGGTTATCTGTGTCCAAAAGTAATTTTCCAGTGCTCTAATATACTTGCCCGATTGCGCGGGGGGTATATCCTGCGTGTTAATTTTTTTCAACAAGTAATCAAAACTCTTGGTAGCAAGTATGGTTTTCAGGTCTTGAAAATCAACTTTCAAACGGTAATCGGTAAAGCGTTGTATGGGGATGGGCGGCAATGCAAACGCATTGAAATACAGCACTACATATAGCGAATTGCTTTGTGTGGTAGAGCCCGTTTTTTCCCATATCTCGGTAATCTCAATCTTGCTTACTGAAAAATTGAAATCGTGGTTCAGGTGGTTAAAGATATGAGCACCGCCGTTGTTAAAGAAAAACTCAGGATTATCGTTTAAAAAACCGTTAATGGTTTTGTAAAAGTACTCGCTGCGGTTTGATTTAACTACATCATAAGTTACCAGCTTTTGGGCAGGCAACACGGTTTTGCCCACCACTTTCTTTTTTTTATTAAAAGCCTTTTCTTTTATCTGTAGGGCTTTTAGCAAATTATCTTTAAAAGTGTTTGTACCAAACTGCACCACATTAAAATGGTAGTTGCGGCTATACAAGGCAGTATGGTAGCTGGTATTGTTACCGCCGTTGGCATTAGAGGCAATGATACTGTCTTTTAGCACTTTTGCCATTTCTTCCATATCAACAAAACCGTATGAAACGGGTTCGCCTTTTTCGTTTTTGTTAATGAATGAAAAACCGATAATTTCAAACTTGGTGCGTTTGCGGTTACTGCTCCATATCTCATACAAAAACAAATCGTTTGAGTTGGTAAACAGCGTATTGCTATTTTTCTCAATACTTTGCAGAGCATCAAAACTGATGTTGATGTTTTTTGCGGGAGAATCCCACAGGGTCACTTGTTTCTTTTGAAGTAATCCGTACACCAGTTGAGGTACGGAGGTAACAAGGTTAAACCCGAAGGTATCTTTTTGGTCGTTTTTACCCAAGTGGGTAAGCACGGGCATATCCCTGTAAGCAAAGCAGCATTGCCATGCCACAATTAACAATACAAGTATGCCCGTTCTTTTATGCAATAGTGCTTATTTAAATGCTTGTATGCCTGTAATCTCGTTGCCTAATATCAGCAAATGTATATCGTGTGTACCCTCGTAGGTAATTACCGATTCAAGGTTGGCCATGTGGCGCATAATAGGATATTCGCCTGTAATACCCATACCACCCAGCATTTGGCGGGCTTCACGGGCTATTTGCAAGGCCATATCTACGTTGTTGCGTTTGGCAAGTGATATTTGAGCAGCCGTTGCTTTGCCTTCGTTCATCAAATTACCCAAACGCCAGCATAGCAATTGAGCTTTGGTAATCTCAGTAAGCATTTCGGCCAGTTTCTTTTGCTGTAATTGGAAGCCGCCGATGGGTTTACCAAACTGCACGCGTTCTTTTGAGTAACGAACGGCAGTATCGTAGCAATCCATAGCAGCACCCAAAGCACCCCAGCTAATACCGTAGCGGGCACTGTTTAGGCAGGTTAGCGGGCCGCGCAACCCTTCTACCTCGGGGAATAAGTTTTCTTTCGGAACTTTAACATTATCAAACACCAACTCGCCCGTAGCACTTGCGCGCAACGACCATTTGTTGTGTGTTTCAGGCGTGGTAAAGCCTTCCATACCGCGTTCAACAATAATACCGCGTATTTTTCCGGCTTCGTTTTTAGCCCAAACTACCGCTACATCAGCAAATGGAGCGTTGCTAATCCACATTTTAGCACCGTTTAGCAGGTAATGGTCGCCCATATCTTTAATATTGGTTTCCATACCGCCGGGGTTACTACCATGGTTAGGCTCAGTAAGGCCAAAGCAGCCCATCATTTCGCCCGTAGCAAGTTTAGGCAGGTATTTGCGGCGGTGTTCTTCAGTACCGAATTTATAAATAGGGTACATTACCAAAGAACCCTGCACTGATGCTGTGCTACGCATACCGCTATCGCCGCGTTCAATTTCCTGCATCAACAAACCGTAGGCTATATAATCCAATCCGCCACAACCGTATTCGGCAGGTAATTGGGGGCCAAACGCACCAATTTCGCCCATACCTTTTACAATGTGGTTAGGAAAAATGTTACGTTGTGCGCAATCTTCAATAATGGGGCTTATTTCGCGTTTCACCCAGTCGCGGGCGGTGTTCCGTATAAGTTTATGCTCTTCAGTAAGCAAGTCGTCTATCTCATAAAAATCAGGTGCAATGAAAAGGTCTTGCTTATTGCTTCGTTGAATCTCGGGGTGTTCGCTAAAATTTGGCATCTCTTTATCTTGAGTTTGGTGCAAAAGTAATAAAAATACAAAGGCTTTTTGCGTAGTGCTTTAGGTGACGTGAAGGTATAAGTACGTGCAGGTGAAAACAAAAAACAGGTGTAATTAGTTATTTTTTGTATGTTAGTGAAGCAAACACAGCAAAACTATGATAGTAGCCCCTATTCCTGAAAACGAAAAAGAAAGACTGGAAGAACTACACTCGCTTGATATACTGGATACGCCTAATGAGCAGGACTATGATGATGTAGTGAAACTGGCATCGGCCATTTGTCACACCCCTATCTCGTTGGTTTCTTTGATTGATTCGCAACGGCAGTGGTTTAAGGCGCGTGTGGGACTGGGTGCCGAGCAAACCCACCGTGACTTTGCTTTTTGTGCCCACGCTATTTTAGATGATGATTTGCTGGTGGTACCCAACGCAACTGAAGATGAACGCTTTTTTGATAATCCGTTGGTGTTAAATGACCCCAATATACGCTTTTATGCAGGGATGCCATTGATTACAAAAGGGGGGTATAAAATAGGTACGTTGTGTGTGATTGACTCAAAGCCCCGCAATCTTACTGATGAGCAAAAATTTGCTTTGAAAACATTGGGTAAGCAGGTGATAAATATGCTTGAATTGCGGTTGAAAAACCAACGGCTGAATAAGCTGAACAGCCTGCAAAACAAGTTTTTGGCCATTATAAGCCACGATTTACGCAATCCGCTGGTATCCGTTAAATCTATGATAGATATGATGGACGACGAGCTAATAACGGAACAGGATTTTAAAGAAATGTCGGGGCAATTGGGCGACCATGTTTCGCATACTGTTGATTTATTAAATAACCTTATTGATTGGGGTATCTCTCAAACAAAAGGCGATAAGCTGGATTTGCAAATGGTGAATTTGCAAGAGGTTATTGATAATGAATTTTCGCGGATAGCCCCTGCGGCAGCGGCCAAAAAAATAGAGCTTATCAACTCAATAAATAAGTTGGGTGTGGTGTTGGCAGATGCCAATATGCTGCGGTTTATTGTACGAAACTTAATAACCAATGCAATAAAATTTACGGCGGTGGGCAGCATTACTGTATCGCTTGACGATACTGCTCACGGTTGGGTGTTTAAAGTGAAGGATACGGGAGTTGGAATAAGTGAAGAGCGGCAAAAAAAATTATTTAACTGGGAAAGCCGTTTTACTACCAACGGAACTAATAACGAAGCGGGTTCAGGACTTGGGCTGTTGATGTGTAAAGAATTTACTGAAAAACATTTGGGGGGGATTAATCTTGTGAGTAAAGAGGGGGATGGGACAACGTTTAACGTGAGCATAAATACACGGTTTATGATTGTTTAATAAGTAACGCTATACAAAACAGCGCAGGGTGAAAAAATCGGTACTTTTTTTAATGATACTGCTTGGCTGTGTAGCCGTGAATGCCCAAGTACAAGGGGTAGAGGGATTTCACAGAAAAAGCGGCAGTTTGCCGTTTAACCCTGCTCTTAAACCATTCTATCACGGGGTGGCATCGGGCGACCCGCTGCCCGACGGGGTGGTTATATGGACAAGAGTTACCCCTGATGCAATGAATGAGGTGGTGCAGGTTGAGTGGCAAATGGCTACCGATACGGGTATGACATCTATTGTGAAATCGGGAACGATAATTACTGACTCAAGCAAAGACTTTACGGCAAAAATTGATGTGGCGGGGCTTATGCCTGCTACCACGTATTACTATGTGTTTAAGGCAAAAGGGGTATATTCAGCTATAGGTCGTGCCCGCACAGCACCACAGGGAAATACAAACCATTTGCGTTTTGGGGTAGTATCGTGCAACAACTACGAGGCAGGTTTTTTCAACTCATTTAATGCCATCAGCAAACGTAACGATTTGGATGCCGTTATTCATTTGGGTGATTATATTTATGAATATGCCGCCAAGCAATACGGCGACAGTAGTACAAAACGGTTTGTGCAACCCGAAAATGAAGCGGTTGCTGAGGCGGATTATAGAACCCGTTATTCCATGTACCGCTTGGATGCCGATTTGCAACGCGCCCACCAGCAACATACGTTTATCAGTATTTGGGACGACCACGAAAGTGCTAACGACTCATACAAAGACGGGGCGCAAAACCACCAAACAGGTGAGGGAGACTGGCAAGCCCGCAAAACCATTAGCCGCAAGGTGTATTTTGAGTGGATGCCCATACGCAACGATGTGGGCAACAAGGTGTACCGCACAATAAAATACGGCAGTATGGTTGATTTGATACTGCTGGATGCACGGCTGGAAGGGCGAGTGAAACCACCTGCAAATTTTGACGACCCCGATACCCCGCAACGCGAAATGTTGGGGAATGCCCAGTACCAGTGGTTTATTAATGAGTTGAAAACTTCAGGGGCTAAGTGGAAGGTAGTGGGCAACCAAGTGTTGTTTTCTGATTTAAACGTGGGCTTTTCTGCCCGTAACGCACAAGGGTTTCCATCACCAAGCGATATAAATGCCATACGAGACGTGGAAAGGGTGTTTATTAATACATGGGAAAGTTACCCTACGGAGCGGGATGCAATTATTGACACGATTGAAAAAGCAGCCGTTAAAAATGTGGTGATACTTACAGGCGATTCACACATGAGTTGGGCGTTTGATGTTACCAAGCAACCCGCTGTGTACCCCAACCCGCAAAACAATAATTATGCAAGCCCTTCGCCTACCTACAATGCAAGCACAGGGCAAGGTTCGGTAGCGGTAGAGTTTTGCGTGCCCTCTATTTCATCGGCCAATATGGATGAGCGTGTGGGGGTGCCCGTAGCCGCCCAGTTTGAGTTATGGGTAAACAACCCGATATCGTTTTTAAATAACAGTAATTACAACCCCCATTTAAAGTATGCTGATGTTGACCGTCACGGGTATTTTATTTTAGACCTTAAAGATGATACTGCACAGGCAGGGTATTACTATGCCGATAAAATTAATGCCCCCACTACTGTTGAAAATTTTGGGGTAACGGCCTACACGGTTAGCAATAGTGGTAGAGTACAGCTATCAAACAATGCACCGCAACCCAAAACAAAACAGGAGGTGCCTGCCCCTGATAAATTGCCGTTGCCCTTAGCAATGCAAATGCCTGAAAAAGCGGTGGTGTTTTATGCCTATCCAAATCCTGCACATACATCGTTTAACCTGCAATATGGTTTAACGGTGCAAGGCACGGTTAAAATAACCGTTTACAGTGCCGATGGAAAAACAGTTTCGCAATGGCAGCAGCAACAACAGGCAGGATTGTACACATATACGTTGCAGGTAGCCGGCTTAGCCAAAGGGTTTTATTCTTATACTTTTGAAACCGAAGGAAAAGTCTTTAGCGGCAAGTTTTTGGTTGAATAAAACTTTGTAATAAAATAAGCCCACCGTCATCTCCCGACGCAATGGACTTTCTATTAATAATCCCTGAAAAAACTAAATGTTTTATAGATATGTAATATGGAACAACAACTCAAAAATAGCGCGCTGAAAAAACGCCTCTTATGAGGTAAATCAGTTTAAAATGTGATGTTGGTCAGAAAAAATGAAGATTATTTTATGCCTAAGGTATCGGCTATCAGATAGTTATTGCGGTCGTGACTGCCTCGGCTAATCATCTCACCCAAAAATCCGGCTAAAAACAATTGAACGCCTGCAATAAGAGCGGTAAGTGCTAAATAAAACCAAGGGTTATCAACCGCATCACGCACCGGTTCGTGGGTAATCCATGAGTGGTAGGCTTTGTTGCCCAGCAAATAGATAGTGATGGCAAAACCTATAAAGAATGAAACGATGCCAATGCCTCCGAAAAAGTGCATGGGGCGTTTGCTGAATTTGGCCATGTAGGTGATAGACAGCAAATCGAGAAAACCGTTAACAAACCTGTTTAACCCGAATTTTGAAGTGCCGTATTTGCGGGCACGGTGTTGCACCACCTGCTCACCAATTTTTTTAAACCCTGCGTTTTTGGCAATTACAGGAATATAGCGGTGCATCTCGCCATATACTTCAATGGCTTTTACCACCTCGTTGCGGTACGATTTAAGGCCGCAGTTAAAATCATTCAGTTGTATGCCGCTCATGCTGCGGGTAGCAGCATTAAACAGTTTGGTAGGCAGGGTTTTGGTAATGGGGTCGTAGCGTTTCTTTTTCCAGCCCGAAATAAGGTCGTAGCCCTCGTCCTTAATCCGCTTATACAAGTCGGGTATTTCATCGGGACTGTCTTGCAAATCAGCATCCATCGTAATTATCACATCGCCTTGTGCGTTGTGAAATCCTACGTTCAGAGCAGCCGATTTACCATAATTCCTGCGGAACTTAATTCCTTTTATTGCAGGATTGGCTTGCGAAAGTTTTTCTATCACCTTCCAGCTTCCATCAGTACTGCCGTCGTCAATAAACAATACCTCGTAGCTGTATGCGTGTTCGTTCATCACACGAGCAATCCATTCCGAAAGTTCGGGCAACGATTCTTCTTCGTTTAGTAAAGGGATAACAACCGAAATGTCCATCGTGATTTTTAAAACAGCCGCAAAATAATGCAAAATACCTTTGCCTGCTTCACTATAAGATGAAATGCTGTGCGATTAAGTTGTCTGCAAGCAGTTGGCTACTGATAAACGGTTTAGCTTTTTGTACCTTCAAGGTATAGCATAGGCACACTCATAACCAATGCGCCGTTCTTTTGCGCAATTGTATTCAGGCAGTTTTCAAGGTCGGTAAAAAATACTTCCCGAAGCGACTCCGGTACCAATTCTAACCACGACCCTAACCAACCTAATTTTACAAAATAATGATTGAAGAAAGCCGTACCGTTGGCAAAAGTCATGGTAAAACTATCTTCAACGCATTTTGAAACGGTGAAGCCGTGTTGGGTTATCCATTGTGATAACCCTGCAACGGTGCCCCTGTGTTCTTCGTGCTGCTTGAGTTTTTCAAGTCCGCCCTCAATGGGGTGGTTGGCCATTACTTCTGCAAAAACAGTATAAAACTCTTTCCAATGGCCGTATAAGTTGGTGGTGAGTGCCAGCTTGCCATCGGGCTTTAATACCCGCAGGCATTCAGCAAGGGCAGCATCGCGGTTGCCAAAGTTGTTGATACCCAAGTTTGATACAATGTAATCCATGCTGTTGGCGGCATAGGGCATATTTTCAGCACTGCCTGCAATTACGGTGGTATTAGTGATGCCGTAATTGGTGATTTTTTTGTTAAGGCGGTCAACCGCATTTTGCCAAGGGTCAAGCCCATAGCAAGTACAGGTTTCACCCATACGTGAGGCAATCTCAAGCAGGGGGAAACCTGTACCGCATCCAATATCTAATATAGATGAATTGGGTTGTATGTGGAGGTTCTTTAAGAGCAACAGCCCGAAAGAAGCACTCCAAAGGGGTAATTCGTCAAAAGTATCTACAAAAGCAGGTGAGTCTGCAAAACGGTACTTCAGGTACTGTGGCATTGCTATTCTTCTTGTTGTACAGCTGGTTGCAAAGGCGGGTTGCGCTTCACAATTTGGGCAATAATAAGGGCAATTAAGATATTAACCCCTAAACGCAGGATAAAACCAACCACCATCAATGTCATACCGGGCTTGAACATATCAAACCATTTCATTGATTGTTCAATTTGTTCATCGGTCATCCCTTTGTCTTCCATTTTGCTGTAGGTTTCTTCTCGTACCTCAGCCATTTTAAGGTCTATTTTCTCCCTGTTTATCACAAATACTGCTGTATCGGCCACAAAGCAGATAATACCGTGTACCAAAACGGCAGCAAACAAAGCACGAAATGCTTGTTTTGAAGTAATAAAACCGCTAAAACCGCGCGCTTTTATACCTATAAACGATAATAAACCAATAAATATGGCCAAACCAAGCCACCATGTAATGCTTGATTTCCCTCCGGTATCAAGGGCAGCTTCAGGGCTGATAAACCAAGGTGCAATGCGAATTAATGAAACCACAAGGCCTAAAATAATCCCCCATTTTACGCCGTGTTCGGTAAGTTTTTTGTTGTCCATTGTGTTTAGTTTATGACGCTACGAAGTAAGTATGGATACGATTACCTGTGTGCATATTTTCCACCAAAATACTGAAATCTTCTGCAAAATTGCCTTAACGCCTGTTAATAGGCTGCGGCACCAAAGATAGGGTATCACCACCCTCCGGCTCGGGGAGCGGTGTGGGCGGAGGGGCAGAAGCAGGAACCGGTTTTTTGCCGAATGTGTATTGGAAGTTGCGTTTGAACTCGCTAAAATTCTCAAACTCTGAGCGGATAAAGAAACCACCGCCAAAGCTCAAAATGTTTTGGTTATAAATGGGGTTGTTGCTGTTTCGGCCAAACACGCGGGCTTGTATGTTGCCATCGGGTTTTATTTTATAGTTTACACTAATGTTTCCCTGTGAGGTATTATCGGCTGAAAAATCAAAACGCAAACGGTCATCCAACCAAAGGCGGCTGGCCGATACGATAAACTCTGTACGGGCTTGGGTACCGCCTTGTCCCACACGGATACCGATATCCCATTTAGGGTCGTACTTTGATAACCAGTTGGTTATTTGGCTACTAAGCAGATTACCCACTGTGTTGTATGCAACATCTAAGCCCGGGTTGCTTGCCGAAGCACCTGAACCTGTTGCCACGTAGCCATTATCGGTAGGGGTGGCCAATGTACCAACAGATAAAAGACTGAATACCTGCCTCGACATTTCCTCTTGGTCTCGCTCGATACGGCGCAGCGAATTAAGCAGCACATTGGTATTGGCGTTATTACCACGTAGCCCAGTTAAATCCGGTATGTCAATCCCAAAGCGAATATCGGGTTTCATCAATTGACCTCTTAAATCCATTACCGCATTTACGGGGATGGCGTTTTTGTAGTTGGGTAGTTCTGCATCAGGCACTAACCCCATTACCAGTGGCTGAATTGTGGTTTGTTTAGAGTACAAAGCCCGTAGGTTGATGTTGGCATTTAACGGGTCGCCCGTCCATGTAATAGTGCCCCCTTTACTTAAAATAAATGGGCGATTGATAAAATCGAGGGCTGTAAATAAATAATTACCCTTTTCAATTACAAAAGTACCATACATCCTAAAATCGCCCAGTGTGTTAATTTCCATCCGCAGGTTGGCATTGCCCGTGCCTTGTATCACATCGCCCAATTGCGAATCGAAAATAATTTTTA
Source organism: Bacteroidia bacterium (assembly GCA_035906255.1). Taxonomy (GTDB): domain Bacteria; phylum Bacteroidota; class Bacteroidia; order UBA8524; family UBA8524; genus SB11. The sequence continues at coordinate 468,573 of JAMIFM010000037.1, forward strand.
TATCGGCATCAGGAGTTACCTGCAAATCAAGGTTTAGCCGTATTCCTTCAAGGTTCACGGGAACAGCTTCGGGGGCGGGGTTGTTTTTATCTACAAACGTTATAAAATCATAATTACCCACACTGGTTTCATCGGCCAGTTTAAGGTTAAATGTGGTGCCCTTTTCCGATTTCCCTTTCACATCCATGTACAAATCATCAAAAGGCCCTGTAAGTTTATAACTGCCCGTCATGTAGGCAGTACCAAAGTACAAATCGTTATCGTTGGTAGTGGTGTTAAGTGCCAAAAAGCGGCGCATATCATTCACTTCAAGGTGTATCCTGAAATCAGAAAAAGTATTGTGGCTAATGTAGCCCCAAGCATATGCCGGTGTACCCCTCTCATCTCTTAATGTGGTGTTGCTGAAACTGAATTTGTTTTGACTGATATGGATAATTGCGGTATCAATAAAATAGCGGGTACCTAAATAATCTATTTTAAACGAAGCATGGCCGAGGGCTGCTTCGCCGCTTAATTCAGGGTTTTCAAAAGTTCCTCTTAGATTAAGCATGGTGGTGAATGTACCCTCAAACCCTGATGCGATACCATCTAAAAAGGGGGCAAAAAAACGGGTGGTGGCATTGTTGAGACTGAATGTGAGGTTTAGGTTGCGGCGTGCTTGTTTATCAAAGCTCACAAATCCGTTTATTTTAGAGCCTTGCAGCCTGCCGTTTTCAAAACCGCCGCGCACGGTAATTATTTTAAATAGGTCGTTTATGGTAGAACTTAACCGCAAATCGCCCAAGGTATCTTTACCGAATGAAAGACTGTCAGCTTTTAAATTGCTGGTAAACATGGGCACATCAAGCAGGTTAAACAGCACTACGTGGCCGTTTAGTGTGCCGCCTACTTCTTGTCCCTTAGGGGGGCGGGTAAAGTAGTTTACATTGCCTACTCCAAATCGGTTAAAGTCAATGCGTAAGGTATCGGCAGGATTTTTACTTACCGCCCCATTCAACTGTAGCCATTCATTGTTGCTGGATAATTTAAAACCTTCCACCATCAGGCGGTTTTCTTTGGGCTGATAGGCCAAGTAGGCATCGTTACTAATATCCCAAGGACGTATTTTACTGGTGATTTTTGATTGTGAAAACACCAAGCGGTACAAGGTATCGCTAAACATCAGTTTGCCTTTTAGCGAGGCACTAAGCCGTGTAATGGTTTGCGGGGCGTTTATATCAAACAACACATCACTGTTATCAAAGGTGAGCAGCGCGGTGGCGTTTTGCACATACAAGCTGTCGTTTTGGTAGTAGCTGCCGCATTTCAGTTCAAGCAGTTTTTTGCCGTCTTGTGCAGGCTGGGTATGTATTCCAACGTTGCGCAGGTTTATGTCGCCAATGCGCACCTGCTGCACATTAATGCTTAGCTGTACATCGTTTGCCGCGGTGTTTATACTGCCCGATGCTTCAAAAGGTTCTACGCTCACATCGTCCCAAAGAAACCTTGCCAGCGGTCCGGGGTTTTTAAAGCGGGTTTTAAAGCTGAAATTTTCATTAGCCTGTACTAAACTGTCTTCTTTTATAATGTGAGGCAGCAGGGTAGAGGCGTAGTGGTACACTGCGTGACTAAGTTGGCTTAGGTTGTACTGACCTGCTATTTCAGCATCAACAATGCTGCTGCTTAATTTCAGTCTGCGCAGGTTTTGGGTATATTCGGCCAGTAGCGATGCGGTATCAAGTTTAAGCAAACGGGTATTGCGCATTACTGATACGTTTGATACGCTCACCACCCCGTCTAAATTGTCAATCCTGTTGCCTGAGAAATCAAGGTACACTTTGCCCATTACCAATGATTGTACAGAATCAAGCCCCAATTTTTGCAAATTGGCCTTACGGATAGTGGATACAAAATTCATTTTTGGCAAGTCGGCACTAAAATCAACACCGCCGTTAAAATCTAAATCAAGGTTTTCATCGCGTATGCGGGCATACCCTTCAAAAAACTTACCTGCATAGTTACCGTCAACCTCTATGTTACTGTATTGATACTTCTCAACTTCAATAGAACTTACATTACCCTTCACCTCTACGTCAATAGTTTCTAACGATAATCCCGTACCTGCTACGTTTGCTTCAAATGATATTTTACCGATGGTGGTACTTTCGCTGATGAGTTTGCCCAAATCAAACTTTTCGCTTTTCAAGAAGCCTGAATAGGTGGCGGTTGAAACCCCTTCGGTAAAATCAAGTTTTATATCCGATGCAAGGCTACCCAAACCTGTATTAAACTTTCCGTAGGCCACAAACGATTTCGGGAATCCCGTAAATTTTCCTGTAAAATCAACATTGCCCAGCGCGGTAATTTCAGGAGGCAAGCTGTCTATCCCAAAGAGTTGTTTAATATCGGCAGCATTGGTTTTTGATTTATCCAACTTCATATCAATATACGAAGCATAAAAATCGGGCAGGCCTTTAATGTTAAACTCACCCGCAAGTAAACTTTCTTTCCCTGCTTCCAGCTTTATCGAGCGGCCTTTAAGGTTATCAATAGTGCCCCGCACCAAACCGTTAATTTTTGCCACTTGTTTCAGGTCGTTCATATTAGGCCCCCAATAAGCAACATCCTCCATGCTCACAACACTGTTGGTCATACGGGCATTAAACACCACCTTAGGGATAAATTCGCCTAACTCATCCCAATCGTTGTAATTCATTCTCAGCTCATCGCCCAAGCGGCTCTTTTCGGTCTCAATAAGCATATTGTAAAACTCAAGTCCGCGTGAGTATATACGGACATCGGCAGCCATTTTTTTGGCATAAAACCCGTTCTTTTCCCTTGCACTCAAGTTTTCAGTATTAAATGCAAGTGAGTCGTCAACAATCGAGAATTTTTGTAAAGTGCCGTTTAGTTCATTGAACCTGAAATCATCAGGATGGAATTTGGCTCCCCAAGTGCTATCGTAGGTAGGGTTTTTATAAGCAAAAGCAGAGTTTATAACACTCAACTCATTTACTTTTAAAATAAAAGGTCGTCCGGGAATGGTATCGGTACTATCTCTCGGAGGGTCGAAATAATCAAAAATAAATTCATAGTTCCAATCGGCAGTATCGGCATATTGCCTGAAACAAACTTTTGCCCCCTCAACCTCAGCATAATTAACATTAATGCGTTTCTGAATTTTATCAAACGTCCAATTGAGTCTGTCAAGGTCAACCGTAAATTCCTGTACAAAAAAAACAGTGTCTTGTTGGCGGTCTTCAACATAAATGCTGTCTAAATGCAAAAAGGTAAAGTTATCAATCCTAAAACCTGCAATGCTTACCTTTGTATCTAATTCTGCCGAAAAATATTGTGCTACTTTATGCGTGGCCCATGTTTGAAAGGTTTTGCTGCGTATAATGGCACCCATCATGGTAACGCCCGTAACGAACCACAATAAGAGCCAGAAGAGTATTTTGAATATTTTTGCCCGCAAAATTTCTCAAAAGTAATAAAAGTGCCCCAAACCGAAGCCTACATCTTAGCCATTGAATCGTCGTGCGACGAGACATCGGCCGCTATTTTACACAACGGCAACATTCTTGCCAATATTATTGCGGGGCAAACCGTGCACGAGAAGTACGGGGGAGTAGTGCCCGAACTGGCCAGCCGAGCTCACCAACAAAATATTGTGCCTGTGGTGGATGTGGCTCTTAAAGAGGCAGGGGTGAGCCGCGAACAGCTTACTGCGGTGGCATTTACGCGTGGCCCGGGTTTGTTGGGTAGTTTGCTGGTAGGGGTAACGTTTGCCAAAAGCCTTGCTTTGGCTCTTGATATTCCGTTGATTGAGGTGAACCACATGGATGCCCACGTGTTGGCGCATTTTATTGATGACCCCAAGCCGACGTTCCCGTTTTTGTGCCTCACCGTATCGGGCGGGCATACGCAAATTTTGAAAGTGAACAGCCCGCTGGAAATGGAGTTGCTGGGACAAACCCAAGACGATGCCGCAGGCGAAGCCTTTGATAAAGCAGCTAAGATATTAGGGTTGCCTTATCCGGGCGGGCCGTTGATTGATAAATACGCCAAAGAAGGTAATCCGTTGCGGTTTAAATTCCCTGAAGGTAAGGTTGACGGGCTTGGTTTTAGCTTTAGCGGGTTTAAGACCTCGGTACTATACTTTGTACGCGATAATGTGGCTTTGAACCCCGATTTTGTGCAAGAAAACCTTGCTGATATTTGTGCAAGCATACAACACACAATTGTGAGCACATTGATAAAAAAGCTAAGCAAAGCTGCGGAGCAGACAGGCATAACCGAAGTTGCCATTGCAGGCGGCGTAAGTGCCAACAGCGGTTTGCGTACAACGTTAGAAAACACAGGCAAAGCCAAGGGCTGGAATACTTATATCCCCAAGTTTGAATATTGTACTGATAATGCAGCTATGATTGCCATTGCGGGGTACTTTAAATACCAAAACGATATTTTTTGCGGGCAGGATGCCGTGCCGTTTACAAGACTTGAGGGGTAGTTAGGGGTCAGTAGTCAGAAGTCAGTGGTCAGTGGTCAGTGGTCAGTTGGAGTGGTTGGTAGACAGGATTAATAGAGATGGGCTTTATGCCCGTTTAAATGATAAATGTTCAATGTTCTATGCAACGCCTTTTTTTGATAACTTTACCCGCTTAAACCAATATCCTCTATTATGCGTTTGAAACTGCTGGGCGTTTTAGCCTTTTTAGTGATGCTTACGGGCTTGCAAGCCCAAGACCGCTTTGTTCTTACGGCGGGTTTTCCTTTAGATTCTGCAATACGCACGGGCGTTTTACCCAATGGCATGAAATATTTTGTGCGCCGTAACGTGAAACCTGAAAACCGCATGGAACTTAGGTTGGCTGTGAACGTGGGTGCCACTATGGAAAGTGACAACCAACAAGGGCTTGCCCACTTTGTGGAGCACATGTGCTTTAACGGAACTAAGAACTTTAAGAAAAGCGAGTTGGTGGATTACTTAGAGTCTATCGGTACAAAATTCGGCCCGCACTTAAACGCTTATACCAGTTTTGATGAAACGGTGTATATGTTGCAAGTACCTACGGATAAAGAAGAGTATGTTACTAAAGGCTTGCAGATATTGGAAGATTGGGCACACAATGTGAGCTTTGAAAACGAAGAGATTGATAAAGAGCGTGGCGTGGTTACCGAAGAGTGGCGTTTGGGTTTGGGTGCGCAAGAGCGTATGCGTGAAAAATATTTTCCGGTGATTTTGAAGGATAGCCGTTATGCGGTACGTCTTCCTATCGGTAAACCTGAGATACTAAAAAATACGCCTTACGATACCCTAAAACGTTTTTATTACGATTGGTACCGTCCTGAATTGATGGCGGTGATGGCTGTGGGTGATTTTGACCCTGCTGAGATGGAGAGAAAAATCATTGCCCAGTTTTCAAAGATACCTACCCGTACTAATGGGTTGCCCGTTCAAAAATGGGACATTCCTGATAATGATAAACCGCTGGTATCAGTAGTTTCTGACAAAGAAAACACTTATACCCAAATACAATTGTTTTATAAGCATCCTGATAAGGAGGTGAAAACCATTGCCGATTACAGGCAACAATTGGTAAACAACTTGTATGGCAGCATGCTTAATGCCCGCTTGGAAGAACTTACCCAAAAACCTAACCCGCCTTTTATTTATGGGGCTTGCGGTTATGAAGATTTTTTAAGGCCAAAGGATGTGTATTATGCTATTGCTATAGTATCTGAGGATGGAGTGCAACACGGTATTGAAACTTTGATACAAGAAAATAACCGTGTACGTAAATTCGGTTTTACGGCTACTGAGTTGGAGCGTGCTAAACAAGAAATGCTGCGCGGCATTGAAAAAACGTTTAATGAACGTGATAAAACTCCGTCGGCATCGTATGTAGATGAATATGTGCGTCATTTTTTAGAGGGCGAAGTAGCACCCGGTATCGGCTTTGAATATGAGTTATACAAACGTTATGTGCCCGGTATCACTTTGGCCGAAGTAAACGCGCTGCCTTCGCAATGGATTACTGATGGTAAAAACATGGTTGCTATGTTGTTGCTGCCTGAAAAAGAAGGTGTGAAACAACCTACTGCCGATGAGGTGTTGACCATGATAAACAATGCACAAGCACTGGAAGTAACTGCTTTTGTGGATGATGTTACTGATGCACCTTTAATGGCGCAAAAACCTGTTGCAGGTAAAGTAACTGCCCAAAAAGAAATTAAAGAAGTGGGTGCTACAGAGTTTACTCTAAGCAACGGGGTAAAAGTATTACTCAAAACCACCGATTTTAAGAACGACGAAATACTGTTTACTTCGTCAGGTTGGGGCGGTGTTTCGTTGTTCGGGGTAGAGGATAACCAATCGGCTGATTATGCCAGCTACGTGATAGCGCAAGGCGGCGTAGGTGAAATCAATAATATCCAATTGGATAAAATGTTGAAAGGCAAAATAGTGAAAGTATCACCCGCTATCAGCAACTACTCGCAAGGGTTTAGCGGAAGCTGCTCACCTGCTGATTTGGAAACAGTCTTGCAACTGATTTATCTGCGTGCTACTGCCC